>CAZKFD010000014.1:0-110992 GCA_964551995.1 uncultured Eubacteriales bacterium
CAGTGGGACTAATTATGAAAACCTCACGGCGGGGGTAAACTCCGTTTCTGGATGGCCGCCCGGACCTATTCAGCTCAACAAACTGGGGGCGAATTTCACGTTATCCATGCCTGCAACGCAGGGCGCTGAAATCTACTGCTGCGACAGAGGTGATTTCAACGGCGACGGATATCCAGACCTCGTGGGGTTGAAACTGACAGGTCCGAGCTCAGATGTCCAGGCGTCGTCTCAGCTCGAACTCGTCTGGAACACCTGGAAATCATCGGGCGGAAAAACGCCGTACACGGTCGATCCTGTCACGGATAAGAATCCCATCGACAAGTGGACGACCAACGTTGGCCCGGCCTGTATCGTCGTGGGTAATTTCAGTGGTCATACAAACGGGATGCTCGACTTTTTCTTCTGGAGGGCGAGCGCCGACAGCTTGACATCTTACTCAAACTTCCTGGCCTGTATGTACATCAACTATGGAACGCCGACCGTGCCCAAATTCTACCCTTCGAGCGATACCACTCACAACCTCGTGTTCACCTCCGCGTTCGAAAACGCCGTGGACAGCAAGGGGGCGAAGGGCATCTATGCCAGCTGGACGTCGGACCACTTCTGCGCAATTGATCTTTATAATACCGGGAACACCGACATCATCATCGGCAGCGGCAATAAAATCTGGGTCCTCCTCAACCCCGGCCCGGGCCTGGTCAGCGGAAAGCCGAAATGCATGTCGGTCAGCAACTGGGGGCTCAGCGAGCTGAGCTATAACCAGCGGCCGGGTTTCATCGGGACGAAGGGAGCAGGAACGGCTTATCCCGACGGATATACGGACCGGGGGGTATCGACCATAGCCGCAGCAAATTTTAGGAACAACGGCGACATTGATATCGTCTGCGGCACGGTCAACAGCGCGAACTACCTGGCCTATTATTCGAACGACGGCACGGGCCATTTCACTTTTAATAAAATTGTCATCCCCAATGTTCTTTGTTACGGGCCTACGGGCTTTGCCGTCGCGGACTTCGAAAACATTGGCCGGATGGACATCTTCGCCGCCGGGGACGGCTGGAACACGGTGTACCAACAGGGGTACATGTGGATCTTGATGAACCAGGGGCCGTCGGGAACGGTCGTCAACTGGTCCTTCCAATGCCTGAATAACTGCGCCAAGTACCCCTGGGGAAACGACGCAGATATAGTCTTCCCTGTCGATTACAACGACAACGGCAACATGGACATCATCATCACGGATGCCAACAACTCCTTTGAGTATTATCTCCTGACGAATAGTATTGCTGCCGTCTACGGCCTGAACGGCCAGGCCCAGTCGATCGATCTCGTCGGGCAATACCTGAGCAACGGCGTGACGAGCAACAGCTATTACCTGAACCCGACCGATAACGCCATCACCAGCGTCCAGCTGACCAACCTGACGCAGACCTATGTCGGACCGAGTTCTACGGGCTTAACGGTCAGCCTCTATTTCACGAACGACGGGACCGATTGGGAGCTCTACGGCACATACACAGGAAGCCAAATTGCGACGATCAACAACTCCGGCACGGCGGGCTGGTACAATTTCGAGCATTACGGCTCCAACCTGGAGTGGCGGATCATTCTCTCGGCCACCAACAACAACATTCCCGGGTATACCAATGCCTCCTACTCCACGCCCTCGATCTCCCAGCTCAGCATCCAGTACCAGTATGTCGCCCGGCAGGAATACTCGCGCTCCTCGGCGGCGACGACGATCGTGACGCCCGCGGGGGTCCAGCACCAGCTCCTGATCGGGACGTCGTTCATCTACCCCGGCTGGCAGGGCGAGCTCCGGGCCTATGACGTGACCGGGATGACCGGGACGAGCGGCACCTACTCGAACCTGTACACGGTCACCTCCTCGAACCTCAGCGTGAGCTCGGGCCGGAACCTGCAAACAGGGGTGAACGTCTACTGGGACGCCGGACAGATCCTCCAGGGCGTCTCGCCGACCAGCCGGACGGTCTACACGGCCATCCGTGCCAACGGAAAGCTTTCGAACCCCCTGACGAGGCTCAATTTCACGGCCGCCAACGCGGCCACGCTGGCGCCCTTTCTCAATGATGTCGAGAACGACCCGACGGACCTGATCAACTTCGTCCTCGGCACGGGCCGGTCCTGGATCCTCGGCGACATCAACCACTCGAGCCCCTTGATCGTCGGCCCGCCGAGCGGGAACCCGACGCTCCTGGGGAGCGCCTACGCGACTTTCGCGACGGCCGAGGCGAACAGGCCCACGGTCCTCTACGTCGGAGCCAACGACGGCATGCTCCATTGCTTCGATATCCTGACCGGGAGCGAACGCTGGGCCTTCATCCCCTACAACCTCCTCCCCGCCCTGACCAACGAGTGGAAGGTTGACTCGACGAACGACACGCGGTTCTACTACCACCAGGTCTACGTGGATGGAACGCCCTCGGTCTCCGACGTCATGATCAACGGCCAATGGCGGACGGTCCTCATCTGCGGCCAGGGCCCGGGACGGGGAAGCACGATGGACGGCGGCTACAACTATTATTTCGCCCTGGACATCACTGACCCGACCAACCCCCAGCCCCTTTGGGAGTTCACGCACGTCAACGCCAGCAGGCAATATACGACGGGAGAGACCATCTCCGTGCCCGCCATCGGACAGATCAACATCTCGGGGACGCCCACCTGGGTGGCCTTCATGGGATCGGGATACGATAACATCGATGCCGCTCCCGTCCCCGGCGCGACGCCGGTCGGGAAGAACTTCTATGTCGTCCGGATCGACAACGGCCAGCTCGTCTGGACGCAGGCCGTGACCGACGTCGACACGAGCACCTTCACCTCCCCCCGCACTCCCTATCCCAACATCCCGGACGCGATCCCCGGTTCGCCGACGGCCCTGGACGTCAACAACGACGGCTTCATCGAATACGTCTATGTCGGAGACCTCGACGGCAGGCTTTACAAGCTCGACGTGACGAGCAGCACCCCCAGCAGCTGGGCACTCTCGGCCATCTACACGGACTACATGAACTATCCCATCATCACCAAGCCGGCGGTCTGGATCAATCCCTTCGCCAGTTCCAACGTCCCCTGGGTCTTCTTCGGCACGGGCGGCGACGACGGCGCGCCGTCCACCGGCAATTACGCCTTCATCGCGCTCCAGGACACCGGGACCGTGCAGGCGCCGGTCGAATGGTACATCGGCGTTCCCTCTAGTCTCAACCTGCCGGCGACCGCCCAAGTCGGGTCCGCGACCGGCCTCGGCACGGGCTACAAGGTCTGGGCGGACCCGGTCATCTCGAACTCCGTCATCTATTTCACGACCTTGCAGGGCAGCATCGAAAGCGTCAACCCGTGCGCCAACCTGAGCGGCGCCGGAGAGCTCTACGCCCGGATCTTGCAACCGGGAGCGGGCCTGCCCGTCGGCGCGACGGCCCTCAAGTCCAACTCGACGGTTCCGCCCGAATACCTGACGCTGGAGAGCAAGGCCCGCCAGGCCGTGACGCTCGGCAGCATCCAGTCCTCCGGGACGACGGAATCGCAGCAGGTCTTCATCCAGGAGTACGACTCCACGATCCAGATGCTGACACAGCCCGTCGGGGCGAGTCTGCTCATCAAGTCCTGGAGGGAAGTCTACCAGATCTTTACGGGTTCGTAAGGCAGCGGTCATTGAATCGGGCCGTCCGGTATGCCGGTGGCTCGACCCTCAGGCTGCGGGGAAAGCCCGGCCCGCTTACGAGGCGCGGCTTGACAGGCGTTCCCCGGCGGAGGAGAATAGAGTAGGGCTGGCGTGAGATGAAAAAGGTCGCAACCTTGGCCGCTTTGGTGCTGTTGGCCGTGTCGCTTTACGGCCAGAACGTCGTCGAACTCTCGCGCCGGGAAAAGGCGCGCCGGGAGGCCCTCGAGGGCCAGCCGGCCAAGGTGGTAACGAACGCCGACCTGGCCGCCCTGAAGAAAACTCCCGCCATAACTGTCAAGGAGACGCCTGGCCAGGAGGCAACGAACGCGGAAACGGCCACCGCCGAGACGCCGAACACCGCGGGGGAAACGCCCGCAAACCAACGCCGCGAGGATATGGTCCCCGTAGTCGCCCCGAACGGCCCTTCCGTTTTGAGCCCGCAGGTCGCCGCTTCGTTCAACCCCCAGGCGAACCTGGAAGCCCAGTACAAGGCCGCCTGCGATTCCGTCGACAGCCTGACGAGCCAGATGAACCTCCTCTGGCAGCAGTTCTACAACCTCAACAACATGCAGACGCAGGGGCACGTTCAGCAGGAAATCGACGAGACCTACCAGAAGCTCCTCAAGGCCCAGGCCGAGCAGACCCGGCTCAAGGCCCGGCTCGACGCCCTCAAGTCCGCCCCGAAGCGGTAGAGCCCTCTCCGCCCCTCACTTGTAGATCGGCGTGATCCCCATGTTGAAGAACATGAACGACCAGCTGTCCGTCAGGACGTCGATGGCTTTGCTCAGGTTGCTCGAGCCGTGCCCGGAGCGCGTCTCGATCCGGATGAGGACCGGGTTCGCGCAGGCCTGGTTCGCCTGGAGCGTCGCCGCGAACTTGAAGGAATGCCCCGGTACGACCCGGTCGTCGTGGTCGGCCGTGGTGACGAGCGTCGCCGGGTAGCACACGCCGGGCTTGAGGTTCTGAAGCGGCGAGTACGCGTACAGGTTCCTGAAATCCCGCTCGTTGTCGCTCGAGCCGTACTCGACGACCCAGCCCCAGCCGACGGTGAACTTCTGGTAGCGCACCATATCCATGACTCCGACCGCCGGCAGGCAGACCCGGAACAGGTCCGGGCGCTGGGTCATGACCGCCCCGATGAGCAAGCCGCCGTTCGACGCCCCTTCGACGGCCAGATAGTCCCGGGACGTGTATTTTTCGCGGATGAGGTATTCGCCCGCGGCGATGAAGTCGTCGAAGACATTCTGCTTGTGGAGCAGCATCCCCGCTTTGTGCCAGGCCTCCCCATACTCTCCGCCGCCGCGGAGGTTGGCCTGGGCGAAGACGCCTCCGTTCTCGAGGAGGATGATGGTGCTGGGGTTGAAGGACGGCTGCATGCTGATGTTGAAGCCGCCGTAGGCCGTGAGGTACGTCGGGTTCACCCCGTCGAACTTCAGTCCCTTCTTGGAGACGATGAACATGGGGACCCGCGTCCCGTCCTTGCTCGCATAGAAGACCTGTTTGGTCTCGTAATCGGCCGGGTCGAACTTGACCTCGCTTTTTCGGAAGACCTCCGATTTTCCCGAAGCGGGGTCGTACTTGTAGATCGCGGGCGGGTAGGTGAAGGAGGTGAAGGTATAGAAGAGGACTTTCTCGTCACGCCTTCCAGCGAAGCCCCCAGCCGTGCCGAGGGCGGGGAGTTCGATCTCCCGGACGAGCCTGCCGTTGAGATCGTACTGATAGATCCTGGTGTTGGCGTCCTTCAGGTAGTTGCAGAAGAGATAGCCGCCGGTCGCGTTGGCCCCGTTCAGGACCTCCGGCTTCTCGGGGATGACGGTTTCCCATTTCCCCTTGGCCGGGGCCCGGGGATCGACGAGGACGACCCGGAAGTTCAGGGCGTCGAGGTTGGTGTAGACGAGGACGTTGCCGCCGACGGTGTCGATCGGCGCGCTGTCCGACGAGAAACCCCGGACGAGGGGCACGAACTTCGCGTCCTTCCGGGTCAGGTCCTTGAAGTAGAGCTCGTTGCCGCTCGTGCCCTCGGAAACGGTGAGAAAAAGGGCCTTCCCGTCTTCCGTTGTGTCGGCCCCGAGATAGCGCAGGGGGTGTTCCTTGTCGCGGTACACGAGGACGTCCTTCTCCTGGGGCTCGCCGAGCTTGTGGTACAGGACCTTCTGGTTCTCATTCTTCGCCAGGAGCTCCTGCCCGGGGGCGGGCTTGTCGTATCCGCTGTAGTAGAAGCCGTCTCCCTGCCAGGCCGCCCCGGAAAACTTGACCCATTGGATGCGGTCCGGAAGCTCCTTCTTCGTCGCGATCTCCATGATTCGGATCTCCGACCAGTCGGAGCCGGCCTCACCCCGCGACAGCGCGGCGTAACGGTTGTCGTTGGAGATGCTGATGATGCCCAAGCGCACCGTCCCGTCCGGGGAGAGCGCGTTGGGGTCGAAGAAGACCTCGGGCGTTCCGCCCAAGCCCTTCTGGACGTAGCAGACCGACTGGTTCTGGAGTCCGTCGTTCTTGTAGAAGAAATAGCACTCCCCGGCCCGGAACGGCGACGAATAGCGGGGGTAGTTGTAGATCTCGTTCAGGCGCCGGCGGATCTTCTCCCGGAAGGGGATCTTGGCGAGGTAGCCGGAGGTCACGGCGTTCTCGGCTTGGACCCAGGCCTTGGTGTCCGGGGCGTTGTCGTCCTCGAGCCAGCGGTAGGGATCGGCCACCTTGGTGCCGAAATAATCGTCCACCTGGTTGACCTTTTTCGTCGCGGGATAGGACAACCGTTCCTGGCCTTTCTGGCAGGCGGCCGCGGCCAGAAGCGCGGCTGAGGCAAGAAGAATCAGAGCCATTTTTTTCATCTCTCCTCCTCGCGATCTATTTTCCGAAATCGACGTCGTCGGGGAGCTCGTTGACGCCGGTCGCTGGGTCGTACGGGAAATGGGCGGCGAGCTTGATCCCCGCCTCCTCGATGCCCCGGACCAGGCCCTCCGTGAACTCGCCCTTGCGGAAGTGCCCGGACATGAGCGCCGCCAGGGAATCCCAGAAGTCCTGGCCGACCTTCTCGTGGATGCGCGCGTCGCCGAGGATGACGAAGCGCTTGCGGGATGGGACGACGAAGAACAGCACCCCGTTGCGCTGCTTGGTCCGGTGCATGTTCAGCCGCTCGAAGGCCCGTTCGGCGACGCGGCGGACCGACCCCCAGAAGAACGGGGCGACCGAGACGCGGATCTCGCCCGAGGTCTCGCCTTCGGCCTCCTCGATGGCCTTTTTCACGCGCTCGGCATCAATCGTCTTCATCAACCGGCGCCGGCTGCGAACCGTCATCTTTCGCCTCCCTCACCACGACCCCGAGGCGCCGCCGCCGCCCGAGAGACCGCCGCCGCCGCTGAATCCCCCCCCTCCTCCCCAGCCGCGTCCGCCGCCGCCCCGCCCTCCCGTGAAGATCGTGAACAGGAGCCACAGCGCGAGGGCCGGGTGCGTGACGAAGAGGACGAGGAAGAAGACGGCCGCGATGACGAGGAAGATCAGCTGCGCGACCGAACCGGCGCGGGTGGACGGGCTCCGGGAGCCCTCGAGGGGCGCGGATTCCTCCGCACCTGAGATCATGGCGAGGAGGCTTGTCACGGCTTCGGACACGGCGGCATCCGGCCGGCCGCTCCGGAACCCGGGGACGAGGATCCTGTCGATGATCTCAAACGCCTGCGCGTCAGTGACCCTGTCCTCGAGCCCGTAGCCGACCTCGATCCTGACGGTGCGGTCCTCGGCCATGATGAACAGGACGAGTCCGTCGTCGAGCCCCTTGCGGCCGACCTTCCAGGCGGCGAAGGCCTTAACCGCCCAGTCCTCGATGGGAACGCCGCCCGTGGTCCGGCCGACGTAGATGAGGACCTGGTGCCCTGTCCGATGCTCGAAGCCCTCCAGCCGTGCGTCCAGGGAACGGACCGTGGCCGGCGCGAGGAATCCCGCCTCGTCGGTGACCCAGCGGTCCGGCGACGGCGGGATCTTGAAGTCCCCGGCGGACACGAAGAGGACCGCTCCGGCGAGCAGAGCCGCCGCGAGGACGGCGGCCTTGTCCCGGACCCCGCTCCCACTCATCCCGGCCTCACAGTCTAGAACTTGACCTTGGGCGCCGTCTCAGCGCCGGGCTGGGCCTTGAAGTACGGCTTCTCGTTGAAGCGCGAGCCGAAGAGCCCGGCGATGAGAACAGCGGGAAAGCTCATCCGCCGGGTGTTGAAGGCCTGGGCGGCATCGTTGAACCGCATCCGCTCGACCGCGATCCGGTTCTCGGTGCCCTCGAGCTGAGCTTGAAGGATCTTGTAGTTCTCAGTTGCCTTGAGATCGGGGTACCTCTCCATCACGACGAGCAGGCGGGAGAGGGCCGAAGAGAGGCCGTCCTGCGCCTCCTGGAACTTGGCGAAGGTCTCGGAATTCAGCTTATCGGCCGACACCTGGATCTGTCCGACCTTGGCCCGGGCCTCGGTGACGGCGGTGAAGGTCGATTTTTCGAACTCGGCCGCCCCCTTGACGGTCTCGACGAGATTCGGGATCAGGTCGGCCCGCCTCTGGTAGACGTTCTCCACCTGGCCCCACTGAGCCCCGACCTTCTGGCCGAGCTGAACCAGGGAGTTGTACATCCCGACCACGGATACGGCCGCGATAAGGATAACTACGAGGACCACGGCCAGGCAGCCGATGGCGAACTTCTTGTTGGCCATTGTTTTCCTCCCATTCTCCGAGAGTGACGCCCGCACGGGAATCGTTTTCCATTGTAAGGGGCTTTCAGGCGAATATCAAGACATAAAGGGGGGCAAGGGGGGACGGTCCCCGCCGGAGGGACTGTCCCCTTTTATGCCGAGCGCGTATAATGAGGACATGTTCTTCTTCATCGGCGGCGTCCAGCCGAGGACGAGGGCCATCGACGGCGAGGCGCGGGCCTGCCCGGCGTGCGGGCGGATCGCCCTCCGCCATCAGAGGACCGATCACGTCCTGAGCGTGTTCTTCGTCCCCCTCTTCCTGGTCAAGCGAGGCCTCCCCTGCTACGCCTGCGAAAATTGCGGCGCCATGTTCGACGAAGAGGGACGGAAATGGGCCGCGGCGGTTCCGCAGCCGGATGAGACCTGCCGTTTCTGCGGCCGGGTGCTCGACGGCGATGTTGCTTATTGCCCCTATTGCGGAACGCCGCGGGCGGGATGATCGGGAGGGGCCGGCATGAAGCGGATCGCCATCTTGACTCGGGACTGCGCGGGGGTCAACGCCGCCATCCGGGCCGCCGTCCGGACGGCGACGGCGGCCGGGCACGAGGCGCTCGGGGTCGTGCGCGGCTACGAAGGCCTCATCGACGGCGACTTCGTGCCCCTCGACCGGCGTTCCGTTTCGAGCATCATCAACCTCGGGGGGACCATCCTGAAAACGGCCCGCTCCGAGCGTTTCCTGGCGCCCGAGGCCCGCGCGAAGGCGGCGGCGAACCTCGCGGCCCGGGGGATCGACGGCCTGCTCGTCATCGGCGGAAACGGTTCCCTCATGGGCGCCCACCTCCTCGCCGCCGAGCAGGGCGTCTGCGTCGTCGGCGTCCCCGCCACCATCGACAACGATATCAGCGGCGTCGATATCGCCGTGGGAGCCGACACCTCCGCCAACGTCGCCCTCGATGCCGTCGACAAGATCCGGGATACGGCCACCAGCCTGGAACGCATCTTCATCGTCGAGGCCATGGGCCGCGAGTGCGGATACCTCGCCATGCAGGTGGCCCTCGCGGGCGGCTGCGAGGAGGTTCTGCTTCCCGAGCGCGGCCTCGATGCCGAGGCCATGAGCCGGGAAATCCGGGAAGGCCACGCCCGGGGCAAGACGAGCTGGATCATCGTCACGGCGGAAGGCAAGGCGAAGGCCCAGGACGTGGCCGACGTCATCGGCCGCCGGACGGGCTTCGAGACCCGTATCGCCGTGCTCGGCCACATCCAGAGGGGCGGCCGTCCCACGGCCTTCGACCGGGTCCTCGCGGCCCGGCTCGCCCACGCGGCCGTCGAGGCCATCGTCGAAGGGAAGACGGACGTCTGCGTCCACATGAAGAACGGGAACCTGGAGTTCCTTGCCCTCGAGATCGCCTCTCGCCCCAAAGCCTACGATCCGAAGAGCGACTACCGCCTTCTCAAGGTCCTGGCCTAAGGCCATGCCTCCTCTAACCGGCGGGTCTGGGGGGCCGGCAGGCCGCCGATTCTCCGTCCTCGAAGACGGGGCGGGGGTGTGTTACAATGAGGGCCGTAGAGCGATCCGCGGCGAGGCGCGAGCATGGCCAACGTCGTCACGATCATCCTCGCGGGGGGGCAGGGCAGCCGGCTCTACCCGCTGACCAAGGTCCGGAGCAAGCCGGCGGTCCCCATCGCCGGGAAATTCCGCCTCATCGACATCCCGATCTCCAACTGCATTCATTCGGGCTTCCGGAAAATCTTCGTCCTGACCCAGTTCTCGAGCGAGTCCCTCCACCGCCACATCTTCACGACCTACCGCTTCGACAGCTTCCACAAGGATTTCATCACCATCCTCTCGGCCCAGCAGACGCTCGACAACCGGGACTGGTACCAGGGCACGGCCGACGCCGTCCGCCAGAACCTCAGCTTCGTCGAGGAGGCCGGCGACCTCGTCCTCATCCTTTCAGGGGACCACTTGTACCGGATGGATTACAGCGGTTTCGTCGGCTCTCACCTGGCCTCGGGGGCGGAGATCAGCATCGCCGTCGCTCCGATCTCCGCGGAGCAGGCGCCCGATTTCGGCGTCATGAAGGTGAACAGCCGCGGCCGGATCACGGACTTCTCGGAAAAGCCGAAGGAGCCGGCCGACATCGGGCGCATGGCGGTCCCGCCGGAGGTCCTCCGGAAATCAGGCGTGGCCGAGCCGGGCCGGACGCACCTGGCCTCGATGGGCGTCTACCTTTTCAACTGGAGCGTCCTCGATGACCTTCTGACGCGCACCTCGTTCGCGGATTTCGGCAAGGAGGTCATCCCTCACGCCATCGGCGAGCGGAAAGTCTTCGGGCATCTCTTCGGCGGCTACTGGGAGGACATCGGGACAATCCCGAGCTTCTTCGAGGCCCACATGGACCTCGCCCGGCCGCTCCCGAAGTTCAACTTCTACGACGAGCAGAGGCCGATCTTCACCCACGCCCGCTTTCTCCCCGGCTCCAAGATCCTGGCGTCCGACGTGGAGCGGGCGATTCTTTGCGAGGGCAGCATCATCGACCGCTCGGTCGTCCGCGAGTCCATCATCGGCGTGCGTTCGCGGATCGGCGGGGACTGCCGCCTCGAAAGGACCGTGGTTATGGGCGCGGACTTCTTCGAATCCGATGAGGAGATCCAGCGCCACGCCGCCGCCGGGATCCCCGCCGTCGGCATCGGCGCCGGCTCGGAAATCCGCAACGCGATCATCGACAAGAACGCCCGTATCGGGCGCGGCGTCAGGCTCGTCAATCAGGACGGGCTCGAGGCCGTGTCCACGGAGAGCTACGTCATCGTCAACGGCATCATCGTCGTCCCCAAGGGCGCGGTCGTCACCGACGGGACCGTCGTCTGAGCGGGGACGCGGAGGTTCGGGCCATGAAGAAAGCGCTTCTTCGTTCGCTGTCGCTCATCCTCGCCGCAAGCCTGACGGCCGCCGCGCCGCCGCGGCCCGAGAGCGCCGGCTTCCTTATCAGCAACGCGCCGCTCGTCTCCGTCTGGTGGGCGACAGGAACGGCGAAGATCCTGAAAACGGACCCCGTCCCCGCCCGCCGGTCCGAAGAAGTCCGCATCGAGGCAGCGCGGAACGAATACGAGCCCTTCCAGATCGTCCTTTCCCCGAGGAAGCCCGCGAAAGGCATCCGCGTGGAGGCCGGCCCTCTCCGCCGGAATGGAAGCGGAGAGATCGCGGCCTCGAACATCACCCTCGCGCGCGTGGCTTACGTCAGAGTGACGATGCCGACGGACTCTTATGGTGCGGCCGGCGACTGGCCTGACCCCCTGCCGCCGCTGGACGGCCCGTTCGCCGCCCCGGCGGCGGAAAACTGCCCGATCTGGGTCACGGTGTTCGTCCCCAAGGACACGCCGTCCGGCGATTACAGGGGGACGGTCGCCTTGAGGTCGGAGGAGTGGGCGGTCGACGTCCCCGTCCGGCTCCACGTCTGGAATTTTACGCTCCCGGACAAGCCCAGCATCCGCTCGGCCTTCGGTCTCGCCCCCGAGGACATCAAAGCCTATCACAACCTGGACACCCGGGAGGAGCTCGAAAAGGTCTACGACCTTTACATGGAGAATTTCCGGGCCCACCGCGTCGCCCCCATCTCCCCGTTCAGCCTCTATCCCCTCGAGATCAGGATCACGGGAATTCCCTGGGTCGGAGGGGAGTTCGTTTCGGACCCGGTCCACAGCGGACGCCGGGCCCTCAAGATCGTCGACGACAACCCGGCCGAAGCCGTCGAGTCGCGCACCGCCGCGCCGATCCCCGTCCGGGCCGGAGTCGCCCACCGGCTCGCATGGTGGGCGCGGACGGAAAAGGAGGGGCAGGAGTACACCGTCTTCCTCGAGCCCCTGGATGCCGCAGGGAATCCCGTCTACCGTCTCGATTGGGTCCGCGTCTTCAAGGGCTCGACCGCGTGGCAGGAGGAGCGGCAGGAGATCCCCGCCTATCCTCCGGAGGTCGCTTCCGTCGTCCTCCACCTCTTCCCCACGTTCCGCGACGAGACGGGGAGCTTCACGGGAACGGCCTTCTTCGACGACATCAGCCTGACGGCCGCGGGCGGCGAGACGAACCTCGTCCCGGGAGGCGACTTCGAAATGGACATCGCCGGCATGTCGGTCGAGACGGATTTCCGGGAATTCGACCGGGTGGCCCGCCGCTACCTGGACGGATTCGGCTTCGTCGCCTTCGACCTGCCCGTCAAGGGCCTGGGCTCGGGGTCGTTCTATTCGCACCGCCCGGGAATCCTCGGCGGCTTCCGCCAGGGAACGCCCGAATACGACCGTCTTCTCAGCCAGCATCTCGGGCAGGTCGAGAAACACCTCGCCGAAAACGGGTGGCTGGGCAAGGAATATATCTACTGGTTCGACGAGCCTGACGCTAAGGACTATCCCTTCGTCCGGGAGGGCATGATGAACATCCGGAAGAACGCGCCGCGGCTGACGCGGTTCATCACCGAGCACCGGCCCGGGCCGGACATCATGGATGTCTCAGAGATCGGCTGCACGATCTTCGACCGCGTCGACCCCGCCGTCGTCGCCCACCTCGCCCCCAAAGGGCGCGAGTTCTGGTCTTATCTCTGCACCGGGCCCAAGGGGCCGTGGGTGACGCTTTTCATCGACCATCCCGCCGTCGACCTCAGGATCTGGCTGTGGATGTCCTACCGCTTCGGCCTCAAGGGCATCCTGGTCTGGAGGGCCAACTACTGGTCGAGCCCCACGGTGTTCCCGCCGGGCGTTCTCCAGAACCCCTGGCAGGACCCGATGTCCTACACGGTGGGCTACGGCATCCCATTCGGCCAGGTGAACCCGTGGGGCAACGGCGACGGGCGCTTCCTTTACCCGCCGAACCGTGACCCGGGTCATGACAGGACGAAATATCTGACCGGCCCCGTGAACTCGATCCGCTGGGAGATCCTCCGCGAAGGCATCGAGGATTACGAATATTTCATGCTCCTCGAAAAATCCATCCGGGAAGCCCGGGGCCGGGCGGAGGCGCGGCGGGCCGCGGCGCTTCTCTCTTTTCCAGACACGCTCTTCAAGTCGGGCCGGGAGTATACGAAGGACCCGGCAGCCCTTCTCGAATACCGGGCTAGGATCGCCCGGGCCATCGAGAGGCTCGAGGCCGCGAAATAGGCAGCCGCCGGCTCAGCCGGCCATCAGGCTCAGGACGGCGGACTCGAGATCCCCGGACGGCGGCCGCTGGATGCACGCCGCGGACCCGCCGAGCTCGAAACGGGCCGCGACCTCGCCGCGCCGCAGAACGACGGCGTCGTCGGAGATCCGGGCCGTTTCGCTGAGCATGTGGGAGCTCAAAAGAACCGCCGCCCCGCCGTTCCTCGCTTCCACGAACAGGTCCCGCATCCGCTGGATGGACGGCGGGTCCAGGGCCGAGAACGGCTCGTCTGCGATGAGGAGCTCCGGGGCGCCGGCGAGGCTTTGCAGGGCGGCGAATTTCTTGGCGTTCCCCGACGAATAGGCGGCCGGCCTCCGCCCGAGAAGAGCGGGGTCGAAGGCCAGCTTCCCGCAGATGGACCGGATCCTCGGGTCCCAGACCGCAGCGGGGATCCCCGCGGACCGCGCCGTCAGGTCCAGGAGGTCCGCCCCGTTGAGCCAGGAAAAGAAAACGGGACGGTCGGGGATATATCCGATGCGCCGCGTGCCGAGCTCGACCGTGCCCGCGTCGCTCCGCAGGAAGCCGAGGACGATCTCCAGCGTCGTCGTCTTCCCGGCCCCGTTCTCGCCGAGCATAGCCATGATCCGCCCTTTCTCGACGGTGAAGCCCACGTTCCGCAACGCCCGAACCCGGCCGAAGCTCTTTTGAAGTCCGCTCGCGCGCAGCATTCCGACCTCCTATTTCCTGAGTTCCAGGCGGCGGAGCCGCCCCCGCTGGAAGAGAAGAGCGAGGGCCAGCCCCGCCGCGATCACGAAACCCCCGGCCGTGAGCCGCCGAGAAACAGCCAGGTTCGGGAAGACAGCGATAAACCCGATGAACTCGAGACGCGGCCAGAGGCCTGGGAACCGGCCCGTTTCGAGATAATCGATGAGGCCCGTCCGGGACGCGGCGGAAAGGAGAAGGCCCATGAAGGCGGCGAGCTGGACCAGGAGGATCATCACGACATTGGACCCGGCCTTCAGAAAGTGGCTCAGGGCGCCGGCGAGCCCGACGTAGTAGAACCCGCCGGCCAGGGCCAGGCCGAATTGGATAAGGAAGGCGGGGTCGAAGTCTCCGCGGACGAACCCCCAGGCGGCCAGAAGCGCAAATAGAAACGACACGTAGGCGCCGGCCGCGGCGGCGAGGACGAAGTTCTTCAGCCAGAGATAGCTCCTGAAGGCGCCCCGGAGAAAAAGGACGTTTTCGAGGGCGCCGCCGGCAAGCTCCGTCCCGACCATGTCCTGGGCGGCGAGAAGAAACACGTAGGGACAGAAGAAGAGAAAGAGTTTCATCGCCGTCCCGTAGGAAGCTCGCAGCCCGAGAAAAACCAGGAGCGCGGGCAGAAGGGCCGAAACGGCCAGGTTGAACCCCGAGGCCGCGACCTTCCGGACCGTCAGGCGGAACGTCAGCGGGAAAACATCCGCCGCAGGCATTTTTCGAGCTCCTCCCGGCGCCGGCCGGCCTCCTGGTACGGGTCATCAAGATAGACCGTCCGGCCGCCGGCCAAGAGGACCTTGTAAGGGATCATGTCCACTTTGAACCTCCTAAAAAGGATTTTTCGCCGGTCGAGGACCGCGGGCAGCCTCCAGGCGTACTTCTCGAGGAAGAGGCGGAGGTCCTCCCGGAGGCCGGAGAAGACGCCGACGACGGTCACCGGCCAGCCTCCCCTTTCGACAAGGTATCTCGCCTCGAAAAGATCGTCGTAGCAGGAGGCGCAATCCGTCGCAAAAAAGACGAGGAGGACCCGGGCTTCGTCCTCGGGGACCGCGGCCTCGAGGGTGTCGAAGATCCGCGCGCCGCCTGGGCCGGCGCAGGCGGAGAGGAGGGCCGAGGCGGCCAGGAGCAAGGCGAGCGCGCTCCGTCGTCTCATCGTCCGATCCTGAAGATCCGCAGCCGGTCCTCGGCGTCGACGCCGTAGATGCGGTCCCCTTCGACGGCGATCCGCGACATGCGGACGGCCAGGCCGACGACGGCCTCGAGACGCCCCGAGGCGTCGAAGACGAAAATCTCGTCGCCCGGACCGACGTCCTGTCCTCCCGTGTAGGCGGGCGCGAGAACGTAGAGCCGGCCCCCGTCGAACGCGCTCGCCCAGTAAAAGGCGCGGATCTCGCGGCGTGGCCCGGGGCCGGGAAGCATCAGGCTCTTGAAGACGTACCGGGCGTCCGGCTCGATCCGCCCGAGGACCCTGCCGTCACCGCCGAAATGAAGGATCGCGCGTTCCCGGCCCTTGAAGAGCACGAAGAAGCCGCCGCGCGGGCCCGGGTTGACGAGGACCATGTTGCGGAAGGTGTCCGCGACGGGATCGCCCGAGACCTGCGAGTCGAGCGCCTCCCACAGGAGATAGCCGCGGCCGTCGAAAACATGGAGCATCTTTTCGGCTCCGCCGCGGCCGGAGGGGTTGTGGGTGACGAGGACCCGGTCGGGCCCCAGGGCCAGGATCTTGTCCGGCGCAAAGGGGACCCCGAAGCTCCCGAGGTGCCTCCCGGAAGCGGCCAGGACCTGGATCCGGCCGTTGAGCTTGTCGGCCACGTACAACCGGCCCCCGAAGGCCGAAACGCCCGACGGGAAGGAGAATTCTCCGGGACCGCTGCCTTTCCGGCCGATGGCGGCCCGGAACCGGCCCTGCTTAGAGAAAACCTTGACGGCGCAGTCGTGGGCGTCGACGACATAGATTCCGGCGGCGTCATAGGCCAGGGCCACGGGCAGGATCAGACAAGCCTGGTCCTCACCGGTTTCGGCGACGGCGAGACACTCGGCGCGGCAGCGACGGGCCGGCGAATCGGGCGCCGGCGCGCACGGCGCGGGACGGGCACCGACGGCCAGGGCAAGGAAGACGAGCGCTCGCTTCAAGATCGGTCTCAAGGCCATTTTCGTTCTCCCACGGGAAGCGGAAGAGAGGCCCTCCGCGGGGAGGGCCTCCCAGCCCTCAGGGTTCGGCCATCAGGATGCATTTTCCCAGGGCGATGTCGCACACGGTCAGCGCCAAGGCGATTTTGGCCCAGGAAGCGTTCATGTTGAACGCGCGCTCCCGGCAGGCCTCGTGGTTGTTGTAGCACTCGTTCACGTCGCGGGCGTCCGCGGCCACCGGGAACAGCAGGACCGAAGACGCGAAGACGATTCCGGCGAGTGCCAGCGATACCATTTTTTTCATCGGGGACTCCTTTCGCTTCTCCGAAAAGCAATCGGCGTGCCAAAGGAGAGGGCCGAACATCAGACTTATAATTTGCTGATAACAAAAGGATTATGAAAATACCCGCTCGGCGCCGGATGGCGCCGCCAGCGCCCTTCCGTCACAGGTTGTGCCGGGCTCCCGCCCATCTCCGGGCTCATCAGGAACTTAGAGTTCTCCCGGCAGGGCACATATTGGGCGCTAAAAGGAAGGATGGAAAAAAAAGGGATGCCCTGTCCGGCCGGGAGGACAGGGCGCAGCGGCGGACGGCTATTTAAGCATAGGAACTCTGATCCCGCTTCTCTTCGCGCAGGCGATGGCCTCGGGATAGCCCGCGTCGGCGTGGCGCGCGACTCCCAGGCCCGGGTCCACGGTCAGGACGCTTTCGAGACGGCGGCCCATGGCGGCGCTTCCGTCGGCGACGACGACCATCCCGGCGTGGATGGACAGTCCGATCCCCACGCCGCCGCCGTGATGGACGGAGACCCACGACGCGCCGCTCACGGCGTTGAGAAGGGCGTTGAGGATAGGCCAGTCGGCGATGGCGTCAGAGCCGTCCCGCATTCCTTCGGTCTCCCGGTTCGGGGAGGCCACGGAGCCCGTGTCCAGGTGGTCACGCCCGATGACGATCGGGGCGCTGATCCACCCTTTCCTGACGAGGTGGTTGATCACTGCCCCGAACCGGGCCCGCTCTCCGTAGCCGAGCCAACAGATCCGCGCCGGCAGGCCCTGGAAGGTGACCTGCTTCCGGGCCTTCCGGATCCACCTCGCCAAGGCCTCGTCCTCGGGGAACTCGCGGAGGACGGCCTCGTCGGTGGCGTAAATGTCCGCCGGCTTGCCTGATAGGGCGGCCCAGCGGAAGGGCCCCTTCCCAAGGCAGAAAAGTGGCCGGATATATTCGGGCACGAAACCCGGGATGTCGAAGGCGTCGGCGACGCCGGCCTTCTTCGCCTGGCCCCGGATGTTGTTGCCGTAATCGAAGGCCTGCGCCCCGCGCTTACGGAGCTCGAGCATGGCCCGGACGTGCACGGCCATCGACTCGTAAGACCGGTGGATGTAGTCCTCGGGATTCTCGCGCCTCAGCCGGAGGGCCTCTTCGTAGGGAAGGCCGCGGGGGACGTAGCCGTTGAGCTCGTCGTGGGCAGAGGTCTGGTCGGTCAGAACGTCGGGAGTGATGCCGCGCCGGACAAACTCCGGAAGGACGTCGGCCGCGTTCCCGAGCAAGGCGATGGACAGGGGTTCGCCCTTGGCCCGGGCCGCATCGGACAGGCGCAATGCCTCATCGAGGCTCTCGGTCACGGTGTCGACGTAGCGGGTTTCAAGCCGCCGGCGGATCCGGTCCGGGTCGACCTCGACGACGACGGCCACGCCGTCGTTCATGGTCACAGCCAGCGGCTGCGCCCCGCCCATCCCGCCGAGGCCGGCGGTTAAAACGAGCTTCCCCCGGAGAGTGCCGTTGAAATGCTTGCAGGCGGCGGCCGACAGGGTCTCGTAGGTCCCCTGCAGGATGCCCTGCGTACCGATGTAGATCCAGCTTCCGGCTGTCATCTGGCCGTACATCGTCAGTCCCAGGCCTTCCAGACGGCGGAACTCGTCCCACGTCGCCCATTTCGGGACGATCATGGCGTTGGAGATGAGTACCCGCGGCGCCTCGGCATGGGTCTTGAAAACGGCCACCGGCTTGCCGGATTGGACGAGGAGAGTCTCGTCGTTTCCGAGCTTCTTGAGGCTGGCGACGATCGCCCGGAAACACTCCCAGTTGCGGGCGGCCTTCCCCGTCCCGCCGTAAACGATCAGCTCGTTGGGCTTCTCGCCGACCTCGGGGTCCAGGTTGTTCATCAGCATCCGTAATGCGGCTTCCTGCGACCAGCCTTTGGTCCTCAGCCGAGGGCCGCGCGGGGCCCTGATCTTTCCCAGGGGCATTGCGTTTGCCGGAGACATGATTATCCTCCTCGGGAGGACCACGCCGCGCCCGGCGACCGGTCCCTATTTAAAAAATATATCACATCCCCTCGCCAAAATTCAAAAAAGGGCCCCTGTCCGGCCCTTTCGCTCCCCGGATTCCGGAAAAAGCCGGAGGAAAAACGAGTTGACGAGCCACCCGGGAATGTTGTATATTGGGGGGCGCTTGGGAAGTGCCAAGGGCGATCAATGAATTCCGTTCGGCAGTAAGCCAGGGTTTCAGGGCTGAAGGGAAGGGAATAGGGGCCCTTCGGCGATCGGAAGGGCTGCGAGGGCTATGAGCCAGAGGAAGGTTTTTATCCTCAATCCGTTCCCCGAGGAATCCGCCCTCCTATCCAGGATTGCGTCCAGGCTCGGCCCGGTCGATATCGCTCCGAGTCCGGAGGATCTCGGGGAAAAGCTGGCTGCAACGCCAGCCGGCGCCGCGGTCGTCGAAGAAGGCCTGGCCCGGTCGCCAGCCCTCAGGGACCTCCTCCCGGAGTCGACGGCCCTGATCTTGACCGGCCCCGACGAGGGCGCCCTGCGCCAGGCCGCCGAAGCGTGGCCCCCGGGCTTCTACGTCGATCTTTTTCCCGTCTCGCCCGGCTGCTTCCGGGAGGAGTCCTTCCTCCGGGCACTTGAGCGGGCCCTCGACCATTCCCGGCTGAAGGCGGAAGCCGCGAGCCTCCGCCGTGCCCTGGCGAACCAGGAGGCCAAGCTTCGCGACGTCTATGCGGAGATCCGGGAGATCAAAGGCCTGATCAACTCCAATTTCCTCCTGGAGATCGAGAAGAGGATCGCCATCGAGACCAAGTACGTTTGGTTCCAGAGGGAGCGGCAGCGGATCGAGGCCATCCTCCGGAAGATTTACGCCGCCGACGACGTCAGCAGCCTTCTCGACATCCTCCCGGACATCCGGGACATCGTCAAGGCCGCCAGCGCGACGTTCTACATCATCGAGGGCAACGAGATCATCGGCCGCTATCTCAAGCCCCTCGTCTGGGACAACGCCTACCTCTCGCACGCCGAGTTCTCCAAGTACATCGCCTTGTGGGACTCGCAGGATTTCGCCGCCACGGCGGCCCGCTACGGCCAGGGCGTCAACGCCGCCGATCTCGCCCTCGACCGGAGAATGACCGCGCGCTACCAGGGATGCCTCCGCGCGCCCCTCAAGAACCTCCTGGCGGTCCCCATCATGCACAGTCGGAAGGTCATCGGGGTCGTCGAAGTCTACAACAAGACCGTCCAGGGCAAGGTCAGCCCGGAAGGGTTCAGCCGCGAGGACCAGCAGATCCTCCAGGGGATCTCCGAGCACATGGCCATCGCCATGACCAAGCTCAACCTCATCCAGTACGACGCGCTGACAGGGCTCCTCCGTCCGGACCCGTTTTTCGAAAAGGTCCTCCAGAAGGTCAACGCACCCGGCAAGCGGCGGCGCGAGGACAGCGGGTTCGCCCTGGTCATGGGGGACGTTGACTGGTTCAAGAACTACAACGACCGCAACGGCCATGAATCCGGGAACCGGCTGCTCCGGGAGCTCGCCCACGTCCTCAAGCTCTCCATCCGCGAGGAAGACCTGCTCTGCCGCTACGGCGGCGAGGAGTTCCTCTTTTTCCTGACGGGCGCCCAGGACCTCAACGAGGCGGCCGTTCTCACGGAACGCATCCGGAAAAATGTCGAGGACCACTATTTCGAGTTCCAAGAATTCCAGCCGCAGAACAACCTGACGATGTCGTTCGGCGTCACTGTCTTCCCGAAAAAGAAAACGGAACAGCCCGTCTCCATGTCCCCGGCGGACCTGAAGAGCCTGGCCTTCGAGGCGGACCTGGCCATGGCCGAGGCGAAGGGGAAGCGGCGGCCGGACCTGAAACCCCGGGAGGGGCAGGAGGCGTCCGGCGCCAAGAACAGAGTCTCGACCTACACGGCGGCGGCCGATGCGAGCCGAGGCACAAGCGACGTTCCGCCGGCCCTGGACCGGGGGATCCGGGAGAGGCGGAAACACGAGCGGGCCAACATTTCGACGCTGATGATATTCAAGGAGAGCGACGCTTTCAGGGTCGCCAAGACGGTCAACATCAGCCTCGGCGGCGCGAGAATCGTCTCTGACTCGAAGCTGCCCCCGGCCCAGATCATCGAGACCATCCTCGTCCTCGGCGATACGGCGAGCGCCATCCTGAGCGACGTCATCTATTCCGAGAAGCCGGGGACCGAAACGGTTTTTTATTATTCGGGGCTGAAGTTCCGGGACCTGACCACCGGGGATATCAGGAACCTGGAAGAGTATCTGCGGCGCTTCGGAAAGAAGGGCTATCCGGACGCTTGAGCCCGGCCCTCACTTGGATTCGATCTCGTCCTTCATGGCCTTCAGATACGGCCCGCGGGGCGTGATCCGGGCGATGAAAAGGCCTTTCATCTCGTCCGCGGTCTTGGTGAACGACAGGAACTCCTCGGGATTGCTCCAGTTTTCCATGCTCAGGCGCTCAAGCAGGCCGCGCAGGGTCTGGGTGTTGAGGATCGCACCGGTGTAGGCAGGAAGGGCCCAGACCTTTTTCTCGATCATTTTGACGATCCTCAGAAAGAGCGCCCGCAAACCCTCCTGCCAGTTGATGAGCTCCTGCTTGATGAAGAACTGCTCCTTCGGCGATTCCGTCCGTCCGAGCTTCGCCGACAGGCGGCGGGCCTCGTCGATCGTCCGGTCGATCGCGGAAAACAGGCTTTCCCCGTCGATCAGGCCCTTGCCGTCCTTCTGAAAATAATGGATCTCCCCGCTCCCGTTGGCCGGTTCCGACTTCCGGCAGGATTCGAGGGCCGCGCAGACCGCCTCCTCAGACTCCTCAGCGGCGGGCCCCGCCGCGGCGCTCGTCCGGGCTACAGGCTCAGCAGCGGCCTCTCCGGACGGCGGCCCCTCCTCGGCGACCCGGGCCGAGTCGGCGATCAGGTCCTGGATCTCCGGGATCTTGAGCTCCGGCGGAGGACCGGAGGCGAGGGAGGCAAGCTCCCCGTCGTCCCCCGCCTGCACCGTGGGGGCGCCCAGGCCCGCGGCCGCCGACTCGACGGCCAGGAGCTCCTTGATCTTCTTCAGCTTCTCCAGCTCCTGATCGAGGTCGATGGCCACGGTTTTCTGTTGCTCGTCGAAGACGTCGGCGACGATGCCGAACCGTTCCCTGAGGTCGGTCTTGAGGAACGCGGCCCGCTCGGCGGTCTTGCCCCGCAGCTCTTCTATCTTCTTCTGGAGATCGGTGACGTTCCGGATCTCCTCGACCGTGGCCTTCGCCAGGCTTTCGATCTCGGCCTGTAGACGGACGATCTTATCAAAATGCTCGCGCGCCCGGGCGATAAGGCCGTCCCGTTCCTTTTCGGCCTCGCGGACGACGTCCCGGTATTCTTCGAGCGCGCCGCGCTCCTTTTCGAATTCCCGCTCGACTTCCTCCTTCCGCCGGCGGGCCGCCTCTTTCTCCTGATTGATCCGGGCGACGAGCTCGCGCTCGATGTCGTCGATTTTCCTGTGGCGGAGCTTGTCCAGCTGGACTTCGATTTCCTCGATGACCTGGCCGGGTTCCTTGAGAATGTCGCGCTCTTGACCCATCCTGTCTCTCCTTAGCCTCGACCTTTATCTTATAAATCGCGGGGCCGACTGTCAAGGAGCAATGGGGCCGGGGAGCCGGGCCTCGGCGGGACGCGCCGCCAGTCCCTTGAAGAGGAGAGAGAAAACGTGTATAAAAGCGGGAGATGATTCTTGTTGACGGAAACCACGCCCGGCGCCGGGCCCTCGCCTCTTTCCTGGAAAAACGAGGCCTCCGCGTGACGGCCTGCGACGGGCTCCCCGATCCCGGAAGCCCTGCGGTCGCCGCGGACGGCACCGACGTTCTCGTCGTCGAGCTTGAGGAAGCGGGACCGAAGGACCTCGAGGCCCTGGAAACGATGAAGCGGGCCCGGCCCGGTCTGTCCCTCGTGGCGCTCGCGGCCGCCGACGCGTCCGAGGCCCTTCTTCCCCACCTCGACACCGGCCTCATCGACCACATCGTCCCCGCGGGGCATCCCGCCGGAGTCTATTCGGCGGTCCGGGCGGAGGAGCTCAGAAGGACGCTGGCGCGGACAAGCGAGGCCTGCCGTAAGAGTCTGCGGCGGCTGAAGGCGGAATACGCCGGCGACCGCCGCCGGGCTATGGAAATCGAGGAGATCTACGAAACGACCCTCGAAAACTTCATGACGGCCCTCGACCTGAGGGACGTCGAGACATACGGCCATTCCAAGACCGTCGCCCGCTACAGCTATGTCCTGGCCGAGGCCCTGGGCATCCGGGACCCGCAGGTCCTCGACAACATCCGCAAAGGGGCGCTTCTCCACGACATCGGCAAGATCGCCATCCCCGATGCCGTGCTAAAAAAGCCGGGGCCGCTGACCGCCCCGGAATGGGAGAAAATCCGGCGGCACCCCGCCCTCGGTTACGGACTCATCAAGGACATCAAGCTCGTCCCGGAGGTCGGGCACATCATCCTCCGCCATCACGAGCGGTTCGACGGCGCGGGCTATCCGGGCGGCTTGAAGGGCGCGGACATCCCTCTCGAGGCCCGGATCTTCGCCGTGTCCGACACGCTCGACGCCATTACTTCGTACCGCCCCTACCGGCCGCACCGGGACTTCCGGACGGCGCGGGACGAGATCACCCGGAACTCGGGGACGCAGTTCGACCCCGCAGTCGTGGACGCCTTTTGCGGCCTCAGCCTCTCCGTTTGGGAAAAGATCCGCTTCGAAACGACGCGGATTATGCCCGCCGCCGGGGCTGGTTTCGGGCCTCCGGACAGGAAGCGCCCCGGCAAGGCGGCCTGATTCAGGCCCGGCGGGCGGTAATGACGCGGGGCGTGCCCGCCAGGTCCCAGGCTGTTTCGATTTCGGTCCAGCGCTTCCCGAAGAGCGAGAGCACCTCGCCGCGCTGGCCCTTGCCGATTTCTAAGATGAGATAGCCGCCTGGCTTGAGGAACCTTCCGGCGCCCCGGGCCAGGCGCCGGATCAGCTCCAGGCCGGACTCCCCCGCCAGGAGCGCTCTCTGGGGCTCGAAATCGCGGATCTCGGCCGGGAGGCCGTCCCACTCCCGGCGCGAAACATAGGGGGGATTGGAGACGATGAAGTCGAAACGGGCGCCGGTCTTGCGGAAGGCCGAAAATAGGTTGCTGCGGATGAACTCGACGCGCCCGGCCTTCTGGAGCGCCGCGTTCCTCCGGGCGACGCTCAAGGCGCGCCGCGAGATGTCGGCCGCGAAAATCCGGGCCCGGGGCAGCTCCTTCTCCAGCGCGATGGCGATGTTCCCGCAACCGGTCCCGAGGTCCAGGATGTCCTCGGCGGCGCGGCTCGAAAGCTCCAGGACCTTTTCGACGAGGATCTCGGTCTCAGGCCTGGGGATGAGCACGGAAGGGGAAACCCTCAGCGGGATGGACCAGAACTCTCTGGTCCCGGTCAGGTAGGAAAGCGGCACGCCCTCCTTCCGCCTCTCGACGAGCCGCAGGAAATAGGCCTCCGTCTTCGGCGACACCGGAGCCCGGGGAGCGGCGAAGTAATCCTCCTCCGAAAGGGAGGCGGCCCGCAACAGGAGGACCTTGGCTTCGAGGACCGATTGGGGCCGGCCCTGCAGGAGGGAAACTCCGCAGCGAAAAAGGTCGTCGAGCGTTTTAGAGTTCACGGCCCCGTGTTTGAGCCTCGTCGCCGGCCGGCTCCCCGAGCGCCTGCGTCTGGGACTGAAGGACGAGGTTTTCGAGGAGCTCGTCCAGCTCGCCGTCGAGGATGCCCTCCAGGTTGTGGAAACTCATGTTCAGCCGGTGGTCGGTTACCCGCGATTGGGGGAAGTTGTAGGTGCGGATTTTCTCGCTCCTCTCGCCCGTGCCGACCTGCGAGCGGCGATTCCGGTCGATCGCGGCCTTCTGTTCCCTTTGGGCGATATCGAGGAGCCGGGACCTGAGGACCCGGAGGGCTTTCTCCTTGTTCCGGTGCTGGGATTTTTCGTCCTGGCAGGACACGACGATCCCGGAGGGCCGGTGCGTGATGCGGATAGCGGTGTAGTTCCGGTTGACGTTCTGCCCGCCCGGGCCCGAGGAGCCGAAGGCCTCGATCTTGAGGTCTTTCGGGTCGATCCGGAGGTCGATCTCATCGGCCTCCGGGAGGACCGCCACAGTCGCGGTCGAGGTGTGGATGCGCCCGGCGGCCTCCGTCCGCGGCACGCGCTGGACCCGGTGGACGCCGCTTTCGTACTTCAGCCGGGAGTACGCGCCCTGGCCGCGGATGTTGGCCAGCGCCTCCTTGATGCCCCCGATCGGCGACAGGCTCGTATCCATGACCTCAAACCGCCAGCCCTTGTGCTCGGCGAACCGCATGTACATCCGGAGCAGGTCCTGGGCGAAGAGCGAGGCCTCGTCCCCGCCCGCGCCGGCCCGGATCTCGAGGATGACGTTCTTCTCGTCGTTCGGGTCCGTCGGCAGGAGCAAGATCCGGAGGTCGGAAGCCAGGGTCTTCTCGCGCTTCCCGAGGAGCTCGATCTCCCCCTCGGCCATCTTCCGCAGCTCCGCCTCGGCCGTCGGGTCGCTGAGGAGATGATGGGCCTCCTCGATGTCCCTGCGAACTTTCCGGTAGTCTTCGAACTTCCGAATGATAGGCTCGAGGTCGGACCGCTCCTTGGCGAGTTCACGGAGCTTCTGGGAGTTGCCGGCCAGCGCCGGGTCGGAGAGCGCCCGCGTGAGCTGGTTGTATTTGTCCTCGAGGGCCTGGAGCTCCTGGATCATCGGGTCCGTTTCTTGGGCTCGCCGTATTTCTTCCGGAACTTCTCCACCCGGCCCGCGCTGTCCACGAACTTTTGCTTCCCGGTGAAGAAGGGATGGCACTGGGAGCAGATCTCGACCCGGATCTCCTTTTTCGTCGAGCGGGTCTTGAAGGTGTTGCCGCAGGCGCAGGTCACGATGCATTCCTGATATTCCGGATGAATGCCTTTCTTCATGAATCGATCTCCTTAGGCGCCGTATTATAGCAAAATCCGAAGGCCCCCGCAAAACCCAGCGAGGAGCCCTACAGGGGGCGGATGGCGATTCCCGGGATGTCCGCGGCCTTCCTCTCGAAGGCCCGCCAGTCTATGGAAAACGAAAGGGGTTTTTGGGCGGCCTTCACCATGTCCCGGTACGTGCGGGAGTCGAAGACGCTCCTGAGGGGACGGCTCAAGGGGTACAACTGCTCCTCGGCCGCCCATTCGTAGGGCGAGCCGTCCGCTCTCTTCAGGCAGCTGAGATGGACGATCCAGGCCAGCTCCTTGAGGGGCATGTGGCTGAAGGTGTGCCGGATGGCGAGGACCTCCGCCTCCTTGGCAGGGTTCCAGAACCGGAAGTAGCGGGAAAAGAGCAGGGCGTTATGGAAATAGGCCGGGAACACGAGGAGGCAGTCCTTGCGGGTGAGGCGGCCCAGGTAGACGAACAGGTCCATGATCTTTTTGCTCATGTTGAGCCCCGGATAGGCCTGTCCGGGCAGCGGCGTGTCGGTGCCGCAGAACCGGTGGAGGGGGTTCTGAAGGGTCAGCCACTCAAAGGCCAGCGACTTCAGGGGCGGCAGCGGAGGCAGATCCGTGATGGGCCTGGGAACGAAATCCGTCTCCCTGAACTTGAGGTCGACGATCAGGTTCTCGGGCCTTTTCTCCTGGATGAAGATTTGAAGCCTCTGCAGGGGGTACTGCGACGAATTGAGCTCGACGTCGAGGGGCCAGAGAAACCTCTTGCGGGCCTCTTTGAGGAAGCTCTTCTTGGCCAGGACGGCCAGGACTTCGTTCAGGGAATACCGGCCAAGGAAGAGCGACGTCCCTTTCCTCTCGGCCAGGTCGGCGAAAATCTCGCGCTCGTCGACGAGGGGCGCCTCTCGCGGAAAGCGTTCGGATGTCAGCGCGGTTTTCTTCATCTTCCGGTCACTGGACTCCCTTCATCGGAGTCTATTTTAAGGGATCGGACGCCTTCCCGCAAGACGGGGAGGGGCAAACGAAAAACGACAGAATGTCGTCGCCGAAGGCCACACGGCGCTCGAGCGGGAAATCTTCCGTCTTCGGCCGGACCTTGAAATAATGGCGGAGGACGACGAGGCCGCCAGGCTTGAGGATATCCCGCTTGCGGACGACCCGCAGCGGGTTCCTCTCCGCGAGGAGCTTATAGGGGGGGTCCAGGAATATCAGGTCGAACCGGAGGCCCTTTTTGGCCAGGTCGATGACGGCCCGGTTGAATTCCCGGTGGATCACGACGGCCTTCTCCTCGGCCCCGCATCGGGCCACGTTGGCGCGGATCGTCTTCACGGCCGGATAATATTCGTCCACGAAGACGACGCGGTCGGCGCCGCGGCTCAACGCCTCGAGACCCACTGAGCCCGTGCCCGCGAAGCCGTCTAGGCAGACGCTTCCTTTGAGCCTGTCCCGGACAATATTGAACAGCGCGCCCTTGATCTTGTCCTGCATGGGCCGGACCGCGGGGCCGCGGAGGAGCTTCAGGCGGCGTCCCTTCCAAGCCCCGCTGATGATCCGGATCATGAACCTCCTTCCCTTATCCGGCGGCGCCTGTCAATAATGGCAGACCAGGACCCCCCGGCGCGATTCGAGCCGCCGGATGCCGTAAGGCAGCGCGTACCAGTCGTTGAGGCTCGCCGGCGGCGTCCCCTCCAGGCTGGAAACGAAGGCGATCACCTTGTCGAGCACGGCCGGGGCGATGCGCTGGGTCCCGAGGAACAGCTCGGCGAGCTCGATCCGGATCTTGCCGTCGCGGCTCTCCCCCGTCGCCGAAAAAAAGAGCTCAGTCTCCGACGGCAGGAGAAGCGTCGCCGGCGTGCCGCTGAGATCGAGCACGATCTTGCCTTCGAAACGGTCCCCAGGGAGAAGGCGAATCTCGCAGGACTGCAGGTGCTTGTCTGGTTCCGAGCCGATCCGGAGGGCGATCCAGGCGTTGAGATCGGCCTCGGAAACCTCGACGCTCCGCGGGGCGTGGGAAGCCGGCCGGGCCTGCTCCCGCTCGGCCTGTTCCAGCGACTCGATGACCTTCACAGCCCGGGCCCGGACGGCGGCCGGGATATCGGCCCGCAAGATAGGGGCGGCCAGAGCGAGGAGGACGGCGATTCCCGCGATATGTCTCTTCATGTGAGCAAAACTCCGCCTCCATGTTAGCAGAATCCCCCCTTCCGGGCTACCCGTCCGGTCCGGGCGCCGGGGCGTCAATAGTGGGTCAGCGTTCCGTCCTTCTTGGCCTTGCGGACGGCCGCGCGGAACGCCAAGAGACTGAGGGGAAAGAGGACGACGTTGAACGCCGCCAGGGCGGCGACGTCCGGAAGGATCCGGGAGAAACGGACCGACGCGAGCAGGCTTTCCCTCATCCCGTTGAGCGAGTAGGTCACCGGCAGAAGGTGGGAGAGCCAGCGGATCCAGGACGGGAGGATGGCGACGGGAAAGACCATGCCGCCGAGGAGCCCGGAAACGCTGCTGAAGATCCAACTCAAAGGGTTCCCCATCTTATAGACGAGGACGAAACTGGCCGAGAGGATGCCGAGGCTGAGGAAGCAGAAGGCAGTCAGCGCGAACACGGCTGCAACCCCTGGCCAGTTCACGTGGCCGAGACTCATGCCGAACACGGCGATGGCGAGGACCAGATGAAGGGCGGTGCGGAGGCTCTGGAATGCCAGGGAATACAGCGAGGACCCCAGCAGGACCGTCGGAACGGAGGTCTGGGTCACGAGCAGGGCCTCAAGCGTCCCCGAGACCTGGGCGCTCCGGATGACGGCCGGCAGCCCCTCCTGGAAGATCCCGAGAAGGCTGGAGAAGGCCACGCCGACGACGGCGAACGAGAAATAGTCGCCGCCATAGGGCGCGAGCGCAGGCGATCCCCTCGGGACGAGCTTGGCTACGAAAAAGAACGTCGCCGTGGAGATGAAGATCCCCACGAGCGACGAGGCGAAGGAGAACTTGTAGGTCAGGGCCTCACGGAAATCCCGCCGGAGGAACGCCGAGAGCTTGGCCCAAGCCGCTGCGATGCCGCGGGCGCCGCCGATCACCGCCGCCGGCGCGCTCACATCCCCTCCCCCTCGCGCCCGGAAGCGTCCGGCCGCGGGCCGGCCAGCGCCCTGTCGTAGATATCCCGCAGAGCGACTCGGCCTCCCTTCGTCAGGACCTCAAGGGAGCCGCTGATACGGATTCGGCCGCGGTCGATGATCGCGACCTCTTGTGCGAATTCCGCGGCTTCGGTCAGGTCGTGCGTGGCCCAGAACACGGTCTTGCCGCGCCGCTCGACGATCTCCGTCCGGAGGAACGTCCGGATCTTGGCCGCGGCCTGGGGGTCCAGGGAGCGCGTCGGCTCGTCCACGAACAGGATCTCGGCATCCGTAAGCAGGGCCCGGGCGAAGGCCATCATCTGCTTCATCCCCGTGGAATAGGCGTTGAACCTCAATCCGGCGACGCCCTCCAGCCCCGTGAGCCGCAGGACCTCGCCGATCTTCGTGGCCAGCGCGCGGCCCCTGAGGCCGTTGAGGACGCCGAAGAACTCGAGGTTCTGCCGGCCCGTGAGGCGCCAGTAAAAACTCCGCTCGTCGCTGATCGCGTAGCCGATGGACCGCCTGACCTCGGCCGGCTGTTTCTCGGCGTCGTGACCGGCGACGAACGCCCGCCCCTCGTCCGGGAGCACGAGGGTCGCCAGGATCTTGATGAGCGTCGTCTTGCCGGCGCCGTTCGGCCCGAGCAGCCCGAACGACCGGCCTTTCTCGACGCGGAGGTCGACGCCCGCCAGCGCCGTCCGTCTCGGACGCCGGAGCGGGTGGCGAAGGACGTCCCGGAACCCGCCGATAACGGGATAGCGCTTGACCACGCTCTCGACAAGGACCGCCGGAACGTCGCTCATCTGGCCTTCCAGATCCGCCGCACCGCGAGTCCCACCGGCCTCGCCAGCCGCCGGAAATACCGATAATAGACCACGACCGAGCTATCGGAAACCCCTCCGGTCCGGGCCAGCCAGTCTCGGGGAGGGAAAAGAACGGTCCGCAGCGTGCGGAGTGCAAGGCCCGGCGACCTCCTTTCCCAAAGCGAGAAGAGCGAAGGCATATCGTACGGCCACGGCAGAGAGGCTGTGCGGGCGGCCACCCCGGATTCGGGCCAGAAAAAACCGAGGGCGAGCCTGGCGAGGGCGCCGGGCCGGAGCCTCCGGAGGACGTCCCGCCCGACGCAGCCCGGCCAGAGCGCCTCCGCCAGCTTGAGCGCGAGATACACGGAGGTCCGGACCTTATGGGCCTCGCAGAACGCGTAAACGCCGTCCCAGTCGAGGCTTCCCCGCGATGCCATCTCGGCGATGTCGGTGAGCCAGATGAGCCGCCGGAAGGAATGCTGTTGAGCGTGGAGGCAGAGGTAGCAGAACTCGAGCTCGGGGGGCAGGACCGGGACTTCAACGCCCCGGACCTGAATCGGACGGGCCGCGGCGAAGCAGGCCTCCACGTCCAAGGGGAACGCCAGACCGAGCAGATTAAAGTGGAACTCCAGGATGAGCTCCCGGAGCCGGAAATACGGCGAATACAATCCGTTTGGCCGCGTGTCCGGAAATCCCGGTCCGAGCGGGACTGCCGCGGCCTCTTCGAAACCCTGGCCGTCGAGGATCTTCCTGACGGCCGGCCAATCCGCGGGACGGACGATGAAGTCGACGTCCCAAAAAGGCCGGAGTCCGGGGTCGGGATACACGGTCAGGGCCAGCCGGAGGCCCTTGGTGAGCAGCACCCTCGACCCGGAATCCCGAACCGCCTCAAGGAGAGGTCGGAGCCGCACGGCCGCCTGGGCATTGCGGGCCAGGTTCCTGAGGTAACGCACTTTGAGCGTGTCCCGGACGTCCTCCGGCACGCCGACAATCCGGGTCCCGAGGTTCCAAAACAGGAGAGGCAGAACGCCCTCTTCCTCTCCCCTCGCGAGCAGAGCGTCCCAGTCGGGGCCGAGGTCCAGCAGGCGCCCGATCTCGTCCGACGCTGCGGAGCCGGGGCGCGTGCGGGCGCAGAGGACGAGCAGCCGGTTTGTGCGGGGCATATTCATGGCGTCCATCGAGTGCTTGCGGGCCGGACGGGGCTGCGCCCCGGCCGCGGGGCGAAACAAAGACGGGAAAAAACGTGCGGATCTGACGGCGTCAGGAGCGGACCGGGATCAGTGCTTGATCCCGTTCGGGTCCGTCGGTGACACCGGCTCCTGCTCCTGGATCGTGACCAGCGACGCGCTGCCGGCCACGACGGCGGCCAGGCCGAGCGGAGCCAAGAAGAAGGGCGGTACTCCCCGCTTGCAGACGATATAGACGTTGTCCCCGGGGGCGCAGGCCCTGGAAACGGGCATGAGCGCATCTTGGCCGGACAGGCAACGCTTCACCCGGGCGCCCCCGATGCTGAGAGCCTTGACGTCCTGGGAAAAATCCGTCGCCAAGCCCTTGACCCGGACCCGGTCTCCCACCTGCAGCAACCCCCGCTCGATCACGACTTCCACTTCTCTCGCTCCGGAGACGTATCTCGCGACATGTCCCACCAGAGACTCGCCGTGTTCCTTTTCGTCCCTGGCCACGGCCTGCGCGGCTTCGACCGCTTCGCGGTCATAGGGGCTCAGAGCGATGGAGATCTTGGCCGTCTCGCCGGGCTTGACCCCGATGAGCTCCTGGGAGTTGTAATCTCCCTCGCTCGAAGTGACTCCGAGGGCATAGATCCCCGCCCGAAGCCCATCGATCTTGAAAGCCCCCAGATTGTCCGTCTTCGTGCTCTGGAAAACGGTTCCCGACGTCACATCCTTGAGCATGACCACCGCCCCGGCCACCGGCGTCGAACCGTCTTTGCCGAAGACGAAGCCGACGAGCTGGCCCTTGGCCGGAGTCTGGGATTTCATGACGATCGGGGATGCCAGCCAGAGCAAGGCGACGACGAGCCCCAGGGAAACGGGATTTCGGGCACCTCGACTCATGTCTTCCTCCTTAGCCCACACTCAATAATAATGAACCGCGGAATCTCTTGTCAAGGTCCAACTGTCGGACGGGCGGGCCGGGTTATCGCTTAACTAGTTGAAACCAATACAGATAATCTCAGCCCGCAGCGGTTCATTCTCCTCTGGGCGCCCGGCTCCACTCGAGAGAGGCGACGGTCACGGGCCGGTTAACGGCCTCCATGACGAGCGTGTTGGCCCCTGTCCGGGGTGAAAGGGAAAATGACAGGCTGCCGCCCTGTGCGTATCCTTCCCAGACTGCCCGGCCGTTGAAGAAAACCGAAAGGAGGGGCAGGTTCCCCGGCTCGAGGCCGGCCAGCGAAACCGTCATGGACACAGGGGACCCGTCACCCACGATCCTGATCTCGAGCGGCTCGTCCTTACGGAGCACCCGCGGCTCGGCGATGACTTCGCGGGGAGTCAGCAGGCCGTCGATGCGGCGCCGGACGGCAACCCTCTGCGGATCGTCGTTCAGGCGGTCATAGCAACGCTCGAGCCGGATAAGCCCCTCGAGGTCGTCCGGGTCGGCGGCGAGGGCCTTCAGGTCATAATTCTCCGCCTCGTAGATGTCGTCGAGTTTCTCGAACGAATCGCCGGCGAGCTCGAGGATCCGGACATAATAGGCCGTCCCGGCCGGAGGGATGATATAGGCGCTTTTCTCGAGCGTTTCGCCGGCCTGGGCGATATCCCGGTATTTGTTCTGCTTGAAGTCGAGCCGCAGCCCGATGGCTAAGGCCCGAAGGTCTTTGGGCCGCGCGGCGGCCGTCTGGACGTCTTCAAGCAGATTGCGGTCCTTGAGGAACTGTTCGAACTCTCCCGCGGCCAACGGATCGGTTTCGAGCACGAGATATTTCTCCAGATAGCCGTCCGGGTCGGAAAGCGCGCGCGTCTTCTCGGCCTGAATTTCGGCCAGAAGAAGATACGTCGTCTTGAGGACCTGCGCGTATTCGGCCGGGTCGATCAGGCTCTCCCGGACGAGCGATTCGTAAAACCGGATGGATTCGAGAAGCCGGGCGGCGGTGATGAGATGGCCGGCGGCGTCCTGGCTCTGGAAGTATTCGTAGCCCCTCTGCCCCTGGCTGAGCTCGTCCTTGGCTTTGACGAAATCGAGGAACTCGGCCCGGGCCAAAGCCTTCTGGCGGACCTCGAGAGAGAGGGACATCTCGCCCAAAAACCGCGCGTACGCGCGTTCCAGCCCGGGGTCGTCGGGCATGATCCCGTCGATGATCGAATAATCCCGGCCGTGGAGATACCAGACTTCGAGGAGGTCCCGGAATTTCTCCCGGCCCGCGCCGGCGAGCATCTTCCCGAGGACGTCCAGCGTGAATTCCCTTTCCTCAGGCCGGAGCGATTCCCAGCTCGCGAGGAGCACGGTCCCCACCTCGCAGTAGATCTCGCTGTCGTGCCCCGTCAGGGCGGCGGCTTTCCTGTATTCCCCGAAATACCCGACCGTCGTCGGAAGGGAGAGATAGCTCATGTACTGGAGGGACTGGGCTAGGTAGAGGTGGGTCGCCGCCGATCCCGGATTGAGGCGCAGCGCCTTCAGGAAATAGCCGACGGACTGGGCAAAAGCCCTGTCCCGCAGCGAGGCGTCTCCCAGGGATTCGGAGCCGCGCGCGAAGAAGGTCTTCCCGAGCTCGAAGTCGACCTGGTCGTTCCACGGATAGACCCGGGCCGCGAGCTCGAGGAGCCGTGCTTTCGCGGCCGGGCCGGCGGCTTCGTCCCGGGCCCGGTCATAGAGATGCGCGTTCCAGGTAATGAGCGTCTGGCAGACGGCGACGACAACCAGGGCGGCAATGAGAAGCGGCTTTTTCATGGCGGATCCTCAGGTCTTCCGGTAATAGGCCGAGACGAAGGTCAGGGATAGGACAACCGCAAACAGGAGCGTGTTCGCGGGAATATGCAGATTGAAGTCCGTCAGCGTGTGCAGCCCCATCCCGGCCAGCGAGACGATGCCGCCCAGCGCGAGGCCCTTGGCTTCGGCATTGCGCCGCTCGCGCCAGGTCAGGAAGGCCCGGACGGCCAGATAGAGGATGACGCCCACGAGGAAGATCATGCCGAAGAGGCCCAGCTCGGAGAGATATTCGAGGTAATCGTTGTGGGCGTGGACCAGGACCCTGTCGGAGAGGCCGCGCGTTTCGTAGGCGGGGTACGCCGAAACGAACGTCCCCAGTCCCGTGCCGAAGAGCGGAAAGTCCCGGACCATGCTCACGGTGTTGGCCCAGAACAGGGGCCTGTCCTCGTGGAGAAGGTTGTCCAGGGCGAACCTCTGGATCGTCGCCCCTATGCCGATGAACAGGGCCATGGCCAGGATGACGAGCACCGTCGCGCGGATGAAGTTCTTGACCCAGAGCTCGCGGTACGCGACCCGGCCGAAGGCCAGGGCGGACAGCCCGATGAACAGGAAGAAGCTGAAGACGAGGACGACGAGACCGGACCGGGAGTTGGACAGGAGGATTCCGATGGACATGACAACCGCGGCCCCGAAGGCCAGGAGGTTTCCGGCGAGCCCCCGGGACATCATCAGGAGGAACCGTTCCTTCATCCCCTTGGCGCCGAAGGAGAAGAGGTTCATGCGGCCGATGATGAAACCGACGGCCAGGGGCACGATCATCTCCAGGTAGCCGGACATGTTGCTTCGGTTGACGAACGTCCCCGTCACGGACTCGAGGCTGAACGCCTTGGGGTAGAAAAGGATCCGCGGCCGGCTCGCCCCGAGTTCGTACATCCCGTAGAGGGCCTGGAACGCGCCCGAGGCCATGAGGGCGATGATGATCCTCCGGATCTGGGACCCGTGAGTGACGGTCCGGATGATGAGGAAGCCCAGCAGGAAATAGGCGAAGAGCTCGAGCCCGGCCCGGAAGGTCTGGCCCGGCGCGACGGACAGGGTGATGAAGCGCCGCGTCGCGAACCCGGGGTCGTAGAGCTTCCGGAAGCCGTAGGCGCCGGGAGAAAGAGCGCGGACGAGGACCGTCGGCAGGGGGAGGATTTGGAAGACGAGAAAGCCGAAGAACCCCGCCACCGCCCAGCGCATCCTCCGCAGGATGGGCTCCATGTGAGGATTGAGCCGCGGCTTCGGCTCGAGGAGGATATAGGCCGCGCCCATGAGGCCGGCCGCGAGTTCGATGACGAGGATGGCCCAGGCGTCGACGGAGGCCGCTGGGAGCGGGCTGAAGACGAGGAGAGCGATGAGCCCGTACTCGATAGTTTTGCGGAGCAGCTGCCGGCTCCCGGAGCCGGGGGGCCCGGGAGCGGCGCTCGGTGCGGACTGCGGAGAAGCGGCCACGGCCATTCTCTCATTCGCCGGTTCGCGGCGATCCCCCGTCCGGGCCGAGGGTTTTGTGTTCAATCTCCCCTCTCGAATCTCGAGCCGTCCTTCCCCCCGGCCCGGCCTAGGGGGCCGGAAGCCCCGGCTTCGCCGTCGGCTTCCCCTTTGCTGGCTTCGTACTCGTACTCATAATAATGGTAATAGGGCGCGTCCCTCCCCTGGCGGCCGAGCTTGACCTCATTGAAGACGACGCCGACGATCTCGGACTTGGCCTTGCGGACCTCCTCTACGGCCTTCGAGAGCGCCCGCCGGGTTGTCTTGCCAGCCTGGACGACGAACACCGTGCAGTCGACGAGCGAACTGACGATCACGGGGTCGATGACGGCGAGGACGGGGGGCGTGTCGATCAGGATCGTGTCGAACCGGCTCTTAACCTTGGCCAGCAGGTCGCGCATGCGCTTCGAATTCAGGAGTTCGGCCGGATTCGGGGGGTGCGGGCCGCTGGGGATGATCCAAATGTTTTCGATGCTGGTCTTCTGGATAACCTCGTCGAAGGCCATCTTCCCCGTCAGGAAGCCGCTGAGCCCGACAAGGTTGCGCGTCTGGAAGATCTTGTGGAGGCGCGGCTTGCGCAGGTCGGCGTCGATGAGGAGGACCTTGCCCTCGAGCTGGGCGAACGAGACGGCCATGTTGGAGACGGTGACGGTCTTGCCCTCCTGCGGTAGGGAGCTCGTGAAGCCGATCGTCTTGGGGGAGCTGTCGGCCTGGGACAGCAGGATGGACGTCCTCACCGTGCGGTAATCCTCGGCGATCGAGAACTTGGGGAAGAGATGGTTGACGAGCTCGATCTCACAGAATTCGGGGATGGTCTCCGCCCGGCTCTCGCTTTCGTCGCCGTAGGAATAGCGGTAACTTCCGTAGGGGCCGGATTTTCTCTTCATCCCGTCGGGCGTGAGGTGGGGGATGATTCCGAGCGAGGGCAGGCCGGTCAGCCTCTCAACGTCCTCGGGACCTTTGACGGTGTTGTCGAGGAACTCGACGAGGAACACGAGGCCCAAGCCGCCGAACAGCCCGAGGAAAAGGGCCATCATGAGGTTCCGCCGGATGTCGGGCGTGAAGGGCCGGTCGGGGGCCAGGGCCCGGTCGACGATCTTGATGTTGCTCGTCCTCAGCCCTCCGAGGTGGCTCGAAACCTGGATCTCGTTCTGCTTCGACACCAGACTGCTGAGGAGGTTCCTCATGTTGTCCACCTCGATCTGGAGACTGCGGTAGAGGATCGAATTGTTGTTCATCTGGACGACGTCGGTCCGCTGGGACTCCAGGAGCCCCTCAAGCGATTTCTCCTTATTCAGCGCGGCCCGGTATTCGGCCTCCGCCGCGCCCACGGCCTTCCGGATCTCGTCCTCGAGCGCGCTCTTGGTGCTGTCGAGCCGGGCCTTGAGCTTGATCATCTCGGGATAATCCGGACGGTAGAACTTGCTCTTTTCCTCATACTCGGACTTGGCCTGCGTGTAGGCCGTCTTGAGGCTCTGGATGACGGGGTTGTTGACGGACTCGGGCAGGGCGTCGACGTCGAGCCCCTTCAGCTCTCTGTACAGGGCCTCCTTCTTGAAGCGGTCGATCTGGGCCTCGGTGAAGGCCGAGTTGACTTCGGAAAACTTGTTGACGACCGTGCTCTCCTTGTCGTTGAGGAAGAGGAGCTTCTTCTCGTCGCCGTACTTCTGCAGGGCCTCCTCCTTGCGCTTCAGGTCTTCCCGCAGCTGGGCCACGGTCTCGCTCAGGAACTCGGAGGTTTGTTTGGTCGCCTCGTAGCGGGTTTCCACGGAATAGTTGACGAACTCCTCGGCCAGCGTGTTGACGATGTCGGCGGCCAGGACCGGATGGGACGAGGTGTAGCTGACCTGGACGATCCGCGTGTCCGAAACGGGAGAGATTCCGAGGCCGTCGAGAACGGCGAAGGCGTAACTCGCAGAGGCCGAATCGGCCGCCTCGGCGGCCCCCGCGCCGCCCGTCTTCACGGAGGACGCCCGGCGGAGGCCGAGAAAACCCTTGAGGGTCCGGAGCAGGCCGGTCCGGGAGGTCCGGGAGCTCAGGAACTCCGGCCGCGTCGCGAGGTCGAGCTTCTTGGCCACGCACTCGGCTAGGGACCGGCTTGTGAGGAGCTTGAGCTGGGTGTTGAAATAGGTTCCCAGGTAGTCGGTCTGATAGTACCCGCCGGAGTTCAGAATGTCCTGGATGTTGACCAGGCTGGAGCTGGGCTCATCGATGAGAAGCGTCGCCGTGGCCCTGTAGAGGGGCGTGGCCGTGAACGACAGGACGGCCACGAAGAGGACGACGACCGCGGCGAACGTGACCAGTGTCCATTTGCGCTTGAGAATGACCCTCCCGTATTCGAGGAGGTCGATCTCTTTCCTGTGGGTCGGGGTGTTGAGGACATTCATGGTGGACTCCCTTTGTCCGTCTCGGCCGTCTCAGAAGAGGCTCTCGGGAACATAGACAGTGTCGTTCTCGAGGAGCGGAACATCCTTAATCTTGCCCTTGAGGATGTCCTTGGCGTTGACGGTGACCTCGATATCCTTGCCGGAGGCATCCTTCCTCCGGATCTTGACGCTCCCCCGGGCGGCGCGGTCCGAGAAGCCGCCGGCCTGGGCGATGGCCTGCAGGAGGGTCGGGATGTTGGATTTCTTGACCTGCAGGGCGCCGGGGCTCTTGACCTGCCCGAAAACGTAGACGACCACGACCTTGTCGACGGGGATGGTGATGATGTCGTTCGGCTCGAGCGGGATGTTGAGCTTGGCATCGCCCTTGAAGAACAGGTCGTCGATCGAGAGGTGGATGGACGTGCTCGTCCCGTCGGGGAGCTGCCGGATGACGATGATCTCGTTGCCCGCGTCCCGCGTCATCCCGCCGGCCTGGGAGATGATCGACAGCACGGTCTGGCGGCCCAGAAGTTCGTAGGGCCCGGGCTTCTCGACCGCTCCAAGGATCGAGACCTGCTTGCTCTTGTACTCCATGATGAAGACGGTGACCTGGGGGTTGACGAGGTATTTCTCGCCAAGGAGAACGACGAGCTTCTTCTCGACGTCGGACCGTGTCAGGTTGTTGACGTCCACCTCTCCCACGAGCGGCAGGGTGATCTTGCCGTCCTCGGAAACGCGAACGACGAGCTTGTTGATTTCCGCCACACCCACGGCCGTGACCTCCAGAAGGTCTTTGGGCCCGACCCGGTACTCGGGGCTAAGCGCCTGCCCGGCCGCGAGCGAAGCCGCCAGCGCCAGGAACAGGCCGGCGGCGAGGACGATCTTTGGCGAAATTCTCATTTCGGACTCCTTCGGACCCTTTCTCAGAAATCGTATTCGAGGGTGGCCCCGATGAAATTCCGGTCGATGTCGAACCCGGGGGCGTTGGACCTCCGGTGGTACAGGTTGTCGCTGAAGCTGAGCCAGGAGTTCGCGCCGACGCGGAAGCCGAACCCGACCGAAAAGATCCGGTTCACGTCCCTCCGGCTCGCGATGAGATAATCTTCGCCCTGGTACGGGACCTCCTGGGGATCGGGGTAGCGCCACTCCCCCACCTGAAAACTCCCTTCAATCCGGAAGAACGAGAGGAGGGCGAAGGTCAGGCCGCAGCGCAGGCGGTCCTCGACATAGTAGTAGGCGGTGTCGAGATAGGAGAAGTAGTTGTCCCGGTTGAAACTCAGGCTGAGCCCGAGGCGGCCCAACCGCGCGGCGAGGTCCGTGTCGGCTACGAGTCCCGAGAACTCCTTCCGGTCCGCGGCCTCGGGGACGAACCTCTTGTATCCCAGGGACAGCGTCCCCCGGACGCTTCCGAGCCCCGGGAAACGGAGCCCGACGAGAGCCTGGGTCGAGCGGGCGTTGCGCCAGGCGAAGGCGGGGTCGTCAAACTCGTAGTCGGAGGCTCCGCAGGAACAGAAGAGGAGGGTCTGGCTGAATATGCGGTAATAGAATTCGAAGGCCGCCGTCCGCTCGCGGCGGTCGAGAGCCTGCGAGTAGTCCGCGTCCGGCTCCTGGAGGCCGATGTTCAGATAGCTGTAATCCTGCGAAGAGCCGGTCACGCCGATGGCCGTCCCCCGGGGCGTTTCGAAGAAGAGAGAGGCGTTGAAGCCTTCCTGCGTGTCTTCGACCTGCTGGTCGAACTCGCTGTAGGCCTGCCTGAGGTGCCGCTGCGATTCGAACCCGCCGGAGAGGGCCAGGACCCGGAACAACAATACTCGGCTCTCCAGAGTGTAGCTGTTGGTCAGCGTCCTGAGGTCCGCTTGGTTCATGTAATAGACGTATTCGGGATTCTCCGCGGCCGAGAGGATGATCGAGTTCCCGAGAAGCCAGGCCGCCCTGACTTGGGGGGACAGGGTGCCCGTGTAGTCGGCGACGGGTTGCTCCTCCCGGTCTCGATAATAGACGTTGTCGTCGTAGCCGACGTCGGAGAGACGGAGGAGCGGCAGGACCTTGAGCGGTCCGACCCGCAGGCCTCTCCAGCCGCTGATCTCGTTGAACTCGTCCCGGAATGTCTTGTGGGACTGCCCGGACAGGGGCCCGGCAGATACGGCGAGGACCAGGGCCAGAATCGTGATCGGGATTTTTTTCATGATCGCCGGCTCCCTCCGGCCGCGACGCCCGGCCGAACCGGGCGGGGGCTCAGGAGAGATTCCGATATTCCAGGCTGTCTTTCACCGTCCGGAAGAACCCCATGAAGGAAAGCCTCTCGAGGAGGGCGAAGATCAGGCCGCTGTGCCAATCGAAATCGGCCGTCTCGCGGATGATCGGCATGATGCCGTCGGTCCGGGCCAGGCGGAACAGGCCCTCGACCTGCCGGTCGCTCAAACGGGCGCACATCTTGCGCGTGCGGGCGCCGACGACAATCTCCTTCTGGAGCATGCTCCGCCACCGGCTTTCGTAACCCGCCAGGGCGGCCGCCCCGAACGCCGACTCGTCAAAGCACCGGATGATCGCCTCCGCGGCGATGTCGGCGCAGAGGAGCCCGAAGCTGATCCCGCCGCCGGTCGTCGTCTTGATCTGCCCCGCCGCTTCGCCCACCGAAAGGACGCGTTCTCCCGTCGTCCGGGCGAGCAGCCCTTGGGCGACGGCCTTCGTCCGGACCGGCACATCGTCGAGCCGCACGGACTCGGGCCCGACGTTCGCGGCCAGGAGCTTCCGGAGATAGGTCCTGGGGTCCTTTCTTGTCAAGAGGCCGACGCGGGACACGGGCCCCGCCGGCACCGACCAGGCAAAAGCACCGGGGGCCACGCTCCGGCCGAAGAAGAGAGTCGTGATCCCGGGTTGGCGCCGGGGCGCCTCGGCCTGTCCTCCCATCAGGAAGTCGCTGGGATAGCTTAGACCCGCCTTCTTCTGGAGCGCGGAATCGACACCGGAGGCGATGACGGCCATGGCGGCGGAGACCCGGGCGGTCCCGCCGCCGACGGTCTTCACCGTCGCCCGGATTCCATCCCGGCCGGTCGCGATGTCGTCGACGCGGAACCCGAGCGAAAGGACCGCGCCGGCTGATACGGCGTCCGCGGCGAGCCGTGCATCGAACGCCTCCCTGTCCACGACGCAGGCGAAAGCGCGCGGATGGCGGTAAGTCACGGCCGTGCCGCAAGGCGAAACGAGGCGGACATCCTGGATCTCCTGAATGACCGACCCCGTGTCCAGACCGAACCGGGCGAAAACCTCCCGGCCGACGATCCCCGTGCAGACGATATTCTCGCCGACGGCGGATTTCTTCTCGAAGATGCGGACGGCCAGGCCGGCCCTGGCCAGCCGCGCCGCGACGCGCAGGCCGCTCGGCCCGCCTCCGACGACGAGAACGTCCGTCCTGTCGTGCGTTTTCATCACGTTCTTGGGCATGATCAAATCCAAGATTCTTAACCGATGGGCCGGCGCTTTGTCAAATCCTCGACGGCAGGAGTTAGATCTTGTCCTGACGGGACTCCCATTTCCCGCGAAAGCTGATGCCGAACGAAAGGGCCATCAGCTCAAGGTCCAGCCAGAAGCTCATGCGGCGGATATACAGAAGGTCGTAGCGGAACTTTCTTCTCCGCGGCGTCTCGCCGGGCAGGAGGACCTGGGCCAGGCCCGTCAACCCCGGACGGACCGAGTGCCGGCGGCCGCCGCCCGGGATCTCCGTCACCGGTCTCGCCTCCAGGCCGCCGCGGACCTCGAGCTCGTTCGGCCGCATCGCCCGCGGGCCGACGAAGCTCATTTCGCCGACGAAGATGTTGAGGAGCTGGGGAAGCTCGTCCATGGCCGTGGCCCGGAGGACCCGCCCGACGGGGGTCGTCCGGGGATCGTCCTCCGCGGCCTGCACCGGCCCCAGCCCCTTCTCGGCGTCGCGGACCATCGACCGGAACTTGTGAGCCCTGAAGAGGCGGCCGCCGCGCCCCACGCGCTCCTGGGAATAGAAGACCGGGCCGCGGTCCTGGAGCCAAATCGCGAACGCGATGACGGTCCAGAAAGGCAGGGAAACCACGAGTCCCGCCAGGGAGAGGGCGACGTCGAACGGCCGCTTGAGGAACAGCGCCCGGCGCAGCGAGTCCGGGCCGGGTGGGGGAACCCGCCCCTCGTCCAGCCTCTTGGACCTCCAGGCCGTCAGGGCCAGCGCGGTTGCGATTCCGGCCGTGTCCACGAGCCAGTCCCTGAGGCTCGAAGTCCGGTTCGGGACGAACGATTGCAGGAACTCGTCCAACAGCCCGTAGCCCATGGCGACGGCCCCCGCGCGGAAGAGCCAGGCCGGTCGCCACCTCGGCCTCCGCCCCGCCCGGAGGGCGCGATAGAGGAGGAAGGCGATCAGGCCGTAGGTGAAGAAGTGCCCGGATTTCCTGAAAACGATATAGGCCGTGCCCGCCGTATGGTACGAGACGTGCGGGAAGAGCCAGCGGAACGCGGCGACGAAGATCTCGTAGGTCCTGTGGCTCGCCAGGGCCTTGTTCCCGATGGGGAAGATGAGCGCCATGACGATCAGGGGGGGCAGAAGATACTCGAATCTTTTCATGCGGTCGTCCGCATCCTTCAGACTCCCTGGGCGGTCAGCAGACTCTCATAGGACCGGAGGATCCTGTCCTTGGAAAAACATTCTACGACATACGCGCGGGCATTCCCAGCGAAATCCCGGCGCATCTCCGGCGAGCGCCGGAACGCGCGGACGGCGTCGGCGATGTCGTCCGGAGCGTCGGGCCGGACGGAAAGCCCGCATCGTCTCTCCCGGAGCACCGACGCGACCTCGGAGGCCGGGCCGGCCAGCCCCAGGATGGGACGTCCGGCCGCCATGAAGCTGTACAACTTCGAGGGCACCGACAGCTGGGATTTCTCCGCGTCGAGGGGCACGAGAAGAACGTCGGCCGAGGCTAAGAGGGCCGGCAGGTCGGTGTAGCTCTGGAACGGGAGGAAGGCCACGTTCTCCAGCCCGAGTGCTGCGGCCCGGGCTCTGAGGGCGTCTTTTTTGAGGCCTTCTCCAACGATTACGAACAGGATGTCCTTCTCCGGGCTCAGCGCCCTGGCCGCCTCCAAGACCTCCTCCAGGGCCCGGCTGCCGCTGATGCTGATCGTGCCGGAATACAGGACGACGAAGCGGCCGTCGAATCCGTGGGCCCTCGAAACCGGGTTGTCCTTCGGGAGCGGCCTGAGAAATTCCGTATCCACCCAGTTGGGGAGGACCTCCATTTTGGCTTCGGGGACTCCTTTGGCGGCCAGGTTTCTCCTGAAGCCGTCGCTGATGACGACGATCTTGTCGGCGATCCCGTAAACCCACCTTTCGAGGGCCTTGGCGAATCGGATTCCCGCCCGGTTCCTGAGGATGCCGGATTCGATGGCCAGGTCCGGATGGATGTCCTGGACGTTGAGCACGATCCGGGCTCCTCCCAGACGCTTCGCGAGATACGCGGGGAATCCGAGCTGAAGAGGCGGAGTCCTCACAAAGACGACGTCGCCGTTTCCGAGAGTCGGCAGGTTGAGAAACGCCCCGGCCGAATAGACGTTCCAGGCCATGAGCCGGCCGATGGGCTGAGGCGTCCGGTTTGTCCAGAGCCTCTTGACGACGAAGCCGTCAGCTCGGCGCCGGGAATACACGAGGCCCCGGAATTCCGGCGACGGCCTGCGGGGAAAGGTCGTCACGACCTCGACGTCGAGGCCGCGCCGGGCCAGGAAACCGGCAAGCTCGCTCATGAGGACGGGCGCGCTCCCGAAATCCGGCAGGAAGTACATCGTGTGGATGGAGATCTTCATGCGGCCTCTCCGGCGAGAGGGTTTCTCCGGTTCCAGATCAGGATATAGGCCATGCACGGCACGAGAAACAGGAGGTCAACGCCGTAGAAGGCGGCCGTCGACTCGAAGAAGCTCCGGGCCATAAGGAACCCGACGACGGCCAGGGATTCCGTCAGCAGAAAGTTCTTGACGCCCGCGGTCCGAGCCGCCCGCGGGATGATCCGGTTTTTGAAGATGACGACCCAGAGGCCGACGAGGGCGCCCGTGAAACAGAGCGCTCCCAGGATTCCGCCCTGGATGAGCGAATGAAGATAGGCCATGTGGACGTGCTCGCCCTCAAGCATCAGCCTGTCGGCGTGGAAGCCGTGTCCGACGAACGGCGATCGGAGGGCCAGGTCGAGGGCCTTCCGCCACGTCGTTTGCCGGCCCGACATGAGGAAAGCGTTCTCGAAGCTCCCTTTGAAGCGCCACACGAACCAGGCTTCGTAGAGGAAATAAAAGACGCCCGGAATGAGGGCCAAGAGCCAGCTGAAATTCCTGCTGGCGATGACGATCAGGAGGGACCCCACGATGAAGCCCAGAATGGCCGTTCGGGACTCGGACAGGGCCAGCGAAACGACGGAAACGACCAGCAGGACCGCCCACAGGGCGTGCTTGAGAAGATCGGCTTGGCGGAGCCTCGAGAGCGAGACGAGGGCCAGGACGCCGGCGAAGCGGCCGACGCCATTGGCTGTCTGGATCCCGAGTCCAAAGGGGAGTTTGTACAGGCGCGGGTTGTGAGCCCCTTTCAGGATCGGCCAAAGAGGGCCGAACAGGTAGAACACGACGAGGACGACGATGATCGCGACGTTGACGTTCATCAGGACCTCGGCGTTTTTTTCGGGATCTTCCCGGTTGACGAGCGTCCAGGCCACGAAAACGACGGACAGGAAAAGGAGCGCCCAATACACGGACACGAAGGGGTCGGGCGAGAGGAAGAAGAACAGCAGGCCGAAGAGGCCGTATCCGGCGAGGGCCGTCAGAGGCCCTTTCCAGAGCGTCAGGGACACGCGCTCCGACCTCGCCAACAGCAGGACGCAGAAGAGCATCGCGAGGACGGGCAGGAAAGGCCTGAGCGTCAGGACGAAGCTCAAGGGGCTCCGCAGGAGATCGTCCCACCGGAAGCGGGACAGATCGCTGTACACCCCGCCCCAAACGAGAACCCAGAGGACAGCCGGAAGGACCATGGACGCGCCTCAGCCGCCCCCGAGCGCCTGGGCGTAGATTTCGAGAAACCGGTCGCCGTGCCTGTCCCAAAGATAATATTCCTCCGCACGGCGCCGGGCAGCCTCCCCCATCGCCGCGCGCTGGGCGGGGTCGCGATGCAGGGTCTCCAGGGCCCGGGCGATCTCGCCGGCGACGTGCACAGGATCCTGAGGATCAATCTTGAAACCCCAGCCGGGCTGGATGTGGAGGCCGGGCCCGCCCGAATCCAAGCCGATCACGGGCTTGCCCGCGGCCATCGCCTCGACGACGACGGCGGCGCCTCCGTCCCGGAAACTGGGAAAGAGAAAAACATCGGCCAACCTCATTTCGTGAAGGAGCGAGGCGCGGGGCAGCCACCCAGTGAAACGGACCTTCTCCACGAGCCCGAGCTTGGCCACCAGCCGGCGGAGCGCCGCCTCCTCGGGACCGCGGCCGGCGATGACGAACTCCGAATCCGGAAAGCTCCGGGCGAACAGACGGAAGCCCTTCACCGCCAGGGCGAAACCCTTAAGGCGGTGAAAGCGTCCGGCCGTGAAAACCCTGAAGGGCCTCGGTCCCGAGTCCGCGGGCCCTCCCGGGTCCATGTCCTCGCGGGCAACCCCGTTCACCGGGAAATACATCGTTTTCCCACGCCGCGATTCCGGAATCCTGTCCCGCGTCTCCCGGTTGCAGACCAGTATGGCCTTGGCTTTTCGGAGGCAGCGCCGACGCACGGGGTCGCGGCGCCCGAGCCACTGGGCGGCGTTCCGCGCGAGTTCGGAGAGCCTCCCGCCGAACGTGTATTCTTCGAGCAGACCGCGCGGCGTCCGTTGGCCGCCGCCGACGGGGCCGTGAATGAAGGGCACTGGCAGGAACGCCCCGATCCAGCTCGGGATCCAGTCGTTGCCGAAAGTCACATGGTGGGCCAGGTCAAAGCGGACCTCGCGGTGGAGCCGCCGGGCCGCCCTCAACGCCGCAACCTGCCAGAGGTAATAATAAATCCTCTGGCCGAAATCGATTTTGTACAGGGCGCCCAGGGGTGGAGGCAAAGCGAGGAACCGGAAGCGGACGCCCTTCGCCCCCCCCGCCGCGAGCCCCGCCAAGACGCCTTCGCGGTTGTACTCGTGGGTGATGACCCAGACGTCGTGGAAGCGGGCGATCTGCTCGACGAAGCGCCAGCCCGCCAGATCCTCTCCGGGATGGAGATGGACAGCCCCGGAGGGATTGCAGGCGTACGCCGAGACGAGGATCCGTTTCTTCGTCATGGCCTCAACTCCCGGACCCAGGAAAAAACCGGAGGCGGCGGGGCTTCATGCGCAGAGCTCCGCGGCGAGACACTCGGCCGTCCGCTCCCATGAAAACTCGCGCGCCCTGGCCAGGCCCCGCCCAACGAGCCCGGCCCGTTCGCTTTCGCGGCCGACCCTCTCCAGGGCGGCGAGGAGCGAGCGGGGATCGCGCGGATCGATGAGAAGCGCCGCTCCCCCCGCCACCTCGAGAAGGGAGGACCCGTCCGCGGCCACGACGGGCACGCCGCAGGCCATGGCTTCGAGCATGGGAAGCCCGAACCCCTCGTAAAGCGACGGATAAAGAAAGGCCCTCGCCGCCGCGTACAGCCCCGGCAGGTCGCTGTCGGGGACGCTGCCGAGGAGGAGGAAACGGTCCCCGAGCCCAGCCGTCCGGATCCCGTCCAAGAGCTCGCCGTAAAGCGAGTTCCGCCGGGTGTCGCCGGCGACGGCCACCGGGGCCTTGACCGCGTCCGTCCCTCCGGACGCCCGGTAAGCGTCGAGGATCAGCCGCAGGTTCTTCTTCCGGCTGCAGGGCCCGACGAAAAGGTAGAAGGACGGCGGGAGGTTGTATTTAGCCCGGACCCTCTCGGTCTCGCCCGCTCCGGACGGCGGGTGGAACTTCGAGTGATCCAAGCCATTGGGCACGACAACGACTCGGCCCGCGTCGACCTTGAGGACGTCGAGGATCTCGCGGCGCGTGAACTCCGACACGGCGATGATCTTGTGGCTCGCCCTGAGGGCCCGCCTCGTCGCCGCCGGCGCCCAGAGCGCGTACGGGCGCGAATAATCTTCGGGGAACCTCTCCGGATCACGGCGGAAGCGGAGAACGTGGATGTCATGGACGACGACCATGCGCCGGCGGGCCGGGACCGGCGGGAACGGGTAAACCGATTCGAGCGACACGAAGAGATCGGCGCCCCTTGCGGCCCAGGGAACCCAGACCTGCTCGACGGCCAGCCGGGCCAAGGTCTTGTCCCGCCTCGCGGGCAGGCGCAGGATGCGAACCCGGCCGTCACCGCAGGCGAAGTCGCCGTCGGCCGATAGGATGACGGTCGGCGTCGCGCCGCGCTCGAGGAGCCGGTAAAGGAGCGGAGGGAGGACGTATCGCTCGTACTGCCCGATGCCCCGGTTCCGCGGCCCGGCGGCGGTGGCCAGGAGGATGACGCTCTTTCCGGCGCCGGGCTTGCTCATGAGCGGCGGCCTCCGCCCGCCTGCAACAGGGCGTCCAGGTTCCCGAGGGCCCGCCGGAACCCGTGCTTGTCCCGACCGGCCAGCCCGTCGGCGAGGCTCATGAGCATCCGCAATCCGAGGCCGAGGCGGCAGAGTCCGACCGACAGCTCAGGATTCTTGCGGACGAAATGCAGCCGGTTCGCGACCTCCTTGTTCCCGAAGCGGCGGGCGTCGAGCCGCGAGGAGGCCTGCGGGTAGTGTGTGTACCGGGCCTCGGCGACGACCGCGAGGGTCCACGATTTCGCCGCCCGATAGCTGAAATCCAAGTCCTCGAGATAGGCGTAGTCCGAAAACCACTCATCGAATGCGAGCCGCCTCAGAGCTTCGCGACGCCAGACGACAGCACCGCTCGGGAGCCAGCCGGTCCGCACCGTCTCCTCGACCGCGCCGATCATCGTCTGGAAGCCGGACTTCATGACGGCCCCCGGTCTCCGGCTGTACATCCCGGCCAGCCGGACAAGCGGCAGGCACTTCCAGCGGGCGGCCCGGAGCGGCGGATGGTTGGACATGTTGAAGGCCGCGCCGCCGACGTCCGCCGGCGCCGTATCGAAGAAAGCCATCATCGCCTCAACAGCCCTCGGCTCGAGGAGGATGTCGTCGTCGAGGAAGCCGACAAAGGCTGCGCCGGGCCCCACCGCCCCGATCCCGGCGTTCCGCTGACGGGACGCCGAGGGCGGACGGCACGCGAGATGACGGACCGAGAAAGGACGCGGCGTCCGGCAGACGTCCGTGACGAGGGTCGCGCCGCCGTCGGCAACGATGACCTCGCCCGGAACAACGGTCTGAGCGACCAGGCTCTCGAGCAGCCGGGCGATCAGGAGCGGCCGGTCCATCGTCGCCACGACGAACGCCAGGTCTTTCCGGACGGCGCTCATGGGCCGCCCTCCGGGTCGAGGAAATCGCCGACGATCGAACGGACGCCGGAAACGAAGCGCTCGGTCGAAAATTCGGCGGCGCGGGCCGCGAGCCGCCGGCGGAGGTCCGCCTGCCGCACCGTATCGCCGAGGACGCCGGCGATCTCCCGGGCCGCGGTTTTCTCGTCGTCGTAGGCGAGCTCGCCGTCGCCGACGACCTCGACCTGGCCGCCCGCCCGCGGGGCCCAGACGATCATGCCCGCCCGGCACATCTCGGCCACGGCCATGCCGAACGCCTCGTGGCGGCAGCCGGAAAGCCCGTAGCGGTGCCGGGCCAGGAGCGCGCTCTTCGCCTCCCCGCCCACGAAGCCCTCGTAGCTCGCCCAGCCCTCCCGCTCGCGGCAGAGCTTCCGCACGGCCTCCGTCGTGAGGTGGTCGGCCGCGCGCCCGAGGATGTGGAGATGGACATCCGCCCCAGCGAGCTGGACCTCGTCCAGGACGGCGATCGCCCGTTCGATCCCCTTCTCCGGGGCCAGCCGGGCCATGATGACGAAGCCGTTCTCCCTTTCCTCCCACGGCACGGCCTGGGCGGCCGCCGCGACCGGCGGGTAGAGGAGACCGCAAGGAAGGTCGAAGCGGCGCACGAAGACGTCCCGCATCCAGGCGGAGTTGGCGTACGTCAGGTTCGCGCGCCAGCCGTTCCGGGACTGGCGTGCAAGAGCCCGCCCGAGCCCGAGATAAGCGGACCGGAGCGGCGAGCCCGCGTAAAAGAGGCGCTTCATCCCGGCGGCCGCGGGATGCAGGGACCTCCGGAGCCCGTCGTCGAAGCTGACGTCCGCGATGATCTGAATGCCGCGCCGGCCGAAGTCCATGACGTTGTAGGCGGAAATGAGGACGTCGAATTCGCTGCCATGCGCCTTGGCCCAGCGCCCCAGCCGGAAGCCCCGCAGGGCATCGAGGCGGCCGGCCGGACCGCGCGTCGGGGGAAGGGAGATCGTCTCGACCCCCGAACCCGCGAGGTCTGTCCCGCACAATCCGTCGAGCTTCGGCAAGTCGATCGGCCCGATGCTGACGAGGGTCACGCGGGCGATGCCCCGGAGCGCCCGGGCCAGCCAGACGGCCACGGTCTCGGAGCCGGCCCCGCCCCGCAGGCCGGGGTGGAGGACGGCGGCGCGAGGGAGGTCCCTCACGGCACGCCCCCGGACCCGGAGGCGGCCAGTGGCCGCGCGCCGGCGCGCTTGAGAAAGAACCGCGTCCTCAGGAACTCCCGCTCGGAAGGCTCGAGCAGTTTGAAATACGCCGCTCCGAGAAAGCCGGCCGTCAGCACGGCCGCTCCCCATAGAGAGAACCCCGCCAGGACATCGAACTCGAGTGCCGCCGCATAGAGGGCCAGCGCCGTCACCGCCCGCCGCGCCCCGGCCCCCCAGAACGGCCGGAAGCGGACCCCGCCGGACGTGAAGGAGGCGGCGAACAGAAAGATCGAAAAGGCGGCCAGACGGACGGCCGTGGCCAGCGCGACGCCGGTGATGCCCCATAGCTTCGCTCCCGCCCAAGCCAATCCTGCGTAAGCAACGAGCTCGACGGACTGGTATTTCGGAGCGATATCCACACGCCCGATGCCCATCAGGTAGTTGTTCGGAACGGCGATGACGCAATTGACCAGGAAACCGGCCGCCAGGATCTGGACGGCCAGCGTGCTCGTTCGGGCGAAGTCGGCGCCCAGCCAGAGCCGCAGGAAGTCCCTGGCGAAGAAGATGAAGAGGACGAGGACCGGTCCGGTCGACAGGAGAAGGAACTTCGTCGACCGGGCGAAGAGGTCCTCGGCTTTCTCCCTGAGGCGGCCCCCGTTGAGCGAGCTGAAGGCCGGGAAGAGGACCATGGCCACGCTGCCGGGCACTACGCCGACGCGGTTGAGGGCCTCGTACGGAGCGCTGTAGAAAGTCACCGCGCCGACGGTCAGGACGGCCCCGATGACTACCCGGTCGACCGACGAGCTCGCCGCATAGAGGACGCTCGAAAGGGCCAGCCAGCCGCTGAACGTGAGGAGGGGCCTGAGCAGGCGGCGCTCGAGCCGGGGGTGCGTCCGCAGCACGGGCACGACGCGGAGGCCGAGCCAGGCCCAGGCCAGAAGCCCGGCGACGCGCGAGCCGAGGAGGAGGACGACGATGCCGGGGAGTCTGTAGCCGAAGGTCGTGCCGACAAGGGGCAGGACATAGAACAGGACATTGACCGGAACCTTGACGGCGTTAACGAGGTCGAACCTCTGGGCGGCCTCGAAGACACCCCGGAACGACGAACTGACGAACATGACCGGCAGCGACCAGCCGACCAGGCGCAGCGTCGTCACGGTCTCGGGGATGAACTGGCCGGGGATCTTCAGGAAGTGCATGGTGATGAGCGGGCTCAGAAGGACCAGGAGCAGGGCGCCGGCGACGCCGATCCCCGTTTGCAGGATGACGGCCGTCCAGACGCATCCGGGAATTTCCTCTGTCTTCCCCCTCCCCAGGGCGTCGGCGACGTATTTCGTCGTCGTCCGTCCCAAGCCGAGATCGAACAGGCCGAAATACCCGAAGACGACCCAAACGAGCGACAGGACGCCGAACCGCTGAGCGCCCAGGGCGCGCACGACGAAAGGGATCGCGGCGAACCCCGCGAGCAGGGGGACGACCAACCCGACGACATTGAGGACGGTGTTCCGGGCCAGGAGCCTGCCGCCGATCTCGAAAGACGGACGGGAATCCGGGCCGTTTCCTTCAGGGGAACTCACAGAAGGCCTCGAGCTCTGAACAGGCTACCGCCGATAGAAAAAAACGGGGCTTTGCGAGCCCTTTTTTTTCGAAACTATGGCCGGCTATCGCGAGATTCGGACGGGTTCCTTATAAAGAATCCTGCCCATAAAAAAGAAGCTGCGACGGCCGGTTTCGTCATGGTGTCAGCATAGAGCCCCACCCCACCCCGCCGCAATCGTCCGGCCGGATGAATCCCGGGGTGAAAATGACACGTTTTGTCTCACCCTTGGGGGTGAGGAAAAAGAGCCTCCCTCACCCCCAGCCCGCCTTGACTCAGCCGGGCCCGTCGACTATACTGAAAATCCATCGATGTGATTCTAGAGTACGTCCCCGGAAGCGACAAACCATGACGCAAATCGATCAGGCGAGAAAGGGTGTGCTCACCCCGGCGATCAGGAAAGTCGCCCGGGCCGAAGGCCAGCCTGCCGAGGCCCTGGCCGGGCTTCTCGCCAGGGGGATGGCCGTCATCCCCTTCAATCCCCGGCATTCTCCCTCGCGTCCCGCGGGCATCGGCAGCCGCCTCCGGACGAAGGTCAACGTCAACATCGGCACCTCGCGCGACTTTCCTTTTCTCGCCGAAGAGCTCAAGAAAGTCAGGGTCAGCCTCGACTACGGGACCGACGCCCTGATGGACTTGAGCACCGGCGGAAACCTCAGGAGGATCCGCCGGACGATCCTCGACCGGATTCGGGTCCCCCTAGGGACCGTGCCTGTCTACGGAGCCGCCATCGCGGCCATCGACCGACGGGGCTCCATCGTCGACATGACCGAAGACGACCTCTTCGCGGCCATCGAGTCCCAGGCCGTCGAAGGCGTGGACTTCATGACCGTTCACGCGGGGCTGACGCTGAAAGCCATCGACCGCCTGAAGAAACAGGGGCGAGTCGCCGACATCGTGTCCCGGGGAGGGGCCTTCCAGCTCGCCTGGATGCTCCACAACGGGAAGGAAAATCCCCTCTACTCCCGCTTCGACCGCCTCCTCGAGATCGCGCACCGGTACGACGTCACCCTGAGCCTGGGCGACGGCCTGAGGCCCGGCTCCGTCCTCGACGCCACCGACCGTCCCCAGATCGAGGAGCTCCTGACCCTCGGCGAACTCGTCCAGAGGGCCTGGGAAGCGGGCGTCCAGGTCATGGTGGAAGGACCGGGCCATGTTCCGCTCGACCAGGTGGAGATGAACATCCGCCTCCAGAAGCGGCTCTGCCGTGAGGCCCCGTTCTACGTTCTCGGCCCGCTCGTCACGGACATCGCGCCCGGTTACGACCACATCGTATCGGCCATCGGGGGGGCCCTGGCGGCCGCGGCGGGCGCCGACTTCCTGTGCTATGTCACGCCGGCGGAGCATCTCGGGCTCCCGACCCTCGACGATGTCCGGGAGGGGCTGATGGCCTCGAAGATCGCCGCCCACGCCGCCGATATCGTCAAGAAGATCCCGGGCGCCCTCGAGCGGGACCGCGCGCTCTCCCAGGCCCGGCGGCGCCTCGATTGGGAGGCCCAGAAGGCGCTCGCCCTCGACCCCGTCAAGTTCGAGACGGTCCGCAAGGGAAGGAAATCGAAGACCCAGGCCTGCTCCATGTGCGGCGAATTCTGCGCCATGCGGATTGTCAGCGAGTTCCTCGACGGCGGGAAGGGCGATGCCCGGTGCTCCTAGGCGCCTGCTGTTCGGCACCGCAGGCGTGCCCCTGTCCGCCCCCGACGCCTCGACACTCGGCGCCCTCGACCGCATCAAGGCGCTGGACCTGGACGGCCTGGAGATCGAGTTCGTCCAGGGCGTCAGGATGGGGCGCGACACGGCCTGCCGGATCCACGACAGGGCCGCGGCGCTGGGCCTCCGGCTCAGCGCCCACGCGCCTTACTTCATCAATTTCAACTCCGAGGACCGCGGCATCCGGCTCCAAAGCCAGGAGCGTCTTCTGAGCGCGGTCCGTCTCGGGGCTGAGTGCGGGGCGGAAAGCATCGTCTTCCACGCCGGCTTCTACGGCCGGGGCACGCCGGAAAAGGCCCTGGCCGCGGTGAGGAGCGGTGTCGCTGCGGTCATGTCCATCGTCCGGACCGAGAGGATTCCCACCGTTGTCCGCATCGAGACCACGGGCAAGGCCTCCCAGTTCGGCACGCTTGATGAGGTCCTCCTCCTCTGCCGCGAGGTCGAAGGGCTCCGACCCTGCCTGGATTTCTCGCACATCTACGCCCGCGAGGGACGGGTGAATTCCTACGCGGAGTTCCACCGCGTCCTCGGCAAGGTCGCTCGGAAGCTGGGTCCGAAAGCCCTCAAGAGCGCCCACATCCATGTCGCCGGCATCCATTTCAACCGGGCGGGCGAGATCATGCATCTGAACCTCGACGAGGCGGACTTCCGTTACGACGAGTGGATCCAGGCGCTCAGGGACCTCACCGTCGAGGGCATGGTCATCTGCGAGAGCCCCAACCTCGAGGCCGACGCGCTGATGCTCAAACATCTCTACCTGGCCCAAAGGGCCAAGAGCTCATAAGGGGCCAAACCTGAATTTCGGATGATATCGGGGTCCGGGGAAGGTTCGAGCCCTTCTTTTTGACCCGGCGGAGGGACCGGGCTTATAATAGCCCTTCATTCATCACCGCAAAGGAGAGGCACATGGTCGAAATCCGTTTTCACGGCCGCGGGGGCCAGGGCACCGTTGTCGCCTCCAAGATCCTCGCCGACGCCATCGCCAAGGAGGGCAACTGGGTTCAAGCCTATCCGGAGTTCGGCGTAGAGCGGCGGGGCTCGCCGGTCGTCGCCTTCATCCGGATCGACAGCAAACCGATTTACGATAAGAGCCGGATCTACGCCCCCGACCACGTCGTCGTCGTGGACCCCACGCTCGTCGAGGCCATCGACGTCACCGAGGGCCTCAAGCCGGGCGGATCGATCATCATCAACAGCGACCGCAAGCCGGAGGATTTCGCGTTCCGGCAGAAATTCACGATTCGGACCATCAACGCCACCGAGATCGCGGTCAATAACAGGCTGGGCACGCTGGCCTCTCCCATCGTCAACACGGCCATCGCCGGCGCGGTTATCAAGATTCTCGGCCTGACGAAGCTCGAGTCTCTGTGCCAAGCCATCCGGGAGGGGATCCCGATCCGGCCGGAAGACAACGTCAAAGCGGCCGAGGAAGCCTACGCGCGGGCCTGAAAGGGAACAGGGCATGAAAGACAAAAAGGCGACGAAGATCGTCTTTAAATCGGCCGACGAGATGCCGGCCATGGTCATCTCCATCGGCTCCCAGACCCACAACAAGACGGGCGCCTGGCGGAACATCCGGCCCGAGGTCGACCGCAGCCGCTGCCTGAAGTGCGGCATCTGCTGGAAGTTCTGCCCGGAGCCGAGCATCGACATCGTCGACGACTGGCCCGTCGTGGACTATGACTTCTGCAAGGGCTGCGGCATCTGCGCGGAAGAGTGCCCGGCGAAGTGCATCGTCATGGTGGAGGAGCAGAAATGAAGAAAGTCATCATGGGCAACCACGCGCTCTCGTACGGCGCCATGCTGTCCCGGACTCGGGTCATCGCCGCCTACCCGATCACGCCCCAAACCCAGGTCGTGGAGCTGCTCTCCGAGATGTGCGCCGACGGCACGTTGGACGCCACGTTCATCAAGGTCGAGTCCGAGCATTCGGCCATGGCTTCCTGCATCGGGGCCTCGGTGGCCGGGGCCCGGACGTTCACCGCGACGTCGGCCCAGGGCCTGGCCCTCATGCACGAGATGCTCCACTGGGCCTCGGGCGGCCGTCACCCCGTCGTCATGGGCAACATCAACCGCTCCATGGCCCCGGGCTGGAGCATCTGGACCGACCAGAACGACAGCCTCTCCGAGCGGGACACCGGCTGGATGCAGTACTACTGCTCCTCGAACCAGGAGGTCCTCGACACGGTCATCCAGGCGTTCAAAGTCTCCGAGGCCTTGATGATCCCGGCCATGGTCGTCCTCGACGCCTTCGCCCTCTCTCACACCTACGAGGTCGTCGACGTCCCGGACCAGAAGGCGGTCGACCGCTACCTGCCGCCCTTCGCGCCGGAAATCCGGCTGACGCCTTCCGATCCACACGCGTTCGGCGGCCTGACGTCGCCGGAGCATTACTTCGAACTTCGCTACAAGCTCCAGAAGGACATGGAAAAGGCCCCGGCCCTGATCGAGGAGACCGGCCGCGACTTCGAGAAGGCCTTCGGGCGGCCGCTCGGCCTCGTCGACGCCTACCGGTGCGATGACGCCGACTTTCTCTTCGTCACCTCGGGAACAGCCGGCTCCACCGCACGGGTCGCGGTGGACGCGCTCCGCAACGAGGGCGTCCGGGCGGGGAACCTGCGCCTCAGGGTCTTCCGCCCCTTCCCTTTCGCCACCGTCCGCAAGATCGTCGCCCGGGCGAAGAAGGTGGCCGTCGTCGACCGAAACATCTCTTACGGCTGCCATGGCATCTTTTTTCAGGAGGTCAAGTCGGCGCTCTACGGGCGGCCCCAGGCCCCCCCGCTTTTCGGCTTCATCACGGGCCTCGGCGGCCGGGACATCACCGTGGAGCATTTCAAGGAGATGGCCGCCCAGACCCTCTCCCATGACAGGCCCGAAGAGGAGATCGGCTGGATAGGAGTCAAGCGATGAAAAAAGAGAAAAAGATGACGCTGACGCTCCCCGTAGAGGAGTTGATGAGCTGCGGACACCTCGCCTGCCAGGGCTGCGGCGCGACGCTGGCCATGAGGTACATGCTCAAGGCTCTGGGCCAGAAGACGGCGGTCTGCATCCCCGCCTGCTGCTGGGCGGTCATCGACGGGCCCTATCCCTACTCGTCCCTCGAGGTCCCGATCTACCACTGCGCCTTCGAGACCGCCGCCTCCACGGCCACCGGCGTCAAGGCCGGGCTCGTGGCGACCGGGGACAACGAAACGACGGTTGTCGCCTGGGCCGGCGACGGCGGGACCTTCGACATCGGCCTCCAGGCCCTCTCCGGTTCCGCCGAGCGCAACGACGACATCATCTATGTCTGCTACGACAATGAGGCCTATATGAACACCGGCATCCAGCGGAGCTCGGCGACGCCGTACGGCGCCTGGACGACAACGACCCCGGTCAAGCATTTCAAGAACAGGCCGAAAAAGGACATCGTGGCCATCATGGCCGCGCACCGGATCCCGTACATCGCTACGGCCAGCATCGCCTATCCCGAGGACTTCGTGAAGAAGATGAAAAAGGCGAAGCAGATCAAGGGGACGCGCTTCTTCCACGTCTTCGCGCCCTGTCCGACGGGCTGGAAGAGCCGCCCCGACGACAGCGTCAAGCTGGCCCGGATGGCCGTGCAGAACGGCATCTTTCCGCTCTATGAAGTCGAGAACGGAGAGAAGACGACGCTCACACTCAAGCTCACGGACAGGAAACCGATCGGCGACTACCTTCGTCTCCAGGGGCGCTTCCGTCACCTGAAGGAGCCGGACATCGCGGTCATGCAGGCCGAGGTCGACGCCCGCTGGGAGCGTCTGCTCAAGGGGTGCGAAGCCGCGTAAGGCGGCCTGCCGAAGCCCTGGCCGGCGGGACGTCCCGGCCGGGAGAGGGCCGGCTTGCGTGATTTCTTATTTAAATTATAATATAAATAGGAAATGAGCGGCGCCGGCCCCGGCACGTCCGCGTTTCGGAAGACGGCGGGCGCCTCCATAAGATAGCGGCATGAAAAAACTCCGGCTAGTCATCCTCTTCGGCGTGGTCGCCCTCGGCGTCGGCCTCTTGACTCTTCCCGGACAGCAGGAAAACTCGGCGGCGCCGGACTTCTCGATCAAGGACCTCCGCGGCAACACCGTCTCTCTGGCCGGCTTCAAGGGCAAGGTCCTCGTCATGAACTTCTGGGCCACCTGGTGCCCGCCCTGCCGGGCCGAGATCCCCGACCTTATCGATGTCTACGGGCGGATGAAAGCGGACGGCCTCGAGATCCTCGGGCTGTCCGTCGACCGCGCGACACCCGACGAGCTCCTGGGCTGGGTCGAGAAAGCTGGCATCAACTACACGGTCGCGATGGCCACGCCGGAGATTGTCGAGGCCTACCGTCCGGGGGATTATATTCCCTCCACGATCATCGTCGACAGGGCCGGACGGATCCGCTACAGGAGTACGGGCGTGATCGACCGGAACACACTCGTCCGTCTGGTCAAGAAATTGGCGAAGTGACCGCGGCCCTCCGCTTTCAGGAGCGGCCGGGGATGATCCCCGACTTTTCGAGGTCCTCGATCTCGCCTTCCGCGTAGCCCAGTTCCCGAAGGAGGGGTCGCGTGTGTTCGCCGTATTCCGGAGGAGTTCCCGCCTCTTCGGCGTCCAGGCGGCGGAGGGGATTGCTCAACTCGATCGGCGGCCCCTCCCCGGCGCGCGCGGCGCGGACGAGGCCCCGATGCCGGACGTGAGGGTCCTGCAACGCGTCCTCGAACGGCAGCACGGGCTCGCAACAGAACTCCCCGGACGCGGCGAGCCCGGCCCATTCTTCGCGCGTCCGGCCGGCGAACAGCGTCCGGACCTCGGCCGCCGTCCCGGGATCGTCGGAGAACTGGCGGTCGACGAGATCGGGACGGCCCGCGAGACGGCAAAATTCCGACCAGAACTTCGTTTCCAGCGCAGCCAGGGTGAGCTCGGACCCGTCCTTCGTCCTGTAGACGTTGTAGCAGGGATACTTGCCGGTCAGGGGAAGCCAGCCCCGGACACCCCTTTCACCCGCCGCGAACTCGGCGGCCGTCATGACCAGCCAGGCCATGGCGCTGTCCATCATCCCAATATCCAGATAGCGTCCCCGGCCTGAGCGATCGCTCTCCCGCAGCGCGGCGAGGATGGCGATCGCGGCGTACATGGCCGAGCTCAGGTCGGCGATCTGAACCGGAGGGATGGCCGGCGGTCTCCCTTCCTCGCCCGTCAGTCCCAGGATCCCGGAGCGGGCGATGTAGTTCAGGTCGTGGCCGGCGCGGTCCCGCATGGGCCCGTCCTGACCGTAGCCGGAGATCGAGCAGTAGACCAGGCCGGGATTGACCGCCCGGACGGCCTCGTATCCGATCCCCAGCCGCTCCGCGGTCCCCGGCCGGAACCCCTCCATGATGACGCTGGCGGTCGCGGCCAGCTTCAGGAAAACCTCGCGGCCCCGGGCAGGCTTCAGGTTGACGGCGAAGCTCTTCTTGCCCGCGTTCAGGGCCAGGAAATAGGCGCTTCTGCCGCCGACGAAGGGAGGCCAGGCGCGGATGTAGTCGCCCCCGGCCAGGTCCTCGATTTTGATGACTTCGGCGCCCAAGTCAGCCAGGAGGAGCGTGCAGTAGGGCCCCGGCAACAGCCGGGACAGGTCAAGGATGCGGATGCCTTCCAGGGGTTTTCGGTCCATCAGGATCACCTTTCACGGCTTCGGGCCCGGCCCTGCCGAGTTCTTATCACAGAACAAAAGCAAGGTCAACGCGCGCGTCCGGCGCGGCCCCGGGCCATTTGACATCCGGCGGTTTTCCCTGAATAATGATGGGCTATGAATCGCCGCGAATATCCCGATGGCCGGCCGGAAAGGAAAGAGTGAGGCGATGCACGTGTCCATCGCCGGCATGGGAAAATGCCTCCCCGGAACGGACGTCCCGGGCCGGATCGTGACCAACGAGGAGATCGTCAGGATTCTGCTGGCCCACAAGGCCATCAAACCCGGAAGCGGGAGGCCCTGGACACCTGAGGAGCTGACGCCCTGCAAGATCATCGACCTCGTCGGGATCAGGGAGCGCCGCTGGGTCACCGACGAGGTCAATACCTCCGACATGGCTCTGGTGGCGGCCGAGAGGGCCATGGCCGAGGCCGGAATCGGCTGGGAGGATGTCGGCATCGTGGCCGTCGGCAGCTCGACGCCCGAGGCGATCTACCCGTCGACGGCCTGCATCTTGCTCAACAAAGTCATCAAAAAAAAGACGGACGCCGGAGAATGGGCGGTCGACGAAGCCAGGCGGCTGATGCGAGTGCCGGCCTTCGACCTCCTCGCCGCCTGCACGAGCAGCCTGTACGCGATCGACCTCGTCCGCAAAACCCTCCTGCACGCCGACACCGACTACGACTACGGGCTGGCCATCGGCACGGAGGTCCTCAGCCGAATGCTTGACTTCACCGACAGCAACGCGGATCTGTGGGGCGACGGATCGGCCGCGGCCGTCCTCAAAAGGCTGCCCGGACGGGGCGGGATCCTCTGTTCCATCCTGGGCACGGACAGCTGGGGGGCGGACAACGCGTACAGCGTCGGCCAGGGAAGCAGGAAAGACCAGATGGGACTCGCGCCCAATATCAGCATCAAGGGCCACGAGATCCAGAAATTCGTGCTGAAGATCATCCCCGAGCTGGTGACGAGAACCGTCGACGAGGCGAACCGGGTTCTCCGGGGAACCCGGACGGTCCGCCTCGAGGACCTGTCCCTCGTCGTCTGCCACCAGGCGAACGCCAGGATCTTCGAGTTCCCCGCTAAGAAACTGAACATCCCGATCGACAAGTTCTACGTCAATGTCGACCGGCGTGGGAACTGCTCGTCGACGTCGGTCCTGATGGCGCTCCGCGAGGCCCGGGAGGAAGGTCGGATCCGGAACGGCGACCTAGTCATGGCCATGAGCTTCGGCGGCGGCCTGACCTGGGGGTCGCTTCTCATCGAGTGGGGGTCGTAATGACCGGGGTGCCGGGCCGGCCCGGGCGGCGGGAGGTCCGGCAAAATTGACAAGCCCCCCGAAATGAATTAAAAATGAGGCCGCAGGCCGATCATCGACCATGAAAATCGCCCTCGCGGGAATGTCCCATGTCCCGGGCCCTCCCGGCGCCGCGGAAGGGCTGCCCTACTGGATCTTCTGGCTCCTCCTGTGCGTCATCCTGCTCCTCCTGGCGGTTATCTTCCTGAGGGACAAGGACCTCCGGCGGCGGATGAGCTCGTTTCTCTCCGGAGCCCGGAGAAGGATGCTCCGGCTGCGGCTGCAGGCCAAGCTCCGGAGGGAGAAGGAAAAAAAGAAGGCCCTCTGGAAAGAGCTCGGGAAGAAGGCCTGGAGCGAAGATGTCGTCGCGGACTGCGTCGCCTCCCAATGCGAGAGGCTCGCGGCCCTCGAGGAAGAGATGCGGCTGCAACAGATGGCTTGGAACGAGATCTTCTCGAAAATCGAAGCCCTGGGCCGCGAGCACGAAGAGCGGTCCCGCCGCTTCCGGGGCCTGGCCAGCGAGCAGGAAGAGGCCCGCAGGCCCTCCGAGGAGGAACGCAAGTCCTTGAGCGCGAGGCAGTCCGAGATCCTGGACGCGATCGGCGGCGCCGCCTGGGAGATCGACGCAGCGGAGACGCAGATCCGGGCCGTGGACAAGGAAGTGCGGTCGATCGACGAGAATCCCAAGATCCCGGACGCCGAAAAGGCCGCCCGGATCCTTAAGGCCCGGGAGAAGGCGGCGGCGCTCGCCGAGCGGGCCTCGGTCCTCCAGAACAAGCTGCCCCTCCTCCATGACGAGCGCCGGGACATCGAGAAGCGGCAGCGAGAGAACGAGGCCCGGATCGAGGTCTTCAACCAGCGGATTGGCGAGATCGAGCGCGAGCAGGAGGAGGACAACAAGGTCCACGAGCACGAGATCCGGGACTGGATGAGAAAGAAGCAGCGCGCCCAAGACAAGATCGTCGAGCTCCAGCGGCTGATGGAGCCGCTTTTCGAAAGCGCGGGCCTCGAGCTCGACACGGCCCGGGTCGAGCTCGACAGCCTTGCGGTCATCTATTTCCAGATCGACGCCGTGAACCAGAACGTTCGGGACCTCGAGGGCCGCATCGAGCGTCTCCAGTAGGCCGGACCGTCCCCTTTATTAATCACCCCCGGCCGCATACAATAGACCCATGGCGAAAGCCAGGATCCTCGTCCACGTGTGCTGCGCTCCGGACGCCCTGTACGTCCTGCGGCTGCTCGGGGACGAGTTCGACGTGACGGGCTTTTTCTCGAACTCCAACATCCATCCCGCCCCGGAATACGCCCTCAGACTCGAGGAGGCCAGGAGAGTCTCCCGCCTGCTCGGCGTCCCTCTGATCGAAGACGCCTACGACAATCCGCGGTGGATGCGCGTCACGAGGAAATTCCGCGACGAACCCGAAAAAGGCCGCCGCTGCGACGTCTGTTACGCTCTCAGGCTTCAGCGCACGGCCGAGGCCGCGTCCCGGGCGGGCTTCGACGCGTTCACGACGGTCATGAGTCTCAGCCCGTGGAAAAAGGCGGCGGTCATCAACCGGATCGGCCGCCTGTTCGGAAAGAGGCACGGCGTCCGCTTCCTGGAGGCCGATTTCAAGAAGAAGGACGGCTTCAAGAAGAGCGTCGACCTCAGCCGGGCGCACGGACTCTACCGCCAGGACTACTGCGGATGCCAGGCCAGCCGGGACGCCGCGGCGGCGAAACGCCGGGCTGGCGGGACGGGCCGATGAGCGGCGCTAGGCGCGGGAGGGCGGCGCGGATCATCATTTTCGGCGTCGTCCAGGGGGTGGGATTCCGGCCGTTCGTCTATCGCCTCGCCCACCGGCTGGGGCTCACGGGCTGGGTCAAGAACGCCGGTTTCGGCGTCGAGATCCACATTGAAGGAGGGACGGAAGCGTCGCGGAAGCGGTTCCAGTCCGTCCTCCGGAGAAACCCGCCGCCGCTGGCGCGGATCGAAAGGATGGAGGCCGTCCCCGCCGCGCCGCAGGGCTGCCGGACCTTCGAAATCCGCGAGACCCGGCGGGGAGAGAGCTTCGTCTTCATCTCGCCCGACATCGCCACATGCCGCGACTGCCTCAAGGAGGTCCGGACGCCGGGCGAGCGTCGGTACCGCTACCCGTTCACCAACTGCACGAATTGCGGCCCCCGCTACACGATCGTCGAACGGCTCCCCTACGACCGGCCGCAGACGACGATGGCCGGGTTCCCGATGTGCCCGGATTGCGCCAGGGAGTATGGCGACCCGCTCGACCGTCGGCACCACGCCCAGCCCATCGCCTGCCCGGTGTGCGGCCCCCGGGTGACGCTCCGCGAGTCGCGGACGGGCAGGGAGATCCCGGGCGGGATCGCGGAAGCCGCGGCCCTCATCCGGCGGGGGGCGATTCTCGCCGTGAAAGGCCTCGGGGGCTTCCATCTGGTTTGTGATCCCTTCAACCGGACGGCCGTCCGCCGGCTGCGCGCCGTCAAGGCGCGGAAGACCAAACCCCTGGCGCTCATGGCCAAGGACATTGCGACGGTCGAAACGTTCGCCCGAGTGGCGGCCGCTGAGCGGCGGCTCCTCCTGTCTTCGCGGCGCCCGATCGTCCTGCTCAAAAAAAAGAAGGATATCCCCCTCATCGCCCCGAACCTCGACGAGGTCGGCTTCATGCTGCCGTACACGCCGCTCCACCACCTCCTCCTCGAGTCCCTGGACGTCATCGTAGCCACGAGCTCCAACCGCAAGGACGCCCCGATCATGAAGGACGAAAGGGAGGGGATCCGGGGCCTCTCGGATTTCCTCCTGACCCACAACCGCCCGATCGCCATGCGCGCCGACGACTCCGTCGCCAAAATCGCCGCGGGGGAGCCCCTTTTCGTCCGGCGGGCGCGGGGCTACGTCCCATACCCCCAGCCGGTGCCCGAGGGCCTGCGGTGCGGCTGTTCCCTGATCGCGCTCGGCGGCGAGCTCAAGGACACCATTTCCGTCTATAAGAAAGGGTACGTGGTCACGAGCCAGTTTCTGGGTGATCTCGACGACTACCGGAACCTCGGCTATTTCGAGGAGACTCTGGCCCATCTCCGCCGCCTCTTCGGGGTCCGGCCCGACGCCGTCGTCACGGACCTCCATCCGGATTTCCGGACGACGCGCCTCGCCGCCCGGATGGGGATCCCCCACTTCAGGGTCCAGCATCATTTCGCCCACGTCCTCGCGCCCCTTCTCGAACACGGCATCATGCCCGAGCGGAGAATCCTGGGTGTCGCCCTCGACGGCTACGGATACGGCGAGGACGGAGAGGCGTGGGGCGGTGAGTTCCTTCTAGCCGATTACCTGGGCTACGAGCGCTTCGCCCGCTTCAAGCCCGTTCCTCTTCCCGGCGGAGACGTGGCCGCGCGCGAGCCTTGGCGGATGGCCCTGTCGCACCTCATCGACGCCTATGGGCCCGATCTCCCGGATATTGCACCGCTCCGGAAGATCGGCGCGGCCCGGAAGCGGGCCGTCGTCCAGATGATCCGCCGCCGGGTCCGGTCACCGCTCACATCAAGCTGCGGCCGTCTGTTCGACGCTGTGTCCTATCTCTGCGGCACGGCCCCCGAAGCGATGGAATACGAGGCCGAAGCGGCCATGCGCTTCGAGGCCGCTGCCGAACCTCCAGCCGGGAGGATCTATCCCTTCCTCGTCTCCGCTCCTTCTCCGGGATCGCCGGCCGAAATCTCGTTCGCTCCCCTGATCCGGGCTATCGCACAGGATATCGGGCGCGGTGTCTCCGTCGGCCGAGTTTCTTCCGTTTTCCACAGCACCCTGGCCGAGCTCATCCTGAGGATCGCGGAAGACGCCAGGAAAAGCCGCGGAACGGACACGGTCGTCCTCGCCGGCGGGGTCTTTCTCAACAGGAAGCTCCTCGAGAGAGCTTCCCGGCGCCTGGCCGCCCGGGGGTTCCGGATCCTCAGATCGACGCTGTATTCCCCCAACGACGAATCTCTTTCGCTGGGCCAGATCGCCTGGGGCCTGGCCCGCCTCAAAAAATCGGGGATGTGATCCGGAGGATCAGGAATGCTCCCTGTCTTCGGGTGCACGGGCGGCCCTTTCGGCCCGCATCCTGAGACCTCCCACGAGGGAGAAGATCCCGTTCGAGACGGCGGCCCCGACCCAACCTGCGGCCCCTCCGGCCGCGAAGCCGAGAATGCCTCCCAGGACCGTGAACACGACCCCACCGGCCAGCCTGCCCTGGACTTCCGTGAAGAACGAGGGCAGGGCGCCGACAAGGCGGGGGAATAAGCTCGTGACCCCGACCAGGAGGCCCAGGAGGATGCCCGCGAAAAGACCCATGGCCCCGAAGAACCAGAAGAACGAGACCGGCTGAAATCTCCTCACCACGAGGTCGAGACCCCCGGGGGCGGCTCCGGCCTTGACGGCCGGCCGGCCCGCCGCCTCGCGGGCGGCCTTTTCGCAAACGGGACACGCCGCCGAAGCATCCGGGAGGACCATCCCGCAGACCGGGCAGGGATAGCCGCTGCCGGAGCGGGCCATCCGGCCCCCGCAACGCAGGCAGGCCTCGGCCTCGAGGTCATTCTCGAACCCGCAGAAGATGCAGATGGCCCTACGGTCCTGAAGGGAGGGAGGCTTCGCCGGGCGCCAGTCGTCCCCGTCGTAAACATACCATCTCCCCGTCTGGGCGCCGATCATCCAGAAGTGGCCTTCCTCGTCCTTGAGCCGGAGCTGTTTCAGCGAGTCGATAAACTCCCTCTGGGAGATCCTCCCCTCGTTGAACCTTTCCTTCAGCCGACCGAAGGCCGACTCGATTTCACGGAACTGGTCCGACATCGGCTCCGCTCCCCGCCGTCTATCGCCGCCGTTTTCATAACTCATTATTTTTCAATTAGTTATTAACATATTGATAATTCATAATTTAGCCGCAGTGACGAAATTTTGTGCAATCCGCCGTATCTTCAAGAAAGTCCGACGATTGGATTCGGAAAAAGGCCTCTTTTCCACAACTTTTCCACATGAATTGTGAATAATTCCGCTCACTTCCCGAATCATTTTACACCCGCGCCGCCGTGTGTGAGAAGCCCCAGGAGGCCATAACCCTTCACGGGGTCGGGGATGAACGACAGCATGAAGACGAGAACGATCACGACACCCATGATCCGCCGGCCGAGAGAGAGAGGGACATCCTCGTCGAGGATCGGCGGGTGCTTCAGCCGGCGCATGAGGATGAAGAGGAGCCCGATGCCCCCCCAGAGGAACCAGCCGGCAAAGCAAAGGACGCCCATAACGACGAAGGCGGCGAGCACAGCCAGCGAGATGAGGCCGGCCTTCCGCCCGACGAGCGAATAGGTGATATGTCCCCCGTCGAGCTGACCGATCGGGAACAGGTTCAGGGCCGTGACGAGGAGCCCGACCCACCCGGCGAAGGCGACGGGATGAAGAACGACGTCGGCGCCGGGAGGGAAGCGATGCCTGAAGAACAGCGCGGTCAGGAGCTTCAACAACAGGGGCTCGCCTAAGGACAGATTGCCATCTCCCGCGGGGACGGGGGCGATCTTCGAGAAGGCCAGCCCGACGGCGAGCGCCGGAAGCGCCAAGAGAAACCCTGTCAGGGGGCCCGAAACGCCGACATCGAAGAGCTGATGCTTCTGCCGGATGGGGGATTTGATCTTGATGACCGCGCCGAACGTGCCGATCAGGTTCGGCGCCGGGATGAAAAACGGCAGGGTCGCCGCGATCCCGTAGCGCCGGCAGGTCAGGAAGTGAGCCAGCTCATGGCCGAGGAGAATGGCCATGAGCACGGCCGAGTAAAGAAGCCCGAGCAGGAGAACCCGGGGCTCGAGGAAGGCCCGTGCTCCAGGCCCGGGCAGGACATCCAGGCTCTGCGCGCCGGGATGCACGTACGACAGGCTCATGCCCAGGCCGACAAAAAAGGTCGAAAGGAGGGTCAGGCCGAAGAGCAGGGCATTCAGCCAGACCTTCCGAAATCTCCCGGACTCTTCCATGGGCGCACGAAAAAAAAGGGAGTGAAATCCTTCACTCCCGCGGATCCAACCGACCGGCCGGCTACTTGCCCTGGAGCTTGAGGTACTTGGCCTGAAGTTGGTCCTTGGTTTCCTTGTGGTCGGGGTCGGGAACGCAGGCCTCGACCGGGCAGACGGCCGCGCATTGGGATGAATCAAAGTGCCCGACGCACTCCGTGCACTTGTTCGGATCGATCACGTAGCGCTCGTCGCCCGCCGAAATGGCCTGGTTCGGGCACTCCGGCTCGCAAGCGCCGCAGTTGATGCATTCTTCCGTGATCTTATAAGCCATCGCTCTCCTCCTCGGAAAAATTAGGATTCATTATACCTTATTCGCCGGCGATGACAAGGTCCCGCTCATTTCTGGAGCCCGAGCCGCCCGGCCTTCGTTGAGGCCTCCTCTCCGTAATAGGTTTGCGGATATTCCGCCCGGATCTCCGCGTAGAGAGCCAGCGCCTCGTCCTTGCGGCCGGCAAGCTCATAGGCCTCGGCAAGTGAGAAGAGGACGGCGTCAAGCGGGTAGACGGAGGGTTTCTCGTCCCGGACCTTGCGGTAGATCGCGATCGCCTTGTCGTATTCCTTATTCTGGACCAACAGCCGAGCCTTGAGGGCCTCCGCCTGGTAGTAGAGCAGATCCCTGGGCGTCGGCGCGATCCGGTCGAGAGATTGCCCGGCCTTGCCCGTATCGCCCTTCCCGGCCCAATAGGCGGCCAGCTCCAGGCAGGCCAGGCGCGCCGCCGGGCCCTGGCCCTTGTCCGCCAGGGCTTCGAGGCGCGTCAGGTTCGCGGGCTTGCCCTCGAGGCCCTGTCCGAGGGAGAGGACTTCGCTGACGGCCCGGCTCTGCACCGCCCGGATGTGCGACCGGACGAGCAGAAGCCCCCCGAAAACGGCGGCGGCGAAGAGGAGGACGCCGGCGCCGATCGTGACCTCCCTTTTGTAGTCTTCGTAGAACTGGAGGAACCAGTTCAGCCCCGTGCGGATCTCGTCTTCCTTGAGATGGTGCCTTTCTGTTCTCTTCATCGTTCACTCCGGCAGATCGTTCAAATACCGCCTCCCTTTTTAGCACAATCGGCCGGAATTGCCAAATGCCGCGACGGCCCTTCCTGCCCCCGTGGGCAACGCTGCCCGCAGGAGCGGGTCACGGGAAGAGCTTCTTAGCCAGCGCCGCCAGGTTCCGGGCGTGCCCCTCGCAGCATTCGAGGGCCCGCTTGTCGGGCCGCCCGATGGCGACAGGCCCGTAATGATCGAACCGGTGGTCGCCCCGCACGATCATCCCATGGATGAGCAAAGCCTGCAGGATGTCGAGGATTGTGGTTTCATTGCCGCCGCCGATGTTGGCCGACGACGTGAACGCGCCGCCGACCTTTCCCCGGAGCCGGCCGTGAAACTTGACGCTTTCGTCGAGAAGCCTCTTGACTTCCCAAGCCATCGTCCCGTAGTAGGTCGGCGAGCCGAGGATGATGCAATCGTAACCGACGAGGTCGCCGGCCGCCGTGTCCTCGACCTTTTTCAGGTCCACTTCGAGGCCCTCAGCCTCGAGGGTCTCCGCAATCCGGGCGGCCATTTTCCGCGTGTTCCCCGTCCGCGAATAATATGCAACCAGGGCCTTCGGCATCTCTGTCCTCCGGGAGGAGAAACGATTATGGCAAAGCTGAAAGGCCAAGTCAAACCTTTGGGGGAAGCCGCCCGCGAAGCAGACGTGAACGTCCCGGCGGCGAGGCTCAGAACTCGAAGCTAATCAGGCCGGACTTGTCCCGGAGCTGGCCGCGGATGGCCTCGCGAGTCGTCCGCCCCTCTTTTTCGGCCTTGATCGCCTTGAACAGCTCGTAGGTCGTGAGGAGCCCGTTGCCGTCCTTCGTCCCCTCTTCGATCTGCACGGCCGAGAAGGGAACCTTCCGGGTCCGGGGATCGACGGTGGAAAAATAGTTGCCGATGAGGACGGCCTTCATCTTCGTGTTGTCGAACTCCTGCATCCTCCGGCCTTTGTATTTCTGGAGCAGGGCGCACTCGTCGTCGGTGGCCCAGGCCTTGTTCCCCCGGACGAGGACGAGGATCAGGCTCTCTTTCCGCAGGCTGGCCTCCACGGACGCGCTCTGCGTGTCGATCAGCCAGATGTCCTCCTCCTTGTTCCGGATGACCTTCTTCCAGTAGTCGTCGACGTCGACGACTTTGCCCCAGCCTAGGTAGCGGAGGGCGTGGACGACGGCCTTCTTGAGATCGTCCTCCTCGGCCCGGAGCAGCCTAAGGAAATCCTCCGGCCCACCGGCTTTCATTTCGCCCATCTGCCGCTCGATCTCCGCCAGGGCCGCGGCGTGGCGCGCGTTCTCCTCGTCCCTCCTCACGAGGAGCGCCTTCGTCTCGGGAAAGAGGAATTCATCCTGATCCATCCACTCCGTCCCCGAATCCTTTGCCTCGCCCGCAAGCGGCAGCTTGTCCTTGAGGATGTAATCGGCGATCTCGATATTCTTGGAGCCGAACGAAGGCAGGAGGAGAAGGTAGCCCTTCCCCCTTTTGATCAGCAGGGATACGGGATATCCGTCGGCGCTCTTGGCCAGGATCTCAACCGCGCCTTCCTGGCCCGCAGCCTCCTCCCAGACCCCTTCGGGGGCCGGCTTGTGGAGGAGCTTGTAGGCGCTGGCCAGGAAAGGCCGAAACCTCTCGAAGGGCACGTGGAAGAGGGCCCGCGGATTGAAGACGATCGATTCGGCCCGGGAATCGTCACGGAGATCAAGGCCGGGGACGGTCCCGATGACGTTTGCCAGGGGCCCCATCCCGGCTCCGCCGATGAAGCAGACGACCCGGAGCCCCTCGGGCACGCGGCGCGCGACCTCGTCGCGGAAACCGGCGAGAACGCCGTCCTGCCCGTCTTCCGGTTTTTCGGCCAGCTCATAGAACAGGATGTCGCTGTCGCGCGGGAGATCCAGAGCGGTGCTCTTTCCAGATCTCCGGCCGGTGGATCGGAGCTCGACGTCATAATTCTGGGAGGCCAGGTAGTCCTTCTGGGATTCCTCGAAGTCGAGCAACAACACCTTGGCCATGGGCCCGCTCCTTTCAGGCAAGTTCAGGCGGAATTATATCATCCTTTTTGTCGTCGGATGAGCCGCTTTTTGTCAAGACGATGACTTCCTTCGCCGGCGATGATGACCTCTCTGGCCCCCTATCTTCCGGGGCGGGACAGGGGGCGTCAATCACCCCTTGAGGTGAAAGCCGGGAGGATTTTCCGGCCGTCCTCACCGCGGAAGGGGATGGGGAGCGCTCAAAAGTCACCCCGAAATTCACTCCAGGGGATGATTCCCCTTTCGCCTTAAAGGTCTAGAATCCCTGGACGTGCGTCTCCAGTCCATCATTAAAAAACGCAACGGCGAGGCCGCCGAGAAAAACCGGCCGGACTCCCTCGGCGACATCTCCTCGGAAACCGAAATCGAGATCCGGGAGCTGCGGCAGCGGATGCTCGAATACAAGACGGCCGCGGCGAGAGAAAGCCGGGCGGAGGAGACGCTGCGGGACAGCGAAGAGCGCTTCCGGCGGATCTTCGAAGACAGCCCCCTCGGCATGGCCATCTCCGACCCCTACTACCGCTTCATCAGGGCCAACGATGCCCTGTGCCGGATGCTCGGGTATACGGAAAAAGAGCTGACGGCGCTCACGTTCAAAGAGATCACCCATCCCGATCACGTCGCCGCGGACGCGGAGGCCGTCGGGAAGCTCCTTCACGGGGAGATCCCCTCGTACAGAACGGAGAAGCGCTACATCCGGAAAGACGGCACGGAAGTCTGGGGAGCGGTGACCCTGTCGGCCATCCGGGACAAGAGCGGACGCTTCCTGCACTTCCTGGCCATGGTCGAGGACATCTCGGCCCGTAGGCGGGACCGCGAGGCCCTGCTCCAAAGCGAGCGGAACAGCCGGGAGCTTGCCGATCTCCTGCCCTCGTGCATTTTCGAGACCGACGCGGACGGGCGCCTCGTCTTCGCCAACCGCACGGCCCTCGAAACCTTCGGCCTCTCGGAGGAAGACCTCCGGGCGGGCATCAATTTCACGGCGCTGCTCGCCGGCACGGACCGCGAGCGCGGGCTCGATGGCTTCCGGCGCGTCGCCGCCGACGGCAAGCCCCTGTCGGACCAATTCACCCTCAAAGGAAATAACGGCCGCGCATTTCCGGCGCTCGTCACGGCGCGGGCCCTGATGCGAAACGGCCAGCCGGCCGGAGTTATCGGGGTCGCCACGAACATCACCGCGCCCGGGGAAGTGGCCGGAGCCCTGCGTGAAAGCGAAGAGAAATACCGCATGCTCTTCGAATCGGCCGACGAGGCCATCTTCCTGATGGAGGGAAACCGGTTCGTCGATTGCAACTCGAATACGCTGCTGATGTTCGGCTGTACAAGCAAAGATGACATCCTGGGGCACCCTCCGACGGACTTTTCCCCGGAGACGCAGCCGGACGGCCGGACCTCGATCGAACAAGCCCGGGCCCGCATCACGGCCGCGCTGGACGGAAATCCCCAAAGGTTCACCTGGAAGCACCGCCGGAAGGACGGAACGCTCTTCGACGCGGAAATCTCCCTCAACAAGCTCGTCCTGAGCGGTCCGACCTACCTTCTGGCCATCGTCCGGGACGTCACTGAGAAGCGGCAGGCTGATCTTCTCCAAAACGCCGTCTACCAGATCGCCCGGGCCGCCGACGAGTCGGCCAGCCTGGACGACCTGTACAAGTCAGTCCACAAGGTCATCGGCACCGTCATGCCGGCCGGGAATTTCTATATCGCCCTCTACGACGCCGCAACTGACACGATCAGCTTTCCCTACTTCGTCGACGAGCAAGACGTCGCCCCGAAGCCCAAGAGACCCGGGAAGGGGCTGACGGAGTACGTGATCCGGACAGGCCAGCCCCTCCTCTGCGACGAAGCGACGGACCAGGAGCTGCGCCGGCGCGGCGAGGTCGAGGTCGTGGGCGCGCCCTCGTCGGTGTGGCTGGGGGTCCCCCTGATCGTCGAGAAGAAAACGATCGGCGTCATGACGGTCCAGCACTACTCTGACCCGAACGCCTACGGCCGGCGGGAGTTGCGGATGCTCGAATTCGTCTCCTCCGAGGTCGCCAAGTCCATCGAGAAGAAACAGGCGGAAAAGGCGCTGAAGCGGGAATGGGAAAAGGCCCAACAGTACCTGGCCATCGCCCAGGTCATGCTGCTCGTCCTGGACACGGAGGGCCGGATCGTCATGATCAACCGGAAGGGCTGCCGCATCCTGGGCTACGGGGACAGCGAGCTCATCGGCCGGAACTGGATCGCCACGTGCGTCCGCCCGAAGGAGAGGGATGACGTGCAGAGGGTCTTCACGGAGATCATGGCCGGCCGGGCCGAACAGCAGGAGTATCACGAGAACCACGTCGTCACGAAGTCTGGTGAGGAACGCTTCATCGCCTGGCACAACACGATCGTCAAGGACGAAACGGGGAAGATCCTGGGGACGCTGAGTTCGGGCGAGGACATCACCGAGCACCGTCAGGCGGAACGTGCCCTGGCCGAAAGCGAGGAGCTCTACCGGAAGCTCATCGCCGCCATCCCCGACATGATCATCCGGACCGACCTCAAGGGCAACATTCTCTTCGCCAACGACGTCGCCGTGAAGTCCGGCGGCTTCGCTGGGACGGCCTCCCTGCTGGGCCGGAACATCTTTTCATTCGTCGCCCCTGAGGACGCCGACCGGGCGATCGCCAGCGCGAAGACGATGTTCGCGAAGCGTCTCGGCCCGCAGGAGCTCCAACTCATCCTCAACGGGAGCCCGAAGAGCCTCTTCGAGATCAACGGGGGGGTCCTCCGCGACATCAACGGCGTCCCTTACGGCATGGTGTTCCTGTGCCGCGATATCTCCGAGCGCAAGCAGACCGAGATCGAACTCCACGAGAGCGTCAAGAAGCTGCGCGAGACCCTGAAAGCGTCCATCGATTCGCTGGCCTCGGCCATCGAGATGAGGGACCCCTATACGGCGGGCCACCAGGAGCGCGTCACCCGTCTCGCCTGCGCCATCGCCACCCAGATGGGGCTCGAGGCCGAACGGGTCGAGGCCATCCAGGTCGCGGGCATCATCCACGACATCGGAAAGCTCTACGTGCCGGCCGAGATCCTCAGCAAGCCGACGAAGCTGAACGAGCTCGAGTACGCCCTGATCAAGATGCACGCCCAAGTCGGCTTCACCATCCTCAGCAAGATCGACTTCCCCTGGCCGATCGCCCAGATCGTGCACCAGCACCACGAATACATCAACGGCTCGGGCTATCCCCGCGGGCTCTCGGGCAAGGACATCCTCCTCGAGGCGAAGATCCTCTGCGTCGCCGACGTCGTCGAGGCCATGTCCTCCCACCGTCCCTACCGTCCCGCCCTGGGCATCCAGTCCGCCCTCGACGAAATCTCGCAGAAACGCGGCATCCTCTATGACCGCGAAGTCGTGGACGCCTGCCTGAAGCTGTTCTCCGAGACGGGATTCAAGTTCGATTGAGCGCCGCGGCGCGCCCGCCTACTTGACCGTGACGGACTTCGCCAGGTTCCGCGGTTTGTCAATCGGGCGGCCGAGCTTGTCGGCGGCGTAGTAGGCGATGAGCTGCCCGGCCACCGCCGCCAGGATCCCGAACTTGCCGTCGTTGTCGGTCTGGACGGTGATGGCCCCGGGCCGCCGGCGGAACTCCGGGTTGTTCGTGATGGCGATCGCCTTCGCGCCGCGGGCCTCGACCTCCTTGGTGTTGGAGATGATGTCCGGGTCGCTGTTGTTGATGAGGCTGATGACCGGCGTCCCCTCCTCGATGAGGGCGATCGTGCCGTGCTTGAGCTCCCCGCCCATCATACCCTCGGCGTGGATGTAGCTGATCTCCTTGATTTTGAGCGCGATCTCGCGGGCCACGGGATACGTCAGACCGCGGCCGATGACATAGATGTCCCGGGCTCCCGCGACCGACTCCGCGATCCGGCGGATCGCCTCCCGGCGGCGCAGCAGCCCCCGGATCCTATCCGCCAGGTTGACGAGGTTGACGCGGAAGCCGAACTCCTGCGCCAGCCGCAGCATGAACGCCGACTGGCTGACGAAGGCCTTGGTGCTGGCGACGCAGACCTCCTGCCCGGCCAGCAGGTTCAGGCTGAGCTCGCTCATGCGCTGGATGGTGGAATACGGCACATTGACGAGGCTCGCCACGCGGCCGCCGCACTCGCGGGCGTAGTTCAGGGCGTCGATGACGTCCATCGTCTCGCCGCTCTGGCTGATGGCGATGATGAGCGTGTCGCGGTCGACGTTGGCGAAATGACGGAACTCGGACGCGATCAGCGTCTGGTTCTCCACCCCCACCCTGTGGAGGAAGTAGGCCCCGAGGAGCGAAGCGTGATAGGAAGTGCCGCACGAGGCGAAGATGATCTTATTGGAGCGGCGGACAAGCCGGACGAGCCGGTCGAAGGCCGGCTTCTGCTCGTGAGCCAGGGAAAAGAGCAGCCGGTCGACCGCCTCGGGCTCCTCCAGGATCTCCTTCATCATGAAATGCCGGTAAGCTTTCCGGGATGAGGTCTCCTGCTGCCAGGAGAATTTCCGCAGCGTCTTGTCGACGGCCCGGCCGCGGCGGTCGAAGAACTGGAAGCCGTCGTCCCGGATGACGGCGAATTCGTCGTTTTCGAAGAAGCCGGCCGTCGAGGTCAGGTCCGAGAAGGCGTAGATGTCAGAGGCGACGATATTCATGCCGTTCGCGACACCCAGGACGAGCGGAGAGTCGCGCTTGATGGCGTAGATCTCGTCGCGGCCCTTGAGCATGATGAGGACGGCGAACGTCCCCCGGGCCGCCTTCAGGAAGTCCACGATCACGGACCGGATGGGCGCCGTCTTCAGCCCCTCCTCGAAGTAGTGGCTGATAACCTCAGAGTCGGTCTCGCTCACGAAGCGATGGCCTTTGCGGAGGAGGCTCTTGCGGATCTCCTCGAAGTTTTCGATGATGCCGTTGTGGACGATGACGACGGAGCCGTCGCAGGAGGAATGGGGATGCGCATTCGCCTCGGTGACGCCTCCGTGCGTGGCCCAGCGCGTGTGGGAGATGCCTGTCCGCGTCAGGGCATCCCCGTCGATGGAAATGGAGCCGACGGCTTTCTTGAGATCGCAGCCGTCATAGTAGCCGAAGGAGTCGTAGCCCCGGTATTCCAGACGCTTCAGGCGGCGGAGAAGCAAGGACGTGGGGAATCCCTTCCGGGACACGATGCCGACAATGCCGCACATATAGCCTCCGCTCTCCGGGATTCCCAGCCGCTGAGCTTCTAATATAGGGCAAAACCCTTTTCAGGGTCAAGAATTGGCCATGGAAGGGCTTGGACCTGACCTAAACGTTGTCTTTATTATCAAAGAGTTAGAACAATTTTCCCGAGACGATATTGAGCCGTCGGATCGCTTCCGAGAGCTCCCCGGCATGTTCAAATTTAACACATGTCGCGGCACCGCCCAACCTCGCAACACGGAGTCCCCTTCAGGCGACCGACGACGTGGCACCTTCTTCGTGGCCATACAAGTGCCGGATCAGGGCAAGGACCTTGGGGGACGTCAAGTGAAGGAACTCGATGCCCTGCTCGAAGAGCCCCGAGCCTTCGTTGCGCCTGCGCCACTTGACCTCGCCGTCGAGCGAGACGGCCCGTGGGGTCCCCGCCAAATGGATCCGGATCCGGAGAAGGGTCCCTACCTCGAAGGGCTCCCGCGTCAGGATCCTCGCCCCGCCGGTCGAAAGATCATACGTGCAGCCCTCGGTTTTCAGACCGTCCCCGTTGCGGAAGAAGGGCCGGATGAAGACGTCGTTGCGCTCGACGAAGCGTTTTCTCCTGCGTCTCTCCAGCATCGCTCGTCCCTCCGGGCATCGCCTGTGCCCCTTGCCGAGGGAATTGTCGGAAAGGGACGGCCCGCGCGCCATCGCCCCCGGCGGTGATTCGCGGGATGATTTCCTCCCTCCTCCGGGGTCCCGCCCGGCCCCTCCCCGGTCCCCCTTGACAAACCGGCTGATTCGTCCATACTTCTTGGGGAGGAAGGCGTGGAAACGCCGGGGACGTCCCGGAAAGTTCGTCTGCGGGGATCATCCATGGAAGACAGGGAGCGCTGTGAAACATCCGAGCCCGCTTTGCGGGTAACCCTGATGCCGCGCGACACCAACCGGTACGGCACGATCTTCGGCGGCGTCGTCCTCAGCCACATCGACCTGGCGGGGGCCATCCAGGCGCGGGCCTCCTGCGGCCCGTTCAACTTCGTGACCGTGGCGCTTAAAAACGTCGTTTTTCATAAGCCGGTCTTCGTCGGAGACATCGTCAGCTTCTATACGAAGACGCTCCGGATCGGGCGGACCTCGGTGACGACGCGGGTCACGGTCGAGGCGACGCGGGCGGACACGCGCGAAAAGGTCCGGGTGACGGAAGCCGACGTGGTCTACGTCGCCGTCGACAAGGACTGGACGCCCATTTCGGTCGCGCCGAAAAAATGACTTGGGAAGGACGCGCATGATCGCGAGATTCCGGTTCCTGCATTGGGCCGCCCTGATCGGTTTCCTGGCCGCCGGGCTGCCTGCCTTCGCCCGCGCGCAGACCCGGACTCCGGACGAAAAATACGCGGCCCTGCTGGGAACCTGGGACGCCCAGACGGAGAACGCCGCCTACACGTTTACCTTCGAGTTTCTCCTCAAGGACGGGGTCCTCAAAGGGAAATACACGGGGTCCGCGGGGACTTCCGAAATGGAAAACCTGAAGTTCGAAAACAGCATCGTCAGCTTCTCGGTGAACGTCAGCGGCATGATTCTGGACTACTCCGCCGTCATCGACGGCGACAAGCTCTCCGGCCAGGTCTCCCTGCAGTACGGCCAGGCCGATATCACCGGCAAGAAGAGGAAGGGCGCGTAGCCGCGCCCGCATTCGCGCCCGCGGCGGGCCGCCATGAAGGAAATATTCGGCGTCTGGAAGAGCACCCGGGGCATCGTCCTGACGGCTTTCACGGCGGCCATCTACGCCGGGACCCTGATCCCCTTCAAGCCGATCCAGATCGTGCCCGGCCTAACCGAGCTGCGGCCGGCGAGCGTCATCCCCGTTCTGTTCGGCATCCTCTTCGGGCCCGCAGCGGCCTGGGGGTCGGCCATCGGGAACCTGATCGCCGACTTCTTCGGCATGCTGTCGCCCGTCAGCGCCTTCGGCTTCGTGGCCAACTTCTTCTTCTCATATGTGGCGTTCGGGCTCTGGCGGGCGTTGGTCAAGACCGTCACGCTGAACATCGGCCAGATCGGGCTGTTCGTCGTCTGCGGGATCGCGGCCAGCCTCGTCTGTGCCGCCATCGTCGCGTCGGGCGCCCAGCTCCTCGGGTTCGCCCCGTTCCGGGTCCTGTTCCTCGTCATCTTCATCAACAACGCCCTGATGACGGGCATCCTCGGACCCGTCCTGATGAAACTGCTCTACGCCCGCGTCAGGAAGATAGGCATGCTCTATGAAGGAGCCTGAGCGTCCCGGGGCGGGACCGCCGCCCCGGACGGAGCCCTTGATGATCAGTCTCAGCGGCCTCAATTTCCGCTACACCGCGGACGGCCCGCCGGTCCTTGAGGACGTCCGCCTTCGGATCGCCCCCGGCGAAAGGGTTCTCGTGGCCGGCCGGAACGGGGCCGGAAAAACGACCTTGTCCAAGATCCTGAGCGGCGTCATCCCCCACGTAGAAAAGGGCGTCGTTGAAGGAGAATGCCTGTTCCGGGGCCGAAGGGTTGAGGACATCCCCTACCCGGAAATGGTCAAGGACATTGCCATCCTCTTTCAGGACTTCGAGGCCCAGATCGTCTCGACATCGGTCGGGGAAGAGCTGGTCTTTTACCCGCTGAACACCGGGGTGCCCTACGGCAGAGCCCGGGAGGAGGCAGCGCGGGTCCTGGAGGAGTTCGGGCTGGCCGGGTTCGAGCGGCGGGCGATCCACGAGCTCTCCGGCGGCGAAAAGCAGAAGATCGCCCTGCTGAGCCTGCTGACCGTCGCCCCCTCCTGGCTCATTCTCGACGAGCCGTTCACGGACATCGAGCCGGCCTCGCGGGAATCCATCCTGGAGGCGCTCGGGAGGTCCTCGTTCCGCGGCGGCGTCGTCCTTTTCGACCAGGAACTCGCCCACTACCGGCTCTTCGACCGGCTCCTCATCCTCCACGACGGCCGGGTCCTCTACGACGGCGATCCGGGGCCGGCGGTCTCGGACAAGGGCCTCCTCGACCGGGCGGGACTGGAGGCCCCGGGCATGCTCAGGGTATTTCCCGCGGGCACGACGGTCGATTCCGTCCGAGCCGGCTACGCCTTCGACGAAAAGGCGTTCGCCGGCCTGCACCGCGCCGAGCCCCCGGCGGAAAGGCTCATCGAAGTCCGGAACCTGTCCTTCGGCTACAAGAGCTCGGCCGCCCCCGTCCTGAACGACATCAGCCTCGAAGTCGGGCGCGGAGACTTCGTGGCCGTGGTCGGCCCGAACGGGTCGGGCAAGACAACTCTGATGAAGCTCCTGGCCGGAATCCTGAAGTTCCGGGAGGGGGACATCCTGTGCCGGGGGACGAGCATCCGCCGCCGCGACCTGACGGGCATCGTCGGTTACGTATATCAGAACCCGGACAACCAGATTTTCGCCGCGACCGTCGAGGACGAGATCGCCTTCATCCTGAAGATGAGAAAAGCCGACGCGCCCGTCATCGAGGAAAAGACGCGGCGGATCATGGACCTCCTGGGACTCGCGGACAAGCGCGGCGTCGATCCCTTCACACTGTCCAAGGGGGACCGGGAGAAGCTGGCCTGCGCCTCGATCCTGGTCGCCGAGCCCGAGATCATCATCCTGGACGAGCCGACGACCGGCCTGGATTTTCCCTCGGTCCAGGAATTGATGGCCCTCATCGAGCGGCTCAACGGACAGGGGCGGACGGTGCTCATGATCACCCACGCCATGGAGGTCGCCGCGGCCTACGGCCGGAAGGTCCTGGCCCTGGAAGGCGGACGGGTCCTCTTCTTCGGCGAGAAACGCGCTTTCTTCGCCGACGGGAATCTGCTCGACCGGGCCCGGGTCCGGCGCACCGAACTCATGGACCTCTCCCTAAATCTGAACGGCCGGCTGCTCCTCGGGCCCGACGAATTCCGCGCCTGCTGGACGAAACGATGAGCGTCTTCTTTTATCGCGACAGCGGCTCGCCCCTGCACGGCTTCGACCCCCGGACGAAGATCGCCGCCCTGCTCGCACTTTTCGCGGCCATCGTGTTCATTGACCGGACGGTCGTCCTGGCCGGCCTGCTGGCCGCGCTCGTCGGCCTCTTCACGCTGGCCCGCAGCCTGGGCAGCCTGAGGCGGATGGCGGTCCTCTTCCTGCTCATCGGCGCGACGACCTTCGTCCTCTGGACGCTGTCCTATCAGGGGCCCGAAAAGGTCCGCCTCATCGCCGGCCTGACCGTGGCCCGGGGGGCGACCGGGCGCGCCGCCCTCCTGAGCCTGCGGTTCCTCGACATGCTCTTAGCCGGGCTTCTCTTCCTGTCCGTCACCTCGCTCGAAGACCTCTCGGCCGGGCTCGTTCTCTTCGGCGTGCCGTACCCGGCCGCCTTCGCCCTGTCGCTTTCGTTCCGGCTCGTGATCGTCTTCGCGGCGACAGGCGCGACGATCGTCGAGGCGCAGAAGGTCCGGGGCAACGACGTCGAGCGGGGCTCGCTGCTCAGGAGGATCAGGGCCTACGCGCCGCTCCTCATCCCCCTGATCCTCAACGGCCTCAGGAGAGTCGAAACCCTTAGGGCGGCCCTGGAGTCGAAGGGATTCTCGCCCCGGAACAGGGTCCGCGTCGGCGAAAAATTCAGGATGCGCCGCCGCGATTGGTTGGCCCTAGCAGGAGCCCTGGCCTTCCTGGCCCTCGTGATCATCCTCAGGGCTGAGCCCCGGTAAGGGCCGCCGTGCCGAACGCCCGGCCGGGAAATTTTAGACCGCGGCCGAAGGGGCGTTCGACTTGACCCGCCGGTACTCCCGGATCACGAGGAGGCAGAGCAAGATCCATATCGCGGTGACGGCGACGTTGACTTTGGCGTAGAACTCCACCGTGGCCGAGCTCAGGAGGAAAACGGTCAAGGCCGCGAAAGCGTCGCCGCTCCGGTAGAAGAACGTGTCGGCCGCCGCCTTGCCCTTGTACTTCTCCTCCCGGGACGTGATGAGGAAGAGGGCGCCTTTGGTCGTATTCATCAGGGAATAGTCGACGCCGTTCTCAAAGCTCTTGACCCATTTGATGGCCATGAGGGAGGCCCCCAAACCGACCAAGCTGTAACCGCCGAGCGAGATGAGGGGAAGGACGAGGACGGCCCCGCTGACGCCGATCCATTGGAAGATGCGGGACACGAGAAAGAGCTGGACGACGAGCGCGATGAGGTTGTAGAGGAAATGATACTGGGCCGTGACGCTGGCCGTGAGCTGCGTCGCATCCAGCCCTCCCGCCGTCCCCATGCGGATGGCCCTCCCCACAGCGTTCTTGAGGGTCAGGCCCCAGATGGTCTCGCCCATGAAATTGACATAGTTGAGGCAGAACAGGAGCAAGGCATAAAAGAGGAGATACCGGCTCCGGAACACGAGGCGGAAGCCGCCCCCCTTCCGGAGGGGCTCTTGCTTGATCTTTCCCTCTTCGAGCGCCGCGACGTCGGCGCGCGAGGGCCTCCCCTGGATCTGCCGGATTTCTCTCCGGTGGATGATGATCGTCAGGGCGATACAGATGCCCAGGATGCCAGCCGTCATCAGCATCAGGATGACATGAAAGTGGGGCCCCAGGGGCTTGATGATGACACCGGCGATCTTGGCCCCGATGACGGCGCCGCAGGTCGAGCCGACGGCGATCATGGGGAAGAGCCGCTTTCCGGCCTCGTCGGTATAGATATCGTTGGCGAAGCTCCAGAACTGGGCGACGGCCATGAGATTGAAGATGCCGACCCAGATGAAGAAGACGATGGCCATGGTCTTCGCCGGCAGGCCCCAGATGAAGAGGAGATAAAAAAGGCCGAGATTGGACATGAAGAAGAGAGTGACCCAGGTGATCAGCAGGTGGCGCGGGACTTTGGAGGCCAGCCGGCTGAACCCCTTGACGATGAAGATGAACAGGATGGCTTGGGCTCCGGCCAGGTAACTCCGGACGCGGGCGTCGTAGGATGTGAGCACCAGGGCCTCGCGCACATCCTTGATGAGATAGTACGCCAGGAGCAGGAGGAAGACGTTGAGCGTCAGGAGAAAAGCGGTCCCCGCCTCCCCGGGCCTGATGTCCGTGAAGACCTTGAGAACGCGGTACAGGCCCCCGGGTGGCTCGCTACTTCTCATACAGCGTGTTCGCTTCCCCGTTCATCTTGATCAGGCGGTCGATCTCCTTGAGGATCAGGTCCCGGCGGAACAGCATGGTGTTGATCTCCTCATTTGTGAGGTAATCGCCGACGGCCGCCTTGATGCTGTCGAACGTCAGGGCCTTGGCCTTATCGATGATGGCCCGCGGAAGCTCGCTCATGAGTTTCGGCCCACCCTGGCTCTTGTCCGTAAAGAGGAGCTTTTTCCAAGTCCGGAAGGTCCGCGAGTGGTCGATGAGGATCATCCTCCAGTCCTTGGTGATCAGGATGTTGCCCTCGCTGCGGTCCTCGTTGCAGATCAGGTTGTCGAAGAAACGTTGCAGATAAGTCGCCCGGTTCCAGTTGAAGACTTTGTAGGACGGCGTCTTGATCTTTTTATCGACCTTGTCCCGAAGCGAGATCGTGTCGTCGATCCAGTACTGGCAGGAGCCCAAGTCCCCCTGGAAGCGGCGCTCGACGGTCGGCGGGACCATGTTCAGGCCGAGCAGCTGGTCCAGGCGGTAGGCGGCGATCTCATACTGCCAGCCCTCGAGATAGCCGTGCAGGCGTCCCCGGGCGTTCTTCCACAGGCCCCGATGGGTGAAATCGCCCAGCTTGAGGGTCAGGACCCAGGGACTCGTCACGGCCTCTTCGCCGCTCATCTGTCTCTGGCCGACGATCTCCGCCGTCTTCAGGAACTCCTCCCACTTCGGGAACTGGGCAATCTCGTCCGGAAGCAGCTGTGCATAGGCTTGAGCGGCCAGGACGAGAAAAAGAATTAGACCCACCCACGACAAACCTTTCCGTTTCATCGAGACACCTCCGAAGAACTAATAAAGAACCTTGCCTTCTCCCTCCTGACGGACCATCGCGTCGATCTCGTCCAGGAGGAGCTTTTTGCGGGCGATGACGGACTCGATCTCCCCGTCGGTCAGATAAGGGCCGACCGCTTCCTTGACGGTCGCGAAATCCAGGTCTTTGATGCTGTCCACGAGCCGGCGGGGAACGCGCCGGAAGAGGACCGGTCTTCCGTCCTCGAACGTCTTGATGCCATGCGCGCCGTAGATCAGTCTCTCCGTGTATTCCCGGGACCAGCGGAAGGCGCGGGAGTGGTCGATGAGGATCGTCCGCCAGTCCTCCGTGATGAGGATATTCTGCTGGGTCAGGTCGTCGTTGGCCACGAGACAGGTCCACAGACGCGTGACATATTTCATGTCGTTCATCTGCGCCTGCGCAGAAGCGGGGATCGGGATCTTCTTTTCCTCGATGTCCAGGAGGCTGCCGCGGTTTTGGATCCACAGGGAGAGAGAGCCCCTTTTCCCTTTGAATTCCCGCTCGACCGTCGGCGGGACCATGTTCAGGCCGATGAGCCTGTCGATCCGATAGGCGGCGATCTCGTATTTCCAGCTGTCGGCGAAGTAACCGTGCCGTTCGTCGAGGCCTTTCCACGCGCCCTTGTTCTCGACGCCGCCCTGCCTGAGGGTGAGCTTCCAAGGGTTCGTGACGCCTTCGCCGATCCTTGCGAACGCGACGATATCGGCGGTTTTGAGGAACTCCTCCCACTGCGCCCGCCTGGCGATCTCGCCAGGAAGGAATTGGCAGAAAAGGAATTCTCCGCCCAGCGACAGCAACACGACAGGAAGAAGAATCCCCCTTCCGAAACGTCTCATAGAAACCCTCCCGAAACTCCCTTCTGGGCGAATCATGAGCCTCTTTTTTTCGGAAGTCAAGCCCCGGTCCGGCCGGCGCAGGACCCGGTCGAAGCCGAACCGACGGAGGCGGAATCCCGGTCCCGGCTCGAGAGATCCGGGTCTTCTGCCACCTGCGTTCGCGGGGCTTGGACTCGCGGGAACGGCAGCCGGATTCCGAACGCCCGAGACCGGAAAGACGGGCGCTTCTTCGCTGCGCGAGGCCGACACCGCCGCGCGTTTAGATACAGAGGTGACACCTTGACAGCCGTTCGATGGCGGCGATATAGTTTCTCCGAGGCGGGAAGCCCTTGCCGGATCCGCTTCGCCATCCGCTTTGAAACGAAAGAGAGGATGCCCATGAAGATCCGTCCGTACAGGTCCGCGGTCCTGATCGCCGGCCTGCTGGTCTTCGCCCAAATGGCCGTCGGGGCCTCCGTCAAGAAAAAAGAGGAAGCGGTCGCTTCCATCGAAAAGCACAAAGCCGAGATCATCGGCCTGAGCGACGAGATTTGGGGCTTCGCCGAAACCGCCCTGCTCGAGATCCGCTCGTCGAAGGCGCTCGCGGACGACGCCGAGAAGCAGGGCTTCGCGGTCACGCGCGGCGTCGCGGGCCTGCCGACGGCGTTCGTAGCCACCTACGGCCAGGGCCGACCGATCATCGGCGTCCTCGGCGAGTACGACGCCCTGCCGGGCCTGTCCCAGAAAGCCCGGCCCGAGAAGGAGCCCGTGCAGGACGGGGCGCCGGGACACGGCTGCGGGCACAACCTGCTGGGCACGGCGGCCTACGGAGCGGCCCTGGCCGTTAAGGATCTGATGGCCGCGGGACGGCTCAAGGGCACGATCCGGTTTTACGGCACGCCCGCCGAGGAAACAATCGGCGGCAAGGTCTACATGGCCCGCGACGGGCTGTTCAACGACCTCGACGTCTGCGTGACCTGGCACCCCGACGAGAAGACCCGGGTCTCCGTCGACGGGTCGCAGGCGATCGTCGACTTCATCGTCGAGTTCTACGGCAAGGCCGCGCACGCGGCCGCCGACCCCTGGAATGGGCGCAGCGCCGTGGCCGGCTTGGAATTTTTCACGGCGGGCCTCAACCGCATGCGCGAGTTCGTCAAGCCAACCGTCCGCATGCACTACACGATCATGAAGGGCGGCGACGTGCCGAACGTTGTCCCCGCCTACGCCAAGCTCTGGTGCTGGCTGCGCGATTCGAAGGGCGCCGGCGTCGAGCAGCTCCTCGCCAGGGCGCGCAAGATCGCCGAGGGCGCGGCCCTGATGGCCGAGGTCGAATCGAAGCTCACGGTGCAGGGAGGCAACTGGGAAACCCTCGTCAACCTGACCGGGGAGAAGGTGATGTACGAGAACCTCAAGTGGCTCGGCCCGATCCAATTCACCCCGGAGGAGCAGGAATTCGCCAAACAGATCCAGCGCGCGGCGGGCATCAATCCCAAGGGCCTCGACGGTTCGGTCGAGCCGTGGAGGGAACCCAAGTCCGATCCGGAGGGCGGCTCGACGGACGTCGGCGACGTGAGCTGGATCGTCCCCACGCTGAGCATGAACGCCACGACCGCGCCCGTGGACGCGCCCTGGCACGCCTGGCCCGTCGTCGCCTGCGGCGGCATGTCGATCGGACACAAGGGGCTCGTCTACGCGGCCAAGGCCATGGCGGCGACGATGATCGACCTGTTCGAGGAGCCGAAGACGGTCCAGGCCATCCAGAACGAGTTCCGCGAGAAGACGAAGGGCGTCGTCTACAAGCCGTTCATCCCCGAAGGCCCTCCTCCCCTGCCGAAGCGCTGACGCCGCACGGGGCTTTGCCGAGCTCCGGGACGGGCATCGGACGGGAGCGGACGGGGCCCGGGCGGTCCGGCGCGCTCATTCCCCATCCGCCAGGATAAACCACGCCGGTCCGGTTGACACTTGACCTCGGGTTCTTGACTCCCGCCGACGGCTGGCCTATCCTCTCATGCTTGACGGAAATAATGAGATTGCTATCGTTGGATGGTGCCCCCGAAGGGCAGAACCCGAATCTGCGCGGGCCGCAATAGATCCCGCAGCGGACGCAAAGGAGGAAGGCCATGAAAATGAAATTCAGGACACTCGCCCTGATCGGTTTGGCGGCCGTCTTGTGCGCGGCCGGAGCCCCGTCCCGGGGAGCCAAGCTCACCCAGGCGAACTTCCTGCAGGTCAACATGGAGACCTCAGTGGACCCGGGCGTGGACTTTTTCAGCTATGCCTTGGGCGGATGGGTCAAGCGGACCCCCATCCCCCCCTCCGAATCCACCTGGGGCATCGGCAACATCCTCCAGGAGCAGATCTACGCCAACATCCGAAAGATCAACGAGCAGGCCGCGGCCAAGCCGGCGCCCGAAGGAACCGATAGCCGGAAGGTGGGGGACTTTTGGGCCACGGCCATGGACACGGCAAAGGCCGACCGTTTCGGCCTGGCGCCGCTCAAGCCTGAGCTCGCTAAGGTGGACGCCGTCCATAACGCCGGGGAGGCCTTCGACCTCGCCCTCGCGTGGGGCCCCTTGGGCGTGGACACCTTCTTTTCCGCCGAAATCAGCCAGGACGAGAAAAACAGCGACGAGGAGGCCGTGCACCTTTGGCAGGGCGGCTTGGGCTTGCCCGAGCGGGATTTCTACTTCAACCCCGAGGAAGGCGTCGCCCATATCCGGAAGGAATACGTCGCCCACATCGCCCGGACCCTGGTCCTGCTGGGACGCGAAGAGGCGTCGGCCGAGGCGGCCGCGCGCCGGGTCATGGCCTTCGAGACTGAGCTCGCTCGCGCCTCCCGCAAGCTCGAGGACCTCAGGGACCCCCAGAAGAACTACAACAAGATGTCCCCGGCAGAGCTCACGGCCAAGTACTCGCCTTCCATCGCCTGGACCGACCGCCTCGCGACCTGGAATCTGAAGCCGGAGACGGTGATCGTCGGCCAGCCGGAGTTCTTTGCGGTGCTGGATGACCTTCTGGCGGTCACGGCGGCTGAGGTGCTTCAGGATTACCTGCGCGTGCATCTGGTCGACCGATACGGAGACTTCTTGAGCCAGGCGTTCCAGGACGAGCACTTCCGCTTCCGAGGCCGGGTGCTGGGGGGTCAGAAGCAGCCCCGAGACCGATGGAAGCGGGTCCTGGACGCCGAGGAGGGGGCCATGGGCATGGTCCTCGGCAAACTCTTCGTGAAGGAATACTTCCCGCCCGCGGCCAAGAAGCGCTATGAGAATCTGGTGGAGGCCATCCGGACGGCCTACAGGCATCGCATCGAGAATCTGGACTGGATGAGTCCCGAGACCAAGGCCAAGGCCCTTGTCAAGCTGGACGCCGTCACCAAGAAGGTCGGCTACCCCGACGTCTGGAAGGACTATTCCACGCTGGCCATCAGCCGCGATTCATACTGCCAGAACATGATGAACGCCGCGCGGTGGCACTTCGCCGACATGATCGGCAAGTTCGGCAAGCCCGTGGACCGCAAGGAATGGGACATGACGCCCCAGACCTACAACGCCTACTACAACCCCTCCAACAACGAGATCGTGCTGCCCGCGGCCGCGTTCATGATCCCGGGCATGGCGGACGCCGGCATCGACGACGCCGTCGTCTACGGCTACTCCGGCGGCTCGACGATCGGACACGAGATGACCCACGGGTTCGACGACGAGGGCCGCCAGTTCGACGCCAAGGGCAACCTGGCCGATTGGTGGACTCCCGAGGACTCAGCCAAGTTCGAGGTCCGCACGAAGGTCATGGTGGACCAGTTCGACGCCTACGAGCCACTCCCCGGCCTCCATATCAACGGCAAGGCCAGCCTGGGGGAGAACATCGCCGACCTGGGCGGCGTCCTCCTGGGCATCGACGCCTTCAAGCAGACGAAGCAATACAAGGAGGGCAAGAAGATCGGCGGCCTCACGCCCATGCAGCGCTACTTCCTGGGCTACACCCTCGGTTGGATGATGCAAGAGCGCGAGGAGCGCCTGCGCACCCAGCTCCTCAGCGACGTCCATTCCCCGGCCAAGTGGCGCGTCCTCGGCCCCTTGTCCAATATCCCCGAGTTCTACAAGGCCTTCGGGGTGAAGGAGGGCCAGCCCATGTGGCGCCCGGATAAGGACAGGGTACATATCTGGTAAGGGACGGTCATCTGGATCGGGGGAAGGGCCCGGGGATTCCGGAGAATCGATCCCGGAGCGCGCCGGGAACGGAGTGGTCAATAGCGCGCGAGCAAGAGTCTGCAGGGTTAGCTCTTCAAGGCCTTCCCTCATGCCGCCGGAACAGATCGAGGTCCTCTCTTCAGAGCTGATATCTTGAGCGGGCAGGCCATCGGAAAGGCTGACGGCGGGCGAAACCGTTCGTATCCGGTCGCGGCTGAAGAGAGGGGGTTTCAACGATGAGAAACCGTGCCAGACCCGCCGCGTGCCGTCTATTTTGCTTCGAGCTCTTCGAATCGGACAAGCTGCACGTCCGCCGTTTTAGAAAGATACGCCTCGAGGAACGGCTTGTGGGCGGCCCCGTAAATGACGAGGATCCGCCCTCCCGGATGCAACGCGGCCACGGCCCTGATGCGCGCGGCGATCTTGAGGTTCCGGTTCTCCCAAAGGCCGAGGCGGCTGCGGTCCGAGCCGCTCGCGAAATGCGTGCGCAGAAAAACGCCCCACTGGGCGTCGACATCCGCCGCCGCGTAGGCGGCGGAGTTGAGGTAGGAAAACTGGGGAAGGAGGTTGCCTCTCCGGATGCAGCCCTCCAGCCGCGCTGCCGCCTCCGCATAAACGGCGGCCTTAGGGACAGCGGCGAGGACCGAACTGCCCTTGATATCCTTATCCAGCTCGGAATCGATCTCGGCATAAGCCTCGAGGTCCTCGAAATCGTCCACCGGATCGAGATTCTCCAAGCCCAGCGTCCGGGCCACACGGATGGCCAGGGCCGGCACTTCGTTGACTCTGGCGAGCTCGGCGTCGAGTTCTCTCGCCAATTCGGGCGGGACCGCTTTCTGGGCCCTCTTGTCCTCCTCATTCAGGTAAGACCACTGGAGCGCAGCCGATTCGGGCTCGTAGGCCGCGAGCATCCATAAGGCCAGCGCCGTCCTTTCTACCGGGGTCATTTTCCTCGGGCTCGCGGCCCGCGCTGCGGCCAGCAGCTCCCGGACCTTCAGCGCCGCCGCTTGCGGAGTCGTCCTCAAGACAGAGCGAGCCGGCTTCCCCATTTTCAGGTGTCTGGCGGCGAAGCTATCCAAGAGATCCGAATACAGCGGCCCGGCGTCCCGCTGGAGATCAAGCTCCCGAACGCGGACGCCGGGCAACGTTTCAACGCAGATAGAGTCCGGATGAAACCCGGCGAGCCTGGCCGCGAGACTATCGAGGAGGGCGGGTTTGAAAGCGTCGGCGATCTGCCTGAGGTGAAAGGTCGCCATGATGAGGACGCGTGCCCGGGAAGAGTCCGGCTGGACGGCCTGGAGACGGGAGATCGTATCGCCCGGCACGGCTCCCGTGCGGTTCCGGCCGGTACCGAACGAAAAACCGATGATCAGCATCCCAAGAAGCGCCGCCGCCCGCGGGGCGAAGGGGATCGAAGGGGATTGTCTCGGATGGAGAAAAAGCATGGATGAATCCTCCGATCGGGATAACGAAAAGATCCGTCGCAAGGTTCCCTCCCCGCCGTTTCCCGGACCTCGGCGAGGCCTTCTTGAGGCTCGGCAAGGCCGGCGTGGAAGGGTTTAGAGTCCCGGCCTACCCGCGAAGCCGCCGATAAACCCCGAAGAAGCTCTCCGGGCCTTCCTCGAGGAGCGAGACGAGAGCCGGCCGTCCCAACTCCTTCTCAATACGGCCGGCCATCCTCGCTCCGACGCGGTACCAGAGACGCTCGCCTGCGGACATCCGGTCGAGCACGGCCCATGCCTCTTTGTCCACCGGCCGATCCCCGCGCTTCTCCAGACCGTCATACTCCTTGAAATAGAGCGCCTCGTCCCGCTGCATCCGTTGCTCATCCTGCAAGGCGACGTAGTCGGCGTCATCCGAAAGAGCGTGCTCCGAACGCCGGCGTTCAGTGGCCGCCAGAACGGCCATGCCCTCGAGTTGGGTCAGATATTGGACGGCCTTGAAGAGATCGCGGCATGTTCTCACATCGGAGAACCGCGGCGGCGGGTGAATCGTCATGAATCCTACGTGATGGAGTTCGTGGATCGCATAATACAGGAGTTCCCGCGGGTGCCCGTTGAAATGAGGCGAGGCGCCGTTCAGAGAGGCATTGGGAGCAAACGAAACACCGAGATCATAACCGAAGGTCAGGAAAAGGGAGCCGTGGAAGCAGAAACCCTTCGGCAGATACCTCAGGACATCATCGAGCCAGTGAGGATGGTCAAGCATGGGCCCCGTGAAAAAGGCCAGACTGCTCTCACATGTTGCGGCTTGCTTCAGCCGCTCATCCCGGGGCTCGAGGAGTGATACGACCAGGGCGCGAACGGAGTCCCTGGGCACGTCGGAGTTTTCGAAATTTCGGGCGTGATTCAGGAGATGCAAGGCGGCGGGCGACCGGGTCAGCCGGTCCAAAAAAAGGGGCTTGCCAGATTTCAGATAGGACAACGCGTCGGCCGCGAAACGCGCGTCGAACCGAAGGTCCTGCTTCGCCAGCGGCTCATCCCTCCCGACCAGGTCCGCCAGGGCCACGACTTGCCGCTGCCCGTGCCGTTCAGTCTGACCGCATAGGGAACCGTTCACGCCGACAGCACGGATAATGCCTCCGGCGCCCAGAATGAGAGCGGCTGTCACGGCGCCGAGAATCTTGGCCGGTTTCAAGAATGAACCCGGCCCGGCAAGTTTGCGAAGCCGCATCGTTTTCTTTCGCAAAATCTTATGCTTAAAAAAAATCGAAGTCAATCCCCGCCGCACATCGCACATGAAGCATTAGACCCGGTGCCGCGATATTCCTCTCATCCAGCCCTGGAGAAGCAATTGGGCCCGACCGCCCGTCAATGGGCCGTTCCTCACTAGGATTTCTCATGCCATGCGAGGGCTGCCCAATGAACTGCCCTTCGCGTGACTTGAACAGGCGATAAACCAATCCAGGATTGGCTCGCGTGACTTCCTCGCCTGAAAATCGGAACACGAAAGACGAGAGAAAACCCGGAAGAAAGGAGCCTCGATGGCCTTCGCACGCGCGTCAGGGCGAAGAGCCGGGGCGCGCCGGTCGATCGCCCCTTCCTGTGCCCCCGCTTGACGATTCTTCGCGTCCTGCTTTATGCTGTTCTTCGAGATGAGCCCGTTTATCACATGCCGGAAGTTCCTGAGGACGGGCGTCGCCGACGGCGCGGGCGCGCTGGCGGCTTGGCCCGGGCTCTCGATCACACCGGTCCCCGCCGGGCCCTCGCCTGGAGTCTGCCTGACGGCCAGCAACCATTGGAGCTACACCGGCATCGGCTGGCAGCTAGGCATCGAGTCGTGCGTCCTGTCCGCGACCGACGCCATGGAGATGGCCGACCGGGCGCCGCTAAGCATTCAGGGGGCGATATCATGCCTAAAATCGTCTTCATAGAGCCAAAAGCTCCGAACCTTCACATTTTCTCGCGATTCCCTCTGCCCCGCCTGGGCCCGCTCATTCTGGGAACGATGATGAAGAACCGCGGCTGGGAGGTCGAGGTTTTTGTTGAAGAGCTCCGGAAAATCGATTACGACATAGTCGCCTCGGCCGACCTGGTCGGCATCTCGACAATCACGTCGACCGCCCCTCGGTCCTATGCCATCGCCGACAAAATCCGGAGCCTCGGCATCACGGTGATCATGGGCGGGATCCACGTGACATATCTGGCCGACGAAGCGTTGAAGCATGCCGACTTTGTCGTCCGCGGAGAAGGCGAGAAGGCCCTGATGCGGTTTATTGACGCCTGGGAGGGCGACAGGGACTTCTCCACGGTCCCCAATCTGTCCTATCTCCGAAACGGCCGGATCATCCAGAATCCGAGGATCCCTCCAGAAAAGGACCTGGACGCGATCCCCTTTCCAGACCTCAGTCTCCTGAAGCCGGAGCGACAACGCCGCAAGTTCGCGCCGCCGATCCCTGTTCTCACGTCACGGGGCTGCCCCTTCGATTGCTCATTCTGCTCCGTGACCAGCATGTTCGGAAGGAAATACCGCTTTCGTTCAACCGCCAATATTATTGAAGAGCTCCGCGGCTATGACCAGCCCCGGAACCATGTCTTTTTCTACGACGATAATTTCACCGCCGACCGAGAGAGGGCTAAGGAGCTTCTCCGGGCGATGATCCATGAGAAGTTCCGGTTCACGTGGACGACCCAGGTCCGCGCTGATATAGCCCGTGACGTTGAGCTCGCCCGGCTGATGAAAAAAGCCGGCTGTCACACCGTCTATATCGGGTTCGAGTCGGTCAACCCGCAGAGTCTTGTCAGTATGAAGAAGAAGCAAACCCTCGGCGACCTCATTGAGGCAGTCAAAGTCCTGCGCCGCCACCGGATCAGGATACACGGCATGTTCGTGCTGGGATTCGACGATGACGACTGGCTGACTGTTAAGAAAACGGTCAGGTTCGCCAAGAGGGCCCGGCTCGCCACAACCCAATTCCTGATCCTCACGCCGATACCCGGGTCCGAGTTTTATGGAAGAATGGAGGCTGAGGGCCGGCTCCGTTTCCATGATTGGGCGCTCTACGATGCGCATCATGTCGTTTTCGAGCCAGCCCGGATTACGCTGCCCGACCTCCAGAAAGCGCAGATTTATTGTCACAAAAAATTCTACTCTCTGAAGCAGACCGTCCGGAAGATGCTGGCCGGCGAGTGGCTCAGCGTTGCTATTGCCCATTATGCCCGCAAACTCAATCGGATGTGGAAACGTCGCAACCAGACCTTCCTTAAGGCCTTGGAGCTCCTCAAGCCCAAGCCCGGCACGAAGATCCTGATCGACTACCGGGAAGACATCCACCTGGAGAAATAGCCTGCGGAGTATTCTAACGGCTGCAGTGAGCCACCCGCCGTTCACGGTACCACCTCTGAAACGAGAATATCAACCCATTTTTCGGAAGCTCCGGCAGTCCCTTGACAGGCCAGGAAGCTGGTCCTATATTTGAAAACGAGCATCCCCGTGAGCCGCGATATTGTCCTCATTAATAGGGCGCCAGTGCTGACCCTGTGGGCCGCAATCGTCGCAGAACGCCTTGGTTTCGATCACTATGCCGCACTGTCGCTCGGCAAGAGCCTGGCCGGACTCAACGCCCAATCGAAGGGCAGGAGCCTGGGCATCTTTAAGCCGCCCGAACACCCCGAGGGCATCCCACTTACGAAGGCCGGGCTTGGAGAAGAATTCCGGATCGAGCTTCTCGGACGGCCCATCCCGGCCAAGAAAACGAACAAGGGCGTTCGAGCGGTCGTCAAGAACAGGCCCATCGACGCGGAGGGCGTGGAGCGATATCTCGAGGAAAAATTTGGGTCGGTGCTTCCGGCTGTGAAAAATGCCATGAAGGCGTTAGCGGACTCTTTCAAGCCCGATGAGTTGGCTGCCGCCGCCTTTTCGCTCTACGAACGGTTCCGGCCCTCTGTCCCTGCCGGTGTTCGAGGTTGGGGAGCCAAGGCCGAGTTGGATTTGAACCGGATCAGGTCGATCATAAACTCAGGCAGTCCGGATCAAAATCAAAGGCCCATATAAGCCGCTGCTCCCGATATCACCTCTGAAGCGACATTCTCTGACTTCATACTCCGGGTTTTCTCTCATTACGCCGGGATCGATTCTTTGAGGGGCAGGCCAGGCCTTTCGCGCTCAAAAATATCTTTATGAGGATTCTGCTCTAGCGAATGCGCTCAGAAGTTCAGGACTTTCGGGGTGTCCTCGACCCAACGGGCGAGCTCGAGCATCTTCCCCACAACCACTCCATCTATCAGTTCCTCGCTTTTCAGGCCGCGTGAATCGATACAGGTCCCGCAAACCCGCGCTTCGACCCCAGAACCCACCAGCTCTTTCATCATTTGGCCCAGATTATAGTAGCCGGCCGGAGGTTTCTGCCCCTTCTTTGCGATCGCCACGGCGTCTCCCAGCAGGAACAGCCTGATATTTTGCTTAATGGCCACCAGGGCTTTGGCCAGCCTGAGGGCATTCCAAGGCTTTTCGTTCCCGTAAGGAGGCTCACTGATGATCATCACCATAATTCCTTCCATCCTCGCCCCTCCTTTAAAGCTAAATGAGACCGACGCTGACACTGCGGAGAACGCTGATTATATTGACAAAGAACCGTTTTCCTGTCCACTCATCTCGTCGGCCGGACGGGCTGAAGGCGATAGGATTCTTCAGCCGGAGACCTGCATGATCCAGGAACGAGCCCTGAGGAATAAATCAGGCAGAGACCTTCAAGATGAGGCGGAAAAGCAAATAGGATGCTCCGCCGATGAGGCCGGCACCGGGGATGGTGAGAACCCAGGCCCAGAGGATCTTGACGGTAACTCCCCAGCGGACAGCCGATAAGCGCTTGGTCGCTCCGACGCCCGAGATGGCCCCTGTGATGACATGCGTCGTACTGACCGGGACACCCATATAGGTCGCCAGGAATATACTCACGGCACTGGCTGTCTCGGCGCAGAAACCATCGATCGGCTGGAGCTTTGTGATCCTTTGGCCCATCGTCTTGACGATCCGCCAGCCGCCGGACAGGGTCCCCAGGGCGATGGCGGCATAAGCGCTAAGGATAATCCAGAGAGGGATATTGAAGGCCTTCATGTAGCCTGCGGAGAAGACGAGGCTGGCGATGACGCCAATTGTCTTTTGGGCGTCATTGCCGCCATGACCAAGGCTATAGAGGCATGAAGAAATGAGTGTGAGGCTCCGGAACCGTCGGTTGATCCAGGTTGGGTCCGTCTTCTGACCGATCCGAGCCGTGACCCAGATGAAAAAAACACCGAGGACTAGGCCGAGCATCGGCGCCAGGAAAATAAAAATGATTGTTTGCACCCATCCATGGGCGATGATCACGTGCAGTCCGGCTTTGGCGATCGCGGCGCCGGCATAGGCACCGATGAGGGCGTGGGAGGAGCTCGTCGGAAGGCCGAGAAGCCAGGTCAGGAGATTCCAGCAAATCGCCCCAAGCAACCCAGCGAAAACGACAAAGGGTGTGACGATAGCGAGATTGATCATCCCCGCACCGATCGTCTGGGCCACGGCCGTCCCAAAGATAAAAAAGGCGATGAAGTTGAAAAAGGCTGCCCAGACCACGGCCTGCCGCGGGCTCAGCACGTGGGTGGAGACGATGGTGGCGATGGAATTGGCCGCATCATGCATGCCATTGGTGAAGGCGAAGCCGAGAGCGAACAGAGTAATGACAATTACGAGAAATAAGCTCGCTGTGGGCATGAGATGTTCCTGTCTATCTCGACGATTTCGTAACTGCCCGCGCTCACAATACCACCTCTGAAGTGTGGTTTTCAACCCATTTCGCCGCCGCGGCTGGTGGCCTTAAATCTATAGAACTCTATGATTGATGATCCGTATAGTCCGGACGAAAGGAAGCCCTGGCCGGGTCGAATTCCCTCTCGGCCTCACTGCCTTATCCGGATAGTGGCTATCGAACAGGGATATCCCCCAGTGGCATAGGGTGAGCCGGCTATCGGTGTCAGTGCCCCCGTGATAGAGTCGATAGAATAGGCGGAGATATTGGAAGATAGAAAATTCGCCACATAAGCGAACTTACCTGTGGGGTCAACGGCGATAAAAACGGCATTCGCTTCTGTCGCAAAGGGTGAGCCCGGCATCGCCGTCAAGGCCCCTGTAGAAGAGTTGATGGTGTAGCCGGAAATATTGAAAGATATGGCATTCGCCACATAAGCAAACTTTCCTGTTGGGTCAACCGCTACAGACCAAGGCTGTGACCCTGTGGCATAGGGTGAGCCTGGTATCGGTGTCAAGGCCCCCGTGGTCGAGTTGATCGTATAGGCGGAGAGAGTCCAAGATCCTAAATTCACGACATAGGCAAACTTGCCTGTGGGGTCGACGGCCATAGAATAGGGATTTGATCCCGCCGCAAAAGGCGAGGCGGCAATCGCCGCCAAGGCCCCCGTGGTCGAGTTGATCGTATAGCCGGAGACATCGTTCGAGTACTCATTCACGACATAGACGAACTTGCCTTTGGGGTCAATGGCCACAAAAACGGGATTTGACCCCGCCGCAAAAGGTGAGGCGGCGATCGCCGTCAAAGCCCCCGTGGCAGAGTCGATCGTATAGCCGGAGACATCGTACGAATAGCCGTTCGCGACATAGACGAAGTTGCCTGTGGGGTCAACGGCTATAGAATAGGGATTTGACCCCGCCGCAAAAGGCGAGGCGGCGATCGCCGCCAAGGCCCCCGTGGTCGAGTTGATCGTATAGCCGGAGACAATGCCGGGAATTGTCTCATTCACGACATAGGCGAAGTATTTATAGAAGGCAAAGTTTGCGGTGACGGTCTTGTTCCCGTTCATCGTGACCGTAGTCGGGTTGGCCGTTCCCGTTACGTCTCCCGTCCAATTGCTGAAGGCATATCCGGATGCGGCGGTCGCCGTGAGGGTCACGACTGTTCCGGACGCGTACTCGGCCTGGGAGGGTGATACCGCAACGGTTCCCCAGCCCAAAGGCGAGACCTGGACCGTCAGCGTGTAGGTCGGGGCTACAATAAAGTTCGCGGTGACGGTCTTGTCCCCATTCATTGTGACCGTGGCCGGGTTGGTCGCTCCCGTTGCGTCTCCCGTCCAATTGCTAAAGGCATATCCGGATGCGGCGATCGCCGTGAGGGTCACGACTGTCCCGGACGCATACACAGCCTGGGAGGGTGATACGACAACGTTTCCCCCGCTCGAAGGCGAGGCCTGGACCGTCAGCGTGTACGTCGGGCCTGCAATAAAGTTCGCCGTGACGGTCTTGTTCCCATTCATCGTGACCGTGGTCGGGTTGGTCGCTCCCACGGCGTCTCCCGTCCAATTGCTGAAGGCATATCCGGATGCGGCGGTCGCCGAGAGCGTTACGACTGTTCCGGATGCGTACTCAGACTGGGAGGGCGATACGGCAACGGTTCCCCCGCCCGAAGGCGAGGCCTGGACCGTCAGCGTGTATTTTGTCGTGGGTGGAGTCGACGAACTTCCGCCGACACCACAAGCCACATAGGGCACAACAAGAAATCCAACTAATACAGCCTTCGCAAAGACACCTTTCATCAGCCGCCCCGCCCCTTAAAGAAATCTAATAAACCGCGGATTCGTTCTTGAGGAAATCTTACCCCTCTTATTTATATTAGAGCTACAGAAGAGCCTTGTCAACTGCTTGTATGGCGCCTCAGGCGCCGGCGGTCCTTAATCTTGTTCACTCCACCCGTTTCTCCCACGCGTGGAATTTTAATCGTCTCCGGAGAAGCTGCAAAGACATCAGCCTTTTCTTTATCCGTCATCTTTGGGTCGAAACTAAAGAGTTTATCGAGGAAATCCGATACGCCCTCAAGCTCCTTCATGGAAGCGAATTGACCTGAGGGCATTTTTAAGGGTGTCCCCTTTTCCACACTATCAGCAAATGGACGGCCAGGGATGCGGTGCTCTTTCTCTTCTGGATGCTCGTAGAGACCCAGCAAACGCCGCCCCATTTTTGCTTCCCTGTTCTTATTATAGCGCCGCGATCGATCGATCGTCTTCGATGCCATTATGGCCAGATATATCTTCAAATCCTCACCTAGGGGAGCGAGCGATGTTAGGGGAAACCATCATGAGCGCAAAGTTCATCATCACATTTGTCCTCTGCGCCATTCTCATGCTGCTGTCGGTGGTTATGAGAATATCCAAGCCGATGCCGGGCGCGCGCCGAATAGAGCGATCTTGCCAATAATGATCGAAATTTTTGCTCGTTTCGAGGACTCTCTCCGTGCGCGGCACGGCAGATTTGCGGAAACTCTCGTGAGCGGCCCAACCTCAGACGGCAGCGCTCAAAACGACAATTTCTCGACGCCCCTCTCAGTAGTTCGCGCGAGCACGAACTTCCGCGAGCGGTTTCGCCAGGTCCGCGAGCAGTTCGGGCCCGACCACGGAAAAAGGCGTGGTCCCATAGCACAACAATCGATCGTGGAAATCGTGCAGCGAAGCATCGGTCCCGGCCTTTGCCCAGTATTCCGCGAGCAGGGACTCGAGCTGTGCGCGCCCTGACGTGTAGGCGATCGCATTGCCCGGCCCCAAGGCGATCCCGGCGATCGCCGCTTTCGCCTGCTCCGGCGTGAAGCCGGTCTGACGGGCAAAGAACTCGGTCGCTTGTTCCGCGCTCCAGGCGCCGCAGGCCAGCTCCGGATCGACAATGGCGCGGGCGCCCCGGACGCGCTCCCATTGCGCGACGAAGGTGCGCGCGTCCAAGTCGTCGCCGAAGAGGCCGAGCTGCAAAAAAAGTTCTTCGCCGTAGTACGCCCAACCCTCCGCGAACTCGCCGTTGTCCTGGATCTTGCGGACAAAATCCGGTTGGCGGCGGGCAATAGAAAGCTGCAGGAAGTGGCCGGGCATGGCTTCGTGCGCCGCCGTAGAAAGGATGCGGTCGCGGTCGAAGTCCTCGTTGGCATCCAGCTTCTTTGCCGCTTCCTCGAGCGACGTCGGAGGGGTGATAAAATAGAATCCGGTGGAACTTGCGCTGAATAACAGCGGCGAAAACATAGACGCGCCCGGCGAAACCGGCTGGAGAAACTTGGGCGTCTCGATGACCTGAATCTCCCCAAGCCATGACGGCGCGTCCACCACGCTGTGCCGGGTGACGAATTCGCGCAATTCGGCGATGCGCGCCCGGTAGTAGTCGATCAGCGCGGCCCCGCCGGGAGCCAAGCCTCCGCCCGTGGCCGGCCCGATGGGGGTGCCACGCTCCCTGGCCGTGTCCTCGGCCCAGATCTGCACGGCCCAACCATGCGCCAGCTCGTCGCGCCCCATGCGCTCGATATCCGCCGCGTTAAACGGCAAGAGCTGCTCGTCGTGCAACATGGCGTCGTACGCGGCACGGCCCATGGCAAAGTTTTCCGGCCAGGACGCCGCATGCTCATCGATGAACTCTTTGCTCCGGTCCATAGCGGCAAGCGCGGCGTCGCGGGCTTTGACGAATGCAGCGAAGCGGTCCGCCGGCAATTGCGCCTTCGCCGCATCGGCCAGCGGACCGTTCAAGAAACTGGGCGCACCGGCCAGCTGCTCGGCGCCCGTGACGCCGAAGAGATGCCCGGGGTAGGTGACGAGTGCGTTCCCGGCCGCGATGTAGGCCGGCGCCGCGGAGAGCCGCGCGGTGATCTTCTGCCACGCGGCGGACACGTCCCCTCGCGTCGCGCCCTCCCTGCCGGCAACGGGCAGATGGAGGAATTGAGCATAGATCGCGTTGAGGACGGCGAAGGCCGGCCCGGAGGGATCCTTCTCGTAGGTTTTGTAAACCGTGTACTGCCGCTCCATGCCGACCAGTCGCGCACGGAGCAATTGAGCGTCGTCGCGGTCCACGAGCGAGGCTCCCTCAAGAGAGATAGACGCGAGTTCGTTCTCCCAGGCGCGAATCAGGGCCAGATCCCGAGCCTTTTCGGCCTCGGAAGGCGTGTCGAGCTGGCCGTCTTCGTCGCTCAGGCCGAGGGAGGTTGCGTCGAGCGGATGCAGTTTCGCCCACTGGAAGGTCATTGTCCGCGCCAGGGCCTGGAGACGCTCAGTGGTGGTGGGCAGTGCGGTCGCCGCATGAAGCGCGACCGTCGCCTGAACCGCAACCAGGGACACGCAGAGAACTGCGCCGAGACTTCGGAGAATTTGTGTGAACAAAGCCGTAATCAATCTGTTCGATCGCATCATGACCTCGCTTCCGGTTTGATGATTGTCCACGCTTACGCTGTCGACGGAGGCGCGGGGCACTCTCGATGGGATAACGCCGATCAGCTGCTTGCGACCGAGGAGATCCGGCAGCCGATAGCGACAGAGACTCAAAAGGACAGAGCCGAGATGAAGGCGGCGCGGATGTCCTTTTTCCGCCCGGCGTAAAATCCCCCCCTTCAAGCTCTCGGAACCGATTTTTCTTCTCATGGAGTAAGGATAGGTCCGCCCTTAACAGGAGTCAAGAACTCAAGGTTCGTCGGGCGGGAGACGTGCGACTCCGAGTGTCAGTCCGGAGGAAGGGGAACCTCATCCCTGAAAACTGTGCCAACGAGGATGTTATAAAAACTCCATTTTTGGCTAAACCGATTTTCAGCGGGCAGGTCCCTCTGGTTCGAAAAGAGGTGGCTTCGGGGCCCAAAAACGGGGGAATTTGTGACACGGCTGTGACACGGGAGCCAAGAACCGGCTCCTCCGTTCCGGCCGGAATTCCCGCGTCTGCTTCAGAATCAGTGAGTTAAATGAAATGCCCCTGGCCTGACTCGAACAGGCGACAAACGGATTAGGAATGACTCCTTGGACTCAGCATTCTTCAGGGGAAAATCGAGTTTTCCCCATATAAACGACGTTTTCCTCTTAAGCACCGTTAGGCGAAATTAGGCAGGTTTTAGCACATTTGTGACACGGCTGTGACATGGCGGAGGGGTCTGCCTTGGCTCTGTAAGCCAATCTACCCAATTAGACCCAGCCCTCCATTGCATCCAGAGTCAATCCCCCCAAACGATTCCCCAGAAATGGGGTCAATCCCCAATATCATTATGACCAATACAAGAGGATTGATGAATGAGTAGGACTGAGTTAGATAGATAATATTATCGGTACTTCTGTCTTTGATTATCCTGCAACGTTACCCAATGTGCTCGGAGACAGTCATATCCCCCAAATAGGAATTTCAAGACGCGGTTACCCGCTCTCTAATTCGCGGTAGTTTTCTAGCATATCGATGTATCTGGCGTCCCGAACGCCAAGACTAGGCGGGCCGTGCTGAAGGGCAACTGACCGGAGGGAATAGAAGCAGGCCTGTTCAGTGCCTAATAAATTTTCTCTGGCCCCTTAACAAATCCGACCATGGCGTCCACAAACAGGGACTCGGTACCCGCATTTGTGATCCTAATCTTATCTGTCCACACAGTCCCTTCCGGCCATCCGTGAAAAAAGGGTGTGATATTCCACTGCCAATGGATATCCAGTCATAACAATGCTCGCCCTTGGCGTTCCGGATAAGAATCTAGCCTTCGAGGATACCTGGCGAATCTCCCTTGGCGACTATAGCGCCGCTGTAGGCGAGCCCCACCCCGAGATACTCAATTGCGCGACGGGGAAGACATAAAGTCTCTTCTCCATGGGCAGGACGAGTTGGCCGCCGAGCAGGATTTCCGCATAACGGCCGTCCGGCGCGCCCAGGGCAGTCCAAAAAGGGTCCAAGAAAGGGGCTAACCAGGGGCCACGCCGGCGTGAGATTCAACCCTTAGTTTCCTTGCCACTCGGCTTTTTGTTAGCCTTGGCAATCTTCGCCACGACCCTCTCGTGAATCTTGATGGACTTTAGCAATGTCTTTTTCAACCCGCGCAAAGGTGTTACTCTTTTCTTATCGTGCGGGTCTGCGCTCTGTGCCGCTTTCTGGATAGCAGGCTCAATCTTCACAAGCCACTCCCGATCCCTGGTGATTGCCAGCCTACAGGCTGTCTCAAGCTCTTCCATACTCATGTTATTTCCCCTTTTCGATTAACTTGGCTCTCCGGAGACGCGTCTTCCGCCGCTCCCGACGCTTGCCCTTCTCGAGCCACTCAGAAATGGCCTGGCGAAGAACCGAACTATCAGACCGTTCCTCGGGCGCGTGGCGGACCCCACTTCACTTTTAGCCCAAAATATCTTCTTTATTGCAGAGGCGATGACCTTTTCCGCATACAAAAAGATAGAACCATTCCGACTTTAGTTCAGAACCAACGTTGGCCTTCTCAGGCTTGCCCCGATTAAAATTCAAGTCCTCATGACAGACAGGACACTTTCCTTCATCCATTTCAAAAAGCCCCAGTGAGCATAATTCACATTTCCTATCAAGGGCTTCTTGTTCATCACCATAGCGAGCGATATCCTCGATTGGCCCGTCTGGCTTAGAACGAGTTTTCCCCACGGCTTTCACTCCTTCGTCGCAACCATCCTTGTCTCGGTTCTTACAGGACCACATTAAATATCTCGGCATCTTCCACCTCTTGCTATCCCGATTCTACTGCCGCCATCTCGAAGATGCAAGGCATAAACTTCTAAGCTCCCAAGGACAGAGCAGGACGCGCAGTCGCTTTATCGACATCAACGTCTTCTTTGAAAAAGCGACTTATTAAATAGATTGCTCCCGCTTCTTCCTGAGCTTCCGCGTTCTCTTCACGAATTTCTTATAGAGACGCATAATCCTGGACTCATGGTCGCGCCGGACGCGCTCGAGCGCCCTGAGACAAGCAGAGGCGGAATCTTGGGGGGAATAGGGTAGGTGTCTACTGGCCAGTAGAGAGTTATATTGAGATGGGCTTATCCTCCGGGAGGTTAAGGGATTCTTTCGGGCATACCCCTGTTGATCTCCAATCGAGAATGCCATGTCGTTTCAAAGGCCTCAGGTCTGGAAGTTTAACAGTAACGTTTCTTAGAGGAGCAATTTTCTTTCATAGTGTCAACCTTCTTAAAGGGCCAAGCGTCTTTATATTGAAGCGTACTGGTCATGGGATTAACTCAATTATTAGGGTATCGGAGGTCTCATATGGAACGGCTCGTATCCAGACTCCTTATCGTTGTCACTCTGTCGTGTTTCTGCTTACAAGCTCAGCAAGCTCCCGTTGAACAGGACAGATATCAAGCCGCAGAAAAGGCCAGAGCAGACTTGTGGCAGGCCAAGAAATACAGGCAAGCCGTGACCGTTCTCCTTTCTCTCTACAACGACAGCTACTTCCTGGATCTCCCCAGCGATAAACGCATCTCCATCCTCTACAACCTGGCCTGCGGATGTTCTTTGCTTGGCGAAACGGCAAAGTCTATTGCTTTCTTGGATCAGGCTTTGGCCGCCGGATACCGCGATTATTATGAACTACAGTCCGATTCAGATTTCACGAATGTCCAGAAGGAGAAAGATTTCCAACACCTTTTGGCCAAGTTAAAGAGCGTTGGCGATTATGCACAGATCCTCAGAGACCACGCCACCTACAAATCTCAGCTAGAACTCAACATGCCCACCTTCACTTATCAGCCAGCAACGGAATCGGAGCTGCAGGAGCTTCGTCGGAAATATCACCTGGATGAAGTGGCCGGTCAAGGCGATGACGTGTCGCGCATCATCAACTTAATGCGATGGGTTCATAAAACGATCCGACATGACGGCAGTTCTCGTAATCCTCAGCCGGCTAATGCCCTGCATATTTTCGAGGTTTGCGAAAAGGAAAAGCGCGGCGTCAACTGCCGCATGCTGGCGACAGTGCTGAACGAAGTGTATTTGGCCATGGGCTTTAAATCGCGGCATATTACCTGCCTGCCGAAATGGAAGGATGACCCGGATTGCCACGTCATCAACGTCGTTTATGCGCCGAGCCTGGGCAAGTGGATTTATATGGACCCATCTTTCGAGGCCTATTTCAAGAACGAGGAAGGGGAACTGCTGAGCATCGCCGAAGTGCGCCAATACATCATCCAGAAAAAGAAAATCGTCCTCGACAAAGAGGCCAATCATAATGGAGAAGAAGCCACTCCTCAGGAATGGTATTTGGACTATATGAGCAAGAATCTTTTTCATTTCAGCTGTCCGGCGGCCAGCGAATTCGGTTATGAGTCGAAGCCCGGCAATCTTCACGTTTATCTCGAGCCCGCGAATATGCCCCTACAGAAGAGCACCAATTCCGAGATCTATACCACGGATGCCGAGCGTTTCTGGAGCTTACCCGAGAAATGACAGAGGAGCCTTATCATCAGAAATAGATATTGATTCTTATGAGGGGGCTCTTATTCTCCCCTGGGGCCTGCGTTTCTATTCTCAGATATGACTTCCGGTGATGATCAGGCGACTGGCGGGGCGATGGACAACTAACGCAAGTTCAGCCTTAGCGGGGCCATCACAAGCAAATCCTCTATTCAGTATCCGGCCCATACCGTTCATGCCACTCGAGGCGATATTCTTTTCTACGGTCACCCTGCCCAAGAACAAAATCGATTGTCTCGTCGATGATTTCTAGAGCCTGTTTATACCATTCTAGTTCGTTGGCCGGAGTGGTAACGGTGGCCCATTCTTGAAAGCTGGCGAGTGCCGCTGTTGCCTTTTCTTTGGCGTGGGGCCAATCGATCTCCAACGGAAGTCCGAGGCGCTGGCTAGCATTATCGAACAATACGAAAATATCTTTAAGGGCATTCCTCGTCGCACGTCTTAAATCTGGGCTTGAGCCCGGAGGAGGATTTCGAAAGTAACCTATTAGGTAAAGATGATTGGGGTATTTCTTTGAGGGCCAGCTCCTGGCTTTGCCCTCCCAATGGACTCTTACCCCATGCATATTGCTAGCAAACGCGCCCTCAACTAGGGTTACGTCGTAATTCATGATGCTCACCCCCCTGATAACGATTCTATTTGTTCAATTTCTTGGTCCGCTCCCTGGCAGAAGCCCTGACCTCACCCGGGTCACGATACCACCTCTGAAGTGAGATTTTCAACCCATGGCGCCTCCGGCGCCGGTGGCCGATAGCCCAGACCGAAGTAGTTATGGCCCAGACTCTGGGCAACGGTTGGCCGGCTTGAAAGACGATAAACTAGTGGAATCCCTCACATGAAGGCGCAGGGACCGCATCCAGGTTTCAGTGAGTCATCTTTTCTTTATATCCTGCGTCTTCCTTGATGCCAATTTTAGCAAGAAAATCTTGCATCCGTTTTTCGGGCCAAGATCCGGGGAGCAGATCACGCCCTGGATTGGAAACCGTCGGAGGTGGCATCGTGACCGGGGGCAGGGCAACCCATTATAAAGGTCGTCCTTCGATCAGTGCCATGACCTTCATGAAAGTGGCCATGTTTCGAGCCGTACCCGAATGTCCGAGGGCGAGGTCAACGGCCGCCCAAAGAGGACTTTTCGCAACGCCATTCGCGCACCAAAGGTACGCGACACGCCTGCCGAGAGAAAGTGCCTCCGGCGCCCACCGCTCTTTGAGGAGCGGCCGCAGTCGTCCCCCGTCCGATCGCGTCCGGGGCACCACTACAAGCAAACGCGAGAGATCCGCTGAGACGTCGGAAAACGGGTTGTCCCGCACGACGACCGCAATTTCTTGACTAGAAAGTAGGATCACCGTTGCCGTTAGGCTGAGTTTGCGGGCGAGCTCCCTCTCGATGCGCGCCAGGACATCGCCACGCGCGTTTGCCGATACCGAGAAGATTATATTGCCGCTGTTGAGCAGCGTCCGCACGTCGCGGAATCCGAGGCTCTCAAACAGCACCCGGAGGTCCGCCATGGCGACGCGTCTCGCGGCGCCAACGTTATTAACGCCGCGAAGAAGGGCGATGTACCTGGCCGTCATTGATACTATTCATCTCCCCGTCTATAAACACCGACGATAAGAAATCCTTTCCTTTGAGCGGTGGCGAATTGTCCACATACCCTCCCCTCCTCACGATACCACCTCTGAGGTGAGATCTTCAACCCATAGCACCTTACTGGCGGTTCAGACTGCCAACTGAAGAAGCTCACGATGACTGAGAGATCGCAAATAAATCTTGACATGACCAAGCAAATTCCCTAAGCTTACTGCCCCAAATATTTTTGCTGGCACATCAGACAAGGAGGTAAAGAATGAGGATTGCCGGAATCCTGACTCTGCTGGTTCTCGTCCTGAGCTTGCCCCTGTTGGCCGCCGACGGGACGAAATTCACTGTCGACGTTTCGGGGTTTCTTCTGACTCAAGTGCCGGGAACGTCCGTCCCGCTGGTTTCGCTGTATGCCAATGCGGGAACGGGCGATGTCTTTACGACCGGCAGCGTGGCCCTCAACACGTGGAAACCGGGAGGCGACCTGAGACTGGGCTATGCTTGGAGCAAGCTGGGGGTGGAGGTCCGCGGTTTCCTCCTTTCCAGGTGGTCGAATGCGACGATCTACACTTCCAACGGCGAGAACTTGGCCATCGAAACCAATCCGATCACTTCGTACGGCATGGGTAGCGCGGGCAACACATTGACGGCGACCAATGACGGCAGGCTTAAAGGATTCGAGGCCAACCTGACGTATGACCTAGCGCCAAAGGTACGTCTGTACGGCGGCTTCCGTTACCTTCAGCTCAACGGAACTTTCGATCTTTACGGCTACTTCGGCGAGTCTAGCTACGAAAATGACCTCTGGGCCACCACGAATAAATTGCTGGGCGGGCAGATCGGCGCTCGCGTGGATATCCTCCGCCCGGCGGGCGAGGCGACGCGGGGCTTCGTTCTCCAGGGTCACGGGGCGTTCGCCCTCTTCAGCAACAGCGCCCACACGGGTTTCACAACGAACTACTCGGGCGAAGCCATCTACGACATCGCCGCAGACAGCCACAAGCTGACCCCCGCAGTAGACGCCGGCGTTCAAGCCGGGTACCGCATGGGCCGCCTGATCGAGCTTCACGTCGGATACAATCTACTATGGATGAGTTCCGTGTCCCAGGCGATCCGCCAGGTGGCGGGCACGACCTCGTATAACGAGACGCCCACGATTGCGCTCGTCTATAAGGATCTGGTCGTTCACGGCGCTCAGGCCGGCATAACCGTTCGCTTCTGACGCCCGCATTGCCTGCGGCCGGCCTTCTCGGAATGACAGGGCCGCGGGCACGCGTCGAGGAACCGAGAATTGGAGGGCCGAAGTCAAGGCTCCGGCCCTCCCAAGCTTAGGTTCACCCCTTTCGTTTCACCTAGGCTATGCCTCCGCGAGAGTGCGCATCAGCAGGCGAGCGTTCGCCCGCGGATGCTTGACCTGCGCCCGGTCACGGTACCATCTCTGAAGCGCGGTTTTTAACCCATTGACTACAGGTCCAATGGTCGTGATTAATCTGAACAGCACAAAATACAGATAATGATTTTCGGCAACAACACCCCCTTGGATGGAGGAGAATCCGAGCAGCGGATGACATTCTTAAGGCAAGGCTCCGTTTGACAGCCGCCAATGGAGAAAATAGAATAGGCCAAAATAAGGAGGCCAGAATTGGAAGAAGAAAATCCTCTTGAGAATAAGGAACATCTTGACGCAATGCAGGAATTCAATGCAGGTTGGCTAAGATATCTGGCATTGTCAACTGCCCTGATTGCAGTGATTGCCGCTTTATCTTCCTTACTTTCTGGCACCTATGCCAATCAATCCCTCCTCGAAAAAAACAGTGCAATCCTAGCCCAGAGCCAGGCGTCGGATCAGTGGAACTTTTATCAAGCCAAGGGGATAAAAAAGGCCATCGCCGAACTACAGAAGGGCCAAGATTCTGCTGCTCTAGTTGACAGGTATTCAAGGGAACAAGAGGATATCAAGAAGCAAGCCGAAGTTTTCGAAGAAAAGATGAAGGAATCAAACGAACGTTCTGAGGCATTGTTCGAGCGCCATCATAAAGCAGCATTCGGAGTGACTTTATTTCAGGTTGCTATCGCTCTTTCGGCCATGGCGGTTGTGATGCGGAAAAAGACTTTCTGGGTACTTTCCATCGTCATAGCTATGGGAGGACTCGGACTTCTTCTTATGGCGCTCTTGTAATGCCACGGTAAATAGTCCAAGAGGCAGAGCTAACTCGGCGACCTTTGACCTCCTCCTAATCTGCCTCAGCTCAAGATATCACCTCTGAAGTAAGGCTTTCAACCGGACTGTATCCCTGAAAACAGTGCCTGCGAAAATGTTAGCCAAAAAATTCCATTCTTAGCCGGACTAGTTTTCGGGTGAGGCGCCAAGGTAGTGATTTAAGAACATTAAGGTCACCCGTTATTCACACTTCCTGGCCCTCTTGGCCGTCGTCGGGGCGACCTCCTTAAAGACTTGGGAGGGCGGTGACTTCGCCGAGACAAAAGCCAACTCCAGGTAACAGATGATCAAGTCGAATACCGGATACTCGGTCAGGAAGGCAACAACTCTCATTATTCCACGTCACCGGGGGCAAATCAGTAGACCCACTTAAAAGAGAGATTGTTGATATCACGGTTTTTTTCGTTCGGCTATCCTTGGTTTTCTATGTTGCAGGGTCTTCTGAAAGACGTATTGAGTCTTAAGAACCGAGTATCCGTTGCGCAGGTAGAAATCGTGAGCGCCTTTGCGGACAATATTTGAGCGCAAATAGATAAAGGGCGAACCGCTTTGCCGGGCCCATTTTTGGGCCTCATTCATCAGTGCTGTTCCAACACCAAGTCGGTGAATTTGACTATCTACCACCAATGCTCCAATCTCTGCCTTGCCGGAATTGAGCACAGAGAGAGGACGAAAGACCTCCAACCAACCGATGACGTTGCCGCACAGTTCAGCCGTGAATAGCATCTGATCCTTGCGCTTCATGGCCTTTTCGACGAGCTTAGCCATGATCTGAGCAGAAATGGGGTAGCCTAGCTGAGTAGAAAGCTGAGCGATTCTCTTTGAGTCTGAAACCTTTGCCTCTCGCACAGTCACAACCTTGCAGAGGCGCTTAGGATACGAGCTTGCTTTTTTACGCTGGACAGAACCCACTCTTTTCGAGCTCAAGATTCGTGCCTCCCCTCGCGAAGTGATGATATTCCCGGCCGCGGACTCGTGTCAAGAAATCGAGGTTCAGGGACCTCATCTCCCAAAAACGGCCTCCGCATGATGTGAGGTCTCTGGCAATCCTTGAAACCAGCACGCGAGTCCGAAACTGCCTAACGACGAACCGCTGGAAGGATGATTGATTGGCGGACCAGAAGAACGTTGTTCCCCAGGGCGGTCTAGAGTCCTGCTGGCAGGACCCTAGACCGGCACCTATTAACTTGTCCCCTCCGATATGCCCCCTGATTGCGAACCGAAACCGTGTCAATTCCTCTTCAGGAGCCGTAAAGGAATCTTGCTAAATGAAAGCAAAAATGAGATAAGAAGGACATGAGAAAAGAAACTCAACCCAATCCTTCTATTTTAAAGAAAAAGCTGGATATCAAACTCCCGCTCATCGGATTCTATGATGCGCCTAACCCGACCATCTTCAAACCCTTCGTCACGCCCAAAGAAAACGACTGTATCTTCTCCTTCTATAAGAACTGGCTGAGAGGCGAGACTCTCCACAGCACCAGAGAAAGTTATGGCTGTGGGGGCGCGGGCAGTTGCTTTTGGGGAATTCAAGCCAGGTCGAGAAAAGAGTTCATCAAATTCCTTGCTGACGACGAAGGTCTCAAGGTCTCGGGGAAGCTCATGGAGAGGTTCATCGATTCGACAACGTCCTATCGAGCTAAGAATGCCCACATTTTCATCGGCCCGCTCAAGAAGGAAGCCTGGCCATACGTCAAGACAATCACGTTTCTTGCCAACCCTGATCAGCTAAGTGCATTGATGATCGGCGCACAGTATCACAGCGCGCCCGGGGACCCGCCTCCCGTAATCGCTCCCTTTGGCTCAGGCTGTCGTGAACTCATCCCTTTCAGGGATTTCAATATACCTCAAGCCTCGATTGGCGCGACGGACATCGCTATGCGTCAATACTTGCCGTCAGGCATCCTCTCGTTCACGGTCACCAAGCCGATGTTCAGCCGGCTCTGCAAACTCGACGAAAGAAGTTTTCTCTACAAGCCTTTCCTGCGGCGGCTTAAGAAAGCCCGCGGCGGCCTGCTCTTTCGCGATTCGGCGTAGGGCTCGCCGTGGCAGGATTGGGAAGCAGGGTTATTGCATCCCAGGGTCCCCTCCACTCGCAAGGCCTTCCTTTGGTCCGGTATACCGTGAGGTCTTGCGGCACTGAGAGGCTCACATAGATATTCGATCCCGTGAAAGGATCGGAGCCTGCGGGTCCCTTGGAGTGCGCGCAAAGCGTACCAATTCCCGGGACCAGGTGAGGCGAGACCCGCCCATGCCCCTCGACATCCAGGAAATCGTGCCTCGTGCCGTGCAGGTCATAGACGTAGTGCGCTGTCCGCCAGGTTTTGACCATATCCGGAGTAATATGCCCGTAGTTGTTCTTGATGAGCCACATAAAGGTCATGAACCGTGTCCCAGTGCCGCCGTTGACGCCCAATCCATATACGGGATTTCGTAAGCTGCTTCCATGCTGGCTCATGGGATGACCGGGGTCGTGTACGTTCTGTTCATCGTAGCTTTCTTTCGCTTCGACGTTGTTCGTGGAGACTATGTAGTCACCTTCTTCTCCTATGTCTCCAGGACGCCTGACAGCGTAACGAGCCACTCCGTTCAAATCGGCGGGGATACTCTCAACCACGTAAGCCTCATGCAGATCTGAAACGACCCAGTTGGCTCCTTTGATACATTTTCCGATCACTATCTTATAACCCGACTTCTCTCGGTACTCTGGTCTGCCCACGGTGAGGAGCTCAACGGCTTGCTTGGCGGTATTGGAAAAAGCGGCTGCGTACCAGCATCCCAACTGCCAGTCCAGCCCGGGCCGTTCATATCCGCTGAAAGGGAAGGAGATCGATGGGCTCCCGATGTCAACGCCTCCTCCCGCGTACCCGCTCACAACCACGCCTCTGTCGTTCATCGCATGCTCGCTGCCGATCTCACCGCTCGAAGCGGTCACCGTGTACGTGTGGGCATTCTTATCCACGGGATGGACGATGTAGGTGACCAAATATTCCTGAGGAAAGAAGTGCTGATCCTCAGAGCTGCAGTGGATGACCTTCCCATCCGCGGTGCCTTTACCCAGAATCACAGCTCCACTGCAAGCGACAGCCTCATCAGCAGCCGCGCCGGCGGCCGTTGATTTTTCGGCCTTGAGAATTCGACCTGCAGGCGCACCCTTCAATCCCCAATAGCTGTTGATGACGAGAATTTTTTCGTAGTGAGTCAGAATGCCCGCGTAAGCCGACTTGTCGAGTTCCGCTGCAGCTCCTCGCGCGATCCCTTCCATTAGTTCAAGGGCCTCAGGGGCCAGGGCTTTATAATACTGTTCTTGCTGGCGTACGTATTCACGAACGGCATCAATGCTCCCTTGTATTTGCACAACCTCAAAAAACCAACCCTCAAACACCATGCGAATGAGGTCTCCGGCTTTCTGGCCGTACTGCTCCCCAATTTCGCGCCACGAGCCGCTGAGCTCACCGAGGTATCTCGGATGGGGGTCATAGCTCGGATAGCCTGGGTAAAGAGAATAGTATTTTAGGTTGGCGTTGAAACCGGTCCACGAGCTAGGAATCGGCGGGCAAGTGGTTTGGCCCGATTGCCCACTATGAGACCCGACCGAGGTCAAGGACGTCAGGAAAATAATCGCCGCGAAAAGAAGCATTCGTCCCGAGACCTTCGCTTGAGTGATCATGATCTTGCTTCCCCTTCACACCCGGAGTGAGCACGCGGGCTATCCTTATCAAAGGCATATCCCTTTGTCAATAGCACAAATCCCTCCGGGCGCCCTCTTATTTCTATTCTATCAACCGTTGGGTTTTTAGACGTTTTTAGCCTGAGTCACCAAGCTAGAGCTCGTCCGCTTGGTTTGACTTCCCTCCCTGACGGCGTTATCCTGAGGTCGACAAATAAAGGGGGCCAGCAATGGCCATCACATGCCCGACCTGTAACGCCGATAATCCTGAGACTCTGATGTTCTGGGAGAGTGCAGCACACAACTCGAACCACCCAAACGCCATCCTCCAATCATGAAGGGAACCCTTTGAAAACCTGTCCGCAAGCTTACCACGGAGGTCTGTCTTCGCTGGATGCTTTTCAACAACTGAATAGGACAGCACTTCCCTTGAACTGTCCTAATAATGGGACTGGAACGGAAGATTCCCAGGGGGCCAAGAGATGGCATGCTTGTTGCATTGAGATGTCCGTGGAAGGAGAAAAAAGATGAAGAAAGCATTGCTTCTAGCGGTTGCTTTCCTCGTTTTCATTCCGCTCGGCCTGAGCGCCCAGTCGGACACTCCGTCGAAGGGCTATTATGCCGATAGTTATGCCCGCTTGAGCTATTTGAACGGAGACGTCTTCGTCCAGAGGACCTCCGGCCTTGGGACGGAAAAGGCAGAGGCAAATCTGGCTCTCATCCAGGGCGATCAACTGGGGACTGCGAACGGCCAGGCCGAAGTCCAATTTGGCCATCAGAACTACCTGCGGCTTGACCAGAACAGCAAAGTGAAATTCGCCCTGCTGCCCACACAGGGCAATGATCGGATCACGATTCAGGTGCTCGAGGGGAATGCCTACCTGAGGATCGGCTCCCTGGCCAGGGAAAAGGCGGTCGAAGTCGATACCCCCGACGCCTCTTATTATGTCCTGGACGAGGGCCTCTACAGGTTTAACGTGAGCCTGAACAAGCAGACCGAAGTCCTCGTCTTCGCGGGCAGCTTGGAGGCCGCGGGGCAGGCGGGCTCGGTCATGGTTCGGGGCCAGGAGTCCCTCATCGCTTCCGACGGGAAGATGCTCGGCAACCCGGCCCCTTTCACTCCCCGTTCCGATAATTTTGACCAGTGGAACGAGTCCCGGGACGCCCTGTTCGCCCAGAAGAGCACGCCTCGACACCTGCCCTCTGAGCTCAGCGACTACGAAGAGGAGCTCGACCAGAACGGCCAATGGACCTACGAGGAACCATATGGCAACGTTTGGGTGCCCTACGGGATCGATAACGACTGGCGTCCTTAAATGTACGGCAGCTGGTGGTGGTACCCGGAGATCGGGTGGAACTGGATTTCCTCCGAGCCCTGGGGCTGGCCGGTGTACCACTACGGCCGCTGGTCCTGGAGGTTCGGCCTCGGCTGGTACTGGATTCCTCAACAATATTGGGGTCCTGGCTGGGTCTCGTGGTGGTGGGACAACGATTACATCGGCTGGTGTCCCTTGAGCTGGTACAACCGGCCTATGGTCCTTCTCAACAATAGGTTTTACGACCGGTATCGCGGAGCTTATTTCGCCGGCAACAACAGGGCCATGTCCGTCATCCGCCGGGACCAGCTCCAATCCCGCGATGTGAGTCGCCACATGCTGAGCGCCGGCGAGCTCAGTCATATCGGTCAGATCTCGTTCCGGGGCGAGCAGCCTTCGATCCGGCCAACCGTCGGCAGGTCGAGCCTCCAGTCCCCGGAGGCCCAACGGATCTTCTCCGGGCGTGCCGGCATCCGGGGTGAAGCGAAAAATTATGCTCCCCGGAGTTCTGCCGCCTCTTGGCAACTGAGGAACGGTCGCTCAAATGCCACGGACAGGGGGGCCGGCGCTTCGTCCTCTGGAGCCCGGACGCAATCGAGCGAAACCATCAAACATTATCCATCAAGCTCGCGGGAGACGGCGTCCTCCTCGAGCTCCCGTTCATCAGCATCAGCGAGGGCGTTGGGGTCTAACTCCACGCGCTCCATTCGGACGTATCCATCCCGCCTGACGACACAGGGCCTCGGGATGGGCCGCGCCTCCCAGGCCCTGCCGAGATACAACTCGCGCAGCTATTCTTACTCCCGGCCGAGCTATCGTTCGTCTTCCTATTCGCGCTCTTATTCCTATTCTGCCCCGTCCCGCTCCCGCGGTTCTTCGGGCCGGTCTTACAGCACGCGTTCCTCTTCGAGGTCGCGAGGTTCCTCGCGCTCGCGATCGTCGTCCTCCCGCTCCTCATCCGGTCACTCAGGCCGACGCTAAGAAGAAGAGGCCCTCATCCCTGAAATGGCCCAAGCATCATGTGAGTTTTGTTGAAAATATCGCTTCAGCGGTGGTAATATGAAGCCAGGTCAAAAGGAATCGCCTACGAAAAAGGCAAAAGGAGAAGGCATCATGTTTGGAAGAACAGCAGCACAGGCAAAATGGCACGGCGAGAAGGGAATTGGGCGGGCGGTTCACGCCGAGCCGCAAATTCGTATCCGCGTCCTCGGTTTACTGCTGTTAGCAGTGGCCATCGTGT
>CAZKFD010000015.1:0-70885 GCA_964551995.1 uncultured Eubacteriales bacterium
GTCGCGATCATCGGCATCCTGGCCGCCCTGCTCATTCCGAACGCCCTGGAAGCCATCCAGAAGGCGAAGCAGAAACAGGCCATGAAGGAAATCATGACCATGTCCACAGGTGCCGCGGACTACATCACGGACCACGGCAACTGGACGGGCGTGACCGCTGACGGAGCTCTGACGTCGTCAACGACGGGCTTCCCTGCCGCTATCGCTACGTTCTACGTCAAGATTTGCCCGCTCAACGATCCCTGGAACTTCCCCTACAACGTGTGGGTTGGAGCCTCGGCGAACGACGGCGGGTACATCGGCGGCACTGCCGTGGCCGACCTTGGGGATGACGACTTCGTCATCGCTTCCTATGGGCGCGACGGCGTGAAGGGGTCGCTGACGTATAATCCGGCGAATCCCGAGGCGGGTTTCTACAACGTCAGCAAGATGTCCGACTTCAACAACGACCTGGTGGCTTGGGACGGCAACTGGATCATCGGGCCGCAGACCACTCTGACCGCCACGAGCACCGGCAGCTGAGCGAGGGACCTGATCCTTTCGGTTTCTTTGGGGGCGGCGGCGACGCCGCCCCCTTTTTTATTCGAGGCGCCGGCCGCACTTCCCCTTGGGGGCGGCTGTTTTCATCGCGGGCCTGGAAACACGTGTATAATAGGTAACCGATGGTCACTGCGACTGAAGCCGCCGCCCTCGTCAGCCGGCTGACGGCGATGGCCATTACGGGCGGTGGAATCCCTTATTATAAGGGAAGCGGCCCGTCCGCGGAGCCCACGCTCCTGACCCTGTTGGCACTCTCCGCCCTGGGCATGTCCCCCCACCACGCGAAACCCCTTCTCTCCTGGGTCGGATGCCTCCAGAATCCGGACGGTTCCGTGGGCATCGACGCCCGATACCTGGGCCAGGGCCTCTGGCTGACGCCCGTCGCGGCCGTCGTCTTCCATCGTTACGATCTCCGGGAGGCCCGGGACCGGGCCCGGAGTTTTATCGTTGAATTGAAGTCCGTGACCATCACCAACAATCCCCGGATCAGACAGGATAATACCCTGACCGGTTGGCCGTGGGTCCCGGGGACGTTCGGCTGGGTCGAACCGACGGCCTGGTCGGTGATCGCACTGAGCGTCTGCGGCTCGGGAGACCATCCCCGGGCGGTCGAAGGCCGGAAGTTCCTTCTCGACCGCGAGATCCCTTCGGGCGGCTGGAACTACGGGAACCCAGCCATCAACGACCGCGAGCTGCTGCCGTTCTGGGACACGACGGGGCTCGCCCTCCTCGCCCTCCGGGGAGCGACGGATGCCGGCCGGGTCCGGGGAAGCCTCGAACTCCTCGAACGATTCCCCGAGAAGGTCGATTCCCTGTGTGGCCTCGCTTGGGCGTCGGTCGGCCTGGACGCTTTTAAAAGAGACGCCGGCCGGCTGAAACAGAAGCTCCTCGCCGTCATGAAGTCCGTGCCCGACGAGGAGCTCAACGCGGCCCATTTTGCCGCTGGGTTGATCGCCCTCTCCGGCAAGGACGTTTTCGGGCCATGAAACGTCGTGATTTCCTGAAGGGAGCGGCCGTCCTGGCGAACGCCGCGGCCTTCGGCGGACTGGCCGCGGGCCGGGAGCCGACGCCGTCCCGGACTCCCGTGACGCTCCTGCCCGCGGCGAATTACGGGCTGGACATGGAGAAGGGCATCGCCGCCGTCCTCGCCGCCGACGGGCTCGTTCTCAAGGGAAAGAAGGTCCTCCTCAAGCCGAATTTCGTCGAGGCCCACCCGGATCGGCCCATCAATACCCACCCCTCCGTCATCGCCGGCGTGGCGCACGCGTGCCTGCGGTTGGGCGCGGCCGAAGTCATTGTCGGAGAGGCCTCAGGACACCGGCGTGATCCATGGTTTTCCGTTCTTAACCCATCGCTGCGGTCTATCCTGGATAAGCGGGTCAAGTGCCTGGACCTCAACCACGGCGATGCCGTCATGACGGTGAACAGAGGAGGGCTGACGGGGTTGCCGCATTTTTATCTGGCCAAGCCCGTCGCCGAGGCGGATGTCCTGATCAGCCTGCCCAAGATGAAGACCCATCATTACGCGGGGGTCACGCTCTGCCTGAAAAACCTCTTCGGGGTCCTGCCGGGCATCTATTACGGCTGGCCCAAGAACGTCCTCCACTTCAATGGGATTGAACGCTCCATCCTGGACTTGGCCCGGACGGTCAAGGTCCATTACGGCATCGTCGAGGGGGTGATCGGCATGGAGGGAGACGGTCCGATCATGGGGACGGCGAAGCCCGTCGGCGTCCTCGTCCTCAGCCCTTCCCCTCTGGCCGCTGACGCGACGTCCGCCCGGATCATGGGCTTCGACCCCCGAAAGATCCCCTATCTCTTTCTTGCCGGGCGCTTTCTGTCCGGCCTGCGGCAGGAGGACATCATGCTCCGCGGAGAAAGTCCACGGCGGTTCGCGACGCAGTTCGACTGCCTGGATGATTTCAAAGGGATGAGGGGCGGGCCCTTCTTCTAAGCCGCCTCGCCGCAGCGAACACGACGGCTGCAAGAAAGACGAGCGCGGCTAGAGTGGTGGCCGTTCCGGCGATGAAGCTTCCCGGGAGATACTTCAGAACGACCGTGTGCCTGCCGGCGGGAACCCTGACCCCTTTGGCGAAGAGGTTGACCCCGAAGACTCCGGCTTTCCTTCCGTCGATCCAAGCTTGCCAGCCCGGAGCGCAATTGCCTGGGAAGATGGCGATGCCGTTGGCCGGGAGATCCGCGGTGTACCGGCCGGAGCCCTGAACTTCCTTTTCGACCACGATCGCGCCGGGGGCAGTCGGCGCGGGCGCGATAGACTCGGACAGGCCTGGGCCGGCCGTGTCATTCCTTACGAGCGCTGTTTCCCAGGGATCGAATCCTATGTCCGTGAAGAGCCTGATCTCGTCCTCGAGGTCCGCGGCGTGGGCCACGGCATGGACGACGTAGGGCGCCGCCGGGCGGGCGGCGATCTTTTCGACGGAGACCGGCAACCCTTCAACTTCAAGGCGCAGGGCGCCCGGAAGGGAGAACGCCGGGGATTCCCCGATACAATACATGCAGCCCACGAACCGGAGCACCTTGAGCTGACTTTCGGGAGGCAACCCCTGGACTTTCTTGACCAGATCCAGGTAGCGGCTCGGGTATGTCCCGTAAAAATCGGAGTTGAGCACGTATCGGACGCCGTCGCCCAAGCCGCTAAGAGGGTTGAGGGTCCCCCGGCAATAGGCCAGGAACCGGGCCTCGCTGCCGCTCTTATCCTGGCGACTGCGGAGGTCGCCTTCGATCCGATAAACCGTCAGGGGAGCGCCGAGCCCGCTCACGATCGCCGGCCGGTCGAAAAACGACTCGGGGACGGTGGGATTAATCCATCTGTTGTGATAAACGGGGTCGAGGACGGCCAGGAAGAGGAGCGCCCAAGTCAGGGACCTGCCTCGGGCCTTGACGGCGGCAAGGAAGGCCAGCCCGGCGGCGAAGACCGCGAGGACGGCGAGTCCCGTTCCGATGGAGCGGCCTATTTCCACCAGCGACGACGCCTTGTTGATGATCATGAGCCTGTTGATGAAGGAGAGGAGGCGGTCTCTGAGCAAAAGGAAGAGGACGAGGGCAGCAGCGGCAGCGGCGGCGACGGCCCGGAAGGTCCTCGTCCCGACACCTTCGGCCTTGACCGCCTCGTCGAATCCGAGGGCTGCGAGGACAGCCAGGCAGAAAACGGACCCTATGAAAAACTTGACCGGGTACCGGATGGAGTGGAGCAGCGGCGTCAGCCGGTAGAGGAAGAAGAAAGGTGAATAGCGGCCGCAGGCGAGGAGAAAAAAGAAGCCGCACGCCGGGACCAGGACCCTTCGCCTCCTGTCCCATGGCCTCCTGAGGGCGAACAGGAAGAGGAGGAGCGCTCCAAAGCCCATGTAAAGGCTGTAATAGAGCGGATAGCCCGTGCTGAAGAGATGCCCGCCCCAATAATCATCGTGACCGGGCTGGCGGTCGTTTCCGAGCAGCCCGGGGAAGGCCAGGCCGGACAGCTGGACGAGCTCGAGAGGCCAGATCCCGGACTGCGATCCCCTGGCCCCGGCATGATGCAGCATCTCGAATGCGGGGAAAAGCTGGGCCGCAGAGAGGAGGAAGGCCAGGGCGAAGGGGAGGGCCGCCGCGGCGAGGCGCCTTCTCCAGGCGCCCGGCTTCAGGAACGAGTGGGCGGCGGCCAGGAAGACGGTGATGACGATCATCTCCGGCGAGCCCGCCAGGACGAGCAGGGTCCAGAGGATGGCGAGCGGCACGAACCGCGAACGGCCCGGCCGGGGTTCCCTGTCGATGAGAAGAAGGATCCAGGGCATCCAGGCCAGCGCGGCGATGTGGTTGTAGAACTCAAAGGAGGACAGGTACATGCCGCTGAAGGCGAAGAGGCTCGCGCCGATAAAGGCAGCCTTCTCGGACAGGGAGTGCGAGCGGCAGAGATAATACAGCCCCAGCCATCCGAGGATGACATGGACAAGATAATAAAGCCTGAACGCGGCGAACAGAGGAAGGACCAGATAGAGGAGCGTCGCCGGATAGAAGACCGCGTTCTTGGGGTTGGCCAGGAAGGGCTGCCCGTTCCCGTAGGCGTCCGTCCAGAGGCCAAAACGGCCTTCTTTGAGGAGGCTCACGGTCAGTTTGCGAACCGGGATCTCGACCGTGGTCGTGTCCCTCTCGAAAAAGACGCGTCGGCCGAAAAAGAATTCGTGGAATGTGAACAGAAACAGAATCAGGAAGACGAGAAAGAAGAACAGATCCTTTTTCGTGTCGCGGGCCGGCATTTGACGGTCTCGATGCCCCGTCCCATCTTCTATCAGAAATCCGGCACTTTCTCAACCTTCCGGCCGTCCCTAACCCGCCATCGTTGCTGCGGGCTCGCCCGCCGGGGCAGATGCCTGCGCCCGGCCTCATATTTCGCCGCCTTGTCCAGGGGACGGGAGACGGCGGACGGCGTGGCCGAACATCCGCCGCTCAGTATGCTATAATCTGGCGGCGCGGTGACACATGCGCACGATCGTCCTCGGAATTCTATATGCCTTCGTCCTCATCCTCATCACGCCTTATATCCTTTTTTGCATGCTGGCGGGCGTGCGCGATCCCCTGATCGCTGTCGGCCGCTGGGCGGTGAGGGCCGGGTGCCGGTTCCTGGGAATCCGGATTGAGATCGGCGGGCTCGAGAATATCGAACCTGGGACGGCGTATGTCTTCATGCCCAACCACCTGAGCTTCCTCGACGGCCCGCTCATGGCCATGGCCGTTCCCCGACCGGTCCGGATCATCCTGAAGAAATCGCTCTTCCGGATCCCGATTCTTGGCGTCGGGATGAGACACGTCGGGTACGTACCCGTGGACAGGAAGGGCGTCAAGGGGGGGAAGAAGAGCATCGAGCGGGCGGCGCGTCTGATGCGCGAGCGCGGCTATTCCTTTCTCGTTTTCCCGGAAGGGACGAGGAGCAGGGACGGCAAGATGAGGGCTTTCCGGCGCGGGGGCTTCTTCCTAGCCTTGGAGAGCGGGGCGCCGATCGTGCCCGTCAGTATCTCCGGGACCTACGAGATCATGCCCCGGGGGCAGTGGTACGCCCGGAGAGGGAGGGTCGGGATTGTCTTTCGCGAACCGGTTGCTTCATCCGGGTACACGCGGGAGACGATGGCCGGGCTCATGGAGGCGGTGCGGAAGGCCATCGCTCCTGAAGAGAGGCCGGCGCCGCCCGGCTGATCGCGCACCCGTCGGAGGATGCCCATGGACCGGAGCGTCGTTTCCGAATTGAAAGGCGTCCTGGACGCCTTTTTTGAGGGCCGCGGACGTGTCTTTGAGGCGATGACCGGGGCCGCCGCGGCCGCCTTGCGGGCCGGACACAAAATCCTTCTCTTCGGCAACGGCGGCAGCGCCGCCGAAGCGCAACACTTTGCCGCCGAGCTCGTGAACCGCTTCCGGGTGGAACGGCGGGCCATGCCGGCCGTTGCCCTGCCGGCGAACGTTCCCGGGCTCACGGCGGCCGCGGAGGCCGCGTCGTTCGATGATGCGTTCGCCCGTCAGGTCCGCGCCCTCGGGTGCCCGGGCGATGTGGCCATCGCGCTGAGCACGAGCGGCGGATCGGCGAACGTCATCGAGGGGCTGAAGGCCGCCCGGAGCGCGGGGATGGTCACGGTGGCCTTTACCGGGGAGGGCGGCGGCCGGATCTCCGGACCGGACGCGGGAGGAGGCCCGGACTATCTCATCGATGTCCCTTCGCGGTCGACGGCACTCGTTCAGGAAGTCCACCTCGTCTTGCTGCACATCCTTGCGGGAGAGCTCGAAGACCGGGCTGGCTGAACGGCGGGACGGCCTGGGCCTCTCTGGCGTCGTCCCGGGGTCCCTCTTATTTGGAGACGGTCTCTTTGATCCTGTCGGCCCCGGCGACGCCGCTGTTGAAGAGATAGCACTTCGCGATGTCCAGCAGGCGGCCGAAGAAGGCCTTCTGCAGCGCCAGGCGTTCCTCGGCCGCGGCGGCGGCCGCTCCCTCGGCCCGCAGGCCGCCGAGCCAATGAGGATTATGGAACGGCTGGCCGGCCCCCGTCAGAGACTTTTTCGCTCCGGCCGCCTCTCCTGTTTCCAGGATCCGCAGGGCTTCGTCCTTGGCGATTTCCACGACGGCCGGGGACGTGGCGTCGTTCCTGAGGAGAAAGATCCATCTCAGGTTGGTCCGCCGGGCGAACGCCGCCGAGCCGCCCAGCCATTGGGGATCGAGCATGGCGTGCGCCTCCTTCGAAGCCTTGTAGCAGTACGGCGAGCCCTTGTCGAGCCGGCAGTCGTCGACGCGCTGGCAGTCCAGGTCCGCGCAGTTGTCCTTGTGCGTGACGACGTTTTCGCACTTGCTGCGGTCGAAGAGAGGGGCCAGCCGGCCGTCGAGCTCGACCGTGTTCGCGGGAAGGTAAAGCTTACGCTCGACGCAGTCGGCCGCCGCCCGGCCGCCGGCCAGGCGGACGAAGACGATGTCGTTAGAATGGAGCTTGAAGCGGGGGTCCGCGAGGAGGCCGAAGAGCAGCTCCGATTTGTTCGTCCCCGGCGGACCGACCAGGATGAGGCCGCTTCCGCCGAAGTCTGCGGACATGCCGCGTACCGCACCCGCGCCGGCCGCCCCGGGCACTCGCTCGCAGATGTCCATGGCCAGGCCGAGGGCCAGGCTCCGCAGCGATCCGTAGTTGTCGGTGTTGACGAGGACTCCGGTTCGCGTCTCGGGATTGTAAAAGGCCCGCGGCTCCCGGCCCGCGATGCCCTCCACAGCGTAGAGAATCCCGTGCGGCTCGAAGCCCGTTTCGAGCTGGGCCGGGAACCAGTTCTCCACCCAGAAATCGTTGAGGTGGGCGATGTTGGTCCGAAGCTGGATGATCGAGCCGTTGACATTCGCGTTCCATTCATACCGGCCCTCGAAGCCCAGGCGGCCGTCCATCTCCGCGACGAGGGCGTCGCGCGCCGGCAGGGCCGTCACCGCCTCGACCGGGACGGGCTTCCGGGCCTTCGTCACCGTGTTGGCCAGGGCCGCGCGCCGGGCCTTCCGGGCCGTTTTGAGGCGTGACAAGGACTCGACGATCCTGTCCAGCCCCTTTTCCAGGTTCTCCATGGACGTGGCGTAGGAGAGCCGGATGTGGTCGTCCGCGCCGAAGGAATCGCCCGGAACGATGGCCACGTTCGCCTCTTTGAGGAGATAATAGGCCATGCCGTAGGAATTGCGGATGCGGGCGCCGTTCGCCTCCTTGTCGTAGAAGGACTTGACGTTCGGGAACAGGTAGAAGGCGCCCTGGGGTCTGAAGCACGACAGGCCGGGTACCGCGGCCAGGCGCATCAGACAATAGTTGCGCCGCCGCTCGAACTCAGCGACCATCTTCCGGACCTCGTGCTGGGGCCCGCGGTAGGCCTCGAGGGCGGCCTTTTGGGCGATGGAACAAGCGTTCGAAGTGGTGTGGCTCTGGATCGTCGACATCCCGTTGATGATCTCCGCCGGGCCCGCGGCGAAGCCGATCCGCCAGCCGGTCATGGAGTATGTCTTGGAGACCCCGTTGATGATGACGGTTTTTTTCCTGATGTCCTCGCCCAGGGAGGCGAAGCTCGTGAAGCGGAAATTGTCGTAGACGAGCTGGCCGTAGATCTCGTCGGCGATGACGAAGATGTCCTCGCCCCGGATGACGTGGGCCAAGGCCGAGAGCTGGTCGCGGGTGTAGGCGCCGCCAGTCGGATTCGACGGGTTGTTGAGGATGAGAGCCTTGGTGGCCGGCGTGATGGCCGCTTTGAGACGGTCGGGCGTCAGAAGGAAGCCGTCCTCCTCGCGCGTCGGGACGATGACGGGCTTGCCCTTGGCCAGATTTACGCACTCGGGATAGGTGACCCAGAAGGGGGAGGGGATGATGACTTCCTCTCCCTCGTTCACGAGGGTCTGGACGAGGTGAAATAGGGAGGCTTTGGCGCCGGCGGAAACGATGATCTCCTTCGAATCATAAATGAGGCCGTGATCTTCCTCGAGGCGCTGGGCGATGGCTTTTCTCAGGGCCGGGATCCCGTCGTTTTCCGTGTATTTCGTGAAATTGTCGCGGATCGCCTGGATGCCGGCGGCCTTGACATTTTCGGGCGAGGGGAAATCGGGCTCGCCCACGCTGAGGTCGATGACGTCGATCCCCTCGGCTTTCATCGCCTTGGCTTTGGCCGAGATCTTGAGGGTGGGGGAGGCGCCGATTTGCTGGATTTTTTCCGAGATCATGCTTCACCTGCCTCCATGGCGGACGGGACGGTCACTTCTTGTCGTCTTTTTTGGCGTCCCCGGAGAGCTTGGCCTTCAGGAATTGAGTCAGATCCGCCCCCGTCAGGGACTTCACGACCTCGGGAAGCTGGGCGAGGACCTGGGCGACCTGGGCGGTCACCTTGGTGGTGCCGAGCTCCTTATCTCCCCCGACGATGACGATCTTGTCCACTTTCGCCAGGGGCTCGGACACAGCCCTGGCCAGGTCGGGGAGGGTCTTCATGTACATCTCGAGGACGGCCGCCTGGTTATATTTCTCCCAGGCCTGGGCGCGCTTGAGCATGGCCTCGGCCTCGGCCGTCCCTTTGGCCTTGAGCTGGTCGGCCTCGGCCAGGCCCTCGAGCCTCAGGGCCTCGGCCTTGCCCTTGGCCTCGGCGGCGATCCGGAACTCCTCGGCCTCCGCTTCTGCTTGGATCTGATATTTGCGGGCGTCGGCCGGCTTGCGGACGGTAGATTCGAGCTCCTTCTCCTTGCGGGCGATCTCGAGCTGCTCGATCTTGATGGCCTCTTCCTTTTCGACCTGCTTGACCTTGGCTTCCTCCTTGCGGATCTCCTGGCTCAGGCGCTGGCGCTCGAGCTCATAGGAAAAATCCGCCTGGGCCTTCTTGGAATTGACGGCGACCTGTGATTCGGCTTTTTTGGCCTCGTTGTCCCACTGGGCCTTGGCGATCTGGGCGTCGGATTGGAGCCGGGCGACCTCGGCCTCCTTGCGCGCCTGAGAGGACTTGATGACGGCCTCTTTCTCGGCTTCGGCCTGGGCGATGGCCGCATCGCGCTTGGCGGCCGCGATCTGGGGCTTGCTGAGGGCGTCGATGTATCCCTGCGTATCGCTGATATCCTTGAGGGAGAAGGACAGCATGACGAGGCCCATCCGGTCGAAATCCGCCCGGACCGCGGCGATTGCCCTATTGGCGAACTCCTGCCGGCCCCGGTAGATCTCCTCAACTGTCATGGTGCCGATGACCTCGCGGACCTTCCCCTCGAGGACGTTGACGGCCACCTCGCGTACGCCGTCCCTCCCGATCCCCAGGAACTGCTCGGCGGCGAGGTGGATGGTCTCCTCGGAGGAGTTGACCTTCACCTGGGCCGTCGCCTCAGCCATGATCGGGACGCCGCCGGCGGTCAGGACTTCCGGTGTGCGGACGGCGAGAGGGATGACGTCCATCGGCAGGATGTACACTTTTTCCAGCCCGGGCCAGACGAACGTCCCGCCGCCCAGGCGGTAGCGATACCCGATCTTCCTCTTCGTGCCGTCGGGCATGACCAGGGTCCGCTTCCGGCCGCCGGCGATGATCAGGGCCTCGTTGGGGCCGACTTTCCGGTACTGGACGGTCATGAGAATGACGACGAGGACGACAAACACGATGACGGCGCCGGCGATGATCAGCCAGGACGTTGGGTTCATGACGACCTCCTTGGATCCCGCCCCGTATCGCGTGGGGCTGAATCAGGGGAAAAGCATTCTTCCGCGACGGCCGAAAGCCTTTCCTGATTGTGTTTCTAAAGGTTGATAATATTCAATTTAGAAACAGCCTGTCAAGCCGGGCCCGGGGCCGGAAGGCAGCCTAGGATTTCTCTTTGTAGCCGTAGGCCATGAAAAGGATGCTTTTCTTCTTGAGGGCCTCTTTCTGGACCTGGACGAGCTTCTCGATTCCCGAGTCCGCCAATTTGAGAAGCCCGAGGAGGTCTTTCTTGGAGAAGGGGCTCTTTTCGGCCCCCGCCTGGACTTCGACGATTTCGCCCCTGTCCGTCTCGACGACGTTCATATCGAGCTCGGCCGAAGAGTCCTCGGCGTAGTCGAGGTCGAGGAGCGGACGTCCGCCGACGACGCCCACGCTCACGGCGGCCACGAGATGACGGAGCGGCATGTGGTCGATGAGGCCCTCGTCGAGCATTTTTTTCAGGGCTAGGCCCAGGGAGATGCATCCGGCCGTGACGGAGGCGGCCCGCGTGCCGCCGTCGGCCTGGATGACATCGCAGTCGATGATGATTTGCCTTTCCCCGAGGGAGCGGAGGTCCGTCACGGCCCGGAGGGAGCGGCCAATGAGCCTCTGGATCTCCTGCGTGCGTCCCGAGATCCTCCCTCCGGGGCGCTCCCGGGGGGTTCTCTCCTCGGTGGCGCGAGGGATCATCGCGTACTCGGCAGTGACCCAGCCAGTGCCCGAGCCCTTCAGGAACGGCGGGACCCGGTCCTCGATCGTGGCTGCCGCCAGGACGCGCGTCCGGCCCATTTCGATGAACGCCGAACCGTCCGTGAAATCGAGGCAGTCGATAAGAATGTTGACGGGCCGGAGTTCGCCGGGCTCCCGTCTTCCGGCACGGGCCGCCTCGGAAGGAGACGTTTCGTCGCGACTCTTGATCTTCGTCTTCATGGACCGATCTCCCGCTTATCTTAGAGCATGTCCGGCCGATTTTCAACGTCCCCATGCCGGAGGACGGATCCCCGGTCCGGCGCTCCTTTACTCTCCCGCGGAATTTGTTTAAAATAATGCCTTTTCAAGGATCGCGAGCGTTAGGGGCCTATCGGATTTCCATGACCAAACTCAGGGCTCTGGCCGTCCTGCTGGTGCTGGTCGCCGTGCTCTCCCTGCCCTTCCCGACGCGCCCGGGGATCGAGGGACTCGGGCTCACCGTGGCCTTTTCGAACCGGGTCCTGACGGACAACCTCTTTACAGACATCATCTTCCGCTTCGGCACGTCCCGGAATTTCGTCCCGTTCACCGAGGACCTGACGATCGTCTGCCGCCTTTTTTCGGAGGGCCGCCTCCTCGCCGAGGACATGTATAAGCCGTCCGTCTCGACGTCCAAGTGGGAAGCAAGAAAGGCGTATTCGTTCACCCGGAAGATCTATATTCCTTCGTTCATCGACGTGTATGACCCGGGCTTCAAGGGGTCGAAGACGATCGACCTCACGATCGGGCTGGCGGCCGGGCCGGCCGGCAGCGTTCCGGTCCGGGGCAAGATCTACGAAGCGAAGATCAGGACTCTCCCCGCGCCGGAATTCCCGGTGATCGTTTACCTGAGCGGCTGGTATGAGCCGGAGACCGAGCCGGGAGAGCCGAGGCAAACCCGGAGGTGGACGGCGAAGGAGGCCCGTTGCGCAATCGACAACCCGGGCCGCGACGCCCAGCTCGTCATTCGCGGCAGCCTCGACGCGAAGGCCGTCCCGGGACAAAGGATCACGATCCGCCTCGCCGGCCGGGTCATTGACGAGTTCACCCCCGAAAAGCCGGAGTTCGAGAGGTTCTATGAGATCAAAAAAGACTGGCTCGGCGAGGGGAAGGATTTTCTTCTGGTGATCGGCGTCGACAAGACCTTCGTCCCGGCCCGGGTGATCCCGGGCTCCGGGGACAAGCGCGAGCTCGGCGTCCGGATCTCGCTCCTCTACTTCAGATGAGCGGCGGCCTGATCCAGATCTGTGGCATGCCCTCTCGCTTGGCCGTGGCCATGAAATCGTCTAGGTCCTTTTTGGCGTGGACTGCGTCGGCCTGGGCCGCGTTCAGCTTGTTGTAGGTTTCGCTGATCTCGAACTGGATGTATTCCCGCGATTTGACGTCGGTCAGGTTGTAAAAATCTTGCCAAAGAGAATTCATCCTGAGGGTCAGGAGATCGATCATCTCCTGAGCGTCTTTGGCTTTTTTAACGAGTTCCTCGAGCTTGGCCCGGTAGGCCTTTTCGGACATGGCCGCCAGGCTGGGCGTCTGTTCGGCGGGGTTCGCGCTCTCGGCTTTCTGGGCCGCGGCGACCGGCGCGGCCGGCGGGGAGGCCTCGCCCTCGGCCGGGGTCTCCGCCGCTTCCTTCCCCGCCGCCGCGATTTCCACCGCCGGCCTCTTTTTGAGCTTGTTGAGGTCGGCGTTGGTGATGACGGGGGTTGATCTGCCCTTGAGATTGGCCCGTCGCTCCTTTTCCTTCTTGGCGAGATCGGTCACGCTCTGGGAATACAGCATGCCGACGAGAAAGAGCGGGAGCAACGCAAATGTCCAGTTTTTCCACTTGAACATGGTCCTCTCTCTCGCGCGCTCATTATTCTTAGTTTAGTCGGCCCTGTCAATGCGAAGTGGAAATTCCGGAGGCCGTCCGGACGCGGATCTCCACTCCGTCGGTCGAGACCTCGACCGCGCCGTCGACGTCCGTCCGGTAAACCCGGGATCCCGCCCTCCGGTACCGGTCGAGGACGTGTCCGCCGGGGAAGCCGAAGCGGTTCCCCTGGCCGACCGAGATGAGGACGATTCCGGGCCGGGCGCGCGCGAGGAACGGTGCGGAGCTCGAGGTGCTGCTGCCGTGGTGGGGGGGATTTCAGGACCGCGCAAGAGACCTCGGCCCCGCGTTCCAGGATCTCGCGCTCGGCCCGGGCCTCGATGTCGCCGGTGAAGAGAACAGCCGTTCCGCCGAAGGAGATCCTCAGAACCAGCGAAAGATCATTCTCTGAGGCCGGCGTGCTCGGCCCGTCTTCGGCTCCCGGGTGAAGGACTGAGACCGCGGCCGAACCGATGCGGCGGGCGTAGCCGCGGAAAACCCGCCTTCGGAGGACCTCCGGGCGAAGCGCGTCCCCGAGGTCACAATAAGCGCCTGTTTCGGACGGGGGAGGAGGATAAGCCTCCCAGAATTCCCCGATGCGGAAATTTCGGGCAACGGCCACGAGACCGTTGAGATGGTCCGGATGGGGGTGTGTTAGGACCATGATGTCGATCTGCCGGATCCCCCTCCGCCAGAGGGCCGGCGAGACTACTCTTTCGCCGACATCGAACGCGCTGTCCGTGAAGCCCCCGCCGTCGATCAGCATCCTCTTGCGGCCCGGAAATTCGACGAGGATGGAGTCTCCCTGCCCGACATCGAGCATCGTGACCGTCAGTCCCCTGGACGCCGGCGAGAAAGGGTAGGTCGCGATCGTGACCAGGAAGGCGGCGAATCCGGCCGTGACAATGAGCCGCTGACCTTTGAACCGGCGGCCAAGAAGGAGGAGGCCCAAAAAAAGATAGTATCCGGCGATAACCCAGCCGGGGGGCGTCGGGGTCCTGTAGGAGAGAGCAGGGAGTCCGTCCAACACGTGAGACAGCCGGAAGAAGACCATCACGAGGAACTTGAGCCCCGAGGCCAACAGGGTTCCGAGAACCGATGAGGCGGCCGAAATAGGCAGAAACGCGTAGCCGAGCCCCAGGATCAGCCCCACGAGAGGGGCGGCCGCATAATTAAGGACGAGCGACGAGAATGTGATCCTGTTGAAATGGCAGGCGATGATTGGCAGCACGCCCAGGATGGCGGAGAGCGAGAGCGCCGTCAGTTCGCCGGCCTTGAGGGGCAGCCGCGGGAGTCTCTGGATGATGCGGGGGGCGAAGAGGATGATGGCGAGGGTCGCGGCGAACGTCAGCTGGAAACCGGCGTCGAATACGTCAAAGGGGTTTGCGAGGAGCAGAACAAAGGCGCTGAAAGAGATGGTGTTCAGGATGCGGACGTCCTTCCACAAGAGCCGCCCGACCAGATAGGCCAGGGTCATGAACGACGCCCGCAGGACCGATGGGCTGCCTTCGACGAGGAGCGTGTAGAAGATGAGAAGGGCGATGAGCACGAGATTGGCGGGGGCGCGGCGCAGCCGGAATAGCCTCAACAATCCGAACAAAAGAAAAGTGACGATGGCGATGTGGGAGCCCGAGATGGCGAACAGATGGTAGAGGCCCGTCTCCTGGAGCGACAGGACGGTGCGGGGATCGAGACGGCCGTCCTCCCCAAGGAGGAGCGCTTCGAGGGCCGCTCCCTCGGGAGACAGGCCGGCCGTTCCCGGCGCGGGAAAGAACGACTCGAGGTTGTCCTGGAGGGCACAACGGAGCCGCGAGATCAAGTTCCGCGGGGACATCGCCGGGCCGTCGGCCGCCTTTTCCACGAGCAAGCTCGACTTGGTGAACGCCCGGCGGTGAATGTCCCGGCTCTTCAGGAAGCGGTCGTAGGAGAAGCCTCCGAAATTGTTGAACGATCCGCCCGAGGAGAACTCGGCCGCTGCCCGGACTCTATCACCGGAGTGGAGCCGGAGCCTGCCGCGGACGGAAGGATCGAACGGAACGGTCAGGCGCAGGTTTCCCCGCACGGTGCGTACCGGGCCTCCGGCACGGATCGAATCCACGCGGAGGGTCAGGATGTCCCGGCCGGGCTCCCGTCCCGGCGAGCCGACAAGCGTTCCGACGACATCCAGGTAGCCTTCGGTCCGGTCGCGATGGAGCTTGTTGGCCTCGTAGGTTCGGTCGCGGAGCGAAAAGACGGCTGCTCCGGAGGACGCCGCGGACAGGAGGATCAGCAAAAGGCAGATCGCGTTTTTCCGGGCGGCGTAGAGCGCCCACGCGGACGCCGCGAAGACGAAGACTCCGGCCAACGGCAGAACGGGCGAAGCGGCGAATACCGCCTCGGCCAGGATTCCGAGGAGAAGCGACGCGGCGAGGAAGAGGAAAGGATGAGGCGTCGGCCTCAGCTCTTGGGGATGCCCGCCAGGGAGTTCTGCTCCTCCAGGGCGTCGAGCAGGAGGTGGCAAAGGATCCTGATGCCCAGGGGGATGCTGCGCTCGTCCGGGTTGAAATTCGCGCTGTGCAGGGGGGCTGCCTCCGCTTGTCCCGGGCTCTTGACGCCCAGGAAGAAATAGAACCCCGGGAGCTTCTGGGCGAAGAAGGAGAAGTCTTCGGCGATCATCTGAGGCTTCCATTCGAGGACTTCGTCCTTGCCCAGGAGCTTCACCAGGGGCGGGACCATGGTCGCGGCCAGCTCCGGATTATTATAGACGGCCGGGAGCAGGGGTTTGTAATCAAACTGGTAGGTCGCACCGTAAATTTCAGTGATGTTCTTGACGACGGACTCCATGAGCGCGGGGATCTTTTTCCGGTTGGCGTCGCTTAGGGCCCGGACCGTGCCCGCCAGCGCGACCTGCTCCGGGATGATGTTGGCCCGCGTCCCGCCCTCGATCGTTCCGATGGTCAAGACTGCGGGGTCCGTCGGGTCGATGCCCCGGCTGATGACCGTCTGGAGGGCTTGGACGACCTCCGCGGCGATGACGATCGCATCGATGCCTTCCTGGGGGCGGGCGGCGTGCGCGCTCTTCCCCTTGATCGTGATCTGGAAGCCGTCGGAGCTCGCGGTGATGAAGCCGGGAGCGAAGAGGACCTGCCCGACGTCCGCTCCCGGCCAGACGTGGAGGCCGAAGACGGCACTCGGCGAGGGATTGTCCAAGGCGCTCTCACGGATCATGAGGTCCGCTCCTCCCTCCTCGCCCTCGGGCGGGCCTTCTTCGGCCGGCTGAAAAATGAACGTCACGCTGCCCTTGATCCTGTCTTTCAGGGAGTTGAGGACCATAGCCGTGCCGAGGACGATCGAGGTGTGAACGTCGTGGCCGCAGGCGTGCATGACCCCCGGGTTCAGCGACTTGAAGGGGACGTTCGTCATCTCTTGGATGGGCAGGGCGTCCATGTCGGCCCGGGCGGCAACGGCGGCGCCGGGCTGGGCGCCCCGGAGGAGGGCCACGACGCCCGTTTTCGCGACGCCGGTCCGGACCTCGAGCCCGAGCGTCTCGAGCTTCGAGCCGACGAGCCGGGACGTCTCGAACTCGCGGTTGCCGAGCTCGGGATTCATGTGGATGAAGCGGCGGATCCTGACGATCTCGGCCTGGTTTCTCTCGATCTGCTCGTCGATCCGCTGGGCGGTCTTGGCGTCGACGGCGCCCAGGACGGAGGGGCCGGCCAGGAGAAGGCCGAGGACCACGATGGCCCAGGGGCACGGCCGTGGTTTCCGGCGCGGGGCGGTCTTCATTCGGGGGCGGTTCCAGCGGCTCATTTGGGAGACTATTTTAGCGCGAATCGGTCCGAATATACAGAGGGTTCAAGCGGCCACCCGGCCGGGAGCGGCGGGGGTCGCCGGGACGGGAGGCCGGCTCCGGCTATTTGGCTTCTTCTTCCTCCCCGCCGGCGGCCTCGGGCTTGTTCAGGTATTCGCCTTTTTTCTTTTCGATGAAGTCCTTGATGGCCTCGAGGCCGTCGTTGGTCTTTTCCTTGACGACCTTCATGCTCTTTTCCGCCTCGCGGGCGATTTTCTCGTAGCTTTCCTTGGCGGCTTCGCCGGTCTTGACGGCCTGGTCCTTGATCTTCTTCCGCGTTTCCTCGCCGCTCGCGGGCGCGAACAGGATGCCGACGATAAGCCCCGCGGCCGCCCCCGCCATGAAGGTCAGGAGGGAATCCCAAAAGTGGTTGTCTTTGCTATCCCCCATGCTTCCTCTCCTTTCGTTTTTTCATTTGCTGCCAACCGAGGCGGAGGAGCGGGAACACGAACGGCCAGTACCTGAAGCCAGGCCGGATGATCTTCGTCGTCACAAACGCCGTGATCTCCGAGAGACCGGAGGCCGCCTTCTTCGAGGTTTGGAGGACCTGGCCGACATCGTCCAGGCTCGTGTTGATCTTGGCCTCGATCGCCTTCAGCCCGTCCATCAGCTCCTGGGCCTTGGCCAGGGTTTCCTCGCCCTGCTTTGCGGTCCGCCGCAGCTGGCTGAGAAACATGACCAGGAAGGTGACGGCGACCACGGCCGCCACGGTCAGGATGATGAGAAGGACCTGGTTCAAGGTCAGCAACATGGTGCTCACACCTTAAGCCAAAAACGGGCATTTGTCAAATTCCGCTCCCTGAAGGGCCTCCCCGGACCCGGGGCGCGGGTTCCCGGCCGCCGGCTAGCGCTTTTGATGCAGAAGGTAGAGAAAGAAGGGGGCGCCCACGGCCGCCGTAATGACACCTATGGGGAGCTCTGAGGGGAGAAGCGTCCGGGCGAGGAGGTCGCAGTAGAGCAGGAGGGTCCCTCCCGCCAGGGAGGCGTAGGGGAACAGCCGGCGGTGGTCGGGCCCGATGAGGAGCCGGATCCAGTGAGGGACGACGAGGCCGACGAAGCCGATGATGCCGCTGACGGACACGGACAGAGCGGCAAGCAGCGAGGCGAGGGCGAGAAAGGCCTTGCGGACGCGGCGGACCGGGCAGCCGAGCGCCCGGGCTGATTCGTCGCCCAGGACCAGAAGGTTCATGTCTTTGGCCAGCCAGACCGAACCGAGCAGGCAGAGGACGAAATACGGCCCGACGGCCCCGACCTGCCGCCAGTCGGCCAGCTGGAAGCTGCCGAGAAGCCAGAAAATCGCCTGGTCGAAGGAGTCGGAGCGCATGAACAGGACAAACGAGGTCAGCGACGAGGCCAGGGCGCCGGCAGCGATCCCCGTCAAAAGGAGCGTTTCGATCTTGAACCCGCCCTTTTTCAGTGAGAGGAGGTAAACGAAGGAGACGATGCCGAGACCCGAGGCGAAGGCCAGAAGGCTCTGGCCGGTGAAGCCGAGGACCGTGACGTTGAATCCCAAGGCGAGCGCTGCAACGGCACCGAGGGACGCCCCCGAGGAGACGCCGACGATAAACGGATCGGCCATGGGGTTTTGGAAGTAGCCCTGAAGGATGGCCCCGGAGAGAGACAGGCTGGCGCCGACGAGGAAGGCCAGAAGAGCGCGGGAGAGGCGGAGGTCCAGGAAGATCGTCGCCTGGATGCCCGAGGCCTCTCCCCGGACAAGCCTCCACAGGTCCGCGGGCGACGTGTGGACGGGACCCATGAGCAGCGAAACGAGAAAGCCGGCCGTGGTCAGGACGACGAGACTCCCCAGGAGAGCCCGGCGGGAGGCCTTCGTGCTCACGGGATCCCTTCGAACCGCTCGGGATGGAGATCGCGGGCCATCCGGTCCAGGATGTCGAGCAGCCTGGGACCGAAGCGGCTGGACGCGTTCTCGTCGAGGGCGAAGACCCGGCCGGACCGGAAAGCCGCCGTGCCTTCCAGATGGGCCTCCCGGCGCAGCCAATCCCGGGCCCTGTCGAAATCCGACGGGGAGCGCGCCATGATGAAGACGGCGTCGGGGTCGTCTCGGATGATGCGTTCGGGGCTATAGAGGGCCCATTTCTTGGGCATGGCCGCGGCGATGTTGACCGCACCGGCGCGGGTGATGAGGTCATTGAGGTAGCTCTCGCCGCCGCACGTCCAAAGGCCCTGCCCGTAGAGGACGACGAAGACGCGCGGCCGCTGCCTGAGGTCGAAGAGTCTGTCGGTAACCGCGGCCTGGCGGGCCCGGAGTGCGGTTGCGAGTTCTTCGGCTTTCTTCTCCGTCCGGGTAATGCGGCCGATCTTGGCGATCAGGGCGTAAAGGTCGTCCAGCCTGGTCCCGATGTCCAGGATGAAGATCGGCAGGCCGAGTCCGGAGAGGCGGTCGAGGACACGGAGCGGGTTCCCCCGGAAGGCGATCACGAGATCGGGAGAGAGCGACTGGACGATCTCGACGTTGGGATCGACCAGGCCGCCGATCTTGGGAATGGCGAGGGCTTCCGGGGGGTAATCGCAGAACCGGGTGACGCCGACAACATTCGGCCCGAGGCCGAGGGCGAAGAGAATCTCGGTGATGTTCGGGGCCATGGAGATAATGCGGGAGGGTCTCGTTCGCGGAAGAGCGAAGGGACGTCCAAGATCGTCCCGGATGACATCCCGGCCGGGCGGCTCCGAGGCAGCAGAGAGAGGTACCGCCGCGAGCGCCGCCGCCGCAATAATGCCCATGAGCCGGGCCGGGAACCCGCCTGCTTTCCTTCCGGCACGGCGTTTGTCCAAGGAGTCTTTCATCGGTCCCGGCTCCCCGGGACCAGCGAGATTTCCGGCAGTCCCGAGTGAAGGTTGGCCCGGACGTCGACCTTTGCTCCGAAAATGTCGCGGATGACGTCGGGCCTGACCGTGTCCTGCGGCGCGCCCTGGACGGCAACGGTTCCGCCCTTGAGGCAGATCAGGCGCCCGGCGTGCGCGGCGGCCAAGTTGATATTGTGCTCCGCCGCCAGGATGGCCTTCCCCTTCTCATTCCGGAGGGCCTCGAGGAGCTCGTAAATCTCGGCCTGATAGTTGATATCAAGGTGGAGACTGGGCTCGTCGAGAAAGAGGATCGGCGTGTCCTGGGCCAGGGCCCGGGCGATGAAGACCCTCTGGCGCTCGCCGCCGCTCAGATGGGCCATCTTCCGCCCCCTCAGGGCCGCCGTCTCGGTCAGGGACATGGCCTCTTCGACGACGGCGGAGTCGCGGGCCGTGAGCCCCTGGAGCCGGCTCTGGCGCGCGTAGAGACCCATGTGGACGATATCCTCGGCCGTGAACTCGAAAACGGCCTCGGAGAGTTGCGGGACGTAGGCGATCTTGCCGGCGATCTCCCGGCGGCTGAGGGAGAGGAGGTCCGCGCCTCCGAGCCGGACCCGGCCCCGGACGTGGCTGAGAAGGCCCTGGGCGGCTCGGATGAGCGTGCTCTTTCCCGCGCCGTTGCGGCCGAGCACGGCCGCGAACTCCCCGGCCGAGAGACTCAGGGTGATGTTGCGGATGACGAAGCCGTCGCCGTAGCCCGCGGACAGGTCTTCGATCTCGAGAATGGCCATGGGCGGACCTAGTATATCCGCATTCCTTGACTTTTCAAGGGAGGGAACCTAAGATGAATTCTGCTTTTTCGACCCGGCCGAGGGCCGGAAGCCTGATTCTCCGAGGACCGTTCGAAACATGAAGGACACGTACGACTTCCGACGCATCGAGGAGAAGTGGCAGCGCGTCTGGGATGACCGGAAGGCCTTCCATGTCACCGAGGACCCTTCCCGGGCCAAATTCTATTGTCTCGAGATGTACCCCTATCCTTCCGGCCGCATCCACATGGGTCATGTCCGGAACTACTCGATCGGCGACGTCATCGCCCGCCACAAGAGGATGAAAGGGCTCAACGTTCTCCATCCGATCGGCTGGGACGCCCTGGGCATGCCGGCCGAGAACGCAGCCATTAAGCAGGGCATCCATCCCCGGGACTGGACGCTCGGCAACATCAGCCACATGCGGACGCAGCTCCGGCGGATGGGCTTCAGCTACGATTGGGACCGCGAGGTCAACACCTGCCTGCCGGAATATTACGCCTGGAACCAGTGGATCTTCCTCAGGATGTTCGAACGGGGCCTGGCATTCCGCAAGGAGGGCTGGGTCAACTGGTGCCCCCAGTGCCGGACGGTGCTGGCCAACGAGCAGGTTGTGGCCGGCGGCTGCTGGCGGTGCGACACGAAGGTCACGCAGAAAAAGATGGAGCAGTGGTTCCTGAAGATCACGGACTATGCCGACGAGCTGCTGTCGGGGCACGCTCTTCTTCAGAAATGGCCGGAGCACGTCCTTCAGATGCAGAAAAACTGGATCGGCCGGAGCACGGGAGCGAACATCCGCTTCGGCCTCGACGGATCCGCGGCGGCGGTCGAAGTCTTCACGACGCGCGTGGACACGATCTACGGCGCCACGTTCCTCGTCGTCTCGCCCGAGCACCCGCTCGTCCCGGAGCTCGTCGGCGGCCCGGACGAGGCGAAGCTCAAGGAATGGGTCGCGGCGACCGTCGTCGAAATGAGGATGAGGAGAGAGATCGGGGAGACGGGCAAGGAGGGCGTCGACACCGGGAAAAAGGCCCTGAATCCCTTCACCGGGGAGCTCGTGCCGGTCTGGTTGGCCAACTACGTCCTCATGGACTACGGCACGGGCGCCATCATGGCCGTACCCGCGCATGACGCCCGCGATTTCCAGTTCGCCAGAGATTACGGGCTGCCGATCCGGACGGTCATCGTGCCGCCCGGGGCGGAGGCGGGACCTCACGACGCGGAACCCGCCGAAGTCTATGAAGAGCCCGGCATCCTGGTACGGTCGGGTCCGTTCTCCGGGCTCCGCTCCGAAGAGGCGATGGAGAAGATGGGGGCTTATGCCGAGGAGTTGGGCTTCGGCCGCCGGAGCGTCATCTATCGGCTGAGGGACTGGGGCATCTCCCGCCAGCGGTACTGGGGCACCCCCATCCCGATCGTGTACTGCGAAAAGTGCGGCCCGGTGGGTGTCCCGGAGGGAGATCTTCCCGTCGAGATCCCCGCGGATGTCCAAATCACGGGCGCCGAGGGCTCGCCCCTGGAGCGGCTTGAAAGCTTCGTCCGGACGACCTGCCCAAAATGCGGCGGCCCGGCCCGCCGCGAGACCGACACCATGGACACGTTCGTCGACTCGAGCTGGTATTTCTTCCGCTACTGTTCCCCGGGCGAACGGTCCCTTCCGTTCTCGCCCGACGCCGCGAAGTTCTGGCTGCCCGTCGACCTCTACATCGGGGGGGTCGAACACGCCATCCTCCATCTTATCTATTCCCGGTTCTTCACCAAGGTCTTGAGGGATTTCGGACTGACGGCGATCGGCGAGCCCTTCCCCCATTACCTTGCCCAGGGCATGGTCACCAAGGACGGCTCGGCCATGTCGAAGTCCAAGGGGAATATCGTCGACCCCGACGATATCCTGAACGCGTACGGAGCGGACGCGCTGCGGGTCTTCATCCTCTTCGCCTCCCCTCCGGATAGAGAGTTCGCCTGGGCGGAAGAAGGGCTCGAAGGCTGCTTCCGCTTCCTGACCCGGGTCTGGGGGCTTGTCCATGAGAACCTCGACCTGTTCGGGGCGGATGCGGCTCCGGCCGCGGCGCCCAGCGGGACCGACGAGGCCGCGTCCCGACTGGTCAAGAAAACGCATCAGACGATCCGGAAGGTGGGCGAGGATATCGAGGTCCGGTTTCACTTGAACACGGCCGTGAGCTCGATCATGGAGCTCCTGAACGCCATCAAGAAGGACAAGGACGTCCTGCGCGGGACCCGGTCCGGGCGGGCGGCCCTCCGAGGGGCGTTGGAAACCCTCATCGCGGTCCTGTCGCCGTTCGCGCCGCACGTCGCCGAGGAGCTCTGGGAGGAGACGGGGCATCGCGGACTCTTGATGCTCTCGCCATGGCCGGCCTTCGACGAGGCGCTGGCTCGTGAGGACCTCGTGACGATCGTCGTCCAGGTCAACGGGAAGTTGCGGGACAAGTTCGAAGCCGAGGCCGGCCTCGAAGAGGCGCAGATGAAGGAGCGGGCCCTTGCCCTGGCCAAGGTCCAGGCCGCGCTCGGCGGCCGGGCGCCCCGCAATGTCGTCTGCGTTAAGGAAAAGCTGGTCAACGTCGTCGGCTGATGGCAGGCCGTGGCCGACGGCGCGCCCGCTTCGGCGGGCCGACCGGCGGGGGAGGATGATCATGTTCATGAACGACAGAGCTGATGGCGTCGGCGGCGCGGCGTCCCGGAGGCCGGCCACGCTCCTGGCCGCGGTCCTTATTGTCGCGGCCGGCGGCTGCGGCTACCACCTGAGAGGCACGGGAAGCTCTCTGCCCCAGAACGTCAAGAGCATCGCCGTGCCCGTCTTCCGGAACCTGACGACCCGCTACGAGCTGAACCTCAGGCTGACACGCGCCGTCATCGACGAGCTGGTCGCCAGAGGAAAGGTCGCCGTCCCGGCCGATCCGAACAAGGCGGATGCCGTTTTGGACGGCGAAGTGACCTCTTTCACCGCGACTCCCGTGGCCTTCACCGGCCAGACCTTGGCCGACCGGTACACGATCACGGTGAAGGCAAAGATCGTCCTTACGGAGAGAGTCAGCGAAAAGGTCATCTTCTCCAACCCGGCGTTCGTCTACGTCCAGGAATACGACGTCCCGCAGGGGCGGGACTTCGAGTCTGTGCAGACGGACGCCATCGACGCCGTGGCCGGGATGTTCGCCAGGAGCCTCGTCGTCGCCATCCTGGAAGGGTTCTGAGTTGTACGTCCCTCTCTTCAACGCCGATCTCCGCGAAGACGACCTTCTGCCCTGTTATGTCTTTTTCGGCGAGGAGACGTTCCTGGCCGATCAGTTCGTGGACCAGATTCGGGGCCTGCTCTCCGCGGCCTCGGGCGAGGATCTCCACCTCGACCGTTATGGCCTCGAGGATTCGGGGTGGCCGGAGATCATCGACACCGCCCGGACCGTGCCCTTCCTCTTCCATCCCTGGCGGATCCTCGTCGTGAGGGTTCCGGAGCGCCGCCCGGGGGCCAACGACAGGGGCTGGAAAAAGGGAAGTGCCGCCGAAGACGAGGGGAAAGGGGTCAAGTTCCTGAGTCAATCCGACCGGAAGGCCGTCGCCGATTTCCTCGCCGAGCCGACTCCCCGGACAGTGATCGTCGTCATCCTGTCCGGCAAAGTCCGGAAGAACGACGCCATCGTCCGCTTCTTTTCGGGCCTGCCGAGGTCGGCGGTCGCGGTCAAGGAGGTCAAGCCCTTCTCCCGCGAGGCCGTCAAGCGGTGGGCCGACGGGAAGGCCCAGGAGCTGGGAAAGTCGCTGAGCGATGCGGCGAACGCCCGGCTCTACGACGTCGTCGGCTCCGACCTGAGGCTCCTCGCGAACGAGCTCGAGAAGCTGGCCGTTTATGTCGGCGAAAAAAAGAGAATCGAGGAGGGCGATGTCGACGAGGCCACGGCCTGGGTCCGCAGCTACAAATCCTACGAGCTTGACGACGCCCTGACGGGGGCCGATTTCGAGAAGGGGATCGCCGTCCTGAACAACCTCTTCGCGGAAGGCGAGAAGCCGGAGATGATCCTGGCCCGGATGTCGGTCTTTTTCCGGAACATCCTCACGGCCCAGGTCTGGCTGAGGGAGAAGAGCCGGGGACGGGAGGAGATCTTCCAGACCTTCTTCCCCTACATTCAGAAAACCCACATCGATCTGTATCGGACGAAATCCAAGGTTTTTTTCGAGGCCGTCGAGGCACTGACGCCGGCGGAACTCAACACCGTCCTCCGGGCGCTCCGGCAGTCGGACCTCAAGATCAAGACCACCGAGGCGGACGAGAAGACGGTCTTCGAGATCTTCCTGATGGAGTACTGCCTGATGCGGAAGCGGAAGGCGCCTACTTCGAGGGGCTGACGCCCGGCAACCCGACCTGACGGCTGAGGCGTGATTTGTAGCGGCTTCCCGTGTTCTTGTGGATCGTGCCCTTCTTGACGGCGCGGTCGATGGACGAAAAAACCTCGGGGAGGAGTTTGCGGGCCGTTTCCTGATCCTTGTTCTGGACCGCCGTCCGGAGCTTTTTCATGCGGGTGCGGAGCGCGGTCGTGTTCCGGGTGTTGACGGCCTTTCGGCGAAGGCTGCGTCGGTGCTGTCGGACCGCGGATTTGTGATGGGCCATTTTTTTTCTCCTCGAAGCCGTCTATGATAGAATATCGCGGTATCAAAGTCAAACGGGCTCCGGGCGGCCCGGGCGGTCCCGGTCGGGCGGAGAGCGTTATGAAGATCGTGCTGCAGAGGGTCAAGGAGGCCGGCGTCCGCGTGGGCGGGGAGACCGTGGCCAGGATCGGTCGAGGCCTCTGCCTCCTCGTCGGCGTCGAAAAGGGCGACCGGGAGGAAGACGCCCGCGCTCTGGCCCGGAAGGCCATCGGGCTCCGCATCTTCCCGGACGCTGAGGGCCGGATGAACCGCTCCCTCGCCGAGATCGGCGGCGAAGTCCTGGTCGTTTCGCAGTTCACGCTGGCGGGCTCGGTCCGCAAGGGACGCAGGCCGAGCTTCGACGGCGCCGAGGAGCCGAGGCGGGCGTCGGAGCTCTTCGACGACTTCGTCGGCGCCGTCGAGGCCCTGGGGATTACGGTTGAGACCGGCGTCTTCCGGGCGGCGATGGAGGTCGACATCCTGAACGACGGGCCGGTTACGTTCGTCCTCGATTCCCGGGACGGGCGGGCGGACGGCGGCGAGGGGTGATCCCCGCCGCCGCGTATCGCCCGGAGAGGTGAGAAGGAAAGGGCCAAAATCACCCCCGGAATCGCCGGCCCCGACAGTGGACTCCGGCCCCGGAAACCGGCAAAATTTTCGGCGGACGGGCCCCGTCCCGGGAAGCGGACACGTCTGTGGCGCCGCCCCCGGCCTCCGGTCCGCGCCGAAAGCGTGTTTCGATGAGCCGATTCGTCAGCCGCAAGCAGCCGGCACGGTTGCCGCGCCTGCCCTTGGCCGGCAGCCTGGACCTGACCTACAGGTGCAACAACCGCTGCCGCCACTGCTGGCTGCGGCTGGCTCCCGACGCGCTCGAGGGCGGGCGTGAACTCTCGTTCGAGGAGGTCCGTGCGATCGTCGACGCCGCCCGCGCCATGGGCTGCCGCCGCTGGTCCATCTCGGGCGGGGAGCCGATGATCCGGCCGGACTTCGGCGAGATCTTTGCCTACATCACCGAGCGCGCGCCTTCATACGTCCTCAATACGAACGGGACGCTGATCTCGCCGCCGATCGCCCGACTGATGAAAAAGCCCGGTTCCAAACTCGTGGCGCTCTACGGGGCGACGGCGGATGTCCACGACAAGGTCACGCGGAACCCGGGGTCCTTCGAGTCCCTGACGGCGGGGATCGCCTATCTCAAGGAGGCGGGGGCCGGCTTCACCGTCCAGATCGTCCCGATGAAGAGCAACTTCCATCAGTTTGAGGCCATGATCCGCCTGGCCGAGTCCTGGAGCCCGTCCTGGAGGATCGGCGCGAGCTGGCTCCACCTTTCGGCCGGCGGAGACCCCTTTAGGAACAGGGAGATCCGCGAGGAGCGGCTCGCCCCCGCGGAGGTCTCCCGGCTCGACCCGTTCGCGGGCTGGGCGGAGGGCCTCGACGAGGATGAACGCCCGTCCTGCCTCGCCCGCTCCGGCGCGGCGCTCTACGCGTCCTGCATCGAGGCGCGGCGCGATTTTCACATCGATCCATACGGGGGGATGAGCTTCTGCGCCTTCGTCAAGGATCCCGCCCTCCGTTCGGACCTCCGCCGGGCGACCTTCAAAGAAATCTGGGATGAGCGGATCCGGGCCATGGCGAACAAGATCGAGGCCGCGGGGGAGTCCGGAGAGAGCTGCGGCTCCTGCGACCTCAGGGAGTATTGTTTCTGGTGTCCGGTGTTCGCCTATCTCGAGCACCGCGACCACTCGGCCCGGGTCGAATACCTCTGCGACGTCGCTCGCGAGGAAAAGGCCCGCAGGGACCGGTGGGCAAGCAACCACCGCCGTTATTACGGGATCGCCGGGCTCACCGTCCGCGTGGATTCCGATCTGCCGATCACCGATTCCACATTCCAACCGAAGTTCGAAGCCTTCCGGATCCCGAAGCCGGACGGAAAAGTCCTCTCCATCCGGCACCATTTTTCGCTGCCCGACATCGAAGGCGCCGATATGGGCGAAGAGGTCTACCGCCGCCCGCCCTGGGCGATCTTCAGAAAAAACGGCTCATGGATCTACCTCGGGATATATCCCGACCCGGAGGACAAGAGGGTCCACCGCGTCATCGTCTTCGACCACGAGCACACGCGGGCGCGCATCTTCAACCCTTCGCCCGATCTCTATTTGGGCGGGCGGCTCGATTCTCTGATGATCCTCTCCTCCGACCAGATCCTTCTCGCCCGGGCCCTGCCGTTTTTGGGCGGGGCCTTCGTCCACGCCGCCGGGGTCGACCTCGGGGGACGGGGGCTGCTCTTCGCCGGCCCGTCGGAAGCGGGGAAATCGACCGTCGTCAAGATGGTCCGGGACCGGGCCAAGATCCTCTGCGACGACCGGATGATCGTCCGCAGGGGGCCCGGGGGTTTTCGCATCCACGGGACATGGAGCCACGGAGAGCTCCCCGAGGTTTCCCCGGAGTCGGCGCCGCTCACGGCGCTCCTGTTCCTCCGCCAGTCCCGTGAGAACCGCGCCGAAAGGATCTCCGACCCGAAGGCCGTCCTCAAAGACCTTCTGCCCCGGTTCGTCCGGCCGCTCGTATCGGCGGACTGGTGGGACAGGGTCCTCGTTCTGGCCGAGGAGATGGCCGCGGAGGTCCCCTGCTACGATCTCCATTTCGACAAGAGCGGCGAGATCGTCCGGATTCTGGAGGGCCTCGCCGCATGACTCTCCGGGGCCGATCGTTCTCGAGGCGGGTTCCTTCCGCCGGTGCCGAGATCTGGGCGGCCGGCCGTCCGCCCCTCGCGCGGCTCGACATTGAGCTCACGGAGCGGTGCAACAACGAGTGTATCCATTGTTCCGTCGGCCTGCCGGCCGGCGACGGCGAGGCCCGGCGCCGCGAATCCACGACCGAAGAGATCGTGAGGGTCCTCACAGAGGCAGCCTCCCTCGGCTGTCTGGCGGTCAGGTTCACGGGCGGAGAGCCGCTCCTGAGAGAGGACTTCGAGGAGATCTATGTCGCCGCCAGGAAGCTGGGCCTACGAGTCAGGCTCTTCACCAACGCCACGCTGGTCACGCCGCGGCTGGCGGGGCTTTTTAAAAGGATCCCGCCGCTTGAAAGAATGGAGGTTTCAATCTACGGCATGACAAAGGAGAGGGAGGAGGCCGTGACCGGTAATCCGGGCTCTCACGACGCCTCGCGGCGGGGGATCCGCCGCCTCATAGACAACGGGGTTCCGTTCATCCTCAAAGGGGCCGTTCTGCCTCCGACGCGGAACGAGATGGACGCATTCGAAGCGTGGGCCAAAGAACTCACGCGCGGAGGCGGACGTCCGTCCTACGCCATGATCTTCGACCTCCGGACACGCCGGGACGACGAGTCGAAGAACGAGCGGATCCGGGCCCTGCGAATCTCACCCGGCGAATACGTCAGGCTGACTTCCCGTTGGGGAGAGCCGCACCGTGCGGGAATCCGGGCCTTCGTCGCCCGTTTCGGAGGCGCGCAGGGCGACCGCCTCTTCACCTGCCTGTCCGATACCGCGGCCATCGATGCCTACGGACGCTTCCAGGTCTGCCTGCTTCTCCGGCATCCGGCGACTGTCTCCGACCTGTCGGGAGGCTCGCTCGGCCGCGCGGTCGCCGAGTTCCTGCCCATGGTGAAGGAGAGGCGAACGACGAACGCCGCGTATCTTGAGCGCTGCGGCCGCTGTTTTCTCAAGTCGCTCTGCCTGCAGTGCCCGGCCCGGTCGTGGGCCGAGCACGGGACCCTCGACACCCCGGTTGAATATCTCTGCGATATCGCTCATGCGGAGGCGGAGGCGGCCGGCCTCCTCAGGGAAGCAGAAAAGGCCTGGGGCGTCGCTGACTGGCGGGCCCGCGTCGATCGCCCGGGCGCCCCGGGAATGGCGCCGGCAAGCGGACGAGCCGACCTGACGACCAAGTGCATGGGAGAATGAAAATGGAAAAACCGATCAACCTGGACGCGGTCTACGGGCCCTCGGAGGACGTCGTCGCCAGGGAAATCGAAGGAGAGATCATTATCGTTCCTCTGGTCTCGGGAGTGGGAGATATCGAGGACGAGCTGTATACGCTCAACGAGACCGGCCAGGCCATCTGGAAGAAACTCGACGGCACGAGACCCCTCCGGGCCGTGGTGAGCGAGCTCGCCGCGGAATTCGATGCCCCCCTCTCGGTCATCACGGACGACGTTACCGGCCTGCTCGAGGAGCTCGCAAAGAGGAAGATGATCGTCGAGAAGGGCTGAGGAACCCGAAGATGAAACCCGCGCCCCGTGTCGTCAAGATGGGGGAGATCCCGCTTTCGGGGGAGTCCCTGACGGAGCTCATGCGGGAGGTGATGAGAAGGAGGAAATCCTTCCGCTTCCGGGCCAGGGGTCTCAGCATGTCGCCCTTCATCAAGGATGGGGACGTGCTGACGGTCGTGCCCCTCGCCGGCTCCGGGCCGAAGCGGGGCGATGTCGTCGCCTTCGTTCATCCGGACACGGGGAAGGTGGCCGTTCACAGGGTCTTGCGGGCCGGGCCAGGCCTCTTTTTCATCAAGGGCGACAACGTCGCCGACGCCGACGGACGGGTGCCCTTCGAGCGGCTCCTGGGGGTAGTGGCCAGTGTCGAGAGGGCCGGAGGGCGACCCCGGGCCGCGAACCGATGTGCGGGAGCGGTGATCGCCTCGCTCTCCGGCTCCGGACTCTTGACGAAAGCCTTGGGAACGGCGCGTCGCGTCGCCGGCCGGAGAGGAAGCGGGAGGCCCTGACCGTGGTTCCGACTTTCGTCACCCGCCGCGCTCTTCCGGACTCGCCGCTCTGGCAGGGCCTTGCCGGCAAGCGGACCGCCATCGGCTTTGACCTCGAGGCGACCGCCCGCTGCAACCTCAACTGCCGTCACTGCTACATCAACCTGCCAGCCGGAGACTGGGAGGCTCAGGCCCGGGAGCTGAGCGCCGCGGAGATCGGACGGATCGGCGGAGAGGCCGCGGCCCTGGGCGCCCTCTGGTGTCTCATCACGGGCGGGGAGCCGCTTCTCCGGAAGGATTTTTTCGACGTTTACCTGGGACTCCGGAAGAAGGGCCTACTTCTCTCCGTTTACACGAACGCGACGCTCGTCGGGCCCGAGCACGTCCGTTTTTTCAAAAAATATCCGCCGCGGGACATCGAGGTTACGGTCTACGGAGTGTCGCGGGAGACATACGAGGGTGTGACCCGGGTCCCCGGGTCCTACGCGGCCTTCAGGAAAGGGCTCGGCTTCCTTCTCGAGGGCGGCCTGAGAGTGCGGCTGAAGGCTATGGCCCTCCGCTCGAACATCCGTGAGATGGCCGGGATCGCGGAATTCTGCCGCTCCAGGACCAAGGATTACTTTCGCTTTGACCCGTTTCTCCACTGCCGCTTCGACCGGGATGCGGCCCGGAACCTGGAGATCGAATCGGAGCGGCTTTCCCCCGAAGAGATCGCGGCGCTCGAAGAGGGAGACCACGAGAGGTTCGGGGCCTTGAAAAAAAACTGCGACCGGCTGATCGTCCCCGAACTGGCCCGGTCCGACTGCCGTCATCTTTTCCGCTGCGGCGCGGGCAGGCAGACCTTCGCCGTGGGCTATGACGGGAACTTCAGGCTCTGCGCCTCTCTCGTCCACCCCGATTGCCTGTACGACCTGCGGGAAGGAAGTCTGGCCGATGCCTGGGGGCGCTTCGTCCCCGAGGTCCTGGAGTGGAAATCGGATCGGCGCGATTACCTCGACAAATGCGGAAGTTGCCCAATTGTGAATCTTTGTCTCTGGTGTCCGGCCCATGCCTATCTTGAAACCGGGCAGATCGATGCACCCGTAGACAAATTTTGTCAAGCCGCCCGCGCCCGCGAGAAGACCCTGAAGAAAGGATTTGACAAGGCCGACGGAGAATCCTAAAATCTATCCAGGAAAAGGAAGAAAGCGGGAAAGGAGGCCTCTTATGAAAAAGCCCTGGCGAACTCCCGAATTGGTGATCCTTTTCAGGGGGAGACCCGAAGAGGCCGTCCTGTGTGTTTGCAAACACTCCAACATGCCGGCGGTCTCTCCGCACAATTACAACGCCAGCTGCAACATGACCGCCGCATGCTGTTCCGCCTGCCAGAAGACGGACGCCGCCTCCTAGGTGCGTCCCTTCCTGAGCGCGGTCCCAGCATTTTTAAGATTCTGTCGAACCGAAGAACGCGGACGTCCACGATCAGTCCGCTCCGGCCGAGACCGAGAGGTTTGATCTCTACGGGCGGGAAGCATCCGGGGTCCGTAGCCGTCAGACCAGATCCAGGATGTGGCCCATCTTCTCTTTCTTCGTCTTCAGGTAACGGAGATTGCATGCGTTGGGCGGGATCTCGAGGGCCACTCTCTCGACGATCTCCAGACCGTAGCCGGCGAGCCCGATGAACTTCCGCGGATTGTTGGTGATGAGACGGAGCTTGTGGACGCCCAGGGCGACGAGGACCTGGGCGCCGATCCCGTAATCGCGCTGGTCGGGCTTGAAGCCCAGGCGGTGGTTGGCCTCGACCGTGTCGGCCCCCTGGTCCTGGAGGGCGTAAGCCTTGATCTTGTTCACCAGGCCGATGCCGCGCCCTTCCTGGTTCAGGATGTAGAGCACGACTCCCTTTCCTTCCTTCTCGATCATCTCCATGGACAGCCGGAGCTGGTCGCCGCAGTCGCAGCGGACCGAGCCGAACGTGTCGCCGGTCAGGCACTGCGAATGGGCGCGGACAAGCGTCGGCTCGTCGGCCCGGATCTCTCCCTTGACGAGGGCCGCATGGTGTTCGTGATGGATTACGTCCTCGAAGATCATCAGGCGGAAGTGCCCGTGCTTCGTCGGCAGGTCGGCCTCTTCGACCTTCCGGACCAGGGTCTCGTGTTTCATCCTGTAGCTGATGAGATCGGCGATTGTTAGGACTGGGATCCCGTGCTTGCGGCTGAACTGTTCGAGCTGCGGCATGCGGGCCATGGAGCCGTCCTCGTTCATGATCTCGCAGATGACCCCGGCCGGGACGAGGCCCGCCAGGCGCGCGAGGTCGATCGCGGCCTCGGTCTGGCCGGCCCGGGCGAGCACGCCGCCCTCCTTGGCCTGGAGGGGGAAGATGTGGCCCGGCCGGGCCAGGTCCTCGGCCTTTGTCCGGGGGTTGATGGCTGCGAGGATCGTCCTGGCGCGGTCATAGGCGGAGATGCCGGTCGTGACGCCCTTTTTGGCGTCGATCGAGACCGTGAACGCGGTCTGATGGCGGGCCGTGTTGTCGGCGACCATGAGGGGGAGCTGGAGCTCCTCGAGCCGCTCGCGCGTCAGGGGCAGGCAGATCAGCCCCCGGCCGTGCTTGGTCATGAAATTGACGATCTCGGGGCTGACCTTTTCGGCGGCGACCATGAGGTCCCCTTCGTTTTCCCGGTCTTCGTCGTCGACGATGATGATCAATCGGCCGGCCTTGACGGCCGCGACGGCCTTCTCGACGGGAATTGTCTCGTTTGTCCGTTCCATGGTGTTTTCGATTCAGGGATGGAGCCCGTTCAGCCGGGCGCCCTATCGGCCCGGCTTTCGTTCCCCAACCAACCAATTATACACGTATTTACCGATCAAGTCACACTCGATGTTCACGGCAGCGCCGGCGCGGAGGGCGGCCAGGTTGGTTTCCTTCAGGGTTGCGGGGATGAGCTCGACCTCCAGGGAGGACGGGCCGAGCGCGGCGACCGTCAGGCTGACTCCGTTAATGGTCACGGACCCTTTGGGCACCAAGAGCGAACGCAGGTCCCGGGGGAAGGCGACGGTAATCCTGCGCCCCGGCCTCCTTTCCGCCACGCGGAGGACCTTCCCGACACCGTCGACGTGGCCCGAAACCATGTGGCCGCTGAGGGGCGCCCCGAGCGTAAGCGGCAGTTCCAGATTCAGGCTCTCCCGGGGCCTGAGGGCCCCGAGGTTCGAGCAACGGAGCGTTTCCGGCGACAGATCGAAACGCAGGGCGCTCCTCTCGGCGGCGACAAGCGTCAGGCAGACGCCGTTGACGGCCAGGCTGTCTCCCGGCCGGAGCTTTTCGGCGAGCCCGGGAGCCTCGACGAGAATCTCCCGGCGCCCGCGGCGATAGCCGTCGAACAGGCCCTGATGCATGATGATCCCCGTGAACATCAGAGATATCCTTCCAGGACAAGGTCGTCCCCGAGGCGGAACGCCCGCAGGCTCTTCACCGGGAGCGCCTCCGCGATCCTCCGGACGCCTTCGCCGGCGAGAAACCCGGGCGCGTCCCGTCCCCCAACGAGCTTCGGCGAGACCGTCAGGACGATCTTGTCGGCCAGCCGAGAGTCGATGAAACCGGTCTGGAGACGGCTGCCGCCCTCGACGAGGAGGCTCGAGATCTCGCGCCGGCCGAGCTCGACGAGGACGGATTCGAGCCCACCCGCCCGCCACGATTTCCTCAGGGGGATGATCTCGGCGCCCTTCTTGCGGAGGACGTCTGCTTTGCCGGGCGGCGCCTCCTCCCGGGCGAAGACGAGGATCGGGCCGGCCGGGAGCGTCGCCAGGATCCGCGACGCGAGGGGCATCCGCAGCTCGGGGTCGAGGATGACGCGGGTGATCGTCTTTCCGCCCCAGTTCGGATGCCGGACCGTGAGCAGGGGGTCATCCTTGATGAGGGTATAGATTCCGATCATCAGGGCGTCGTGCTCCCCGCGGAGGAGATGCACATAATTCCTCGTCCCGGCCGCTGAGATCCAGCGGGAATCGCCCGTGCGGGTCGCCGTCTTGCCGTCGAGCGTCAGCGCCGCCTTCAAGGTCACGAAGGGGATCTTGCGGGTGATGTATTTGGCGTAGGCCTCGTTCAGGCGGGCGTTCTTCTCTTCGAAAAGCCCGACGGACACTTCGATCCCCGCCTTCCTCAGTCGGCTTACGCCTTTCTTATAGACGACGGGGTTCGGGTCATAGGCCGAAATGACGGCCCGCCTGAGGCCGGACGCGATCAGGCTGTCGACGCAGGGGGGTGTGCGGCCCCAGTGGACGCACGGCTCGAGAGTGACGTAGATCGTTGCCCCTTTGGCCCTGCGTCCGGCCTTCCCCAAGGCCATGATCTCGGCGTGCGGCTTGCCGGCCTCTTCGTGGTATCCGTACCCGATGATCGCCCCCTGCCGGACGATGACCGATCCGACCAGCGGGTTGGGGCTCGAGCGTCCGCGGGCCTTTTCGGCGAGCCCGTAGGCCATCCGCATGTAGGCGAGGTCCTGGGTTGTCATCATGTGAGCAGGGCCTTGACAAATTCTCGGGGTGAGAACTCGAGGATGTCCTCCTCTGATTCGCCCACGCCGATGAACCGGATCGGGAGGGCAAACTCCTTGGCGATTCCGACGGCGGCCCCTCCCTTGGCCGTGCCGTCGAGCTTTGTCAGGAAGATCCCCGTGAGGCCGGAGAACTTGAGGAATTCCCGGGCCTGGGACAGGGCGTTCTGGCCCGTCGTCGCGTCGAGGACGAGGAGCGTCTCCTGCGGGGCGCCCTCGATCTCGCGGCCGAGGACCCGCCGGATCTTCTCGAGCTCGTTCATGAGGTTCGTGTTAGTGTGAATGCGGCCGGCCGTATCGATGACGAGAAGGTCGGCCTTCTGGGCCTTGAACGATTGAAGGGCGTCGAAGACGACGGACGCCGGGTCGGCGCCGTACTGGCCCCTGACCACGGGAATGTCGAGGCGCCGGCCCCATTGGATCAGCTGTTCCTGCGCGGCGGCCCGGAAGGTGTCGGCGGCGGCCATCATGACCCGCCGGCCGCGACGCTTGTGGAACGCGGCGAGCTTCGCCGCCGAGGTGGTCTTGCCGCCGCCGTTGACGCCCACGATCATTACGACGGCCGGCCGGGAGTCGTCGGCCGGGGCGGCTTGGCGGGCGGCGAGAAGCCGTTCGAGCTCGGCTTCGAGGGCCGCTTCGAGGTCCCCGGCGGAGGCGTCCTTCCGCGTCGTCTCGCGGAGGCGCTGGAGGATGCTTTCGGCTGTGGGAACGCCGATGTCGGCCAGGATCAGGGCTTCGGCGAGCTCGTCCAGGATCTCCTCCCTCGGCTTCCCGCTCCGGAAAAGGAGCCCGACTCTCTCGAAGGAGCGGCGGGTGGCCGCGAGTTTTTCGCGCAGGGTGCCGAACACAGCTTAACTATTTTATTTTTCAATTGTTTGATTGTCAATGCGGGGAACGGGCGGGTCAAATTGTGGATTGGCGAGGAATGTGTTACATTGAGGGCGGAATGAACTCTTCGCTCTGGATCATGGCCGAGCCCAGGCCGGAGGCCGAGGGCATCGCGGCCGGACTCGGGATTCCCCGGCCGATCGCGCGGATCCTCGCCAACCGAAAGATCCTGACCGTCGAAGAAGCCCGGACATTTTTGTACGGCAACCTCGACGGCCTGCACGATCCGTACCTGATGAAGGGCATGGCCGAGGCCGTGGCCCGGATCGAGAAGGCCATCGCGGACCGCGAGAAGATCCTGATCTTCGGCGACTACGACGTCGATGGCGTGCTCTCGGTCGTCATGCTCTTCAAGGCCCTGGCGTCGCTCGGGGCCGAGGCGGAGTATTTTATCCCCGAGCGGCTGAAAGACGGATACGGTATCAAGGAGCACCACGTGGAGATCCCCGTCCAGCGGGGCACGGGTCTCGTCATCAGCGTCGACTGCGGCATCAAGGCCGTCGGCTTCACGGCCCAGGCGAAGGGAAAAGGCATCGACGTCATTATCACCGACCATCACCGGCCGGGCGAAACTCTGCCCGAGGCCGCGGCCATTCTCAATCCCGTCCTGGAGGATTCGGGCTATCCCGACAAGGACCTGGCCGGGGTCGGGGTAACTTTTAAGCTCATCCAGGCCCTTTTTGAGAAAGCCGGGAAGCTGTCTGGGCTGCCCCACTATATGAAGCTTGTCTGCATCGGGACAGTCGCCGACGTCGCCGGGCTCAAGGGCGAGAACCGCCTGTTTGTGAGGCACGGGCTGAAGGGCCTGGGCCACGTGTCCAACACGGGATTGAGAAGCTTGATCGAGTCCTGCGGGCTGGCCAACCGGAAGATCTCCGAGGGCGACCTCGGTTTTCGGATCGGGCCCCGGATCAACGCCGCGGGGCGGATGGGCATGACGGACTTGGCGGTCCGCCTCTTCTTCTGCGATTCGATCGAGGAATCCCTGACACTTGTCCAGCAGCTTGAGGAATTGAATTCCCAGCGCCAGCGGACCGAGGAGAAGATCTTCGAGGAGGCCAAGGGCCAGATCGAGGAGATGGCGCTCGACAGGAAATACAAGTGCCTCGTCCTCGGGAGCGAGAAGTGGCATCGCGGCGTCATTGGCATCGTGGCCTCGAAGCTCAAGGACTATTTCCACCGGCCGGTCATCCTGTTCGCGTACGAGGATGGGAAGGCCAGCGGGTCGGGGCGGAGCATTTCGGACGTCCCCCTGATCGATCTCCTGGATGACTGTAAGGATCTGTTCCAGAGCTACGGCGGGCACAAGCTGGCCGTCGGCTGCACGCTCCCGGTGGACCGGATGGGCGTGTTCAAGGAAACACTCAACGCCCTGGCGGAAGCGCGGATCAGCGAGGAGGACCTCCGGAGAAAGCTCCGGATCGACGCCGTCCTCCCATTCGCCGAAATCGACGGGGGCTTCCTCGAGAGTTTCCCGCTCCTGTTCCCGTTCGGAGTCGGGAATCCCAAGCCGCTCTTCGTGGCCGAGAACGTCGAGGTGATGAGCGAGCCCCGGGTCCTGCAGAGAAAGCACCTGAAATTCCTGGCCCGCCAGGAAGGCCGCGTCTTCGAGGCCGTGGGCTGGGACAAGGCGGATTGGGCCCGCGTTCTCTCCCGGGGCAGACGGCTGGACATGGCCTTTTCCCTGCTTTTTTCGGAGTATCTCGGCGAGCAGAGAGTCAGTCTGTCCGTCGAGGACCTGAGAGCTTGAGGACGACCATGAGTGTGCGCCACGCCTCCTCTCCGGTGAGGTTCGCCCGTTGGGCCGTCGCGGCGTCTCTTGTTGTCATTCTAGGCGCCGTGGCCTGGGTCCTCTGCGTCCGGCGCGCCCGGCCCCGCCCCGCCGCGCCCGAGACCGCCGCCCCAGCGGCTGCGAGGATCGACAGGAAAGAAGGGATCCAGCATCTAGAGTATAAGGACGGGAGGGTCTGGGCCGACGTCCGGGCGGACCGCTTCTTCCTCGGCGGGGATGCGATGAACCATCTGGAAGGCCGCGCCGAGATCTGGGATTACGAAGGGCCGGAAGGCCGCCGGATCCGGATCCTGGCGGACTCGGTCGTCTATGACCCGGCCATGATCCATTTCACGATCGCAGGACACGTCCGCATCACCTCGGGCGACCTGCGGTTCGAGTCCGATTCTTTCGATTACGACAAGAGCCTCAGGATGTTCCGGACCACCCGGGGGGGCGTGGTGACGTCCGACCGTCTGTCGGGCTCGGGCCGGGAGTTCTCCTACGCGGAGGACGCGCACGAGCTCCGGATCTCCGGCGGCGTCCGGTTCGAGGTCAGGGACGAATCGCGTCCCTCCGGCGCCGTGCAGTTCTCGGGGGACCGGCTCATCTACCTGCGGAAGGAGAAGCGCGGCCGTATCGAAGGGCGCGGCCGCGTCCAGTCCGGCAGCGGGGACGGCTCCGCGAACCTCCTGGGCTTCGAGCTTTCTCCCGACGAGCGCTATCTCCTGTCGGCGACGCTCGAGGGGGAGGCCCGATGCGGTTCCCGGGGGGAGGGGCGGGGCTATAATCTTGAAGCGGGGTCGATCCGGATCCTCACCTTCCCCCGATCATCCGGGATATCGAGCCTCGAAGCGCTGAAGGACTGCCGCATATCCCTGTCCGATGCGTCCGGGCCGGGCGCCGACATCCGCTCCGGGGCGGCGCGCCTGACGTTCGACCGCGCGGGCCGGCTCGCGGGCTGGCTCGCTTCCGGCGGGGCGGCCATGGACGCGGAAGAAAAAGGGGGCGGCCCGCGGCAGTTCGAAGGAGAGGAGATCTCCTGGACGGACGAGCCACGGATGCTCGGCGTCCGGGGAGCGCCGGGCGGCGATGCCCGGCTGGATTCGGCGGATTCCCGGATCGAGGCGCCGTCGATCCGCCTCGATGGCGAAGAGGGGAATGTCCGGGCCGCGGGCGGCGTCAGGGGCCTCATGAAACCCCGGTCCGGAGGCGCGGCCTTGGGTTTCTTCCCGAGGGATTCGTCGCTTTTCATCGCCTGCAAGGAGATGACCTCCTCGGAGGAGGGCCGCCGGGTCCTTTTTGAAGGGAACGCCCGGATCTGGCAGGGCGAACGGTCGCTCCAGGCGGGGTCGATTGAGGTCTTCGAGAAAACGGAGGAGATCATGGGCCGGGGAGGCGTCACGGCCGGGCTCCTTCATTCACGTCCCCGCGCGGCGGCCGACGAGCGCGTCGAGGTCGCGGCCGAGGCCATGGATTACTCTCCCCAGGACCGGACCATCGTTTTCCACGGCCAAGGGTCCGTCGTCATGCCGGAAGCGCGCCTGGCGGCGAAAACGATTTTCGTCGCCCTGCGCGAGGACAAGAGGGCCATCCAGGGCCTGCGCGCCGAAGGGGAGGTGACGGTCTCCGAGGGCGATTGGGAAGGCCGGAGCGACAAGGCCGTTTATGACCCGGACGCCGATACCGTCGTCCTGACGGGCCGCCCATCGCTCGTCGAGAAGGGCAAGGGGACGTCCCGGGGGGACAAATTGACATTTCATCTGGGCGATGGTAGAATCCTGATCGAAAATAAGGGACAGGGAAGGTCGATTAGCATCGTCAAATCGTGACTCATGAAGGGCTTCCTGAAAGCGGTTGACCTGGAGAAAAGCTTCGGGAGCAAAAAAGTCGTTGATCGAGTCACGGTCGAAGTCCGTGAAGGCGAGATCGTCGGGTTGTTGGGCCCCAACGGCGCCGGGAAGACCACCACATTCTCCATGATCGTGGGCCTCGTCCCTCAGGACGGAGGCCGGATTGATCTCAACGGGGAAGACATCTCAAAGCTCCCGATGTACATGCGGGCCCGGAAGGGGCTCTGCCTTCTCCTCCAGGAACCCTCGTCCTTCAGGAAGCTCGCCGTAGACGACAACCTCCTGGCCGTTCTGGAGACCCGTCCCGGCAGGGGGGCGTCGAAAAACGCCGTCCTGGCCGAGACGCTGGCAGAGTTCGGCCTCGAGAGGGTGGCCGGGGCGCGGGCCCTGACGCTTTCCGGCGGCGAGCGTCGCCGCCTGGAAATCGCCCGGGCGATGCTGCTTGACCCGGCTTTCGTCCTCCTTGACGAGCCCTTCACCGGCATCGACCCGCTGGCGGTGCTCGACCTCCAGGGGATCATCCGAGACCTGGCGCGGCGTGGCGTCGGGGTTCTTCTGACCGACCATGCCGTCCGTGAAGCCCTGAAGATCACAGACAGGGCCTATATCCTCGACGGGGGCCGGATCCTTCACACCGGGACGCCCGAGGAAATTGTCGCCTCCGAGGATGTGCGGAAGAGCTATTTGGGCGATCAATTTCGTCTTTAAATGATGACGGATGACCGGGAGACGCTCAAGGTGAAACGATGACGCTCCGACAGAGGCTGGACCAGCGCCAGGTGCAGAAACTGGTGCTGGCTCCAGCGCTTCAGCAGGCGATCAAGCTCCTGCCCCTGACCAACCTGGAGCTGATCGAGGCCATCAACACCGAGCTCTCGCAGAACCCCGTGATCGAGATCGAAGGCGAGTCCTTGGATCGAAGCACCGAAGACGGGGCGCCGGCAGCCGAGGAGCGGGTCACCGAAAAACCACCGGATGAGGCCCTGGCCGAGTTGAAGATCCCGGCCTCCGACCCGGACTTCGACCCCAAGCCCGACGCCGAGTTCGACGCGCGCTTCCAGGAGTACCTTGACGACGGCTTCCGGCCCCATTTCTACGAGAACCGGGAGGCGGTGTCGCTCGAGAACACGTTGTCCCGGACGCCGTCGCTCTGGGATCACCTGAACTGGCAGGCGTCGCTGACGTTCTTCGGCCAGGAGGACCGGGAAATCGCCCAGTTCGTCATCGGCAACATCACGGAGGACGGCTACCTGGGCTCCTCGGTCGAGGAGATCGCGGAGCTATGCCGGTCGACCCCCGAGAAGGTCAACGAGATCCGGGAGACCATCAAGACGTTCGATCCCGTCGGCGCGGGAAGCCTGGACGTCCGCGAGGCCCTGCTGGCTCAGATGGACAACCTCGGGATCCACGACGAGACCGCCCGGCTCATGGTCATGCACCATCTTCCCCTCCTTGAGAAATCGGACTTCGCCCAGCTGTCCAAGGTCCTCAACATCCCTATCGCCGAGCTCAAGGACCACATCGATCTGATCAAGGGGCTCGACTTCGCGCCGGGGAGGAAGTACAGCGAGGAAAAGACGGCCTACGTTGTTCCCGACATCCTGGTGACCAAAGAAGGGGACGAGTGGAAGATCGCCCTCAACGACGAAGGGCTTCCCCGCCTTCGCATCAGCCAGTACTACCGGCGGCTCCTGGCCGAGGCCTCCCGAAGCCAGCCCGAGGCCTACGAGTTCCTTGTCGACAAGATGCGGAAGGCCGTCTGGTTTCTCAGGAGCCTGGACCAGAGGAGCAAGACGATCTACAGGGTCGCCCAGTTCATCGTCAACAAGCAGAAGGGGTTCTTCGACAAGGGGATCGATTTCATCAAGCCCCTAACTCTGATGGAGATCGCCCAGGACATCGGCGTCCACGAATCCACCGTCGGCCGGGTCGTAGCCAACAAGTACATCCTGACGCCGCAGGGAGTCTATCCCCTGAAGTACTTCTTCCACAAGTCCCTTCAGGGGAGCTACGGCGAGGAGGTCTCGTCCCTCAGGATCAAGGAACGGATCAAGAAGCTTGTGGAAGGTGAAGATCCGGCCAACCCGCTGAGCGACATCGAGATCGGCGAGCTCCTGGCCCGGGAGAATCTCAGGATCGCCCGGCGCACGGTGGCTAAATACCGGATGCAGCTTAAGATCGAGCCGTCCCACATCCGGAAGCGGAAGTCCATCATGGAGGAGCGGGCATGAACATCCAGTACACCGCGCGTCAGGCCGTCCTGACGTCCGAGATCAAGGACTATTGCGAGAAGCGTCTCGGGCGCATGAAGGACCTGAGCCGCGACGTCCTCGATCTTAATATCATCCTGGCCGTCGAGAAGAACAGGAACAAAGCAGAAATCCATGTCAAGGCCAAGGGCGCGAGCCTCGTCGTCACCGAGGAGACGCCGGACATGATGGATTCGCTGAACAGAGTCTTCGACAGCCTGGAAAGGAAGATCAAGAAAGAACGGGAAAAATGGCGGGAGCGAAAACGGCGCGGCGGCCGGGAGCGCAAGGAACTGGCCACTCAAGCCGAGGAGGCCGTGCCCGAGAAGAAGATCGTCCGCAGCGCCAACTTCTCCTCCAAACCCCTGTCATTCGAGGAGGCGCTTGCCCAGTTTGAGCTCAAGAACAGGGAGGTGTTCGCTTTCCGGCGTGAGGGGTCGGAACGGTGGGCCGTCCTTTACAAGCGCAAGGACGGGAATTACGGGCTCATCGAGCCGGAATGATCCGGCGCGGGGGGCACATGAAGGTCCACTCCCTCCTGACCGAAGACCTGATCCTGGACCGCCTCCAGGGCGAGACCCGGGACGATGTCCTCCGCGAGATGGTCGAGCGCCTGGACGCGAGGCCGTCGGCCCGCCCCGGGGAGGATTTTCTTCTCCGGCTGCTGGAGCGGGAGAAGCTCGGCACGACGGCCATCGGCGGCGGGGTCGCCATCCCCCACTGCAAGGTCAGCGGGCTCAAAGCCCCCATCGTCGCGCTCGGCCTCTCGAGGTCCGGAGTCTCCTTTGCCGCGGCCGACGGAATGCCCGTCCACCTTATCTTTCTCGTCGTTTCCCCCCTGGAGAACCCAGCCGTCAATCTGGGGATTCTGGCGGCCGTCGCCAAGCTCGTCCGGAACTCGGGCAAACTTGCGCCGAGGCTCATGAAATGCCGGACGGCGAAGGAGCATCTCGAGACGCTGCGCCGGGCGGAGGAACAGGCCGGTGACTAGGAAAAGGGCTGCCCGGCGTCCGGGCAAGTCGGCAACGACGACGATCTCCGCGGGCCTCCTGAAGATCTTCGGTGTGGGGACGCTCATCCTGGGCGACAGCGGCATCGGCAAGAGCGAAAGCGCCCTGGAGCTCGTTTCCCGGGGGCATAAGTTCATCGCCGACGACGTCGTCCGCATCAGGAAGACGGGGGATGGGACCCTCTACGGGACGCCGCCGTCCCTGAGCCGGAATTTCATGGAGATCCGGGGGCTCGGGATCATCAACATCAGGGAGATCTTCGGCTCCCGGTCCGTCGCCGCGGGGGCGCGGGTGGACCTGATCATCAAGCTGAAAACGTGGCGGCGGGGCTTCGAGGTCGACCGCCTGGGGCTCAAGGTCGCCCGCGACGAATCGATCCTCGGGACGAGCGTTCCGCAGGTCGCGATCCCCGTTGCGCCCGGCCGGAACATCGCCTCCCTGATCGAGGTCGCCTGCCGGGTCCACCTGCTGAGGAAGAAGGGGTATCACGCCCCGGCGGAAATCGTCAACCGCCTGAACAGGGTCCTCACCTGAGGAAGGCCATGAAAACCTCCTTGAAGGACAACAGGTTCCTGATCATCACCGGCCTTTCCGGGTCGGGCAAGACGGTCGTCAGCCGGTTCCTGGAGGACCTCGGCTATTACTGCGTCGACAACCTTCCGGCCAAGCTCATCCCGAATTTCGTCGAGCTGTGGCTGAAGAAGAAGGTCGAGATCGACCGGGCCGCGCTCGTCATGGACATTCGCGAGCCGAGATTCGTGACGGAATTCCCCAAGGTCCTCGCGGAGATCAAAAGGAAGGTCCCGGCCCGCCTCATCTTCCTTGACGCTTCGGACGAGTCTCTGGTCAAGAGGTTCAGCGAGACTCGCCGGCCGCATCCCCTGAGCCGGGGAAGGCCCATCCTGGCCGGAGTGCGGCTCGAGCGGAAGCGGCTGGCCGCCGTCAAGAAGATGGCCGACGAGGTCGTCGACACGTCCGGGCTGAACATCTCCCAGCTCAAGGAGGCCGTCACGCATAAGGTCCTGAGGGCGCGGTCCCTCAGACTGCAAGTCGTCATCATCAGCTTCGGCTACAAGTACGGGATCCCCCTGGACTCGGACCTCGTCTTCGACACGCGCTTCTTGCCCAACCCCTTTTATGTGGACCGACTGAGGGCCCGGAACGGAAAGGCCCGGAGCGTCCGCGAGTTCGTGCTGGGCACCCCGGCGACGCAGTCTTTCCTCCGGCGGCTGATCCGGTTCCTGGATTTCATGCTGCCCCACTTCGTCAGGGAAGGGAAGAGCACGCTAACCGTCTCGGTCGGCTGCACCGGCGGAAAGCACCGGTCGGTCGTGATCGCGGAGGAGCTGCGGGCCTCGCTGAGGAAGGGGGGCCGGGACGTCAAGATTTATCACCGGGACCTTTATAAATGAGCGCCCTTTGGATACAATAAGGGGCTGAACGCGGGCCGGCCCGGAGAGCGGGCGCCGGGGCGCCGACAGAGGAAGGATTCAGCGGTCATGATCGGCGGGATCATCGTTTGCCACGGCAAAATGGGCGAGGAGCTCCATAATGCCCTGACCATCATCCTGGGCGAGGCCCCCAACATAGAAGCCATTTCGATCGGCTGGTACGATGACGTCGAGGACTCGAAGAGGAAGATCAACCAGAGCGTCAAGCGCGTGGACCAAAAGAACGGCGTCATCATCTTCACCGACATGTTCGGCGGGACGCCGTCGAATCTGAGCTTTGGCTTCCTCAAAGAAAATCAGGTGGAGATCATCACCGGGGTCAACCTCCCGATGCTCATCAAGTTCGTCTCCCTTCAGAGAAGCAACAACATCAAGGAAGTCGCCCGCAAGGTCGTCGATCAGGGCAAGAAAAACATCCACCTCGTGAGCGCCCTGCTGAAATCGCGCACGAAATAGGGCCGATGATCGACAAAAAAATCATGATCCGGAACAAACTGGGCCTCCATGCCCGGGCGGCCGTCAAGTTCGTCAACCTGGCCAACCGGTTCAGCTCGTCGGTGAAGATCGAGAAGAACGGAACCGAGATCGACGGCAAGAGCATCCTGGGCATCCTCACCCTGGCCGCGACGCAGGGTTCCGAGATCCGCCTGCTCGTTTCCGGCAAGGACGAGGAGGCCGCGGTCCGGTCCCTGTTGGAGCTGATCAACAACCGATTCGACGAGAAAGAATAGCCCGCATGGACATCGTGCGCCTCAGGGGAATCGGGGTTTCGCCGGGAATCGCCATGGGGGACGTCCTGCTCCCCAAGCTCGTCATTTTCACTTCAAGGAAGGAGGCCATCTCCGCCTCCGAGGTCGAGGGCGAGCTCGAACGGCTGAGGCTCGCCATTAGGCGGACCAAGGCGGACCTCGTCCAGGTCCGGGAGAAGATCCGGGAGAAGATGGGCAAGGAGAACTCGTTCATCTTCGACGCTCATCTCCTCATCCTCGAGGACCCGACGCTCCTCACCGGGCTTGAGACGATCATCCGCGAGGAGAAGTCGCGGGCCGAGTGGGCCCTCTCGAAGACGAACGGCCGCTATGAGCAGCTGTTCGAGAGCCTGAACGACGATTATTTCCGGCAGAGGAAATCGGACGTATCGGACGTCCTCACGCGCATCTACAGAAACCTCGACGCCCAGAGGGAGAAAGAACAGCCCCCCGGAACACCTCACATCCTCGTCTCCCACGAGCTGCTCCCTTCAGAGGCCGCCGTGCGGCTCGGCCGCGAGACCACCCTGGGCGTCGCCCTCGACATGGGAGGCGTGACCTCGCACACGGCCATCCTGGCCCGGTCCCTGAACATCCCCGCTGTCCTCGGCCTGAGGAACATCACCGGCCACGTCCGGGAGGGGGATTTCGTGATCGTTGACGGCACGGACGGGGAAGTCATCATCAACCCCCCGGCGGCCGTCCGGCGGGAGTTCCAGGCCAAGAAGGAGAAATACGACAACTACCGCCGCGAGCTGCAGAAGACTGCCCACCTCAAGCCCGTGACGCTCGACCGCGTGCGGGTCAGGCTCCTGGCCAACATCGAGCTCCCCGAAGAAGTGCGCATGGCGATGTCACTCGGCGCGGAGGGCGTCGGGCTCTTCCGCTCCGAGTTCATCTACCTTCGGACGGCGTCGCTGCCCTCGGAAGAGGACCATCTGGCCATCTACTCCCGGCTGGCGGCCGAAGCGGCTCCTCACCCCGTCTACATCCGGACGCTCGATATCGGCGGGGAGAAATCCCTGCCCCAGCTGAACATCGAGCAAGAGCCCAACCCGGCCCTCGGGTTGCGGGCGGTCCGGTTTTCCCTGATGAACAAGGGCCTTTTCCGGACGCAGCTGCGGGCTATCCTCCGGGCCAGTGCCCGGAAGAACGTCCGGATTCTCATTCCCATGGTCACCGAGGTCGAAGAGATCATCGAGGTCAAGGATATCTTTGAGGGGGTCAAGGCCGAGCTCCGCCGGGAGAACGCGAAGTTCGACGAGAACATTCCGCTCGGCGTCATGATCGAGGTCCCGGCGGCCGCCGCTCTGACCGACCTGATCCTCCGGGAAGTGGACTACGTCAGTGTGGGGACCAATGACCTCATCCAGTATTTCCTGGCCGTCGACCGATCGAACGAGTTCGTTTCCTACCTGTACAAACCCCTGCACCCGGCCGTCCTCCGGCTCATCCGCTCGGTCATCCAGTCCGCCCAGAAGGCCGGGAAGGAGGTCACGGTCTGCGGTGAGATGGCCGCCGATCCCCTGTCCGCGATCGTTCTGATGGGCTTCGGGCTGAGGACGTTCAGCATGAACCCCATCTTCATCCCCCGGATCAAGAAAGCCATGCGCTCGGTCGAGTCCAAGACGGCGGAGCTGATCGTCTCGGAGGCGATGAAGCTTCGGAGCGCCCAGGAGATCGAGGAATACGTCATCGAGGAGATTCTCGTCCGGCACCCCCAGGTGTTTCTGATGGGCGGACCGGCACACACGGCGCCTTGAAATAAAGAGGGACAGTCCCCCCGAGGGGGACTGTCCCTCTTTATTTTTCTTCCCGGCCGTAGTCGTCTTCGATCCGGACGATGTCGGATTCGTCCGACCGGCCGATCCAGATTTCCATGACCCGGGCTGGGTGGAGCGACCGGTTGCGGACGCGGTGGGGGGTTTTCCGCGGGATGAAGATCTCTTCGCCGGCCCGGGGCGGCCAGACGCGCCCGCCGAGGGTCATCTCCAGACCGGCGTCGAGGATGACCCAAAACTCGTCCCGTCGGTCGTGGTATTGAAGGGAGAGGACGCCGCCGGGGTCGACGGTAATGATCTTGAGGCTGCCGGCGTCCTCGTGGGGGTAGCGGCGGTACCTCCCCCAGGGCCGGCGGTCTTCGAGGATCCGGGCCCGGAAGGCGTCTTCCGTCGGCTCCTTCGCGTTCTTCACCGGAATTCTCTTCGCGGACACAATGCGGGATGCCGCTTGTCCTTCGCCGCTCGGACGCCGGGGCTCAGAACGGAACGTCGTCGTCGCTGCCGCCCCCCGACGTACCGCCGGGACTTTCGTCGAAGGGCGGGCCCTCCGTCTCGGGCTCGGGCTGGCTCGGGCCGCGCGGTTCGTACTCGGGGGCCTCGGCTCCGGTTCCGTATTCCTCGCGCCGCCCGAGGAGGACGATGTTTTCGGCCTCGATCTCGGTCGTCGTCCGCTTGTTCCCCTCCTTGTCCTGCCAGCTCCGGGTCCGCAGCTTTCCCTCGACCACGACCTGCCGGCCTTTGTCGAGGAATTTTTCGCAGAATTCGGCCTGCTTCCCCCAGACGACGATGTTGTGCCATTCGGTCCGGTCTTTGGTTTCGCGCGTGGCCGTATTGGTGAACCGCTCGTTGGTGGCCATGGTGAAGCGAGCGACTTGGCGCTCCTTCTGGGGGAGATAGCGTAGCTCCGGCTTCTTGCCCAACCGGCCGATGAGGATGACTTTGTTCAGGCTGTTGGTGTCTCTCATTTTTCCGTCAATTCCTTGATTTTATCCTGGGCGATCTTGGTCTCGTCCTGGAGCGGATATTTCGTCACCAGGAGCTTGAAAACCGCCAGGGCCTCGTCCTTTTTGCCGATCTCCATGAAGCTGATGCCTTTCTTGAGGTAGGCGGCCGCGACCTTGTCGCCCTTGGGATACGTTAGGATGAGGGTGTTGAACGTATCGATGGCTTCGCCGAATCTTTTCATGCTGAAATAGCATTCGCCGATCCAGTAGAGCGCGTTGTCGGCAAGGGGGCTGTCCGGAAACTGCTGGCGGTAGAGCCTGAAGCTTTCGACGGCAAGGTCATAGTTGCCCTTGAGATAGTCGTTGTAAGCCATCCGGTAGGCTTCCTCCGGCGAGATGTTCACGGCCGGCGGAACGGCGGGGGCCGCGGGTTGCGGCGGGTTCTGAGCCGTGCCCGGCGGCGCGCCTTCCGCCGGCGGCTTGGCGGGAGCGCCCGGGCCGCTTCCGGCCGGGGCCGCCCCGGCCTCCCGGGCCGCCGCGAGGCCCGCGGCAACTCTCTGCAGGTCGAGGCTGAGCTGGTCGATCTTGCGCAGCATGTCCTGATACTGCGCCGGCACGCCGCCCAGGCCCTCCTTGAGGACCGCCTGGTCGGTGACCGCCTGCCTGACGAGGTCCGCCAGGGCCTTGAGCTGGTCCTTGATGGCGCGGATCGCTTCCGCGTTCTGGTCAAGCCGGACCCGCAGGTCCTGGACCTGCTCTTTGAGGGCCTGGACGTCCTCGTAGATCAGCTCGTAGGCCTTCTTGCTCTTGTCCTGCCCGGCTGTGCCGGCCGCCAAGCCGACAATGAGAATGACCCCGAGAACCCTGCGCAACACGGCCTATTTTTCGATGAGTGTAAACTGGTCGTTGCGGTTCTTCGCCCAGGCCGCTTCGTCATGGCCCGGGTCGGTCGGCTGGCTCTTGCCGTAGGAAAGGATCTTCATCCGGTCGGCGGGGATCCCCAGCGTGCCGAGGTAATCCATGGCGCTCTTGGCGCGCTTCTCGCCCAGGGCGAGGTTGTATTCCTCCGTCCCGCGCTCGTCGCAATTGCCGGCGATGAGGATCTTGACCGTCTTGTACTTGTTCAGCCAGGCGGCGTTGGCCTCGAGGATCGGCTTGGCGTCGTCGCGGATGAAGAATTTGTCGAAGTCGAAATAGATGTTGGCCAGCGGCTTTTCTTTGTTGATCTCCTCGAGCGACTTCTCGGCGAAAATCTCCTCTTCGGAAAGCACCGGCTGTTTCACGACGGGGGGCTGTTCGACCTTTTCGGCCTTGGGCTGTTCCTGGGCCTGGGGCGTCGGAGGGGGAACTTCCTGGGGTTTCTTTTTGCAGGATATGGAAAACGAGAGAACGAGGAGAATGGCGAGGGACAAAACTAAGGATTTTTTCATAACACCTCCTTTCGGCGAATTCACGGCACGCAGCCACAGTAACCTAAAAACTGCTTTATATTTTATACAACGCAGGGGGAGGGCTGTCAATATGCGCGGTGGCGCCGCGGGGTCAGTTGGTCCAATTGGGAAGCTTGTTCTCTCCCCGGTCCGTGAGGCGCCTGAGGTTGGCCCCGTCGTAGTCGATCGTGTAGACCTGGAGGGAGCCCGACATGTTGGAGGTGATGATGAGGTGGCGGCCGTCGGGCGACCAGCTCGGCGATTCGTTGCGGGCGTTGGTTTCCGTCAGCTTGCTGATCTCGTTGGTGCGAAGGTTCAGGACATAGATGTCGAAGAGGTTGTCGACACGCGAGACGTAGGCGATCCGGTCGCCGGTCGGGGACCAGGCCGGGGCATCGCAATAGCTGCTGCCGAAGCTCACCCGCCGGACGTTCGAGCCCTCGGCGTCCATGATGAATATCTGGGGGGCGCCGGGGCCAAGGCGGTCGCTGGTGAAGGCGATCTCGCGGCCCGTCGGCGACCAGGACGGCGCCGTGTTGATGGCGCTGTTGTAAGTCAGGCGCTTGGTCCTTTTCGTTTCGAGGTCATAGACGTAGATCTCAGCGTTTGCGTCCTCGCTCGTTATTGAACAGAAGGCCAGCTCCTTTCCGTCGGGAGAGAAGGCGGGGGCGTAGTTCATCCCTTTGGCCGCGACGAGGGTTTCCCGGCCCTCGTAGATGTTGCGGATATACAGACGGAGGTCCGTGCCGCGGTAGGAGCTGAAGGCGATGGAGCGCTGGTCCGGAGACCAGGCCGGCATGTAGTCCCTGATCCTGTTGTAGGTGATACGCGTCTGGTTGGCGCCGTCGTAGTCCATGATGTAGATCTCGTCGTTGCCGTCCCGGTTGGAAACGAACGTGATCTTCGTCGAGAAGACGGGCTTCTCGCCGTAGAGCTTCATGAGCTCGTCGGCCATCCTGTGGGCGATGAGCCGCCAGGCGTCCTTGTCGGCCTGGTAGCGCTTGCCGACGATGAAGCGCGCGCTCTTGACGTCGAAGAGCTTGCCTTCGAAGATCGTCCGGCCCGCGCTGTCGTCCCAGATCTCCCCGGTGAGCAGGAGCTTGGCCTGGATCGAGTCCCAGTCCTTGAAGTTGATCTTGTCCGTGTCGGTCAGGCGGGCGATGTAGTCGTAATAGCTCTTCGGCAGGAGCTGGAAGATCCGGCTGTATTTGATGTCGTCGCTCAGCACCTGGTAGATCTCCTGGGCCGCGGCCCGGGCCGGGGCCGAGGGGACGCGGACGATGAAGGCGGGGAGGGCCACGGAAACCATGGGCATGCCCTCGGTAATCTTGAGAAGGATCTCCTGCTGAGCCGGCAGGCGGCCCGCGACGGCGAGGATGAGGACGAGGAATCCGACCGATATTTTCTTGGTGATCATCGCGAATGCTCGAAGATGAGATGGATGCCGAGGTACTGTCCGTCGTAGTCGCTCGGCAGCGGCGGGAACGGCGCGGCGCTCTGGATGGCCCTCAGAGCCGAGAGATCAAACGACGGGATGCCGCTCGATGTCTCGACTTTGAGGTCCGCAATCTGACCGTTCCTGTAGATCTTGAAGTAAACCTGGGTCTGGAACTGGCCGCTGATCCCCGGGTCGACGAGCGAGGTGAACCAGCTCGAGGAGATCTTCTCCGAGAGGAACTGCAGATAATACGTGTACGGAAAGCCCGAGACGCCGAAGGACTCTCCGGACCCCGACCCGCCGCCGGCGCCGCCCGTCCCGGCACCCGAGCCGATGCCGAAGCGCAGCCCGTAACCCGTGCCCTGGCCCCCCTCCTGGCCCTGCCCCTGGCCTGAGGCCGCCGGCGGGGCTTCGGCGGCGGCTTCCGCCGCAGCCTTGGGCTGGGGCTTGCTGATGACGGTCTTCTTTTCGGGCGCCTTTTTCGTCGTCTTGGGCTTTTCGACGGGGTAGCGCATCCCACCCTTATCCGGCGGCGGGACCTTCTGGGCGACGGTCAGGTCGCGCAGCGATTCGGGCTTCTTGGCGGGGGGGGGTGGCTGCGGCTTGGCGGCAACCGAAGCGGCCCCTCCGCCTCCGCCGCCGGGCCCCCCGGATCCGGGGGAGCCGATGAAATTCACATACTGGACAAGCCCTTTGGGCGCGGTTCTCGAAAACGAGGGCGAGGCGGCGATGACAATGAGCAGCGCCGCGTGAAGGCAGGCGGAGAAGACGAGTGCCCTCTTGAAGGCGATGGGAATTCCCGGGTTGGCCGCGGTCATTTGGTCTTATCTTTGATGTCGATCGGCTCGGTGATGATCCCGACGACCTCGACGCCGGCTTTCTTCGTGATGTCCATGATGCGCACGATGAAGCCGTAAGGCAGGCTCTCGTCGGCCTGGAGGTAGACGACCTTCTTCGGCTTGTTGAGGAAGTATTCCTCGAGCCGCCGCTGGAGCAGGTTGATGTTGTAGATGTTCTCGCCGATGTGGATGTACTGGTCCTTGGTCACGGTCAGGGTCAGTCCCTCCTCGGCCGGCTTGGTATCCGTTTCCGCCCGGGGCAGGTTGATGGCGATCCCGGACTGCATCATGGGCGCCGTGACCATGAAGATGACGAGGAGGACGAGCATGACGTCGACGAAAGGCGTGATATTGATCTCGGAGAGCGACGTGCCGAGTTGCCTCCGGCCTCGCGGAGACGACGGCACGGACTGGGTGCTAAGAGCCATGGAGCCTCTCGGCGATGCTCATAAATTCGAGAGAGAAGTCCTCCATGTCCGAGATGACGTCCTTGATGCGGCCGAGGAAGTAATTGTAGGCGATGACGGCCGGAACGGCGGCGAAGAGGCCCACGGCCGTGGCGATGAGCGCTTCGGCGATCCCCGGCGCGACGACCTGGAGGCTGGCCGAGCGCATGGCGCCGATGCGCTCGAAGGAAATCATGATCCCCCAGACGGTGCCGAACAGTCCGATGAACGGGGAGACGCTTCCGGTCGTGGCCAGGAAAAACATCATCCGTTCGAGCCGGGACACCTCGATGTTGGACGCCTTGAGGAGAGCTCGGTTGAGGCTGTCGGCCTTTTCTCCGCTCCAGCCGTTCCCCGCCGAGGACTTGCTCTGATAGGCCAGTTCCTTGTAGCCGGCCTGAAAAATCGTCGCGAGCGGGCTCGCCTTGTACTTCCGTGATGCATCGTTGACGTCGGTCAGGCTCTTGCTCTTCCGGAACGCGTCCAGGAACTTTTCCGACTGCCGGAAGGCCGAGCGAAGGGTGCGGCGTTTGAAGATGATGATGGCCCAGGAGAAGACGGAGAAAAAGAGGAGCATAAGCAGGATCAGCTTGACGATGATGTCGGCGTCGTCGATGATTTTGAAGATATTGATATTCATAACAATCCGTTCCCAAAAGTAGCATACGGGTCGTTTCCTGTCAATAAACCGCGGCAGACCCCGAGGCCTCCGTCCCTCCGGGCCGGCTTCGGTCTCTGCTCTCCCGAGGAAGGACGAGCGCTTTTTTCGGGCGGAGGTTGATGGGGAGGACGTTTCGCGTTATAGTCATGCCTTCTGCATGATGAAGCGGCGATCCGCCTCCTGTCCGGTTCCATGAAGACGCTGGATACGTTCAAGAGAACCGTTTAGGGCAAGGGGGAGGACGTCCGGCCGGCCGAGAATTTCGGCTTTTACGCCGAGGGGATCCAGAAGAGATACCGCCGGGCCGTGTTCTTCGTCGGGAAGCATGTCTTCGAGGAGGAGAACGTCTTCACCCGCTTCCTCCACAACCAGACGGCCTTCAGCATCCAGCGGATCCTGCAGTTCAGGGGCATCCCCAGCATCATCCTGCCGATCCGCGTCATAAAGGCAGGATCCTAGCGCCGCGGCTTAATGGACGCGCTCGGGAACGACGCCGAGGAGGCGATGAAGGATCTGGCGGGCGACTTTCTTCGCGTCCCGTCCGCTCTCGTTGGTCGCGCCCACGCAGGAGGGGCAGCCGTCGCGGCAGGGGCAGGCATCGAGCGTCCGGAGGGCGTGGTCGAGGAGCTCGGTTTCGAGGGAGAAGAGCGAGGGGCTGAGCCCGATGCCGCCCGGGAAATTGTCGTAGATGAAGATATTGGGCTCGAAGTCCGCCTGCGCAATGGGCGGCATCTCCTCCTGCCCCTGCGTGCGGACAGGCATATTATGGGGCGGCAGGGACTCGCCCGTGGAGTTGTCGCCGATCGAGACGCCGACGTCGTGGAGGTCACACATCATGAAAAGCGGCGAGACGTGATGCAGGAGATAGGCCAGGCCGAAAAGCCCGTTGAGGCGCTGCTCTGACGGGTAGGGGATCGACTGGAGGAGCGTCGCGGGGACGGTCAGCCACCAGGCCGCGGTGTGCATCTCGTTCTCGGGCAGGCTGAGGTCGCCGGCGCCGACGTTCTCCATCGTGTGGAACTTGATCTTCTTGAAGCCGACGACCTGCGTCGTGACGTGGACCTCGCCGTGGGAGACCCGGCACGCGGGGAGGGCCTTCCTGCCGAAGACGTCGAGGACTTTGATCTTCGTGTAGTCTATGGCGTCCGTGTAGTAGTCGACGTCGGTCTTCTTGACGTAGGCCTTCCGCTCCTGGAAATCCAGCTTCTCGACGAAATACTGCTCGCCCTCGCAGAGGTAGATGGCCTTCTCATGGAGCGCCGTCAGCGCCGAGGTGAAATCGACCTCGGCGATGGCTCTGGCCGGGCCCGTCTGGTCAACGACGACGAAGTTGTCCGAACTGATGCTCCTTAGGCTCACAGAGTCGGCGGGGTAGGCGTCGGAGGTGTAGAACCACTTGTCCTGCGAGTGGTGGAGAAGCTTGTCCTCCTCGAGGAAGTTCAGGATGGTCGAGACGTCGGCGCGGCCGAACCTCTCACCGTCCTCGAAGGGCAGCTCGAAGGCGGCGCATTCGACGTGGCTGACGAGGATCGAGAGGTTGTCCGCATTGATGAGGGCCATCTCGGGCGACTTGCCGAAGAAGTAGTCGGGGTTGTGGACGATAAACTGGTCGAGGGGTGAGCTCGTGGCGACGAGGACCGCGGCCGACATCCCGGTCTTCCGCCCCGCGCGGCCGGCCCTCTGCCACATGCTGGCGATCGTCCCCGGGTAGCCCGCCAGGACGGCCACGTCCAGCGTCCCGATGTCGATGCCGAGCTCGAGGGCGTTGGTCGAGACGACGCCCCGGATCTCGCCGCTCCGGATGCCCTTTTCGATCTCGCGGCGGGCCAGGGGCAGATAGCCGCCCCTGTAGCCGCGGACGAGGCCCTCCTTCTGGAGGCTCGTTTCGATGTCCTGCTTGAGGTAGGTCAGGAGGACCTCCGTGATCAGGCGGCTCTGGGCGAAGACGATCGTCTGGAGGCCGTTCTTGAGGAAGATCGAAGCGACGCGCCGTGACTCGTTGACGTAGGACCGGCGGATTCCGAGGGCGGCGTTGACGACGGGCGGGGTGTAGAAGATGAAATATTTCTCGCCGCGGGGGGCGCCGTTGTCGTCGACGAGGACGACCGGGGCCTCGATCATCTTCTCGGCCATCTCGGCCGGGTTGGCGATCGTGGCCGTGGAGAGGATGAACTGCGGGTCGGAGCCGTAAAAACGGGCGATCCGCCGCAGGCGGCGCAAAACGTTGGCCAGGTGGCTGCCGAAGATGCCGCGGTAACTGTGGAGCTCGTCGATGACGACGTACTTGAGGTTCTCGAAGAGCTTGATCCACTTCGTGTGATGGGGGAGGATGCCGGCGTGGAGCATGTCGGGGTTAGTGAGGACGATGTGGCCGCGGGCCCGGATGGCCTTGCGGGCGTCCTGGGGGGTGTCGCCGTCGTAGGTGAAGACGCGGATCTCCTCTGGCAGGCGGCGGTTGATGTCGTCGAGCTCAGCCTGCTGGTCTTGGGAGAGGGCCTTGGTCGGGAAGAGATAGAGAGCCCGGCTCGAGGGCTCTTTGAGGATGGCGTCGAGCACCGGGAGGTTGTAACAGAGGGTCTTGCCCGAGGCCGTCGGTGTCACGACGACGACGTTTTTCCGCTCTTGGAGCGCGTCCCAGGACGAGCGCTGGTGGGAATAGAGGCGGTGGAAACCCTTCTGGCCGAGAGCCTCGAGGAGAGCGGGGTGGACCCCGTCAGGGTAGTCGCGGTACTTCCCTTCCTGGGCCGGAAGGTGCTTCATGGCGCAGATTGAATCGGTCCGGTAGCCGATCTCCTTGAGGAGCTCGATCGAGCTGAGGATCCTGTCGTCGCTGGGCATGGAACCATCCTCATCCTAGCTAAATCGCGGGCGCCGGTCAATGCGGCCGCCCCCGAACAAAACGGGGACACTGCTAAATAGGGGACACAGTACTCATTTCCGAATTTCACCCATGCCCTGGATGGCCATAATAAGGAGATTATTTCAACGGGTTATCCTGAGAAATTCGGAAATGAGTATTGCGTCCCCAAATTCGGTGTCCCCAAATTCGGGTCCCCAATTCGTGCGGAAACGTGCTAAAATATATTGATTATGCTCGACGAAATCCGCATCAAGAAGGCGGCGCAGCACAATCTTAAGCACATCGACGTCGCCCTGCCCCGAAACCGGCTCATCGTGGTCACTGGCCCGTCCGGCTCCGGCAAATCGTCCCTAGCCTTCGATACGATCTTCGCCGAGGGCCAGCGCCGTTACATTGAATGCCTCTCGGCCTACGCGCGCCAGTTCATCGACCAGATGGAGAAGCCCGAAGTGGAATCCGTCGAGGGCATTTCGCCGGCGATCTCCATAGATCAAAAGACGATCTCCGGCAACCCTCGTTCGACGGTCGGCACGATCACAGAGGTCTACGACCTGTTCCGGCTCCTCTACGCCAGGGTCGGAACGCCCCACTGCCCGAAGTGCGGCCGGGCCGTCACCTCTCAGACGCCGGAAGAGATCCAGAGAAGGATCTCCGAGGCGTTCGGGGGAGAGAAACTGAGGATCCTGGCGCCGCTTGTCAAGGGGCGGAAGGGCGAATACCAGCGCCTTTTCGAACGCCTGCGGAAGAAGGGCTTTCTCAGGGTGCGCGTCAACGGCGGCCTGCGCGAGCTCGAAGACGAGATCCCGCTCGAAAAGAACCGGAAGCACACGATCGAGGTCCTCATCGACACTATTCGGGTTGGGCCCGATTCGGAAAGGCGGCTCCGGGAGGCCGTGGGCAAGGCCCTCGAGGTCTCGGAAGGAGAGGCCCTCGCCGTCGATGACTCCGGCCGCGAGCGGTTCTTCTCGCTCAGCCTCCTCTGTCCTTATTGCGAGATCAGCCTGCCCGAGCTCGAACCCCGGAATTTTTCCTTCAACAGCCCCTACGGCGCCTGCCCAAAGTGCCACGGCCTTGGCTACGAGACTCGGCTCGACGAGTGGGGCGAGCTCGAGCTCACCGACGAGGTCTGCCCCGAATGCGGCGGCGCCCGTCTCAAGGCGGAGAGCCTCTCCATCAAGATCGGCGACAGGAACATCCATGAGATCGGCGAGCTTCCGGCCGACGCCCTGCTCGGAGAGCTTGCCCGCTTCGAGTTTTCGGCCGCCGAGCAGCTCGTCGCCTCGAAGATCCTGAAGGAGATCGGGGACCGGCTGCGCATCATGGAGAGCCTGGGGATGTCGTACCTCCAGCTCAACCGGACGGCCGCCTCTCTCTCCGGTGGCGAGGCCCAGCGGGTCCGGCTCGCGGTCCAGGTCGGAGCCCGCCTGCGGGGCGTCCTCTACGTCCTTGACGAGCCCACGATAGGCCTCCACCAACGCGATAACGGCCGCCTGATCGCCCTTCTGCGGGACCTGCGCGACGAGGGGAACTCCATCATCGTCGTCGAGCACGACGAGCAGACCATCCGGGCCGCCGACTACATTCTCGACCTCGGCCCGGGCGCGGGCGAGGCGGGCGGCTTCAAGGTCGCCGAGGGCCCCCTGGCCTCGATCCTCGGGTCTCCCGATTCCCTGACCGCACAGTACCTCCGAAAGGAGCGGAAGGTGCCCGTCCCGGCCGTGCGCCGCCGGCCCTCGGGCTGGCTGACGATCCGCGGGGCGCGCGAGCACAACCTGAAGGCTATCAACGTCGGGGTGCCGCTCTCGGTCATGACGGCGGTGACCGGAGTTTCGGGATCGGGCAAGAGCACGCTCATTTACGACATCCTGTACAAAGGCTTGACCAACAGGATCCACAACGCCCGCTATCGGGTGGGCCTCCATGACGGCATGGATGGCGTCGAGGCCATCGACAAGGTCGTCGCCGTGGACCAGAAGCCGATCGGTCGGACGCCGCGCTCGAACCCCGCGACATACACGGGCCTCTTCACCGCGCTGCGCGAGCTGTTCTCCCGGACCCCCGAGGCGCGCATGCGGGGCTATTCCGCCAGCCGTTTCAGCTTCAACGTCTCGGGCGGCCGGTGCGAGGAGTGCGAGGGCGCGGGCGTCAAAAAGATCGAGATGCACTTCCTGCCCGACGTCTTCGTGACCTGCGACCGTTGCGGCGGGAGGCGGTACAACAAGGAGACCCTCGCCGTCGCCTACAAGGGCCGGACGATCGCCGATTTCCTGGCCATGGCGGTCGATGATGCCTACGAGCTTCTCAAGGCCCATCCGCAGCTCAAGCGGAAGCTGGCGACCCTGAAGAGGGTGGGTCTCGGCTACATCCGCCTGGGCCAGCCGGCGCCGACCCTCTCCGGGGGGGAAGCCCAACGCATCAAGCTGACCAAGGAACTCGGCCGGCGCGCCACGGGCCGGACGCTTTACCTTCTGGACGAACCGACGACCGGCCTCCATTTCGACGACGTGCGCCGGCTTTTGGAGGTGTTGTCGGAGCTCGTGAGCCTCGGAAACACGGTTATCATCATCGAACACAACCTTGAAGTCATCAAATATTGCGACTATATTATTGATCTGGGGCCGGAGGGAGGAGATGAGGGGGGCCGCATCGTCGCCCAGGGGCCGCCGGAAAAGGTCGCCGCGGCTGTCCGCTCGTACACCGGACAGTACCTGAAGAAGGCCCTCGGGGACGGCCGGTCGGACCGGGAGGACGGCTGAGGACCATGGCGTTCAAAAATATCGCCGGAAACATCCGGGTCAAAAAAATCCTGAAGATGGCCCTCGAACGGGATCGCATCCCTAATTCCCTTCTCTTCACGGGGCCGGAGGGCATCGGCAAGAGGCAGATGGCTCTGGCCCTGGCCAAGGCCCTGAACTGCCGGGAGGCCGCGGCGGATTCCTGCGACTCGTGCCCGTCGTGCCGGGCTATCGAGGCGGGCCGTTTTCCCGACGTCATGACGATCCCGGACGCGGACCGGGACATCCTGATCGACGAGATCCGCTTCCTGAAGCAGGTGGCTTTCCTGAAGCCGATGGCCGGCCGCAAAAGGGTCTTCATCCTGAATCGGGCGGACAGCATGAACGCGGACGCGGCCAATTCGCTTCTGAAAGTCCTCGAGGAGCCGCCGTCCTTCTCTCACTTCATCCTCCTGACCGACCGTCCGTACCTCCTACTCCCGACGATCGTTTCGCGCTGCCAGACGCTCGCGTTTTCTGCCGTCCGCAATGAGGAGATTGAGAAGATCCTTGTCGAACGGGACTACCCGCCGGACCAGGCCAGGATCCTGTCGCTCCTTGTGGACGGGAACCTCGAGCGGGCCCTGGAGCTTGACTGGGATGAGGTCCAGGCCCTGAAGGACGAAGCCTGGAAGATCTTTGAGGCGATGCTCGCCGGGAGCCGGCCGTCTCTCTTTCTGGACCGGTTCGGGTCCCTGTCGAAGTCATCGGAGGGCGAGTTCGAGGAGACGCTCCAAATCTTCTCTTCGTTCGCCCGGGACATGCTCCTCCTCCAGCTCGGCGGGGATGCCCGCTTCCTCCTCAACCCGGACTTCGAAGGCGATCTCCGCACGGCCGCGGCCGCCCTGTCCGTCGACCGTTCCCTGGAACTCCTCGCCGAGATGGACTCCGTCCTCTCTCTGCTCCCGAGGAGCCTGAACCGGAACCTCCTGGCTTCGGCCTTTCTTTCCAGCTTTGGAGAAATCAGCCATGTCTGAGATCATCTGCGTTCAAAGCGAGACAACGCGGCGGCTCCTCCGCGCCAGGACCGGCGAGGAGCCCCTTCAGAAAGGCGACCGGTGCATCGTCGAGTCCGAGCTCGGTGGGGATCTGGTCGTCGTCGTCGACGACGCGAGCCTGCTCTGCCGGAACCCGAAGGCGGCCCGGACCGCCGTGCAGGTCATCCGTAAGGCCACCGACGAGGATCTTCGGAAATTCGAGTGGCTCCGCGAGAAGGAGCGGCGCGCCTTCGGCTTCTGCTTGGAGCGCATCAAAGCCCGGAACCTGCCGATGAAGCTCGTCTCGGTCCGCTATTTCTTCAGCGAGAAGAAGGGGATCTTCTATTACACGGCCGACGGCCGCATCGACTTCCGTCAGCTCGTCAAGGACCTGGCCAAGGAACTCCGGATGAGGATCGAGATGCGCCAGGTCGGGGTCCGCGACGAGGCCAAGATGATCGGTGGCCTCGGCGTCTGCGGCCGCTGCCTCTGCTGCTTCAGTTTCATGAAGACCTTCGAGCCGGTGACGATCCAGAAGGCTCGCAAGCAGCAGATCGTGATCAACCCGACGAAGATCTCAGGCCTCTGCGGCCGGCTGATGTGTTGCCTGGGTTTCGAGGAGCAGACGCGGGGCCGGATGTACACGGAGACCGACGACCGCCAGAACGAGGATTGACCGCCCGGCCGCGCCGCCTGCTTCAGGACTTGGAGAGAACCTTGAACTTGACGCGCGCCGACATGGCGGCCAGGGTGCCGTCGGGCTTGAACGCCCTGACCTGCCAGGCATAGGTCCGGCCCGCCCTGAGCCCGGCCCTGACGTTTTCGGGCAGAGCGGCCCGCGTTTCCGTCGTCGTCGCGTCCCAGAGGACCGTGTTCCCGGAAGAGAGGCTGAGCCGGTACTGCATGCCCGGCCCGGCACTTTTCCATTCGATGAAGGCCGGGGCTTCGACCATGCCGCCCTGGGGAGTGACAGGCGTCACAGAGGCGCCCCGGACGGTTTCGTCCCCCGAGAGGAGGAACTCGGGGGACAGGGCCGCCCGCCGGGGGAGGAGGAACCAAAGGGCGAAGAGGACCGCGGCCGCAGAAACGGCCACGACAGCCAGCCGCGGGGGGGTGAGGAAGGACGACCGTTTCCGGCCCCCCGCTTTCCGTGGAACGCCGCGCCCCTCCGCCTCCTCCTCGGCTCCGAAGACGCCCTCTTTCTTGAGGATCTGGATGATCTCGTCGCGCTCGCTCATCTTTTCGAAGCAGGACCGGCAGATAAAATAATGCTCCTCGAAATCTGTCTGCTCCTCGGCGGCCATCTTGTCCAGGAGGTAGCTGTCGATGAGGTCTTCATAACGGCATTTGCGCATGTCCGACACCTGCCTGGATTTCACCATTTTAGTCGACTCGGCGGATGGGAAAATGGAAAATTTTAGGCCCGCAGGCTCTTGCGGATAAGCTTGACGGCGTAGTTCACGCGCTCGCTGACCCGGCGGGGCGAGATACCCAGCTCGCGGGCCACCTCATCACGAGGAAGCTCTTTATAATAATAGAGATACAGGACATCGCGGAACTTCGGTTTGAGCCCCTGGACGAGGGCCGAGATCTGGCGGGACCGCTCCCGTCCCTCGGTTTCATCATGGGGGTCGGGGAAGGGCGCGGGCTCCGGGGCGTGGCGCAGGACCTTGGTCTTCTGGCGGATGTGGTCGATGATCCGCCGGCTCGTGATCGTATAGAGGAACGTCCCGACCGAGCTGTCGCCGCGGAAGGCGCCGGTCTTGACCTTCTCGATGGCCTGCGTGAGGATCTCGTCGACGACGTCCTCCCAGTCCGGCGTGGAGCTCCCGAGGGCCTTGCGGACGCGGAAGGAGATGACGGACCGGTACTGGAGGATGGCCTCTTCGAGCGGCAGCCCCTTTTTTTCGATCGCCACGGCCCTTTCATTATAGAAAGCGCCCGGCGGACTCCACAACCTCTCTTGGAGTCAATCTTCTCTCCCCCCCAACGGCTAGCCGGATGCCTTTCGGGGTGATCCGCAGGGCGCGGGGCGGGGGCGGGCCGCCGCTCGTTCAGAACTCGTCCTTGTCGGCCTTGTCCTTCATCATGCCCTTGAGGTAGGCCTTGCGGTCGACGAGGATCTCGCGCGGCTTGCTGCCGTCCGGCTCGCCGATGAGGCCTTCGGCGTGCATCTGGTCGATGATCCGCGCCGCGCGGGCGTAGCCGAGCTTGAGCCGCCTCTGGAGGTAGGACGCGGAGGCCTGGCCCGTCGTCATCACGAGCTGGACGGCCTCGCCGTAGCGCTCGTCCTTTTCGCCCGACTCGTCCCAGAGCTGCTCGGCGTCCCCTCGGACGGCCTGGACGATGCGTTCGTCGAAGGTCGGCGTCCCCTGGCTCTTCACGAACTTGACCAGCCGGCGGACCTCCGGAATGGAGATGTAGGCGCAGTGGAGGCGGATGAGCCGGGGGAAATTCGGCGGCAAGAAGAGCATGTCCCCCATGCCCAGGAGCTTGTCCGCGCCGACCGTGTCGATGATGATCCGGGAGTCGACCTTGGAGGGGACTCGGAAGGCGATGCGGCAGGAGAAGTTGTTCTTGATGGTCCCGGTGATGACGTCGATCGATGGGCGCTGCGTGGCCATGACGAGGTGGATGCCGACGGCCCGGGCCAGCTGGGCCAGCCGGCCGATGAAGAACTCAACCTCCTGGGCCCCGACCATCATCAGCTCGGCCAGCTCGTCGATGATGATGACGAAGTAGGGAAGGGGCTGGAAGGCCTCCCGCTCCTCGTCGGTGAGCTTGCCCTTCTTCTCCGCGAGGATCTGCCGCATCTGCTGGTTGTACTGGTCGATGTTCCGGACCTTGATGCTCTGAAGCTTCCTGTAGCGCTCCTCCATCTTGCGCACGATGTCCATGAGCGCGACGTGGGCCTTCTTGGGATCGTTGATGACGGGGCAGAGGAGATGCGGGATGTCCTCGTAGAGCGAGAACTCGAGGCGCTTCGGGTCGATGAGGACGATCTTCACCTCCTCGGGCGTGGCCTTGTAGAGGATGCTGGCGATGAGGGAATTGAGGGCGACGCTCTTCCCTGTCCCCGTCGACCCGGCGATGAGGAGATGGGGCATGACTGCGAGGTCGGTGATGTAAACGCCTCCGTGGACGTCCTTGCCCAGGGCGAAGGCGAGCTTGGACGGCGAGTTGAGGAACTTCTCGGACTCGATGATGTCACGGAGCTTGATGATCTCCCGCTTGTTGTTGGGGATCTCGACGCCGAGCGAGGACTTGCCCGGGATCCGCTGGATGCGGACGGACTCCGCTTCCAGGGCGAGAGAGAGATCCTCGGTGAGGTTGGCCACCTGGCTGACCTTGATGCCCGGAGCCGGGTAGAACTCGTAGGTCGTGATCACCGGGCCCGGGTGGTATTCGCGGACCTCGCCCTCGATGCCGAACTCCCTGAGCTTCTGCTCGATCCGCTGTTTCTTGTCGAAAAGCTCGTCCTTGTCGATCTTCTCCGCCGGCTTCCCGGGGTCGAGAAGGCTGAACGCGGGGAATTGGTATTCGCCTTTTTTGCCCAGGTCGGGGAAGAGGAGCTTTTGCGGCGGGGGCGGGGCCACGGGCTTGAAGGTAGGGGGCGGCTCGAGGGCCTTCCGAGCCTCCTTGTCCTTTTTTCTTCGCTCCTTCTCGGCCTTCTTTTCCGCCCGGCGGTCGGGCTTTTCCTGTGGCGCCCCGGCCGCCTCCGGCTCGGCCGGCACGGCGTATTTCTTCTGGACCTTCTCCCTCATCTTGTCCCGCTCCTTGTTTTTCCGGTAGCGGGTGACGCGGATCCGGACTTCATGGAAGGTGCTGTCCAGGGTGCCTTTGAAGAACCGGAGGGTCTTCGCGAGGGACCAGCGCGTGGAAAAGAGCAGGAAGAGTCCGAAAGCCGCCAGGAGGAAGACGAACGAACCCGCGGAACTCAGGTACCTCTGGAGAACCGCGAGAAGGAGGCTGCCGATGATTCCCCCCGCCTGAATGACGGTTCCCCTCCAGGGGATATTGGCGAGGAGGAGCTGGGAGAAAGGGGCGAGGATCAGGAAGAGAAGGAGGACGGCGCCCAGGCGCCGGACGAGGCTCCCGGCCCGGCCGCGGACGACAGCCTTCGCGGCCACGTAGCCGAGCGCGAAGGGCAGGAGAAAGACGACAAAGCCCAGGAGCCAGAGCAGGGCTTCGGCGACATAGGCGCCGACGTGGCCCGCGTAGTTGTGGACGTGGTAGCCGGGGGGCGGCGCGTTTGCGAACGAGGGGTCCAGGGAGTTGTAGCTGACGAGGCTGATCAGGGCGAAAAGGGCGAAAAAGATGAGCACGAGGCCGGTGATTTCGGCGGCCCGGCCCTGTTTCGCGGCCGGGGACCTGCCGTTCGCCGCGCCTTTTCTTGCCCGTTTCATTGGCCGGAATTATATCATAGCGGCTTGCTGTCTGGAATTAAGGGCCCGGAAGAGGGCGAAGAGGGTTTCCGCCAGGAGTTGCTCGGCGCGCGCGTTCCTGGCCAGCCCGAGCGCCTCGTAAACTCCGGCGAGCCGCTCGGGGCCCACGTCCCGGGCGAGGTTATTCCAGAGGGTCTTGCGCCGTCCGGCGAACGCCTCCCGGAGGAACGTGCGGAAGGCCTCGTCCGCCGCGCCCGGGAGGACGGGCTTCGGACGCCGCCGCAGGATGAGCAGGGCGGATTTTACTTCGGGCGGAGGCGAGAAGGCGCCCGGGGCGACGGTGAAGGCGATCTTCGCTTCGAACTCGTTCCGGATGAGGATCCCGAGCGGGGCGTAGGCCTTCGAGCCGGGCCCGGCCATGACGCGGCCGGCCACCTCCTTCTGCACGAGGAACGCAGCGTCGGAGAGATGGTCCCGTTCCTCGAGGACGCGGAAGAGGAGCGGCGTGGAGATCGAGTAGGGGATGTTCCCCGCGATCCTGAGCGCCGGCACGCCGGCCGCGAGGACGAGCGCGCCGATGTCGATGGTCAGGGCGTCGCCGTGGACGACATCGACGTTGGCCGGCATCGCTTCCCGCAGCCCCGGCATGAGCCGTCCGTCTTTCTCGACCGCGATGACCTTCCCGGCCGTCTCCGCGAGGAGGGCCGTCAGGACGCCTTTCCCGGCCCCGATCTCCAGGATGACGTCCTCCCGGCGGGGGGCTATGGCGGCGACGATCCTGAGGAGGACGGCCCGGTTCGCGAGGAAGTGCTGCCCGAGGGCGTGCCGGCGCGATTTTTTCATGGTCTTGCGGGCGGTCCGCCATCCCGGCCTATCATATCGCTTTTCGGGATCGGAACCAACCGACCCGGCGCCGCGTCGCGGCTCCGTTGACGCCGGACACTCGCGGGCCTATAATTCGGGAAGGGGAGGGGGTTGCGGACGCGCGCCCCGAGAAAAGTTTTCCTTTCGCCCCTGGGGCCCGGGCTGGCGTTTGACAAGGCCCCGGGTTTTCAATAAATTAAGTGGGCGCTTATGGCTGAAAAAAAAGTCCTGATCGTCGATTACGACATGCAGAGCGTGGATGCTCTGAGCCGGCTGGTCAGGTCGCAGAAAGTCCAGGTCATCACCGCCTCCGACGGCCAGATGGGGTACGAGAAGTTCCGGTCCGAGAAGCCCGACCTGGTCATCTTGGAGGCCATCCTGCCCAAAATCCACGGCTTCGATTTGACGAAGAAGATCAGCCAGGAATCCGGCGGCCAGGTCCCCGTCGTGATCGTGACCGGCCTTTACAAGGGCCCCCACTACCGGCACGAGGCCGTTTCCACGTTCGGTGCCTCGGACTACTTCGAGAAACCCGTGGACCCCGAGCGCTTTGTCGAAACGATCCGGACGCTGATGCAAGAAGACGAAGACATCGACGAAAGCCTCCCGGATTCGAACAGGATCGTAGAGTCCCTGTCCCAGCGGCTGCGGGAAAAAGCCGACGGGAGGCCGGGCCCGCCCGGGGAGGGGAAGGGCAGAGCCGAATGACGAGCCTTTGGACCCGCTGCAACAGCTGCCAGCGCATCCTCTATAAGCAGGACATCCTGGACAACCTCGCGGTTTGCCCATCGTGCAATTTCCACTTCCGGATCTCCGCCGGGGAGCGGCTGGCGATGCTCTTCGACGGCGGGACGTATGAGGTGATGGACGCCGGGATCCATTCAGTGGACGCACTGCATTTTGTCGACTCCAAGAGCTACGCCGACCGTCTGGCCGAGAACGAGCAGAGGACCGGGCTTTCGGAGGCTATCATCACGGCCCGGGGAGCCATCGGCGGCATCCCCGTCTACCTCCTGGTCATGGAATTCTCCTTCCTGGGCGGGAGCGTCGCCTCGGTCGTGGGCGAGAAGGTCGCCCGGGCCTGCGAGCGGGCCGTCGAAGAGCGGCGGCCGGTCATCACCGTTTCCTGCTCGGGCGGCATGCGGATGCAGGAAGGGATGCTCTCGCTGATGCAGATGATCAAAACGAGCGCGGCCATCGCCCGTCTCGGCGAGGCCCAGCTCCCGTTCATATCGGTCTTAGCCGACCCGACGACGGGCGGAACGACGGCCAGCTTCGCCATGCTCGGGGACATCAATATCGCCGAGCCGCAGGCCCTCATCGGCTTCGCCGGGCCGCGCGTCATCGAGCAGACGATCAAGGAAAAGCTGCCCAAGGGATTCCAGCGGGCGGAGTTCCTGCTCAGCCACGGCATGCTCGACGACGTCGTCGAGCGAAAGAATCTCAAGGCTTACCTGATCAAGGCCCTGCGTCTGTTCCTCAACAGGCCTCAATGAACCCCGCCGAATGCCGGGACTATCTCGGCCGCCTGGAACAATTCGGCATCAAGCTCGGGCTGGAGAATATCGTTACCCTCCTCGAGGCCCTCGGCGATCCCCACCGGGCCTTTCCCTCCATTCACGTGGCCGGCACCAACGGCAAGGGGTCGGTTTCGGCCATGCTGGACGGCGTCCTCCGCGCCCACGGGCTCCGCGCGGGGCTCTATACGTCCCCCCACCTGGTGGCGGTCGAGGAGCGGATCCGGGTCGGCGGACGGGCCATTTCGCCGCAGCGTTTCCGCGGGCTCCTCGGGCGCGTCAAGGAGGTCTCCGAACGGCTGCTCGCGTCCGGGCGCCTGGCCTCGTACCCCACGTTCTTCGAGGTCCTGACCGCCCTGGCGTTCCTCGACTTCGGGGAGAGGAAGGTGGACGTCGCCGTCCTTGAGGTGGGCATGGGCGGGAGGTTCGACGCGACGAACGTTGTCCGGCCGCTCGTTTCCGTGATCACGACGATCTCAAAGGACCATGAGCAGTACCTGGGGACGACCCTCCGGGAGATCGCCTTCGAGAAGGCCGGCGTCATCAAGCCGGGGGTCCCGGTCGTCTGCGGGGTCCGCGGGGGAGCGGCCTTCGGGGAGATCCGTCGCCTGGCCCGGCGGCAAGGGTCGTCGCTGATCAGGGTGTTTGGGCCCGGGACGTACTTCGAGGCCGAGCGCCACGGCCGAGCCTACCGGTTCCGTTATGCGGGCGGCGGCAGCGCTTTTGTTTTCAGGCCGGCCCTCGCCGGCCGGTACCAGGGGGAGAACGCGGCCGTCACCGCCGTCACGGCCGAGGTCCTTTCCCGGACGTGGCGTCCCCTCGCCCGGTCGAAAGTGGTCCGCGGCATCAATGAGGCCCGCTGGCCGGGGCGCTTGGAAACGGTCTCCCGTTCCCCGCTCGTGATCCTGGACGGGGCCCACAACGAGGAGGGGGCCGGTTCCCTGGCCGCCCACATCAAGGACGTCTTCCGCGGGCCCGTCATCCTCGTCTTCGCGGTCATGAAGGACAAGGACATCCGGGCCATGGCCCGACGCCTCTTTCCTGCGGCCCGGACCGTGATCCTGACACGCGTCCCATACGAGCGGTCCGCGAGCCCGTCCCAGATCCTGGCGGCGGCCCGCGAGTTCGAGCCCGTGATCCGGACGGAGCCGGACGTCCGGAAGGCTGTCCGGCTCGCCCTCGCCGAGTCCCGCGGCCGCATCCCGGTCGTCATCGCCGGCTCCCTCTTCCTCGTCGGCGAGGTCAAGCGGCTGCGTCTCTTCAAAGGCTGATACAGCGGGGGTGCGGCCGCTCCTCCGAATCCGCTCCCTGCCGGGGCGGAGTTGATTTTTGGCCCGGATGATGTTAAAGTCTTCTTCCCTTTGCCGCCCGGGACAGACGCGAGATGCTCATACATGTTGATGCGCTCGTCCTCGTCACTTTCGCCCTTCTCTGGATACTCGCCCTTGTCCTGACGAGAGTGTTCTTTAAGCCCGTGGCCCGCATCCTCGGAGAGCGCTCGAAGCGGATCGAGACGGCGAAGGCTGAGACCGAGGCAACCCTCGAGGCTTACAATGAGGACCTCCGCAAGGTCGAAGAGGAGCTGAAAAAGGCTCGGACCGCCTCGGCGGAGATCTGGGACCAGGCGGAACTCGAGGCCCTCAAGGAGAGAAGCCGTTTGGTCCAGGACATTCAGGCGGAATGCCGGGCCCAGGTCGAGAACGCCCGGCGGGAGCTCGAGCGGCACGTCGAAGAGCTCAAGAAGGAGATCGACGGCCGGACCGACGAGATCGCCACGGACATCGAGCGGAGAATCCTGAACTGATGACGACCCGCGCGCGCGCCGCCGCCGTTCTGCTCGTCTTGCCCCTGTTCCTCTTCCTGAGTTCCGGGGAGCCCGCCCACGGGTCGGCGGCCGTGGACTTCCTGGGGAAAACCGTCAACTTTCTGGTCCTCTTCGGCGGCCTGGCCTTCCTCCTCCGCAAGCCCCTCCTCGCCATGTTCGACAAAAGGGCCCTCGACGTCCGGGAGGCCATTCGTCTGGCCGAAGAGGGGAAAGTCGAGGCCGGCGAAAAGCTCCGGGAGGCCGACGCCAAGATGTCGGGGCTGGAGGAGGAGATCCGGCGGATGATGGACACCGCCGACGCTGTGGCCGAGCGTGAAAAGGAACGGATCGCGGGGCTCGCTGCCGAGGAGGTCCAGCGGATCAAACGGTTCACACAGGAGGAGATCGACCGTCTGACGAAGACCGGCCTCCAGGACCTCAAGGCGTACACGGCGGAGAAGGCGACGGCCGCGGCCCTGGAGAGGATTCGGAGGAAGCTGACGCCGGCCGACCAGACGGCCCTCATCGACAAGTCCATCGAAAGGCTTTCCGCGTTTCATGAAAAATCTGGCGCTTGTTAAAAAATACGCCCAGGGCCTGGTCCAAGCCGTCCCGGAGGAGCGCGAATTCTCTTCCGTGCTGGCCGAGCTCCGCGGCTTCCTCGACCTCTATTCCGGCCGGCCGGACCTCCGGACGGCGCTCGCGAGCCCATTCCTGAACGCCGGGAGCCGGGCCCGCATCCTGAAGGGCGTCCTCGCCGGGAGCCGGGCGGGCGAAAAGATGGTCCGGTTCCTGTCCCTGCTCCTCGAAAACAAGCGGCTTGACCTTGTCCCGGACATCGTCGACATCCTGCCGGTGGCGTGGCACGAGGAGCACGGCATCGTGAGCTTCGAGGTCGCGAGCGTCGTGCCCCTGACGGCCGCGCAGGAGCGGCGGCTTCGGGAGACGCTCGAAGCTGAGGAAAAGGGGCCGGTGGCCCTCAGCTTCAGAATCGATCCGGGGCTCGTCGGCGGGCTGGCCCTGAAGAAGGGAAACATCGTCTACGACGTGTCCATCCGGGGAAGCCTCGACCGGATGAGAGAACATATCGAACAGGGCGAGAGGTCGTCATGAGCATTAAAGCCGATGAGATCACGAAGATCATCCAACAGCAGATCGAAGGCTACGAAGCAGGCGTGGACATCCGGGAAGTTGGGACCGTCACGTCCGTCGGCGACGGGATCGCCCGCGTCTACGGCCTCGACCGCGTCATGTACAACGAGCTGCTGGAGTTCCCGCGCGGCGTCTTCGGCCTGGCCCTGAACCTGGAGGAGGAGAGCGTGGGGGTCGTCCTCCTCGGCGAAAGCCATCTCGTCCGGGAGGGCGACCAGGTAAAGAGGACGCGGCGGATCATGCAAGTCCCCGCGGGGCCGGCTCTCGTCGGCCGCGTCGTCAATCCCCTCGGACAGCCGATCGACGGAAAAGGGCCGGTCAGGACCGACATCTACATGTTCATCGAGCGGCTCGCGCCCGGGGTCGTCGAGCGCCTGCCCGTCCGGGAGCCTCTCCAGACGGGCATCAAGGCTATCGACGCCATCGTGCCCATAGGCCGGGGACAGCGCGAACTGATCATCGGCGATCGCCAGACGGGCAAGACGGCCATCGTCCTGGACACCATCCTCAACCAGAAGGCCTCCGACGTCATCTGCATTTACGTGGCCATCGGCCAGAAGAACTCGACCATCGCCCAGATCGTCAAGACGCTCGAGGACTCCGGAGCCATGGATTATTCGATCGTCGTCGCCTCCTCGGCTAGCGACCCGTCCCCCCTGCAGTACCTGGCGCCGTATACCGGGTGCGCGATGGGCGAGCACTTCCGGGACAACGGCCGGCACTCCCTGGTGATCTACGACGACCTCTCCAAGCACGCCGCGGCCTACCGCGAGATCTCCCTCCTTCTGCGCCGTCCGCCGGGGCGGGAAGCCTACCCGGGAGACGTTTTCTACCTCCATTCCCGCCTGCTCGAACGGGCGGCCAAGCTCAAGGACGACCTGGGCGGCGGGTCCCTCACCGCGCTGCCGATCATCGAGACGCAGGCGGGCGACGTGTCCGGATACATCCCGACGAACGTCATTTCGATCACCGACGGCCAGATCTACCTCCAGCCGGAGCTCTTCAACGCCGGCGTCCGGCCGGCCATCAACATCGGGATCTCGGTCTCGCGCGTCGGCGGCAATGCCCAAATCAAGGCCATGAAGCAGGTCGCCGGGAAGCTCCGGCTGGACCTGGCGCAGTACCGCAATCTCGTGACCTTCGCCCAGTTCGGGACGGAATTGGACAAAACGAGCCAGGCCCAGCTCGACCGCGGCGACCGGCTAACCGAGGCCCTCAAACAAGGGCAGTACTCGCCGCTCCCTGTCGAGAAGCAGGTCCTCATCATCTTCGCCGGGAACCGCGGCTTCCTGGACGAATTCCCTACCTCCCGGGTCCGCGAATACGAAAAGAAGCTCTACGAGGAGTTTGAGAAGAGCCGTCCGGACATCCTGGCGAAGATCCGGGAGAAAAAGCAGATCGACCCGGCCCTGGAGACGGCGGTCAACGCCGCCCTAGCGGAATTCAACCTCAAGTTCAAGGGGGGCGCGGACTGAGATGTCGATCCTGATCGACTTGCGCCGCCGGATCCGCAGCGTCGAGAACAGCCAGAAGATCACGCAGGCGATGAAGACCGTCTCGACGGCCAAGTTCCGCAAGGCCCAGCGGACCGTCCAGGAATCGCGCCCCTTCTGGCACGTGTTTCCGGAGCTCATGGGCCGCGCGGTCTACTGGGCGCGGCCCGCCGCGCACCCCCTGCTGGCCCAGCGGACCGAGAAGAAGGCCGAAATCATGGTCATCACCTCGGACAAGGGCCTGGCCGGGACCTTCAACTCCAACCTTCTCTCGCGGGCCCTGGCCTTCATCGCGGAGAAGGAGAGGACGGCGGACGTCCGTCTCGTCCTCATCGGCAAAAAGGCGGTGGGCTTCTTTAAGAAGCACGCCTGGCCGGTGGAGCGGTCCATCCCGGATCGGACCGACAAATTGACGCGGGACGAGATCCGCGAGGTGGCGGAATTCCTGATGCGGCAGTACGTGTTCCAGAAGATCGACGCCGTCTACATCGTCTACAACGAGTTCCGGTCGATCGTGGCTCCGAGGATCACGACCGTCCAGCTTCTGCCCGTGGAGCCGGCGCCCGGGGCCGAGGCGTCGGCGGTCTGGAGGCCGGACTGGGACCCGGACGAGGCCGTGTTGCTCCAATCCGTCCTTCCCCTCTACGTGGAGAGCCAGGTCCACCACGCCCTTCACGAGTCGCAGGCCGCCGAGCAGGCCGCCCGGATGATGGCCATGGACAACGCCACGAAGAACGCCGAGGACCTCCTCGAAGACCTGGTCCTCGTGCTCAACAAGATCCGTCAAGCGGGGATCACCAAGGAGCTGCTGGAGATCATGACCGCCGTCGAGGCCCTCCGGGAGAGCGCCTAGGGAGAGAGACGATGGACAAGAAAGAAGCCAAAATCGGGACCGTCGTCCAGGTCATCGGGCCCGTTGTGGACGTGAAGTTCCGAGGAGGCGAGCTCCCCGAGATCTATACAGCTATCCGGGTGACGAGCGAGGGCTTCGAGGTCCGGACGCCCATCGACATCACGGTCGAGGTCGAGCAGCACATCGGCGAGGACCGCGTCCGTTGCGTCTCCATGCACCCGACCGACGGGCTGGCCCGGGGGATGAAGGCCATAAACCTCGGGGGCCCCATCGAGGTTCCCGTCGGCGAGGCGACCCTGGGCCGGGTCATGAACGTCATCGGCGAGCCGGTGGACCACCTGGGGCCGATCGCGGCCGAAAAGAGGTACCCGATCCACAGGGAACCGCCGCCCCTCGAAGACCAGAGCACCCGGCTCGAGATGTTCGAGACAGGCATCAAGGTCATCGACCTCGTCCAGCCTTTCCTCAAGGGCGGCAAGATCGGGCTCTTCGGGGGCGCCGGAGTCGGCAAGACCGTTATCATCCAGGAGCTCATCCACAACGTCGCCATGAAGCACGGCGGCTATTCGGTCTTCGCGGGC
>CAZKFD010000016.1:0-151695 GCA_964551995.1 uncultured Eubacteriales bacterium
ACTCTGCCCCCCTCAAAGTTCCTGAGCGTGACGAAGTTAACGTCTATCTGGATATGATGACCAGGAACCTCTTTGGCATACCGGCGAGTATGAATCGCTCTGCGCGCTGAACTCTTTGGCAAGCGCCTCATCCCGTTTCTCACAAGGGTCCGATAGACTGTGGACTCTGAGGTTTTTATCCCATGGTAGCGCTCCAGGTACCACATGATTTTCTCAGGCCCGAGCTTATATGTCTGTCTGAGGCGAGGATCTTGTCAACGACCTCTTGAGATCATCTCCGGGGATCATTCAGGACAACGGGTTTTTTCCTGGCCAATCCCGCTCTCCCTCCTTCCTTATAAGCTTTTTTCCATTCATAAAATGTCGACCTCGGCACCTCGAATGTGTGGCAAGTCTGGGTCACACTTCGAGTAATCTCGGCAGACCTAAGAACTGTCCATTTGTAATGGATCCCAAATGCGTCTCGGACTTCTTTTTTCATCTGCCAGACCTCCTTTATGTAGCTTAGCAAATAGCATAAAGTGTCCAAGAAGATCTGACATATCTACACTGCTGGTCTATTACGAGAAGGCGTGGTCGGAAAAATGGCACTTCGATGTCAGACACGGTGAATAATAAAACTTGAGGATGTACAAATCCTCTGTTTTTATAAGGGGAGTTGAGCGCTCTCCCCAAACCTATCCTTTTCCTTTGGCATTGTTATTAAAAAAAGCATTGGTGGGATGAACGAGAAGGCAACTCCGATGATTATAATTGAATATAGAAGCCAAGGACCTCTGTGCTCGGGCAGAAAATAAAATGCAACGCAGATTAAATAACATAGTTGTGCAAAGATGAGGCTTGGGATATTCCCTGGCGTTACTTCTTCATCGTTCTTATGAGCCATGTACGATAGCGGCGACATCATTGTCCCGTATCCCCAAAGAAGATAAGGGATTTTTGACTTCTCGCCAGCCCTGTCCAGAAAATAAACAAACATGCCCATTACCCACAACGCTATGATAGCGTTCGTGTAAAGCGAATTGAGAAAACTTAATATTGCAGGAAGCACTTTCTTTTTCTTCTCCGCAAGTTTTTCAAAAAGGATAACGAGTCCGGTGGAAGGGAGACTAACAAGACTGTATGCAAACACCATTCCAATACTAAAAAATATTCCAATTCCAATTGACTTCCAGTCTTTCAAAATAACTAGCCAAACTCCAGAGACTATTTCCGATGAAAAATTAATAATAAAGACAATGCCAACAAGGACTGAGAAAATAGCAAGCGCAATTTTGGCGAAAGACTCGAGAATAGAATGTCCTTTATTATGATTCATGCTTATTTACCGCGCTCAAGATACCACTTCCTTAGCGAGGTTTTCAAGCCGTGGGGGGGGCATCATCCCTGAAAAGTGTGCCCGCGAAAATGTGAGGTTGAAAACGGGACTGTAAGAAAAACTGAGTAAACCTCCTTGAACGGATAAAATAACTCAAGGAGGTACCGATGGCTCTGGACAAGGAGGAGCTGAAAAAGCTCCTCAAGGAGAAGGGCGTCAGGTTCCTGGACGATTTTAACGCCTTCATGCTGGAGATCAGCAAGGAGGTCGTCGAGACGCTCCTCGAGGGCGAGCTGACCGACCATCTGGGCTACGAAAAGCACGACCAGAAGGCCAAGGGCACCGGCAACGCCCGGAACGGGTTCACGTCCAAGACCTTCAAATCGAAGTTCGGGGAGATCGGCCTGGAGGTTCCCCGGGACCGGCAATCCGATTTTGAGACGAGCTCGTCACCCCCTTCAAGTATCCCCACTGAGATCCCGGCACTGGTCTTTACGACGAATCCGATTGAGAGCCCGAACCGGAAGATCAAGAAAGCGGCCAGGAAGAAGGCGATCTTCCCCATAGACCAGCCGGTGATCCTAGCTATCGAGGCGGCGTTGAAGAAATCGGCTTTCCGTCACCGGGAGTGGGCAGTGATATACTCCCAGCTGATGATCTATTTGGGGGACCGGTTGGCGGATCTGGCTCAAATGCGAAAACGGAGTTTACAAAGAAAGGCTTGCACTCCCAGGTCTGGAGCTGATCGCGCCTGTGGCCCGAGGCCTCGAAGCCAAGGCGGGAAGGGCGACGCGAGGCCGTCTGCATGGAGAGCGATCTCAGTGGCGTTGGGCCTCCTGATGATCACGGGCTTTTTGGCGCGCCCGGCCTCTTCGCATGGACAGGAGTCAGAGCCGGCGTTTCCGCAGGAGAGCGTTTGGGCCTCCGGCATCGGCAACGGATTTCGGCGGGGCCTGTTCCAAGTGGGAGGCATGGCAGGGGCGGGCTTCGGCGTCAGGGCCTTCGGCGGCACGCTGGACCACGACTTGACCCTGGGATCGATAGATATTGGTTGGGTCATCACGGATGTCATGGCCTCGGATAGATGGTACCGGGGGACCCTGGAATTTCTGATCGGGCTTTTTGGGGGATGGCAGTTCAAACCCGATACCCGCTACTTAGCCTGTCTGACGCCGTGCCTCCGGTATAGCTGGGTCACAGACAGTCGATGGGTTCCCTTCATTGAAGGTGGAGCCGGGATTTCTAGCACGAATATCGACGGGCCTGATCTGACGGGGCATTTCCAGTTTAACGTCCAGGGAGGCGCAGGCACCCGTTATTTCCTGACCGGGCGGACGGCGCTGACGTTCCAGTACCGCTGGTTGCATGTCTCGAATTTGGGCCTTCGGGAACCGAACAACGGGATAAATACACAGATGTTTTACATTGGGGTGTGTTCCTTTTTTTGAGCTGCGGTTTCAATCGCCCCGCATCAGCCCCAAACGGATTAGCCTCCATTATGTCCGCCGGTGTCAAGCCCAGGGCTTGCTGACGAAGCCCCCGCGGCATCCTCGCCGGTTTGGGGCGATGAGGGTGCGCCCGGAGAAATTCGAACTCCTGGTCTCCGGATTCGAAGCCCACGCTTACATCATCCGCGAGGTTTCCTAACTGTCAGATCGGAAATGACCTGCTCCCGCTCACGATAACACTTCTGAAGTGAGGTTTTCAACCCAGGGCGCGTTCGGCGCCGGCGGCCGATAGCCCAGGAAGAGCTATTAGGCCGAAATGGTCATGGCCCAGACTCCAGGAAGTGGATTGCCGGGCTGAAGCGTGTCTGATCCAGATCAGCCCAGTTCAGCGCAATGAGGCCAATCATGTACTCGCCGACCACCATTTCCTTGCTTGCAAACTCACAACTCCGCCAGCCGACTTCACAATATACGGGCGGCGGCTGTTCAACGCGGAAAGGCCAGGAGAGGCGGGATTTTGGCCGGAAATTGGCGTGATTCCGTCCCTGATAATGTAGATCTGTGCTGAACCGGGCTTATCCTCGGATCCCTCAGAGGTTAAGCGGCTCTTGCAGGTAGGACTCTAGACATCAGGATGATGCAGGGAGCGGCTGGCCGGACTGAGGGGCAACCGACGTACATAGATTAGATGCTAGCTATCCTGTTGATAAATTCCTTCTCCCCCTTGGAGGCCGTCTATTTGAGCGTGATGACCAAACGATGGCCGTCGAAACTCAATTCTCCAGGGCCAGAAGATTCCAATCGAAAATTTCCTTCTTGAATCTTAAGGCTTCTGAACCTCACATGCATCCCCTGGCCCAAGCCCAACGGTTTCTGATCAACAGTCACGGTACCAAGCCTCGGGATATAAAATATGAGGCCTTTTTTTCTGGCACTCCAATCATCCCTTTCCAACACGCCGAATGATTGAAGCTGCAGACTGAAGCGGTCCTTCTTCAACGTATAGACGTCATAAAGGGGGCATAAGCACACCGAGCCCTGGTCCATCAGCCATTTCCTGGTCCGGCTGTAGCGGGACCGGCTGAGGCCTGTGTAGGAAAAATCGATCTCTACGCGCAGACCCTTCTGGGCTTCAAAAGCCGCAAGGGCTGCCTCGTACTCCTTCCGGTATGCCTTGGTGAGGGTTTCCGTGGAAACAAGTATTTTTCCAAGATCGTATTCGCCCTCGGCCTCATTCAAAAGCTTCTTCATTCGTCCCTCATCAAGGCCGAGCTGCGCGGCAAAGAGCCCTCCAAACTCAAAAGCGGTTCCCGCCTGTTGGGCCTTGGGCTTCCAATCGATCTTTAGATAGTCGGCCAGGAGTCCTAAAGCAGCCCCCACAGGGTAGATTCTGTTCCTAAGCATGTCATCAGGCGCCACGGAATCGCTGGTGATCCGGCTCTTGAAATCATCCAACAGTAAACCGGGCATCGACACCGAGGGCAGATCCGTTCGGAGCGCGTTCACCTTTTGAGGGATTGAGGATCTATATTTCAACTTCGTCAACAGCTCGACGCTCTTCATCTCCACGTAGCGAGCGGTTCCCTCACGGATTTCCTGCCCTTGCTCATAGCGTTTAACGAATGGATCAGCATGCGTCCACCGCTCTTGACGTACGGCGACAAATTGTCCGAGCTTATTCACGGTGGCGTCATTATTCCCCGCATAGGCGGCTCGGAGCGCATCCATGAGGGCACGCATTTCAAGGTAGGCTAAGGCCGTGTTCTGCCGGTCCAAGATGGGGTATCTCTCCTCACGCTCCCAAGGAATGTCGCCGAACTTCTCATCCTGGTACTGATGAAACGCTTCATGGACGAGGAAGCCGAATAAATATATGGCGTCAGCGCGTTTCTCCGGGAACCCGACCGCCACAACCTTCTGTTTTCCGACTTCAAAACCAAAGGCGAGTTGCCCGATCAGGTCCCTATATTGGCCCTGGTGGTACAGGACATTAATCCCCAGATTCGGCCACTCTTTGGGATAAGAGGAGAATCCCTCGGCGTCCGGGGCGCCGTTAAAGAGCAGAGCCCATCTGCCTGGAACGTAGACTATAAACGACCTATCCGCGAGGTTATAGCCGGGCCAGATCCGGGAGGACTCGGCCTGGAAAAGACGGATTACACTTTCGCAAATGCTCAGGGCGGCGTAATCGTTATCCGTAAGTGGTGCTCTCTCGGAACGGTTGGCTGCCTGGACGCCGACAAAAAGAATCGAAGCCATCGCAGCGATCGCAGTGAATTTTCCTGTTAAAGTCACGCCGGACCTCCAGACATAAATTCGCCCGGCAATTCGTAGCGCTCATAATGTATACGTCACATACTCGGCGAAGGTTGCTCTTCCCATTTCCTAACTCTTTATGTTTATAAAAGGCCGTGTCAAGTTGAATTTGCAACTTTGAGGCCCTGACCCGCCCCAGCTCACGATACCGCCTCTGAAGCGAGGTTTTCAACTTGGGGTGTTCCCTTGCTCGCTACAAAACAAACATCTTCGCTGGCACAGTTTTCAAGGATGAGCTCCTAGCTCAGAAGTTCGTCTTTGAATGGGGAATCTGGAATTGGCCCAGACGAGGTTTTTGATCGCGAGACCTCTGCCTCGGGCGCTGTCCCGCTTTCCTACAGAATGATATGATTTTCATCACGACGAATGAAACAATCGCACAAATGGCGAGAATCGCCAGAACTGTAATCGGTAGTTTTAGGTACATGGAATATGAAGAGTTCAGACCTGGCGTGCCAGTCCTGGCCAGATAGTTGGCGATGATCTCATAGCCGGCGAGTCTCCCAATTTTCAACATATCAACTACGGGGGCAGCGACGAGGCCGAATCCAACCAGTGTCAACAGCACTGAAACCAAGAAGATCACGATTTTCTCCAACCGATTCATTTCAAACCTCCTTAAGGTTATTGTTGGCCTGCTCAGCTGGTCCAAGATGAACCCGAGAGCTCACCTCGGTCGCCGCAGACTTCTTCATTGTTTTCATATTGGTGATTTTAGGGGAAACTCGGGATGTTACTTTTCTTTTAAGCTCGTTAGGTTCAGCTTCAATTAAGAAACGGTTAGATTCTTATTAATTCTGACAGAGCCCGGCATTTGATGGATGACAGGGAAAAATGTGTGTAGGGCTTTGACAACCGAAAGCTTTGAAGTATGCCCCGCGGCTCGCCGCGGGGGCATTGACTCCGGTGACCCGCCCCCGCTCACGATACCACCTCTGAAGTGAGATTTTCAACCCATGGAGCCTCCGGCGGCGGCCGACAGCCTGGAAAGCTATTAGGCCAAAGTAATCATGGCCCAGACTCCAGGTATCGGCCGGCCGGGCTGAAGCGTATCTGATCCAGATCAGCCAGTTCTGCGCAACGAGGCCAATCATGTACTCGCCGACCACCATTTCCTTGCTTGCGAACGTACATTTTCGCCATCCCACTATTTATACGGGCCGGCGGCTGTTCAACGCGCAGAGGCGAGCAGAGGCGGGATTTTGGCGGAAATTTGGAATGGGTCTGTATCTATTCTGCAAATCTGTACTGGTCCAGGCTTATCCTCGGATGCCTCAGAGGTTAAGCTGTTTTTTCCGGGCAGAATCTCGGCCCTCAGTTTGATGCTGGAATCGGCCGGCGGGGCTGAAGAGTGCTTGATTTGCCCTGATCTGCGACGCTCGGCAGACCATCGGAGCTAGGCAGGCAACGCATCCGTTTTGCCATAACCCAAATCCATCTAATTCCACGAGCTGAGAAACTCCCAAAGGGAGGCGATTAGAAACAATGGGACGACCAGCGCATAGACACGGATGACATCCTTGAACCCTTCGACTGGATAACCCAGAATTTTATTGCTGTCTTTGTACGCAGGATCCGCACGAAAGTAAGACAAACCGAGCTTGACCCCTACTCCCCCAGCCAAGCTGTAAGGGATGAGCTGTAGCAGCAGCGTCAACACATAATAGACGCCGCTCCTAGTTTTATGGAGCCGGCTCTGATGTCGACTGTCGACGGAGACGATTCCTCCAATCCATCCCCTATAAACTGCCAGAGCGTAGGGAGCGATAACAGTAAGGCCCGTGATGGTCTCCGGTATGGCGCCGAGAACCAGGTTTTCGCCAAAATCCCAAAGCGCTGCCACGAGTTTCTTCCCCTTGTCGGAAGCGATGGCCGCACGATCGTTCACATGGGCCTTAGCCACGACCTTATCCCTGAAGTCCAGAGCGGTTTGTTGACCGTGATGGACCATCGCGGCTCCGGCGAGGACCGATAGTAGATAGGCCAACCCAACCGTCAGAATCTGGAGCCTGGCACGGTGGAGAGCTTGGAGAATGGCGACCATCTTCTATTCTATCCCCTACCTTGGAGTCGATGGGTCTAGACTCGTTGTCCTTCAGCCCGGCCCACAGCATCCTGGACTAGAAGCAGTGACCCACCCTCGTCACGATACCACCTTTAAGATTGGGTTTCCAACCTTTGGCGCCTCCGGCGCCGGCGGGCGATTGCTCATGGTGCCCTTCCAAACTGAGCGAAGCGTGGCTAAACCAGGATAGCATATGGGACTGTGGATCCAATGGCGGGGCATCGTCCTTCCCTATTCAGTGAATTAGACATAAACGGGAGGGTCAAGGTTCCGGTGGGCCTTCTGGACTTCAAAGCCAATTCCGGTGCTATTGACTACTCCCACATTTTCCCCAGTTGGGACGCATTTCCCCTGGAATTTAGCGTTTTTTAATCGTCTTTCGTTTTGCGCTTTTTAGTCCAAATTAGCGTGGTTTAATCATTCGCTGGCCCACCGGCGGAACATGGCGGAAGGAGTCTATCCAAATTCCCTGGGGGTCGCCTTGGAGCTATCTCATAAATCTTGAGATGCCTCATTACTTAGCTGGCGAACCGCTTTACTTCTTTTTTAGTGTTTCAGCCCAAAGCTTCCAACCCTCATCGGTTGGTGCCCAAGAGGCTCCGCATTTTCTCTCGAAGGCTGAGGCTTTTTCATCATTATCATTGATTCTACGGAAATCAGGCCCTAACTCCTCTGCACTCGTTCCTCGTCTAATTTGTTGTGCCAATGGACTCTCAGCAAGGGCGTTTACTGCCCGCTCTATGCCTTTAAGAGCGCGAGTAAACCTCAAGTGGACTTTTCCGATATCGCTGTCATTCCATGTCATAGTACAAGAAACAAACTGGCTCTCAGTTAGACCGGTGACTTTTGGAATCCCCAATAGCAAGACTGTCTTCCCGCGGTCCCCTTCCCAACTGGACTTATGAGACTCTTCGAAATTCTCGATTACGTACTCTATCCGGTTTTGGTATTCCTGCTCTAACGTAACCTTAGAATCCTCCTCCTTAGACGTACTTGGGATTGGGACTTGGGACCTAATCTCCCAGAACATTTGGATGTACCTTAGCTTTTGCGAACGGTTTAGCGAATTGAAATAATCCTGCTCGGATACCCACTCCCCGCGATTTAAATGTCTATACTGCATAATGGGTTTGTGCTGATCAAGCCATTTGTCGATATTGATGGGCTGGGCCGTCAGCCATGAGACCAAGGCTAGGAAACCTAACAATAAGAGTGCACTCTTCTTCAATGTTCCCTCCTTATTCACTCTGGTTGGAGTTCATCCTAACAGAGTAGCGCTTTTTCACAAAGAAACCATGCTAAGTTAATCTCGACCCTCAGGGTCTCGCCCTTTAAATAGGATTTTAAACTGCGGGGCTACTGACATCGACCCGGGTAGTGGGGCTGCCCAGCGCCGCTTCCAACTGACCCACCAACCGCATTTCTGTTGATCCCGTGAGTTGCATTTCTTGTTTGCCGGACGCCCCTTCGCACCTTACATCCTCCGCTTCACTATAGCACCTCTGAAGTGAGGTTTTCAACCTCTGGGCTTATTTCGCTTTGCGCCTAGACGACCCTTTCTGGAAGGCCGGTCGTACAGCAGATAGGTTTTTTTAACGGATACCAAGCTCCATCATCCAACTTATCTATTCTGTTGATATCTGACTTGGAACAGTAATAGTATTTTCGGCTCGACGCATCCAGTATGAATAGAACAAACCATCTTGAGCGCAACTTTCCCTTTTTTAGCCTTATGTAGGTTTTAGCATATTTTTTTATAATTTCTTTACGAGCTCTTTCTAAGAATTTTTCTTTCGGGTCTTCAACTTTCGGTAAAATATGGAAAAAAGCGCCACCTCGCAAAGAAGTTTTCTCTGGCTCTCGGACCATCTTTCGGAAGTCTTTTTTAATGTCGTCTAAGCTCGGCTGCCCTCGCTTGAATTCAATAAAAATTGAGGGAGTTTCGTCTTTTCTATTTTCATATATTACTAAGTCAACCAGAGCGACCCGATTACGGATATTTTCTTTTTTGGGTTGTTTCGCTTTAGTAGAGATTTCTATACCATAGTAAATTTTATTTTCTTCTAAGATTCTCGCCATTACGTTCCGAACTTCCGCTTCCCCAAGTCTGTTCCTGTCTAGCCGATGATACTTATATTGCTTTCCAACGCTCCGCAACGCAGTCAACCGGAAGATTTGCTTCAACCTCTCCTGGTCCATTCTCAATCCCCCTTCACTATAACGTTCTCAGACAGTGCTTTCATGATAAATAACGCCAGTAATCGCCCCCCTGCTTCGCCTCTGCCCCAGCTCATGATATCACACTGATGGGCTGAAGCGTATCTGATCCAGATCAGCCCAGTTCAGCGCAACGAGGCCAATCATGTACCCGCCGACCGCCATTTCCTTGCTTGCAAACGCACAACTTCGCTAGCCCATCACTTTATACGGGCTGGCGGTCGTCCGATGCGCAGAGGCAAGTAGACGCAGGATTTTGGCGGAAATTAGCATGGGGCCTAGCCGTTACTTGCCCACGTGGGCTTCTGCTTATCCTCGGAGCCTTAAGAGGTTAAGGGACTTAGCAGAGATGGCCCTAAACCTCATATTAATTCTCTAAACGGCTGGCCCAGCTGAAGGGTGGCTGAACCGCCCTTATCTGGAGTGTCTGGCCGGCTGTTTCCTGGAAACCGCAATTGAACACGGTCAAATAGGGCTCTAGCATCTGTTCATTTTGAGCTTGGCACGGAGCTTATCGTCTGATAGAGCTTCTCCATATCATTCGAAATGCCAGGGTGGCGTCGCTCGAGAAAGCGAATGAATTTGTCCCCGCCGCGATAGAACGTGACGCGGTCAAAAGGCGGGCTTTCTCCGCCCTTGTTCTCTGGCAAGCCCAGGACTGACCGCACGCGGTTTTCGAGGTAGCGAGCCAGGCCCTCTTTCCATTCTTCCCAAGTCATATACTCCCAATCTTCGTCTGAAAGGGACTTTTTGAGTTCCGACCGCAGGGACTCTACTTTCGAAGCGTCTCCCAGGTCTAAAGCGGCGAGCAGTTCTGCATGGAATTTGACGAAATCAGGCCTGGCATAGGGAAAGGGATATTGCAACTCCCACATGTAATCCTTGTTCTTCATCGCCGTCTGGAAGATTGATAATCGTTGCTTGAGTTTGAGGTCGCAGCAATCCCATTGGCCGCAATGCACGAACTCATGGAAGAGAAACGCATAAGTGTCGGATTCCTGAAAGGCTTTTCCCGTCACGACACAGGCCATCCGATTGTCCCAGAATGGGAGCGGGAACGCGGCCAAAGTGCCTGGGGCAAGGTTGAGAGTATCGGGAGACGTGCGCACAAGACGATAAACCCTTTCCTGAGTGGCGGGCTCGAAGATATAGAACGTCTTGTTCTCGACGATTGCGACAGGATAGACCTTCTCGAAAGCCCGATTAATACCCTTAATACGGGCCTGAACGTCAAAGATCTTGGCAAGAGCCGCGGAGTACTTCTGAGCCACGGGGTCTTCGGCCGGACTCCCCCAAACGTAACCTACGGTCTGGACGAGAAATGCTACCGTTAGGAATATCAACATCTTCTTCATGATTGCCTAACCTCGCTGCGCTCAAGATACCACCTCTGAAGTTAGATTTTCAACCCATTTTGCCTCTGGGGCCGGCGGATAAGAGCCTAGGTCTCGGCTGCACGACCGCCATTTCCTTGCCTGCAAACACGCAATTTCGCTAGCCCACTATTTATACGGGCCGGAGCGTGTTCAACGCGCAGAGGCGAGCAGAGGCGGGATATCGGCAGGGAAGAGGCAGATGATCCGTGTAGATTTATGATACCTGGCCGGCCTAACGGCTATCACCGATTGACTTCCCCCCTTAGCGGCGCTATCCTTCGGTCGGCACTCAAAGGGGACCAGCGACGGCCAGTAAATGCCTGTCCTATCACGCCGATAATCCCCGAGAGCCGGAGGTTCCGCGGCGAGTGTGACACTGGGACTAGGCGTTGGTCTCTAGCTATGTAGCGACTTCGAAATCGACACGGTTCGGATTGAAGAGCTGCAAGTCTGGGAGGACTCCATGATCAAATCACAAGACGTTATTTGGGCGAAGCGTTGGCAAGGCCGCGCGCTCGCAATTGCTGCAATACGTCGATGGCTAGACGGCCAGTCGGACGATGCTGAACTTGAGGAGGCCGTTGGGGCGTTCGTCAATGCTGTGGCTACACGGGTTGGGCTGCCCAGTAACCCTACCCGTATCGTCAAGGTCTACATCCTAAGGAATTACCTGCCTGACCTTCGCCGTAGCAAACAGCAAGTCTCGGACGACGACCTATGGCATAACATGGCCTGGATGGTTTTGTATCTCGTCGATTGCCGGAAGGACGAGAAGGCGGAGCACCCGTATGACGAGATCGAAGGAGATGACCGTACGATGGCCCGTATTGTGAAAGATGTGGACTCTGTGATCGACGTCGTCGCCGCCGGAGAGAAGGAGCTTGTCGGCGAGAGCGAAGACGAAGTGCTTCGAATTAAGCAGGAGGAGATTCTCCGGCACACTAGCGAGCTGGACAAGGTGCTCGTCGAGTGGAATCGGCGCGAATTGGAAGCGCGGGTGCCCGTGTATATGTTGATCCGCACCCATCCTGGCCGTTATCGGGCACTCGTATCCCTTTGGGCCGCTCTGGGTTCAATCGCTTTTGAAGAATTTGTAGCAGCGTTCGCCGGACAGAATATTAAGATGCCTTCCGCGCGTGACTATAAGGCGTTTGAGCGGACAAGACGGATGTTCCAATTGCGGAGCCAAGGGGAAACACAGAAAGCGATCGGCAAGCGGTTCGGTATCAGTCAGTCTGCCGTGGCCCAACGCCTTGATCGTCTGGACAAGGCCCACCACACCTCTTGGCTTACTCTGGAGCGCGGGTTCCTAGCGGCCCTCACGCATGCCCTCAAGATGTTGGTTCTTGTCACGACCCGCAAGCGCCTTCAACAGGCAGAATAATAAGTACTTCTCCTCGTCCTCCTTATCTAATTTATCTCTTTTGGAGAGCGAAAAATGATAAATGAACTTCCCTCACCAAGCCCGGGGAGCCGAAGGAGGAAGCCGGTTTTCAGGTTTGACCATCCAAGCATTGTCCTCGACGAACTTCGATCCGACGGAACGATGACCCTCCAAACCATTAATCGGGCCGCTTTTTGTATCAAATGCACAGAGGTCTGTTTTGTCGAGGGCAAGGAAGTCGAGGTTTACGAACGGGGAGCGCGTCCTTTGGGCACCAAGCAGCTTCAGGAAATTCCCGGCTCGCGTAACGACTTTAGGAACCGGGTCCTTCGCCGCAGCAGTGCAAATGAGACACGGCTTTTTCGTCCCTGTTTTATATGTGTCTCTGCTCAATTCTTGAACATAGATAATTCTTTAAAAATGGTTAAGTTGTTGATAAAACTCTTGATTCGGCACTTATGGGATTTTATAATATCACTGCCGGTTGAGAGCTAAGGAGGTAGCAATGAACAGACCAGGGTGTGGCTAATGAGTCTTCCGAGCTTATATTGAAAACTCAAGAGGTATGGGCGCGTCGACTTAAGCGCGAGATCACCGAGGGGGAAGCCCGCGCCATCATCCGTTCTTTCCAATCCCTCCTTTCCCTGATCCGAGAAATCCGAGGCACCAATGGGCGACAATAGCGCCGTCATTCTCTGCAGGGTCTCTAGCAAGCCGCAGGGGGGACAGGACCGCTGGTCGCTCCCCTCTCAACGAGTCCACAATGAAAAATACGCCCGAGAGCAGGGCTTGACCCTTGTCCATGAGCCATGGGAACTCCGCGAACGGAGCGATGATGCCTTTGACCGGCGCCAGTTCAAGGAGATTCTGCGCTTCGTCGAGGAGCATCGGGTTGCGAACCTGCTCGTCCTGGACTCGGACCGTTTGACGCGTGGCTACCGAGCGGTCGTGGACCTGGACGACATGCTCCAGGACTTCTTGACAATCCACTTTACCGAATCTGGGGAGACGATCAACAAAAACACATCGGCCGACCGGATGGCTCTGTGGCACATGAAGGTCGCCTTCGGGCGCTACTTCATCAAAAACCTCAAGGATAAAGCTCGCCGAACTTACGAGTACCGCCTTGATCAGGGCCTCTATCCGTCGAATCCGCCCCTAGGGTTCAACTGCCACAAGAATCACCTGACCCCGAATGAAAAAGAGGTCCCGTTCGTCCGGAGGGCGTTCGAGTTGTATGACAGCGGCATGGAGTCCGAGTTCACTCTGGCCGAAAAACTCTATGCCGAAGGCCTACGAACAAGGAAGGGCGGTAAGGTCTCGGTCACGACCCTGTCCGTCCTGCTGAGCAATCCGGTACTGGTTGGTTATGTCGTCTGGCCGTTCACCGAGAGCAAGTATGTTGCCTGCCAGCATACGAAGGGTGAAAAGATAAAAGGCCAGCATGAGGCGATCATTGACCGGGCATTGTTCGACCGAGTGCAGGCGCGTCTGGACCAGAAAGGTCACCCTCACCCGACGAAGGACAAGTTCTACATTTATCGGGGCTTGATGAAGTGCGGCGTATGCCACCGATTCATGTCTCCCTACACCTCGGGCGGTTGGAAATACTACTACTCGAACCACCCACGAGGGGGCCGGTGCGAGCAGACGCAAGGCGTCCGTGAGGACAAGGCCGACGAGAAGTTCGCTGAGGCATTGTCAAGATTCCGCTTTCCGAAGGACCTGCTGGACTGGGCCAGGGCCATGATCAAGGCCGAACACGAGGACACCTCCAGCACGGTCCGGATCGAGCGGAAAAAGTTGAAGGATGCGGAGACGCGGATAGAAGGGGAACTGGACCGCGCCTTCACCAAAGCCGTGGGACAGCTGGACTTTGACGCCGAGACGGTCCGCCGTGGCGTTGCCAAGTTGCGGGAGCGGAAGGGCCAGATCAAGGCCCAGCTGGACGCCTTGGAAAAAGACTCCGGGCGAGCCCTGGACGATGGCCTGACGCTCCTGGAACTCGTCCAGGACCTTCCGAAGGCCTACAAGCGCGCCTCGGATGATCAGCGGCACAGGATGCTGAGGATGATTTTTAATAAGGTCGTGGTCACGGGCGATAGGTTCGACTTCAAGCTGAACGAGCCGTTCTCGTTCCTCTATGAGATGCGTTTAGAGAATCCTAAAGATTGGCTCCTCGGGCAGGACTCGAACCTGCAACCTAGTGGTTAACAGCCACCCGCTCTGCCAATTGAGCTACCGAGGAGCAGGCGGCAATAATCTAGCAAAATCGCTGGAAAACCGCAAGATCCTGTGAGAGATCCCTCCGCTCCCTAGAAGCGGTAGCCGGCCTGCTTGGCCATCTTGCGGTAGTCGTCGCCCCACATCTCTACGACCTTGCACATCTCGTAGATTCGCGACCGCAGCCGGACCCCGATCCGGTCGACGAGGTTCTCCCCGCCCTTCTTGTAAAAGGAATCGCGGTGGTCTTCTTCCTCCTCGGTGTCCGGGTAATTCGTCGTGAATAGAGTCATTTTCTTGTGGTTGTAGCGATAGTTGATGATGTAGAAGACCGTCTCCTCGACCCAGGCCGTGGTCCGCTTAGCACCGAGCTCGTCGAGGACGAGGACCTCGGACTGAAAGACGGGACCGAGGACGTCGGACTCCGAGAGAGTCGAGTCGGGGGTGAAAGTGTTTTGGATTTCACGAATGAGCTCCCGGAAATCGTAGAAGATGCAGGGGACCTGCTTCTTCTCGACGAGCTCCTGGATGATCGCCACGGCGAGGTGCGTCTTCCCCACCCCGCACGGCCCGATAAACAGGATGCCGACGTCCTGGGCCGGGTAGTTCTCGACGAACCGGCGGGAGATCTTGAGGGCGTCCCGGTGCGAGTCGTTGTGGACCTCGAAATTGCCCAGGCTGCAGGCCTGGTACCGGCGGGGGATGTTGGCTTGTTCGAGGAGAGCCTGTTTGCGCCGCTCGTTGTAGCAGGCGCAGCGCTTGGCGATCTTGCTCCCGCCCGAGTCCTCCAGGACCCAGCCGGTCCCCCGGCACTTGTCGCAGACGTCCTGGCCGTTCAATTGAGATACCCTCGGAGCTGCTGGAGCTTCTTCGACCGGCCCAGCTTCCGCATGGCCTTCTGCTCGATCTGGCGGATCCGCTCCCGGGTCAGATTGAGCCTGTCGCCGATCTGCTGGAGCGTCATCGGCCGGTCGTCCTCCAGGCCGAAACGCAATTCTAGCACAGTTCGCTCCTTGTCATCCAGCACGGACAGCATTTCCCGGATCTGGTGCTTGGCCGAGGCTTTGATGATCTGGTACTCGACGGATTCCGCCTCCTCGTCGCTGACCTTGTCCTCGACCTCGAGGTCCTCGTCGTAATACCTGTCGCTCAGAGAGACGTTCCGTTCCTCGAGGAGCTCAAGGTCCTGGAGGTCCCCTTCGGAGATCTTCATGGCCGCGGCGATCTCTTCCCGAGTCGGGTCGCGCCCGAGCTGGATTTTCAGGGCGGCGGTCTTCTTTTTCATCAAGCTGATCTGGTCCGAGAGCTTTTGCGGGATGTTGTAGATGCGGGAATACTGCGAGAGGGCATGGATGATCGCCTGGCGGACCCACCACACGGCGTAGGAGATGAAGCGGACGTTCCGCGTGGGGTCGAAGCGACGGGCGGCCTCGATGAGCCCGACGTTCCCCTCGTTGATCAGGTCGAGCATGCTCAGGCCCATGCCGCGGTATTTCTTGACATAGGAGACGACGAACCTGAGATTGGCCTTGATGAGGCTCTGGAGGGCCTCTTTGTCGCCCTGGCGGATCCGCTCGCCGAGCTTCTTCTCCTCTTCCTCAGTGAAAGTCGGGAACCCGGCGATCTGCTGCAGGTAGTGTTTGAGATTCTTCGAATCCAGGGCGTCGCGGTAGTCCATGACGATCGATCCTATTTTTCGACCTTGACCACTCCCGCCGGCCGGGCGTGGACCAGAGCGTTGGCGCGGGCCTCGAATTCCTCCTCCTTGCCCGTGAAGAATTCTTCCCGGATGTATTCGAGGAACTCGCCGACCTCCGCTTCGATCTGCTCCATCTTCTTCCGCATGTTGAGGATGACCTCGACACCGGCCAGGTTGACGCCGAGGTCGCGGATGAGGTCGAGAATGAGCTCGAGCCGCTTCAGGTCGTCCGCCGAGTAGAGGCGGGTGTTCCCTTCGCTTCGGGACGGAGAGATGAGGCCCTCTCGTTCGTAGAGGCGTAACGTCTGGGGATGGATGTTGTACATCTTGGCGACGCTGCTGATATGGTAATACGGCTTCGGTTCCTTTTTCGTTTCCTTCGACGCTCTTTTCATATCAGTCCCCCCCTGTCGTTTCCCTGGGATTCGGGCCGGACAGCCGCTCCAGCTCCTTCATGAGCTCGCGAACCCTCTGGTTCTCGAAGGGCGGCGGGACGATGGAGACCTCCACGAACTCGTCGCCCCGGACCTTTTTCCCCGGCAGCGGCGCACCCTCGCCCCGGATCCGGAACTTCTGGCCGGATTTCGTTCCCGGGGGGATCCGGATGGCCGTTTTGCCCCAGAGCGTCGGGACCTCGATCTTGGCTCCCAGGGTCGCTTCGGGGACCGTGACCGGCACTTTGATGAAGATGGCGCTTGCCTCGCGGCGGAAGAGCGGGTGCGGGGCCACTTCGATCGAGATGTACAGGTCTCCCGGCGGGCCGCCTTGGCGCGCGGCATTGCCCCGGCCGGGGACGCGGACCTTCGACCCGTTATCCACGCCAGGGGGGATGCGGACCGTAATGAGCTCGGATTTCTGGACGACCCCCTGTCCCCCGCAGGCCGGACACTCCTCGCCGCGGGCTCGGCCCGTGCCGCCGCAGCCAGGGCAGACTCCGGAGAACTTCATGAAGCCCCGCTGCATGGTGGACCGGCCGCTGCCGCCGCAAACGGGGCACGGCGCACGACCTCCCCGCGAGACATATCCCTGGCCGCCGCAGGTCCCGCAGGACGCGAGGCGGCTCAGCCTGATCTTCGTCTGGACGCCCCGGATGGCATCCTCGAAGCCGATCTTCATCGAGTAGTGGAGGTCCTCGCCCCGGACGGGTCCGGCTTCGGCTCTCGCCGCGGGACGGACCCCGGCCCCGCGGAAAAGGTTTTCGAAAAAATCATGGAAAGTCGACGACCCATAATCGGAAAAATCGAACCCTTCGAAGCCGGAGGCCCGGCCGGGCCCTTCCGGCCCGCCTCCTGGCGGTGCTTCGCCGGCGAAGCCGAACTGGTCGTACTGGGCCCGCTTTTTCGCGTCGCTGAGGACGGAATAGGCTTCCTGGATCTCCTTGAATTTGGCCTCGGCCGTCTTGTCGCCCGGGTTGAGGTCCGGATGGTATTTCCGGGCCAGTTTTCTATAGGCCTTCTTGATGTCGGCCAGGGACGCCGCCTTCGGAACGCCCAGGAGCTCGTAATAGTCTTTCGCCATGGCCGTCACTCAGACGCCCGGCCCTTTCGGGCCGCATCTCCCGCCGCCCGGGCCGCGGGGCTTAATTCTTCTTGCCGTCGTCCACGACCTCGGCGTCGATAACCTCGTCCTCGGTCCCTCCGGAGCGGGCCTGCCCGCTTCCGTCGCCGCCGGAAGACGCGTCCGGCCCGCCGGACGCGCCGGAGGCCGCATGCTGCTGGCCGGCCGCTTGGTACAGGTTCTCGGTCAGACGGTGGGACACCCGGGACAACGATTCGACGGCCTTCTTGATCTGCTCCAGATCGTCGGTGGCGATGGCCTTTTTCGTGTTCTCGATTTCGGCCTGGACGGCATGAACTTCGTGGTCGCGGATCTTGTCCTTGTTCTCCTGGAGCAGCTTTTCCAGGCTATAGACGAGCTGGTCGGCATGATTTTTCGCGTCGATGGTCTCCCGGCGCTTGCGGTCCTCGGCGGCGTGACCCTCGGCATCCTTGACCATCTTCTCGATCTCCTTCTCGTCCAGGCCGCTGTGGCCCGTGATCGTGATGGCCTGCTGCTTCCCCGTACCCATGTCCTTGGCCGAGACGTGCAGGATGCCGTTGGCGTCGATGTCGAAGGTGACTTCGATTTTGGGCACTCCCCTCAGGGCCGGCGGGATGCCGTCCAGATGGAACCGCCCCAGGGTCCGGTTGTCCGTGGCGAACTCCCGCTCGCCCTGGAGGACGTGGATTTCGACACTCGGCTGGTTGTCCGAGGCGGTCGAGAAGATCTCTGTTTTCTTGGTCGGGATCGTCGTGTTGCGTGGGATCATCTTGGTGAAGACGCCGCCGAGGGTCTCGATGCCCAGCGTCAGCGGCGTGACGTCGAGCAGGAGCACGTCCTTGACCTCTCCCGAGAGGACCGCACCCTGGATGGCCGCCCCGACGGCCACGACCTCGTCCGGGTTGACGCCCTTGTGGGGCTCGCGTCCGAACAGCTCCCTGACCAGCTGCTGGATCCGCGGCATACGCGTCTGGCCGCCGACGAGAATGACCTCCTGGATGCTTTCAGGCTTGAGGCCAGCGTCGGCCAGGGCCTGACGGACGGGTGGGACCGACCTCTGGATGAGCTCCTCGCAGAGCTGCTCGAGTTTGGACCTTGTCATCTTCATCAAAAGATGCTTGGGGCCGGACGCGTCCGCCGTGATGAACGGCAGGTTGATCTCGGTCTCCATGGTCGTCGACAGCTCGATCTTCGCTTTCTCGGCCGCTTCCTTGAGCCTCTGAAGCGCCATCTTGTCCCGGGTCAGGTCGATGCCCGACTCCTTCTTGAATTCGGCCACGATCCAATCCTGGACCAGCTGGTCGATGTCGTCGCCGCCGAGGTGCGTGTCTCCGTTGGTCGCCTTGACCTCGACGACGCCCTCCCCGACCTCGAGGATGGAGATGTCGAAGGTGCCGCCGCCGAAGTCGTACACGGCGATGACCTGATCCTTCTTTTTGTCCATGCCGTAAGCCAGGGCCGCGGCCGTCGGCTCGTTGATGATCCGGACGACCTCCATGCCGGCAATCTTTCCGGCGTCCTTGGTCGCTTTTCTCTGGCTGTCGTTAAAATATGCCGGCACCGTGATGACGGCCTTTTCGACCTTTTCCCCGAGGTAGTCTTCAGCCGCCTTTTTCAGCTTCTGGAGAATGAAGGACGAGATCTCGGGCGGGGCATATTTCTTGCTGAGGGCTTCCACGCGGACATCCCCATTCGGGGCCTCCGTGACTTTGAACGGGACCTGCCTGATTTCCTGCCCAACTTCGCCGTAGCGGCGCCCCATGAACCTCTTGATGGAATAGATCGTGTTCTCAGGGTTCGTGACCCGTTGCCTTTTGGCCACCTGGCCGACAAGAATCTCGCCTTTCTGGGTAAAGGCGACGACTGAGGGAGTCGTCCGTCCGCCTTCCTCGTTCGGGATAACGGTCGTCTTATCGCCTTCCTGGATGGCAACAACTGAATTGGTTGTACCCAGGTCGATGCCTATGATCTTTACCATATTTTTCCTCCTGATTTAGTAAGAATATAATATATTATTTGAGCATATATTTGTCAAATTTTATTAAAAAAAATTAATAGAGCCTACGCTCAGCTCTAATAAATGAGGCCTCTGATTCCCTCGTAAAACGTCCAGTATATGGCCTGCGCGTCCTTTTCATTTTCAAATCTCAGCTCCAGGACCGATATCGGCTTGCCGTCCCTCGCCCTGAAATAGCTCTTGACGGGCAGCCAGAGATACCAGTTCAGGGCATCCCTGACCGCGGCCAGCCCCTTTTTCGTGGCATTGACCGAAACGTGGAGCCCGTTGTCGAAATCGAGCCCGAATGTCACCGGCATATCCTTAAGCTCCAGAGCGCCGAGTTCGAACTTGGTCGGGTCCGTAGGCGTCGGCTCGGCTTCTCCGGGCTTGATGACGTTCCGCCGCGGCGGGTTCAACGCGCTTTTCTTGATCAGCTCGACTGTTTTCGAGAATGCCGGTTTCCCCCAGAAACGCATCGACTTCAGGCGCCAGGCCCTGAGTACCATGCCCTTGACCCGCAACTCGAGAAACCTCTCCCTGACATCGAGGACGAAATAGAAGTGAGGTTCCTTCGCCAGATCGTATTCGGCGCTCACATCGTGGAGGCGCTGGGCGATCTTCGCGCGGTCCGCCTGGACGGTCTGCCCGGCGGCCGCGGCCGCGGCCAGGGCGGCCAGGAGAACGAGCGCCGTTCGCTTCATGGCTTTCAATAGATGTAGACTTTGGTCCCGATGGAAACGATCTTGAATATTTCCTTGAGGTCGTCGTCCCCGACCCGGACGCACCCGTGGGTCACGTTTCTGCCGAGCAGCCGCGTGTAGAGCGTCCCGTGGATGAAATATCCGTCCCCGAACCCGAGGGCGTAGTCGCCGAGGCTCCCCGCCTCCACCCGGTCCTCCTGGTTCTTCGGGATCGGCTCCCCTTCCTCGATGAACGCCCAGTCCGGCTTGACCCAGTAGGGGTTCCGGATTTTGGACTTGACTGCGAACTCGCCCCTCGGCGTATCAAAGACCCATTTCCGCTTTCCCCCGGGGTCCTGGAGCACGTCTCCGCTGCCGCAGGAGACGACCGCCTCGCGGACCACCTCGGAGCCCCTTTTGACGTAGAGACGGTTCGCCCCGGTGTCGACGACGATATAGATCCCCTTCGGCTGGAGGAGTGCGATCCTCCGCTCCATCCCCTGGATGCTTTTCTCCACGCGGGGAACATCCTTATCCCGTAGCGCCGGGCCCTCGGAGGACGCCGGCCAGGCCGAAACCTGCTTCAGGCCCGAATAATAAGAAACCCCGACGACCAGGAGGACCTCCAGATACGCGAGGGCGAGAAGGATGACGATCAGGCGCTTCCAGAACATCTCAATTCTTCCTGATCGCCCGGATGACGTAGTTTTCGACCTCGTTCGTTCCGACAATGGCGACCGGCGTCCCGACCGAGACCAGGTTAAAAAGCTCATCCATTTTTTCGTTGTCCAGGGAAACACAGCCCCGGGTGAGGGTGTCCTCTCCTCCGCCGTGGATTTCGATATCCCCGCCGATACCCACGGAGGACGGGATCAGACCCCGCCTTTTTTCTTCGGCGAACCTCCTGAGGTCCTCCTCGTTCGGATAGTTGATCATCAAGGCCTTGTAATACTGGCTCGAGGCGATCTTCTTGACGATCACGTAGCGCCCCTCCGGCGTCGCGTTGTCCCCGGAGTGCATCTTGTTGGAGAGCCCGTTGAACCCGAGCCCGATCTCGTAGCTCCTGTAAAGGCGGCCGTTCCGGTAGACGTTCAAACGCCTCTCCAGCTTGCTGACGACGAGGGCGACGATCCCCTTCGTCCGGGATTCGGCGATCGTGTCCTCGGTCCATCTCCTCCAGATGTCGACCTGCCGCCTGTCGAGGTAGCGGCTGATGAAGGCGAAGACCGCCTCCTCGGCGTCCCGGACGCACTCCCCGGCTGAAGAGAGCTTCGCCGACGCCTGCTCGAATTTCGCCTGGCGCATCAGGGATTCCGTTTCGTCGAGATAGATGTCCGCCTGCGCCAGCCGCTTCCGCGCGTTTCCCCGTTCCGTCAGAGAGAGGGTGATATCGTCCAGAGTAGCCATTTTCGCCCTCAGGTTCCGAACGGCCTCGCCGATGGCCTCGGTTTTCTGGGCCTTGATCCCTTGGACCCGGGCCAGGAGCTCGTCGCCGGACTTGAGGACGGCCTGAAAATCCTGGCGGACGCGGTCATAGTCCCGGAAAACACCCAGCTTGAGATTCTCCCCTTCGAACCGGTGCCGGGCAGCCGTCAGCGCCCTGGTATAATCGTCGTACTCCTGGCTGCAAAAAACGGCAGCGCCGGCCCTCCAGAGGTCCTTCTGCTGGGCCTCAGCTTTCTGGACCTCTGGAGGAACCGGCGGAACTCTGCACGCGACAAAACAAACAGCCAGGAGAAATAAGGCTGTTTGAAAAAGCTTCAAAGTCGAGAGTCGGATGTCCTCTTATCTTTTGCCCTTGACCTTATTGATGGCTTCTTGGACCTGCTTGGCGATATCGTCGGCCTTCGCTTTGATGGCCGTCGCTTTGTCCTTGGCGCCGAAATAGTCCTCGGCCGTCATGGCATTCTGGGCCTCGGTCATCTGGCTCTGCAACCCGGCGAGGTCCGCCTTCATGGCTTCAATGTCTTTCTTGGTGCCCTTGCCCTTGGGGGCCTTTTCCAACAGGGCCGTGGCGGCGTCAAACGAGGCCTTGGCGTCGTTCATCGCCTGCGTGGCCTCCTCCTTGGCCTTCTCGATCCGGGCCGGGATCTCCGCCTTCACGGCATCGGCGTCGCTGACGACTTTCGCCAGCATCTCTTTGGCCTTGCCGTACTTCTTGAAGAACTTCTTGGACTGAGCGTTGACCTCATCCAGAGCAGCCTGGAGGTCGGTTTTGAGCTTGGCCAGCTCATCCTTCGCGTAGACGTCGCCCTTCGCGGCCTGGACGGCCTGAACGGCGGCCTTGGCCTGGTCCATTTGCTGGGTGGGGGCTTTGGCGCAGCTCGTGAAAACGAACGCGGCCAGCAGCGCCAGAACGAGAACCTTTACCATGCTTTTCATAACTTTTCCTCCTTGAGAAATATTCATGATCACGGTCTTCTCAGTGAACCCTTTTGGCTCCGATCGCCCAAGCGATTCCCACCTCCTTTCGGGCTGGTGAACCTCATGCTCTCAAAAACGCCGTTCTGAGAGGGGAATTTTCAAGAATCGATCAGGCTCCGGATTACGGGGGATGAGCGTCTTCGTTGAATAAGGCTCCTCTATGAGTGTTCATATGATTGTCTTTGTGTTACCCGTCAGGCCTAGCTTATAATAAACCCTATATGTTTGGTTTTATATCACAAGAATCAGGCCTTGTCAATCTGTATCCGAAAAAAGGGGACATCTGCGGCCCGCCTGTTCCCGTAGGCGTCCCGCGGATCGCCCGATGCCAGCGCCGGGCGTGGGCCCGGTCAGCGGCTCGAATTCGTGCTTGCGGCCCGCCGCGCGGATCGTCCCGAAGGCGCGTCGGAGCTCGTGGCTGAAGGCCACGACCCATTCCTCCGCCACGGCCTGCGCGTAGAGTCTTTTCTTGTTGTCGTGCGTTTCGACGGGATAGAGATCGTAGCTCATGATATAGGCAAGGTCGACGTGGGCCGAGGTGGGCACCGCGTCGCCCAAATAGAAAAAGGTCCGCCCGCCTGACGTGATCTTGAGCCCCTGATGGAAGGCCGTATGACCGGGAATGAGGACAGCCTCGACGCCCTCCCGGAGGCGAGCGTTTCCATCGACGAGGATCGCCGCCTCCGCTGACCTGACCAGATAGCAGTTGAGCGCCAACGTGATCCGGTCCTCGCTGTCGGGAGCTGCCCGCTTGTCCCAAAGGGTCTTCGGCACGCCACCGAACATCGCGCCTCCGTCCACCCGAAACGTCACGTCCATGAGCCGGATAATCTCGAAGGCCCCGATCTCGAGCCGTTCCGCGGGCATTTTCAGACCAGCTTCTCCAGCGGATAGTCCAGGGCCGCCCGGCTCTCGGCGGCCAAGCGGATGTCCCCCGTGTCCATCCGGATCGCGTCTTCCGGGCAGGCCTCGACACAGAACCCGCAGAAGCAGCAGCGGCTGAGGTCGATGACGAAGCTCGCCGCGTATTTCTGGACCTCGGGGTCGCCGGTCTCCGCCGCTTCGATGAAGATGCATTCTGAAGGGCAGACCGTCGCGCACATCATGCAGGCCACGCACTGGGGGAGCCCGTTCGGCCGGCGCAGGATGCGGTGACGGCTCTTGTGGCGGGGGGCGAGCGGCTTCACCTCGTCCGGATACTGGATCGTGACGGCCCCACGCCGCCTCGTCTTGAGGCCGAGGAAGTTCAAAGTGTGTAACCACATATTGATGACGAAGTGGCGGGCCGTGATCCAGACGCCCCTCACGATCTCCCTCAGGATGATCCAGGCACTTCTCATCGTTCGCCTACTTCACGACCAGGATGAGAGCCGTGAGCACGATGTTGACGGCCCCAGCCGGGACGAGAACCTTCCAGCCGAAATCCATGACCTGGTCGTAGCGGAACCGGGGGTAAGTCCAGCGGACAAGGACCTGAAGCCAGCAGAAGAAAAAAACCTTGACGTTGAAGGCCGCGACCTCGAGCGCCGTAACGATCCAGGACGGCAAAAGCCACGACGCACCCCAGGGAAACCGGAAGCCGGCTGCCCCCAGCCAGGGGACCTGCCAGCCGCCGAAGAAGACCGTTACTGTCAGGCAGGAGATGATGATGACCTCGAGGAAGTCGGTCATCATGAAGAGGCCCCACTTGAGGCCGCTGTATTCGGTGAAGAAGCCGATGATCTCGGACTCTCCCTCGGGAAGGTCGAACGGCACGCGCTTCGTCTCGGCCAGAGCCGCCAGGAAGAAAGCGGCGAAGCCCAAGGGCTGAAGGAAGATCCCCCATTTGGGGAGAAACCCGAACAACATCCCGGCCTGGAAACGGACGATTTCCGAGAGCCGCAGGGACGGAAAGACCATCACCACGCCGACGAGAGAGAGCCCGAGGGCCACCTCGTAGGAGATGAGCTGGGCCGCCCCCCGCAGGCTCCCGAGAAGCGCGTACCGGCTGTTCGAGGACCAGCCGCTGAGAAGGATCCCGTAGATCCCGAGGCTGAGCATGGCCAGGACGAAGAGAAGGGCCGCATTGACGTCGGCGACCTGAAGGGCGATGTGACGGGCAGCGAGATGAACGGTGTCCCCGAAGGGAATCGCCACGACGGTGACGGCGACGAAGAAGAATGAAAGGAAAGGCGCCAGCGTGTGCAGAAGGCGTTCGGAAAACGAGGGGACGAAATCCTCTTTGAAGATCATTTTGATGGCGTCGGCGAAAGGCTGAAAGAGGCCGAAGAGGCGGAGCCCGAAGACCGAAGCGCGGTTGGCACCGATGCGATCCTGGATGACCGCGCTCTCTTTCCGCTCAACCCAAGTCATGAGCAGCGCGAGAAACATCAGCCAGGCCATCGCCAGGACGATCTTGATGAGCAGGATGACGATGTCCACCATGGCGCTATTCCGGTTTCACCTCCAGCTCGGGGGCCAGATGGGCCAGGATCTCCGCTTCCGGGAGCCCGTCCCCCGGCGCGGGGAAGGCCGGCTCGAAGGACTGGGTGAGGCCCTGAACATTCGTATAGGAACCTTTTTTTTCGGCCGGGACCGCCGCGGGCAGAATCACATCGAAGGCAGCATCCTGTCCGGTTTTATGGGCTGAAACGAGATATTTCCGCCGGACCCTGTTCAGGCAGGAGGCGTACGCTTCCGGGGAAAAATGCTCGGCGAGATAAGGGCCGAACACAATCAGCAGGTCGGTGGACGCGGCCAAGCGCCCGGCGTCCGGCAGTTCCCGCTTGAAGCCGAGGGCCGCCGCGCCCTGGCCGTTCGGGGCCCTCTCTGCCGTGAGGAGGTAGCCGTCGGCCTGACCTGGCAGGGGGTCGGCGAAAAAGAGGCTCCGGACTCGCAGGGCGCCGGAAAGAAGCTTTTGAGCCAGCGCCAGCTCTTCGTTTGTCAGGAAGCTGTTCAGGACGACGGAGATCCGCTCTTCCCGGCCGGCCTCGGTAAGGGCCCGGATCTCCCCGGCCATTCCCTTCAAGACGGACCCCCAGCTGGGCCGCGGCGGGGCGTCGTCGCTACCCGGGTTCACTGTGATCCGGGTGCGGCGGTTCTCTTCGATGTCGGGATAGTCGTACCGGCCGTAATCGCAGATCCACCAGCCGTTGACGTCCGGGTTCTCGGCCGGGATGAGGCGGTAGACCTTCCTCCGGTCCCCGCGCAGCGGGTAGCCGCTCGACCACTGGATGACGATGGCGCAGCCCCGGCTGCAGCGCGGGCAGACCGTCCGCGAGTTCTCCATGAACCAGACGCGCGTCTTGAACCGGAAATCCCGGTCCGTGATGGCCCCGACGGGACAGATGTCGACGAGGTTGCCGGAATAATTATTCCGGATCTCGGCTCCGGCGTCGATGCCGACCTCGGACCGGACGCCGCGCTCGAAGATCCCCAACTCCCCGGTTTTCGTCACGAGCTGCAGGAACCGGACGCACCGGTTGCAGAGAACACAGCGCTCGCGGTCGAGAAGGAGCCGCGGCCCGATCCGGACGAGCTTCGACTTCTTTTCCTTGGCTTCGAGAAAGACGCTCCCGTACCGGCCGTGCCGATCATAGTAATCCTGGAGATAGCACTCACCGGCCTTGTCGCAGATCGGGCAGTCGAGGGGATGGTCGGCGAGGAAAAACTCAAGAACGTCCTGGCGGGCCTGCAGCACCTGGGGAGTGGACGTCCAGACCTTCATGCCTTCCCGGACGACCGTCGAGCAGGCCAGGTCGAGCTTGGGAAGTCCCTCAATCTCGACCAGGCACATCCGGCAGCTTCCTTCGGGTTCAAAGGCCGGGTGATAGCAAAAGCGCGGGATGACGATGCCGATTCTCTCGGCGGCCTTGAGGATCGTCGTCCCGGACGCGACCCGGAGGGCCCGGCCGTCGATCTGGATGTTGACTTCGGCCATCTCCCTCACCGGGGAATCAGGTCCCCGAGCTCCTTTTCGAACTTTCCGACGATGGACAGGACGGGAAACGCCGCCGCGTCTCCCATCGGGCACAGCGTTCTCCCCTTCATGCCCTCCGCCAGGCGGCCGACCAGGGCCAAGTCCCCCGGCTTTCCGCAGCCGCAGGCGATTCGTTCGACGATCTTGCGGATCCAGGTCGTCCCGATGCGGCAGGGGGTGCATTGCCCGCAGGATTCGTGGGCGTAAAAACGTGCCACGATCCCGAGAACGTCGACCATGGGCGTCCGGTCGCCGACGACGATGATGCCGGCCGAACCCAACATCGACTTGGCGAGGGCCAGCGATTCGTAGTCCATGGCCACGTCGAGCTCATCCGGCGTCAGGAACGGCGCGGAGAGCCCTCCCGGACAGACAGCCTTGATCGTCTGCCCCTCGGCCGGCCCGCCCGCCCATTCGTCAATAATCCTCCGGAGCGGGGTCCCGACGGGAAGCTCATAGAGGCCGGGCCTCCTGACGGCGCCGCTCACGCCGAAGAGGCGGGTTCCCCCATCCCTCGGCAGGCCGCGGGCGATGTACACCTCGGCCCCCTGGCGGACGACCAGCGGCACGTTGGCAATCGTTTCGACGTTGTTGATTACGGTCGGCGCCCGGAAAAGCCCGACCACCGCCGGGAAAGGCGGCCTCAGCCGCGGCCATCCCTTCTTCCCTTCGATGGACTCGAGGAGGGCCGTTTCCTCCCCGCAGATATAGGACCCCGCGCCCCGGTAGACGATGACTTCGAGGTCGAACCCGGTCCCGAAAATGCCTGTCCCCAGGAATTTCTCCCGCCGCGCCTCTTCGATCGACGCCTCGAGCCGGCGCGCGATGGCTTCGTATTCTCCACGGATATAGATATAGGCCTTATGGATGCCGACGGCATAGCTGGTCAGGATAACGCCTTCGAGCAGGAGATGGGGATTGCGGGTCAGGATGGCCCGGTCTTTGAAGGTTCCGGGCTCCCCTTCGTCCGCATTGACACAAAGGTATCTGGGCCGTTCGTCCTGCTGCGGCACGAACGACCACTTCGACCCCGCGGGGAATCCGGCCCCTCCCCTTCCCCTGAGGTTGGCCTTCTTGACCTCGTCCATAACCTGCTGCGGCGTCCTGGACAGGAGGGCCGTGCGGGCGGCCGCGTATCCGCCCCGGCCGACGTACGACGCAAGACGGAACGAGCTCCCGTCGGCAGGAAGGAGCACTGCCGTTGCGTCCGTCATTCTACTCGAGCTCCTTGAGCAGGGCGTCCACGCGGTCCCGGGTGACGGGGCCGTAATCATCGTCGTTCACCATCAGGCATGGGGCGTGATCGCAATTGCCGAGGCATTCGACCTCGAGCAGCGTGAATTTCCCGTCGGGCGTCGTTTCGCCCGGCTTGACGGCGAGCCGGGTCTCGAGATGCGCAACGAGGTCCGCCGCGCCGGCCATGACGCAGCTGATGTTGCGGCAGACCTGGATCACATACCGTCCCGCCGGCTTTCGGCGGAGCATCGTATAGAAAGACAACACTTCTCCGATTCGCAACGGCGGAACGCCGAGCTTTGCGGCCGTCCAGGCCACCGCTTCGGGGGAAATGAATCCCTGCTCCCGTTGGATGAGCTGGAGGACGGGCAGCAGGGCGGCCTCCCGCTTCGGGCTGCGGGAGATGATCTCGTCGACCCGCTTCTCGGCGCCCGCGGACAGGACGAAGCTCATCGGTCGAGCTCCCCTCCGATCATGTTCATGGATCCGAACGTCGGGATGACGTCGGCGACGAAACGGCCCCGCACAAGCTGCTCGAGCGCCGAGAGAACGTGGAAGCAGGGGGCCCTGACATGAAGCCGATAGGGGCGGTCGGTCCCGTCGGACACGATGTAGAAGCCGACCTCGCCGTTCCCTCCCTCGACGGAGAAATACACGTCCCCCTTTGGCGGCCGGATGCCGTATCCGTCCATGAAGAAGAGGAAGTGGCTGATAAGGCCTTCCATGGTCGTATACGTGTCCTCTTTGGGCGGGACGACGACCGGCGCGTCCCCGGTCAGGATGCGGGGATAGACGTCCGCCTCCGACCCTTCAAGGTTCGGCGACAGGCGGATTCTCTGTGGCGGCTTCTGCAGCCGCCCGAGCCGCAGGGCCTCGGTCGGCTCGATTTCGTCCGCTTTCACCCTCGGCTTCGAGTCCGGGATGAGGCCGGAAGTCTGCTCGCAGAGCCGTAGGCTTTGCTCCATCTCCCGCATCCGGACGCTGTACCGGTCGTAGTTGTCTCCCTGCTCGCCGAGGGGGACCTCGAACTCCAGGCGGTCATAGATGAGGTACGGATGGGCCTTCCGGACATCATAAGAAACTCCGGCGGATCGGAGGCACGGCCCCGTCCAGCCGTGGGAGATCGCATCCTCCTTCGAGATCGATCCGATGCCGCGGGTCCGGTTGAGGAAGATCTGGTTCTTGTCGAGGAGGCCGGCGACGTCCCGGAGCGCGCGGCGCGTCTCCCGGACGGCCGTCCGGACCGAGCTCTGCCATCCCTCGTGGAGGTCGGCCCGCACTCCCCCGATCCGGATATAGGAGGTCAGCATGCGGCTCCCGGTTGTGAATTCGACGACATCCCAGAGGTATTCCCTGGCCTTCATCATGTACAGGAAGACGGAGAAGGCGCCGTTCTCCATCGCCATGGCGCCGAGGCAGGTCAGATGGTCCGAGATGCGGGTGAGCTCGCTCATCAGAACGCGGATCTGCTGGGCCCGCTCCGGGACGCGAACGCCCAGCAGCTTTTCCATGGTCATCGCATACCCGAGGTTGTTGATCAGGGGCGAAACGTAATTCAGCCGGTCGACATAAGGCAGCAGGTTGAAATACGTCCGGTTCTCGCACGTCTTCTCGAAGCCGCGGTGCAGATATCCGATGTCCACTTCGGCGTTGAGGATCTTTTCGCCCTCGAGCTCGAGCATAATCCGGAAGGTGCCGTGCATAGCGGGATGCGACGGCCCCATGTTGAGGAGCATGGTGTCCGGCCGGGCGTCCTTCTGGAGTTTCGTTTCCATCTCAGTCCTTCAAGGGGATCAGAGGTTGTTCCTTCCGCCATGGATAGTCCTTGCGGAGCGGGTGACCTTCGAACTCTTCGTACATCAGGAGGCGCCTCAGGTCGGGGTGCCCGATGAAGCCGACGCCGAACATGTCGAAGACCTCGCGCTCGAGCCAGTCGGCGTTCTTCCACAGCCCGGACAGGGAATCGACGACGGGATTCCCGCCCGGCAGCGACGTCTTGATCCTGAGGCGGCGGTTCCGGCTCAGCGAAAAGAGGTGATAGACCATCTCGAAGCGGTTTTCTGAGGCCAGGAAATCGACGCACGTCGCGTCGAGGAGGACGGCGTAGTCGAACGGCGCGGCCCGCAGTCCCGACATCAGCGCGAGGAGGTTCTCCCTCCGGACGACAAGAACCTGGTCGCCGAGGGATTCCGCGTAAGACTCGATCCCGGCGGAGAACCTCGCGCGGATCTCCTCGATCAGGTCCTCTTTTTCCATCTCCAGTCCTGTTTCTCCCGCTGGATCTTCTCCTGGAGCCTCATAAGACCATCCAGGACCATTTCGGGCCGCGGCGGGCAGCCCGGAATATAGACGTCCACGGGGATGATCTTGTCGATGCCCTGAACGGCGGCGTAGTTTTGGTAGATGCCGCCGCTCACAGCGCAGACCCCGAAGGCTATGACCCACTTCGGCTCCATCATCTGCTCGTAAACCGTCTTGAGAACGGGCGCGAGCTTGTGGGAGACCGTGCCGACGACGAGGAGCAAGTCTGCCTGCCGGGGTGAAAAACGAATGAGCCCGGCGCCGAACCTGTCGAGGTCGAAGTGGGCGCAGGCGGTCGACATGTACTCGATGCCGCAGCAGGCCGTGACAAACGGGTAATGGAAGAGGGAGTACTTCCGGGCCCAGCCGAGAGCCGTCTCGAAGCGTGCGGAGAGGAAATCGAAGCCGCTCATGACCAGTCGAAGATCCCCTCTTTCCAGGCATAGACGAACCCTACGGCCAGGATGGCGAGATAGCCGCCGAGGGCCGCTAGCGCCGCTGGCCCGTGCGCGCGGAAAACGAGCGCCAGGGGGAAGAAGAAGGCGACCTCGACGTCGAGGAGGAGGAAGAGCAGGGCGATCATGATGAAAGGGACGCGCACCGGGCGGATGCCCGTTTGAAGGGAGGGGCTGCCGCACTCGAACGGCCGCTCCCGGGCGGGGTTCGGCTTCCGGGGCCCGAAGAGGGAATTCAGGAAGATCATGACCAGGGCTAGCAGGCCGAAAACCAGGAACGAGAGAGCGAGCGCGAGCATGGAACCTTCGGAGATAAGCGCATTCTATAGAAATGCGCCCGATTTTTCAACACCGAGGGCCCGTCTGCGGGATCCGGACAGCCGCGCCCTATCGGGCCGGACGGAAAATCCTGCCGGCCGGAGCCGGCGAAGCGCGGCGGAACAGAGCTAACCGTTCAGGATGTGCAGGGCCTCATGCTTGGCCTTCAAGGCCGCTTCGCCGACGCCCTCGGACAGGCTGGGGTGGATATAGATCAGCGACGCGACCTCGGCCAGCTTCAGCCGCTTCGAAACGGCCAGGGTCAGCTCGGGGATCAAATCCGAGGCTCCCGGAGCGACGATATGAGCGCCGATCACGACGTCCGCGGCGTCGGCGACGATCTTGATCATGCCGTCCGTCGCGTCCATCGTCATGGCCCGGCCGCTCGCCTGGAGGGGAAAGATACCAGTCTGGACATTGATCCCTTTCCCCTCGGCCTCCTCCTGGGTCAGCCCCACGGAGGCGAACTCCGGCTCGGTGAAGACGGCCATGGGGAGAGCGGCCTCGTCGGTCCGGCGCGCAAGCCCTGAGGCCTTCTCGACGGCCACGACGCCCTCGTGGTAGGCCTTGTGGGCGAGAAGCTTGCCGCCGACGGCGTCGCCGACAGCGTAGATTCCCGGCGTGCTCGTTTCAAGCTTGTCATTGACCTCGATAAATCCGCCGCGGTTAAGGGCAAGGAATGGAGTCCCGTCGAAGAGGTCATCCGTCCGCGGCGTGCGCCCGGCGGCGAGGAGGACCTTTTCCCCTGTATATGCGAAGGGTTTGCCCGTCCGCAGGTTCGTTCCCTCGAGCGTCGCCCCGTCCTCGCCCAATTCAGCCGCCTCGATCTTCATCCGCGTGAATACCTTCGGGCCGCACTTCTTGAACACGCGCTCGAGGCGTGCCGCGGCCTCCTTGTCCGAGCCGGGCAGGATCGTCGGCAGGATCTCGAGCACGGTCACATCCGTCCCGAGCCTCTGGTAGATCGAGCCGATCTCGAGGCCGATGGCCCCGGCGCCGACAACGAGGAGACTCTTTGGGACCTCTGTGAATTCCAGGGCTTCCGTGCTCGTGACGACCGTCCGGCCGTCCGGTTGGAGGAAAGGCAGGCCGGCCGCGCGGCTGCCCGTCGCGATGATGACCGAGCCGGCCTCGTAGACCCTCTCTTCCACCGCCGTGCGCACCGTCACGATCCTATCCTCCCCGAGCCGGGCCATGCCCTTGACGATCTCGACCCGCCCCTTTTCGAGCAGGAAGACGATCCCGTTGACGAGCCTGTCGACGACAGATGCCCGGCCGTCCTGAACCTTCTTCCAGTCGAGCGAAATCTGCCCGACCGGGCCGGAGAGCGTCTTCATGGCCTTGACCTCGCTCAGGACCTTGGTCTGGTGGAGAAGGTACTTCGTTGGGATGCAGCCGTAGTTGATGCAGGTGCCTCCCACGCGGTCCTCTTCGATGAGCGTGACGGCTTTCTTGAGCTGGGCGGCCCTCATGGCGGCCAGATAGCCGCCGGGGCCTCCTCCGATGATGACGATGTCTCTTCTCTCGGCCATGGCTATTCCTTTCATCATGTCGCGGAATCTTCATTATATGCATTTCGAACGCTCGAGGTAAGGGGATCCGCTCCCGGGAGGTCGTGTCGCGCTTTCCTTGACACGCCCGCGGCAAACCTGTAAAAAAAGGTCGCAAGCGCAGAAAAGGAGGCGCGTCATGCTACTGGCCTGGGAAAAAGTCCTCCTCACCCTCCTCGTGCTGGCGACGGCCGCGGTCTTCTTCCAGCCGCTCTACCGGCGGTTTCGCATCATCCGGGCCGGGCGTCCGGATGACCGCTTCAAGGATCTCTGGAAGAGGTTCCGTCACGCCGTCGTCAAGGTCCTGTTCCAGAGGTGCACGCTGCGCCGTTCGCGGCTCTTCACCGGCCTGATGCACGTCTTCATCTTCTATAGCGCCCTCTCTTTCGACACGATGACCGTCAACCACACCCTGGAGGGATATTTCAAAGGGTTTTATCTTTTCGGAGACACCAGGTTCAGCCTCTTCTTCTCCCTCCTAATCGACGTCGCCGCCGTGGCCGTCATGATCGGGGTCCTGTTCCTCGCGTTCCGGCGCTTCATCATCCGCCCCAAGGCTTATGCGACCACTCCCGGGGATTCGGCCGTTATCTACGCGTTCATTACGCTGGCCACCTTCACCTATGTCTATTTCGAGGCCTTCTCCGTGGCCTATCATCCGGAGGCGGCCCGGCTGGCGTTCCTCGGGAGCTGGCTGGCCGGTCTCATCCGCCACTCCAGGTTCGCGCCCTCGGCGATCGCCCTTCACTACCGGGCCGCGTGGTGGGCGCATCTCGCGGCCGTCTACGCCTTCATCGCCTACGTCCCCCATTCCAAGTACCTCCACATGATCGTCGGCCCTGTCAACGTCTTCTTCCGCCGCGACACGGCGAGCGGCGAGCTCCGGGCGCTCGATCTCGAACACTCCGATGTCTTCGGCCTCGAGAAGCTTCCGGACTTCAGCTGGAAGGACAACCTCGACGCTTTCGCCTGCATGGAATGCGGCCGCTGCCAGGACGCCTGTCCGGCGTTTGCGAGCGGCAAGCCCCTCTCGCCCAAGATGATCCTTTTCAACATGGAGAAGGCCCTCCTGACCGACGACAAGGCTGTTACGGCGAAAAGGAGGGAGGATCTCAAGGAGCTCGTCCCGGCGACCTTCACGGAAGGAGAGATCTGGACGTGCACGACCTGCGGGGCGTGCATGAGGGAATGCCCCGTCGAGATCGAGCACATCGCGAAGATCGTCGGCGCGCGCCGGAGCCAGGTCCTCCTGCAGAGCAAGTTCCCGCAGGAGCTCAACGTGTTTTTCCGGAACATCGAAACGAACTCCAACCCGTGGGGCATCGGGTTCTCCAAGCGCGCCGACTGGGCGGATGGGCTGGACGTCAGGCCCCTCGCCGACGTCCCGGACGCCGAGTACCTGTTCTGGGTCGGCTGCATGGGCGCCTTCGACGATGAGGGCCGGAAGACTGCCCGGGCCATGGCTGCGATCCTGAAGCGGGCGGGCGTCAGGTTCGGCACGCTCGGGACCGAGGAAAAGTGCTGCGGCGACTCGGCCCGCCGGCTTGGCAACGAGTACCTTTTCCAGAGCCTCGCCCAGGAGAATATCGGCCTCTTCAAGGCCCGGAACGTCCGGAGGATCGTGACCATCTGCCCCCACGGCTACAACACGTTCAAGCACGAGTACCCGAAGCTGCTGGATCTCGTCCCCGGCCTGACAGCCGAGGATAAGTCGCGCTTGGCGGCGATCGAGGTCGTGTCACATGCCGAGCTCATCGACCGGCTCATCGCTTCGGGCCGGATCGCGCCGCGACCGCGTGAGGCCGGCGTATACACTTATCATGACCCCTGTTATCTCGGCCGTCACAACGGACTGGCCGGGGAGCCGAGGAAGATCCTGAACGCGACTCTCGCGGGGAGAATGAAGGAGCTCCGCCGCCACGGAGACGACAGTTTTTGCTGCGGCGCGGGAGGCGGCCTGATGTGGACCGAGGAGACGCTCGGTCAGAGGATCAACCACCTCCGTGTCGATGAGGTGATTCAATCGGGCGCCGGTCTCGCCGCCGCGGCCTGTCCTTTTTGCCTGACCATGCTCCGTGACGGGCTCAAGGACAAGGGCCGCGAGGACCTCCCCGTCAAGGACATCGCGCAGATCGTTGCGGAGAGCCTCTAGGAGGGCGGCCCGGAGAAGATTGAAGTTGGGCCCGGCCCGCTGGACCGCCGGCACGGCCGTTGCCGGTCAGTACCGGGGCCGCGCCGACTGCTCTTCATAAAAAGCCTCCACGCCGATCTCCCGCATCCGCTCGTTCCTCGTCTTCCATCGTTCCCCGAGCGGGACGCTCAGCCCCGTTCCGCAGGGAAAGTCCCGGCATTGGAAACAGAAGTCGACTCCTTTTTCCCCGGAGCAGGCCCGGACGGCGCACGCGACGGGGGAGTGAAGGCGGCCGCTCCGGCAGCCTCCGCAAGGTCCTTCGGCGATTTTCGCAAGCAGCGCCCGAAACTCCGGATAACGCCGGAAGGCCGGCTCGGCATCCGCTTTCAACAAGGCCACCCTCTCGTAATCGCCGAGCAGGTCGATGAGTCTCGTGGCGAGCCTTCTGATCTCTCCCCCCTCGTGATCGAGGCAGCGGCTGCAATCCAGACCGCACGGCGCCAGGCGCCTTACGACTTCTGCGTATTCCACGATCCGGCCTCCTTGTTCGCGGTTTTCGCCGGCCCCGCTCCCGCGCCGCCGGCGCGGGGGCTCGCCGTGCGCGGTCATGGTAACCTCGGCCAGCCTCCCCGTCAACCGCCGGCCGCTCGGCCCCTTAGAACACGACCTCGACGCGGACACCGCGGGAGCGCAGGGCCTTGGTCAGGCGCGACGATTGGGTCCTGAAGAACGCATCCGACAGGGCGTCCTGCAGGCCGTGGCGGCGATAGAATTCCCGCACCGCCGGAACATAGTTCATCCGGTCGACGAGGACGCGGTCGGCCGCGTCCGCAAGTTTCGCCGCCAGACGCTCGGGGTTGCCGGGCAGAAGAGGACCGGCGAAGGCGAACGTGGCCACGCCGGCGGCTTTGAACTCCCGCAGTGCCCCGAGTCTCTCCGCGACGGGAGAAGCGTTCGGCTCGAACAGTCTGGCGATCGTCTCGTCGTCTGTGGCGACGGTGAAGCCGACCTCGACCTCCGGGATCCTGCGAATGACGTCGAGGTCGCGGCGGACTCTGGCCGATTTTGTCTGGATCTCGACCGGAAAACCGCGCCCGACGAGGACTTCGAGCAACCGGCGAGTCAGGCCGTAGCGCTCTTCGAGGGGCTGGTAGGGGTCGCAGACCGAGGCGATCCAGATCCTGCCGCGCCGGGCCCTGACGATCTGCTTCGCGAGCAGGGCCGGAGCGTTGACCTTGACGTCGACGAACGCTCCCCAAGGCTCGGCGTGCCCGCTGTAGCGACGCATGAAGAGCGAGGCGTAACAGTAGACGCAGCCGACCTGGCACCCTGTGTAGGGATTGATGCAGTAATCATGGATCTTCGAAGCGTTGAGGATCGATCTCGCCTCGACCTCGCGGACGACGGGCCCGGGCATGCGATTATTATATCTCAAGCCAGCGGAGCGTCTGGAAACGGCTGGCCGGCAGCAAAAAAGAGCCTCGAGACATCAGCCGGCGAGGATGTCCCTGAAGGCCCGTATGGCGCGGTCGACGTCCCCGTCGCCGACGTCCTTGTGAGTGACCATGCGGATGCCGCCGCTCACGGCCAGGGCCAGGACGCCCTGCTCCCGCATCCTCTCGAGCATCGCCGAGACGGTGAGCGCCGGATGCTCAAAGCCGAAGATGATGATATTGGTCTCGACACTCTCCGGATCGAGCCGGATGCCGGGCAGCTCCGCGATCCCCCGCGCCAGCGTTTTGGCCCGGGCATGATCGTCCTTTAGGCGGCCGGGCATCTCCGTCAGGGCGATGATCCCGGGCGCGGCCAGGACGCCGACCTGGCGCATGCCTCCCCCGAGGACCTTCCTCAGCCGGCGCGCGAAATCAATATGCTCCCTGTCGGCGGCCAGCATGGATCCCACCGGCGCGGACAATCCCTTGGATAGGCAGAACATCACGGAATCCGCGTATTTCGCGTACTCCCTGACCGGAACTCCCGAGGCGTGGCTGGCGTTGAAGATGCGGGCCCCGTCGAGATGGACGCGGAGGCCGTGGTCGTCCGCGATCTTCCGGACCGCCCGGAAGTTCTCGAGCGGCACGACGGCCCCGCCCCAGTTGTTGTGCGTGTTCTCAAGGCAGATGAGCGAGGTCCGCGGCGTGTGGACGTTCGGTTTCCGGACATTGGCCTCAACGTCCCTCGGGTCCATGGCGCCCCGTTCCGAGCGGAGGGGGCGCGGCGTGATCCCGGATATCAGCGTCATGTGGGTGGATTCCATGTTGTAGATGTGGGACCGCTCCTCGACGATGACCTCTTCAAGGACGTTCGTCCACATCTTGACCGCGAGGGAGTTGCCCATGGTTCCGGACGGGCAGAACAGCGCCGCCTCCTTGCCCATGGTCTCGGCAGCCAGGGCTTCGAGCCTCTGGACGGTCGGGTCGTCGCCGAGGACATCGTCGCCGACAACCGCCTCGGCCATAGCTCTCCTCATTTTCTCCGTCGGACGGGTGACCGTATCGCTGCGGAAATCCGAATGCTCCATCATGGTTGGGCTCCTTCGTGGAGAGCTTATTATAGGCGAATCCCCTCCCCTGGGCAATCGCAGCGGCCGTCTCTTCGGGCACGGGAACGCCGGCGCAGATTCGGCCGAGGCGCGTCTATCATTATGAACCGTCGTCCCGGCTGGGAGCGCGGGGGAGCTGCCCGGAGCCGCTTCCCGGGCCACGGACGCTCTCTCCTCCGGCCGTTCCTCTTCGAGGGAACGAATTCGGCGGCCGCCAGGTTTACTTGGTGAGGATTCTATGATAATAATAGTCCCTGATTCCAGGGAATAAGCGCCGCTTATGCGTACGAAAGCCCTTTTCAGCACGGCCTTCTATCTGTTGCTTTTCCTCATCGTCTTTTTCTCCTCCGCGATCGTCTTCTCGCAGGTCATCCTCAGAGGCGAGACGGTCACGGTCCCCGACCTCACGGGCAAGACCGTGAGCCAGGCCCGGCTCGAGCTCTCGAAAAAGGACCTGGCCGTAGCCCAGCGCGGTTCGGAGTTCAGCGACCGCTGGGATCGTGGCCTCATCATCAAGCAGGATCCGGCGCCGGACTCCAAGATCCGCGTCACCAAGGTGATCCAGGTGGTGATGAGCGCCGGAAGCCAGAACGTGCGCGTCCCCGCTCTCGAGAACAAGAGCTTGGAGACCGTCCTGACGATCCTGCAGGCCTCGGGTCTCACCAAAGGAAAGATCACCCAGATCCATTCCCGGCGCTATCCCGCCGGACGCATCATCGCGCAGAAACCCGCTCCCGACGAAGTCGCCGAGAGGAACGCCCAAGTGGGCCTCCTCATCAGCCAGGGGGCCCGGGAGGCGCAATGCGTCATGCCGGACCTCATCGGGCGCAAGGCCGAACGGGTCATCGCCCAGTTGAAGGAGATCGACTTCCGGATCTCCGACATCCATTACGTTTATTACCCGGGCTTGATGTCGGGCATCGTCGTCCGGCAATTTCCGCCCCAGGGATACCGGGTCCAGAAAAGGAACCTGATCACGCTGGAGGTCAGCCGTTGATGATTCGGATCGCGCCATCCATCCTGTCCGCCGATTTCGCCAGGATCGCGGAGGCAGTCGAGCTGGCTGAAGGAGCCGGGGCCGACCTGATCCACATCGACATCATGGACGGACATTTCGTCCCGAACCTGACGCTCGGCCCCGGTCTCGTCGCGTCCGTGCGGAAGATGACCCGTCTGCCGATCGACGTGCATCTGATGGTGGAGAATCCGCGGGCCTTTATCCCACTCTTTCATGATGCGGGCGCGGATTGGATCAGCCTCCACCTCGAAGCGACCGCCCACCTCCACAAGGATGTCTGGCTTATCAGAGATTTCGGACGGAAGGCCGGGGTGGCCCTCAATCCGGCGACTCCAGCTCACCTGCTCCAGGAGATCATCGGTGAGGTCGACTTTATCCTCCTGATGTCGGTCGACCCCGGCTGGGGCGGGCAATTGTTCATCCCCTCGAGCCTGGAGAAGATCCGCAACCTCAAGTCCTGGCTCCGGAGAGAAGGGCGCGACATCCCCATCGAGGTCGACGGCGGGATCAAGCTCGACAATCTGGAAGAGATCCTCCGCGCCGGGATGGACATCGTCGTCGCCGGCTCGGCCATCTTCGAGGCCCCGGAACCGGCCGAGGCCATCCGGGAGATGAAAAAGATCGCGGCCCGCGTGGCCGGCGATAAGGACGGATAACATGAAATCACGCACCCCACTCAAGGTCCCGGCCGCGTGTGCGGCCCTCTGCCTGGCTCTCCTATTCTCCGCGGGTTGCAAGAGCAAGCCCGTCCAGATCTCCCCGGAGATCGCGTCGTCCGACGAAGCCCTCTTTAAGCTCGGCGAAGCCGAGCTCGCGAAGAACCCGGACAAGGGCATCCTCTACCTCCGCCAGGTCATCGACTCCTTCCCCAAGAGCTTTTACGCCCAGCGGGCCAAGCTCCTGATCGCCGACACGTACTTCAAGAAGGGCGACGAGGCCAATCTGATCCTCGCGGCCGGCGAGTACAGGGAGTTCATCCGGGCCTATCCCTACAGCCCTTCGGCCGCCTACTGCCAGTACCAGATCGCACTGTCGTACTACAAGAAGATCCTGAAGCCGGGCTGCGACCCGACGCGGACGTCCCAGGCCCTGGCCGAATTCAAGAAAGTCGTGGCCGATTACCCGGCGAGCGACGAAGCCAAGCAGGCCCAGGACAAGATCCAGGACTGCGAGGAGCGTCTGGCCACGCACGTCGCGGGCATCGGGATTCAGTACGACCATATGAGGTCCTACCGCGCGGCCATCAGCCGGCTCACGGACGTCATGACCACCTACCCCAATTACTCCCGAATGGATGAAGTCTACTATTACCTCGGCGAAGCTCATTTCCGGGCGAACGCGCTCGACCAGGCCGTCCCCTATTATACGAAGGTCGTCTCCGACTATCCCAAGAGCCCTTATATCAAGAAGGCCACGAAGCGGCTGAAGGAAATCGAGGCCCGGAAAAAACTGAGCCCCGGAAAGGCTGCATGAACGCGGCGGCCGCGGCCGGTCCGGGACGCCCTGGATGAACCCGGAGGAGAATCCGCGAAGCCATGATCAAGGTCCTGCGGGTCAGGAATCTGGCGACCATCGAGGATCTCGAACTCCGGCTCGACCATGGGTTCACCATTCTGACAGGCGAAACCGGGGCCGGCAAATCGATCATCATCGATGCCATCCGGCTCATTCTCGGTGAGAAGGCTTCGCCGGACATGGTCCGCACCGGGAAAAGAGACGCTTCCGTCGAGGCCGTTTTCGACACCCCGGGGCCGCCGGCGGGACTCGGGGGACTCCCCCCCGCCGATGACGGGGAGCTCTTCATCCAGAGGCAGATCACCGACCAGGGAACAGGCAAGGCGTACGTCAACGGCGTCCTCGTCCCCGCCCGCCGACTCAAGGACATCGGGCCGGAACTCGTCGACATCTACGGCCAGAACGACCATGTTTTCCTCCTCCACCTGGACAGCCACCTCCGTTACCTGGACGACTTTCTCGAGGCCCCTGAACTCGTCCGGGACACGGGCCGCGCGGCACAGGAGCTCCGGCGCCTCGTCCAGGAGCGAAACGGGCTCCGGGCCAGGGAAGCGGAACGGGAGCAGCGGCTCGACTTCGTCGCCTTCCAGGCTCAGGAGATCGAGGCGGCCCGGCTAAAGCCCGGCGAAGACGCCGACCTCCTCAGGGAACGGGACATCCTCCGGAACGCGGAAAAAATCGCGGCCCTCGTCGACCGGGCCCTGGACATCGCCTACCTCCGTGAAGACTCCCTTGTTCCGCTCCTCGCGAAACTGCAGACCATCCTGAGCGAGCTCGCAAGGTATGACAGCTCATTAGGCAACTTCCGGAACGGTCTTCAGGAATCGTCCATCGTCCTCCAGGACCTCGCCGATTCGCTCGTCCGCTTCAAGGACCGGCGTTCGGAGACGTCCGAGAATCCGGAAGCCATCGAAGAGCGGCTGAGCATCATTGAAAAACTCAAGCGGAAGCACGGCGGCACCGTCGAATCCGTGCTCCGACGCCTGGACGAACTCCGTAAAGAGCAGGCCGCCCTCACGACGAGCGGTGAGCGCCTGGGAGCCATCGACGGCGAGATCCGGCGGAAGTTCGACGACTACGTGTCCCTCTGCCGCAGGCTGGGGGCGCTGCGGACCAAGGCGGCCAAAGAGCTCGAGCGGCTGGTCGAAAAAGAGATTTCGCTTCTGGGAATGAAAAAAGCCCGCTTCACGATCCGGCTCGTCCCCCAGGAACCGTCCTTAGAAGACGCAGGGACCATCCGCGACCTGGGAAGCGAGGAGGCGGAATTCCTGATTTCTCCGAACCCCGGGGAGGAGCTCCGGCCCCTGCGGCGGGTCGCCTCAGGAGGAGAGCTCTCCCGGATCATGCTCGCCCTCAAGTCCGTGGGCAGGGAATCGGAGGGCTTCAAAACCCTCATTTTCGACGAGGTCGATTCCGGGATCGGCGGCAAGACCGCGGAGTTCATCGCCCAAAAGCTAGGGCGTCTGGCCGCGCGCCACCAGGTGATCTGCATCACCCATCTCCCCCAGATCGCCTGCGCGGCCGGTCACCACTTCCACGTCGAAAAGAAGATCGAAAAAGAAAGGACATTCACCCTGGCCCGTCCGCTGGGCCGGGAAGAGCGCGTAACCGAGCTCGCCCACCTGATCGCCGGGAGCCGCCTGACCGAGGCCTCCCTGAGGACGGCCGGGGAAATGCTCGATCGCCATCTCCAAGATGAAAGGACGCGGTCATGACGCGATCCGAACGGGCGGCGTCTCTCTTTCAGGAAGGGTTCAGCTGTTCCCAGGCCGTGTTCACGGCCTTCGCGGAGGGCATGGGACTCGCCCGTGAAACGGCTCTCAGGCTCTCCCAGCCCTTCGGCGGCGGGATCGCTAAATCGGGGGACTGGTGCGGGGCCGTGACCGGCGCCTTGATGGTCATCGGACTCAAGCATGGCCGGGTCAGGGCCGACGATACGGCGGCGAAGGACAAGACCTACGCGCTCGTGCAGGAGTTCCTGAAGAGATTCCGGGCCCGGCACGGCGCCGTCCGGTGCCGGGACCTCCTCGGATGCGATATCGGAACCCGCGAGGGGGAGAAGACGATCGAGGACAACAGCCTCCATCAGAAGGTCTGCGCGCCTCTCGTCCGGGACGCCGTCGAGATTCTGGAAGCTCTCCTTTGACGGAAGCGGTCCGCCCGGCCCGCCGCTGCCGCCCGGCGATCATGTATAATACCCGCATGAAGTTCTTCATCCGGACGTTCGGCTGCCAGATGAACGAGAACGATTCAGAGCACATCGCCGGCGTACTGGCCGCCGCCGGCGCCGAAAAGGCCGGCCGCCCCGAAGAGGCCGATCTCGTCATCGTCAACACCTGCGCCGTCCGGGAGAAGTCTGAAGAGAAGCTCTACTCCTATCTCGGCCGCCTGTCGTCCCTCAAGAAAAAAAGACCGTTCCTCATCGGCGTCGCCGGGTGCGTCGCCCAGATCCGCCGGCGGAACCTCATCCGGAACCGGCCGTTTATCGATTTCGTCGTCGGGCCGGACAACTACCGCGAGATCCCCGGCCTCGTGGAGAGGGCGGGAGCGCCGTGCGTCCGGACCGGCCGGGGCCGGGAGTGGCGGGAATTCGGCCATGGGGAAACCCTTCGGGAGAACCCGGCGGTGGCGTATGTCACGGTGATGGAGGGATGCGACAATTTCTGCGCCTACTGCATCGTCCCCTTCAGCCGGGGCCGGGAGAGATTCCGGCCGGCAGCCAATATCCTCAGGGAGGTGCGGGAGGTCGCGGCGGACGGCTCCCGCGAGGTCGAGTTCCTCGGCCAGAACGTCGACGCATACCGCGACCCTGAAACCGGACGCGGTCTCGACGCGCTCCTCGATGAAACATCCGCCATGGCGGGAATCGAGTGGATGCGGTTCATCACCTCTCATCCCCGCAATTTCGGCGATGAGATCATCCAGGCCATGAGAAGAAATCCCAAGGTCTGCCGCCAGCTCCATCTCCCGCTCCAATCCGGCTCCACGTCCGTTCTGAAACGGATGAACCGGGGGTACAGCCGGGACGATTACCTGGCCCTCGTCGACCGTCTCGAGACCGCGCTCCCCGGCCTCCAGTTGAGCACCGATATCATCGTCGGCTTCCCCGGGGAGACGGAAGCGGATTTCGAAGAAACCTGCGATGTCGTCCGCCGCGTCCGCTTCGCGGGCATCTTCTCGTTCCGTTACTCGCCCCGGCCTCTAACGGCGGCGGCGCGCCTTCCGGACGATGTTCCGCTCGAGGTCAAGCGGAGGCGTCTCCTCGCTCTGCAGGGCCTTCAGAAGACGATCCAGCTCGGCCTCAACCAGTCGTTCATCGGCCAGACCGTGAAAGTCCTCTGTTCGGGACCGGGCCTCAGGGGGCCGGGGCGCTTCTCGGGCCGCACAGAGGGAAACCTCGTGGTCAACTTCTCCGCCCCGGAAGACCCCACGGGCCGGTTCGTCGCCGTCCGCGTCACCGGCTGCGGCCCCTACAGTCTTCACGGCGAGCTCGCCTGACGGGCCCTGCGGCGCGGGCCGTTGCACTTTGCAAAAATTTTCGTTATAATCAATCATTCTTGGATTTCCTCCATCGGAAATTGAGAACAGCGGATGAAAGTCAACGTCTGGAATACGATCCTCCAGCTCAGCAAGGAGCGGGATGTTGAGCCGCGGGTCATTATCCAGGCCATCGAAGAGTCCCTGAAGGTCGCCGCCGCCAAGTATTTCTCCCACCAGGAAAACGTCCACATCCTGTTCAAGCCCGAGAAGGGCGAGCTCCGCGTGTTAGCGGTCAAGCGCGCGGCGGGAACGCCCCGGGACGCGGCGGCGGAGATCTCGCTGGAGGAGGCGCAAAGAGTCCGCCCGGGGGTGAAGGAAGGCGACGAGGTTGAGCTCGACCTGCCCGCCGACACCCTTGGCCGTATCGCCGCCCAGGCCGCTAAGCAGGTCATTTTTCAGAAGGTTCGCGACGCCGAGCAGGAAAAGATCTATGAGGAGTTCGCTCCCCGTCTCGGCGAGATCGTCACGGGCATCGTCCGGCGCGTCGAGAACAGCTCGTACGTCCTCGAGGTCAACCGCACGGAGGTCATGTTCCCATTCCGGGAGAAGCTGCCCGGCGAGGACTTCGCGCGGGGAAACATGGTCAAGGCGGTCATCGCCCAGGTGCTGCGCGGCCCCAAGGGGCCTCAAGTCATCGTTTCACGGACGAGTCCGCGATTCCTGGCCAAACTCCTCGAGACCGAGATCCCCGAGATCGCCAATCGGACGATCGAGATCAAGGACATTGTCCGCGAGGCCGGCGAACGGGCCAAAGTCGCTGTCGCCAGCCTGGACAAGGACATCGATCCCATCGGCGCCTGCATCGGGGTCCGGGGCAACCGGATCCTGGCCATCTCCAAGGAGCTCGGCGGCGAAAAGGTCGACATCATCGAGTGGTCATCGAACCCCGCCGCCTACGCCAAGGCGGCGCTGAGCCCAGCTAAGGTCGAGAAGCTCCTGATCGCCGGGAAGAACGAGAAAACCATGGAAGCCATCGTGGCCAAAGACCAGCTGTCCCTGGCCATCGGCAAGAAGGGGATCAACGTCAAGCTGGCGTCCAGACTCGTGGGCTGGAAAATCTCCATTACGCAAGAACAAGCTAATGAGTGAGCCAACCAAGAAAACAACCACCAAGAAGGCGGCCAAAGAGCCTGCCCCGAAGGCCCGGCACAAAATCGCTCTCTGGGAGGGCCTGACGGTCAAGGACGCAGCCGAGCGGATGAAGCTCAAGCCCCGCGACCTGTTGGGGAAGCTCGGGGCCAAGGGAGTCTCTGCCGCCATCGATGATTTCGTCGACGAGAGCCTAGCCGCCGCCGTCACCAAAGCCACGGACTTCGACGCGCAGTTCATGACCCTCGAAGGGGCCATGCGGCAGCAGGCGGAGAGCCGGGCCGCGGAGCTCGTGCCGCGGCCGCCGGTCGTCACGATCATGGGGCATGTCGATCACGGCAAGACGACGCTGCTCGACGTCATCCGCTCCTCGAACCTCGTGGACCGGGAATCGGGCGGCATCACTCAGCACATCGGCGCCTACCGGGTCGCCGTCAAGAGCCGGTCGATCACCTTCATCGACACGCCCGGTCACGAGGCCTTCACCCGGCTCCGGGCCCGGGGGGCGGGGATCACCGATATCGTCGTCCTCGTCATCGCCGCCGACGATGGCATCATGCCGCAGACCAAGGAGGCCATCAACCACGCCAAGGCGGCCAATGTGCCGATCATCGTGGCCATCAACAAGATCGACAAGCCCGAAGCCAACGTCGACCGGGTGAAGCAGCAGCTGTCCAAGGAGGGCCTGCTCGTCGAGGACTGGGGCGGCAAGACGATCAGCGTCTCCGTCTCGGCCAAGGAAAAGAAGAACGTCGACGACCTTCTGGAGATGATCCTCCTCCTGAGCGACATCCTGGAGCTCAAGGCCAATCCCAAGTCCCCCGCCCTGGGCGTCGTCCTCGAGGCCCGTTTGGACCCCCAGAAGGGCCCGCTGGCGACGGTGATCATTCAACAGGGTCAGCTCCTGGCCGGCCAGGCGTTCGTCTCGGGGACGGCCTCCGGTCGGGTCCGGGCGCTCTTCGATGACAGGGGAAAGCCGGTCAAGAGCGCCGGGCCGGCGGCGCCCGTGGAGGTTATGGGATTTTCTGAGGTGCCCGAGGCGGGAGACTTCTTCCTTGTGACCGGGGACGTGGCCGCCGCTAAGAAGATCGTCGAGTTCAGGAAATCGCGGGTGAAAAAGCCCGAAGGGGCGCAGCCCGAACATGTTACGCTCGACGACCTTTTCAAGCGCATCGAGGGGGGCCAGGCCAAGGAGCTGGCCCTGATCCTTAAGGCCGACGTGCAGGGCTCGGTCGAGGTCCTGTCCGACATCATCCCGCCCCTCGGCACCGAGAAGGTTAACGTCAAGATCGTCCATCAGGCGACGGGCTCGATCACCGAGGCGGACGTCCTCCTGGCCTCGGCCTCCAATGCGATTATCATCGGCTACCACGTCCGGCCGAGCCAGAAGGTCCTCGACCTGGCCAAGAAGGAGGAGGTCGAGATCCGCGTCTACAACATTATTTACGAGCTCGCGGACGACATCAAAAAAGCCGTTACCGGGCTCCTCGAACCCGTCATCAAGGAAACCCTCCTGGGGCGGGCCGAGATCCGCCGCATCTTTCAGATCCCGAAGGTCGGGGCCATCGCCGGCTGCTTCGTGCAGGAGGGGAAGATCACGCGCAACGCGGAGGTCCGAGTCGTCCGCAACAAGCAGGTCATCCATCAGGGGCGCATCTCCTCGCTCAAGCACCTTAAGGAGAACGTGACGGAGGTCAAGAAGGATTACGAGTGCGGTATCGGCCTGGATAAGTTCGGCAACATCCAGCCGGGCGACACGATCGAGGCCTTCGTCAAGGAAAAGGTCAAGGCGGCCTGAGCGGACGCCGGAAGTCCGATGATCATCGGTGTGCTGACAGTCGAGATTCATTTCCCCTACGCCCGTTCGCTCAAGGACAAGCGGCGCATCCTCCACGGCCTCAAGGACCGGCTCCGGGGCAGGTACAACGTCGCCGTGGCGGAGCTCGACTACCAGGACAAGTGGCAGAGGACGGTCCTCGGGATCGTGACCCTCAACAGCCAGGCGGCCGTCGTCGGGGACCTCCTGAGCCGGATCCTCGGTGAGGCCCGGAGCCTCGAAGAGGGGGAGGTCGTACACCACGATATCCGGTACGCGTGACGCTCCGGCGTCCAAGGAGGCTCGCCTGTGGCCAAATCCACAATGAGAAGCCGGCGCGTGGCCGAACTCATCCAAGCGGAACTCGGCCGGCTGATGATCCGCGAGTTCCAGGACGCGACGACGGGCTTCGTGACCGTCACCCGAGTCGAGGTCACGGCGGACCTCCTGAACGCCCACGTCTCCATCAGCGTCTTCGGCTCTCCGGATCCCAAGGCCTTCCTCGAGCGTCTGGAGAAAAGCAAAGGGCGCATCCGGAAAGCCCTTGCCGCCCGGGTCAAATTAAAGTATAATCCCGCACTCTTTTTTTCCCTGGACCCCGGTCCGGAATATGCGAGCCGCATCGAGAGATTGATCGAGCAGGTGAAGAAACATGAAACGTGACCCCCGGTCCGAGATCGCCGCCCGGGTCCGCGCCTCCCGGCGGATTGCGGTGACGTCGCATCTGCGCCCCGACGGCGACTCCTTCTGCACGTCCGTCGCCCTGAGCCTGATGGGAGAGCAACTGGGCAAGAGCGTCTCCATCATCAACAGGGACAATACCCCGTTCCCCTTCTGCGATTTTCCCGAGGCCCGCCGGGTCCGTGTCGGTCAGATTGACGCCGCCGAATTCGATACCGTCATCCTCCTCGAGTGCGCCGATGTCTCGCGGTCCGGCCAGGAGCACGTGGATAGCGCCTTCAAGATCAACATCGACCACCACTATTCGAACAATCCCTACGCCGCGATCAACTGGATCAACCCCGAGGCTTCGGCAGTGGGAGAGATGGTCTTCGAGCTCATCCGGCCCCTCGGCGTCGAACCGACGCCCGAGATCGCCCATCATCTTTACTGCGCCATCGTCTCGGATACGGGCTCGTTCCAGTTTTCCAACACGACTCCCAAGGCTCTCGAGGCCTGCGCGCGGCTGGCCAAGCTTGGGGCGAGCCCCATCTGTGTCTCGGAGCAGCTGTTCAACAACAATCCGCCGGAGAAGATCAAGCTCCTCGGCCAGGTCCTCTCCACACTGACCATGAACCGCAAGGGAAATATCGCCGTGGTCAGCATGTTCCAGCGCGACCTCGAGTCTCTGCGGCTCAGGGAGATCGACACCGAGGATATCACTACATTGGCCCGGTCGATCCGGGGCACCGAGATGGTCATGTTCTTCAAAGAGATGGGCCCGGAGACGTTTCGCGTCAGCCTGAGGTCCAAGGGGAACGCCAACGCTGCCAAGGTCGCGGAGCACTTCGGGGGCGGCGGTCACGTCCACGCTTCGGGTTTCACCGTGTACGGGCCCTACGATCGCCTTATCCGGGAGATCCCGAAAACCGTGGAGGCCCTCCTCGACGAGGATGCCTCCCGGACCCCGGGCGTCCCGGGCTAAAGCCGGTCGCGCCGCCGGGAGCCCCATGGACGGCCTGCTGGTCATCGACAAGCCCCGCGCCTGCACCTCCCACGACATGGTTCTCCGCGTCCGCAGGATCACAGGCGTCGCAAGAGTCGGGCACGCTGGGACGCTCGACCCGGAGGCCACCGGAGTGCTCCTCGTCGCGGTGGGCCAGGCGACCCGGCTCTTTCCCTATCTTGCCCGCCAGGAGAAGACTTACGAGGGGACCATCCGGCTCGGATACGCGACGGACACCTATGATGCCGCGGGGCGGGCGATCTCGGAGGAACGTCCCGCCGACCCCCCGGAGACAGACGTCCGCGCCGCGATGAAGAGCCTCGAAGGCGCTATTCTCCAGGCTCCCCCGCCCTATTCGGCGAAAAAGCTCCGGGGCCAACCCGCTTATAAGCTGGCCCGTTCACGCCGGGAATTTCGGCTGGAGCCCGTGCCGGTCGTCATCCGCTCCTTCGCCCTCAGGAGTTACGCCCCGCCTTTCGTCGAATTCGAGGTCCGGTGCTCGTCGGGCACGTATGTTCGTTCCCTGGCCCATGAGGTCGGCCGGCTCCTCGGATGCGGCGCCCATCTCCACTCCCTCCGGCGGACGTCCGTGGGCCCTTACGCCGTGGAGAGGGCGCTCCCGCCCGCCGCCGTGGAAGAGGCGGCCGCCGCGGGGCGGCTGGGAGACATCCTCATCCCCCTTGAGCGGCTCCTTCCGGATATTCCGGCCGTCGTCGTCCGCCCGGAATTCCTGGCCAGGCTCCTGAACGGATCGCCGGTCCTTCCCGGCCATCTCGACCCCGAATCGGCCGCCGCGTTGTCGAACCCGGAGCCCGCGTTCTTCCGGGTGGTCGACGGCTCGGGCAAGTTGCGCGCCCTGGCCCGGCCCTCTCCCGGGCGGGACCGCCTGCAGCCCTTTTTCGTCATTTCTTAGCCCCCCGCCGGGCGGTGGTCCCTCTCTCGCGGCCTCATCAAAAAAGCCGGCCCGTCCTTGATATTTCGCCGCAACTATTGTATCTTATTCGGGTTATGAGGCTGAACAAGGGTCAAATCGAGCACCTCGCGTCGGTGATTTTGCGGAACCTGACCAAGGAAGGCAAGATCATCGTCGAAGACAAGTCGCGGCTGCTCGACGAGATCACGAGCCTGATGACCGAAGAATTCCAGAAGGAGGACCGGCTCGATCAGGAGGTCCGCGAGATCCTCAACAAGCACATGGAGAAGATCCGGAAAGAGAACATCGAATACCAGACGATGTTCCGGATGATCAAGACCAAGCTGGCCAAAGAGAAGGGGATCGTCCTGTGAGCAGCCGGTTGTCCCGAGAGAAGATCAACTACCTCTCGCGCCAGGTCCTCAATGTTCTCGAGCAGAACGACCAGGTCGAGTTCATGGACGACCCCAACGAGATCCGGCTCATCGTCGTCCGTTCGATCGAGGAAGAGATGAAACTCTACGAATCCCTCGACAAGAAGGCGATCGACAAGATCCAGTCCCAGAAGAAATCGATCGAGGAAGGCAGCCGGGAGTGGGAGATCCTCTACCGGAAATACTACAACGACGAGCTCGCCAAGCTCGGCAAGCTCAACGAGTAGTCCGGCCTCCCGGCCCCGATCGTTCCCCGCTGAGGGCCCTCCTCGTCGGCTCCCGCCTCCGCCGGATGAAATAAAAGGCCGGCGAGACGCCTCGCCGGCCTGTCTTCCGCTCCGGTCCCGGGCGGATCAGAACAACATCCGGAAGCCGAGGCCGATCCTGTTGTTATCCCGGAAGTTCCGGCCCAGAGGGGCCCGGAATTCCAGGAACACGGACCCCGAGGAGGTCCAGCCTTTGAACACGCTCGTTCCGAGCTGAGCGACGGCGTCCGCTCCCGTCGACGTCAGGCTCTGCGACTTGGTGCTGAATCCCAACCCGGCGCCCAGATAGGAACTCTTGTAGTGGCCGTTGAAGAGGGCTTCGGCCAGGAAGCTGAATTTCCAGGGGTCGCCCTTGAAGGGCATCGCCCCGCCGGCGCTCACCGTGAAGCTCCACTTGTCGGGGGTCAGCCAGTAGAAGATCCCGCCGCGCAGAAAGCCGCCCAGCACATAGGTGCTGCTGGTCAGGTCGGCCTTGTAGCCGCTGGCGAGCACGGGCCCCGCGGCCGCCATCCAGAAAAACTTCTTCTGGGTGACTTCGAACGTCAGGCGGCACGGGTCCGAGGCCGCCGATTTCGCCCCGTCGTTGTCGTAGACGGTGACATTGATCGTGTAGGTGCCCGCCTGGGAGAAGACCTTCTCCCAGAGGAAAGGTTTGCGCGTCGTGACGCAGGAGTCGATGATCTTCCCGCTGGAGTCCAGGAGCTCGAAGACGACCTTGACGATCTGACCATCGGGGTCCGTGGATCCTGAGGCGTCGAAGGTGATGGGACGGCCCACGTAGTCCTCGCACGGCAGGCATGAGGTCCAGAGCTTGCAGATCGGCGGGAAGTTGATCGACGTCTTGGACTCGCAAGGGTTCGTGGAGGCGATCCCCTCTATGTTGACCGCCGCGCCCTTGAACGTGTACTCGCCGGGCTTTTCGAACTTCGTCTGCCACTTGGGGGAATCCGGCGTCAGCTCCTTGGTCGCAAGCTTCTGCCCCTGGGCGTCATAAACCTCGACGGTCATGCTCTTGGCGTCCTGCGTCCCGCTCATGTCGACGGTGATCGGATCGTTGATATTGGCCCTTTCCGGCACCACGACGAGGCCGCAGAGCGCCGGCGGGATGGCCTGGGTGATCGAACGGAGGGCGATGTTCCCGCAGGGCTTAGGGATGACGAAATCGTAAATCTTCCAGTCCTTTTTGACCTGGATGGAAAAGGCCGCCAGGGGCTCGGTTCCGGCCCACTCGATATCCTGGGCGACCTTGACCTTGTCCTGGGATTTGAACAGCATCCACATCAGTTTCTCGCCGACGGCGATCTTCTCGTCCTTGAACTCCGCCGTCTTCAGCTGCGCCATGAAAGGCTCGTACAGCTCGGGATATCCGGCCTCTTCGAATCCGGTCTTGATATCCTGGGCGTACCGGTCGAACAGCATTTTCATGACCTCGGCCGTCGGGACCTGGTCTTTGACCTGGACGAATGTATACAGGCCGATCCGCTTCAGCTTCTTCGTCTCGGCAAACGAGGTTGCGGTCAGGAAGACCAGGAGGGCGACGACGAGATACAAGACGAGCTTCTTATCTTTCATGAGGGCCTCCTTTAAAAACCATGACGCGTTTTTCCTAACTATTTAATAAACCTAAGGTTATTTGTCAAGCGAAATCGCCGGCTCCCGGGGGGTCCAGGCGGCCGAGAAAGGCGGCCACGATCGGCCGGGCCAGCCCCGAATCGCGGGGGGTTGAAGCCAAGGCTTCGAGAAGACGGTCCCGCCCCTTGAAGCCCGAATCGACAAGGTCCCGGAGGAACTTGCGGGCCGTCGGCACGTCCACCTCCGGGTGGCATTGAAGCCCCCAGACGCGTCGGCCCCGGAGACGCACCGCCTGAACGCGGCAGAGCTCAGTCGAGGCCAGAATCTCGAAGGAATCGTCGAGGCCGTAGACCTCGTCGAAATGGAGGGAGAACGTCCAGGCTTCACCCCGCGGGCCCAGGAACTCGCTGTCCCGGTCTATCCTGAGAGAGACCCACCCGATTTCCGGCATGGCGCACCGCCCGACATGATCGGGGCCCGCCAGGGCGAAGGCCAAGAGCTGATGGCCCCAGCAGCTCCCGAGAACCGCCAGTCCGGTGCGAACGGCCTCGCCGACGACTTCCGCTTCTTCGCGGACCCAGGGGTCCGGCTCGAGTATGGAGGCTTCCGAACCCGTCACGATGACGTGACTGAACCGGCGGATGTCCGGGAACCGGTGGCTCCGGGCCGCGAAGGACTCCCACTCCACGGGGAGCAGGCGGCTCCAGTGCGCGACGGGCTGATAGATGTCCGGGAAGATGGAGTTGTCGATGATGGCCACCCGCGGCGGCCGGGTCTCGTCTGTCATGGGTTTCACGGCGCGACTCACTTATTATAGTCGGGCGAGGCGAAAAGACAACGATAAAGTCTTTGTCATTTCCGCCCCTCTTCTGGTATAATAGCGCGTCCGGAAGGAGAAAGGTCCGTGTATACCGTAAGCGAGGATAACGAACTCCATGTCATCACGCCGAATGAACCCGGCATCTTCGGGCGTGTTCTCGGGACCCTAGCCAACGCCGGCGTCAACGTCCGGGCCCTCGATGTCTACTCTGAAGACGACAAGGGCCACTTTCACCTGGTGACGTCCGACCCGGTCAAGGCCGAAAATGCCCTCCGGACCCTGGGATATAAGGTCAAGAGCAAGAAGGTGGTCACCGTGCTCGCCGGGGACCGGATCGGCATCGGCGCCGAGATCGGGGCCCTGCTGGGCAATGCCGTGATCGACATCCAGTACGCCTACGGGTCGGCCGCTGGCGAGGGGAAGACGTTCCTCGTGTTCCAGACCAGTAACAACAAGAAGGCCCTGGAGACCCTGAAGTAGGCCGCGTCCGATAAATTCGTTGACAAGGCCGGAGGCTTATTCTAAAATAATGGCCTGAGAGTTGTCCCAAGGAGGCTTTCATGGCTAAAGCGGAACCGAATGTCGTCCCCCTGTGCGATGTTCTGCTGGTTCTTCTCATCATCTTTATGGTCATCACGCCTCTGGTTCAAAAAGGCATAGATGTCAAGCTGCCTGAGACCCAGTCGGACACAACCGCCGCGGCGCAGCCCGTCGGCCTGATCGTTCTGACGATCAGGAGCGCCGACCGCGTCGAAATCAACAACAGCCCCATCGAAACCCGGGGCCTCATGGAAGAGCTCCGGCGCACATACGCATCACGTCAGGAAAAGACGATCTTCATCCGCGCCGTTGCCAAGCTCCCCTTCAGCGTCGTCATGAACGTCATCGATATCGCCAAGGGCGCCGGCATCGAGAACTTGGCGTTGATCCCCGAATACATCGAAGAGTGAGCGCCGCCGCGGCGACCTCCGCGTGAGCCAACGGCTGCTCTGGCAGATTCCCGGAGTCTTGATGATGGCCCTTGTCCTGCGGGGCTCGACGGAGATGCTCGGCCCGGTCACCAGGGAATCGGTTTTGAAGAATAACCCGGACTGGCACGCCGTTGTCTCTGCTTACAACCCCAAACCCGGGAGCATCGAAGCGCTCCGCGCCGTCTCCGAGGACGTCACGGTCGAGGTGTATTTCGGGACCTGGTGCCCGGACAGCAAGGCCCATGTCAGCGAATTCTTCAAAGTCCTGGACCTTGCCGACAATCCGCACCTGCGGGCCGTCTACACGGCCGTCCCGAGGGACAGGGCGCAGCGGGTCCCCTATTACGGGATGCGGGAAGTCGAGCGGCTGCCGGCGTTCCTCGTCTTCGTCGACGGACGGGAGATAGGACGGATCGTCGAAACCCCAGAGAAATCCGTGGAAGAGGACCTCGTCCAAATCCTCGATAGGCAGGCTCCGCGCGGAGCCGCCCCTCCCCGGCCGCGTTAGCGCCCTTTGTGCGGGCCGATCACCTCGCGTGAGATGACCAGCCTCTGAATTTCGTTCGTGCCTTCGTAGATCTGGAGGAGCTTTGCGTCCCGGACGAGCTTCTCGATGGGGTAATCCCGCATGTACCCGTAGCCGCCGAAGATCTGGAGGGCTTCGAGAGCCGTTCTCATGGCCACGTCCGAGCCGAAACACTTGGCCATGGCCGATTCCGTGCCGCAGGGCCGGCCGTGGTCCATGAGCCAGGCCGCCCGCCAGACCAGGAGCCGGGCCGCCTCGACCTCCATGGCCATCTGGGCGATCTTGAAGGCGGTCGCCTGGAACGAGGCGATCGGCTTGCCGAACTGCACGCGCGTCTTGGAGTAATCGATGGCGTACTCGAGGGCCGCCCGGGCAATCCCCACGCCCGCGGCGCCGACGGCCGCCCGGGTTTTGTCGAAGGTCTGCATGGCGATAATGAATCCCAGGCCCTCCCGCCCGAGAAGATGGCCCGCGGGGACGCGGACGTCCTCGAAAAACAGCTCCGACGTGTTGGAGGCGCGCTGCCCCATCTTGTCCTCGACCTTGCCCACCGTCAAGCCCGGAGTTTCCCTCGGCACGCAGAAAACGCTGAGGCCGCGGGCTCCCTTTTGCGGGGCCGAATTGGCGAAAACGACATAAAGGCTGGCCACGCCGCCGTTGGTGATGAAGCACTTGGAGCCGTTGATCACATAGTCGGCGCCGTCCCTCCGGGCCGTCGTTTTGATGGCCGAGTTGTCGGAGCCCGCCTCCCGTTCGGTCAGGCAATAAGAGGCGAAGGCCATGTGGTCCGTGAACGGTCCGAAGAACCTTTTTTTCTGCGTCTCGGTCCCGAAGAGGGCGATCGGCGTGAAGGCCAGGGAATTGGCCATCATCGTCGTGTACATCCCCGCGCATCCCCGGGCGAGCTCTTCGCTAACCAGGGCCGTGTCGAGATCCCCCAGCCCGCCGCCCCCGTATTCCGCCGGGACCGTGCAGGTCAGGAACCCGACCTCGAAGGCCTTTTTCATCACGTCCTCGGGAAAATCGTGGCCCTGGTCGTAATGAGCGGCCTGAGGTCGCATCTCCTTCTCGGCGAACTCCCGGGCCATTCCCTGGAGGGCGATCTGATCATCGGTTAGGTTGAAGTCCATGGCGCATTCTCCTTCAAATTCTGCGGGATCTTTCGGCTGTTGCGGAAAAAACATCCGCCAGTGTATCGGATACGGCGCGGCCTGTCAATTCCCGCCCGGGCGGATGACGATCTCGTCCCGCCGGATAAGGAATACCGGATCGGGGATGCCGAACGCTTCGGCGACGATGTCCTGCGGGCGCAGGCCTCTGCCCGGCGCCGGCGGCAGGCGGAGCGAGAGCCGCCGCGGCCGGAAGCCGAACCGCACGCCTTGCGCCGCCGGGTTTCGCCGAAGGAAATCCTCGGCCCGGTGGCGGAGATCGGCCAAGCCGGGGACGTCCGTGCGGCCCTCAGGCGACTCCAACCAGGCCCGGCGAAAGTCTTCTCCCTTCCAGTCCACGGAGTAGACCAATGCCTCAATCGCCCTGTGGAGCGGCGCCGCGTCCCTCCCGAGCCGCTCGAGGCTCAGGAACCGGATGCCCGGCGGCACGGAGCGCTTCATCCTGGCCAGGAACTCGCGGCTCTCAATCCGGAACGGGGACCTGAACTCCAGGACCTCGCGGAGCCCCTCCATCCCCAGCGGCAGGGCGGGTCCGTACGCGAGTTCCATCTTGGGATGGAACCCCCGGCTCTTCGTGACCTCCACGCCTCCCCGCCGGAGGCTCCTCTGCAGGACGCCGATAAGGTCGATGTGGGACAGATACCGCGCCCGGCCGCGCTTGGAATACACGGCCCTGTACCGGCAGGTTTCCTCCGACGGAGCACCGAGAGGCGGAGCGGCTTCGGGCAGGTCCGGCCTATTAAAAGCGGGCGCCGGGCTCTTCCAGAAGCGGGCATCGCAGCCGTCGCACTCCGCGCACGACCGCTCTAGGCAAGACGACGACGGCTTCCCTTCTAGGGCAAGGTCGAGCTCACGCATGAGGTGGGACCGGCGGATTCCGGTGTCGATGTGATCCCACGGCAGGGCGGCGTCCCGGGCGATCGGTTTCAGGTAATCCCGGAAGTCGACCCCCTCCTCGGCGAACGCCTCCCTCCAGCGGCCGAAATCCAACCGGCCTCCCCAGCCGTCGAAGCGGGCGCCCTCCGACCAGGCGCGGAGGAGGACCCCCGCGAGCCTCCTGTCACCCCGCGAGAAGACGGCCTCCAGCACCGACGTGGCGACGGGATGGTCCTTGATCTCCACGGACTTCATCCGGGCGAGCTCGGAGCGCACGAAGCGCTGCTTTTCGCCCAGGGACGTTTCGTCCTCCATGCCGAGCCACTGGAATGGCGTGTGGGGCTTGGGAATGAACGAGGACAGCGAAAGATGGACCCGGGGGGGAGAGCCGAGGACCGCGCGTCCGATGTTCAGCGCTTCCCGGACCAGGGCCATGATAGCCCTCAGGTCCTCCTCACGCTCGGTCGGAAGGCCGATCATGAAATAGAATTTGACCAGCTTCCAGCCGCCGGAGAAGGCGAACGTCAGCGCGTCCCTGATCTCCGCGTCGGTGAGCTTCTTGTTGATCACGGCGCGCAGCCGCTCGGTCCCCGCCTCCGGGACGAGCGTGAAGCCTGTTTTACGAACCCTGAGGATGTTCTCGACGATCCCCCGTGATAGACGTCCGGGCCGGAGCGAAGACAGGGAGAGAGAGATCTTTCCTCCGGCGAGTTCGTCCATGAGGCAGGCGACGGCCTGCTCGAGGTGCGGATGGTCGCCGACGGAGAGAGCCGACAGGGAGCCGTCCTCGTAGCCCGTCTGCCGGAGGCTTGCGATCATGGTCTTGACGAGCAGGCCCGAGTCCTTCGGCCGGTGCGGGAAGTAGACACTCGAGGCCTGGCAGAAGCGGCAGTTCCAGGGGCAGCCCCGGGCCGCTTCTATGGCCACGCGGTCGAAAACGACGCGCAGCCCGGGGACGACGATCTTTTCGGGGAAAAAGGATCGATCGAATCCCCGGAGGATCCGTTTCCGGACGGACGGCGGAGCGCCGCCCGAAGGCACGGGCACGAGAAGGGTCGAGCCCGCCGTCCGGGACGCGACGTAAAGCGACGGAACGTAAACGCCCGGGATCGAGGCGAGCTTCTCCAGCATGGCCCGGCGGCCGAGCCCCTCCTTCCGGGACTGCCGGAAGGCCTCGATGATCTCGAAAAATGCCTCCTCACCGTCGCCCAGAAGGAACAGGTCGAAGAGGCCGGCCACCGGCTCGGGGTTGAAGGCGGCCGGACCGCCGGCGATGACCAGCGGATGACGCTCGTCGCGGTCCGCCGCGAGGAGCGGGACCCCCCCGAGGTCCAGGATCGTCAACACGTTCGAATAGTTCAGCTCGTAGAGAAGCGAGAAGCCCAGGATGTCAAAATCGCGGAGCGGGATGCCGTTCTCCAATGACGAGAGGGGAAGGCCCGCGGCCCTCAGCTCGCCCTCGAAATCGGGCCAGGGAGCGAAGACGCGTTCGGCGAGCACCCAAGGATCCCGGTTCAGGAGGGAATAGAGGATCTTCTGACCCAGATAGGACATCCCGATCTCGTAGGCGTCGGGGAAGGCCAGCGCGACCTTGACCTGCCCAGCCCGCGGCCTCCTGCGGGCGGCGTTCCACTCTCCGCCCACGTAGCGGCCCGGCCTCTCGACCCGGGCGAGAATCCTCCTCAGGGCGGAATCAGACATTCGCGAAGCGTCTCATCTTGACGTTCAGGATCAGGCCGCAGGCGACGAAATTGGAGAGCAGGGAGGAGCCCCCATAGCTCAGGAACGGCAGCGGAACGCCCGTCACGGGGAACAGCCCGATGATCATCAGGATGTTGATGAGGAACTGGAACGCTATGAGCATAGAGGCCATGAAGACGACGTAGACGCCCGCCCGGTCCCGGGCCTTCCCTACGGACAGGAACATGCGGGCAAGCATCAGCAGGTAAAGGAGGATGAGGACGAAGACCCCCAGGAAACCGAATTCCTCGCCGATCACGGAGAAGATGAAATCCGTGTGGCGGGCGGGCAGGAACCGGAGCTGGCTCTGGGAGCCCTTCATAAATCCCTTGCCCGTCAGGCCGCCGGACCCGATGGCGATCCGGGACTGCATGATCTGGTATCCCGAGCCGTGCGGGTCCTGATGGGGATAGACGAGGGTCGTCAACCTTTTTTTCTGGTAGTCCTTCAAGCCGAATTTCCAGCCGCCGACCCCCAGGACAAGAGCCAGGGCCAGGAAGACGAGGATGGTCCTGAGCCTGAGCCCGACCAGGATGAATCCTCCCCCCAAGACGCCCACAAACGTCAGGGCCGTTCCCAGGTCCGGCTGCAGGATGACCAGGACGAGGGGGATCCCGCCGACGACGAGCGGCACCGCGATCGAGCGGGAGGTCAGGTACGGGCTCTTGTAACCGGCGAACAGCCTGGCGAAAACCAGGATCATGACGACCTTCGCCGCCTCGGAGGGCTGGAATTGCATCAACCCGAGGCTGAGCCAACTCTTGTGCCCGGCAACGATCCGTCCGAAAACCAGACTCCCCGCCAGGAAGGCGTTGATCAGGATATAGAGATAGATCGAGTAAGAAACGAGGAACTCGTAGTCGACGGCGGTCATGAGGAAAAGCCCGACGAGGCTGATCCCGATCCAAAAAAGCTGTTTCAGGGTGTAGTTCGATGGCAAGAGGTGCGAGGAGCTGTAGATGAAGACGACTCCCAGGAGCGAGATCAGGAGGACCAGTCCGGCCAGCGTCCAATCGATCTCGCGGAAAAGCCGCCTGTCGATCATCATTTTCCCTGGAGGCTCCTGTAGAGGCTGAAGAGCTCACCGGCCAGCGGGGCCGCGACCGCCCCTCCCCCGCCGCCGTACTCGACGAGGACCGTGACGACGAGCCGCGGACTGTTCCTCGGGGCGAAACCGGAGAACCAGGAATGGGTCTTGATGGGCTTGCCGGCTTTGGCCAGCATCTCGGCCCGCTCCTTGCTCACGATCTGTGTCGAACCCGTCTTGCCGCACACATCCATCCCTTCGACACGCGCCTCCTGGCCCGTCCCGTGGTCGTTGACCGACCTCCACATGCCCTCAATGACGGCTTCGAAGGTAGAGGTCTTGAACGGCGGGACTCCCTCCGCGGCGTGCGCCTCGGAGGAATCAGGACGGCCGCGGCCGGCCTGGGCGCTCGTCTGCAACAGGAGATGGGGCTCAGGATGCACGCCTCGGTTGGCGATGATCGCAGTCATGAGCGCGATCTGGAGCGGAGTCACCTGGAGCTGTCCTTGGCCGATCGAAACGGAGATCGTCTCTCCCGGGAACCAGGATTCCTTCATCGTTTTCTGCTTCCATTCCGGGCTGGGGATCAAACCCTCTTTCTCCCCGGGGAGGTCGATGCCCGTGAGTTCGCCCAGCCCCAGCTTCGCGGCGGCCGCGTCGATCGGCTCGATTCCCATCTGCCGGCCGAGCGTATAAAAATAAATATTGCACGAGTTCTTGATGGCGTTGGGGAGGTTCATGCTCCCGTGCCCGGCGGGGAACCAGCACGAGCGCGGGGTCCCGTAGATCATGATCGCGCCGCTACAGAAGACGGTCGTCTGCTCCGTGACATAACCGGCGTCCAGGCCGCCGAGGGCCATGATCAGCTTGAAGATCGAGCCCGGCGCGTAGAGCCCTCTGACGGCCCTGTTTTCTAGAGGGGACGACGGGTCGTTGATGAAATGAACCCATTCTTCCGGGCTGAACCGCGAGATGAACCGGTTGGGGTCGAACGTCGGGTCGCTGGCCAGCGCCAGGATTTCGCCGGTCGACGGATCGAAGGCCACGATGACGCCCTCCTTTCCGTCGAGGAGATCTTCGGCCTTCTTCTGCAGCCGCGCGTCTATCGTCAGGCGGATGTCTTTCCCTTGGGTCGCCTCCTGTTCCGAAATCTGTTCTTGCCCCCGGCCCAGGCTGTCCACGATCTCGAGCACGGAGCCGTCCCTCCCCGTCAGCTCTTCATCGTACTGTCTTTCGATTCCCGCGCCGCCGCCCATATCCCCCACATTGAGGTTCCGGGCCGGGTTGTCGCGGATCTCCTCCTGCGTCCTCTCCTGCAGGTAGCCGAGGACATGCGCCGCCAGAGTCTTGAACGGATAGGAGCGCTTCGGCTCGGCGGCCACCTCGAGCTCGGGGTACTCGTGGCGCCGGGCCTCGATTGGGGCGATGTCTTCCGGTTCGAGCCCGTCCTTGATGATCACGGGTTCGTACGGGGGCAGGCTCTTGTAGCGCTCGATTCGGTCCCGGAGCTCCTCTTCGCTGATCCCGAGCACCCCGCTGATGGCCGGGAACTTCGGCCGGAGGCTCTTGAGGTGCTCCCGGACCAGGGACACCTTGAAACTGGCCTTGTTATCGGCCAGGATGACCCCGTTGCGGTCGAGAATAAGCCCTCGGGGAGCGGTAAGGATCAGTGTCCGGGTCCGGTTGGCCTCGGCCAGGGTCCAGAACTTCTTGAAATCCAGGATCTGGACCTTCCAATAATACGCGAGGATAAGGAAGACGATGACGGCCAGGACGTGAAAGACGGCGGTGGCGCGCCGGACGACGATCGAAAGGTCCTCGTAGATCTTGTCGGCAGGCATGGGGACACTCAGGAGCGGCGGGCCCGGCTCCTCCTATTGATCGTCAGGATGGCGCTCCCCAACAGGGCCGTCACTGCGGGCTGCAGGATGAGCAGGCCGTGCCGGATGTTCACCCGGCCCCCCAGCACGACGGTCGAAAGGAGGACCCAGGCGGCGAGCTCGAGGCCGGACATGACGAACAGGAAGACCGTCTGCCGGGAAAACGACGAAACATCCATGCGCCGCGAAATGAAACCCGTCCAGAATCCCAACAGGGTCTTGGTCAGGCCGGCGACGCCGAAAACGCCGAGCGAGAAGGAGTCCTGGACGAGGCCGCAGATGGCTCCCAGGGCGGCGCCGAAGATCTCGTCCCGACCGACGGAGAAGGTCACGACGACGATAGCAAAGGCGTTGAACAGGAAGAGGACGGAAGGCCCGACGCGACCGAGGAGCGAATAGAAAAGGAACGCTCCCAGGGCCGCGAGCCCGGCCCGGAGGATGTCCTTCAGGACGGCGCCCCTCACGACTTCCCTCCTCCGGCCTTCGGCAGGACGGCCACGGCCTCGAGAGCCGCGAAGCTGAAATACGGCTGGACCAAAATTTCCTTGAAAATGGAGGACGTCGCCTTGACCGACAGGATCTGGCCGACCCTGATCCCGGCCGGATAGATTTTGTCGAAACCCGTGGTGAACAGGTCCTCTCCTAGCCGTCCTCCCTTGGTGGCCGTCACGTACTTGAGGACGCAGAGCCCGGCCGAGGCGCCGGAGAGGACGCCCACAACCCTATCGGTGGCGGAGATCACACTGACGCCGCTTTCGGCGTCTGTGATCAGCTGGACCACGGCCTCGGTGAAGGACACAGGCTCGATCGTCCGTCCGACGAGGTTGCCGAACCGGTCGCAGACCGCCTGGTCCCGGCTGACGCCGTCCAGGCTCCCCTTATCGAGGATCACGGACCGGTAGTAGTTTCCCGCGTCGGTCCCGATGACGCGGGCGACGACCAGGGACTCCCGGAAGCGGGAGAGGGACTCCCGGAGCTGGGCCTCCGACCGGAAGAACATGAGGCGGTCTTCCAGGAACCATTTGTCCTGGTTGAGAAAGAACAGATCCCGCTTCAGCCTCTGGTTTTCCTTCCTGACCTTGCGAAGGTCGAAATAGTTGTTCCAGAGGGATTCCAGGCCGCCGAAGGCCGAGACGGCCGCCTTCTGGACCGGTGAGAAGACGAAGAATACGATCCTCTCCATAACCTTTTTGTCGCTGTGGCGCGGCACTTGGACGGAGATGAGGATCAGGTGGACCATCACGAGCGCGATGAGCACAAAGAAGTTGGCCCGTTTCTCCCAAAACGGCATAAAGCCTCTCGAAAACGCCCGGCCCGAGTCGTTACTCCAAGGATATTTTCTTCAGGAGATCCAAGTCGTCGAGCATCTTGCCAGCTCCGAGAACGACGGTCGTCAGGGGGTCGTCGGTGATGAATATCGGGAGCTGCGTTTCCTCCCGGATCCTCTTGTCCAAGTTCTTCAGCAGGGCGCCGCCTCCCGTGAGGATGATGCCGCGGTCGATGATGTCGGCCGACAATTCGGGCGGCGTCCGTTCCAGGGCGATGCGGATGGCGTTGATGATGGCCGCCACGGTGTCCTCGATCGCTTCCCGGATCTCCTGGTCGTCGACGACGATGGTCCTCGGGATGCCCTCCCTCAGGTCGCGGCCCTTGATCTCCATGGTCATCGGCTCGTCCAGCGGGTAGGCCGAACCGATCTGGATTTTGACGGTCTCGGCCGTCCGCTCGCCGATGAGCAGGTTGTATTTCTTCTTGAGATAGTGAATGATCGCCTCGTCCATCTCGTTGCCCGCGATGCGGATGGAGTGATTGAAGACGATGCCGTTGAGGGAGATGACGGCGATGTCGGTCGTGCCGCCGCCGATATCGACGACCATGTTTCCCGTCGGTTCGGAGATCGGCAGACCGGCGCCGATGGCCGCGGACATCGGCTGCTCAATCAGATAGATCTCGGACGCCTTGGCCCTGAGGGCGACGTCTTTGACGGCCCGCCGCTCGACCTGGGTGATGCCCGTCGGGATGCCGATGACGATCCTCGGCCGGAGGACGAAACCGCGGTTGTTCATGGCTTTCTTGATAAAAAAGTCCAGCATCTTCTCGGCGACCTCGAAGTCCGCGATGACACCGTCCCGCATGGGCTTGATGGCGATGATCGTGTTGGGCGTCTTGCCCAGCATCTCCTTGGCCCGGGCGCCAACGGCTTCCACCTTGCCCGTCAGCTTGTTAATCACGCAGATCGAGGGCTCCTGGACGATAATCCCCTTGCCTTTGAGAAAGACAAGAGTGTTGGCGGTCCCCAGGTCGACAGCGAGGTCGCAGAAGAGTCTGTCCTTCAGCCAGTTGATGATAGTCATGGGCGCTCTCTTTCTCCCATGCCATTTTTAGCACAATTCCCCGCCTGGAATCAAATCCTTCCGCTCGGGGCCGGGGGGAGCTTGACTTTGTTCGCGCTCTTCACATATACATAGGAAAAATCCGGTCCAAGGAGCGCACGATGAGCTATCAACCGTACGTCCCCGAGAAGACGAGCCAGAAGGAGTTCACCCTCCGGGCTCTGCTCATCGGGCTCGTGATGATGGTCATCCTCGGCGCCGCCAACGCCTATCTCGGCCTAAGGGCCGGGATGACGATCGCGGCCACGTATCCCGCGGCGGTCATCGGCATGGCCGTCCTCCGCATCATGCGCGGTTCGATCCTCGAGGAGAATATCGCCCGGACGGCCGGATCCATCGGCGAGTCCGTGGCCGCCGGGGCCATCTTCACGATTCCGGCCTTCGTCATCTCCGGCGCCTGGACCAAGTTCAACACCGTCGAGGCCTATCTCAAGTCCTCGGCGCTGATGTTCGTCGGCGGACTGCTCGGGATCCTGTTCGTGACCTTCCTGCGCCGCGTCATGGTGGCGGACCCCGAGCTTGTCTTCCCCGAATCCATCGCCGCCGCCGAGATCCACAAGGCCGGCCAGAAGGGCAGCCAGGGCGCGAAGTTCCTGTTTCAGGCCGCCGGCTTCGGCGCCGTCGCGTACGCGATGGGCGCGGTCCAGCTCTTCGCGGCCAGCCGCGACTTCATCATCCGGGTCGGCCGCGTCGGCCAGAGCTTCGTCCGTCTCGGCGCGTCCGGCGAGTCGCCCAAGATCGGGGCGGGCGGCACGCTGGCGGTCTCCGGCCCGGGGATCTATCCGGCCTATATCGGCGTCGGATACATCATCGGCCCCACCCTGGCCTCCCTCAATTTCGCCGGTGGCGTCCTGGCCTGGGGGCTTTTCGCTCCTCTCCTGATCTACTTCCTCGGGCCCCAGCTCATCCACCAGTTCTACGGCCCGGCCGCGGCTGCGGCCGACGTGTCCTGGCCGGACCTCGTGGTGAACGTCTGGAAATTCATCATCCGCCCGATCGCCGTCGGCGGCATGCTCGTCGGCGCGGGCTACACACTCTACAAGATGAGAAAGAACCTCGCCGCCGGCATCAAGAGGTCGCTCTCCGACGTCAAGAAGGCCGCCGGACAGGCCGAGGTTTCTTCGCGCCTCGAGAAAGACATCGATATCCGCATCGTCCTCGCCGGGATGACAGGAGTGTTCGTCCTGATGATCTTCGTCTACCGCCTGTTCACCGGGAGCTTTCCTCCGGCCATCCTCGCGGCCGCCGTCATGGCCATCGCCGGGTTTTTCTTCGCGGCCGTCTCCGGGAACCTGGTCGGCCAGATCGGCTCGTCCAACAACCCCATCTCGGGACTCACGCTGTCCACTCTGGTCATCGCCGCGCTCCTCATGGTTCTCGTTGGCGCGACGGGCATGAGCGGCGTCGCCGCGGTCCTCGGCGTCGCGGCCGTGGTCTGCGTGTCCTCCGCCGTGGCGGGCGAGATGCTGCAGGACCTCAAGGTCGGGCACATCCTGGGAGGCACGCCCTGGAAGATGCAGACGAGCGACATTTTCGGCATCCTCATCGCCTCGCTCGTCCTGTATTTCCCGCTGATGCTGCTCATGGGCGCCTTCCAGATCGGCAGCCGCGAGCTGCCCGCCCCCCAGGCCGGCCTCATGGCCGCGCTCGCCAAGGGGATCGTCGAGGGCGAGATGGCCTGGCCGCTCGTGGTCGTCGGCATGCTTATGGGCTTCGCCCTGATCCTCGTCCGAGTGAAGTCTCCCATGCTCGTGGCCGTCGGCATGTACCTGCCGCTCGAGACGACCTTCACCATCTTCGTCGGGGGCATGATCAAGGGGCTGTCCGACCGCATCTGCTCGAGGCGGAATCTCAACGAGGCCCAGAAGGCCCGCGTCTCGAACGTTGGCATCCTACTCGCGGCCGGGCTGATCGCCGGGGAGGCCCTGACCGGCCTCCTCAGGGCGCTCTGGAAGTTCCTCTTCCTGCAGCACGTCATCGGCCACGACATCCCGACGGTCTTCACCGGCCAGAACTACTTTGGCGGCGTGGACCTTTACGTCGGCGGCCTGGCCGTTCTCGTGCTCATCACTCTCTACTTGATCCGGATCCCGCTGCGCAACGCGGGCGCGGCGGACGAGCCGCCCCCGCCGACGGCCACTATGTGATCGACGTCCGAGAGACGGATCCGCGCGGGAGAAGCGTCCCCCTTTTCTTTTTGCGGGAATCGCCTAGAATAAGGAGGGGAGGAGGCTCATGGCGGTCCGAGACATCCTCATTATCGGGCACCCCATGCTCGCGAAGAAGGCGGAGAAGGTCGAAAAGATCGACGACGGCCTGATCCAGCTGGCCAGGGACATGGTCGAGACCATGCACAAGGCCCCGGGCATCGGGCTCGCCGCCCCCCAGGTCAACGACGGACGGAGGCTGATCACGATCGACCTCTCAGTCGGGGAAAAAGAGGCCGACCTGATCGTCCTGGCCAATCCCGAAATCGTCGCCCGGGACGGCGAGGCCGTCTCGGAGGAAGGATGCCTGTCGGTCCCGGACATCCGGGAGAAGGTCGCCCGTCCGTACCGCGTGACCCTCAAGGGCGTGAACCTCGACGGCCGCGAGGTCGTCATCGAAGGCGAGGACCTCCTGGCGCGGGTCATCTGCCACGAAGTAGACCACCTCGACGGAAAGCTGTTCACGGACCGGCTCTCTCCTCTCAAGAAAAACCTACTCAGGAAAAAGCTGAAGAAAGCGACCGAAACCGGCTTCAAGCTATGAGAATCGTCTTCTTCGGGAGCCCGGCCCCGGCCCTCCCCTCACTCGAGAGGCTTCTGGGCGCCGGACACGTCATCACCCTCGCCGTCACCCAGCCCCCAAAGCCGGCGGGCCGGGGACGGCGGCTGACCCCGAGCGCGGTCGAGGCGTTCGCTCGCGAGCGTGGCATTCCCGTCATCGCGCCGGTCAGAATCCGCGGCGAGGAGTCTGCGCTGGCACGGATCCGTTCGACCGAGCCCGACGCCATCGTCGTCGTGGCTTACGGCCAGATCATCCCCGGGCCGATCATCTATCTCCCCCGCTTCCGTTCTCTCAATGTCCACTTTTCCCTGCTTCCCAAGTTCCGGGGGGCTGCCCCGGTCCAATGGACGATCCTCCGCGGCGAAACGGAGACGGGGATCACGATTATCGAGCTCAACGAACGCATGGACGAGGGGGACATCCTGGCCCGAGTCGAGACCGCCGTCGGTCCGAGGGAAACGGCGTCCGAGCTCGAGAGCCGGCTGGCCGTCATGGGCGCGGATTTGCTGATCCGGACCCTCGACGGGATTGACGGCGTTACGCGCATGCCGCAGGAAGGAGCGTTGGCCACGCTGGCGCCTAAGATTCGTAAGGAGGACGGCCTCATCGATTGGTCGGAAAGCGCGGACAGGACAGACAGATTGGTCCGCGCGCTCTCGGACCGCCCCGGGGCCTTCACCTTCTTCCGCGGCAAGCGCCTTCTCGTCCACAGGGGACAGCCTCACGGTGCCCGGCCGGAAGTCCGGAGACCAGGGGAGATCGTCGCCTGGGACAACGATGGCCTCACGGTTGTCTGCGGCGGAGGCGGGGCCTATCTCATCGAGGAGCTTCAGCCTGAGGGACGGATGCGCATGGCGGCATCGACGTTCTCGCGGGGAGCCAGGATTCTGCCAGGAGAGAAACTCGGCGAAAGCTGAGGCCGCGAGACCGGCTGTCTACTGTTCGATAATATACAGATAGGGGTTGACGGGTTTTCCGTCGACATGAACCTCATAATGGACATGAGGTCCGACGGCTCGTCCGGTCTGCCCGACATACCCGATGACTTCCCATCGCTTGACCTGCTGCCCTTCGTGGACGACCGGCCTCGGCATGTCCTTCATGTGTCCGTAGACGGTGACGAACCCGTTGCCGTGGCTGATCGCCACGCTGTTGCCCAGGTACTTGTCTTTCTGGACCCTGATCACGATCCCGTCCGCCGTGGCCACGATGGGATTCCCTTCGTTGGTCGAGATGTCGATCCCCCAGTGCATCTGCTCCTTTCCCGTGAAGGGATCGACCCTCACGGCGAACGGCGAACTCACCCAACCGGCCGTAGGCATGATAGAGGGGGTTGTCGCCCACCCGAGGACCTTGCTTTGGGTTTTATCGGCCAAGAAGCTGAGGTTGTTATCGACGCTTTGAGCCTTCTGGATCAGGCCGTGGACTGCCTCCTGGGGAAGGCCTTGGGGTCCGCTGGGCGGCACCGTTCCCGCCGGATCCGCGGCGTCGGTGTCCGAACCACCTCCTCCGATTCCCGCCGGGCTCTTGAGGACGTCCGGCGATTTCAGCCCGAGCATGATGTTGATCTTTTTGATGTAGGTTTCGGAGTTGTCGACCTTCGCCTGGAGCTCCACGATGGACTTTTCGTAATCCGCGATCTTGGCTTTTTGCTCCGCCGTCACCCGCGTCAGGACCTTATAGCGCTGGCGAATGACGTTCATCGAAACATAATCGACGAGGAAGACGATGAGGGCCACGGCGAGGAACGCACCGCCGCCGGCGAGGATCTTCAGGCTCCGCTGGGAAAAGGAAAAAGTCCGCGTACTGGTCTTTGTATGGGGGACGACGATAATGGACAGGAATTTTTTGGCCATTAATCCACCCCTAGATAGCATGATTGGGAAACCCGTGTCAAGCCTTTTAAGGCCCGGCGTACGGCTCTGGGGCTGCTCCCTTGGGCGGGAGCGGCGGCGGGAGTATCCGGGCGGCTCGACATTCTCATCCTCCGCAGAGCACGGAACCGCCGTTGACGCTCAGGATTTCGCCCGTGATGTGGCGCGCCAGGTCGGAGGCCAGGAAGAGGATGGGGCCGGCGATGTCCTCGGGGGGCGGGATGCGCTTGAGAGGGATCGAGTTCCGCACTTTCTCCCGGTACCCCGGCTCGCTGAAGACCTCGGTGCACATGTCCGTATCCACCCAGCCGGGAGCGACGCCGTTGACCCGGATGTTGAAGGGCGCGAGCTCTACGGCCAGGGATTTCGTCAGGGCCTGCATGGCCCCTTTGCTGGCCGCGTAGTGGGAGTGAAACGCTTCTCCGCGGACGCCCGCCGTCGAAGAGACGTTGATGATCCAGCCGCGGCCCTTCGCCTTCATCGAGGGGACGGCGGCGTTGATGGCGTAGAAAGGGCCGTCGACGTTGACGCCCATGGTCTCACGGTAGACTCGCTCGTCCATTCGGCCCATTTCCAAGTAGGTCCAAACCCCGGCATTGTTGACGACCGTATCGAGCTCGCCCCAGCGGGAAAGAATATCGGCGACCATCCCGTCGATGTCCTCCTTGGCGGACATCTCGGCCCTGTACACGAGGCATTCGCGCCCCGTCTCTTCGATGCTCTTCCGGACCGCCATGGCCGCTTCGCTGTTCCTCGCGTAATTGATGGCCACATCGCACCCGGCTCGGGCGAACAGGAGGGCCGTCGCCCGTCCGATGCCCCTTGAGCCGCCGGTGATCAACGCCTTTCGTCCGTTTAGTCGGATCATGGGACCTCCTTCCGGAATTCCGGCCGAACCTTCCCCTGCCCTATCGGACGTATCCCAGCCCGGAGTCCTTCATCTGGTCGAAATGAAGATAGCGGGTGATCGCTCCCATGTACGGCGCCAGCTTCTCCTTGAAGACCGAGAAATAGGTCTCGGGAGTGGGCAGGCGGCCCTTCACGGCGGCGAGGGCCGCCACGACCGCAGACCCCAGATAAACCCTCGCCTTGTCGCCCATCCGGTTGTCGAAATTCCGCGTCGACGTGGACACGACCGTTACGCCCGGCGAAACCCGGGCCTGGTTCCCCATACAGAGCGAGCAGCCAGGGATCTCCGTCCGGGCACCGACCGAATTGAAGACGGCGTAGGCGCCCTCCCGCATGAGCTGAGCCGCGTCCATCTTGGTCGGCGGCGTCACCCAGACCTTCGTTTCGAGGCGCCCGGCCCCCTCGAAGATCTTTCCGGCGGCGCGGAGATGGGCGATATTGACCATGCACGAGCCGATGAATACCTCCTGAACGCGGTCGCCGGCGACCGCGGAGAGGAGCCGGACGTCGTCGGGGTCGTTGGGGCAGGCGAGGATCGGCTCCCGGATCTCCGAAAGATCGATCTCCAGGACGGCCTTATACCCGGCGTGGGCATCGCGCTTGATGAGGACCGGGTCAGCCACCCACTTCCGGCAGGCTTCGATCCTCCGCCCCAGGGTCTCCGCGCTCTGGTAGCCCTCTTCGATCATTTTCTCCATGAGGGCGATCTGGCTCTTCAGAGCCTCGACGACCCGGCTTTCGCTGAGCGAAATGACGGCCGCCGCCGCCGAGCGCTCTGCCGACGCGTCGGTGAGCTCGTAGGCCTCGTCCACAGTCAGGTCTTCGAGCCCTTCTATCTCCAGGACGCAGCCGTTGAAGACGTTCTTCTTTCCCTTTTTCTCGACGGTCAGGAGGCTCTTCGCGATCGCGAAATACGGGATCGCGTTGACGACGTCCCTCAGAGTGATGCCTTCGTTGAGCCGGCCGCAGAACCTCACCAGCACGGATTCCGGCATGTCGAGGGGCATGAACCCCAAGGCCCCCGCGAAGGCGACGAGGCCGGACCCAGCCGGGAAGCTGATGCCGATGGGAAACCGGGTGTGGGAGTCGCCGCCGGTCCCCACGGTGTCCGGGAGGATGAGCCGGTTCAGCCAGGAATGGATGACGCCGTCCCCAGGCCTGAGGGTCACCCCCTTGCGCTCGATCACGAAGGCGGGCAGCGTCCGGTGCGTCTTGACGTCCGCGGGCTTGGGGTACGCCGCGGTATGGCAGAACGACTGCATGAAGAGATCGGCCTGGAATTCCAAGCAGGCCAGCTCCTTGAGCTCGTCGGCCGTCATGGGGCCGGTCGTGTCCTGGGAGCCGACAGTCGTCATATGGGGCTCACAGGCGGTGCCGGGAAGCACGCCGACGAGGCCGCAGGCGCGCCCGACGATCTTCTGTGCTTGGGAATAGCCCTGGCCGGGCTTGGGTTTCGGGTTCTCGACCGCGGTGAAGAAATCCGCCTCGGGCAGCCCCATGGCCTTGCGGGCCTTGGCCGTCAGCTGTCGGCCGATGATGAGGTTCAGCCGTCCGCCGGCCCTGAACTCATCCTTGATCGTCACCGGCTTCCACTCGAACCCGGAGATCGTCCGCCCCGCCGCGTCCCGGATCTTCCTGGCCTTCGTGTCGATCGTGATGACATCCCCCGTCTTTATGGCCGCGACGTCGCACATGATCGGGAGCCCCCCCGAATCCTCGACCGTATTGAAAAAGATGGGCGCGATCAGCCCGCCGAGGACGATGCCTCCCCGCCGCTTGTTGGGGACAAACGGGATGTCCTCGCCGATATGCCACATCAGGGAGTTGCAGGCGGACTTCCGCGACGACCCGGTGCCGACGACGTCCCCGACGAAAACGACACGGCTCCCGTCCTCGCGGAATTTCCGGATCGTCTCGATCCCGCCCGGAAAGCGCATCTGCCCCATGGATTGGGCATGCAGAGGGATGTCGGGCCTCGTCGGGGCGTGTCCTGCGGGGGAGAAATCATCGGTGTTGATTTCGCCGTCGACTTTGAAGACCTTCAGGACGAGCCGGGCCGGCACCTCCGGGCGGGAGAGGAACCACTCCCCGGCGGCCCAGGATTCGACGACCGCCCGGGCGTGAGCGTTTGTCCCGGACATGCGGAGGATCGGCTCGAACTGCCCGTAGACAAGGATCGTTTTCTTCAAGGCCTCGGCCGCCCCGGCGGCCAGGGCTCGGTCTTCGAGGCAGGAAACCAGGGGCCCGACATTATATCCTCCGAGCATCGTCCCGAGAAGGAAAACCGCCTCGGTCCGGGAAACGGCCGGAGACCGGACGGCTCCCGAGGCGACCCGGTCCAGCCATTCGGCCTTGGCCTTGGCGGCCGGGTCAACGCCCGGAGAGACCCGGTTGCGGAGGAGGTCCAAGAGGAGCTCGGTTTCTCCCGTCACGGGTTTCTCCAGAAGGCCGCAGATCTCTCCGGCTTCCGCGGGGGTCAGATGCAGCGGAGGGATCCCCTTCGCACCCCTTTCTTTTTCCTGCTCAAGGTAGGCTTCCAGCATCGTTCGTCTCCTGCTCGGACAGTTGCCGCCGGGACCGCTTTTCCTCAGCGGACGCGGCCCCGGCGGTCCCATCATTTTATCAGTTTTTTGAGGCCTTTTGTCAAAATCCGTCCGCCCTCCGGCCGGCCTCGCCGCCGATCCCGCGGCCCGAAATTTCGGTTGATTTTCCGCCCCGAACGCGATAGAATCCCTCTCCTGTTTGTGTTTTGATTTTCTACCAACGGAGGAACACTACATGGACATCGCCGCCATCGACAAGGCGAAGGAACATTTCGGGAAGCTCCTCGAAACGCAGATGAAACGAATGGAGAGAGTCAAGGCCGCGCCGGACTGGATCGACTACAAAAAGCTCTCCCCGATCAAGATCGGGATCATCCCCGGCGATGGGATCGGCGTTCACATCGCCGCCCAGGCCCGGAGGGTCCTCGAGTCCCTCCTTGAGGAAGGGGTCAAGGCGGGAAAGGTCGCCATCAACGGCATTGAGGGCCTGACGATCGAGAACCGGGCCGCCCTTAAGAAGTCCATACCCGACGACGTCCTGGCCGAGATCAAGAAACATCATGTCACTCTGAAAGGCCCCACGACGACGCCCCGCAAGGGCGATCCCTGGCCGAACATCGAGAGCTGCAACGTGGCCATGAGAAAGGAACTCGACCTCTTCGCCAACGTCCGTCCCGTCCGCGTTCCCCAGCAAGGCATCGACTGGATCTTCTTCCGAGAGAACACCGAGGATCTCTACGCGCTCGGTCCCTACGGCCTCGAGGTCGATAACGACATCGCCATCGATTTCCGGCTGATCAGCAATCCCGGCGCCGACCGCATCTGCCGGCTGGCGTTCGAGCACGCCAAGGGCAACGGACGGAAGCGGGTCACCTGCGTCACTAAAGCGAACGTCGTCAAGACGACCGACGGCCGGTTCCTTGAGAACTTCTACCGGATCGCCAAGGAATACCCGGGGATCGAGGTCGACGACTGGTACATCGACATCATGACGGCCAAGCTGGTCGACGAGAAGCGGCGCCGCGATTTCCAGGTCCTGGTCCTGCCCAATCTTTACGGCGACATCCTGACTGACGAAGCGGCCGAGTTCCAGGGCGGCGTCGGCACGGCGGGTAGCGCCAACATCGGCAAGCAGTACGCCATGTTCGAGGCCATCCACGGCTCGGCTCCCCGCATGGTCACCGAGGGCCGGGCCCAGTACGCCGACCCCTGCAGCATGATCCGGGCCGCCGCCATGCTCCTCGGGCACATCGGCTATCCCGAGAAGGGCAAGGCCCTGGAGATGGCTCTGGACATCACCGGCCAATATGAGAAGAAGCTGGCCATCACCGGACGCGCCACAGGGGCTACGGGCGCCGCTTTCACCGATTATCTCATGGACTGGCTCAAGAACCCGAGGCTTAAAGAAGCCTGGGAAGGATACGTCCGGGGCTGACCGGGCGCCGGAATCAGAGTCGTTAGGGATAAAACGGGCGGAACAGGCCAGAGCCGCGCCGCCCTTGAATATCGGAAGACAAAGAAAGGAGAACCGGTATGCGGAAAAAGATCGCTCTCATCGGGGGAGGCCAGATCGGCCAGAACCTGGCCATGTTGGCATCCCAGAAGGAACTCGGCGACATCGTCGTCCTGGAGATTCCCGAGCTCGCCAACCAGGCCAAGGGCAAGGCCCTTGACCTGATGGAGATGGCTCCACACGGCAACTATGACGCCGATATCCAGGGCACTTCCGATTACAAGGACATCGCCGGGGCCGACCTTGTTATCGTCACGGCGGGCAGGCCCCGGCAGGCCGGCATGACCCGGGAGGATCTGCTGGCCGTCAACCTGGCGATCATCAAGCAGGTCGCCGAAGGCGTCAAGCACTACGCCCCCAAGGCGTTCTGCATCATCGTCACCAATCCGCTCGATGCCATGGTCTACGCCTTCTCCAAGCTGACGGGCTTTCCGAGGAACCAGGTCATCGGCATGGCCGGGACGCTCGACACGGCCCGCTGGCGCGCCTTTATCGGCATGGAGCTCGACGTGTCGGTCGCCGATGTGGCCGGGACTGTCCTCGGCGGGCACGGGCCGGACATGGTTCCCCTTCCCCGCCTGACGACCGTCGGCGGAGTCCCTCTGACGGAGATCGCGACCAAAGAGCAGATCGACAAGCTCGTCCTCAGGACCCGCGAGGCGGGCACCGAGATCGTCAAGCTCTTCGGCAAGGGCTCGGCCTTCTTCAGCCCGGCCTGGAGCGCGATCATCATCGCCGAATCCTATCTCCGTGATAAGCGCCGCATCCTGCCCTGCGCCGCACGGTGCGAGGGAGAGTACGGCGTCAAAGGCCTCTTCATCGGCGTGCCGTGCATGATCAGCGGCAAGGGCATGGAGAAGATCTACGAGATCAAGCTCAGCCCCGAAGAGAAGGCCATGTTCGAGAAAACGGTCGGCGTCGTCACTCAGACGGTCGCCGAGACCAAGCTCTGAGCCCCGTTCGGACAAAGAGCGGCAGCCGGAGGCGGAGGTCCGCCTCCGGCTTTTTTTCGGCTCGAGGCGGAGACAGCCAAGGATAGGACGCGTGGGGCGCCGGGCCCGGCCGCGGCGCGCGCGCTAATAGTCGAATATCCTGAGGATATCGTCCGCGGACTTCGCGGCCGTCAGCTGCCTCCGGACATTCTCGTTTTTCATCAGGCTTGAGACCGAGCTGATAACCTTGAGATATTCATCCGCGCAACGCGCGGGGGCCAGGATCAAGAACAGGAAATGGACCGGGTTGCCGTCCAGGGCCTCGAAATCCACGCCCTTCGAGCTGCGGGCGAAAACGATCTGAATCTTGGCGACGAGCTCGGTCCGGATATGGGGAAGGGCCAGCCCGTAGCCCAGGCCCGTGCTCGTCAGGGCTTCCCGTTCCAGGACGGCCTTCTCGACCTCGGAGACCTGACCCGCCGCGAGCATCCCGCCCGCGGCCATCATGCGGAGAAGGCCTCGGATCGCCCCGAGCTTGCCCGGGGCGTCGAACTCGAGGGCGATCTGGGCCGGCCTGAGATACTGGCTGATTTTCATATTAGAAGATCTTCCTCAGTTCCTTCTCGGTCTCCCGGCTCGTCAGGGCGATCACCGAATCGTTCGGCAGCAGGACCGAATCCCCCTTGAGTAGCACCGCCTCCCCGTTTCGGACGGCGGCGATGAGCAGCGTGTCGGGAGGCAGATTCAGATCTCTCACGGGGCGCTGGACGGCCGGCGAGGACTCGTAGACGTCGGCCTGTACGATCTCCAGGTTCTTGAACGTCAGGAGCGGCATCAAGACTTCGATGTTGAGGCGGTGGCCGATGAGCGTGCTGATGTGCGTCGTCGTGTTGACCGTCAGGTCCACGCCCAGGCTTTTGAACAGCTCTTCGTGCTTCGGATCGTTGATCTCGGCCAGGGTCCGCGGGACCATGAACAGGAGCTTGGCCAGCTGGCAGCTGACGAGATTCTGCTCGTCGCGCCCGGTCACGGCGATCAGGAGCTCCGCCCGGCTGGCGCCGACATGCTTGAGGGTCTCGACCTCGCACCCGTCGCCGTGGTAGAGGCACTCTCCGAGCTCCCGGACCAGGCTGTTGTATTTGGCGCGGTCTTTTTCGAGGAGCAGGACTTCGTGTCCCTCGGCGATCAGGGACCTCGTCAGGTTGTATCCGACCTTGCTCGCGCCGACGATGATGATGTACATCCCGCCCTTCCCTCCGCTAGACCGCCCGCGGGCCGATGGCGAGGTCCTTGAGGATGGCGTCGAGCTCCATACGGCTGGGACAGATGGTCTGCAGGCCCAGCTCCTGGTAGGCGCCGGCTTTGATGGCGTCGCGGACGCGAACGATGACCTTGTCCTTGTTGAACCTCGTCCGGGCCATCTGAGCGGCCATCAGGTTGACGATGTCGTCGGACGTCAGGACCACGACCAGGTCAGCGGCCTCCAGGCCGGCCGCCCGCAGGACCTCTTCGTCTGTGATCCTGCCGCTGATCTGTTTCCCGGGGAAGCCCTCCCCCAGCGCGGTGAACGAGTCGGGATTGGCGTCGACCGCCGTCACGTCCCATTTTTCCGCGGCCAGCCGGGCCGCCAGCATGGCGCCCACGCGGCCGCAGCCGAGGATGACCGCTTTCATGGTTCTTCCTTCCGCTCATGCGGCGTGGTGGTCTACCAGAACCTCGCAGGAGGCCCGGTGCAGAACGGCCTCGGACGTCCGGCCGACGATCCGCTCCGGAAAGCCCACCACGGGCCGTATGCCCATGACGATCAGGTCGGCGTCCTCTTCCTTCGCCAGCCGGATGATGCCCTCCTCGACCTGCCGGGCCCTCTCCACGATCCCCCGGGCGGGCAGATTGTTGTGCCGGACGATCTCCACGCCTCGATCGACGATCTCCTTGGCCGCGGCCTCGGCCCCCGCCATGGCGGCGTTCAAAGGCAGCGTGAACGGGATCTTGATGACGTGGGCCACGATGATCTCCGCCTTCTGCTTTTCCCCCAGCCGGCAGGCCAGCTCCACGGCACGCTCCGAATACGCGGTCCCAATCGTGGGGACGAGGATCTTCATCAGCGCTGAAACGGCGACCCGGGCCTTGGCTGCGGACTGGGAAACGTGGGCGGGGGGGTGGAGCATCCACCAGAGGATGACGAACATCGCCCCGCAGAAGACGAGCGACAGGGCGGCGCCCAAGAGCGTCACCTGAGGCGCGGGGTTCACCTCTTCTCTCTCCTTGTCAGTCCTTGATTCAAGTCTGTTCCCTGGCTAGCGGTCGGAGCAAAGACTTTAGCATAGACGCCCCGGGAAGTCAAAAATCTGGGTCCGGCCAGGCGCGGCCTGGCCGGAATTGACATTTTCGACCGCTCGTCTATAATCGTTCAGGCTTTCCGGGCGGCCTGGCGGGAAGCGAGCACATCTGCCGGCCGCAATCAATCATCTCTGAGAGAACATCATGGAATCCGCGGCCGCCGTCGAGCACAAACTGCGTCGGGACGTGACGATCTGGGGCTCGTTCATGTGGGGGTACGCTGACGTCGGGGCCGACATCTACGTCGCCCTTGGCCTGGTCATCGGAGCCGCGCAAGGCGCCGCCCCCCTGGCCTTCGCCCTAGCCGGGCTGGTCTACATCATGATCGGCCTGGCCTTCACCGAACTGGCCTCTTCCTATCCCGTTGCGGGCGGCGGCCACTATTACTCCCTCCGCGGCCTGGGCGATTTCTCGGGCTTTCTCGCCGGCTCGGCCCTGCTCCTCGACTATACGATCGATATCGCGCTGTTCGCCACGGCCTCGACCGGCTATTTGAACTTCTTTCTCCCTTACCTGGGCATCACGCTCTCCAAGTTCGCCGTCAACCTCGGACCGTTCCACGGCGTCAACGTCCTCTGGCTCGCCGAAACCATGGTCATGATCATCTTCCTGCGCTGGCTGAACATCCGCGGCGTCCGCGAGTCCTCCCGGCTCAACGAGGTCATCGGCCTGGTCGATCTGATCATGGAGATGTCCATCGTCACGTTCGGCTTCATCCTGGCCTGGCGCCCGCAGCTGCTCATGGACCAGTGGACGCACCAATTCCCGACCTCGAAGCAGTTCATGTACGGGTTCTCCCTGGCCATCATTTCCTTCGTCGGCTTGGAGAGCATCTCCCAAGCGGCCCAGGAAACGCGGCGCCCGGCGACGGTCATCCCCCGGACCTCTCTCGCCCTCATCTTCACGGTCTTCATCCTGGCCGTCAGCTTCTCGACGGTAGGGCTGGGGATCCTGCCGTGGCAACAGTTCCAGGCGCACGAGTCGGATCCCATCGCCTACCTGGCCTTGCACATTCCCTATCTCGGCATCATCGCCGGGCCGTTCGCCGCCTTTCTCGGGGCAACGATTCTGTTCATCTCCTCGAACTCGGGCGTCATGGGCGATTCGCGGCTCATCTATTCAATGAGCCATTTTAAGCTCGTCAGTAAGTGGTTCAGCCATGTCCACCACAAGTACCAGACGCCGAGCAACGCCATCATCGGCTTCGGCTGGGTCGGCCTCGTCCTGACCATGGTGGCGTTCCTGACGCCGCGCGTTCTGGACACATTGGCGAACCTCTACGCATTCGGCGCGACCTTCGGCTACATGCTGGTCTTCATATCTCTGATCCGCCTCAGGTTCCTCGACCCGTATTCTCCCCGTCCCTACAAGGTCCCGTTGAACATCAAATGGAGGCGGAAAAAGGACAACATGGTGATCCATATCCCCGTCCTCGGCTTCCTCGGGTTCATCGGCGTCACGAGCATCTTCGTCACGGTCGGCATCACGCATCAGATCGGCCGGATCGTGGGACCGTTGTGGGTCCTGGCCTGCGCGGCCTATTATATGACCTTCCGCTGGCGGAACAGACTGCCCATCTTCCGGAACATCGCCCATGACTGGGAGCAGGAGCAGATCGACGTCCTGAACAGCGCGGAAGAGTACGAATCGCTCGAGGAATACAAGCAGGCCCTCATCCGGCGCGACAGAGAGAAGGGCCTGAAATCCCGTTGGGAAGATTAAGCCCCCGCCGCCATGCCCCCGCGAAGGCCGTCCCCGCCCCCCGAACGTCTGACCGCCCGGGACGTCGTCCAAATCGTCTTCGGATTCCTTATGGTCCCCATCGGCGCGGTCATTCTCTACCGGACGGCCACGACGATCCGGAGCTTCACCGGGATTGCCATCGGAGCCGCCTTCCTCGCCTTCGGCGTCTACCGGCTGGCCACGGCCTTCATCCGTTACCGGATGCTCCTCCGGATGCGGGCTAGGCGGTGAGGGTCCGCAGGAGCGAAAAAGCCCCCGCGGGGCCGGCCGGTTTGACAAGACCCCCGCGGCCGTATTAAACCATTAGCCATGGCGAAGACCGAACCCAAGGAGGGCGCTCCATGAAATCCTACCGCACGGCTCTCTGCCTGGGCCTCGTCGCGATCCTCTGTTTCTCCCCGGCAGTCATGACTGCCCAGCAGGACAGCCAGGAAGAAGCTTCCGTGACGCTTCAGCCCCTGACGATGGACCTGCTTCTGGCCAAAGGAGGCGCGGGGGCCAACGCGGCGGTGTACGTGGGATACCGCGAGATCTATCTGATCGACGCCAAGATGACGCCCGCCAGCGCCCAGGCCCTCGTCGAGGAGGTCAAAAAAAAGATCCCCTTCCCCATCACAAAGATCATTCTCACGTCGAGCGCCCCCGAGTTCATCGGCGGCCTGCCCGGCTACCCGCGCGGGCTGCCGATCATCAGCCAGGAACAAGTCCAGGAGGATATTCGCCGAGCGGCCACCGAGAGTCCGGCCCTTCAGGACTATCTGCCGACGGTCGTCTTCAAGGACAAAATGACGCTCAAGTCCGGCCGGTCCGAAATCACCCTCTGCCATTACACGGCCGCGCACAGGACCGGAGACACGGTCCTCTACTTCGACCGGGACCGGACGGCCTTCACGGGAGACCTCGTATCCCTGGGCCCGGAAGCGCTGAGAAATCTCACCCAGAACGGCAGTTCCTTCGGGCTCGTCACGGTCCTCAAGGAGATCCTCGACCACAGGCCCCACGGCGACATGTTCGTGACAGCCAGCGCGGGCAGCGTGACGCGGGACGACGTCGAGATCCTCCTTCAGACCATTCAGGTCCAGCAGGCCAAAATCAAGACCTTCATCGCCGACGGCAAGACGCTCGAGGAGATCAAGAAGATCTTCAAGATCGAAGAGGAGCCGCCCGCTCTCGGAGCCGCGCCGGTCCCAAGCCTGGTAGAGATCATCTATCGGGAGCTCACGGCGAAGAAGTGATGGGGCGGACGGGGAACTCGCGATGAAGCCGGGCAGGATTTCGGTCACGCTGGCGGCAGCCGCCTTGGGGTTGGCCGCGGGGGGCTGCCGCGCGGGGAGGCCGGGCGCCGGCGCCTCGGTCATCGAAACGAGGGAGATCATCCGTACCTATCCGTATTCGGACCCCGACCCCGTGCCGATCTTCACACGTTCGAGTCTCTGGGGGCAGGGCCTGAGGCTCTACCCGTATTATTTTTATAGCGGCTTTAGCCGGACCGCCGAAGACCGGTCCTGGACGGTCGTCCGGCTGGAGAATCCCTATATCCGGGTCGCCGTCCTGCCCGGCGTGGGCGGCAAGGTCTGGGGTGCGACGGATAGGTCCTCGAACCGCGATTTCCTTTATACGAACCACGTCCTGAAGTTCCGGGAAATCGGCCTGCGGGGGCCGTGGACCTCGGGAGGGATCGAGTTCAATTTCGGCATCGTCGGGCATTCGCCCTCCACCGCCGCGCCCGTCGACTACATCATGCGCAGGAATCCCGACGGGAGCGCCAGCTGCACCGTCGGCACCATGGACCTGCCGTCGCGGACGCGATGGAGTGTCACGGTAACCGTCCCCAAGGATAAGGCCTATTTCGAAACCAACGGCTTCTGGCACAATCCCACGCCCTTCAGCCAGTCCTATTATTACTGGTCGTGCGCCGCCATCGCAGCGGCCGACGACCTCAAATACATCTTCCCGGGCCGCTATGACATCGGACACGATTATTCCGTGCCGCTCGAACCCTGGCCGGTCGACGCGGAGGGGCGGGATCTCTCCTGGTACCAGAACAACGACTCCCCCGGCTCGAAGAGTTATTTCATCGTGGGCGAATACGAGGATTTCTACGGCGCCTGGTACAAGAACGCCGATGCCGGCTTCGGGCACTGGGCCCTCTATAACGACATGCCCGGCCGCAAAATCTGGATCTGGGACCTGTCTCGCCAGGGAGGGATCTGGGTCGACCTGCTCACCGACAAGGACGGGCAGTACACGGAGCCCCAGGCCGGGCGCCTCCTCGATCAGTCGGATCACGGACGGCTCTTTCCGTCTATCACGGACCGCTGGAAGGAGATCTGGTTTCCCTACCGTGGCATCGGTCCCATGCGGAAGGCCTCTCCCCTGGGCGTGTTGAGCGCCGCGGAGACGGCGACCGGACTGTCCGTGGGATTTTTTCCGTTCGGGGCCGTCGACGGGGACTTTATCGTGACCGCCGGGGGAAAGCAGCTTCTCGAGGAACATCTCCGGCTCGCTCCCGGGCAGGCCTTCAAGAAGGAGATTCCACTCAAGGAAAAACCCGGACCCTACGTCGTTCGGCTCGGTGAGCGGGTCATTTATTCGAGCCGTCCGGAGGAACGGGAGCTCGAGCGGCCGCTCCATTTCCGCCTGCCCGACGAGACGACGGCCGAGGGGCTTTTCCTCTCCGGCCTGCGGTCCGAACAGGAAAGGTCATACCCCCAGGCCCTGGAAAAGTATCTGGCCTGTCTCGCGAAGGAGCCGCTCCACCTCCGGGCCCTGACCCGGGCGGCGGAGCTCTACGCCCGGCGCGGCGAATACGTCAGGGGGCTCGCTTATGCGTCCCGGGCCCTGGACCTCTCGATGTACGACGCGGAGGCGAACTTCGTCTACGGAACGATCGCCCGGCGGCTCGGCCGTCTGGCCGACGCCAAGGAAGCCCTCGGCTGGGCCGCCCGGTCGATGGAGTACCGGTCTCCGGCCTACGTACAGCTGGCGGAGCTCGCCCTGCTCGACAAGGACTACGCTCTGGCCTCGGAATACGCGGGACGGGCCTTGGAATGCAATGCCTACGATTCGAGCGCCTACGAGATCATGGCCGTCGCCCAGCGCCTGCTCGGACAAAAAGACGCCGCGCGCCGGACCCTGGACAGGCTCCTCGGGTTCGATCCTCTTGATCACCTCGGCCGGTTCGAGGGCTATCTCCTGAACCCGACGGAGGCCCGTCTCGCCGCTTTCAAGGGCATGATCCGCAACGAGGTGCCTTGTGAGAGCTACCTTGAGATGGCCCTGTTTTACGTCCGGGCGGGTCGCGTCGAAGACGCCGTGGTGCTGCTCCGGAATGCGCCGCCGCACCCGGAGGTCTTCTTCTGGCTGGCCTATCTCCTGAAAGACTCGGCCAAGGAGGAAAGCCAGTCATATTTCGGAAAGGCCCTCGGCCTCTCCCCCTTCCTCGTCTTCCCCTTCCGGGAGGAGTCGATTCCGGTCTTCGAATGGGCCGCCTGCCTTCGGCCGGATGGTTGGAAGCCGAAGTACTACCTGGGCCTGATTTTTTGGGGCAAAGGCCGGATCGACGAGGCCCGGGCGCTCTTTGCCCGGGTCGGGGACGCCGATTTCGCCCCCTTTTATCTGGCCCGTGCCTATCTCGAAAAAGAAAGCGCCCCCCGCGAGGCCCTCGCCGATTACCGCCGTGCCGTAGAAATCGACGGAAAGAACTGGCGGGTCTGGCACTCGCTCGTGCTCTTTCTGCTCGACAGCGGCCGCAGCGGGGACGCTCTGGCCCCGGCCCAAAGGGCGGCGGTCCTGTTCCCGGCGGAAACGCAGCCCCAGGTCGACTATGTCAAAATGCTTCTCGCCCTTTCGAAGAATGAGGCCGGCGCGGCGGCCGTCGACGGGATCCAGTCCCTGCCCTACGAAGGCGCGAGCGAGCTCCACGACCTTTACGTCAGGGCCCATGTCGCCGCCGCCCTGGACCGCATGGCCAGGCACGAGTGGGCCGCAGCCGTCAACCATCTGGAAAAGTCCAAGCTCTATCCCGAGAGCCTCGGCACGGGCTCACCCTTCGCCCCTGATGTCAGGCTGCAGGACTACTTCGAATCGCTGTGCCAGGAGAGGCTGGGGAACGCGGAGCGGGCGGAGGAAATCCGGAAAATGATCCTGGATTACACCATCGGGCACTGGGATAAGCTGGGCCCCGGCGCCTATTTCGGGGCCCTCATCCTTGAAAGAAACGGCGACCGGGCCAAGGCGGGTGAGCTCCTCAAGAAGGCCGCCCAGCCGGAGCCCGCGGTCCTCGCCGCAGTCCGGCGGCTCAGCCGATAAGATCCAAGAGGGGCAGCCCTTCTGGCGATTATCCCCCTTTTCTTATCGGGGCCAGGGCTTGTACGGGACAAGAAGGAGCGTCTGGGGTTTGACCACCCGGAAGAAGGCGAAGACACTGCCGGCCTGGGGTACGAGGGCGAATTTCCAGTAGCGGATGAGACCATACTCCGATTCCGGTTCGAGCAGGCAGGGGACAGGCTCGGCCGCCGCCTGGCCGCACGAAACATAGAAATCTCCCTCGCGGACAGCCGCCGCGATGGGCTTCCTCTCGATCACGATTTTGACGTGAGCCAGGTACTCGGCGGGCGCCGGGACGACTTCCTTCACCTCTGAGGCCTCGATTTCGATGGTCTCATCCTGGATGAACATCCCCACGGCGACACCCTGGCGGAGGAGGGCTTCGACGACCTCCGAATATTTCGCCGGAATGACGTACCCGAGCGGCCGGGGAATGCTCGCCGTGGGGATGACCTCGGGGAACCAGTTCCGCACGACCTCGCCCACGACATTGAGCCCCGGCGCCTGCGCGGGACGGGAGACATCCGCGGCCGTCAGCGTCTCTCCGGCTTTCTTGTCGACCTTGAGAACGCCGAGGACCGCGGCGGGTCCGTTTCCCCCGTACTTCTCGAGCGCCAGGGCCGGCTTCCGGGGATCCCGGGCATAATCGGAACGCAGATAGACCAGGTCGTCGGCGTCATAGGTTTTGCCCTTCTCGAGGAGGCCGGCGCGCAGGTCACGGACGATCTTGAGGATCTCCGGGCCGTGTGCAGCGGCGGATTCCAGGAAGGACCGGAGCCCTTCATACTGCCACCGGGTTCTCGCCTCGAGCGTGTCGAGATCGTGGCGTGAGGCTCACTCCTGGATAAACGAGAAGGTCTCATAGATCCCGAGGCTGTTGCGCCCGTCGTTGAGGTCGGTCGTGCTGTAGCGCGTGTTCTCCTGCCTCGGAACGGCGGGCCCGGGCCCCTCGACGCCGGCGGCGCCCGTCGAGCCCATCTCCTCGGTGACGAGGTATTCGTGGAAGGTGATGCTCTTCTTCCGCAGCGCCGATTCCACATCGGCCAGGATCGTCGGCTTGGCCCGGTTCAGGTCCTCCGGCCGCGACACTCCCTCCTCGGAGAGGATGGCCAGGAAAATCTCCACACGGACGGAGAGCTGCCGGGTGGAGGCGTCGGCTTCGCTGAGGAAACGCCCGACGGCCGCGTTCTGCGTGTATTGCTTATAACCGTTCATTTCCGCCGGGGTCTTGAGGGACGGCGGGGCCGCGGCGAGGAGGCCTGCGGCCAGGGCCAAGCCTGCCGGGACCGATACTCGGCACGGTTTGTTTCTCTGGGGAATTATGGTCTCGCTCCCTTCACGGCTCTTGCGGACGGCCGGGACACAGGGCTTTTTTCTCCGGCGGGGCCGGTGGCGGCTGGGAACGCTCGAGCTTCAGAACGGTCTCCCTGACCTGCCCGGCCCGAAGGAGGATAAATCTCGCTTCGTCGCCGCACCTCAGCTTGGCCAGCTCGATCCGCAGCTCGTTGATGTCGTCGTACGGCCGGCCGTCGAGGGCGAGGATCACGTCTCCTTTCTCGAAATCGGCCCGGCTCGCGGCGCCGTCGATGGGCTTGCTCTCGACGACTACGTTGGCCAGGTTCTCCACTTTCTTGAGACTGAGCCCGATCGACGGAAAGGCCGGCTTGTCCTCCGCGGCGATCCCGAAGACGTAATCGGCGATCGCCCGGGAGACCTTGACACTCTTTCGGCCTCCGGGGACCGTGACGGCGATGACCGTCAGAAACGGCAGTGCGCTCTTCTCGAAGGCCCGCCGATTGATGCCGAGATTGTACAGGACATGGCCGGAGCCGGCGCAGACGACCATCCGGCGCCCTTCGCTCTCGGCGTCCCCGACGACGTTTCCGGCCATGACCTCGTCCCAGGCCGACTGGGCCCGGTAGAGGCCCTCGAAGACCATCTCGAGGCCTGGCCCCTTCATCGCGTGAGGAATCTCGGCCGTCTCGAGTATGGCCTTGATGAGCGTCCGGTGGTCACGGTTCGTCAGGTCCGGCGCCTGCGGGACGAGCTTCTTTTCGTCCGTCGACAGCGAATCCCAGCCGCTCGTCCGGATCTTGGCGATGATCTCGCGCGGCGCGTTCAGCGCGTAGACCGGGAGCCGGTGCTCCTTGGCGAACTCGAAAATCTTCTGGTAAAACCCGAAGTTGAAGTTCCAGTGGATGTACCACTGGACCTCCCGGACAAATCCGTCATCCGTGAGCAGCCCGAGGCTCCACTTGTTCAGCGTCTCCTGGACCGTGACGGGCAGCATCTCCATCCCGACCGAGAGGTTGCGGTCCTGCGCGTAGAGGGCCCGGAGGACCTGGAACTGGATCTCGTGGATGGGAAGGGAGTTGTGCGTCTCGCCGACATAGATGAACCGGCTCCCCGACATCTCTCGGATCATCCGGTCGAACCCCACAGCGCCTCCCGTCTGGGCCGAGGCGATCTCTCCGAGGGCGATGTCCATCGTCCTGTCCTTGAGGCGGGGATTGCCAATCTTCAGGTCCAGGGTCGGGTCGGACTGTTCCGCCTCCTCGGCCGCGGACTCCCGGGTCTGCGCCGTGGCTCCGGCCTGAAGCGTGGGCCGCGTCCGGCCTGCCGGCCGGACCGCCGGGGCGATCATGGTGGTCGCGATCGTCGCGAGCGCGATGTGTCGAATAAGGTTCATGAGGGCCTCCGTCGGAAATTTCGGCCGTATCATATCGCCGGCTTCTCGGGGATGTCAACGCTCCCGGAATTGAACGCCCAGGAAGGAAAAGCTACAATGAAGGCCCGAGCTCCGGAGGAACCGAATGGCGTCTGATACACCCCCCGAAACCAGGAGAACCATCAGGACCTTTGCCGCGGCCTCCTTTCTGAACGATTTCGGCTCCGACATCATCGCCCCGGTCTGGCCCATGTTTGTGATCCAGATCCTCCGGGCCAACATAGCTGCCCTGGGACTGCTCGACGGCCTTGGCGAAGCCCTGGTCTCGCTGTCCCAAGCGGCCTCCGGGTACGTCTCCGATAGGATCCGGAAAAGGAAAGTCTTTGTCTGGACCGGCTATCTCTTCGGCGGGGCGTCGCGGCTGGGCTACGCCGCCTCCTCCGTCTGGCAGCATCTCATCCCCTTCAAGATTCTCGACCGGGCGGGAAAGATGCGCGGCGCGCCGCGGGATGCCATCGTGGCTGACGTGTCCACGGATTTCAACCGGGGCCGCCACTTCGGCCTGGTGCGGGCGATGGACAACCTGGGCGCCGTCTTCGGGATCGCCGCCTGCATCCTGCTCGTTGACGTCGTGGGCCTCCGGCGCCTCTTCGTTCTGGCCGCGATCCCCTCTGTCATCGGAGCCGGGCTCATCCTCCTCAGGATTAGAGAGGCCCGCGCTCCGGAGGGCAAAATCTTCAAGGGCTTGTCCATCGGGCGGGTTGACAGGAACCTCGGCCTCTATATCGCGCTCAACGCCGTCTTCGCCATCGGGGCGTTCAGCTATTCGTTCCTGCTCGTCTACGCCAAGGCGGTCGGCTTCCGGATCGGTTTCATCCCCGTACTCTATCTGCTCTTCACGGCCGCGGCAGCTCTCCTCTCCCTGCCCTTCGGCCGGCTCTCCGACCGCATAGGGCGCAAGACCGTTCTCTTCGTCTCATTCGGATTCTGGGCGGTCGTATGTCTGGGCGTCATCCTGGTCGCAAGGATGACCCTCGTCCCAGTCATTTTCGTTTTCTACGGAGTCCACAGGGCTGCGCTCGAGCCCGTCCAGCGGACTCTGGTCACCGAGCTTTCTCCTCCCGAATACCGGGCCAGCGTGCTCGGCGGGTTTCAGATGGCGGTGGGTTTGTGCGCCCTGCCGGCCTCGCTCGTTGCCGGCTGGCTGTGGGACAGGGCGGGCCGCGCCGCTCCGTTCGCCCTATCGATCGGTCTGACCGCGGCGGCAGCCCTTCTGCTGGCGTTCGTCAAAGAGACCCGAGCCGCCCTCCCCCGCATAGGTCGCGGGGCCGTCAATCCTCTTCTTCGGGCTTGACCCGGCCCTCTTTCACGGCCTCGGCGATGATCTTCTGCTGGACCTGCCCGGGAGCCTCGTCGTAATGAGAGAACTCCATGATGTAGGAGCCGCGGCCGCCCGTGATGGACGTCAGGGTCGGCTCGAAATCCAGCATCTCGGACATCGGCACCTGCGCCTTGAGAACGCGCATCGTCCCCTTCTGCTCCATGCCCTGGACGCGGCCCCGGCGGCCGTTGAGGTTCCCCATGATGTCTCCCATATAGGCCTCGGGCGTATAGATTTCGACCTCCATGATGGGTTCGAGGAGCGTCGGCTTGGCCTCCTTCATGGCTTTCTTGAAGGCCTTGGACGCGGCGATCTTGAAGGCGATGTCCGAGGAATCGACCTCGTGATAGGAGCCGTCGTACAGGGTGACTTTGAAGTCCACGACCGGGTATCCGGCGAGGACGCCCTTCTTCCTCGCCTCCAGGATCCCTTTCTCGACGGAGGGGATGAAGTTTCGGGGAATGGCCCCGCCGAAGATCTTGTCCTCGAACTCGAAGTCCTGACCCCGCGGCAGGGGCTCCATCTTGATCCAAACGTCGCCGAACTGGCCGCGCCCGCCAGTCTGCTTCTTGTGCCGGCCCTGAACGTCGGCCCGGCCTTTGACCGTCTCCTTGTAGGAGACCTTGGGCGGCTTGAGGTCGACCTCGACGTTGTAGCGCTTCCTGAGCCGCTCCGTAATGATCCGGACGTGGAGCTCGCCGTTTCCGGAGATCAGGAGCTGTCCGGTGTCGGCATCGCGCTCGATACGCACGGTCGGGTCCTCCTCCGTGATCCGGTGGGTCGCCTGGGAGATTCTGTCCTCGTCGGCCCGGCTCTTGGGCTCGATGGCGAAGGATATGGAGGGCTCGGGGAACTTGATGGCCGGAAATTCGATCGCCGCGTTCTTCGCGCAGAGCGAATCCCCGGTCGAGGTGACCTTGAGCTTGGCGGTGGCGACGATGTCTCCGGCCTTAGCCTGCCCGGCGGCGATTTGGTCCCTGCCCTGGAGGAAAAAGAGTCCGACGAGTTTCTCGTCCGTGTCCCGGTTCGTGTTGGTGACGCTCCCGTCGGGATTCATCCGGCCCGAGAAGACCCTCATGAGGGAAATCCGGCCGGTATAAGGGTCGGAGATCGTCTTGAAGACCAGGGCCGAGAAGGGCGCGTCCGTGGAGGCGGGCACGACTTGCTCCTCGCCTTTGACTTTGGCCTTCACCGCCGCCCGCTCGGCCGGAGAGGGCAAATAGGCGACCATGCCGTCGAGGACAGGCTGGGCGCCGATGTTGAGCATCGCCGAAGCGGCGAAGACCGGGAAGAGTCGGTGGTTGAGGATGGCCCGTTTCAGGCCCTCCTGGAATTCCTCAGGAGAGAGCTCGCCCCGCTCGAGGTATTTTTCCATGAGCTTTTCGTCGCTCTCGGCGACCATCTCGATGAGCTCGCGGCGGCGCTTCTCGAATTCCGCCCGGAGATTGGCGGGCACGGCAGCCTCGGTGAACTTGCCGCTTTCATCCCTTTCGAAAAGCAAGGCCTTACCGGCGACGATGTCGATGAGGCCCGCGAAATTCTTTTCCTCTCCCACAGGGATCTGCACGGGGACGGCCTGGCGCCCGAAGAACTGATGGACGGCCTCCAAGGCGCGGCCAAAGCTGGCGTTCTCGCGGTCGAGCTTGTTGATGATGATGATCCGCGGCAGCTTGAACTCCTCGAGCATCCCCCAGACCTTCTCGGTCCCGACCTCGACACCCGCGACGCCGCAGACGAGAACGGCGGCGGCGTCCACGGCCCGGAGGGAGGACCGCGTGTCCCAGAGGAAATTGCTGTATCCCGGCGTATCGATCAGGTTGATCTTATGGTCCTGCCACTCGCAGAAACAGGCGGCCGAGTTGATGGAGATCTTCCGTTCGACCTCCTCCGGGTCGTAGTCCGTCACGGTATTGCCTTTATCGACCTTGGTCAGGCGGGTGGTGGCGCCGGTGTCGAACAGGAACGAAGCCGCAAGGGACGTCTTCCCGGACGACCCGTGGCCGACCAGGGCGACATTGCGGATCTTGTCCACGGCATAGTCTTTCATCCTCGAGCCTCCTCGAAACGAGAAGAATCATGATCCGCCAAGACATCCAGGGGAATCTTGGAGAAACCGGGCCTCTATGATAAACAAAATCCGGCTTTTCCTCAAGAGGAAAATCCGCTGGACGGGCTTAGCGGAGATGGATCCGGCCCGGATCCAGGTCTTCCCGGATCGTCCGCAGCTCGTCGGCGGTGGGACGGACAGTCAGTGACAGTTTCCGGCTGACCTTGATCTTCCAGCCCGTGTTCTCCCGCACCTTCCGGAGAGTGACGCCGGGGTGGATCTCCTTCAGGAACATCTCCCGTGTCCTCTTCGAGAACCCGTAGACGCCCAGGTCCGTGATCACGAGCGACGGGCCGCCCCCCGGCATACCCCTCTCCCTTCGTTCGTCTCCCCCGCCGAGAAAGCCGGCGCTCGTCACGAAGTCGACGTGCACGGGAAAAGACCTGGCCGTCTGAGTCAGGATGATGATGACTTTCTTGGCGTGGATGGCGATCTCGCACGCCCCGCCGCTTCCGGGAAGCCTGATTTTCGGCCTTTCATAGGGGCCGATCACGGTGGAATTGATGTTGCCGAACCGGTCGACCTGCGCTCCTCCCAGGAATCCGACATCGATCAGGCCCCCCTGGAGATAGTATTGAAAGACCTCGACCATGGAACAGATGGACAGCGAGTCCTGGGCCAGGCAGGGATCTCCGATCGACAGCGGCAACCGCGAGGGGACGGCTCCGACGGCGCCCGACTCGTAGATCAGGACTAGGCCCGGGGCATAGAGCTTCCGGGCCAGGTTGCAGGCGATATTGGGCAAGCCGATGCCGACGAAGACGACCTCGCCGTCGCGCAGCTCTCGGGCCGCCCTCACGACCATAATCTCGGAGGGCGAATAACCGTTCATACTCTCTCCTTCATCCTTCCAGGCCGGCTCAATACCCGTAGTCGACCGAGCCGCCGGGGCGGCTCCTGGCCGTGAGCTTCCGGACGTAGTCGGCCCCGAGCTTCTCGCGGTAGGCCTTCCGGTCCGGGACCTCCATAATCCACTCCCGAATGTACCTGTCCATGCCCTCCCGGTCCTTCGAGATCCCGGCCCATTCCACGTAGAACCGGTTGTCGCGGTCGTAATAGCCGAGGGCATAGCTCGGGTGGGCGGCGAAGGGCTCGATGACGACGGCGTCGACGACGAGGCCCGGGATGATGGTTCGGTTGGGGTCGGAGCGGATGACGGAGCTGTCGACAAGCTCCTCGGCCACGACAATGACCTTCTTCGCCGCGAAGGCTGCCTCCCGCTGGACCCCCATCAGCCCCCAAATCTGGGCGTTCCCCATGGCGTCGGACCTCTGGACGTGGACGATCGCCACATCCGGGTTCAAAGCCGGTACCGTGCTGAAGACCCGGCCCGTATAAGGGCACCGGACCGACCGGATCCGTTTGTTCTTCACGGGCAGAGTGCTGCCCTCGAAGCCCTTGAGGTGCATGAAGGGAAGGCCGGCGGCGCCGGCCATGAACCGCGCCACCATGCCGAAATGGGTGTACTCCTCGACCTCGACGCGCCGCGGGACGCCGGCCTCGATCGCCCTCCGGAGGCCGTAGAGGGAGCCGACGCCCGGGTTCCCCGCCCAGCTGAAAACGAGCCTACGGACACAGCCGGCCGCGACCATCTGGTCGTAGATCAGGTCAGGGGTTAGGCGGCAGGCCGCGAGGTCCTTTTTCCCCTGGCGGATGATCTCGTGCCCGGCGGCGAAGCAGATGAGATGCGTGAAGCCCTCGATGACGATCGTATCCCCGTCGCCGACAAATTCGGCGACGGCTTCGGACATAGTCCTGAGCTTGCCGGTCACGGCTTCGACGCCTCCGCGGAATATCCGGCCAGCACGTCGGCGAAGATGTCTAAAGCCGTGTCGACGTCGCGCCGGGTAACGACGAGGGGCGGGCAAAAGCGGATGACGTTCTCGCCGCAGGAGAGCAGCAACAGGCCCTTCCGGAAGGCCCGCTGGACGATCTCATGGGCCTCGTCCGAGGCGGGCTCGAGAGTCGCCCGGTCGCGGACGAGTTCGACCCCGACCATCAGGCCGATGCCCCGCACGTCCCCTATTAGAGGATGGTCTTTCTTGAGTCTCTTCAGCCGCGCGAGGAGCCGGGCGCCCATGCGCGCGGCGTTGCTCATCAGGCCCCGCTCCAAAAGGTCGAGCGTGGCCAGGGCTGCGACGCAGGCCAGGGGATTCCCCCCGAACGTGCTGCCGTGGCTGCCGGCCTTCCAGCTCATGAATTTCTTTTTCGATACGACGGCGCCGAGCGGCAGCCCCGACGCCAGACCCTTGGCCAGCAGGACGATATCGGGCTCCACGCCGAAATTTTCGACGGCCAGGAACTTCCCCGTCCGTCCCATCCCCGACTGAATCTCGTCGACAACGAGAAGGATGCCGTTCCTGGAGGCGAACGCCCTGAGCTTCCTGAGGAACTCCGGCGGCGGCACGATGTACCCGCCCTCCCCCTGGATGGGCTCGACGAAGATGGCCGCGATCTCCCGGGGATTCATGAGCGTCCGGCAGACGACCTTCTCGATCGCCTCCGCGCAGTGGATGCCGCAGGAGCTGTAGGAAAGGTTGTACGGGCAACGGAGGCAGTAGCCGTACGGAACATGGTGGACGCCCGGAAGAAAGGCCGAGAAATGGGCCCGCTGGGCCGCCTTGCTCGCCGTCAGGCTCAGGGCCCCCATCGTCCGGCCGTGAAAGGCCCCGAGAAAGGAGATGATGTACGGCCTCTGGGTCGAGTAGCGGACGAGCTTGATGGCCGTTTCGACGGCCTCGGCGCCGGAATTCGTGAAGAAGACGCTTTTCTCCCCCTCTATGGGGACCATCCCGACCAGACGTTCGGCCAGATCCGCAAAGGACTCATAATAAAAATCGGTCGAGCAGAGATGGAAGAACCTCTCGCTTTGGGCCTTGACGGCCCGGACGATCCGGGGATGGCTGTATCCCGTGATGTTGACCGCGATGCCGGCCATGAAGTCCAGAAAGCGGTTGCCGTCGACGTCCTCGATCACCGCTCCCCTCCCCCTTTCGATCACCAGGGGATACTCCTTGATGTACGAGCTGGACGTGAAGCGGCGGTCCTTGGCGATGATCCTCTTGGCCCTTTTCCCCGGCAACGATGTTTTGATGTCGGGCGTGCGCGTTTTCATCTCCGGCCCACCTCCCTAGAGTCTCCTCAGAACGAGGGACATTCCCTGCCCTCCGCTGACACAGAGCGTCGCCAGTCCGAGCTCCTTGTCCTCCCGGATCAGGCTGTGGAGCAGGGTTACTGTAATCCTCGCCCCCGAGCAGCCGATGGGATGGCCCAGGGCGATCGCTCCTCCGCGGATATTTCTCCTGGTTGTGTCCCACGCAAGCTCGCGTTCGACGGCCAGGACTTGGGCGGCGAAGGCCTCGTTGATCTCGATGAGGTCAAGGTCGGCGAAGCCCAGCTTCAGCCGGCTCATCAGCTTCCGTGTGGCGGGCACAGGGCCGAGGCCCATCTCCTTCGGGTCGACGCCCGCCGAGGCGAAGCCCAGGACCTCAGCCAGGGGCCGAAGCTCCAGCTCGGCGGCGCGGCCGGCTGTTGTCAGGACCATGGCCGCCGCGGCGTCGGTGAGCCCGGAGGAGTTTCCCGCCGTGACCGTGCCTCCCTTCCTGAACACAGGAGGGAGCCCGGCGAGCCTGTCCAGAGTCGTGTCCGGGCGCGGATGCTCGTCCCGCGTCACGATAGTCTCTTTTCCCTGTTTATCCTCCGTCCGGACGGAAACGATCTCGTCCGCGAACGCTCCTTCCTCCACGGCCCGCTTCGCCTTCATCTGGCTTCCATAGGCGTATTCGTCCTGCTCGAGGCGGGAGAGTTTGTACGCCTCCGCCAGTCTCTCGGCCGTTTCGCCCATCACCATGTCTGCCAGCGGACAGAACAGGCCGTCCCTGTACATCGCGTCGACGGCCACCGCGTCCCCCAGCCGGTATCCCCACCGGGCCCCGTCAAGAAGATAGGGGATCTGGGACATGTTCTCGGTTCCGCCGGCCAGGACGATCCCGTTCTCCCCGAGGAGCAGCGATTGGGCGGCGAGGTGGAGCGCCTCCATTCCCGAAGCGCAGGCCTTGTTGACGGTGAAGGCCGGCTTTTCGGCCGGGATGCCCGAACGAACGAGAATCTGCCGCGCCGGGTTGGGCCTGTTCCCGGCCTGCCGGGCATGCCCGAAGATGACCTCGTCCACCTGGGAAGGCTCCAGGCGGGCCCGCTCGAGCGCCGCCCGGGAGGCGGCCGTGGCCAGGTCCACCGCGCACGTTTCCCGGAAGGCCCCGCCGAACTTGCCCACGGGCGTCCTGACTGCGCTGAGAATGACGACCTTGTCCATCTGTCCTTCTTTCAGGCGCTCTTTTCCATAACTGAGAGGACCTCGTCCATTTTCTTCCGCAGCAGGGCGATGTCCCCCGCGGTAACGGTGAACGGCGGCGCCACCAGGACAAGGTCCCCGTCGACGCCGTCGGCCTGTCCGGTGTTCCACCAGAGGATCAGGCCTCTCTTTCTGGCCTCGGCCAGGAACTTCTCGGCGTACATCCGTCGCCGCGGAAAAGGCCGCCGGCTCTTTTTATCCTCGACGAACTCGACGCCGACGAGCAGCCCCTTGCCTCGGACGTCCCCGACGTGGGGATGGGACAGCAAGGGCATCAGCGCATCCAGAAGCGCGTTTCCCGCTTTCGCACAGCGGGCGACGAGCCGGTTCTTCCCGATGACGTCCAGCGTGGCCAGTCCGGCGGCGCAGCCCACCGGATGATGGGAGAAGGTTTGGGCATGGAGGAAGCTCGTCCCCTTCCTGTAGAGAACGTCCACCAGCTCCTTCCCTGCCGCGACGGCGCTCAGAGGGATATAGCCTCCGGTCAGTCCCTTCCCCAGGACGACGATGTCTGGTACGAAATCGAAATGGTCCGAGGCGAGCCACTTTCCCGTCCGGCCCATTCCCGTCATGACTTCGTCGGTGACGAGGAGAACGCCGTTCCGGTCGCAGATGGCGCGGACGGCCGGGAAATATTCAGGAGGCGGGACGGCCGCTCCTGTCGTCGCTCCGCCGATGACCTCGGTGACGAACGCCGCGACGTTCTCCTGACCAGCGCTCCGGATGGCCCTTTCGAGCTCGACCGCGCATCTCACGCGGCACGCGGGATACGTTTCGCCTCGGTAGCAGCGGTAGCAGTAGGGCGCGGGGATCTTGACGCTCTCGGCGAGCATCGGCCGGAACGTTTCCTGATAGTGACGGCGGGCCGAGAGGGAGAGCGCCGCGAGCGTGTTGCCGTGATAGCTCGGCGTCCGGGAGATGAAAAGGCGTTTGGACGGTCGGCCCCGTTCCACCCAATACTGGCGAGCCAGCTTGAGGGCGGCCTCGACGGCCTCCGAGCCGCTCGAAAGGAAATAGACCTTGGCCCCCGGAAAGGGCAGGAAGCGGGCCACGCGCCGGGCCAGGCTTTCGACAGGCTCGTGGCTGAACTGCATCCCATTCGCGTAAGCGACGCGCCGGGCCTGGCGGCCGATGGCCTCGCTCACCTCCCGGACCCCGTGGCCGATATTGACGACCGCGGCCCCGCCGCTCGCGTCCAGGTATCTTTTTCCCTCCGCGTCATACAGATAGGCGCCGCGGCCCCGCCGGATCACGGGGTAGGAGGCGTGCAAATTTCGATAGAAGACCGAGCCTTGCGGATACCTTTTCACGCTAATGCCCCCACCGCTATTATTCTTACTCCGGGGCCCGATGTCAAAGCCGGGGCGTGCTCCTGCCTGAGCCTTCGAGAAGCCGTCGGCCCGCCTTTAGGCCGGACGGTCCCGCTCGCCCCGAAGCACCTCCTCGAGGTCGGGAGGCAGCGGGGAGGCGAATTCGAGGCGCTCACCGGTCGCTGGGTGGAGGAAGGAAATGACGTGGGCATGGAGGAAGAGCCGCGGCTCCGTCCGCCCATCCTTCCGGCGCCCGTAGAGACGGTCCCCGACGATGGGATGGCCCGCCGCGGCGAGATGGACGCGGATCTGGTGCGTGCGTCCCGTCGTCGGCCGGATTTCAAGGAGGGTCTCGTCGGGGAATGTTTCGAGGACCCTGAAATACGTTTCCGCGTCTTTGGCGTGCCGCGACCGGACCGATATTCTCTTGCCGTCGGTCGCGTGCCGGCCGATCGGCCAGTCGATCCTGCCCTCGGGAGCGGTGACCCGCCCCCGGACAAGGCCGAGATAAGTCTTCCAGACATCTTTGCGCCGGAACTGCCCGACCAGGGAATCATAGGCCCGGGCCGAGCGGGCGGCCACCATTACGCCTGAGGTGTCCTTGTCCAGCCTGTGGACGATCCCCGCACGTTCGGGCGCGCCAATCCCGGCCATTTCGGGAAAATGGTGCAGCAGGGCGTTGGCCAGCGTCCCGGAGGCGTTCCCTGCGCCCGGATGGACGACGAGCCCGGACGGCTTGTCGAGAACGACGACGTCTGCGTCCTTGTAAAGCACCTTCAGGGGCAGGTCCTCCGGCTGCAGGCGTCCGGGGCCAGGGACGTCGTACTCGAGCACAACATCGTCGCCGGGCCTCAGGAGATAGCTCGAGCGCCGGGCCGCCCCCCCGACGTGGACGGCTCCGCCCGCGATGAGCTTCTTGACCCGGGAGCGGCTGAGCGCAGGGACCTTGCGGGCAAGGAAAACGTCCAGACGCTCCCCTTCACCTGAACCGGGCTCGACGAGGAACTCGCTCTTAGGCACGTTTGCGCCGCTTGAGGATCACGGCCAGCGTCGTCCCCCCGATAAGGCCCAGTATGCAATAGAGCTGGGGATACGAGAGGCTCGAGAAGGGCGTCGCCCCCTGAATGAAGTAAGCTCGTTCCGCATGGTCGCCGCGGAAGTATTCGGTAAAAAAGCGGATGACGGAATAGTCAACGATGTAGAGTGAGAAGACCAGTCCGGGGAACAACCTTTTCCTGAGGACGAAGAAGAGGACGAGGAAGTTGAGGAAATTGAGGACCGATTCGTAGAGCTGCACGGGATAGAGGGGGATGTGGAGCGGGATCCCCGTCAGGTAGTGGGCGTAGACGCTTTTGAAAACGACCCCCCACGCGGGCGAGCACTCGCTCCCGTAGCAGCAGCCCGCCGTGAAGCATCCGATGCGGCCGAAGCCGTGCCCCAAGGCAAGGGCCGGAGCGATGAGGTCTGCCGCCCGCCACGCGGGGATCTTTTTTTTATGGAAATACCAGAAAGCGAAGATGACCCCAAAGGTCAGCCCCCCTTGAAAGACGCCGCCCGAGCGCGCCAGGCTGAACAGCTCCCGGGGGTTGTTGACGTAATAGGAGATGTTGCCGACAAAGAGGATCAGCTTGGCCCCGATCAGGGAGACGATGATCGTATAGAACGCCGCGTCCATGAGCTTCGGCGCGTCGAGCCCCGCCTTTTTCGCCTGGACCCAGAGAAACCAGAGCGCTGCGGCGACACCGACGGCCATCATGAAACCATAGGTGTGGATGGTGACGGGGCCGAGTCTTAAGAGGATGGGGTGCATGCCGGCTTCCTCCTGAAGAAGATCAGAAGCATGAGGACCGCGCCGATCGTGATGCAGGAATCGGCCACGTTGAAGAACGGCCAGTGCGCCCCCCGGACGTGGAGGTCCAGGAAGTCGAGCACATAGCCGCGGATGAGCCGGTCGATGATGTTCCCCAGGGCGCCGGCGAGGATGAGAGATAGGGAGATCTTCATCAGCCTGTCCGCGGGCGACGTCTTGACGAAGTAGAACACGACAAGCCCCAGGGCCAGAAGCGAGGCCACGGTCAGGATGGCGAAGACGGTCCGGTTGTTCATTTGATTGAAGGCGCCGAAGATCGCGCCCCGGTTGTGGACGCGCGTGATATTGAAGACCTCGGGGATGACCGTGACGCTCGTGTACAGGTCGACAGTCCGGGCGACGACCGCCTTGACGGCCTGGTCGAGCACGATCAGGACCGCCATCAGGACGAAATAGGGCCGGTTGCTTTTCACGGGACGACCTCCCTGACGACGGCCTCGCAGCGGGCGCAGAGCGTTGGATGCTCGCGGCTCCGGCCGACGAACGTCGAATAGTTCCAGCACCGTTCGCATTTCGCGCCCGGGGCCCGGCCGACGACGACCTCGAGCTCCCCGGCCGCCGCCTCGATGGATACGGCGGAGACGATGAACAAGGTCGGGAGATCGCCGGCGTATCTGCGGAGAAGGCCGGCCTGCGGCTCGGGGGCCTTCAGGACGACGCCGGCCTCGAGGGAATTCCCGATGAGCCCGCCGGCGCGTGCCTTTTCGAGCTCCTTGAGGACGCTTTCGCGGACAGCGAGGAGGCCCTCCATGTCCTCGAGAAAGCCGCGGCCGCGCAGGCCGAGCCAGCTCCGCTCCTTCGGGAACTCGCCGAGGTGGACCGAGCTCTCCTTGCCCGCATAGGCGGGCATCTGCTCCCAGGCCTCGTCGGCGGTGAAGGACAGGATGGGCGCGGCAAGGAGCAGGTTCGAACGCAGGATCTCGAACATGGCCGTCTGGGCGGAGCGCCGGAGGACGGATGTCCGCGCCGAGCAGTAGACGCGGTCCTTGACGACATCGAGGTAGAAGGCGCTGAGGTCCACGGTCAGGAAATCGAGCAAGGCATGGAGGACCGTGTGATATTCGTAATCGGCGTAGGCCCGGCGCACCCTCCGGCCCACCTCCTCGGCGCGCTCGAGAATCCAGCAGTCGAGGTCGGCGAGCTCGTCGACGCCGACCGCGTCCCGGTCCGGGTCGAACCCGTCGAGGTTGCCGAGGAGGAACCGCCACGTGTTTCGGATCTTCCGGTAGGCCTCGACCAGCCGCTGCTCGATCTCGCGGCCGAAGCGGGCGTCCTCCTTGTAGTTCAGCATGGCCACCCAGAGCCGGAGGATCTCGGCCCCGCTCCGGGCGATGATCTCTCCGGGCTCGATGGCGTTGCCGAACGATTTGGACATGGCCCGCCCCTGCTCGTCGAGGATGAAGCCGTGCGTGATGCAGCTCTTGAAGGGGCTTCCGCCCTTGACGCCGACGCCGATGAGGAGCGAGCTCTGAAACCAGCCGCGGTGCTGGTCGTGGCCCTCGATATAGAGGTCCGAAGGCCACCGGTGCCCCGGCTCCCGCTCGAGGACGTTCTGTGAGGCCCCGGACTCGAACCAGACGTCGAGGATGTTCATTTCCTTGCGGAACTCCGCCCGCCCGCACTTCGGGCACTTCGTCCCCGGCGGCACGAGGGCCGCCGCGTCCCTGAGGTACCAGGCGTTCGAGCCCTCTTTTTCGAAGATGTCCGCGACGTGGCGGACGACGGCCGCGTCGGCCAGGACCGCCCCGCAACCCTGACACATGAACGCCGGGATGGGGACGCCCCAAGACCTTTGCCGCGAGATGCACCAGTCGGGCCGCCCGGCGACCATGCTGTCGATCCTCTCCTCGCCCCACTCAGGAATCCAGCGGACGGCCTTGATGGCGGCCCGGGCCGCGTCCCGAAAGCCGTTCTTCTCCATGGAGATGAACCACTGCTCCGTGGCCCGGAATATGACCGGGTTCTTACAGCGCCAGCAGTGCGGATAAGAGTGGCTGATCGTCGTCTCCTTGAGGAGGGAGCCGTCCTTTTCAAGGTCCGCCGTGATCAACGGGTTGGCCGTGAACACATCGATTCCGGCATATCGTGCGACGTCGGGCATGAATTTCCCCTCGTCGTCGACCGGCGTGTAGATGTCAATGCCGTAGGCGACGCCCGTCAGGTAGTCGTCGTGGCCGTGGCCGGGGGCCGTGTGGACGGCGCCCGTCCCGTCTTCAAGCGTGACATAATCCGCGAGGACAAAGACCGACTCCCGGTCGATGAACGGGTGGCGGGCCTTGAGCCCCTCCAGCTCCCGCCCCTGAAATGTCGCCAGCGCCTTGGGGCCCTTCCAGCCGAGCTCCTCGGCCACGAGCGGCAGGAGCCTTTTGGCCAGGATGTAGGCTTCGCCGTCGACGGCGGCCGCGATGTATTCGTGGTCGGGGTGGAAAGCGACGGCCATGTTGGCCGGAAGCGTCCAGGGGGTCGTCGTCCAGATCAGGACGAAGACCTTCTTCCCGCGCAGGGCGGGGTGCTTGCGGGAAAGGTCCGAGATCAGGGGAAAACGGACGTAGATGGACGGGGAAGTCTTGTCCCGGTATTCGATCTCAGCCTCGGCCAGGGCCGTCCGGCAGTGGATGCACCAATGGACCGGCCGCTTCCCTTTGTACACGTTGCCCCGCTCGAAAAACTCCGCGAGATAGCGGAGGACCTGGGCTTCATAGGCCGGGTCCATGGTCAGGTAGGGCCTGTCCCACTCCCCGAGCACGCCGAGCCGCTGGAATTCCTCTCTTTGGACGCCGATGTACTTGAGGGCGTACTTCCGGCACTCCTCGCGGATCTCCGGCGTGCCGAGAGATTTTTTCCGGGCGCCGAGCTGCTTGTCAACGTGGATCTCGATCGGCAAGCCGTGGCAGTCCCACCCGGGGACGTAGGGCGCGAGGTAGCCCTGCATCGTCTTGGTCTTGACGATGAAGTCCTTGAGGATCTTGTTCAGGGCCGTCCCGAGGTGGATGTGGCCGTTGGCGTAGGGCGGGCCGTCGTGCAGGATGAAGACCGGCCGACCCTGCTTCGATGCGAGGATCCGCCCATAGAGCCCTTCCCCCGCCCATTTTTTGACCCACTCGGGTTCTTTCTGCGCGAGGGAGGCCTTCATGGCGAACGAGGTCCGGGGCAGGTTCAGCGTGTCCTTCATATCCGTCTTCTCAGCCATTACGGTCTCCGGAGAGCCGATAATATTGCGATATTATAAAACAAGTAACCGATTCCCGCCACCCTTCGTCCGCCCCCCTGCGGCTCGGAAGAATTATCTCTTAATGAAGTGCGCGCCTCGGCTGATCGGGTTGCTCAGGGCGGCGCGGGTGACCATCAAAGCGACCTCGATGCCGTGCCGGAGGCCGACGATTTGGGCGTCCATGCGGGCCTCCCGGTAGAACTTCTCGATCCGGTGCCTCAGGTATTCGAGGTCCGACTTCGCCCGCTCGAGGCGCTTGGCCGTCCGGATGATTCCGGCATAGTTCCACATCGTCGAGCGGATGGTCAGCCAATCCTGGTTGATGAGGGCTGGGTCGAACTCCTCCTCCCTCTTCGGATAATACCACCGGTGGATATCCGCGATCCTGACGGGGAGGCCCGGGCTGAAGCGCTCGGCGATGTCGCGGGCCGCTCGCGTCCCCCAGACGAGCCCTTCGAGAAGCGATGTCGAGGCCAGGCGGTTGGCTCCGTGAACCCCCGTGCAGGAGACCTCTCCGACGGCGTAGAGCCTGTTGAGCGACGTCCGCCCGGCGCCGTCCGCGAGAACGCCGCCGCACGAGTAATGGGCGGCCGGGACGACCGGGATGGGCTCCCGCGTGATGTCGATGCCGTGTTCCCGGCAGGTCCGGTAGATCGTCGGGAACCGCTTCCGGATGTCGACCTTGGCGAACTTGGCGATGTCGAGCAAGACGAAACTCGAATTCGTGTTCACCATCTCCTCGTAGATCGCCCTCGAAACCTCGTCGCGGGGAGCTAGGTCGCCGGCTTTGCTGTACTTTTTCATGAACGTCCGGCGGTCGCGCGTCTCGAGCCGGGCGCCCTCCCCACGGACAGTCTCCGAGATCAGGAATCCGTCCCCGTTCTGGCTGTAGAGGGTCGTCGGGTGGAACTGAACGTATTCCATGTTTACGATTTTGGCTCCGGCCCGGTGGGCCATGGAATAGCCGGCGCCGATGGCCTCCGGCGGATTGGATGTGTGGAGGAAGATCCGCCCGCATCCGCCCGTGGCCAGGACCGTGTAGGGGGCCAGAAACCTCAGCACCCGCTGCGACGGGTTGTGCAGGACATAGGCGCCGAGGCATTGCGGCGGGTGATAATAGGCGATGGGATTCCGGGAATGATGGGGAACGGTCAGGAGGTCGACGGCCGTATGATCGGCGAAGACGGTCACGTTCGGGAATTCTTTCAGGGCGGCGATGAACTTCCGTTCGATGGTGCGTCCGGTCGCGTCCCGGACGTGGAGGATCCGGCGCCGCGAGTGGCCGGCCTCCTGGGCGTAGTCGAGCGAGTCCGGAGCGCTGCGCGAAAACGGGATGCGGAGCTCGCGGATCAGGATCTTCTCGACGAGCCGCCGCCCCTCCTCGACGAGGATGGCCACGGCCTGGGGATCGTTGATGCCGTCTCCCGTGGTGACGATGTCTTCCTCGAGAAGTTCGGGGTAGTCGTTCGGCCCCAGGGACACGATGCCTCCCTGGGCGTGCTCGGTGTTAGAGGCCTCGGGATCGGCGGTCTTCGTCAGGACCGCCACCCGGAGCCCCGCTTTGGCCGCTTCCAGGGCCGCGCTGGCGCCGGCGATCCCGCATCCGATGACCAGCACGTCCGACAGGATGTCTTGGGTCTTCGGACTCATGCCGCCCTCAGCTCAGGAACTCCAAGCTGATGTCCAGGGCGCGGGCGGAATGGGTCAGGGCACCGACGGAAATAAAATCGACGCCGATCTCCGCCGCCTCCCGGACCCGCTCGAGGGTCATGTTGCCCGAGACTTCAAGGGGGACCCGCCCCGCGCAAAGCTCCACGACCATCTTCATTTCGTCGAGAAGCATGTTGTCCAGCATGACGATGTCGGCGCCGGCGGCGAGGGCCTGCCGGGCCTCGTCGAGCTTCGTCACCTCGACCTCGACTTTCATGCCGGCCGGGGCCTTGGCGCGGGCGCGTTGCACCGCCTCGGCGATGCTCCCGACATGGCGGATGTGATTGTCCTTGATGAGAACCATGTCGGACAGGCTGAGGCGGTGGTTCATCCCCCCGCCCATCCGGACGGCGTATTTTTCGAGGAGCCGAAGCCCGGGCGTCGTCTTCCTCGTGTCCAGGATCCGGGCCTTCGTCCCGCCGACGGCCTCGACGAAACGCCGCGTGGCCGTGGCGATGCCGGACAGCCTCTGGAGGAAATTGAGTGCCGTCCGCTCCCCCTTGAGCAGGGACACCGTGGAACCCTTCAGCCGGGCCAGGATATCATCCCTGCGGATCTCCTGGCCGTCCTGGACCTTGCCGTGGAAGTCGATGTCCGGGTCGACGATCTCGAGGACGCGGCGGGCCACGGGAAGCCCGGCCAGGACGCCTCCCTCCTTGGCCAGGAACATGGCCTCGGAGACGGCCCCCTCGGGAATGACGCTTTCGGAGGTGACGTCGCCGCGCGGCATGTCCTCCCGGAGCGCGGCCCTGATGATCGCATCGTACTCGAGTTTTGCCATCTTTAAGGATTATAGGGATTTACAAGAAGGCCGTCAATTTGCCAGTCGCAGACTTTTGTGCCAGAATGGACGGCGTCGTGAGCCCGAAATCGGTTTCTCTCTCCCTCATGAGCCCTCCACTGCCCCTCGGCGAGCGTTTCGGGCTCGACGCCGCGGATCTCCGTAAGGTCCTCGAGTTGGCCCTCTCGAGCGGCGGCGATTTCGCCGAGATCTACCTGGAGCGCCGGGGCTACGATTTCGTCAACATGGAGGAGGACATCATTAAGGAAACCGCCGAGAGCGTCAGTCTGGGCCTCGGCGTCCGCGTCCTCCGGGGCGGGCAGACCGGCTTCGGATACACGAACGACCTGGCCCCAGACAAGGTCCGGAAGGCGGCCCTGACGGCTGCGGCGATCGCGCGCGGGAAAGCGCGGACCCGCTCCGCACGGATCCGGCCGAGGCGCTCCGCGGCCGACGTCTACAGGGTGAGGCAGCCGGCCGACCGGGCCGGCCTCGGAAAAAAGATCGCCCTGGTCCGAGAGGCCTACGAAGCCGCCCGGAGATTCGACCGCCAGATCGTCAAGGTCAAGGCCACCTTCCAGGACAGCCGCTCGGACATCGCCGTCCTCAACTCTGAGGGTCTGTCCGTCCGCGACATCCGGCCGATGGTCAAGCTCGTATGCCTCGCCATCTCCGAGAAGGGCGGCCAACGTGAGTTCGGCTTCTGGGGCGGCGGCGGACGCGTCGGGCTCGAGTACTTCCGGGACGTCCTGACGCCCCGGACGATCGGCGAGCAGGCCGCCCACGAGGCCGTCCTGCTCATCGAAGCCGTCGACGCGCCGGCCGGGGAGATGCCCATCGTCCTCGCCCCGGGACACAGCGGGGTCCTCATCCACGAAGCGGTCGGCCACCTCCTGGAGGCCGATTTCAACCGGAAAAAGACATCGATCTTCTGGAACAAGCTCGGCCGCACGGTCGGGAGCGAGCTCGTCACGATCTATGACGACCCGACGATCCCCGCCTACCGCGGGTCATACAATGTCGACGACGAGGGAACGCGGCCCCGGAAGACACTCCTCATCGAGAAAGGCCGCGTCTGCGGATTTCTCCAGGACCGGCTCTCGGCGGGGCTCATGAAACAGGCGTTGACGGGCCACGGCCGCCGGCAGGACTTCAGCTACGCACCGATCCCCCGAATGGCCAACACGTACATCGAGCGCGGCGAGCACTCGCCCGAGGAGATCCTGGCGTCGGTCGACAGAGGGTTTTATGTGGCCAGCCTGTCCGGCGGGCAGGTCGAGGATTCCGGCAAGTTCACGTTCTCCGTGAGCCTCGGCTACCTCATCGAGGGCGGGCGGCTCACGGCGCCGGTCAAGCAGGCGACGCTCATCGGGACGAATATCGACGTCCTGAAGAGGATCGAGATGGCCGGCTCGGACCTCGAGTTCGGCCTCCAGACAGGGACCTGCAGCAAGGAAGGGCAGGACGTCCCGGTTTCGGACGGCTGCCCGACGCTCAAGATCTCCAAGATGACGGTCGGAGGACGGACGTGAGGGCGGCGGCCGGACCTGTCCGCGACGAAAACCTGACGGGTCTCGCCGAAAAGCTCGTCTCCTTCGCCAGGAAGTGCGGGGCCGACGAGGCGGAGGTCTCGCTCATCGACGGCCTGGAATTCGACGTCGACATCCGCAAGGGGAAGGTCGAGCATCTCGTGGAAGCCGGCTCTCGCGTCTGCGGCATCCGGGTCATCAAGGGCCGGCGCACCGCTTACGCCAGCTCTTCGGACCTTGCTCCGGAAACGCTCTGCCGGCTCGTCCGCAACGCCGCGAAGAGGGCCGAGCTTGCCAGCGCGGACGAGTTCGCCGGCTTGGCGCCGCTTTCAAAAAAGACGATCGACCCCGGCGCCCTCGACCTCTTCGACCCATCCATCGCCGAGATCGATTCCAAGACCAAAATCCGCCTGGCCCTCGAAACCGAGCGGATCGCGCTCGGGGACAAGCGGATCACGAACTCCTACGGGGCGAACTTCGGGACGAACGAGGTCCGGTCGGTCCTGGCCAACTCGAACGGCTTCGCCGGGGAATACCGCCAAACGTACTGCGAGCTGAGTGTCGGCCTCCAGGCGGGCGAGACGGACGACAAGGTCGAGGATTCCTGGTTCTCGGCAAAACGGCGGTTCAGGGACCTGGCGCCGCCGGAGGAAGTGGCGCGCAGGGCCGTCGAGCGGACGGTGCGCCAGCTCAACCCTCGGAAGATCCGGACCCGGAACGTGCCGGTCATCTTCGAGCCCACCCAGACGTCGTGGCTGCTGGCGTTCCTCTTCGGGTGCGTCTCGGGAACGGCCGTCTATCAGAAGGCCAGCTTCCTCGCGGAGAAGCTCGGCCAGAGGATTGGGAACGCGAACGTCACGGTGTTCGACGACGGCCTCCTCCCGGGAAAGCTGGGCACACGGCCGTTCGACTCCGACGGGGTCCCATCACAGCGGACGGCGGTCGTGGAGAAGGGCGTCCTGAAGAATTTCCTGTGCAACACGTATGCGGCGCGGAAGCTGCGCCTCGAGTCGACGGGGAACGCGGACGGGAGCGGGGTCAGTCCCAACAACTTTTATCTTGAGCCGGGCACAGCGACGGCGCGGGAGATCATCGGCGCCACGAAGGAGGGCCTGCTCCTCATCCGGACGCTGGGTCACGGCCTCAACCCCGTCAGCGGCGACATCTCGCGGGGCGCCTTCGGGCTCTGGATTGAAAACGGCGAGGTCACCTTCCCCGTCTCCGAAATCACCATCTCGGGGAACCTCGGCCGGATCCTCAACGGCATCGAAGCGGTCGGCAGCGATCTCGAGTTCTTCAGCCCGGTGACGGGTCCGACGGTCAAGGTGGCCGAGATGACCGTCGCCGGCGAGTAATTTGGGGACACAGTAATTTGGTGACACAATACTCTTTTCCCGATTTTCCAACTTACGAAAAACTGAGCCGACGCGCGGAAATCTTTTAGCGATTCCAGGGAGCAACCCCTCCCCCGCCGAATTCCCGCTGCTGCCCGCCCGAAGAATCGATGAGCGGCAGAAGGTTAATTCGGAAAATAGTATTGTGTCCCCAAATTAAATCAGAAGCGGTTGATGTGGAGGATTGAGCCGAGCCGGCGCTTCGGGACGTGGAGGCGCCCCTCCCCGTCCTTCCAGTATTTCTGTGAGTCCTTCAGGTCCACGACGCCCGGCTCTTCGGCCGGATAGCCCAGCGCGAGGACACTGTCGACCCGGTAGCCGTCGGGAATCCCGAGGAGGTCTTTGATCTTGTCTCTGTCGATCGACAGGAGCCAGCAACTCCCGATCCCCTCGGCGAGCGCCGTCAGGATCATATTCTCCATGGCCGCGCCGACGTCGTATTCAAACATCTTTTCGCGGACCCGGGTGTTCACGAGCGTCACGATGAAGGCTGTCGGCTCTTGGCCCGGCTTCGGGTCCCCCTCCGGGGCGATATAGGCCGCCCACTTCAGGCAGGATTGGATTTCCGAACAAAGCTCCCGGTCGTCGACGGCGAGGAACTCGAGCGGCTGCATGTTGGCCGCCGACGGGGCCAGGCGCCCTGCGTTGGCGAGTCGGAGCAACACCTCCCGGGTCACGGGCTCGGGCGTAAATTGCCGGATCGTCCGTCTCTCGACGACGATGTCATAAAGGTTCTTGCCGTCCTCGCACATCGACGCTCTCCCTCTCTTATATCATTCTATGCGCATCCGCCCGCCGCACGGAACTCCGCCGGTGACTTTCCGCCCCCGCGCGCCCGGCAGAAGCCAACATCTCTGGGCGCCGCCCGTCGATCGACTCTGCGCCTAAGGTCCTTATAAAGGAGCGGCGGAGGATTGTCAAATGGACCGGATGCGCGCACTCAAAAGAGTGCTGGCTGTCAGGGGGTTTGGGAAATATAAGCTAAAGGGGATTGAAGGAGGGTATCCTTTAGCGCTTTGCACAGCCAGCTAAACAAAGCTGCAATTATTATAGCAGAACGCCGCGAAAAATAAAAACATCAGCGGACGTCCCGGAGCGACTCGACGAGCCTGCGGGCCCTTCCGGTCAGGGCGCTCCAGTCGCCAGCCTCGACGGCCTTCCGATCCACAAGGGCCATTCCGAGGCCGACGGCCGAGGCGCCGGCCTCAATGAAGGCCCGCGCGTTTTCGAGAGTGACTCCACCCGTGGGCATCAGCCGGATCTCCGGCAGCGGGCCCTTGAGGTCCCGGAAATACTGCGGGCCGAGCGACGTCGACGGAAAGACCTTGACGATATCGGCTCCCCTGTTCCAGGCCGACACGATCTCGCCCGGCGTGAAGGCCCCCGGCGCGACGAATGTGCCACACGACCGGCAGGCGGCGATCATTCCGGGATCCGCAATCGGGGAGACGACAAAATCGGCCCCCGCCCCTATGGCGGCCGCGGCCGTCTCCGCGTCGAGAACCGTCCCGGCGCCGACGAGGACTTCCAGGGGCCGGCTCACAGCAAGCCCGCGGATGAGGTCCAGGGCCCCGGGGACGGTCATAGTGATCTCCAGAGCCCGGACACCGCCCTCCGCGAGGGCCTCGATGACACGCAGAACACGGCTGGGGTCCGGCAGGCGGATAACGGCGATCACCTTGGTCTTCAAAATGATCTCGAGCGCCCCGTCCCGCTTCATCCCCCGTCTACCTCCGGACCCGGCCGGACCGGTCGCCCGCCGCCAGGGCCTGGACGTCGCTGACCGTGGCCAGGTTGAAATCGCCGGGGATTGAGTGCTTGAGACAGGACGCGGCGACGGCGAACTCCAGAGCCTCCCGGTCGGAAGGCATCGCCATGAGCCCGTGGATGAGCCCGGCGGCGAAGGCGTCACCCGCCCCGATGCGGTCCACGATGCCGCGGATATCGTAGGACGGACCCACGATGAATTCCCGCCTGTTCCTCATCACGGCCGCCCAGCCGTTGTCGTCCGCGCTGCGGCTCTCGCGAAGCGTGAGGGCGATCCGGGCCAGCTTCGGGAACCTGCTCATGACCCGGGCCGTCAGCCGCTCGTACTCCTCCGGATCGAGCCGTCCCGCCCCCGGAGCCGCGGGCGCGTCCATGCCGAGCGCCTTCTGGCAATCCTCCTCGTTACCCATAAGAAGATCCGCGAATCGAGCGACTTCACGCATCACCACAGGCGTGGGCTTGCCGTAGTTCCAGAGCTTCGCCCGGTAGTTGAGGTCCACGGAGATCGTGAGCCCCGCCGCCCGCGCGGCCCGCAACCCTTCCAGGGTCAGCGCCGCAGCCGAAGCGCTCAACGCCGGAGTGACTCCCGTGACGTGGAACCAGCTGGCGCCGTCGAAGACCGCGGCCCACTCGAAGTCGCCCGGCTTCGCCTCGGCGATCGCCGAGCCCTCCCGGTCGTAGACGACTTTCGACGGCCTCTGGCCCGCCCCGGCCTCCGCAAAATAGACCCCCAGTCGCCGGCCCCGGCGGACGATGAAGCGCGTGTCCACTCCCCGCCGCCTGAGCTCGCCCACCGCGGCCTCGCCGACGGCGTTGTCCGGAACTGCCGAAACGTAGCGAACGGGATGGCCGAAGACGGCCAGGGACACGGCAGTATTGGCTTCGGCGCCGCCGAAACAGGCCGCCAGTCCCGGAGACTGGAAGAGGACTTCCCTCCCCGGCGGAGAGAGCCGAAGCATGATCTCCCCGAACGTCACGACGGCGGCCATGCCTTCTCCTCCCCCTGTTCCATACCACAGGAGCGGGACACGAATCAATCGGCGGCGCGCCCTCCGCTCCGGCTCGGGGCCGCTAGAGCTCGAGGCGGACGCCGAGACCCCGTTCGACGGCTTCCCGGTAAACGAGCGGCGCCGTGGCCATGTCGTCGAGCGCCAGCCCGAGGTTGCAGGCGATCGTCCGCTCGCGCGCCGACTCCCGGCCCGGCTTCCGGCCGGAGACGAGCTCGGCCAATTCAGCGTAGACCGGCGGCACGTTCCGGAAATAGCCCTGAGTCTTGGTGAATTCGAACTGGGCGATATCGTCCGTACAGAACTTGTCAGCTTCCCGGAGCGCTTCGCGGCTCCAATAGGAATCGTAGTCCACGAGCGATGCGAACGCCCCCGCCTCGAGCCAGCCCGCCTGGATGGTCGCATGGGGCACCTTCAGGATGGGACCGGCCGTCACGACGATGTCCGCGCCGCGAACCGCAGCTTCGGCCGTACCGACGGCTTCCACGGAGAGGCCGAAACGCTCCCCGATCTCCTTTTCGAAGGCCCCGAGGGATGCGGCGTTGACGTCGAACGCCTTCACTTTCTCGACGGCAAAGACCGTGCGCAGGGCCTCCACGTTGCTCCTGCTCTGGACGCCGCACCCGAGGACGCCGACGACCGAAGAGTCTGCGCGGGCCAGGAACTTGGCGGCCACGGCCGTGGCCGCTCCGGTCCTTTTGGCCGTGATCCAGGTGCCGTCCATGACCGCCGTCGGCAGCCCCGTCTCGACGTCGTTGAGAACGATGAGGCCGCTGATGTAGGGCAGGCCGCGCGCGGCGTTCGCGGGAAACCCGCCGACCCACTTGACCCCGGCGGCGCGAAGCGCCGGGATATAGGCGGGCATGGCATGGATGAAGGCGTCGGCGGCGGGATGAATTCCGGGCTTGGGGGGCATCTCGACGCGCCCGGCGGCTTTTTCCAGGAACATCGTTTCCAGCGCGGAAATGACCTCCTTCATGTCGGGGCCGGCGGCGGCAACGTCGGCGCCCGAGAGATAAAGAAGATTCGGGGACATGGGCACTTCCAGACCATTCCGGTCGGAAGCCATTGTAGCCCATGTGCCCGCCATTGTCCCGCTGAAAAGGCGGCGCAACCATCCGCCCTTCTCCGGCGGCCGTTTCCCGGCCTTTTGAAAACCCGGCCTTATGCCCCGGCCGGATTTGGGTTACAATAGGCCGCGGCGCCCGTCGAGAAAGGAGGCCAAGCATGTTCCGAGCATCTCGCATTCCCAGGCTACTGCTTTTCGTCGCGGTCCTGTCCGTTCTCACGGCCGCATGGTCATGGGCCCAGGCGCAGGGCCCGACGGCCCTCGGATTCAAGAAGCATTTCGTCATCGAGATCCGGAATCCGGGACCCCGGCCTCTCGAGAGCTATCCCGTCGTCCTCAAGGCAGACGAGATCCGGGCGGCGTTCCCCGACTTCAATTCCTACGACTACGCGATTTTCGACGAATCGGGCGGGGGATACCGCTTCGTGCCTTCCCAGACCGACGACTTCAACGGAGACCGCGTCCATGACGAGATCGTCCTCGTGAGGACGCTTCTCCCCGGGTCGGTCGTCCGTCTTTCGTGTTATTACGCGCCCCAGGGGAGCTTCCAGCTGCTGATGTCCACGCCGAGGGCCTCCGCCCGTCTCGCCGGCAAACCCGAGGATCCCTTTCTGGCCTGGGAATCCAACCTCGCCGGCTTCAAGTTCGTCGACGGCAGAATCGAGGTTTACGGCAAGCTCTACGCCGGCCTCGTCCTCAACAAGCTCCACCCCGACGACACGGCCCTCCAGGAATGGGGAATGAACGTCCTCGGCGCCGGACCCTCATCGGGGCTCGGAGGGCTCAGCCTCTGGGAGGGGAAGGAGCGCGTCCGCTTGCTGAACCCCGGAGGGAAAGGGGACATCCGCATCCGGCCGAAGGTCCTCGCGGCCGGCCCCCTCCGCGCTCTGGCCAAGGTCGAGTATACCGGCATCCGGCTGGGCGGCGTGTCGTACGAGGTGGCCCTGTTCGTCTCCGCCTTCGCCGACAACCCCTATTCGCGCCAGGACGTCGTCGTGACCCGCAGGCCGGCCGGGCCCGTCGTGTTCAGCGCCGACATCGATAAGCTCGGGAACGAGGCTGTGACGTTCGACAGCGCCAAGGGCTTTCTGGTCTCATGGGGACGGAGCCCCGGCCGGGCCGGCGAGGCCGGGCTCGCGGCGTTTTTCGCCCCTGCGGACTTCGACGGCCTCGACCAGAACGGGCCCGACAGGTCCATCCGCCTCAGGGCCCGTCCGGGCGCGAAACAAACATACTGGACGATGGGGGGCTGGGAGAGGGGGATCGTGAGCGTTCGGGCCCCCGCGGACAAGGAGTGGGCTCGTGCGGCGGCCGACCTGGCGCTCACCTTCATGACCAAAGTCGAAGTCCATTACAGGCCGTCCTGATCGATTTGGCATCGCAGGCGGCGTCCGTTCGTGGGCCGGCTGCTTTTTGACACGGCCCGAGCTCTGGTGTTATAAAGGCAGTCGATCATCGGGCCCCGGACGAAAGGAGCGGACCCCCGCAGCCGCGGGATTCAGGGGCGGTGGAAAAGGAGAACGGCCATGCTGCAAGGAGCCTTCACGCTGCTCATGACGCCCTTCAACGGGGACCTGTCCCTCGACGAAGGGGGCCTGAGAGCACTGGTGCGCGGCCAGGTGCAGAGCGGCATCCACGGCATCGCGCCTCTCGGCGTGACGGGCGAAAGCCCGGCCATGACCGATGACGAGATCGCGCGCCTCGTCCGCATCACCGTTGAGGAGGCCGGAGGAAAATGCAAGGTTGCGCCCGACACGTGCTCCTGCAATCTCGAGCAGACGATCGCCCGGGCCGCCCTCTACGCCGATCTGGGCTGCGATTACGCCGTCGTCTTCGCGCCCTTCCTGGTCAAGCCGACGCAGGAAGGAGTCCTCGATTTTTACCAGAGGGTAGCCGACACCTCGCGGATCCCCGTGATCATCCACAACGCGCCAGACAGGGTCGGCGTCAACGTCGACCCCAAGACCTACGCCAAGCTCATCGGCCACGGGAACATCATCGGGGCCAAGGACGGCAACATGCAGATGGACCATCTGGCCAAAGTCCTGTACCTGGCCCGCGGGACCTCCTTCGCCGTTCTGACGGGAAAGGACACGACCTGCTACCCGCTGATGTCCTTCGGGGGCAGCGGCGTCTTCACGGTCGCCGGGAACATCATCCCCGGGGTCATGCGGGACATCGTCGACTTCGCCCTGCGCGGGGAAACGGCCGAGGCCCGGGACCTCCATCTCCGTAACTACGAGCTCTTCGAGGCGCTGCGGTTCGAAACCAATCCCATGGCCGTCAAGGAAGCGCTGGCCTTGATGGGCCTGCCGGGCGGCCCCCTGCGGCCGCCGCTGACGCGGCTCAGCGAGAAGAACCGCGACATCCTCAAGAAGCTGCTCGAGGAGCGGCACCTCATTTGAAAACGGAAATCATCCTCCGCTCGCCGGCCACGATCGCCAACTTCGGTCCGGGCTTCGATACTTTTGCCGTCGCCCTGGCAAGTCCGTTCGACCTGATCAGGGTCCGCCGGCTGGATCTCGGCGCGGAGATCCGCATCCGCGTCACGGACGGCCGTTTCAGCCTGCCGACGCAGCCCGAGGACAACACGGCCGGCCTCGCCGCCATCCACTTTTTCAGGCGCACGGGCGCCGCGGGAGGCGCCGAGATCGAGATCATCAAGCGCATGCCGACCGGCGCGGGCCTCGGCTCCTCGGCCGCGTCGGCCGTGGCGGCGGTTCACGGGCTGAACGAGATCTATCAAACGCGTCTCGCGCCGGAAGAGATCGTCGGCTTGGCCAGCCTGGGCGAGGCCGCCTCCGGAGGCACGCCCCACGCAGACAACGTCGCAGCCTGCGGCCTCGGCGGATTCGTGTTCGTCGCCAGCCACCAGCCGCTGCGAGTGGAGAAGATCGCCGTGCCGCCGCTGCCGATCGTGGTCCGGGTCCGGCCCAAGTCCCAAACCACGACCCGGGGCCTGATTCCCGGCCAGTTCCCCCTTTCCCAGGTGAAGGACCAGATGGCCGGGTGCGCTGCGCTCATCCACGCCCTGCACTCCGGCGACGCGAGAAAGATCGGCGATGCGGTCAACCGGGACCACATTTCGGAGCCCGTCCGCTCGCGGTCCATTCCCGGGTACGAGGAGCTCAAGCGGAGGGCCCTCGACGCTGGGGCCTGCGGCTTCAACATCAGCGGCGGCGGGTCATCGGTCTTCGCCATCTGCGCCCCGGAGACAGCGGAAGCCGTGGCCGCGGTCATGCGGGATTTCCGCCGCGCCGATGAGCCCGAGCCCGAGGTCATCGTTACGCAATCATCCAACCAGGGGGTCAGGGAGACCTATGAACTCTAAGCAGATCGCCGCGCTCATCGCCGGCTCGCGCAAGACGACGCCGGCTCTCGTTTTCCTCCAAGGGTGCCTCACGCCCCGCGATTTCCGGGGCGCCGGGTTCGAATGGTTCGGCGGCGGGGACTTCTGGGTGCTCATCGGCGACGACGGTCTGATCGAGCCGTGGCTCACGAGGCACCGCGCGGAGATCTCGCGCTGTCATGTCGAAATCACCGGCCGGTATTCGGCGCTGCCCCTGATCGACCTCCGGACGGTCGAGGCCCGCGTCGAACCCGGGGCCGTCATCCGCCGGGGCGCGCGGATCGGCCGGGACTGCGTCATCATGATGGGCGCGGTCATCAACATCGGAGCCGAGATCGGGCCGCGGACGATGATCGACATGAACGCCGTCATCGGGGCACGGGCCATCGTCGGCCGGAACTGCCATATCGGGGCGGGGGCGGTGCTCGCGGGCATCCTCGAGCCCCCGAGCGCGCAGCCGGTCGTCGTCGGCGACGGCGTCCTCGTCGGCGCCAACGCCGTGGTCCTCGAGGGCGTGCGGGTCGGACGCGGCAGTGTCGTCGCCGCCGGGGCCGTGGTGACGAAGAACGTCCCGCCGGGTGTGGTCGCCGCCGGCGTCCCCGCCGTCGTCGTCAAGAAGGTGAAGGACATCGCCTCGCCGAGCAAGATCGCGATTGTCCCGGGTCTCCGGGGACACCGCCGGTAGAGGCCGGAGAGGACGCCGGTTCCGCCCCGGCGCGGGAACAGAGGCACTCCATGGACTTGTTCGAGCTCGCGAAATCGCTCATCGACATCCCGTCCGTCACGGGAAGCGAGGGGCCCCTGGCCGACTTTCTCGTCAGCCTCCTGGTCCGGGAATCGTTCCGCGTCCGGACCCAGGACGTCGCCCCGGGCCGGCGGAACGTCCTCGCCACGCTGGGCGAGCCGCCGGACGTCGTCCTCTGCACGCATCTCGACACCGTGCCGCCCTGGTTCGGCGCCTCGGAAGACATGGAATACGTTTTCGGCCGCGGTGCGTGCGATGCCAAGGGCATCATGGCGGCGATGATCACGGCCGCAGCGGGCCTGCGCGACTCGGGGCTGAAAAGGGCCGGGCTCCTCTTCGTCGTCGGCGAGGAGACCGACAGCATCGGGGCGCAAAAGGCGAACGACCTGGCGCCGGGCTCCCGCTTCATCATCGTCGGGGAGCCGACGCGGAACAAGCTCGCCGCCGCCCACAAATCGGTCCTGACGCTGACGCTCGCGGCCTCCGGCCGATCGGGTCACTCCGCCTATCCGGAGACCGGGGAATCCGCCGTGGTCAAGCTTCTCGACGTCCTCGACGACATCCGCCGGCTGGATTTCGGAGACGATCCCGTGCTCGGCCCGACGATCGTGAACATCGGCCGGATCGAGGGCGGGGCCGGGCCGAACGTCATCCCCGGCTCGGCTTCCGCCGTCCTCTCCTTCCGCTCGGGCGCCTCGCCGGACATCGTCCTCTCCAGGGTCGCGGCCGCGGCGGCGGGGCGCGTCGCGATCGCCGTAACGGCCAAGTCCGAGCCCCAGGTCCTGTTCACCGTGCCCGGCTTCGAACAGGACGTCATGCCTTTCGGGACCGATATCCCCCACCTCAAGACGTTCGGCCGGCCGCTTCTCCTCGGGCCGGGATCGGTCCTCGACGCCCACACGGAGAACGAGAAAGTGGAAAAACGGCAGCTCCGGGACGCCGTCGTCATGTATCAATCGCTCGTCCGGAAGCTGCTCGAGGTGTGATACGATGTCAGAGATCCTGAGCCCGCGCATGCGGGACATGGAGAAAACGCTGATCCGCCGCGTCAACGACCTCGCCGACGCGTCCTGCATCAACCTGGGCCTGGGCGAACTTGTCTTTTCCGCGCCGAAAGCCGTCCTCGATCATGTCCGCGAAAACCTGGGATCGTGGTGGCTCGGCTACTCGCCGAACGAGGGCCTGCCCGAGCTCCGCGAACTCATCGCCTCCCGCGCGGGATATCCTTTCTCGCCCGACCAGGTCTGCATTACGCTGGGCGCCGAGGAGGCGCTTCTCGACGTCCTTATGGCCGTCGCCGGCGACGGGGACGAGGTCCTCGTTCCCGACCCGGGCTTCCCGGCCTACCCGTCGCTCGTCCGCCTCGCGGGGGGAACGCCCGTTCCCTATCCCCTGCTTCCCGGCCGCGGTTTCCGCCTCCGGGCCGGGGATATCCTCGAGCGCATCACGCCGAGGACCAAGGCGGTCATCCTCAACAGTCCGAACAACCCGACGGGGGCGGTCGATTCCGGCCAGGAGCTCGAGACGCTGGCCGCGGGACTGAGGCCGCTCCCCGTGCTGGCGGTCTCCGACGAAGTGTACGCGGACATTGTCTTCGAGGGGCCGGCCGCATCGATCGCGCCGTTTCTCGAACGCTGCGTCACGGTCAACAGCCTGTCCAAGAGCTTCGCCATGACCGGCTGGCGGATCGGCTGGTGCGCCGCCCCGCCGGACGTGGCCAAGGCGGTGAGAACTTTTCACCAGCTGGCCGTTATGTGCGCCCCGGCGCTGTCGCAGCGCGCTGCGATTCATGCCCTTCGCGGCTTCGCCGACGAAGAGCGGGCGCGAAACCTGACCGAGCTCGGGAAGAGGCGCGACATCGCCATGGCCTGCGTCGACCGGTTCCTCGGCCTTCCGTATGCCCGACCGGCCGGGACGTTCTACCTCTTTCTGGATATCTCGTCGAGGATCCCGAAGGGCGCCGACTCGCTCGCCGTGGCCCTGGAGATCCTGAAGAAAGAAAAGGTCGTCACCATTCCGGGCCGCGCCTTCGGGCGGAACGGTGAGGGATATCTGAGGATTTCTTTCGCGCCGAGGCCCGAGGTGATCGAGGAAGGGATCCGGCGCCTCGGCCGGTTCTTTTCGTGAGCGCGGGCCGTCTATTTCCCGATCCGAGCTTTCAGCTCGGCGATGAGGCCCTGGACCCGCGCGATCTCCTTTTCATCCTTGATGAGTTCGATGTATTTCTCGTAGCTCGCGATCGCCTCCGCAGTGTCGCCGGTGCGGGCGCAGGCCTGCCCGAGCGAGTATCGGGCGGCGGGGTTCTCGGGCTCGATCTCCACCGCCGTCCTCAGATAGAGGACGGCCTTGTCGGCCTGCCCGACGTCGAGATAGAGCTCTCCGAGCGGCAGGAAGAGCCGGCCTCCGGCCGGATGCATGCGGATGGCAGTCTCGAAAAAGGGGATGGCCTCCGCAGACCTCTTCAGCTTCGCGTAGGTGTTGGCCAGATTGATGTAGGCCTCGAAAAAGTCCGGCTGGCGCCGGACCGCCGCCTGGAAGGAGGCGAGCGCGGCGTCGTAGTTCTGAAGTTGATAGTAGCAGTTCCCGATATCGAAAGAAACGGCAGCGACGTCCGGCTGCGCTGCCTCGACGTCTTTATAAAGGGCGAGGGCTTCGGCATATTGACCCTTGACGTAGAGATCGTGGGCCTGGAGGCTCTTCTCCTCCCAATCCGGTTTGGCCGGCTTGGCCGCCCCGGCCGATTTTTCCGCCGCCGTCCCCTCGGCGCGCATGACGACATCGAAGATGTTCTTCCCTTTCGGATCGATGAGAACCCGGCCCTGCGCGCTCCGCATCCCTTCCTTTTCGAGCCTCAAAACATAGCCGCCGGGAGCGATCCCGGCCAGGACATAATTCCCCCGCGCGTCGGTCTTCACCGTGGCGACGGCGCGGTCAGTCTTCTCGTCCATCAGGATGACGGCCGCGTCCGCGACGGGTTTCCCCATGGAATCGGTGATCCTCCCACGGACCGAAAGGGTTTCGGCGGACGGCAGCGCGATGGAGGCCAGGTATAAGAACCCAGCTACGGCAACGGGCACGGCGGCGAGCGGAAAGCCTTTTTTCATAATCCCTCCTCTTCAAAATTACGCCCCGCGCCGGGCACTGTCAAGAGTTCGCAAAACCCCGAGCGCATGTTATAATGGCGCTTCTTGAAAGAGCTCGGGCCTCGATGCTGCCGAAGCGGCCGGCGCGCGCAAGGAGACCGACTATGAATTTTCACCACCCCGGCGCCTCGATCTTCGTCCCGGACGGGACACCCGCCGGGGCGGCCCTCGCACGGGTCACGCATCTCGGAATCGGCGCCCACCCCGACGACCTCGAGATCATGGCCTTCCATGGGATCGCCGCCTGTTTCGACCGGCCGGACCTCTGGTTCGGGGCCGTGACCTGCACGAACGGCGGCGGCAGCCCCAGGGCCGGAGAATACGCGGCCTTCACGGACGGCGAGATGGCCGCCCTCCGGCGGCGCGAACAGGAAGAGGCGGCCGTCGTCGGCGGCTACGGAGCTCTTGTCCAACTCGACTACACGAGCGCCGAGGTCAAGGACGCCGGGACAAGCCGCCTCAAGGACGACCTGGCGACGATCCTCGGGGCGGCCCGCCCCGACGTCCTCTATACCCACAACCCAGCCGACAAGCACGACACTCACGTCGCGGTCGCCCTCGCCGCCGTGGCCGCCGTCCGGACGGTCCCTGGCAAAAACAGGCCCCGGCTCATGTATGGGTGCGAGGTCTGGCGGAGCCTCGACTGGATGGCCGACGCGGACAAGATCGCCCTGGACGTTGGGGCCCGCGAAAGCCTGGCCACGGCCCTCACGGCCGTCTACGATTCCCAGGTCGCCGGCGGCAAGAGGTACGATCTGGCCGCGGCCGGACGGCGGCGGGCCAACGCCACTTATTTCGAATCTCACGGCACGGACTCGGCCGAGGGCCTGTGGTTCGCCATGGACCTCACGCCCCTCGTGCGGGACGATTCCCTCGACGTTCTCGAATTCGTCCTGGCGCACATCGACAGGTTCCGAAGGGACGTCGCGGACAGAATCCGGAAGCACGCGCCGAAGACGCGGTAGAGCGCCCGACAGGAGGGACACGATGGAAGTCGTCATCCAGCCCGACAGCCAGAAGGCCAGCCTGATCGCCGCCCGGATCATTGCCCAGCTGATCCGGGAAAAGCCCCACGCCGTGCTCGGCTTCGCGACCGGCAACACGCCGCTTCAACTCTACAAGAACCTCGTCCGGATCCACCGGGAGGAGGGGCTGGATTTCGCCGGCGTCACGGCCTTCAACCTCGACGAGTACGTCGGCATCCCTCCCGCCCATCCCTCCTCCTTCCACAGCTACATGTGGGCCCACCTTTTCAGCCAGATCAACATCGCCAAGGAGCGCATCCACATCCCCGACGGGCTGTCGCCCGACGTCCTCGCGACCTGCCGGAAGTACGAAGAAGCCATCAAATCCGCCGGCGGCATCGACATCCAGGTCCTCGGCATCGGCACGAACGGCCACCTCGGGTTCAACGAGCCGACATCGTCGCTGGGGTCGCGGACGCGGATCAAGACCCTGACCGATCAGAGCCGGCTCGACGCGGCCGCGGCCTTCGGCGGCCAGGAGAACGTCCCTTCCCACGTCATCACGATGGGGCTCGGCACGATCCTCGACAGCCGCATGTGCCTCCTTCTGGCCTTCGGGAAGAAGAAGGCCCGGGCCGTGGCCATGACGGTCGAGGGGCCGCTCACGGCTTCCGTTCCCGGCTCGGTCCTCCAGCTCCACCCGCGGGCCGTCATCATCGTCGACAAGGACGCCGCTGCGGAGCTCAAGATGGCGGATTACTACGCCTGGGTCTACGAGCACAAACCGGAGTGGCAGAAGTACTGAGGATCAGTAAATCCTTTTCCAATCCTTCTTCTCGAGGTCGAAACGCCAGAGCGTATTGTTCTTGCCGTCCTCGACGAGGGCCTGATGGCCGACGACCTGAAGGCCAGCCGGCTTGTTCATCCAGGCCGGGAACGGGGCTTGGCCTTCCTCCTGAAGATCCACACCGAGGATTTTCAGACTGTTGGCTTCGCGGTCGATGACGACGAGCTTCATGCCGTCCGCAGTCCAGGACGGCGCAAAGAGCATGGCCGCGGCCTCGCTCGTCGTCATCCGCTTTTCAGCGACGACTCTCTGAGCTGCGAGCGAATAGACCGCCAGGATATAAACGTCCTGCCCATTCGGCTGGGGTCTCCGAGCGACATAAGCGAGCCGGTCACCCTGGCTACCCCAGAACGCCCATAAGCAATCATGGTCAATCGATGCCTCGTTCTTTCTAAGCTCGACCGTCTTGAGGTCAAACAGGCCGAGCGTCCATGGCCTCTCCGGGGTTGCCTGATACTTGAGCGCCATGAGATTGCCTTGCGGGGACGATGGGAACCATGAGGCCGGCGCGGCGTTTTCGAATAGAATCCTGGAATTCTTGCTCTCCAGGTCGTAAAGCCAGAGGGTGAAGATCTTCGGCTTGTTACTTTCTCTCCTCGAAAGGAGCAGGGCGTTTCCGTCCCGGGCCCAGGCCACGAAACGAATGAAATAGATTCCGTGCGGAATGCCGAAGAGCGCGGCGTCGTCGGGGAGGTTCTCCAGCCGTGTCCCGTCAGTGCGGGCGATCCACAGCGGAGGAGACTGGCAGCGATGTCCTCCGTAGGCGCTATCGGACAGGATCGCGACCTTCGTGCCGTCGGGGGAGATTAGGAGGTCTATAATAAACGTATCGTCGGGCCAATGGTTCTTCCCGCGGGCGCCGCCGATGATGCACGTGCGTCCCGTCCCGTCAGAGTTCTCGACCCAGAGCTTTTCCGTGATATCGTGCCGCGTCCTGACTTCGTACGCCGTGTAGGCGACCTTGCCTCCGGCCGCCGAAACGACGGAATACGAGAACGGTCCCGCCTTCATCAGCCATTGGATCCGGTCTTCGGCCGGGGAATACTTAAAGATCCCCCGGTCGGTTTTGTAACAGGCCTCCCCTCCAGTGAAGGCTATTTCCCACAGATGGCTCCGGCCGTGTGTGGGACTCGAGCGGGCCCAAACGGCCGTGCCGACTAGGGCCAGCACAAGCAGCGGCGCGGCCCATCCGACGAAACCCAGGAGCTGACTCCGAGGCTGCGAAAAGTCCGACCGGACAAGGGTCAGGATCGAGGCCGCGGCGAAAGCCAGGGCCAGGAGCATCTGGCCGACGAGGAATACCGGCAAGGCTTTCTCCGGCGCGATCCAAGCCAGGTGCCCGCCCACCCTCGAGTTCAAGACGGCCCAGACCACAGCCGCGACCCCCACGCCGGCGAAGACGCCGATGAAGAGGACGCTGAACTGGCGCTCGTGAAGTAGAGAGAGCGAGAATGAGATCATCAAAAGAAAGGCGGATTGCCAAAAAGCCCACGACGGAAATCCGGGGCCGATGGGGAAACCCACAAGGACTTGCGTTCCCCCGGCGAGTTCCGAGATCCCCGGAACGGCGAGCCACGCCGCCGCGAATACGAGCCAAAGGGCGGCGAGCATGCTTAGGTGAGCGACGAACTTCGCCAGCCAGATCGAAGTCTTGTGGACCGGCCGGGAGAAGAGATAAGCCCAGGCACCGCTCCTGAATTCCGTCTCGAAGCCCCCGGTCCCGAGGATGAGCGCGGCGAAAGGGAAAAAGACGAGGAGCACGGCGTAGGCCAGCCACTCGCGGACGTCCTTTTTCTCGCGAAAGAAGGACTGGCCCAGGACGAGGAGGACGAGGACGGCCAGCTCGAAAAAGAAGAGGAACGCCTTCTCCTTCCATTCCTTGAGGTACAAAGCTATGAACATCACGGTCTCCCTCCCTGGGCCTTGGCCACGAGGCTGACAAAGATGTCCTCGAGGCTGGCTTGATACCGGGCCTTGACGGTCTCGAAATCCTCGTCCAGGATGAGCCGGCCGCCGTGAAGCACGAGAAGACGCTCGACGATGCGCTCGAGCTCGTGGACGAGGTGCGTCGCAAAAAGAACGGTCGTTCCCGAGGCGGCCAGCTCCCGGATGACATCCCGGAGAAAATCCTGCCTCGTGGGGACGTCGAGACCGGAAGTCGGGTCGTCGAGGATGAGGAATTCGGGCGCGGCGGCCAAGGCCACGGCCAATCCCAGCTTAAGCTTCATGCCCCTCGAGAGCGTCCGGATGCGGGCCTTCGGGTCGATGGCGAAACGTTCGAGGTCAGAGGAAGCCTTCTTGGCGTCCCAGAGCGGATAGAAACGGGCGTTGAAATTGAGGAGGCTTCTGACGGTCATGTCCTCGTAGAAGAAAGGATCTTCGGGGACGTAGCCGAAGGCCCGCTTGTAGCCACTGTCTCCGAAACCGATCCGGCGACCCTTAAAGCGGATTTCCCCCCCGTCGGACGGAATGACACCCATGAGGATCCTGGCCAGCGTCGTCTTGCCCTCGCCGTTGAGGCCGAGAAGGCCGTAGACGCGCCCGTTTTCGGTGGTCAGGTCGAAATCCTTCAGGACCGGACGACGCCCGAAACTTTTCGAAAGATGATGGATACTCAGAAGCTCACTCATGACGGCCTCCCCTCGTCTTGTTCGCGTTCTTCGAAAGCCGCTCCTCGAAGATCTTGAGGATGTCGTCATCTGCGAGAGCGAACTTCCGGGCCTCGGCGATCGCCCCGTCCATGACCCGGGCCAGACGGGTCTTGCGGTCATTCGCGGCGTCGAGACCAGCCCTGGGAGCGATGAACGAGCCGCGGCCTTTCTGGGTCGAGATCAGGCCGGTCTGCTCGAGCTCGCGGTAAGCCCTGGCCACGGTATTCGGATTGATGATGATCTCGGCCGCCAGGTCGCGGATGGACGGGAGGGGGTCGTGGACTTTCAGCCGTCCCGTGGCCACAAGCCTGAGGATCTCCTGCTTGACCTGCTCGTAGATCGGAACAAAACTCGCGGGATCGACTCTTATCACGGCATCGCCTCCGTATCGCTGTATTATTAATATAATACACTTTTCGGATTTGTCAAGCGCTTTTTAATTTAGGAATTTGGGGACACAATACTCATTTCCGAATTTCTTCCTCGCTCGGGCCAATTCGCCCGATAAATCCTGATAAGCAGGGAAATGAGTATTGTGTCCCCCTATTTAAATGCGGCCTTCCTTTTCCGCGGCCTCCCATGTAAACTGGGGAGGGTCTTTCCGCGCGGGGGGCCGTCAGATCTCATGTTCGAAAGGAGAATCCGATGAACGGACTTTTCAAGCACATCCTTTGGGCCACGGACTACTCGGAAGAGGCGGATGTCGCGCTTCTCTACGCCAGCCTGTTCGCCAAGACCTTCGGCTCTCAACTCTCGGCCCTCCATGTGGTGCCGGACTTCTCCGCCGTTCTCTACGAGTCCCTGCCGGCCGAAGAAGCCGAGCTCGCGGGTAAGATCGAGGCGGCCACCGAGGCGGCCGAAGACCGCATCCGGGAGATCAGCCGTAAGAGGGGGATAGCCTTCAACCATATTTACATCAAGAAAGGCCCGGCGGCCGCAGCCGTATGCGAGGCCGCCAACAGGGAAAATGCCGATCTCATCGTCATCGGCCGGACGGGCGCCTCGGGCCCGGGAAAGACGCCCCTCGGCAGCATCGCCGGGAACATCCTTCGTAACTCCGCCGTTCCGGTCCTGGTGGCCAAGAAAGGAAAGCGAAGCCTGGACATCCACAAGATCCTCGTCCCCACGGATTTTTCGGCAGGCGAGGAAATCGAACGCGATTTCGCCTGGAAACTAGCCAAGGGATTCCAGGCGTCCATCGTTTTCCTCTACATTCTCGAGCTCTACGGCCACGACTTCCGGCTGACGGAAGAGCACTTCGCCACCGCCCTCGACAAACTCAGGGCGCGCCGCCGCAAAGAGCACGTCGGCGTCGACATGCGCGAAGACGTCTACAAGGCCCATAACGCCGCTGAGGGGATCATCGACTACACGAAAACTCACCCCAGCGACCTGATCGTCATGTCGACCCACGTCGGGAAGGTCGCCCGCTTCTTCCTCGGAAGCAACACAGAAAAGGTCATCGCCCGGGGTCCAGCCGCCGTCTTTGCCATCCCGCCGAAGCGCGCTTGAGCGGCCGTTCGAGCGTTTGACTTTTGGCGGGGATTTGACTAAGAAAAGACCGGAACCGTGAAAAAAATGAGAAAAGCACTGATTCTCGCATTCTCTCTTATCCTGCTTATCCTGGCCGCCTCCTGCGCCCGGACGGCCGTCCCGATTTCCCGCTTCGGCTATCCGGTCGACGGCGAGCCCTGGTATTTTATCCGAGTCTCGATCACCCCTCCCGCCGCGGCGGCGGGGACCGTCTGCAGGGTGGCCCGTGTCGAGGTCGACAAGGCCCGGTGCCGGGACTTTCTTCTTATTCAGGACGGAAAGGAGCTGAACGCTAACGAGATCAGGATGGACCGGCCGTTCGAGGTCAAGGTCCGCTACGGCTGGCTGCCGAAGACGACCTACGCCGTCGACCTCACCCTGGAGGATGCCAAGTCGGGCCGTCAAACGTCCCTCGGCTGGTCGGGGACCTCGCCCGCGGGTCCGGGCTATTGGGACTCCGCCTGGAGAAATTATCTCTCGCTGATCCTTTCCGAGGAGAACGGGGTGGCGAGGACGAACAATCTGGTCCATGCCACGGTCAGTGTGCTGAGCTCGTATCTCCGGTCTCCTGACGAAATCCGCGTCGTCCGGGCCGAGCCGGCCGCCGCCGGCGGCGTCTCCTACCGTGAGGTCTCGAGCCAAGTCTACGACCTCGTCAAGTGGGACGACGAGAAGATCATGGGGACAGAGGAGAAGGATGCCCGAACGGGGAAGCCCGTCGTCCGCTATCACCCGACGACCACACTGAGCGTGGCCTTCCTGGCCGACCTCAAGCCCGGATCCAAGGCCACCTATCTCGTCTTCTTCAACAACCCGGCAGCCGTCAAGCCCGTTTACGCCTCCGGCCTGGCAGTCCAGAAAGGCGCGAATCTCGCCCGCACGATCGAAAACCGTTATTATAAGATCGCCCTTCAGGAGAAAAGCGGCGTCATCTACGAGATCACCGAGAAGACGACGGGCCTCAAGCTCGAGCACAAGCTCGAGACCAACGGCGCCATCCAGTGGAACCCGGACGTCTACTCGCCGCCGCACTCCTGGTACCACAGTTCTGACTGGTCGGACCCGGTCGCCACCGAGGTCGAGGGTCCCGTGTTTTACTCGATGAATCTCAAGGGCACGCTCCCCTTCCCCAAGGGGATTGCCATCGGGATCCGCGACCGCTTCTACGCCGACTCGCCGGTCATCATGGTCGAATCGGTCATCGACATCGGCGAGGACATCTTCGTCAAGGCCCTGCGGGACGCCGAGGTCGTCTTCAACAAGGCCGTCTTCACCAAGGCGGCCTTCAAGAGGGACGGCCGGACGGAGGTCCTCGACCTCGCGACGTCCCGCATGCACCCGGACCACGCCGCGGTCCTGCGGCCGGACACGCCCTGGGTCTGCTTCTTCGACGAAACCAAGGGCATCGGGTTCGCCGTCCTCTATCTCGACCTGGCGACGCCCAACCTCGGCGGCGGCTCGGCCTCGCTCGAGCAGCCTTTCATCTATATCGAGAACGGGCCGTGGTATTACGCTTCGCGCGGCTTCGTCTACTCGTTCGCTTCCAACAACCAGACCCGGATGCTGCCCGTCAAGGCGGGGAGCATCTACTACGAACGGAACGCCTGGATCGTCTTTTCCTATCCCAAGGGAGAGGCCCTCGACGCCTACCTCGACGCCTGGTTCAGCCAGCTCCGGCACCCCGTGGCCGTCGCGGAGAACATGGAGACGTTCGCCGAGAGCCCGGAAGGCTGGATCGTGCCCATCCTGACCGAGCCCTTCGAGGAGGGCGTCAAGTCGGCCCTGGGCGGAACGGAACGGAGAAAATAGCGGCCCGGGATTTGGGGCTTGTGGTATAATGTTTATCGTTAAGCAAGGGATTTGTCCTCGCTTCAAACAACGCAATGAATGAGTAAAGGAAGGGGCCTGCGGCCTCATCGGTCATAAACTCCTCTCCTTTATCCAATTCAAATATCTTCAGAAGAGGAAAGACTCGGGAGAGTTTTTCCATCGTCAAAAGGAGACGAGAATGAATATCTACGTAGGCAACCTGGAAAGAGGCGTCAACGAGTCCGACCTGAGGGAGGCCTTTCAGCCTTACGGGGAAGTCACGTCCGCCTCGGTCATCAAGGACAAGTTCAGCGGCGAGTCCCGCGGTTTCGGGTTCGTCGAGATGCCGAACAGCACCGAAGCCCAGAAGGCCATCTCCATGCTGAACGGCAAGTCCCTGAAGGGCCGGACGGCCACGGTAAACGAGGCCAAGCCGCGCACCGACAGGCCGAGGACCGGCGGCGGCTTCGGCAACCGGCGGTATTAAGGCCCGCGGGACCGGAAGGTCCGCTTTTTCGACCCGGAGGGTTAGAAATGATGCCTTGAGAGGGGGCGGTCGGCTTGACCGCCCCCCCCCTTTTTTCGCCTTGACGCGGCCAAAGGCGCAAACGGCAGGCGGAGCGCGGCTTGACAAGCCCGCCGCCGAACCTGTTTAATGGATGGGCAAAGAGGCTCGCCGTGAAGAAAGCCGCCGCCATCCCCATCATCGCGTGTATCCTAGCCCTGATTCTGGCCGGCTTCAGCCGTGCAGACTTTCCTTCTGTCTTCTCCGCCGGCCGGACCCCGCAGGACGACCAGGTCGTCGAGGCCCAGGTCCTCCTCTCGCGCGACGGGGTCAAGCCCGGGGAGACCCTCAAGGCCGCCGTCCTCCTCAGGATCCAGCCCGGCTATCACATCAACGACAATGCTCCTCTCGACGAATTCCTTGTCCCGACGACCCTCACCATCGCCGATAACCCTGAGGTCGATGTCCTCGAGACCTGCTTCCCGCCCGGCCGCCGGGCGCGCTTCTCCTACAGCGAGGCCGAGCTCGTGGTCTATGAAGGCGAGGCGACGCTCGGCATCATCCTCAGGGCGAAGCCGGGGGCCGCTCCAGGACTCTTGAAGCTCAGGGCCTCCCTCGGCTATCAGGCGTGCAACGATATATCCTGCCTGCCCCCCAAGGAGCTGCCGATCCAGATCCCGGTCCCGGTCGTTCCGCCGTCGCAAGCCTGCCACGACCTCCACCAGGACGTGTTCTCCAAAATCTCCTTCAAGACTACCGCCAAATGAGCGAGTCGCCTCTCCGCAATCTCCCGTCCATCGAGGCTCTGCTCCGTGAACCGGCGGGCGAAGCCATGGTCCGGGAATACGGCCGTCCGGCCGTCGTCGCCGCCGCCCGCGCCGTCCTCGAGGGAGCGCGCTCCGAGATCCGGAAGAAAGAGCCGGGCGCCCCGCTTCCGGACATCTCCCCTGCCGCCCTACTCGACGGGATCAGGGCGAGCCTCTGCCGGAAGTTCCGCGCCTCCCTCGGCCCCGCCGTCAACGCGACCGGAGTCATCATGCACTCCGGGCTTGGCCGGGCCGTCCTTTCGGAGGACGCGGCCGATGCCCTCCTGGCCGTCGCGCACGGCTATTCCACGCTGGCGCTCGACCTGGACACGGGTCTCCGGACGTCCCGCGACCGCCACGTTGAGGGCCTTCTCCGCGAGCTCACCGGCGCCGAGGCCGCCACCGTCGCCAACAACAACGCCGCCGCGACCGTCCTCATCCTGAACACGCTCGCCCGCGGCCGGGAGGTCATCGTGTCGCGCGGCCAGCTCGTCGAGATCGGCGGCTCCTTCCGCATGCCGGACGTCATGAAGATGAGCGGCGCCGTGCTGAGGGAAGTCGGGACGACGAACAAGACGCACCTCCGCGACTACGAGGAGGCGATCGGCGAGTCCACGGGCGCGATTCTCCGCGTTCACCACAGCAACTACCGGATCGTGGGTTTCGCCGAGGAACCCGGGATCGGGGAGCTCGTCGCGCTCGGCCGCAGCAGAGGCCTCCCGGTCGTCGACGACCTGGGGAGCGGCGCTCTCGTCGACCTCAAGCCCTTCGGGCTCCAAGCCGAGCCCCTCGTCCAGGACAGCATCCGCGCCGGGGGCGACGTCGCCTGCTTCAGCGGCGACAAGCTGCTCGGCGGTCCCCAAGCGGGCATCATTGTCGGCCGCTCCCAATGGATCGCAAAGATCAAGAAGAACCCCCTGGCCCGGGCCTTCCGCTGCGGCAAGCTCAACCTGGCCGTGCTCGAAGCGACGCTCAAGCTCTTCCTCGCGCCGGACCGGCTCACCGAGCGGCATCCGATCTACCGGATGCTCGCCCTGAGCCCCGAGGCCCTCGGCCGTCGCGCCAAGAAGGTCGCGGCGGCGCTCAGAAAGTCGCTGCCGGGAGCGGTCCGGATCACGGTCGAAGACGGCGCGTCGCAGGTCGGGAGCGGGGCCGTGCCCGTTGAGACGATCCCCACCCGGGTCCTGGCCGTCGCCTCCCCGTCCCTGCCGGCTGGGGAGCTGGCCGCCAAGCTCCGCCGCCTCCAGCCGCCGGTGTTCACGCGGATCAGGAACAATGCCGTGCTCCTCGACTTCCGCACGATCCAGCCCGACGAGGACGACGTCGTCGAGCGGGCTCTCAAGGGGCTTTTTGCCGAATAGGGCTGAAGGGGACGGTCTCCCGGGGCTGTCGCCATCGAACACAAAAGGAACGGGCGACGATGATCGACTATGAAAAACGCAAGCGCATCATGGGCCGGTCGGTCCGGCTCGGCCACTGCATCTGCAACCCCAAGGAGCCGTGCCCGTGCGATCTCTTCAAGCAAAAAAACGTCTGCCTCTGCTCCGGCGAGCGCGAGGAAGACGCCCTCGAAAGCGTGCCGCTCACGACCCTCGTCGAAAACGCCGGCTGCGCTTCCAAGATCGGTCAGGAGGACCTGAAAAGGGCTCTCTCCGGGCTGCCCCGGATCTTCGATTCCCGCGTCCTCGTCTCCTCCGACACGTGCGACGACGCCGGGGTCTTCAGGCTCAACGCCCGGACGGCCCTCGTCCAGTCCGTCGACCTCTTCACGCCGGTCGTCGACGACCCCTATGTCTTCGGCCAGATCGCGGCGGCCAATTCCGTGAGCGACATCTACGCCATGGGCGGAAAGCCCCTGACGGCCCTCTCAGTCATCGCCTTCCCGGTCGAGCGCCTGAGTCCGCGCATCATGAACAAGATTCTCCAGGGCGGGATCGACAAGCTCGGGGAAGCCGGGGTGGTCGTCCTCGGCGGCCACAGCATCAAGGACAAGGAGATCAAGTTCGGCTTCGCCGTGACCGGAATCGTCCATCCGGACAAAATGACGGTCAATAGCAAGGCGCGGCCCGGCGACGTGCTCGTCCTGACCAAGCCCATCGGGACGGGAACGCTGAGTTTCGCCCGGCAGATCGGGCGGGCCCCGGCCGACGGACTCGAGGAGGCCGAGCGCTCCATGACGTCGCTCAACCGTGCCGCCGCCGAAGCCATGACCACGGCCGGCGTCACCACGACGACCGACGTGACGGGCTTCGGGCTGGCCGGCCACCTCAGCGAGATCGCCGTCCAGAGCGGGGTCGAGGCCGAGGTCTACGCGGAATCCATCCCGCTCTTTTCAGGGGTACTGGAGCTCGTCCGCGACGGCGTCATTTCGGGGGCCGTCGAGCGCAACCGGGAATACGCCTCCGCCTTCGTCAAGCCCGAAAAGGGCGTCGGCGAGGACCTCGAAACCGTGCTCTATGACCCGCAGACCTCGGGAGGGCTTCTCGTCGCCGTCCGCAAGTCGAAGGCCCCGGGATTTCTGGCCGCACTTCAGAAGAAGGGGGTCGGACAAGCCGCCGTCATCGGCAGGATCACGCGCAAAGGCCCCGCGAGGATCATCCTCAGGAGGAAGGCGCCCGTCCGCTGAGCCGGCGGGGCGGTGAGGAGCCATGGCCGGGAAAGATCACGTCATCGTCGGGACCGCCGGGCACATCGACCACGGCAAGAGCGCCCTGGTCAAGGCCCTGACGGGAAAAGACCCCGACACCCTGCCCGAGGAAAAACAGCGCGGCATGACGATCGAGCTCGGGTTCATCTTTCTCGACGACCCCGGCTATGAAAAGCAGATCGTCTTCATCGACGTCCCGGGGCACGAGAAATTCATCCGGACAATGGCCGCCGGGGCGAGCAGCGTCGACGCGGCGCTCTTCGTCGTCGCTGCCGACGAGGGTATCTCGGTGCAGACCCGCGAGCACTTCGACATTCTCCAGCTTCTCGGCATCCCGCTCGGCCTCGTCGCGCTGACGAAGAGCGATCTCGTCGATGCCGCCCGGATCGCGGAGCTTGCGGCTTCCGTCCAGAGCTTCGTCCGCGGCTCATTCCTCGAGGCGGCGTCCATCGTCCCCGTCTCGTCACTAACGGGCGAAGGCGTCGAGGACGTCAAACAGGTTCTCCGCGATGTCGGCCGGAAGGTCGCGAAACGCCCCGACAGCGGGATCTTCCGCATGCCCATCGACCGCGTCTTCTCGATGCACGGCTTCGGCACGGTCGTCGCCGGCACGGTGCTCGGGGGCGTTGTCCGGACGGGCGACACGGTCGAGGTCTTCCCCGACGGCCTCAAGTCCCGAGTCCGGGGCATCCAGGTCCACAACGAGAGAAAGGACTCGTCCGGGATCGGACAACGGACGGCCCTCAACCTCCAGGACCTTAAAAAAGAGGACCTGCGCCGCGGGCAGGTTGCCGCCGCGCCGGGCTCCCTAGCCCCCTCGCTCCGCCTGGACGCCCGCCTCGACATCCTCCGCAGCGCGGACAATGGGGTCAAGCATCGCAACCGGGTCCGGCTTCACATCGGGACCGATGAGGTCATGGCCCGGCTGGCGGTCCTCGAAGGTCAGACGGTCGAGCCGGGCGCATCGGGACTCGTCCAGTTCATCCTGGAGAGCCCGGCCGTCGCTCTTCCCGGAGACAGGTTCGTCATCCGCTCCTTCTCCCCGCTCGCGACGATCGGAGGCGGGCAAGTCCTCGATTCCCATCCGGCCAAGCACAGGAGGTCCAGCGGCGAGGCCGTCGAAGGGATCAGGCGCCTGGGCGGAGAGGCGAAGGAAGCCGTCGAACAGGCTTTCCGCCAGTCCGCGGGCCGCCCCATGAGCGCCGAAGAGGCCGCCCTCAAGCTCGGCAGGAGCGAGGGCGAAATCTCCGGCATGCTCGGGGAACTCGAGGGCGAGGGACGGCTCGTCGCGATCTCTCGGGAGAAACCGGAGACGTACCTCCACGCCGCCGAGTACGAGGCCCTCAGGGAGAAAGCGGCGGCCGGGGTCAGGAGATATTTCGAGGCGAATCCGGGGCGGCCGCTCATGCCCGCCGCGGCCCTGCGGACGGAATTCCTCAAATGGAGCGATGCCCAAACGCTCAGGCTGGTCGTGGACGACCTCTGCCGGGCGAACATCCTGACCAAGAACGAAGCCGAGATCGGGCTCGTCGGGCACGAAGCCCGGATGCGGCCGGCCGACGAGGAAGTCGCGGCAAGGATCGAGGCCCTCTTCCGGAGGGCCCGGCTTTCCCCGCCTCTCGAGGAGGACGCGCAGCGAAGGCTGGGGCTCAACCCCTCGGTGTTCAAAAATATCCTCGACGCGCTCATCCGGGAGCGCCGGATCGTCCGGCTGGGGGCCAAGGTGACCTACCACCGGGAGGCTCTCGAAGAGGCAAGGGCAGCCGTCCTCAACCTGATCGAAAGACACGGCAGCGTCACCATCGCCGAGCTCAGGGACCGCCTGCGCCTGTCGCGAAAGTACGCTCAGGCCCTGCTGGAATATTTCGACAGGACCGGGATGACAAAGAGGGTCGAGGACCGGCATGTCCTCGGCGGGAAGGCCTGAGTCCTGTCCCGGCGAACGGGGGCTTCGGGGCCCGGTTATAGGAGGGATCATGGAGCGAACAAAAAGCTATCCTTACGTGACCCGTCTCGACATTCTCCACGGCCCCCTCGAGAAGGTGGACGTGCCGTCGCTCGCCGCGGCCTGCAAGGACCGCTGGTACAACCAGACGCTCTGCCGGGTCAACGATTCCGTCGTCCGCCTCGGAATCGTCGAGGGCGAGTACCATTGGCACAAGCACGACGCCGACGACGAATTCTTCTTCGTTCTCGAGGGCCGCCTCCTCGTCGATCTGAAGGAAAAGACCGTCGAACTCTCGGCCCGTCAGGGGTTCGTCGTGCCGAGCGGAATCATGCACCGCACCCGGGCCCCGGAGCGGACGATCATGCTGATGGTCGAGAACGCGGGCATCGTGCCGACGGGCGATGCCTGAGCCACGCGGGCCAGCCCCCCCGCAACGGCAGCGCCAAATTTCCCATCCGACATTTTTAAGATCGATGCTCTCCGCAAAAAGAGGAGCCCCACTCGAGGCCGATGAGGCACCGATCTTTCCTCCGGGGCTCATGCCTCGGCTCCACCCATCCCCCCGAGCCTTTGGAGGGGACTCTGAGTCCCATTCCGCCTCGGGCCGGCGGTGACTAGAGCCGTGCCACGCCTCCGGCAGGGAACGGATTCTGAGGGGCGACCATCAGAAGCACAAAGGCCTGACACGGAGCCGGTCTTAGCTCGTGCGCTTGCCCTTTGCAAGGGCCGCGGCGTAGGCGAAGCCATAGAAATAGCTGCGCCAGCTTTTTCCGGTTGAGCGGAACTCGTTATCCCCGAGGAAAAAATCCAGGAGGGCCTCGCGCGTGCGGGTCAGTTCCTTGAGTCGTCGTCGATGCCGGGGATCGGCTAGAGTGAGCTCGAGGAGCTCCAGGGCTCGAAGGAAAGCCAGACGACTGTATTCGGGATTATTCCTCTCCTGCCATCTGAGCGCCCGTTCGACCTCGCTTCCGACATTGGCCAGCTGCTCCATAAGGGAAAGGGTCTGCCATCGGCCCGCCGCCAAGGATGAATGCTGAACGGAGCTCATTTGATCAACCCGCCAACGACTTGGACGATCTTCTCCCGAATCGTGTCATCATCAACGCCGCGAGAGCGATTCCCTTGCGAGGGCCGGATGTTGATGACAGAATCGAATTCGATCCGGTCTGACCCCTCCAAGTCGGGATAGATATTGATCCCCCACAAATCTTCCTGCCGGGAACCCTTCTCCAGAAGGAGCGCCTCTTCATCCGCGTGCAGTTCCCCATCGATGGCCATGATCTTCCGCTCGACGTCGACAACGGCCTTGACCAGATTCCCGAAGCGCCCTTCCGCCAGCGTCTTGAGATCAGCCAGGGAAATCGCCGAGTCGATGATCACCATGGGATATATATATCATAGAAGGTCAAAGCGCAGAAAGCTCCGTCCGCGCGATTTTGAAACGCTATGCCAGGTTCGAATTGACTTCGCACCTGCATAGCGTTATCCTTAGGCCGGCAAACGAAGGGGACCAAAAGGCGATGAGAAGGGGAGGCCATGAGTATTTTGTTTTTTATTCCTTCCTTCTATGTTAGCTCGGTGCGCGCAATAATAGCACGCAATCGATTCAGGAATATCTTTTGAGTTTTGCTCCTGAAAAATTCTTAACAAAATCTGATATTCCTGATTGGCGGAACAGTTTCCTTTATATCCAGTATGCCGCTGTCGATCAAGTCAATATCATGAAATCGAGCCGTCCCGGGGCTTGGGGGAAGGATAGTCGGGCAGATGGGCCAGGGAAGCGGCCCAAAGAGGCCAGGCCGCTCCCCGCTCCCGATCGCTGGCTACTCCTATTCCCCGCTCTCCTCGGCCGCCAGGGCGACTTGCTCGAAGGCATGAGGTGGCGGCAGCTTCTCTGCAACGAATGTCAACACCAGGTGACGGATGATTCGGGCGTTGGTGAAGAGCCCGTAGGTGCGGACCATGACCTGGCCTTTATCAGGAATGTGGGAGACGACCCGGGCGATGAGCTCCAGGTAGTCCATCCGTTCGAGCTCAGTGCCTTCGGGGCCGTGCTGGTAGCCGACCTTGCCCTCGGCCTCCAGGAACGAAAGCCTGTCCAGGGCGAGCACCGGCCGGACCATGTATTTCCCGACGCGTTCCGCCTCGGCTTTGGTCTTCGCCCGGACACGGCTGTGGACGTTGAAGCCCGTGTGTCGCCAGCTGAGGATCCGCTCGGCCCACTCCGGGCTGAGCAATCCCTTGTCAACGAGAAGCCTGAGCACTTCCCGGACGATCGGCCGGAAATAGCCGTCTTCCCTCTCGAAGCGCGGCTCATATTCGATGAGGAACCGCTCGAAGTGGTGAAACAGCACCCGGTAGAAGACGGTCCGCTCCGGATGGCGAGGACGGTAGATTCCCGGCACATCGGGAAGGCTGATTCAAAAAGCGTGCCAGGAGCAATAAGAGGAGGCGCACTCGAGGCCGGTGAGGCACCGATCTTTTCCCCGGGGCCCATGCCTCGGCGGCTCGCGGAGAGGAGGCGGGACGTGGTATGATTTTTGAGAAGGGAGACTGGGAATGAGGCTGATCGCCATAACGGATCAGAGGAGCGCGGAAACGCACCTCGTCCAGATGGACCTGGTCAGGTCCGTCACCATGGGCAAGAACGCGGTGCAGTTACAGTTCGGTCTCGATGATAGTTGGGGTTTCCGGCGCGAGCAACTCGGGGACGAGCAGTTCGACCAGCTTTGCGCGGCCCTGCTCGCTCTGGCCGCGGAAATCAAGGACGGGCGCTTCCGCTTCGAATGAGCGGAAGTCGCCAGAACATCGCTCGCTCCGCGGCCGCAGGCCGGCGCCAGGATGAAAGACCCTAAGAGGCTGGCCGCTTCGGCGTTCCGGTTCGTCCTGATCATAGGCATCGTCAACCTGTTCGCCGATCTCACGTATGAGGGCGGGCGCAGCGTCACGGGCCCCTTCCTTGGCGTCCTCGGAGCCACGGGCGCGATTGTCGGCTTGGTGGCGGGCTTCGGCGAGCTCGTGGGCTACGGCCTGCGATCCGTGACCGGATATTTCGCGGACAAGACGCGCCGCTATTGGCTCGTCACGTTCGCGGGCTATACGATCAACATGCTGGCCGTTCCTGCGTTGGCCCTGGCGGGGAACTGGCCGGCCGCCGCGGCGTTCATCATTCTCGAGAGGACGGGCCGGGCCATCCGCCGGCCCGCCGTCGAGTCGATGCTCGCCCACGCCGGCCCCGCGATCGGCCGGGGTTGGGTCTTCGGCTTCAATGAAGCGCTCGACCAGGCCGGCGCGACCGTCGGCCCCCTGCTGGTCGCCCTCGTCCTGGCTCTTCGGGGGAGCTATCGCACGGGGTTTGCCATCCTCCTAGTCCCCGCCCTGATGTGCCTGGGGACCGTCGCCGTCGCCCGCATCCAGCATCCTCATCCCGAGGCCATGGAGCGCGAAGAACCCCGGGCCTTGCGCGTGCGGGGTTTCTCGCGCCGGTTCTGGACGTATCTTGTCGCGGGCGCGCTCGTCGCCGCCGGCTTCGCCGATTTCGCCCTGATCGCGTTCCATTTCCAGCGCACCGGGAGCGTTTCCAACCAATATGTGCCCGTGTTCTACGCGGCGGCCATGGCGACAGGAGCCATCGCCGCCCTGCTCTTTGGGAAGTTCCTTGACAAATTCGGCTTTCGCGCGGTCTACGTGCCGTTCTTTATCTCCGCGTTTTTCCCGCCGCTCGTCTTTCTCGGCGGCTTCAAGCTCGCCCTAGCCGGCATGGTGCTCTGGGGCATCGGCCTGGGCGTTCAGGATTCCCTCCTCAAGGCCGTGCTCACGGAGATCGTCCCCGCAGAGAAGCGGAGCACGGCGTTCGGGGTCTTCGACACCGGCTTCGGCATCGCCTGGTTCGCGGGCAGCGCCGTCATGGGGCTTCTCTATGACCGCTCGGTGGCCGCCCTCATCGCCTTCTCCGTGATCGTTCAGCTGGCCGCCCTCCCGGTGTTCGTTCTGGCCAGGAGGCGGGCGGCCGAGGCGGGCTAGAAAGCCCGGCAGAGTTCCCGCCGACAGCGACTGAGCCCGCGACCTTCTCAAGCGCCTGGAAGAGGCCATGGCACTTTATACCCGCTGGTTCGGGCCCCCCGAATCGTTTCGGGGATTAACGAATGGCTCTTCACGCCGAAAGCCGCCGAGCTCGTCCAATCCGGCGCATCTCTCTCTCGGATCGCCGAGAGATACCGTTAAACGATTCGTAAATTTCCTTGCCGATTTGACAAATGGTAGAGTCCGCAAGGAGCTCCGATAAGGCGGGAGTTGAATAGGGCGCCTGGCATAGATTATGCTGTATAATGCTTATAGAGGGAGTTTTATAGAAAGATTCGAGGCAACCATCCCGCTGGTTTCAGCCGGGACAATAGGGAGCAAATGCCTCGTAAGATTCGGAGAGTCCGAAGCCTGGCCCTTGGGGTTTCCCTTTGGCTGGGGCTTGTCGCGGCTTCGCCTCGGTTCGGCCTTCAGGGAAGACCGCCGGCGGGATCTGGCTCGGGAATATCAGCTCGGGACGAAGCCGATCTTCCGTCCCTCCTGGCCCGGGCGGCTGGATATTGCGATAAACTCTCAAGCGCCGTTCTGGACTTCGTCTGTCGCGAGAGGATCGACGAGTGGTTTTATGGCAAAGGCGAGAACTTTAATAATGCTCGATCTTTAGAGCAGGTACCGGGGCATCTCGAAATGATCTTCGTTGACAACCGAATCGAGAGAAATAATTATATCTATGACTACCAACTCGTCCGCGATAAAACCGGCCACATCCGGGAAAACCGCACTCTCCTCCAGGAACAAGGAAAGAAAGTAGAGATTCGCGATGCTCCGCTCAAGACGCACATCTTTAAGTATGGCTATGTCGTCATGGGGCCTCTCGGCCTCCTCAGTCGCAATCACCAGGCGGATTTTGACTACAAGATCACCCGCGAAGAAAAGCTCGCCGGTGAGCCAACCGTGGTCATTGAAGCCGTGCCGAAGCCGGGCATCCATCCGGATTACCTTTTCGGGACGATCTGGTTGCGGAAAAGTGATGCCGGCATCCTGAAGGTCCAATGGAATCCCGCATCGATGGAAAACTACGCGGGCGTCGAAGATCTCGGTCGGAAGCTCCGCATGAAGCCCGATATCCTCATGACATCGGAATACGCTTTCGAGAAGAACGGCATCCGTTTTCCCAGCCGCTATAACGTCAAAGAAAGATACTTAGGATACCGCGGCCGATTCGAGCGTTCCGAAACCGACGTGATCTACGATCAGTATAAATTCTTTACAGTCGAGACAGAGGTGAAATACTAAGGACGTAAAGAGGGCGCGGATGATCCCAATGAAGAGGCGTATTCCGGTATTCGCGACAGTAGGTTTGCCATTGATCATCGCCCTAGGATTGTGGAGCAGCCCGCAAGGTCGGCCTCAACAGCAGCCGCCTCTCCATTATGAAGCCGCAGCGATCGTCAAGCTTGTGCCGGTCCGAGTTCTCGGCGCGGACGGACGGCCTGTCATAGACCTCCGCAAGGAGGATTTCATCCTTTATGAGGACGGGCAGAAAAAGACCATCACCGAATTCGAAGTCCACACGATCACCGAGGCGGGCATGGCGGTGAGCCCCGAACTCCCCGCTGCGGTCAAGCCGGCCGCGGCCATGAACCGCAAGTTTTTCTTGTTCCTCGACGTCATGGGGAGCGATCTTGAGGGAAGGCAGAAGGCCGTGGCCGTAGCCCGGCAGTTTCTTGACACCCAGATCCGTCCAGGCGACGAGGTCGGGCTGCTCGGCTTCTATTCTGGCTCGGGCCTTTTCATCAGGGAATACCTGACGACGGACATCGGCAGGGTTCTGAAAGCCGTCGCGACTCTGACAGAGCCTCCGCCCAGCCCGGAGGAGGTGGTGACGTACGGGGTGACCGATGTACCAACGAAGGTCGGCGCCCCTGGCGCACGGAACTTCGAGCCGGACCGCGGCGGCTTTGATCCCCATGGCACGGTGATCATCCCCGGCTCCGCGGCTTTCGGCCGCAAACCCGAAGACTTTGTCGACCGCCTGAAGGACATCGCCGAAGTCTTCAAGACAATCCCAGGCAATAAGAGCCTAATCCTATTCACGTCGCAGCCCCTCGGTCCTGGCATCGGTAAGCTCTTCGGCGCAACCGGGACGGCCGTCTACGCCATCAACACCCAGGATTGGTGGATCAAGTCAGGGGTAAAACTCAAGCATATCTGGTGGGAGCATCCGCTTAAGGCGATGGCGGCGGCGTCCGGGGGCAATTACTTTGCGGACATCAATCAGGTCACGGCGATCGCGCAGGACCTTCAGGCCCTGACCGGAAATTTCTACGTCCTGGGCTATTACGTCAAGGAATCATGGGAGGGGAAATATCATAAGATCCGGGTCGAAGTCGCACGGCCCGATGCCCGGGTCCTGGTCCAGGACGGCTATTCGGAGGCTCAGCCGTTTGCCCAGATGACGGATTTCGAGAAGGACATCCAGCTCCTTGACCTCATCTGGTCCGAGAATCCCGTGTCGAGCCCTCTTCCCGTGGCGGCCGAGATTCTCGTGCCGGCTCCGGCCGGCGAGCCCAACCTCCAGGCGTGCCTGCTGGCCCATCTGGACGTCGGAGCCAAGACCGGCCCGCCGGCCTCCAAGTCCGAAATCGTCATCCTGCTGCGAGATAAAGACGGAGCCCAGGTCCTCTCCCGGAGGTGGACGGTCGATCTCAAACAATATGACGGGCGATTCCTGTTGCCTTACTTGATAACGCCCGTCCCGCCCGGGGCATGCGATGCGCGCCTCGTGGTCCGCGACCTCGGTTCGGGAGAGGCCTGCGTGGGGCGAGCCCGCATCAATGTTCCGGCGACACCGGAGGAAGGGATCGTGCTGTTCTCGCCGCTCCTTCTCGAGCCAGGTCCCGAGGCGGTGTTCATGAACCTGCCCGTGCCTCACAAAGCCAAGGAAAAGGCCGTCGAATCGTCTTTCATCGAGTTTTACCCGATGATGCCGAAGGGCTGTCACCCCGTGGTGTCCGAGATGGCCGCGGGTACGGAGCGGCTGACACTCGTCCTTCCGTTCGAACTGCTTCCGCCTCGGCCCGAAGACCGGCCCATCCTGTCGGTCACCGGGAAACTGATCTCACGAAAGGACGGGGTTCAATCGCCCATCGAGATCAGAGTCCACGATCATAAAGCCTTTGCCGGGAAACCCGATATCCTCGTGGCGGATGTCCTGCTCCCTGTCATCGCACCAGGTCAGTATGACATCGAGATCACGGTGGAGGACATCGGAAACGACCGCCGGGCCTCGATTCGCGAACCGCTGGCGGTCAGATAGCATGGAAGCGACAGATTTGGGCCGGGCCTTCTTAACCGTAAGATATGGAAAAGTCCCGAGAAGGAACCCCCGTGCGGGTCTTCGACGGCGACAGGTTCGTGGACAACCTGGCATCAACGACTTCGAGGTCTTCGAAGGCGGGAAACCCCAAAAAATTGTACCCCTCTATTTAATACGGAAAGCGGAAGTCCAGAAAGTGGAGATGTTAGCGACCCAGGAGGCGAAGCCCGCTCCGAAGATCAAACCTGTTCCCGAAACCGTCCGGAATTTCCTGCTTATCTAAGGATTGGCAAAAGAACCCGGATATCGGCCAAGAGATTGCGGGACGATTGATCATGAATGACATCCGGGAACTCCGCGACCGAATGAATGTCAGCGATCAGGGAATCCGGCGCTTCGCCCACGGCGGTGGAAAACCGCTGATTCGCTCGGCGAGGGCCTTGACGGCTGCGGCTTCCCCAGCCCGGTCAGTAGGCTTCCTGAACGCCGAGGTAGAACCCGAATGACCCGCTCTTACCCCAGCCGAAGTCCGCGGTGAGGTTGGTCTTCGACTTCTTGTCGAAGCGGAGCCGGAGGCCGAACCCGTAGCCGGTCGCGAAGGAATCAAAGAGTCGCTCGCCGCGTTGCCTGTCGCTCAGCGTTTCCGTATTCAGAAAGGCGACCATCCCGAACAGGCCGTTCCTGGTGACGGTCCAACGGTACTCGGCCTCGCCGTACGCCATGTCCTCCCCGCGGAAGCGGCCGATCAGATAACCGCGGCCCGTATGGCCGTAGGTGTCCGTGGAAGTGGCCGGGAGGTCGAAGTACGGCGCCGTCCCCCGGGTGACGAAATCCCCGTACAGCCAGAAGGCCAGGATGTGCCGTTCGCTCCCGCCCAGCCGAGCGTAGGTTCTCAGGTCGCCGATGAACTCCTGCCACGAGGACGCGCCGCCCAGGAACCCCTCGAAGAAGAAACGGTAGTTGCCGTTGGCGTAGAAGCCGCGGCTTGGGGTGATGAAGTTGTCGCGGGTATCGTAGAGCGCGTTCACGCTGACCCCGGCCGAGTTCTGGGACGTCAGCTTGAAGCCGTTCTGCTCAGAGTACGTCACGAAGGGGGACTCCGGCCACACGGCCTCCTCGTCCGCGCCGGGCCGGATCGCGGTGCGCGCATTGAAGAGGAATCCCCCGCCCAGGTACAGCCCCGGGAGCACCTGATGGTAGGCTGTGTCATAGACCCTGAAAAGGTTGTATTTCGTGTTGACCCCGGCGCCTGGGGCCGTGTTCGTGCCCAGACCGTAAGTGGTCTCCGAAGTCAGGTTCAGGCGGTTGTCGGCGTCGACGTGCCATTCATTGTCCCGGGAATAATAGGATCCCTGGAGGTACAGGAATATCTTGGCTTTGGTCGTCAGCGAGACGCTGGGCACGGCCGCCGAGATCTTAGTCGTCTCCGGGTCGCCGGCGTAAAAGGCGGCATTGCCCGCTGCGCCCAACCCAAAGCCGTTCGAAGAATTCCCGGTGATGAACGGCGTCCAATTCAGCATGAGCTTCATCGGGACGATGGGCCGCTCTGCGGCGACCTCCTGGACAGTCTTGTGGAAGAGCTTCCTCAGGAGATCATGGACATCCATGGCCTGCGCGTCGCGCTTCTGCGGAGAGGCCTCCTGGGCCCGCGCCATTGCGCCCCCCGCCGCCAGGACCGCCATGACGATGATCAATCCCGCGGCCCGGGCCAGCCCGAATTGGCTTCCGTTTTCGGTTCGGCTCAGCATCTCCACTCGTCGACGTCCCCGGGTCCGACCAAGATATCATCACAGGAACACCGTTTGCAACCCGGAATGTACTCGCTCCTCCGCCCGAGGGCAGCCGGCCCGTCGATTGAGTGTGCCATGTCGGCCGCAGGTGGCGGCGGGCGAGAAGGCCGGTTTCAGAATCTTTTGAAAATCCTGTGATCCGCGCCGCAGACGGGGCAAAAGCCGGGAGGCTCGCCTTCTCCGGTAAAGCCGCAGACAGGGCAGATATAGACTTCGCCCAATTTCATGTCTTCGCCCTTGGCCGCCGCGTCCTTGGCCGTCTTGTACATCCGGGCGTGGATTTTCTCGGCCTCGAGGGCGTAATGGGTGGATCTCTCCGCATCTTTCTCATTCTGGAATACGGCATCATTGTGATAGACGGGATACATCTCTTCGACCTCGAAGGTCTCGCCGCCGATCGCAACGTCCAAGTTCTCGGGGGTTTCGTTGATCCCCGAGAGGGCCCTGAGGTGGTTCGTCGCGTGAACCTGCTCGGCGAAGGATATGGCCTTGAGCAGCCTGGAAATATTCGGCTTCTGGCTGTTTCGCGCGACTTCGGAGAAGATCAGGTATTTCATATGGGCCTGAGATTCGCCGGCGAAGGCGCTCCACAGATTTTGCTGGGTCATCTTATGCATCTTGTCCTCCTGTTGTAAACGATGATTATTCCTCGAAACGGCGCAAGTCAAGCGGATTGCCGGGAAACCCGGGAGAAGTTCGGGCCTGACCCCAGGCCGCGGCCTGCGGACGCGCCTGCGCGACGACGCCTCCCTTCGCAACAACGCCCGAATGGTCTCGCTGATGTCGATCAAACTGAGGCGCGTCTTGAATAACTGCTGTAATCCCAGTCCTTTTGGGCATTATATCCGCTCGAAGCCCGTTCCTCAATGGAGAGGCACCCCGGGCTTTCCGCAAACATGATCCGGAGGGCGGAAAGACCGGCATGATCCGAGTGGGAACGCGCCCGGCATTATGATATAAATAGTAGGTGAAACTGAAAAGAGCCTTTCACAGCGGCTCACGCCGTGCGGCAATCGCGCGAGAAAAATAAGATGCCCAAACGTAAGTCCATGCTTCCTGGTATCGTCGGCATTGCCTTCGTTTTGCTCTTCGCCGCTGCGGCCATGAACATGTCCGGCACAGGGGGGGCGCTCAAGAGGGCTTTGTCTTCGACGACGTCTGTCCCGCCCAATTCTTGCCAGGCCTCCCCCGGCCCGGCTTGGGCTTCAGATTCCGGAGGGCCCGATCCCGAAAGCCGGCACCTGGCCCATGTCCGGCAGCTCACCTTCGGCGGGCAAAACGCCGAGGCCTATTTCTCCGCGGACGGCTCCAAGCTGATCTTCCAATCGACCCGGCCGCCCTTCGAGTGCGACCAGATCTTCATGATGAATACCGACGGGAGCGACGTCCGGCTGCTTTCGACAAGCAAGGGCCGAACGACGTGCGCCTTTTTCTTTCCCGACGGGAAGCACTTCATCTACGCTTCAACCCACCTGAAAGACGACGCTTGCCCTCCCAAGCCCGACCTCACCAAGGGCTTCGTTTGGCCCCTTTATGACTTCGATATATTCAGCGCCAACATTGACGGGACAGGGCTCAAGCCGCTGACCGCCGGTCCGGCTTACAACGCCGAGGGGTGCATATCTCCCGACGGCCGGAGGATTGTCTTCACCTCCCTGAGGAACGGGGACCTCGACATCTATCTCATGAATGCCGACGGTTCCGAGGTGAAACGGCTGACCGACCGGCTCGGCTTCGACGGCGGCCCCTTCTTTTCCTGGGACGGGAAGTACATCGCCTTCCGGAGCTACTATCCGGAAACGCCGGAGGAGATCGCCGAGTACAAGGATTTCACCGCCCGCAAGCTCATGAGGCCCGTGAAGGCGGAGATCTTCTTCATGAAGGCGGATGGCTCAGACAAGGTCCAGGTGACGAGGACGGGAGACGCGAACTGGTCTCCCTTCATGCTCCCGGACGACCGGAGGATCATCTTCTCCTCGAACATGCATAAAAAAGGGACCGGAAGCTTCTCGCTCTATCTCGTCAATATCGACGGAACGGGCCTGGAGCGCGTGACCTACGGGGCCCGCTTCGACAGCTTCCCCATGTTTTCCAGGGACGGCAAGAAGCTCGTCTGGTGCTCCACGCGCCGCGCCCGCAAATCCGACGAGTACAATGTCTTTATCGCCGACTGGAGGGATTGAGTCCGCCGGACAAGAGGAAGGATTCATCCCCCGTCACCGCCGCCCGAGGACGGGAACGGCTCGCACACCGGCGAGGGGACAGCCGACGTCCTCGTAACAGCCGCGAACGCGAAAGTCTTGGGGAAACAAGGGGCCCCGAAGTCTCTTCAAAACGACAGAAAGAAGGTCATATTGAAGAGGAGGTCGGTGTTGGACCTGGCATTCGGATTGTACAGCGCCCCGTCGGCATAGTGATAGATCCAGATGTTCGGCTGGAACTTGAGGCTCGAATGGATCGGCGCCCAGTCCAGGCCGAGGATCGTCAGTTGGATGTCCTTCGCGCTGTTCAGGCTGTTCGGCACGTAGCTGTCGTAGCGGGCGAAAGCGTTGAGCTTGTCCGCGACCAGGGTGTAGTGCCCGAAAACGGACCAGCCCCTCAGGTCATAAACCTCCTGTGTGCCCGTCGCCATGTTCAGGGCTTGGTAGAGATCGTCCCTGTAATTGAACCATTCCCCGCCGATAGTCAGCCCTTTGACCATCTCGAAAAAGGCGTCGACCTTATAGGTGTAGGCCATGGGCTTCGCCAGGTTCAGGGCATTGGTCTGAGACTGCTGCCGCTCGGCATCGATATAGCCGACGACCGAGATCCCGGCCACGGGGATGATCTGGATCTGGCCGGCGAACTTCTTCCACTGGTTGTTTTCGGGGTGGGCGTAGCCGCCGCCGTTCGTGACCTGGACGCCGTAGTTCAGGAACTTCAGCGGCGATCCCTGGAGGCTGGCTCCGATGTCGGCGCTCGTCGCATGGTTGTCCGCCCCCGTGATGTCCTTGAAGCCGTCGGAAACCGTCTTGGCCACGCTCCGGTAGCCCCACTTGGCTTCGGCGATGTTGAACGTCAGCGTGGATTCCATGCCGATCCTGAGGGTCATGTCTTTGAGAAGAAAGCCGGACCACTCGAAGTAGAGGTTCTTGATGTACGGGCGGAGTTTGTTGTCCGTGCTCGTCGCCGCGGGCTGGCCGTTGATGAGTCCGACACCCGTGACGTTGGCCGTGTTGTCGGCGTCGAGCCGGAAGCGAAAACTCAGGTGGTCGTTGATCCTGTTATCGTAGGTGAAGTAGGCCCTGCGGAAGACGAACTGGTTGCTGAGGTAGGCCACGGTCGGGTCCGTGGGTTTCAGAGTGATGGGCCCCGCATCGCTCAGAAAAAACCTGTAGTCCATGAAAACGGTCGCGCTGAACGTCTGGGCGGGCGTCTTCGCCGTCTGTGCGGGGGGAGTCGTTTGGGCCGGGGGCGGCGCCGTCTGGGCTATGAGGACGGCCGATGCCGTCAGAGCCAGAAGGATGGTTGCGCCGAGCCTGGAAGCAGTTTTCATCGGGGCACTCCTTATGAGCATTTTCGCAGCATTTTCATGCCAAGATTCGGCCGTATCAAGTGGTGTCGCGCCCGCGATGCCGGACGCGCTTCCTTGGCCTTCGCCCGGACGGTCCGGCCGTGAGAGAGACGCTTCGTTTCGGCCTGCGCCCGGCCCCTGAAAACCTCGGAAACGGTGCCCTGGACGGCGAAATGCGGTTTGGGCCGGACTGCACGCTCGTTGAGCGAATCAGGCTCTCGGGGGCGTGGCCCCTACACGCGCACGGCCAAGCCACCGGTGACCATGAAGCCGTCGAAGATGCCAGCGTCAATGAGGAAGTGGATACTCCGCGTGATCTTCACTTTCAGCCCCAGATTGAGTTCGAGGAAAGGGAGGAAGTTCGGGAACTTGCTCGAGCTCTCGTCTTTGAGCTCGCGCAGGGTCTTGGTCTGCGAGCCGCTGATCGTTTGCGTGGTGATTGAGCTTCCGGAGACCTGTCCGGAATAGCTGTACGACAGTGTCGAGTCGTCCAGGGCTTTGGCCGTCGAGATGCCGCCGCCGAAAGTGATGTACGGGTGGATGAACGCTGACGGCACGATGTCCCAGCGGAACGTCAGCAGGAAAGACATCGCCTTGATGAGGGCTGTGCCGGTTGCCGTGCCGGCATACGTCGCCGTGGTCATCGTGCTCGTGTCCAGAAGGGCCATCTGGGACGTTACCGTCGGGAGGACCCTGAAATTGCTCTTCTCGAGGGACACCCCCACACTGAACGAACCGTTTCGGGAAGGATAGTAGCGGACGCCGAAGCCGAAATCTTCGCCGTGGGAATCGAAAGTGGAGCTCTGGCTGTAGGCCTGTTCGCTCAGGGTCGGATAGATGTTCTGGATATCCGAGAGGATCCTGTTCCGGAGCTCGTCCTTGGTGGCGCTGTTGGTGAGTTTGTTGGCGAGATGGCCAAGGATGTTCAGAGTCCAGTACCCGTAATGGCCGCTGAACTCGAAGTGCCCCTGGGCCTGGAGAGCAGGGGCTGTAACAAGAAAGAGAGACAGGCCGCAAAAGAAGAGAATTCTGGCCGCCGACGTTTTCATGGGTCTACCCTCCTTCAAAGAAACCGGCAATTATTAATGATATAATAAAAAGCGGTTATGGTTTTGTCAAGCGGGTAGCACGATGGGGCCGGGGCCCTGAAAGCAGGCGAGTTGTGCCCGGCAGCGACAACGCCGGCCATGCCCCCGGTTTGTCCCGCGTACTCCTATCTCTGAGGCGCAGAGGGCGGCCCGCAGGGCCGAACGCGCGGCCGGTTTGGGCCGGCGCGGACGGCGCGATTACCGCCGGTATCTCCCCATCAATTCGCCCTGAGCGAGGATGTGCCCGCCCATGGCGCGCACGAGCTGGGCTTTCGTCGCGCCGGGGTCGAGCTTGAGGCGGGCATCCAGGGCATAAACTTTGAAATAGTAGCGGTGGGTGCCCGGCGGCGGGCACGGCCCCCCGTAGCCGATCTTGCGAAAATCGTTCTTCCCTTGGACGGTCCCGTCCTCGAGCATTTCGGAGGGAGGAACGGCCTTGGCCAGCCGATTCACCAGGCCCGGAATGTCGTAGACGACCCAATGGACCCAGGTCCCCACCGGCGCGTCGGGATCGTCGCAGATGATGGCGAAGCTCTCGCACCCCGCCGGCCCGGATTCCCATTCGAGCGGCGGAGAGACATTCGCCCCGTCGCAAGTGTACTCTCTCGGGATCATGTCGCCGTCCGCGAAAGCGGAACTCTTGACCTTAATGTCCATCTTCCCTCCTCCCGGGGATACCCCCAAGACAAGCAACGACAGGACGGCAAGAAGCCCGTACATTCTCTTGGCCATTCCGTTCCTCCCCGGCTATGCCGGCTTGGGCCCGGCCTTTTTCCCCGTTATTGTACCTCCGGGCCGGCGAAAGTTCCAGCTCCTCGTCCTCTTTGACAGAGCCTCCCCTCCCGTGTTATCTTCCGGCCCGTGCACTCTGGGTCAGGAACGACCGATTTCGCGCAAGGAGACAATCGATGAAACGCTTCTTTCCCGCCGTCTTCCTTCTCAGCCTCGCGCTGATCATTTTCGCTCAGGAACGTCCGAGGCCGGGCCAAGAGGGCCCTAAGGGGCCTCCCGCAAAGACTGCCGAAGCCGAACCCAAGCCCTACGACCAGGTCGTCACGGCGGACTTCAAGACCCAGGCCGGGGTCTTCAAGGTCCATACGAGCAAGGGAAAAGCTCTCTTTGAGATCCCCAAGGCCGAGCTGAACAAGGATTTTCTCCTCGTCGTCGAAGTCGAGAAGAGCCCCATCGACGCCAGCTATCCGGGCGAATCGGTCGTCGACCTTGTCGTCCGCTGGGAGCAGAGGGACAACAAGGTCCTTCTCCGCGCCGTGGATTACTCCAACATTGCCGACCCCAACGACCCGATCCGGACGGCCGTGGCGGCCATGGAAACGCCGACGATCATGATGGCCTTCCCGGTCGAGGCCTTCGCCGCCGACGGGACGCCGGTCGTCGACGCGACGAAGTTCTTCACGAGCGAAGTCAACGAGATCCCCGTCAAGAAGGTCCTGGGCGCTCAGGCCCTCGACCCGGCCCGCACGTTCTTTGACAACGTCCGCGTTTTCCCGATCAACCTCAACGTCGAGGCCACGCAGACCTTCAACCCGAAGCCGCCTCAGGTCCCGCCCGGCGTTCCGCCCCAGTACGCCGAGTACCTTCCCTCGCCGCCGAGCCTGACCGCCGTCGTCCACTACTCATTCGTCAAGCTCCCGGAAAAGCCGATGATGGGCCGCCTGGCCGACGAGCGCGTGGGCTATTTCACACACGGCCACACCAATTACAGCCGCACGGTCCACGAGGTCAAGCCGACGGAATATATCGCCCGCTGGCGCCTGGAAAAGAAGGACCCGAAGGCGGCCAAGAGCGAGCCCGTCAAGCCGATCGTCTTTTACGTCGACCCGGCGACCCCGAAAAAATGGGTGCCCTATATCAAGCAGGGCATCGAGGCCTGGAAACCCGCCTTTGAAGCCGCCGGTTTCATCAACGCCATCCAGGCGAAAGACCCCCCAACGCCCGAGCAGGACCCCGCTTGGAGCATCGACGACGCGCGCTATTCCGCCGTCCGCTGGGTGCCGTCGACCATCGCCAACGCCATGGGCCCCCACATCTCCGACCCCAGGAGCGGCGAGATCCTCAACTCCGACATCGACGTCTGGCACAACGTCCAGCAGCTGGCCCGCGACTGGTACTGGGTCCAGGTGGGCCCGCTCGATCCCCGCTGCAAGGTCCTGCCCCTTCCGGACGAGCTCATGGGCAAGATCCTCGTCTACGTCGTCACCCACGAGGTCGGCCACTCCCTGGGACTGCCCCACAACTTCAAGGCCAGCGCTACCTATCCGATCGAAAAGATCCGCGACAAGAACTGGGTGAAAAAGTACAGCCACGTCCCGACCCTGATGGACTACTGCCGCTTCAACTACGTGGCCCAGCCCGAGGACGGCATCGACCCCGACGACCTGATCCCAAAAATCGGCCCCTACGACATCTTCGCCATCAAGTGGGGCTACACGCCGGTCCCGGCCGCCAAGAGCCCCGAGGATGAGAAGAAAACGCTCGACGAGTGGTGCAAAGTCCAGGAAACGACCCCCTGGCTGCGGTTCAGCACGGCCGGGGCGTACGGCACGGACCCGGGCGAGGAGACGGAAGCGGTCGGCGATATCGACGCCGTCCAGGCCACGGGGCTCGGCATCAAGAACCTCAAGCGGGTTATCAACATGCTGGCCGGCGCCGTCCTCAAGCCGGGCGAGAACTACGACGAACTCGCCCACATGTACCAGGCGATCTGGAACCAGCTCCAGCTCGAAACCGGCCACGTGGCAAATATCGTCGGCGGCTACGACAGCGAGCCCAAGGTCGGGCTGGCCCCCGGCGTCCGCTTCCAGCCCGTTTCGGGCGCGCGGCAGCGGGAGGCCGTGAAGTTCCTCAACGAGAACGTCTTCAAGACGCCGGCATGGATGGAGCCTCAGGACATCGTGCGCAAGATCGAACCGTCAAGCGGGCAGGAGCGGCTCGTCACTCTTCAGCAGGCCGTTCTGAACAGCCTCCTGCGGGAGAGCCGGATCAGCCGGCTTCAGGACCAGCAGGCCATCCTCGGCGACCAGGCCTATACCGTCTTCGACCTCCTCGCGGACCTGAGGGCGGGCATTTTCGGCGAGCTCTCGGGCACCCGAGTGGCGGTCGATCCCTACCGGAGGAACCTGCAGAGGGCCTATATCGAGATCCTCACCGGACGGCTCGCGCCCCCTCAACCGACGACGGCCCAGGCAGCAACCCGGCGGATGCCCGGGATGCAGGCGCCCGCCTTTATGCTGCACGAGGACGACAGCCGCGCGGCCATCCGGGCCGAGCTCAAGGACCTAGAAGCGCTTCTCGCGACCAAAGCGAACGACGCCGCCGACGAGATCACCAAAGCCCATCTGGCCGACCTCAAGGATCTCATCGACTTCGCCCTCGAACCGAGGGGTGCGAAACGCTGAACGACGAGCCGGCCGCGGCGGATGAATACGGAGGAACAGAGGGAATCGTTGTTCAGTTTTTAAGCTGGCTTTTCTCCCATTTCAGCGCTGTGCTGGGCGGGCGGCTGGCCGGCGCGAAGATCCGCAAGAAATCCCGGGAGGAGATATGAAAAAAACAATCCCGCTGGTTTTTTCAGTCATTCTAGTCGTCGGCTCTGCGAGGGCCCAAGCACAGGGACCGAAGCCATCCGACCCCTGGGCCCGCCTGAGTTTCCTGGTTGGCGAATGGCAGGGTGTAGGGTCGGGGGAGCCCGGGGAAGCTGTCGGCGGCACATCTTTTGCATTCAGCCTCGACAAGAAGATCCTCATCCGAAAGAGCTGGACACAATTTCGCCCTCGAGCGGGAGAAAAGCCGGGCTTATCTCACGAAGACCTGCTCATCATCTATCCCGGCGCGGATGGCGCTCCCTTCCGGGCGATTTATTTCGATAACGAAGGCCACGTCATCATGTATTCCGTTTCATTCCCTCCGAAGTCGGGCGCGGCGATCTTCGAGACAGACCCCCGAGAGCCCGGGCCGCGTTTCCGCCTGACCTATGAGTTGAATGCGGACGGCGTCCTTGAGAACGCCTTCTCCATCGCTCCGCCGGGCGGAGAATTCAGGGTTCACGTCCGGGGAGCGCTCAAGAAAAAATAGGCCTCTTTCGGAATTTGACTTGTCTCCCGGGCGGTGCTATCCTGCCGCCGGACACCCGAAACAGGGAAAGAGCAAATCAGGGTCTGATGGTCATTCCAAAACCCCTGCGGTCAGCTTGCAAAGGAAAGATCTCAATTCTTTAAAAGGAGGGGGCGATGAACTGGAAACGCTTTATTGTGGCCAGCCTGGTGATTTTTGTCGTGGTCCAGGCTATGGAGTTTGTCATCAATGAAGTCCTTATAAAGAGCGCCTATGAATCGTTGAAAAACCTGTGGCGGCCCAACATGGCATCCAAGATGTGGGTCATGTATGTGGTCGGGTTGTTGGTTTCGCTTCTATTCACTTACATCTTTATCAAGGGACGCGAGGGCAAGGGCGTTGCCGAAGGCGTGCGGTTCGGAATTATCATGTGGTTATTCGTATCCATACCCATGGATCTCAGCATGTGGGTCCTCTTGCCGATTCCGCATATGTTGCTTTTCAAATGGATCCTGTTCGCATTAGTGGAAATGCTCGTGGCCGGCATCTTAGTGGCGGTGATCTATAAACCGCTCGCTGCCGCAAAAGCCGTTCCTGAAGGGTAAATCGGAGATCCGGTACGATTTTTCAAGCCCCTGTCGAGCTCGGGGAGATGCTCAATTCGCCCGGACGGAATCAGTGAATCAGACATGAACGGGAGGGTCAGGGTTCCGGTGGATCCTCTGGACTTCAAATCCAGTATGGGGCTATAAACGTCCCGGGTGGGTTCGACTCCCACACCTTCCCGCCACTCCCTTATATATATCTATATCAATTAGATAAATGGCCTTTATGCCTATATGCCTAAGGCGCTTCGATTTAGCACCGAATACCACGATTTAGCACGTTTTTAGACATTTTTAGCCACAATTTGGTCATAAGAGAAAGGCGGCTCTATCAAACGACAGAATAACTTTCTGCGTCCTAATATAGGCTTACTTAGCCCGCAACTTAAAAACTTGACAATTTTGTATCAAGCTTCCCCGCCAAAACACTATATGGGTAGTCCGTGCGGTTTAAGTCAATTCCGATAACAACAACGCCCTTTATCTTATCTGAATCCACAGAATGAATTATAGTTCCGATTACAGCATTCCGTTCTTCCCTATCTCTGATATCGTAGGGGTAGCCCACAATCCAGTATTTCCTTCTATCAGGGCCCACAACAAATGTAACCCAGTTGTGCTCCTTCTCCACCTTCTTCCTTCTAATGCGCTTTATAAGTTCATTCATCCTCTTTTCGAAATTCTCTTGGTCGCCCTTTGTCGTATTTAGCAAAATAAAGGAAGTCTCAACCCAATTTGTTGGCTTTTTCATTGAAAGCCTTAAGAGAATATCTTCCCACCATCTCGTTATTTCGTGTTTTGGCTTGTCTGTCTTCCTATTTTGGCCCTGCGCAATAAAGTACGAATCTAAGTTCTTGGATTCATTTATTAACATGAACGAGTTCTCTTTATCAAATTCACATTCACCAATGTTGAATCCATTTCTCAAATAAAAGTTCAAAAGGTCAAGTTCGTCTCCTGCATAATCAACATGGTCGTCAAACTCTCGTCTTCGAAAGAAATAGTGTACATACTCGGCCTCATAATTGAAGATATCAAGAACACACTCTAAATCCGTCAGGCTGATAGAAATTGCCAATTCGGACATGCTTTTTTTAATAACTCCAGCCTCTACTATTTTTTTTAGATTGCTCACGATCATACCCAAGCTTGATAACGTTACAGTTACCGGAACATAGTAATTAATCCTCGAGCTATCAATATTGTTCTTTATGCCCCGCTTTGTATCAAAATTATGTGCCTTCTTATTGGTACCCAAGTACTTAATGAATCTTCGGGCTTGCTCAGAAGGCTCTTCAACAAGTTCTCTGACTTTGTCGAATAAGCTAAGGCTGGCACCCCTCTTCGCCTTCGCCGATATACTTCCAGATTTGCATTCAACAATGATTGCAAAAGTATCGAGAATCACTGTCAAATCGTTTTCATAGTCCTTACCCGAGTCCGGATCAAACCAGAGACTCCCGCGGAAAATGGTTGCGCTAGGAAAATGAGATTTGAAGAGTCGAGCAACTTCATTTTCTAGATAAGTTGATTTAATCTTGTCGTTATAATCAATCCTCAAATCCTTATTTTCCCCGATGAGTCTTTCAAGGAGTCCGAGCATTAGGTCTGGCAGGATATGGAAGACTCCACAAAAGTAGTTCTCATCATCGACCTTTATGAATGGCCGTTGATGAACAGGGTTATCTAGCAAGAAGTATTCTTTTTCATAATCTGCCAATTCCCCGAATCTAAATGATAGCTTATCTAAGAACGATCTTATAACGTTCTTATCCACATTCTCCTTGTATAAAGACATAAAATGGTCAAGGCTAAATGAATATATTTTTTCTATTTTTAGGTCAGAATGGAATAAAAGGAGGCTTTTCAAATATTCAATATTCTTTTCAGCCTGATGCCATATTTCTTCAATCTGGTCCTCTTTAACCGGAATATTTTCTGGAAAAACCCGATTGTAACCGTTGATCATTTCCCTGTAATCATCTTTATCAATAAAAACTCGAACTTTCTCTATGTGTTTATTAAGTAATTCTTCTCTTTCTACTAAGATCGAGTTAATTGTATTCATGAATAAAAGAAACTTGAATCTGTTCGTCTTGTTATACTTATCATCGATACTCCCGCAGAGGTCTCGGACGACTCGAAGCATCTGATGGGGATAGGCCCAATTCCTTATGGCCAGTGTCTGCAATATCATATCTCCCCTTATTTCCTGGGCCGCCATCTCTTCCGAAGTCATATCCTCCCGTAAAGACGTAAAAAGGCTAAGCTGCAGCAGACTTCCAATATCGTTAAGGTCCCTTTCGAGTTTTTCCGACTCTCTTGAAATAGGTTCCACAGAATAATTTCTAGAATTGCATAAGGATATTGCCTGCATTATTTCGATAAAATAAGGAGGGAATCTTAGCCGGCCTGTTTCCTCAGGATCCTCTCCTTCAGGATATGAAAGATAATAAAAGGCACAAAACGATAATAAATAGAGAGGGTCGTACTTCATAAACCACTCTTGTAGAGAAGCGTACTTATCTTTAAAATCCCGTTTAGCTCTCTCAGCGCCTCGCTTTATGATATTTCTTCTCTCACTCCCGGAGAGTTTATGGGGCAGAAAATCGTGAATTCGGACAAATTCCAAGGCCTCCGAATGCTTGCTCGCATTGTTCTCGTCAGAAAGGTGCAACAATCTCTTTACATTAAAGTGCATCTTCTTTCTTTTTGAATTCTTCTTATTGTGCTTGTCCATTCTTAAAACCTTGGCTACGACGATACAATGCTTTCATTTCGTATTATCTCTCCCAGTTAATATATAACCTACTATGCTTCAATTAAGAATCTATAAATGTGGTTCTTCATCCCCTGCGTATATTGCACAGCGGAAGCCTTGAACCCCCTATTAATTGACAGTAACATGGAAATAGATTTAGGTTAAGAACTAATTGAATTCTATCCATCCAGATTACAGGGCCGTGTCAACTGATGTTCGCAACTTCGGAGCCATCATAGGCCTCTTCAGTTAGCCGCTTGAACCGTCAGCTCATGGAGCCTGTCCAAGGACCAGAGGGCCTTATCCTCCCGGACGTAGCTGCGTTCACTCGCCCAGTCCTCCGCGTATTCGATGAGATAGCAGATCGTCAGCCGGACGTAGCTCTCGACCGAGGGGAAGACGCCGACCACCCGGCTCCGCCGGCGGATCTCCATGTTCAGCCGTTCCTGGCCGTTGGTCGAGGAGATCCGCTTCTTGTCGACTTCCGGGAAGTCGTAGAACGAGAGCGAGTCCTCGAGGCCTTCTTCCAGGCAACGGATAGCCTCCGGGAACCGCTTCCCATAATCGTCGATCAGGGCGGCGGCCGCCCGCCGGGCGCTCTTCTTGTCCGGCTCGAGCCAGATCTGCTTCAGATGGGCCGCCAACCGCGCTTTTTCCCGGTGCGGGACCTTGGCCAGGATGTTCCGCATGAAGTGCACCTTGCAGCGCTGCCACGAGGCGCCGAGCCACTCTTCCCTGACCGCGGCCTGGATCCCGGCGTGGGCGTCGGAGATACAGAGAGCTGTCCTCTTCATGCCTCTGGCTTTGAGCTTCCGGAAGAAGACGCGCCAGGAGTCCTCCGACTCGTCGAACATGGGCTCCACAGCCAGGATCTCCCGGGAACCGGCCGGGTTGACCCTACAGGCGATCATCACGGCCACCGAGACCACTCGCCCCTCCACCTGGACCTTCTGATAAAGAGCATCGATCCGGAGGAAGGGATACTCCTCGGCCAAGGGGCGCGCCTTAAAGTCCTCGACCTGCGAGTCGAGCTCCTTGTGGAACTCCGAGACCTGGGAGGCGGAGATGTTCTCGATGCCCATGGCCTGGGCCAGACGCTCGATCTTCCGGGTCGAGACCCCGTTGATGAAGGCCTCCTGGACGACCGCGATCAGGGCTTGTTCGGACCGGCGTCTCTCCGAGATGAAGAACGGCACATAGCCGCCCTTGCGGACCTTGGGCACGAGAAGATAGACCGTCCCCATCCGAGTATCGACTCGCCGGGCCCGAGCTCCAGAGAAGTAAGTCGTGCGCTCTGAACTGTGCTTCCCCTTGGCCGCTCCGACCTTGGCCTCGGCCTCGATCCTCATCATCTCGGTCATGACCCACTTGAGCATGGCCAGGGAGGGATCCGGTTCCGTGATGAACTGCAATAGCGCCTTTTTGAACGCTGACTTATAATGCTGGTGGGGCATCTTAGTAAAACTTCTCCTCTCACTCGATTTTGCAGTCGAAGAGAGTTTACGATGGCCACCCTCCTATGTAAATTTGCGAACTTCACTGTACACCAGCCAGGGGGCAGGGTTCCGCAGCACGAGGTCGCAGAACTTTCTAGCTAAAAAATCGCAAGCTGATTGGACTCCGGATCCAAAGGTCGGAGGTTTGAATCCTCTAAGGTACGCTCTTTTTCCCCCCTTGATTTTCAACCTGTTCGGTTAACATCACTTTCTAGCGAATAGACACGTAGTTTCAGCGAATTTCAGTCGATTTTGGCACATATTTGGCGCACGGGGAGAGGTTTGCTCTTGCCCTTAAAATCTGCCTCTTAGAGTAACCGCCTCTGAAAATCTGTCAAAGCATAATGAGAGAAAACAAGGGACATGCACCTGGAAAACCAGTCCGGACCTCATCCCTGAAAGCTGTGCCAGCGAAAATGGCAGTTTTGTGGCAAAATTCAGGGAAGGAGGATGGCGCGGATGAAGAAGTCGAAGTTCACGGAGGAGCAGATCGCCTTCGCCTTGAGGCAGGCCGAGTCGGGCAC
>CAZKFD010000017.1:0-86088 GCA_964551995.1 uncultured Eubacteriales bacterium
TGGCCTGGTCTATGGCGACGGCGCCAACATGAACGCGCTCGCCGGCATCGCGCGCCCGGGCGACCTCGGTTTTGACGTGATGCACTACAACCTGCACAAGACCTTCTCCACGCCGCACGGCGGCGGCGGACCCGGGTCCGGTCCCGTGGGCGTGAAAAAGGAGCTCGAACCCTACCTCCCGGGTCCCGTGATCCGCGAGGCGAAGGGGCGCTTCTCCCTCGATTTTGACCGACCCCGCTCGATTGGACGCGTTCGGAGCTACTTCGCGAACTTCCTCGTCGCCGTGCGCGCCCTGAGCTATATCATGAGCCTCGGCCCCCGAGGGATCCGGGAGGTCGCAGAGCACGCCGTGCTGAACGCCAACTATATCCGGAAGAGCCTGGAGGGGACCTACCACCTGAAATACGCGACCGCTTCCCTGCACGAATGTGTGTTCTCCGACAAGCTCCAGAAGGAGTCCGGCGTCACGAACCTCGATATCGCCAAGCGTCTGATCGATTACGGCGTCCATCCGCCGACGATGTCCTTCCCGCTCATCGTTCACGGGGCGCTCATGATCGAGCCGACCGAAACCGAGAGCAAGCGGGACCTGGACCTGTTCATCGGCGCGATGAAAGCAATTGCGCGCGAGGCCCGCGAGGCCCCGGGGCTCCTCAAATCGGCGCCGCACGCCGCTTCCGTCCGCCGCCTGGACGAGGTCGCGGCGGCCAAAACCCCCGTCCTGAAATGGGAGATGAAACCCTGATGGCGCTCCAAGACCTGATCCTCGATCTGCAGAAGTTCTGGGCCGGGCAGGGCTGCTATCTGGCTCAGAGCTACGACCTGGAGGTCGGCGCCGGAACCATGACTCCGGACACGTTTTTTCGCGTTCTCGGACAGCGGCCATGGAGGGTCGCCTATGTCCAGCCGTCGAGGCGGCCGACCGACGGCCGCTACGGAGAAAATCCCAACCGCGTCCAGAAGCACTTCCAGTACCAGGTCATCCTCAAACCCTCGCCCGGCGACATCCAGGACATCTATATCCGCAGTCTCGCCTCACTCGGGATCGCGCTCGCCGACCACGACCTGCGCTTCGACGAGGACAACTGGGAATCGCCGACCATCGGCGCCTGGGGCGTCGGCTGGCAGGTCCTGCTGGACGGGCTGGAGATCACCCAGTTCACGTATTTTCAACAGTGCGGGGGCATCGATCTCGCGCCCGTCCCCGTCGAGATCACCTATGGGCTTGAACGCCTGGAGATGTTTCTCGAGCAGAAAGACGACATCTACGACCTCGATTGGTCGGCCGATGTCACGTATCGCGAGCTCAGGCAGCGCGAGGAGAGGGAATTCTCCGAGTACAATTTTCAGGCCGCCGATGTGGACACCTGGCGCCGCATGTTCCAGGCCTGCCGCAGGGAGGCGGGACGCCTGATCGAAAGAAACCTTCTTCTGCCCGCCTACGACATGTGCTTGAAATGCTCCCACAGCTTCAATCTTCTCGACGCGCGGGGCGCCATCAGCGTCACGGAGCGCGTGAAGATGATCTCCGAAATCCGGGCCCTGGTGAACCAGATCGCGGCGAGGTTCACCGCGGGGAAGGAGGCCTGATGGAATTCCTCCTGGAGATCTTGACGGAAGAGGTTCCCTCCAGCCACATCCGTTCGGCCCGGGCTCAGCTCGAAGAAAAGTTCCGGCGGGAGCTCGAGGGGGCGCGGATCGGGATCCAGAGCCTGAGGACCCTGGCCACCCCCCGGCGTCTGATCGTGGTCGGAGATTTCGCTGCCGGGCAGGAGGACCGCGAAGCCGTTGTGACCGGGCCGCCCAAGGCAATCGGGGTCGGGCCCGACGGCCGGTTCACCCAGGCCGCGGCGGGATTCGCCAGGTCCCATGGTGTCCCGGAGAGCGCCCTCGAGGTCGTCCTGACCCCCAAAGGCGAGTATCTCGGATTCAAGAGGACTTTCCGGGGGACGCCGACGGAGCGGATCCTCGAAGACACCATCCCCAGGATCCTCGGTTCGCTCACCTTTCCCAAGATGATGCGCTGGGGGGCGAGCCCGTTCCGCTTCTCGCGACCCCTTCACAGGCTTCTCTGCCTTTTTGACGGGCGGTCTCTGAACGTCCGCTTCGAGTCCCTTACGGCTTCCGACAGAACCGTCGGCCATAGGATTCTTTCACCCGGGGAGATCCGAGTTTCGGGCTTCGCCGAATATCAGGCCCGGCTCGCCGACCATCAGGTCATCGTTGACCCGCAGGAAAGGAAGAGCTCCATCCAAGCCCAGATCGCAGAGAAGCTGGCCCCGCTCGAGGCCCAGGTCTATCCGGATCCCGGGCTGCTCGAGGAGCTCACCGACAACGTCGAGCACCCGCTTGTTATCCTCGGCTCCTTCCCCGAGGAGTTCCTCAGCCTGCCCATCGAGGTCTTGGCGACGGCCATGCGGAAGCACCAGAAATTCTTCTCGGTCGTCCGGGACAGGAAACAGCTGGCCCACTTTCTCGGAGTCGCGGACGCCTGTGAGGACGCCAAGGGGCTCATCCGTGAGGGGAACGAGCGGGTCCTGAGGGCCCGGCTCGTCGACGCCCGGTTTTTTTGGGACCAGGACCGGAAGGTCCCTTTGGCGAAGAGAGCCGCCGGGCTGCGAGACGTCGTTTTTCAGGAAAAGCTCGGCAGCTACGAGGACAAAGCGAAAAGGGTCAAGAAGATCACGGGTTATCTCTGCGACAAGCTGGAAGGCGGTGGAAGGCCCAAGAAGGAGGCCGTCGAGGCGGCCGGTTTGTGCAAGGCCGACCTCCTGACGGAAATGGTCAAGGAGTTCCCCGACCTCCAGGGCAGGATGGGCGGACTGTATGCCCGGCAGGAGGGCTATCCGGCCGCGCTCAGCGAAGCCATCTACGAGCACTATCAGCCCTCGGGTCTGGATGACGATTCGCCTCCGTCCCTCTCCGGCCGCATCCTCTCGCTAGCCGACAAGCTGGATTCCATCGTCGGGGTCGTCGGCGTGGGGATCGAGGCCAGCGGCTCGAGCGACCCGTTCGGGCTGCGACGCAACGCCCACGGCGTCTGCAAGATCATCCTGGATGGGAAGCTCCGTTTTTCGTTCTCCCTCCTGCTCGACCGGGTCTTGGCTGTCTACGGAGACAGGCTCACGGTGGCGCGCGACGCCGTCAAACGCTACGTTCTGGAGTTCTTTACCGGCCGGCTCCGCTTCATCTTGGAGCGGCGGGGCTTCCGCTACGACCTCGTGGCCGCGGCTCTGGGACCGGGGATCGACAAGGTCCTGGACGTCCTTCTGAGAGTCCAGGCCCTCGATGCCCTTAAGAGCAGCCCGCAGTTCGAACCCTTCATTCTGATGGCCAAAAGGGTCAACAACATCCTGCGGGACCAGCCGCCCGGCAAGGTCCAGCCCGATTTTCTCGAAGAGCGGGAGGAACGTGAGCTCGCTTCGACGTTCTCGATCGTGGAGCGCAACGCGCGGGCGATGATCGCCAGGGGAGATTTCGAGCACGCCCAGAACATCATCTTCAGGCTTCAGCCCGTTCTCAACGCCTTTTTCGACCGCGTCCTCGTCATGGCTGAGGACAAGAAGCTGCGGCAGAGCCGGATCGGTCTGCTCCAGGCGATCCAGAAGCTGCTGGCCGAAATGGCCGACTATTCCCAGGTGGTCGTGGAAGGGGATGCGGCGGCTAAATCCGGCCCGGCGCGCTAGATGCTGAATTCGCTCGTTTTGCCCGAACCCTCATCGCTTCCCGGCTCGATGAACTTCTGCTCGAGGGCGATGATCTTGACCAGGGAACCGGGATAATTCTGGTTCTTCTCTTCGCCGTAGGGATTGAATTGGACGCCGGCCTGATACTTGTAGCTTTTTCCCGGGTTGAACGACGACCACCGGACCCGTCCCTTGAGATTCAGCGGCACGCGCTCTCCCGGGATAGAGATCTGGAGGGTGACCCGGGATTTGTATTTCAGGGCCTTCTGGGTCAGGAAACGCACGCCGCCGCGGCTGATGTCGAGGACGGGGCAGAATTCCTCATTGAAGCCGACCTGAGTCGACAGAAACCTCTCCCTGCGGTAGGAAGCTGTGGCCCCTGGGATCTTGAAACGCTGGCATAACCGTCTTTCTATCCCCTTGTCAGCCATGTCCAGCCTCCTTTATCGGCCGCGTCAAGCATCCGGCCGGGACCGGGGGGGCCGGGATCCCAAATTCCCGCCCAGGTAGGTTATACCAGAAGAGAAGGAAAAGTCAAAGCCTTTTCCGGCGGCCTCCTCATCTCCTGAGGATTGCGCCCCGTTGGGGGCCGAGCAGGACTTCCGCCCGCGCGTCGGTGAGTCCGCCGTCCGCCGTCACGCGCTCATACGAATACGACAGGCTGGCGATCTTTTGATAAGGCATCGGCGACGGGGCGGGCGGCTTTTTGGCCAGAAGGTCCTTCAGAGTCTTGTACGTCAAGGCGATAGCGTCGATGATGGAAACGCTGTTCGCTATGGGGTCCGTCGTCGGGGGAGGCATGTAGGGCTGGGTGCCCTGCATCGACGGTCCTGGGATGGGGATGTTCAGGGGGGGCGGCGGCGAGGGGACCTTGCGGCTCTTCAGGATGAGCTGGCCGTCGACATAGAGAGATATCTCGCCCTCGAGAGAGGTCAGCGGCAGAAGGCTGGCGGGCTTCTTCTTGCCGTCCGTTATGGGGGGGAGAGTCGCCGCCCTGGTCCGGACGGATCCGACGTCCGAGACGGTGACTTCTACGCGGATCGGCTTCCTCAAGACGATGTCCCCGGCCTTAAGGTCCAGGTTCAGCTCATAGGTTCCCGACCGGTCGAAGATGTTCTCGGCGGGGAAAGCAAGGATATGGAATCCGCGGCCCCAGAATCCGCCCTCGAGCGCATAGGAGCCCAGGGAGATTTTGTAATAAGCGCTGTTCAGGAGGTTGAAGCCGATCCGTATGTTTGCCGGAAGGTCCGATTCTCCAGACCCGGGAGACGAAATGAAGCAGACATCCGTGACCAGAGGATAGGCGGTCTTCCAGCGGGCCCAGAACAGCAGGAATTCCCGCCGCGTCAGATCGTCCAGGAAGCCGAAATCGGGGTCGTTGTCCTGATACTTTTCGAAATAATCGGATATCCGGTCCTGTTCCTCGGGACGGTCGCCGGCCTTCATGGCCAGGAAGGGGATCAAGGCATCGATGGTCTGTCTCTCGTTCCCTTCGACGGTCCTGGCTTTCTCGATAAGAAACTGCAAAGCCTTCTGGTAGTCCGGCCGGGGCGTGAGATAGGAGAGGAGCTCCGTCCTCCAGTCCGCCGCAAAAGCCGTGCCGACCGCCAGGAGGAAGATGAGACCGACACAGGTTCTCTTAATCGTCATAGGAGAACTCGAGGTAGGCTTCCAGGCTGTCTCCTGGGAAATCATCGGGCAGGGCGGGGAAGGGCAAACTCGCCCGGAGCGCCCTGAGCGCCGCCTGGTCCAGGATATCGAGCGAAGAGCGCTCGTCGACTTCGAGGGAAGAGAGTTCGCCGTTCTTCTTGACCATGAGAATGAGCCTCAACCGGGTCGGCGACGAGAGCTTTCCGACGTTCGGAAGGACCCAGTTCCTTTGGATAAGAGCGACGATCTTCGAGGCCCAGGGCGCGATGTTATACCCCTTCAGGGGGATGGACAAGCTGGCCCGTTGCCGGCCGGTCCCGCCGCGGCCGGCGCTCCCCGTTCCCGCGCCCAAGGCTCCCGTTCCGCTGCCCGGCGGTCCGGGCATATATCGGAGCATGTCGGAAGGCGCGCTCTTGCCCGAGCCGGTTTCAGGGGCGGGCTTTGTCCCCGGCGGGGCGAGGCTGATTTTCAGACCCGTCTCTTCTCCGTTCTTGGGATGTATTGCCAAGGGCTTCTGGAAATTCTCAGAAAGCGCCGCCACGGCAGCGCCGGGGGCAGCCTGATGCGGCGGCTCCGCGGCGGCAGGAGAGCCTGGCCGCGCGGCCTCCGGCTGCCCGCCTGTATTCTCCTCGCCTCCGCCCGCTTCGGAGGGAGGCCTGCCCCCGCCCGTTCCCTGCCTGGAGGCGCCGCCCGGGGAGCCGACGATCTTCGGCATGGTCAGGGCGAAGGGAGGAACGATCCTGACGGTGCGCGTCTCTTTTCCGAGGTTGAGCATCTTGATCGTGAACCGGGCATGCAGAATGCCGTAGACGAGGACGCCATGCAGCACGAGGACGAGCGCCAGGAGGAGGGCCTTTTGGGACCGCTTGGGCCCGGCGGTTTTTTCGCCGAAAAAACTGTCTTCGAACACGACACCTTATTCCACGCTCATAATATTATATTACAATCCCGGGCGGGCGAGGATCGTTACGGCTGGGAGAGGGTTTCAGGGCGTCCCGATCCGGGTCCGGGCGATTCCCACCGTGAAGAGAAATCCCAGAACGTTCAGAAGCGCCAGCCGGTTGATGAGCAGGGGGATGCCCAGGAGCGGAATGACGACGGAGGAAGCCAAAATGACTCCGAGGAAGGATCCGAGGAGGTCGACCCCGTACCCCATCCCCGGATGAGGGGATTCCCGGAGGTACAGCCGGTTGGCGGCGACGAACAGGTCACCGCTCAGGGCTCCGAAGGCGAGAAGGGCCAGGAAGGGAAGGACCTCGAGACCGGGGCGTTCGGCCATCGCCGTAATCAGGAACAGCAAGATGACGAGCCCTCCCTGGAGAGCAACGAGGTCGCGGCCACGCGGCTGCCGCCTCCCTATCCCTGCCAGCGAACCCAGAAAGAGACCGGCCATGAAGGCGGAGAGAAGGAGCGAGATCTTTCCGTAGACATAGCCGAAGCGCGCCTGGAAAACGATGAGGATGACCATCTCGACGAGGATCGAAGAGAAACCGGCCATCGCCACGGGGACGAGGAAACGGCCGGGCGACCGTCTCTTCCGCAGGAGCGCGCCGAGGAGGCCGAGCGCCGCCAGGGCGAGAGGGAGGTCCAGAATCCAGAACGCCCGAATGCTGGCGAAGAACCTGAGGAGGCCCGATTCAATCCCCTTGAACTGCGAGGCCCAGAGCACGGAATGGAAATAATAGCTGACGGGGACGAGGTCCCGGTTGATGAGCCCCGATCCGCCGCGCATCGTTTCGAGAAGGGCCCGGACGCGAAAAGGATTCAGCCGCGAGGGGAGCATCTCGGGGCTCACGAACTGGTTGTGGAGGTTCAGCCGCCTGATGGATGCGATCAAACGTTTCGGGTCTATCGTCAGGGGCCCGGCCGAGGCCAAGAACACGTTGTTCTCCCCGGGAACGGCCAGGACCTCGGGAAAGACCGCCCGGAGTGTCGTCACGAGCGTCTCGAGGAACTTCTGCAGGTCGGGGTTGATGTAGTTTTCGGCCGACGGGACGACGAAGCTGAAAACGCCGGCGGGGCTGAGTTTCTCCCGGACCTCCCGGAAGAACTCCAGCGTGTAGAACCGGTTGATCTGGGCGGTGGCAGGCTCCGGGAGGCGGAGGATGATGGCGTCGTAGATCTTGCGCGTCCGTTCCAGGAAGCGGCGGCCGTCCTGATAGATGATACGGACGCGCGAGTTGCGCAGGTCCGACAGGCCGGCCGGGGGAAGGAAGCGTTCGGACAGGTGAATGATGGCCGGGTCGATCTCTACGTAATCCACGTCCGTGTCCGGGTATTTCAAGACCTCCCGGCAGCCGCCGCTGACGCCGCCGCCGATGAGGAGCACGTCTCCCACGCCGGTCCTCTGGAGCAGGGCGAAATGCACGGACTCTTCGGCGCTTTCGGTGTTTGGATAGGAGAAAACCGAAAGGCCGTTGCTGTAGAGAGAGAACTGGCCCTCCGTTTTCAGGACCTGAAGCTTGCCGTAAGGCGTGTCCTCGGCCGCGACGAGGTCGAAGGGCTTCCAGGATGACCTGAGGGACGGAAAATCCATGACGGCGAAAAGGGCCGCCAGGGCGAGGACGCCAATCAGGAGCGGCCGGTCCGCGACCGACTTTCCGGAGATCAAAAGGGCCAGACCGGCCACGGCCGCTACGGCCGCCGCTCCCCCCCAGTTCGAGAGGAACGGGATGAGGAAGAGGTAAACGGTCAAGCCGGCCGTCGCCGCTCCCAGGGACTCGAGCAGGTAGACGCGCGGCGCGTCGCCTTTGAAAAGGACGGCGTTGAGGACGAAGGCGAGCCCCAGCGGAAAACTGACCAGGAGGGCCAGGATCAGGGCGAAGACGACGGCTGGGACGAGCCCCGTGAGCTCCGCGGGAAGGCTCCCCAGCAGCCGGTGGGAGAATCTCAGAAGGACGAGGCCGGCGAAAAACAGGACGATCGTGCCCGCGTAAAGACGGGGAAGCCGGGCCGGACGCAAGCCGAGCTTCGGCCCGGCGAGGCTGCCGATCCCGCCCCAGAGCAGCCAGGCCCCGAGAACGAACCCGAATGTCAGTTCGTTGCCGTAAAAATGCACCACGAATTCCCGGAGAAGGTAGATCTGGAAGGCCGTGGCGAGGAAGCCCAGAAGGACGGCGGGCAGAGCCCCTCTCAGCTCCAGACGCCAGGTATGGGCGTGCCGCAGAACCTGCACTTCCCCCCCTTGAGTTCAACGGCCTCGACCTCAAAGCCGGTCCGGCGGATGACGGCCTGGCGGCAGCCGGGGCAATACGTGCTCTCGCCCGGATCCCCCGGAACGTTGCCCACGTAGACGAAGTGAAGCCCTTCTGCGAGCGCCGTGTCCCGGGCCGCATGGAGCGTCTCAAGGGGCGTCGGAGGAAGGTTCTTGATGAGATACATCGGCTGGAAACGCGAGAAATGGAGCGGCACATGATCGCCGGCCTCGCCTTTGACCCATTTGGCCATCTCCCGGATGTCCGACATCGAGTCGTTGAGGGTCGGGATGACGAGGTAGACGATTTCCAGCCAGACCTTGCTCTTCGCCACCATGCGGATCGTTTCGAGGACGGACTTCAGGTCGCCGCGGACGTAGCGCGTGTAGAAGTCCTGATTGAAGGCCTTCAGATCGATCTTGATGGCGTCCACGACGCCGATCAGGTCCTTCAAGGGCTCGGGGTTGATCTCCCCGGCCGTCACGACCACGCTCCGGACCGGGCTTTCCCCTTCCAGGATCCGCCGGCCCATGACGGCGGTGTCGTACATGTATTCGAAGAAGATCGTGGGCTCGCTGTACGTGTAGGCGATGGACGGGCACTCGTATTCTCTGGCTAGGCCGGGGATCTTGTCCGGAGGCAGGTCGAAGTGGCGGACCTGTTCGGGTCGGACCTGTGAAATATCCCAGTTCTGGCAGAACTTGCAGTTCACGTTGCAGCCGGCCGTAGCCAGGGAGAGCGCCTTGGTCCCCGGCAGGAAGTGAAAGAAGGGCTTCTTCTCGATGGGGTCGTCGTTGAGCGTACAGGCCTTGCCGTACACCAGCGTATAATACGTTCCGCCCTGGTTTTCCCGGACCCCGCAGTAGCCGCGTTCCTTGTCTCCCAGGCGGCACTTCCTGGGGCAGAGCTGGCATTCGATCTCCCGGTCGGGGAGCTTCTCGTAGTATCGGGCCTCCACATGCGAGAGGTTGCCCTCGTTTTCGAAAGCGTAGAGCTCGGCACAGAGAGACGGGAGCCCTGTGCCGATAACCAGGCCGGCTCCGGCCGCGTTGCGCATGAATTCGCGCCGTTTCATGGGAGTGTCTCCTCCACGATATCGATGGTTCCGAGGTCGGCACGGCCCAGCCCCATTTTCTCCGCGGTGGCCAGATAGCTGGGCTCGCGCCCCTCCTCTTTGAGCGAAGGCAGGCCCTTGGCGGCCCGGAAACGCTCGATGAGGGCCCAGCCGACGCGGTCCGCGGCCACCGGGTCCAGGCTGAACACGAAGCCCTGGTATCTTTCGGCCCATTGGGTATGGAACGCCGGGCCCCGGTGATATTGGACGACGAGCGCGTCAAGGATCGAGAGCCGGTGCTTGCTCTTGATCGGCGGCGCATCGAAGAGCTGGGCCACGAAGGGGTCGCAGTGGAAGTCATGATACTTGTTGGGATTGTGGATGGCGCCGAAGTAATTCTTCATCCCAGCTGTGACGCCGGCCATGCCGTGGTCCTTGAGGATGGCCAGGCTCAGGGAGGCGGTCACGGAATTCGTCTGGATGGTTGAGAACAGGCTCCCGATATCGAGATGGGTCACAAGGTCCGAGCCGTAGCCGACGCCGTCGGTGTCGGTCCCGAACACGCGGACGCCGTTCGAGCTCATGGAAAGACGGTAGCCCGCGTCGCGGAGCTCCCGGTTCGTCCGGTCCCAGACGATGATGTTCTTCTCTGCGAGCCCGCTCTCGGAAAGACAGCGCGCGAGCGCCAGAGAGACTTCGGGCCGGGTGCTGATGGTCGGGCCACCGATCGTGTTGATCTTGATCCCCACGCGGTCGTCGAGCCGGAAAATTAGGGCGGGAGCGCGGGTCCCGGTCTTCTCTCCAGTGAGCAGCCCGAAGCCGCGGCGGAGGAGTCTGAAAACAGCCTCGGGATCCGGGCGATCCGTTGAGCCGAGGGACCTTCCCGACTTGACGATGACGACCCGGGACCGAGACATCACATTTCCATCATGAGCGTTTTGCCAGGGGTTGTCAATAAACCGAGGAGGACGAACCGTTGCTAGGGTACTGGACGGGGAGAAGCCGGGCGCGCCCGCTGGAGGTCCCTTGCCAAGGAGGCGGCCCTCCGTTATAGTAGCAGTATGTCGTCGCAGGGAGGCCCCTCATGAAAAATGCCCGTATCCCGTCCGCCGCCATCGTCCTCGCCCTATGCCTGATCCCCGCTTCGGCTCGAGGGCAGAGCCCAAAGGCGAACCGGGCTTTGATGGCCCTCATCCCGCAGGTCAAGGAGTGGAAGCCGTCCGAGGCCCTGCACAGCTTTTTCCCCGACACTCTGTTTGAATATATCGACGGGGCCGCGGAAAGCTACCTCAGCTACGACTTCAAGGAGCTTCTGGTCGTTCAGTTGGGGCGGACCGGTACGGAGGCGACGATGACTGTGGAAATCTACGATATGGGCCTCCCGCTCAACGCTTTCGGGATCTTCAGTGCGGAACGGTACCCGGAGAACAGGCCGGTTCCGGTTGGAGACCTGGGCTATATCGACGGCGAGGCCCTGAATTTCGTGGCCGGCCGGTACTATATGAAGCTTCTGAGCTACAACCTGAAGGAGCGGGCCGAGGCCCTGCTCACGGAGTATGCGCGGAAGATCGCCGCGGCCATTCCCGAGAAGGGAGGCCTGCCGACGATTTTCCGGGTCTTCCCCAGGGAAGACATGGTCCCGCGGAGCGAGAAGTTCATCGAGAAGAACGTCCTGGGCTTCGAGTTTCTGCGCCGCGGCTACCTGGCGACCTACAAGGTCGAGGGCCAGGAGATGGATGCCGTGATCGTCGAGGCGGGCTCCGAACAGGAGGCGGAGGGGATGCTCGCCGACCTTCTCGGTTTCTACACCAAGGACAACGCGTCGGCGGAAAAGACGGCTTCGGGGATTCATCTGAAAAACCGCTATTCGCAGCACCTTTTCCTCGGGCGAGTCCGGAATCTCGTCTGCGGGGTCATCAAGGTCCCGGCCGGGCTCGAAGCGTCGGGGCAGAGGATCTTCGCCGCGCTGAGAGATTCGGCGGCCGGACTTCAGTCCGCCGGGTCGTGAGGCCCGGACGCAGCTCCGCCGCGAGGGCCGGGGACAACAGAGACCACCGAAGGCCGTGAGCGACAACAAGTTTTTTAGGTACGCCGTCGGCGCGATCGTTGTCTTCCTTCTGGGGGTCGTCCTGAAATCCGCCCGGTCCATTGTCTATCCGTTCATCCTAGCCGTCTTCATCGCCTCGGTCATCGATCCCGTCGTCGCCCTGGTCACGAGGCTGAAAATCCCCAAAGCCGCGGCAGTCGCTCTTATCCTGATCGGGGCGTTCGTTGTCCTCTTTCTCTTCGGCCTCGTGGTGTACTCGAGCGGGAAGACGCTCGCCGCCGGGCTTCCCCGCTATCAAAAGAGAGCCGTCGAGATGGCGCGTTTCGCCGAGCGCGGGCTCGGGGGGCTCCCGGTGAGCCCCCAGGTCGCCTCTTCCGTGGAAAAGATCAACCTCCACGGCTTGGCTGCGCTCCTGCTGGGGGCTCTTGGGCCCTTCCTCGGGCTCGTCTCCAAGCTCGTGCTGCTTTTCCTGTTCCTCGTGATCATCGTCTCCGGAAGGGGGAGCCTCGCGGAGAAAATTCGTCTGACTCTGAAGCCGGAGCTGGCCGTCGAGACGATCGGGGCGCTGGAGCGGATCAGCTCTCAGGCCCGTCGCTACCTGATCGCGAAGACGTTACTCAGCTTGGCCAAGGGGCTCGCCGTCTGGGCCGTCCTCGATCTGTTCGGGGTGGATTTCGCGGTAGTCTTTGGATTCCTCGCCTTCCTCATGAACTACATCCCGAACATCGGCTCCGTCACCACGGCCGCCCTCTGCTCCGCCTTCGCCTTCTTTGAGGTGGGGTCGCCCTGGTCCTCGCTCTGGATCTTCGTGATCGCCATAGGCCTGGACGTGGCCCTTGCCAACCTCGTGGAACCCAGGATCATTGAGCGGGGGTGGGGGCTGAGTCCCTTCATGGTCCTTCTTTCGCTGCTGTTTTGGGGCTGGCTGTGGGGAATTCCGGGCGTGGTCATGGCGGTCCCCCTCACCATAGTCCTCAAGATCACCTGCCAGAATGTTCCGGTTCTTCAGCCCATCGCCAACCTGATGAACCCTTGAGGGGAGGGGCGGTTAGGTCAGGGTGATTAGCTTTTTCTCCCGCGATCGGGCATCGGCGCGGGCAAACTTCCGGTCGAGGTCGTCGAGATAGGCACGGCCGGAGGGATCTGCTTTGAAGAAGGACCCGACGCTCCACGCGACCTGCTCCAGCGCAGCGGTCTTCTCGCTTTTTTTGTAGGTCTGCGCGCCGGTTTCGAGGATCGCCGTGGGCTGATAGCGGCACTCATCGACGGCGCGCAAGACGAGTTCTCCCGCCTCGTTGACCGCCCGGGCGGGGGAGCCAGGGATGATCAGCCGGCCGGCTTCCTTTTCCGTTTTTTCCAGGACGTACTCCAGGGCGGCCGCAGCTTCCGCGTCCGTGCAGTCCGGGTGCCCGCCGAAGTACTGATGGAGGGCGGCTTCGATATGGAGGACGAGCCAATCCAGGCGCCCGTCTCGAGGCCGTGTCGCCGTCGCCCCCCGGGACGGGCCGCCGCGCGACGCGGTTTTTTCAATCGCCCGCCGCTCGTGGTAGGACTTGTGGGCGGCAAGGTGCACGCAGGAATCGGGGCAGGAAATCTCCCTCCCGCGGAGGGTTCCGCAGCAGAGCTGACAGATGGTGCGTCCCAGGGCCGGGCAGAGCCTCTTGGCCAGCCGCTTGCCGCATCTTGGACAGGTCGCCATGCTAGTCCGCCCGAGGCTCTGCTCAGTCGCCACCCTTGACGATGAATGCCTCGGGCGAGATTTCCCGCATCTTGCGCCCGAGGACGCTCTTGAGGGCCTTTTGAGCCGCTTTCTGCTCGGCGTTCTTCTTGGACAGGCCCTTGGCCTTGGCCACCGGCCGGCCCTCGACGAGGACTTCCACGATGAAAGTCTTGCGGTGCTCGGGTCCCGTGGCGGTCAAGGTCCGGTACATAGGGGCGGGCCGGTTGTTTCGCTGGAGCCACTCTTGAAGGGCCGACTTGTAGTTGTTGATCTCAAAGGACTCTCCCCGGATCGATTTCAGTCCCGGCGTGAGGAACCGGTGCATGAGGCCGCGGGCGGCGTCGAAACCCCCGTCAAGGAAAACAGCCCCGGCCATGGCTTCGAACGCTCCCGCAAGGATGGACCCCTTGGACCGTCCCCGGCTCTTCTCCTCCCCCTTGCCGAGAAGGATGGCCCGGTCGAGCCTCGCCTTCTTCGCCAGCTTGGCCAGGGCCAGCGTACTGGTCGCCGAGGCCTTGAGCTTCGAGAGCTCTCCTTCCGTCCTGTCCGGAAACGCTCGGAAATAGAATTCTGCCGTCGCCAGCCCGATGACGGAATCCCCGAGGAACTCCAGGATCTCGTTGTCGTCCCAGGCCCCCGGACCGGCCTCGTAGGCATAGGAGCTGTGTGTCAGGGCTTTCCTCAGGAGCTCCGAGTCCCGGAAAGAATATCCGATGAATTTTTCGACGCGGTCGGGCTTCATGGGTCAAACTCTCTTACCGCGTGTTTCAGCGCGAAGGCTCCGGAAACGCATAGTCGAAGGGGTAGGCCACGCGGCCCCCGACGATCGTCATGACGGCCTGTCCCTTGAGCTTCCAACCGTTGAACGGGGTGTTGCGGCCTTTCGATTCAAAGCAGTCCCTGTCGATCGTCACTTCCTTGGCGACGTTCAGGATCGTCAAATCGGCGTCCGCGCCCACGGCGATGCGGCCCTTGCGCCCGAGCCCCAGCAGCCGGGCCGGGTTGACCGACATGAGCTCGACGAATCGTGCCAGCGAGATGATATTCTTGTGAACGAGGCGGTCCAGGATGAGGGACACGGCCGTTTCGAGCCCGACGATGCCGAAGGGGGCCTTGTCCAAGCCCATGCTCTTTTCCCTCTGCGTGTGGGGGGCGTGGTCCGTGGCGATGACGTCTACGACCCCCGACCGGAGGGCCTCGATGAGAGCGTCGGCGTCCTGGCGAGTCCGGAGGGGAGGGTTCATCTTGAAATTAGTGTCCTGGCTCTCGAGGGCGGCGTCCGTCAGAACGATGTGATGGGGGGTCGCTTCTGCCGAGACCCGTATCCCCATCTCTTTGGCCGCGCGCACGGCCCTGGCGCCCCCTTTGGTGCTGAGATGGGCGATGTGGAGCCGGGCCCCGGCGTCGCGGGCAAGGATGATATCGCGGGCCACCATGACGTCCTCGGCGGCCGCCGGGATGCCTTTGAGGCCGAGACGGCGGGAGACCTCGCCCTCGTGCATCACACCGTCTCCGCTCAGATTCCGGTCCTCGCAGTGGTCGATGACGAGCGCGCCCAGGGATTTCGCGGTCTCGAGGGCCCGCTTCATGAAACGGCTGTTCGCGACCGGCCGGCCGTCGTCGGAAAAGGCCACAGCCCCGGCGGCGAGTAGGCCCGGCATGTCGACGAGCTCCTCGCCCTTGGAGCCTTTGCTGATGGCGGCGACGGGATAGACGTGGACGATGGCGCTCCGGGCGGCCTCGGTCAGGATGGCCTTGGTGACCCGCTCGCTGTCATTGACGGGGTTGGTGTTGGGCATCGCGCAGATGGTCGTGAAGCCCCCGCGGGCCGCGGCGCGCGCGCCCGTGGAGATCGTTTCCTTGGCTTCGTAGCCGGGCTCACGCAAGTGCGTGTGCATGTCGATGAGCCCAGGGGCGACGACCAGCCGCGAGGCGTCGATCACGCGGCCGGACCGGCTTTCTATGCTCGGGCTGATCTCAGCGATCTTGTCTCCGGCGATGAAGATGTCGAGGGTCTCATCGATTCCGGAGCCAGGATCGACGACCCGGCCGTTCTTGATCAGCAAATCCATGGTTTCCCTCCCGCCCGTCCTAGCGGATCTCGACGGGTTCCGCGATCAGGACGCCGTCGAGCGAGTCAAGCTCCTTGACGCGGACATGGATGACCTCGCGGCGGGACGTAGGGAGGATCTTCCCGACGTAGTCCGGCCGGATGGGAAGCTCGCGGTGGCCGCGGTCAATGAGAACTAGGAGTTGGACCGACCTCGGCCGGCCCATGTCCATCAGCCCGTCCATGGCGGCCCGGATGGTGCGCCCCGTCATCAGTACGTCGTCGACAAGGACGACGTCTTTCTTGCTGACGGCGAAGGCGGGTTTCCTCTTCACGGCAGGTTTGGCCCCCGGCGCCGCGGGACGGTCGTCGCGGTATCGGGTGATGTCCAGGGCCACAACCGGGACGTCCACCCCCTCGAGGTCCTTGATCAAGCGGGCGACCCTTTTGCCGAGGAAGATGCCCCGGGTCTTGATACCGATGATGACCACGTTCCTGAGGTTCCGGTTCCGTTCGATAATCTCCGTCGCGATCCGGTTCAGGACGCGGCGGATGCCCGTGGCGTCCATGACGCGGGCCTTGATTTTTTCCTCCATGCGATGACTCCTTAAGATTCGCGACGCCCGCCGGCGGCGGTTCGCCGGGATCCGATATCCATGAAAATGCCTGATAGCCGGTGAAAAGTCAACCCGTCGGGCCGAAGTGCGCGCGCGCGATCTCGATATCCCGACGCATGCGGGAGGCCAGGGGCCGGGCGTCGGCGAACCGTTTCTGCGGCCTGATCCGGGCGAGGAAGCGGACGATGAGCCCGGCGCCGTACAGGTCGAACCGGCCGTTGAGGATATGGGTCTCGACGGTGAGGGAGTTGGGTCCGAACGTAGGGTTCGTCCCGATGCTCGTCACCGAGGGCCGGGCCTGTCCGCGCCACACGGTCTCCGTGATGTAAACCCCCTCGGGGAGAATCTCGTTGGCGGCTTCGACGTTGGCGGTGGGAACGCCGATCCGCTTTCCGCGGGAGGCGCCCCTGACGACCCGGCCCGTGATCTCGTACGGCCGCCCGAGAAGGATGGCCGCCTCGCCGACCCGCCCCCGGCCGAGCAGGCGCCGGATGCGGCTCGAGCTGACGATCGCGCCATCGACGACCACGGGCGGCACGATGTGGACGCCGAAGCCGCTCGCCCGGCCGAGCGTTCGCAGCGCGGCTGTATCCGCTCGGCGTTTCCGGCCGAAACGGAAGCCGCGGCCCACGACCACCTCGCGAGCCGCCAGCCGCCGCACGAGGACTTGATCGACGAACTCCGCGCCGTCGAGCGCGGAGAAGGTCCGGTCGAAGGGGATCACCAGGACTTCGTCCACGCAGGATTCCCGCAGACGGTCCAGCCTCTGGGCCAGCGTGTCGATCATGCGGACGGTCTTTTGCCCGAGGGCTCGCTCGGGATGAGGGTCGAAGGTGAGGACGAGCGACCGCAGCCCCCGCGAGCGGGCCAGGGTGCAGAGACGGGCCAGAATCCGCTGGTGGCCGAGATGGACGCCGTCAAAATTCCCGACGGCCACGGCCGCCGCACGGCGTCGGACCCGGAATCCGTCGAGGCCGCGGAAGACGTCCATGGGGTTACATCTTGATGATGTCGGCCTTCTTGAGGAAGGCCATCTTGAGCTGGCTCAGGACGTCCCCGAGGAACTTCTCCTCTGCGTCATCCAGGTTGCCGCTGGTTTTTTCCTTGAGGAGGTCGAGGAGGTCGATGTTCCGCTTGGCCTGATCCAAGTTCTCCAGCCGTTCGCCGCTCGCCGGATCCTCCATGAGCCCGAGCTCGATGAGGGCCGGCAGGTACAGGAGGATGACGATGGAGCTGAATTCCAGAGGGGGGAGGAACGGCTTTCCTTCGAGGCATGCTCTCTTTCCCGGCTTATCTCCGGGGCCGCTGTCTTCTTGGCTCATCGGCGGATCCTTCCGTGGCGGATTTTCGGGGCTGCCGGACCGGATTCCGGAAGCCCGGCCTTATCCAGGGCTCCATCTTACCTGTGTCGGCAGCAAACATCAAGGAACGGTGCCCTCCGGCCGTCGGCTGCGTCTCAGGCCGCGTCCGCGGCGGACGACTTCTTGCGCTGGACCAGGGCGGCCTTGATGAACTCATCCAGATCGCCGTCGAGCACCCTGTCCGTATCGCCCGTTTCGACCCGCGTCCGGAGGTCCTTGATCATCTTGTAGGGATGGAGGACATAGGAGCGGATCTGGTTTCCCCAGGCGATGTCGGTCTTGGCGTCTTCGAGCTTCTCCAGCTTTTCCTTCTGTTTCCTTTGTTCGAGCTCGTAGAGCCGGGCCTTGAGGACCTTCATGGCCGCAGCCTTGTTCTTGTGCTGGGAGCGCTCGTTCTGGCACTGGACGACGATGCCTGTCGGGATGTGGGTGATGCGCACGGCGGAGTCCGTGGTGTTGACGTGCTGGCCGCCCTTGCCGCCGGATCGGTACGTGTCGATCTTGAGATCCTCGGGGTTGATGCCGACCTCGATGTCTTCGTCGATCTCGGGGTAGACGAAGACCGCGGCAAAGGAGGTGTGGCGCCTTTTGGCGGCGTCGAACGGGGAGATGCGGACGAGCCGGTGCACGCCCGATTCCTGGCTTAGGTTGCCGAACGCGTATTCGCCCTCAATCCGGACGGTCGCGCTCTTGAGGCCCGCTTCCTCGCCCGGCTGCACGTCGAGGACCTCCGTCTTGAAGCCCTTGCGCTCCGCATAGCGCAGATACATCCGGAGGAGCATCTGGGTCCAATCCTGGGACTCGGTCCCGCCGGCGCCCGGATGGATGGTCAGGATGGCGTTCCGGGCGTCGTGCTCCTCGGAGAGAAGGGCCCGGAGCTCGCCCTCGGCGAGCTCCTTCTCAAAGCGGCCAAGGGCGCTCTCGATATCGGGGCCGACGCTCTCGCCCTCGGCGAACAGCTCCGCCAGGACATCGATTTCATCTTTCTGCACCTGGATTCTGCCGAAGAACTGGAGGTCGCGCTCGAGGCGCCGCTTTTTTTGCTGCAGCGCCTGGGACATTTTCTGGTCATGCCAGACCTCAGGCGTCGCCAGGCGCTCGTTGAGGGATTCCCACTCGGTTTTCTTGCGGTCGAAGTCAAAGGAAGCCCCGCAGCTCTTCGAACTTGCCGAAGTCGCTGTCGAGGCGCGTCCTGAGTTCAGATGAGAGGTCGATGGCGGTCATGTCTGTGGCTCCGCAGCCGAAACATTGCCAGGATAAAGGACAGAACGGCCAATGTCAAGCCGGCAAAGGGGAGGACGTCGCCGATCCGGGTGTATACCGACAGGCGTCCGGAGGGGAAGATCGTGCCAGTCAAGACGGCCTGCGTCATGAGCTTGGACCGGCTGAGGACCCGGCCGAAGGGGTCGACGAAGCCGCTGATCCCGGTCGTCGCGGCCCGGAGCAGGTAGCGCCGGTTTTCAACCGCCCGGAAGACTGCCTGGGCCCAGTGCTGGTAGGGGGCGGCCGATTCTCCGTACCACCCATCGTTGGTGATCGTGACCAGGAAATCGGCCCCACGGCGGACGAAGTCCCGGGCGATTTGGGGAAAGATGATCTCGTAGCAAATCGGCGAGCTGAATTTGAAGCCTCTGTATTCGTGGAGGACGGGAGCGGTCCCGGGAGCGATGTCCCCGATGGCGTGGGTTATTTTTTCGATGAAAGAGAAGACTCTCTTGTATGGGGTGTATTCCCCGAAGGGAACGAGGTGCATCTTGAAATACAGGGTCCGGGAGAGGTCGGGATGAAGGGCGATGGCCGTGTTGTGGTAGAGCCTCGCCTCCTGCAGTCCGGTCACTTCGTTGGTCCCGAGGAGGAGCGTCACGCCGCTCGACCGGACGTAGCGCTCGAGCTCATCTCCGAGGTTCCGGTAGATCTCCCCCTCGCAGCTGAAGCAGAGGGGGACGGTGAATTCCGGCCAGACGACAAGTCCGGCCCCCGCGGCCGCGGCCCGCCGCGTCAGGGCCATATGCTCGTCGAAGAGCTTCCGGATCTCCCCGGGGGGGGCGTAATCCCAGTATACCTCCGAGGAAACATTTCCCTGGATGACGGCGGCGCGGATGCCGGTCGGGCCGTCGAAACGGGCCGTCTTGAGCTCGTAGCCCCCCCAGGCATGGGCAAGGACGAGCAGGGCCAGGGCGGCGAAAAACGGGCTTCTGTTTCTTCGGATCACGGCCAGGACGAAGGTGCTCTGGACACAGACGAGGACGAAGGAAATTCCGTAGACGCCCGCGAGCGAGGCGATCTGGATGAACGGGATGTCCCGGTGCTGGCTCGTTCCCAGGATACCCCAGGGAAATCCCGTGAAGACATGGGCTGTGAGAAACTCGCAGGCGACCCAGAAAAACGGGGCGAGCAGGAAAGCCGCGGCGGGGAACGCACGCCCGACCCGGACGAAAACGGCACCGAAGAGGCCCCAGTAGAGGGCCAGGAAGAGGGCCAGGGCCATATAGATGATCAGGCACAGCCAGGGCGGCATGCCTCCGTAATGGGCGGGAACCGCAGGGATCCAGTAGAGAAGCACGGCGTAGAAAGCGGCGCCGGCGGCCGCCCCGCGAAGGAAACCGGCTCCGGCGCGCCGCGCCGCCGAGAGACTGAAGAACAGGGGGATGAGAGAGATCCAGGCCAAAACGGAGAGCGAAACCTTGGGAAAGGCCAGCCCGGTGAGGACACCGCTCAGAATGGCCAACAGCATCGGAGAACTCTCAGATTCCGTCTCGGCGGCGGTCCCGGCCCGGCGGCGGCATTTTTCTCCGGGAGCGCGCCTCAGAATTTAAAGATCAGGTAGCCGGTCTTCTTCTTCGCGGACTGGTTCAACTGACCGAGAAGCTCGGCGGCCTTGGCCCGCGTGGCGAATCCGCCCAGGCAAACCCGATACCAGGTTTTCATGTCGCTCGAACGGGGAGGAGCGACGACGGCCGTGTAGCCGCGCTTCCTGAACTTGCCAGCCTCGGCTTCGGCCGACGCTTTGTCCATGAAGGCCGCAACCTGGACATAGTACAGCCCCGCTCCGGCAACGGCGGGCTGCTGCCCCGCCGGCGATGGGGGTTTGACCTCGCTCTTGGGCGCCGGCTTTTCTCCCGGCTTGACGGACGGCTTCCGGCCGGCTTCCTCGCCCGGAGCCTTCCCGCCGCCCGGTGCGGGAGCCTGCGGGTTCGCTTGAGACGGGGCGGCGGACGGCTGTTCGGCGGCGAGGGAGTTGGACTGGGCCGGCTCCGTAACGGGCGGTGTCAGGGCCTCCGGCTCCTTTTCGGTTTCTTGGACCTGAGGGGTGACGACCTTCGTCGCCGCCGCGATCTGCACCTGCTTTTTCCCGACGGAGACCCCGAGCAGGAAGATGAAGACGCCGAGCACGAGAACGCAGAGGAAAATGACGACAAGCAGGGTGCTCGAGACCTGGATTTCCCGGAAATCTCTCGTTTTCATGACCGGCTATTTGCTCTCCCGGGTCTTGTCGCCAGGGAACGAGCGGAGGAATTCGAGCGGCAGCGGAAAGACGATCGTCGAGTTTTTCTCGGTGGCGATCTCGGTCAGGGTGCTGAGAAAGCGGAGCATGAGGGTCTGCGGGTTCTGCGAAATGATGTTGGCGGCCTGGGTAAGTTTGTCGGCGGCCTGGAATTCGCCGTCGGCGTGGATGACCTTCGCCCGGCGCTCGCGCTCTGCCTCGGCTTGCCGAGCGATCGCGCGAACCATGTTCTCCGGCAGGTCGACCTGCTTCATCTCCACCAGCTGGACCTTGATACCCCAGGGATCGGTGTGCAGGTCGATGATCTCCTGGAGCCGGGCGTTCAGTTTGTCCCGCTCGGACAGGAGGTCGTCGAGCGGCACCTGGCCGAGGACGCTCCGCAGGGTCGTCTGGGCTAGCTGGGACGTCGCGTAGAGATAATCTTGGACCTCGATGACGCTCCTGAGGGGGTCCATGACCCGGAAGTAGAGGACGGCGTTGACCTTCACCGTGACGTTGTCCCGGGTGATGACGTCCTGCGGCGGGATGTCCATGGTGATGAGGCGGAGGCTCACCCGGACGATCCGGTCGATCGGCGAGAAAACGAGGATGATTCCTGGCCCCTTGGGCTTGGGCAAGACCCGTCCGAGCCGGAAGATGACACCGCGCTCGTATTCTCTGAGGATCTTGATCGAGTTCAGAAGATAAAGGACGACCAGTCCGATGACGATGACCGGGAAAGTGATCATGGCTTTCTCCTTGCGGGGACGGTCGGTGTCTCCGCTGTGTATTTAGGGGTCAGGCTTTCGTGACCCTGATCTTCAGGTTGTCGAGAACCTCGAGGACGCGCACTTTTTCGCCCGCGCGTACGGGCTCCGACGCTTCGGCTTCCCAAAGCTCCCCGTGGACGAAGACCCGGCCCGACGGGGCCAGGTCGGTCCGGGCCGTGCCGATCTCGCCGACCATGCCCTCTTTTCCCGTGGCGGACCGGCGGGCATGAGCACGCACGACCAGGTAGACGAGGAAGAGGAAGATCACGGAGATCCCGAACGCTAAGGGGATGATGACCCTCAGGCTGGGTCGAAGCGCGGGGCTCGGGGAGCTGATGAGCATCAGAGATCCGATGACCATGGCTGCCACCCCTCCTAAGGCGAGCACCCCGAAACTGTGGACCTTGACTTCGACGACGAACAGGACGAGAGCCAGAATGATCAGCATCAGCCCGACGTAGTTGATGGGTAGGATCTGGAAGGCGAAGATCGCGAGCAGCAGGCTGATGCCGCCGAGGACGCCGGGCAGTATGGCTCCGGGGTGCGAGAACTCGAAATAAAGACCCAGGAGGCCGATCATGAGCAGGAGATAGGCGAGGTTCGGTTCCGAGATGGTGAGAAGAAACCGCTGGCGGAACGACATGGGAAGCGCCACGATCGGCTCGCCCTTCAAGGCGAGGGCGGTTTCTTCGCCGTTGAACCTCCGCAGCCGCTTCCCGTCGAGGAAGTTGACGATGTCCCGGTCGGATTTGGCCACGAGGTCGATCAGCCCCCCCTTGAGCGCCTCCGTTTCCGTGTATGAAAGGCTCTTGGTCACGCCGTCCTCGGCCATTTGGACGTTTCGGCCCCTCTTTTCGGCGAGCGTCTTGATGTAGGAGACCGCGTCGTGCGTGACTTTCTCCTCCATGGTCTTGTCCATCGATTGGCCCGTGATGGACATCCCCACGGGGTGGGCTGCCCCCGTGTCCGTCCCGCGCGCCATGGCGAAAACGTCGCAGGAGATGCAGATGAAAAAGCCGGCCGAGGCGGCCCGGGCACCGCTCGGCGCGACGTAAGCGGCGACGGGGGTTCGGGCGTTGACAATCTTCTCGATGATCTCCCGCATCGAAGTGTCCAGGCCCCCCGGAGTGTTCAGGGTCAGGATGACCAATGAGGCGCCCTCCCTGTCGGCCCGGTCGATGGATTGGATGATGTATTGCGAGCTGATGGGCTGGATCGGAGCGTCGACGGTGATCTTGAGGATCGCGGCGGACAGGAAGGCCGGGCAGGCGACAAGGAAAAAGACGAGGATTTTAGCGCGCACTCTGGCTTCATTATAGAAAGTCGCGGCCCGCAAGTCAACCGGGCATAATTATGCTTGACTTTTTATTATCAATTAATTAATTAATATCTATCGTCCGTTTGGACTGAAGGAGTTTTTCCCATGATCAAGAATGATATCGCCCTTGCGATTGAGAAAAAATCGGAATTCAATAGGGCCAAATCATTGTTGATCGTGGGCGCCGTTCTGGACTCCCTCAAGGCGGCTCTCACGAATAAGGAAAAGGTGGAGATCCGGGGTTTCGGCAGTTTCAAGGTCGTGGCCAAAAAAACCGGATTCGGACGGGACATCCGGCGCCAGAAGCAGATCCGCATCGAGAAGGGGCGCCGCATCAAGTTCCGCGCCGGCCAGGAGCTGAAGACTCTTCTGTCCAAGGCCAAAATCGGCTGACGCGGCGTCCCCCTCCCTGCACATCCGCCCCGCCCCGGCAATGCGGACTTTCCTCCCCGGCCGGGAATGCGCCCGGCCCCCTTTTCGGGAGGATGCCGCGCTTATCGCCGCGACGTCAGGCGTGCGGTCCGGGAGCGAACTTTCGGGTGCCGGGAGGGCAGGCCATCCGAATGCCGCTTGAGCTCCCAGTCCAGGAGCAGGGACGCGTAGACTCTTTCGGCCTGTTCAACCGTTTCGGCGATCGTGCCTGAAGTGTCGATGACGTAGTCGGCGCACATGATCTTCTCGTCGTCGGGCATCTGGCTGCCGATTCTCCGGCGGGCTTCTTCCTCGCTGACGCCGTCCCGTCCCATGAGCCTCTGGACCTGGAGAAAGGGAAGGCACCGGACGACGATGATCTTGTCGAACTGATGGGCGGCGCCGGCCTCGATCATCAGGGCTGCCTCGGAAACGAATACCCTGAAGCGGCCCGCCCGTTCGAGCCGCGCCATCGTCCGCTTCTGCGCGGCCTTCACGAGTGGATGGACGACCCCGTTGACGAACCACCGTGCCTCAGGGTCGGAAAAGACGATGGGGCCCAAGCGGCGGCGGTCGATGGTCCCGTCCGGGTTGAGAATGCTCTCGCCGAAGTGCGCGACGAGTTTTCTCCATGCAAGCCGGCCTGGAGACATAAGCTTGTGGGCGAGTTCGTCGGCGGACTGGAAGGCACACCCTTTTGCTTGGAAGATCCGGGCGACAACCGTCTTGCCGCTGGCGATGCCCCCTGTCAGCGCAACGCGAAGCACGCTATTTTTTCGGAATCCTCTTTTTGGACCCGGAGAGGACCTCAAAGGCCTTGTTGAACCGGACCGCGACTCCCTGGCGCTTGGACTTGATGTTGGGCTTTTCGAGACGAACGGTGATGCCGCCGACGTAGAGTTTCGATTTCCGCCCTTCCGCCAGCTTTTCGGGAAGTTCGATCATGAGATTGAGTTTTGAGCCGACGACGACGCCGGAGTCCAGGCAGAAATATGCCCCGCCCGAGGAGATGTTCTCGAGCTTCGTCTCCTCCCGGAATTTCCGGCCTTGAGGAAGCTGGCCGGCGATGACGGTTTTCAGCGGCAGCTCAAAACGCCATTCGCGCCGGCGGTTGACCTCAAGGTCCTCCCGAAGTTTTTTCTTCTTCTTGGGGGCGGCTCGCTTGGTCATGGCGTCCTCGATTCGTTGGCCTAAAACAGGGCCGAATTGATGGCGTAGAGCGCCAGCTGGAGGCGGCTGTGGGTATCGAGCTTGGCGTAGATGCTCTTGATGTGGGAACGCACGGTGTTCTTGCTGATGAACATCAGTTCGGCGATTTCGTCGTTGCTCTTCCCCTGGCCGATGAGCCGGAGGACTTGGAATTCCGTCGGCGTCAGCTGGTCCAGAGTCTTTTCCTTGAGGTCGCGTCCGACGACGGAGATGATCCGGTCCATGATGCTGGACATCTTGTCCCGGGGGAGCCAGATCTCACCCTTGTGCACGGCGTGGACGGCCTCGGCGAGCTGGCTGGAGGAATCGTTGAGGTCGAAATACCCCCGGGCGCCGGCGTTGATGAGGTTGACGATCTCCTCGTGGGCCGGGATGCTGCCCAAGAGCAGGAGCTGGGACCGTCCCTGGGCTTTGGAGATCTCGCGGATGGCCTTGCAGATCTCCCGCAGGTTCGGCAGGGGCTCCATGTGCGCGAAAAGGATGACCTGGGGCTTGAGCTTCTTTATAGAGTCGATGAACGACTCGATCGTGTTTTTCTCGATGTTCAGAATCTCAAGTTCGGAATCGGCTTCAAGGGCTCTCAGGATGCCGGCGAGGATGATATCGGACGGGCAGAAGATCAGAAGCGTGATCCTGGCGCTTTCCGAGGACGGCGGCGTTTTCTTTTTCTCCATGCTCGTTTCGGCCCCTTTTGGCGATTTGATCATCCGCTCATGCTCATCATGACAAGGATTTAGGCGAATCATATTCTATCGGAGTGGGCTTGTCAAGAGCGGTCCCGAGGGAAAAAAGAAGCCGGGACAGGGGTCCGGGTCAGGACGAGGATAGGGGATTGGGCCTGAGCCGGAAGGACCGGTCCAGGCGGACGGTGACGAACTGGCTCTTCCCGTTATGGGCCTCCGACTGCACCTGGACCACCGAACCGGTGACCAGCAGCCGGAGCGGGCTCTCCAGAATGAGCGTCCGGGGGATTTCCAGGTTGACCGCCATTTTGGCCCCGACGAGCAGCCGCGTGCTGAGCCTGAAGGACACCTCCTGGGCGCTGATGGAACAGATCGCGGTCTGCTCCTCGAACCTTTTTCCCCTGGCGTCCTGCCCCTTGACCGAGGCCGGGAGGGAGAGATCGAAGGCGCGTTCCCTTTTCGCGGCCCGGGCCGCGGTTCTGATGGAGGGGTTATAGGGAGTGTTTTCGCCGTTCATTGCGAGCGGATTTTCGTCCATGGCCGGACCGCCTTCAATCGCTTCTGATGGCGAATCGGAGGGTTATTTTTGCCCGGCCGTTCTCACCGTCAGCGGCTAAGCACCAGCCGCTTCCCGGCCCCGCGTCTCGAGGCGCCAAGACCCCGTGCCGGCGTTCAGACCTGCCGGTCCGGGTTGGCGGCTTCGGCCGCCGGAGCGCCCCCTTCGACGAAATAGCGGCTCTCGAGCCGGAGGGAAATCTGCGATGGAACATCGTCCTCTTCGCCCGGCTCGATGAAGGCGATCGTCCCCTTGATCATGAGCTTCAGGCTCCTGCCTTCGTCGAGCTTGGGAGGGAGGGCCACGGCGAGCTTGAGCCGGGAGCCGGGGGAGACGGGCGTGCGCAGCGGAAACAGCGCCCCGACATGGCTCATGTAAGCGAGCATCGTCTCTTCGCGGAACAGGCGGCCGCAGGCGTCGGGACCTTCGACCGTCAGGGGGAGGGAGAGTTTGAATCCCCTCTGTTCCGCGTGGCGTCTGACGGGGACGTTCTCCGTGATGATCCTCCTGTGCATGTTCAGCTTCCTTTTCCTTGGCACAACGCGAGCCTAAAATCGCATGGCCCCGGAGGCCCGTCAATCACCCCTAAGGATGAAATGCTGGGGGATATTCCCGTGCCCGGCCGTTTCCTTGACAAACGGCGGAGGGGCGGCTAGAATCCCGAGAGGCCGAGGCCCCGGAGATGGCGAGGTGAACGAAGACGAACGTCAGGTCAAGCAGATCACTCCGAAGAGCGAGGATTTTTCACGCTGGTATATCGAGATCGTCCAGAAAGCCGAGCTGGCCGACTACACGCCGATGAAGGGCATAATGGTCATCCGCCCCCACGGCTACGCCGTTTGGGAGCATATCCAGAGGCTGATGGACCAGCGCATCAAGGCCACCGGTCACGTCAACGCCTATTTCCCCTTGTTCATCCCCGAGAGCTTCCTCAAGAAGGAGGCCGAGCACGTGGCCGGCTTTTCCCCTGAAGTCGCCTGGGTGACCGTTGGCGGTAAGGAAGAGCTCGAGGAGCGGCTGGCCGTCCGGCCGACATCGGAGGCCATCATCGGCCATATGTACTCCAAGTGGATCAAGTCCTACCGGGACTTGCCGGTCCTCTACAACCAGTGGGCCAACATCGTCCGCTGGGAAAGGGTCACACGGCCGTTCCTCCGCACGACCGAGTTCCTGTGGCAGGAGGGGCACACCTGCCATGAAACTGCCGAGGAGGCCGAGGCCGAGACACTCCGGATTCTCGAGCTCTACAGGGAATTCTGCGAGACGGAGCTAGCCATCCCCGTGATTTCCGGCCGCAAGAGCGTCCGCGAGAAGTTCGCGGGGGCACAAATGACTTATGCGATCGAGGCCCTGATGTCGGACGGCAAAGCGCTGCAAATGGGCACCTCCCACAACCTCGGCCAGCATTTCTCCAAGGCCTTCGACATCAGGTTTGAGGATCGCAACCAGAAACTCCAATATGTCTGGCAGACCTCGTGGGGCACGACGACGCGCATGATCGGGGCCCTGATCATGGTCCACGGCGACGATTCCGGGCTCCGCTTCCCGCCGCACGTTGCTCCGGTCCAGGCCGTCATCGTGCCGATCTCCGTCGGCGATTGGAAGACCACGGTCCTGCCCGTTGGCGAGCGCGTGCTCGGGGCGCTTCGGAAAGCCGGCGTCCGGACCCATCTCGACTCGGCCGAAGAGACGACGCCGGGCTGGAAATTCTCGGAATACGAGATGCGGGGCGTGCCGCTGCGCGTCGAGATCGGCCCGCGGGACGTCAAGGCGGGCCAAGCGGTTCTCGTGCGACGCGACACCCGCGCCAAGAGTGCGGTGCCGATTGCGGATCTTCCTGTCCGGGTTCCCGCTCTTCTTGAGGAGATCCAGGGCGGTCTGCTCGAGGAGGCCCGGACTTTTATGGCCGCCAACACCCGCGATGCGAAGACCTATGACGAGTTCAAGGACATCATGGAAACCAAGCGGGGCTTCGTTAGGGCCGTGTGGTGTGGAGACGAGGACTGTGAGGACAAGATCAAGGACGAGACGCTGGCGACGGTCCGCGTCATCCCGCTCGACGGCGAGGACGGGCGGGCAGACGGGACTTGCGTGTGCTGCGGCCGGCCGGGGAGCACGGTTGCCTATTTCGCCCGCGCCTATTGAGGGGCCCGCACTTCCGTCCGGACCTCGGGGGACCATGGAACAGGATTACGGGTTCGCGGCTGAGCGCCTGAGGATGGTGGAGACTCAGATCCGGGCCCGGGGCGTCCGGGATCCGAGAGTGCTCGGGGCCATGGAAAAAGTGCCCCGCCATCTCTTCGTCCCCGAAGCCCTGAGAAGCTCGGCCTATGCCGACGAGCCGCTCCCGATCGGAGAAGGCCAAACCATTTCCCAGCCCTACATCGTTGCCTACATGACTGAGGCTTTGGAACTCCGGGGAGGGGAGCGGGTCCTCGAGATCGGCACGGGCTCGGGATACCAGACCGCGGTGCTGGCGGAGCTGGCGCGTGACATCTGTACCGTGGAGCTCATCGGGGCCCTTTCCGAGCGGGCGCGGGAGAGGCTTCGCGAGCTGGGCTACCGAAACATCCGTTTCCATGTCGGCGATGGTGCCAAGGGCTGGCCCGAGCCGGCCGCCGCTTTCGAGGCCATCATCGTCACCGCGGCCCCGGCCAGCGTGCCGGAGGAGCTCGAGCGCCAGCTAGTCCCCTTGGGGACGATGATCATTCCCGTGGGAACCGGGTTTCAAGAGCTCGTGCGCATTCGGAGGAGAAAAAAGGGGCTGAGGCGGGAGAGGCTGCTTGGCGTCCGCTTCGTTCCTCTGGTCAAAGCCGATTGAAGGCTGAAAGGATGATGATGATGTTCCATACGCATTTTCGCATCCTCAGAGCCGGGCTACCGGTCCTGCTGTGTTTGGCCTTCGCCCTTCACGGGAACTGCCAGGGGAGGGAGCGGGATAAGTACGTCAAGGTCTTCCTTCCCGACGGAAAAGCGGTGACGGCGGAGCTCGCGGTCACCGAAGAGGAACGGGCCCGCGGCCTAATGTTTCGGGAGACCATTGCCCCCGACGAGGCCATGCTCTTCGTATTCCAGAGCGAGGACGTTCAGTCCTTCTGGATGAAAAACACGCTTGTCCCTCTCGACATGCTCTGGCTTGACAGCCAGAAGCGGGTTATTTTCATCGCGGCCGACGTCCCGCCCTGCCGGGAGGATCCCTGTCCCTCCTACGGGCCGGAGAAACCGGCGCGGTACGTCCTCGAGCTCAAAGGAGGCGTCGCCGCCGCTCACGGGATCAGGACCAACGACCGGCTCGAGTTCGTCCTGCCGGAGTGGGTCTTCAAAGGCCTGCGTTGACAGGCGGGGCGGGGCTCAGGAGGCTTTTTCTTTTTCTCCGTAGTGCGTGATCTTGGGGAGCTTCTCCGGATCCTGTCCGTAGAAAAAGAGCCACTTGTCGTAGGTTTCTTGGTCGTTATAGATGCGCACCGACTGCTTTTGAGAGGGGCTGGCGACGCCCAGCACGACCGGCTGCTCGACGGAGGGGAGGAGCTTTTCGGGCACGAGAAGGACCTCCTGCTGCGCTCCGCTCGCGCCGCCGGCCGCCGAAGGGGTCGTCCCGGGATTAAGAACGACGTTCCATTCCCCGGTGGTTGTCATCGGATCCTTGTAGAGCTTGCGGATGCATCTCTTTTCCAGGAGCTCTTTCAGGCTGGACGGGTAGCGGCCGGGATTCTTGAGGAGATAGAGGCGCACCGCCTCGACATATTGGTTCCCCCGAAAGATGAGCTCCTCCTCCTGTTCCCGGCGGAGTTGCGTCTGCCAGACAGGGACGGCGACCAGCAGGCCGACGGAGAGGGCGAAAATCGCCAGCATCAGCATGATGACGAGGTATCCGCGCTTCGTGTTCATGAACCTTTGCCCAAGCCGGCCCTCTCCGGATCCGGAATCACCACGTGTTGTAGAGCGTCCCGTCGATCGGGGATTTTTGGTCCGACCCCGACTTGACGTCGATCACGCCAAGGGTATCGGGCAGGACATACTCGTCGGCAGGAGGCGTCTCACGGACTTCTACCCACGTTGTCGCGGACTTCGTCATGGGATCGGTGGGGATCATGCGGAGGTAGCCGTCCTGGACGAGCGCGTCCAGAGATGCGGGGTACTTGTCCTTGTCCTGATAGTACTGGTCGATCAGCTTGCGGAACTCGAACAGGTCTTCCCGGAGGACAGACTCCCGGGCCTTGACCAGGGAATACTTGTACTGAGGGAGGCCCAAGGCGACGAGGATGCCGATCAGCGTGAAGACAATTACCATTTCGATCAGCGTGAAGCCCCGTCCGGTCCGTGCCGTCATCGTTCACCAGTCCTTGTACAGCGTACCGTCCAGAGCCTTGCCCTGGCTCTTGGTGTAGATGTCATACACGTTTTCTCCGCCCCACTTATCCGAGTCGTGAGGGTCCTGGTAGGACCTCAACCCCCAATCGAAGGAGTCGGTCATGGGATCCTTGGGAATCCGGCGGAGGAACTTGACGATCTTCTTCCCTTTGGATTGGGTGTCCGCCTGACCCTGGGCCTCGAGCTCGACACCATTGACCAGGACGTCCAGGGTCGGCGGGTAACCCTCGGTGTTCTCCTTGACTTCGATCTTCTTTTCGTCGGAGAGCTTCTTGTAGGCGTCGATGGCCTCGCGCATCAGGCGCAGGTCCTGGCGCAGCTCGATCTCGTGCTCCCGCTGGGCGGCCATCTTGCTGAGCGGCAGGATGGCCCAGGCGACGATGGAGAGGATGGCCAGGACGACAAGCATCTCCACCAGTGTGAACCCGCTCCGGGCGGAGTCGTGAGCCGTCATCCGGTCGGCCTCTTATGCGTCAATATCTTTTTCGTCGGTCCTTGGGGCGATTTGTTGAATGGTCCCGGTGCGGCCGCCTCGGGGGAGCGGGGGAAGGGGAACCGCCCTCGGCCGCAGAATCCTCCTCGAGGGCCTTCTTGCTTAGCCGGATCTTGTTATCCACCGGGTCGATGCTGACGACTTTGACCGTGACCGTGTCGCCGAGCTTGAGAACGTCCCGGATGCTGTTGATCCGGTACGGGGCGACCTCCGAAATGTGGAGGAGACCGACGAGATTCGGCATGATCTCGACGAAGGCCCCGTATTCCTCGATCCGCACGACCTTGCCTGTGTAGGTCTGGCCGAGCTCGGCCTCGGCCGTCAAGTCCAGGATCATCTGCTTGGCGCGCTCCGCCGCGGCCATATCCGGCGAGGCAATGACGATCCGGCCGTCGTCCTCGATGTCGATCTTGGCCCCGGTTTGGCTGACGATCTTCTTGATGATCTTCCCCGCCGGGCCGATGACCTCGCTGACCTTCTCGGGATTGATCGATACGATCAGGATGCGGGGCGCGTAGACGGATATCTCGGGCCGGGGGGCGGCGATGGCCTCCTTCATGCGGGCCAGCACGGTCAGGCGCGCCGCCCGGGACTTGGCGACGATCTCCCGGAGCATCGGCAGCGTAACGCACGGGATCTTGAGGTCGAGCTGGATGGCCGTGACGCCCTTCTCCGTGCCCGCCATCTTGAAGTCCATATCGCCGTGGTGGTCTTCGAGGCCGGCGATGTCCGTTAGGATGGCGTATCGACCGCCTTCCGAGACGAGCCCCATGGCAATGCCCGCGACGGCGGCCTTCAGGGGCACGCCGGCGTCCATCAGAGCCAGAATCCCGCCGCACACCGTGGCCATCGAGGAGGAGCCATTCGATTCCAGAATGTCGGAAACGATCCGGATTGTGTAGGGGAACTGATCGTCGGGTGGGACGACCGGCAGGATGGATTTCTCAGCCAGGACCCCGTGCCCGATCTCCCGCCGCCCGGGGGCCCGGAGAAAGCCCACTTCGCCGACGGAGAACGGCGGGAAATTATAATGGAGCATGAACTTCTTCATGGACTCGTCGCCGAGGCTGTCGAGGCGCTGGGCGTCTTCCACGGTCCCCAGCGTGACCGTCGCCAAGGACTGGGTCTCGCCCCTCGTGAAGAGCGCCGAGCCGTGCGTCCTGGGCAGCGGTCCGACGTCGATCGTAATCGGACGAATCTCGTCGAAGCCGCGGCCGTCCACCCTCAGGCGCCCGTTCAGGACGAGGTTCCGGAGGAGCTTCTCCTCCAGCTTGTAAAAGAGGCTTTGGGCCTCGGCCCGCTCGTCTTCGTTGTCCTCCGGAATCTGGGCGAGTATCTTCTCCAGGACCGCGGCTCCAGCCGCCTCGCTGGCCTTCTTGCCCTTGACTTGCATGGCATCGAGCAGCGCGGGCCCGTGCTCGGCTTCCATCCGGGCCAACTTCTCGAGCACGAGGACCGGGGGTGTGAATGTCCGCTTTTGTACTCCGAGCCGGGCGTAGAGGTCTTTTTGGGCCTGGATAATCTTCTGGTTCGCCTCGTGAGCGGCCGCCAGGCCTTCGAGGATCCTCTCCTCCTCGACCTCCCGGGACCCGCACTCGATCATGATGATCCCGCTCTCGTTGCTCACGACGGTCATGTTGACGGGGCTCGCCTCGAGCTCGCTGGCCCTGGGGTTAACGACATAGCGGCCGTCGACGATCCCGACTTTCACCGCCCCGAGAGGGGTCGTGAACGGGATGTCCGAAAAGTAGAGGGCGGCCGAGGCGCCGATCACGCCCAGCGTGTCGGGCTCGTTTTCCAGGTCGGCGGAGAGGAGGAGGCCCACGATCTGCGTGTCAAAGAAATAGCCGTCGGGGAACAGGGGTCGGACGGGCCGGTCGATGAGCCGGGCGACCAGGATCTCCCGCTCCGACGGCCGTCCCTCCCGCTTGAAGAACCCGCCGGGAATCTTGCCGGCGGCGTAGGTGTTCTCGCGATAGTCCACGATGAGAGGGAGAAACGTCTTCGTGTCCTTTTTCTCCTTCCGGGAGGTCGCCGTGACGAGCATGATCGTATCACCGTAGCGCACCAGGGCCGAGCCGTCGGCCTGCTTGGCGACTTTTCCGAGCTCTATGGACAGGGTCCGGTTGTTGATTTCTAGACGGATAGTGTCGAGCATGGTCATTTCCCGGGGGGCCGGGCTACTTGCGCAGGCCGAGCTTCTGGATGAGCTTTTCGTAGCGCCCGACGTCCTGCTTCTTGATGTATTCGAGCAGCCTTTTTCTCTGGCCAACCATCTTCATGAGCCCGGTCCGGGACCCAAAGTCATTCTTGTGGGTGGAGAAATGATTGACCAGGAGGTTGATCCGTTCGGTCAGAAGCGCGACCTGAACCTCCGGGGAGCCAGAATCAGAAGGATGAAACTGGTTGTCCTTGATGATCCTCGTCTTGTCTTCCTTGGTTAACACGTCTTCTCGTTCTCCTGTTTTTTCTCTTTTTTTATTATTTTTCGGCCTCATTTTAGCAGAAATCGTGGGGAATGTAAACTTTTTCTTTGGGTTACGAATATGGGCCCGGCCCAGCCGGCCGGGGAAAAAGACCACTCGGCTGGTCAGGACGTCAGGGCTTTTTTGCGGGCCAGAAGCTGCCGAGCGTACTTGGAGATCAGGTTCCCCTGCTTTTCCCCGCATTCGGCCAGGCGGGCATCGAGCTCTGCCAGGCTGAGCTCGTTGATTTTCTTCTTCCTCGCCCCGGCCTCGGCCGCAGCGGGAGCCTCGGGAGCGGCCGGGGCCGCCGGCGCCTCTGGTTTGCGGGCGGCTTTTTTTTCAGGCATTGTCCGTTCCTTTCTGTTTCTTCACCGAGATAAACAAGGGAAGGGAAGTCAATTTATCAGATCCCGCCGAGAAAATCAACTCGGAATCCGCCTTTCTGAGCGGCCGGGTTTACAGACGCGCGCTTTTTATTTATATTGATTCTCCGGTTCGACATAAGAGGGTCGCGGCGGCGACCGGGAGGAACATTGATCGCAAACCGGCGCAAAGGTCTCCCCGCTGGAAGCGGGAGGGCGGGCGCGGGGATGGTCCGTTCGTGGAGACCGGCGGCCGGGTGCGGCTTGATCTCCGGCGCCGTTTCGATGATCATTCTCCTGGCCTTTCCGGCCCTCGCCGCGGCCCGAACGGAAGAGGGCCTTCGGACTTCTTCAGGGATCACGGTCCGCATGGACTACTCCTCGCTTCAGCCCGGGGAGCCGCTCCTTTTCATCCTCGAGGGCCGATCCGACGTGCATGCCGCCGTCTTGAGGTTCCTGGGGAAGACCGTGGTCATGAGGCCCGCCAAGCCGGGTGGTGACGCGCTGGCCTTCATGGGGATCGACCTGGACGTCAAGCCCGGGGAATACCCCATCGACATCCAGGTCGAGAAGACGGACGGGATTCTCGAGAAGGCCCATAGAGACATCGCCATCCTGGAAAAGAAGTTCCCGAGCCAGAAGCTCTGGGTGAAGCAGGAGTACGCGACGCCGCCCCGGTCTTTGACGGAGAGGATCCGCCGGGAGTCGGAAATGGTGAGCCTGATCTTCAGCCTCGAGACACCGGAGTGGCTCGGGGACGGGGATTTCATCGCCCCGAATCCGGCCGAACACTGGCCGAATTTCGGCCAGAGGCGGCTGACCAACAACGTCCTCAGGACCGTGCACACGGGCGTCGATGTCGAGGTGCCGTTCGGAGGACCCATCAAGGCCGTCAACGCCGGGCGGGTGGTCCTGGCCAGCCATCTCTATCTTTCCGGGATGACGGTCATCATCGACCACGGCCTCGGCGTCTTCAGCTTTTACGGCCACCTTTCGAAGATCCTCATCAAGCCCGGCGAAAGAGTGGCCAAGGGTGAGGTCGTCGGAAACTGCGGGACGACGGGCCGCTCCACGGGTCCGCACCTCCATTGGTCCATGAGGATCCTGGACAGTCGGGTGGATCCGTATGAGATGCTGTCTCTTCCGATCCCGGGCGGGACGTCCTCCGCCCGGGGGAAGTGAAGGGAACTTTTTTTGTTGAAAACCGTATCCAAGAAAGAATACACTAATCTACCCGTATGAGCATTGAAGTCAGAGACCTGCGCTTCAGCTACGGGAAGGTTCCCGCGCTCGCCGGCGTGACCTTCCGGCTGGGGGAGGGGGCCGTCGGCCTGCTCGGCCCGAACGGGGCGGGCAAGAGTACGCTCCTGCGGATTCTCCTCGGCTTCCTGAACCCTCAGAGCGGCGAGGGAACGGTCCTCGGATACGACATCCGCCGGGAGCAGCCGGCGATCCGGCGCAGCGTCGGATACATGCCCGAGGACGATTGCTTCGTCGCCGGCATGGACGCCGTGACGTTTACGTCTTATTTCGGCGAGCTCTCCGGGATGCCCTCGCAGGAAGCTATGAAACGGGCCCACGAGGTCCTTTTTTACGTCGGGCTGGAGGAATCGCGCTACCGGCTCCTCGACACTTATTCGGCAGGCATGAAGCAGCGCCTCAAGATGGCCCAGGCCCTCGTCCACGATCCGAAACTCCTTTTCCTCGACGAGCCCACGTCGAATCTCGACCCGCAGGGGAGGACGGACATGCTCGAACTCATCCGTGACATCGCGTCCCATAAGGACATCCAGGTCCTGATCTCGTCCCATATCCTGGCCGACATCGAGACGCTGTGCTCGTCCGTCCTCATTCTCAACAGGGGAGCGGTCGCGGCGCAAGGGCGGATTGACGACCTGCGCGCCACGAACCTCAGCCTGTACGAGCTTCGGGTCAAAGGCGGGGAGGAAGCATTCCGCGGGGAGCTCGAAGCCGTCGGTTGCAGGGTCGACGAGACCGAGGACCGCCTTATTAAAGTCTATATGCCGGCCGACATGAGCCGCATGGAGATCTTCCGGGCCGCCTCCCGGGCCGGCGCCCAGGTCCGCTATTTCATCAAGAGCCGGACTTCTCTCGAGGACCTTTTCGCGGAGCTCGTGGGGGTGGACTGATGGCTACCGTCCGGCAAAAGGGCTATTATCATTGGGACGGCCGCCTGGCCGAAAGTCGCTTCCGTTGGTGGCCCATCACCCGGACCGGCATCAAGCTGGCCTTCAGGAAAAAGGGCTTCCGGTTTCTCTTCGCCGCGTCGTTTCTGCCTGCGGTCGGATTCCTCACCGCCATCTACGTCTCCGAGCGGCTCGAGGACTTCAAGTTCATGATGCGCGGCTCGGACCGGCTGATCAAGATCGATCCGGGGTTCTTCAACACCTACCTGACGAACAGCAGCGTCCTCTTCCTCGTGATTATGGTCATCGTCTTCGGCTGCGCCGGACTCATCGCGGACGACCTCAAGCACAACTCGCTGCAGATCTATTTCGCACGCCCTCTGCGGAAAAAGGATTACCTCCTGGGAAAAACGGCTGTCGTGGCCTTCTTCGTCCTCGTCCTGACCTTCATCCCAGGGCTGCTCCTTTTCCTCTTCAAGCTCGTCTTCGCCGGGAGCTTCAGGTTCTTCCTGGACTATCCGTGGCTTGTCCCCGAGATCGCATTGGACTCGATCGTCCTGGCGGTATTTTTCGCTTGCTACACGCTCCTGCTCTCGGCTTCGAGCAAGAACAGCCGCTATGTCATGATCCTCATCTTCACGGTTTATCTGTTCTCCTATATCCTCTACGTCATCCTCCACAGCATCTTCCGGACGCCCTACACGGCCCTCGTCTCCGTCCTGGCGGACATCCAGCAGGTCAGCGCGTTCATCTTCGGCCAGAAGCCGCCGCATGCGGTCCCCGTTTTCTGGTCCTTCCTGGTCCTCGCTGCGGTGTGCGGGCTCGCGGCGTTTGTCCTAAAGAAAAAAGTGCGCGGCGTCGAGGTAATCCGGTGACCGTCGTCATCGAAACCCGGAACCTCTCCAGGTATTACGGGAACGTCCTCGGCCTGAGCGACGTGTCCCTCGACATCGAGAGCGGCATTACGGGCCTGCTCGGCCCCAACGGGGCCGGGAAGTCGACCTTCATGAAGCTCGTCACGGGCCAGATGAAGCCCAACATCGGAACGGTGACCATCGGGGGCCGGCGGGTTTGGAACAATTTCCCGCTCTTCTCGAGGGTCGGTTTCTGCCCCGAACAGGATTCTTTTTACGAGGACGTCACCGGATGGGAGTTTCTGACCGGGCTTCTCAGCTTTTACGGATATTCCGACGCGGAAGTGAAGCACCGGGCGGCGCGGGCCCTCGGGATCGTGGAATTGGCCCAAGACAAGGACCGCAAGATCCGGAGCTACAGCCGGGGGATGCGCCAGCGGGTGAAGTTCGCCCAGGCCATCGCCCACGACCCGGACATCATCATCCTCGACGAGCCCCTCAGCGGCCTCGACCCGCTGGGGAAGAGGCGTCTCATCAGGCTTATCAAAGGCTATCAGAGCGAGGGCCGGACGATCCTCGTTTCGAGCCATGTTCTGCCCGAGATCGAGGCCATGACGTCTCGGATCATCCTGATCCACCAGGGCAAGATCCTGGCCCAGGGGGACATCCATTACATCAGGGACCTCATTGAAAAACACCCGCACATGATTTCGGTGAAGTGCGACGATCCCCGGGCCGCCGCCGCCGAATTCGTGCGGGACGAAGGGATCCTGAGGATGTCTTTCGGGACCGACGGCCGGACGCTCGTCGTCGAAACCCACAAGAGGGACGATTTTTTCAGCCGGCTCCAGGCGGTCATCCTCGAGAAGGGGATGACGGTCGACGAGATCTCCTCTCCGGACGACAATCTTCAGGCGGTCTTCGATTACCTCGTGGGGAAATGACATGACGCCGCAAGTCCAGCCGAACGCCGCCTCCTTTGGGACATCCTTCCGGCAGGTGTTCGCCTTCTTCTTCTTCCTCAGCCGCAGGACGGGCAAAGCGCGCGTCTTCGCTCTCCTCGGTCTTATTCCCGTCGCGCTCGCCGTCGTCGTCCGGATGGTCATGCCCGGACGCGCCGAAGACGTCGCAGCCGTGTTCAGCCAGATCCTGATGGTCTTTTTCCTAACGTTTTACATCGTCATCATCTCGCTGTTCTACGGCACCTCGATCTGCGCCGAGGAACTCGAAGGACGGACGCTGACCTATCTCGTCACCCGGCCGCTGTCGAAGGCCGGGATCTTTTTGGGCAAATACGCCGCGTATGTCGCCCTGATGGTCCTCATGACCGCGGCCAGCCTGGGCCTGTCCTTTTTCCTCATGAACGGACAGCGGTTCCGGGATCCGGGCCTCTATCTGGCCTTCCTCCGGGACGCGGGGGTGCTCGGCCTCGGCATCGTCGTCTATACGGCCCTCTTCGCTTTTCTCGGGACCTTTCTCAGGAGGGCCATCCTCGTCGGGCTCTTCTTCGGCTTCGGCTGGGAGAACGTGATCCAGTATTTTCCGGGCTCGACGCAGAAGTTCTCGGTCGTCCACTATTTGAAGTCGCTTCTGCCCCACTGGTCGTCGGGGGGAGGCACGCTGGCCATCCTTCTCTTCCGGCTGGAGCCGACAGAGCCGGCGGCCGCGGTGCTGACTCTAACCGTCCTCACCGCCCTATTCCTGGTGCTGGGCGCCTGGCTTTTCCGGACGAAAGAGTATCTTTTCGAGGAGTGACCGCCGGACCTACTTCCTGGTCTCTTCCTTCTTTTCCTGCGGCTTCTCTTCCTTCGGGGCCATCGGCTTGGCCGAGATCATGCCGGCGAGCTTCTCTTTGGCCATCTCCTGGGCCTTGTCCAGGAGCTCTCCGGGGATGCTGGCAAAGATCTTGATATGGTCGGCACCCGAGGTGATCTCGAGCGTGTTCAGGAGGTCCTTCCAGACCGGCTGCTCGGAGGCCGCCGTGGCCCCCATAGCCTTGAGGCCGTTCAACATGTTGGCCCGCTGCTCGTTCTGCTCTTTGGTCCCTCCCAGGCTTTCGATCTCGGTGACGAGGTTCCTGTTGGCGTAATCGAAGGACAGCGTCAGGGCCGTGATCCCCTCCAACGCTTTGCCCATGGGATTCTTTTCGATGGCCATCTGGACCAGGGCCGGAGGGATGGCGACGGCCCCCCAGATCATGGCGGATTTGTTGACGGACTTGAAGACCTTGGCCATCTCGGGATTTTTGAGCACGGACTCGGACTTCTTCCGGCTGACGTCGATGAGCGCCCGCACAACCTGCTCGTTTCCCAGGGCGATGTTCGAATCATCCAGGAAAGCGCCCACCCGCGCGTCTCCGGACCGGCCGCGCTCGGGAACTTTATAGATCGTGATCCCGTCGTAGGTCTCCTCCTGAAGGTCCTTGGCGACCGACTTGAGCTTCGTGATGAGAAGATCCTTATCGCACTTCAGATTGATGATGGCGGCGCCCGTGTGGCGCTCCATCCCCGTCGGCGTGCCGGTGACGGCGACGACCAGGAAATAAATGTCCTTCATCGGGTCGAGGCCGATCATCTTGATGAATTGGTCGTATTTTTCCTTCGCTTTCTCGTCTTTCAGGATTTTGGCCGCGACATCCGTCCCCAGCGCCCGGTGGACGTCGACGACGAAGACGCCCCGGACATTCGCGGGAAGCAGCTGCAGCATGGCCGCGCCCGTGGCGCTGCCCGCCTTGACGCTCGCCGGCGGATTGCAGGATACAAGTGCGCCGCAGACCAGAAAAACCAGAGGGATCATCATGGCCTTTTTTATCATCGGAGCCTCCTCTTTCAAAGATACGGAATATTTCCCTGAAAGTTCCTGCGGAGGACTATAACAAAAAAGGTCTGGGGGCGCAACCGGGAAGTCCCCCGCGCCCCAAGCCCCCTCTTGATTTCCGGTCCCCGTTGGGATTATCGTGGTCCCCTTCGTTAATGTCGGCCGACGGCCGCGGGAGGTCATTGTTCATGCCCGCGATTCTGGATCTCGTGAGGCGGCGGAGAAGCATCCGGCGTTTCCTGCCCCGGCCCGTGGAGCGGGAAAAGCTCCTCGTCTGTCTCGAAGCTGCCAGGCTGGCCCCCTCGGCGTCGAACTCCCAGCCGTGGCGTTTCATCGTCGTCGACGACCCGAAGCTCAAGGAGGACCTGTGCCGGAAGGCGTTTTCGGGCATCTATTCGGTCTTCCGCTTCGCCGCTCAGGCTCCGGTGATCCTCGCCGTCCTGGCCCGCCAGAACCGCTCGCCGGTGTTCCGGCTCGGCCAGCGGATTCAGCGGACGCCGTTTTATCTCATCGATATCGGCATCGCCGCGGAGCACTTCATCCTCCAGGCCGAGGAGTTGGGCCTTTCGACCTGCTGGATGGGCTGGTTCAACGCGGCGAAGGCCCGCCGGGCCCTCAGGACGCCGCGGGCTCTGAAGATCGTCGCCCTCGTCCCCGTGGGTTACGCGGCCTCCCGGCCGCCCGGGGAGACAGTGAGGAAGCCTCTCGACGAGGTGGCCTGGTTCAACGGCCTGGGCCGGAAAGATGAGGATCGGGAATGCCGGAACAATCCGCCGCCGGAAGACTGAGGAGCTCGACCATGGCCGTTTTTCTCGCCGTCGTGCTTTCCGTCTACGGGCTGGTCAATTTCTACATCAGCCTCCGCGGGTGGCAGGCGCTGGCTGGTTTGCCTCGGGCCCGAGGGTTCATTCTGGGTATCTTCTGGGCGTTCATGCTTTTCTATCCCGTCGGCCGCGTGCTGATGGCCCGCGGCAGAAATCCGCTCTTCGCGCCGCTCGTCAAGATCGGATCCTTCCATCTCGCGCTCATGATCTATCTGCTCATGGGCGTCGTCCTCATCGACCTCGTCCGCCTGGCCGACAGGATAATTCCCTTCCTTTCCAAGACGTTCTCGTCCCGGCCGCGTCAGACGGGCCTCGTCCTGTTCCTGCTCGTCGCCGGAATCTCCGTCCTCGTCGTCGCGGGAGGCGTCCTCAACGCCGCGCGGCCGAGGATCCGGGAGCTTGCCCTCTCGATCGACAAGCGCGCCGGAGGCCGCAAGGACGTATCCATCGTGATGGCCTCAGACATCCATCTGGGGACGATCGCCGGGAGCGCGCGCCTGAGAACGCTCGTCGACCGGATCAACCGCCTCGCTCCCGATATCGTGCTTCTTCCTGGGGATGTCGTGGACGAGAGCGTGACGCCCGAGGAAGAAGAGGCTATGACCTCGATTTTCGAGAAGATCCGGGCCCCGCTCGGCGTCTATGCCGTGCCCGGCAATCACGAATACTACGGAGGCCTCGAAAGGAACCTGGCCTACCTCCGCAAGTGGGGAGTCCGGGTCCTTCAGGACGAAGCGTTCGAGGTCGGAGGCTCATTCTACCTGATCGGCCGCAAAGACCTGACCTCCCTCCGGCGCGGCCAAGCCCGGACATCCATCGAAGAGATCATGAAGGCCGGCGGCGTCGATGCCCGGAGGCCGCTCATCCTCCTCGATCACCAGCCCGTCCATCTGGAAGAAGCCGAGGCCGCCGGCATCGATCTCCAGCTCTCCGGCCACACGCACGCCGGGCAGCTCTTCCCCCTCAATCTCATCAACAAGCGCATCTATGAGCAATATTGGGGATATCTCCGGAAGGGCGGGACGCAGTACTACGTGTCCTGCGGGGTGGGGACCTGGGGGCCTCCGGTGAGGACGGGGAGCGTTCCCGAGATCATCCGGATCCGGCTCTCGTTCCGATATACGCCGTGAGCCGGCGGCCCAGGACGACGAATCTCTTTGTCTTTGTCCCGGGAACTTGATAACATCGGGGAAAAGACCCGGTGCGTTGCCGGAGAGGACATCCTGGGCGGGAGGCAGGCATGAAATGTTCCGAGATCCGGTTAGCGGCGGGACTCGCCCTCCTGGGCGGTGCTCTTTTCGCTACGGCCACGGCCGCCGCGGGCGCTGCCACCCATGGACAGCTTTCCCGTTTCAAGATCGAAGCTACGGACATCCGACTCGATCGGCCGGCCCAGCCGTTCACCTATTTAGACAAGGTCGGCCGCCGGTTCGCCGTTCTCGGCTTCGAGGACGGCAGCTTCGAAGCCTGGGCGTACCCGCTCAAGATCCTGCGCCGGTTCGAGTTCTCTTTCCTCACCGGCGCGAGCACCGTTCCCATCGAGGGGCGGGACATCGTCCGTTTCGTCTCCGTCGACCCCGCGGTCACGACCCTGACGTTCACGGGCCAGTCGTTTACAGTCCGGGCCCACTGCATCACCTCGATCACGGACGCGGGGGCCGTCATCTTTCTTGAGGTCGACGCCGACGGACCATTGACAATCGTGGCCTCGTTCCTCCCCGTCCTTCAGCCGATGTGGCCGGCGGGGATCGGCGGCCAGTACGCCTATTGGGACCAGGACGTCAAAGCCTATCTCATCTCCGAGCCGACCGGAAAGAACCACGGGTATGTCGGCTCTCCCGCGGGCGTCGGCATCTCCTATACGCCGGCCCATATGCTCTCAGAGACATCCAGCCAGTTCAAAATCGAGATCCCCGATCCCAAGTCCGTGGCGGGAGCGTTCATCCCCGTCATCCTGGCCGGCGGGGAAGGAAAGAGGGAGGCTGTGCGTGCCGTTTACAAAAAGCTCGCCGCCGACCCGGAGGCCTGCTATCGCGAAGCGGTCCGCCATTACCGAACGCTTCGGGAGTCGACTCTCCAGGTCCGGACCCCCGAACCTCAGCTTGACCTGGCCTTCGAATGGGCCAAGATCGCCCTCGACAACCTGATCGTGGACAACCCCGACCTCGGCCTCGGGGTCGTCGCGGGGCTGGGCCCGTCCGGAACAGGCGGCCGCCCGGGTTTCGGCTGGTTCTTCGGGACAGACGCCTATCTCAACTCTCTCAGCTTCGACAGCCTGGGCGACACCGCCGCGTCCCGGGAGGCTCTGTCGTTCACGAGGAAGTGGCAGCGCCGGGACGGGAAGATGGCCCACGAGCTGTCCCAGGCCGCCGGCTATATCAAATGGTGGGAGGATTACCCGTACGGGTATATCCACGGCGACACGACGCCCTATTATATCGTGGCCCTCGACGATTATTTCCGGGCCACGGGAGACCTCGAGTTCCTGCGGGCGAGCTGGCCGTCCGTCCTCCGGGCCTACGGCTGGTGCCTGACGACGGACGAAGACGGAGACGGCTTGATGGACAATGCCCGGGCGGGGCTCGGAGCTCTCGAGTTCGGCGCCCTGACGGGCATCCGGACCGACATCTATCTCGCCGCCGTCTGGGTCCGCGCCAATCAGGCCCTGCGTGAAATGGCCGAGGCCATGGGGGACAGGCCGCGGGCAGAGGCTGCGGCGAGGAACGGCCTTCGGGCGGCGCGTGCCTTCGACGAGAAATTCTGGGACGCGGCGAGGAGCCAATATTCCTTCGCCTTCGACAAGGATGGCCGCCTCGTCCAGGAGCTCACGCCCTGGAGCGCGGTCGGCCTGGCATGGGGCTTTGGAACTCCCGAGCGCGGCGTGGAGACCCTGGCGGAAATGAACTCGGCAGACCTGACGACCGACTGGGGAGTCCGCATGCTTTCGATCCGGAGTCCCTATTTTGAGCCGCTGAACTACAATTACGGCGCGGTTTGGCCCTTCCTTTCCGGGTGGGTCTCGACGGCTCTCCTCAAGTACGGCTTCGTCCCGCAGGGCTACGAGAACCTCATGGCCAACGTCCGGCACACCTTCGACAACGCCCCGGGCGAGGCCACGGAGCTTTTCTCCGGCTCAAGGAACATCTGGCCTGGGGAGGGCGTCCCTCACCAGGGTTTTTCCACGACCGGCGTCGTCCTTCCGATTGTCCGGGGGCTCTTTGGCCTCGACGGCGACGCGGCCGGGAAGGAGATCACCTTCGCGCCGGCCTTCCCCGCGGACTGGTGCGCCGCTGCCGTCTCCAACTGGAAGGTCGGGAATGCGGTCTTTTTGCTCGACTTCGAACGCCAGGACGCGAAGATTGCGCTCCGGATCAGGAGCCGCGGGGCGGCGGGATTCAAGCTGAAGTTTGCCCCGGCCATCGGACTAGGCACGAAAGTGCGGTCCGCGGCTTTCAACGGTACGGCGATTCCCTTTAAGGTCGAGGAGACGTCCTCTGCTCAGGCCGTCCGTCCGCGAATGGAGGTCCCTCTGGCGGGCGACGATACCCTTGTTGTGATCCTCGATCCGGCTCCGGAGATCGTCCCGCCCGGGAACCCGACAAGGACGGGCGACCTCAGCAAAGGCTTGAGGATCGTCCGGCTCGGGCAGGCCGGCCCCAGGCTAGAAATCACGCTCGAGGGGCTGTCGGGCGAAACCTACGAGCTCAGCCTGAGGAACGCGGATCGCGTCGATTCCGTGACAGGAGCCGAGCTCGAGGGCGGGGCTCTCTGGATCACTTTTCCGGACGGCAGACCCGGCGAATTCGTCCGGAGGACCGTCGTCCTTCGCCTGCGATCGTAAGTTTTCCAAAGCGGGTCGGCCAGCGCTTCCAACGCAGCCGGTTGACAATCTGCGAGCTGAGGGCGAAAATCATGTCATGAAAAAAACGGGGGGCGACGAGGCATCGTATGCCTTCGGGCCGGCGGCGCGCTTTCGGGCCGCCACGCCTTATATCGTGTTCCTTCTGGTGGCCGGGGCGGCCGTCGCCGGACTCGGAGCCAGCCGGACACTCGCCGGCCGGGGACAAGTGGTTTTGGACAGCCCGCTTCCCCGGATCCTCGAGAGGACGCGGGAATACTGCCGGGATCTTGCCTCCGCGTCGCTCAACGTCGTCTGCATGGAATGCGTCGAAACCCAAGAGTATTTGCCTCCGATCCGCCTTTTTTCGATGGGGCCGGCCGCCCGCTGCACCGTCAAGAGTGAGTCCTTCGACTACGATTATCAGCCCGTCGGCTCGGGAGAGTCCGTCAGGGAGACACGGGCCCTGGTCCGGGAAAACGGCCGGGCCTGCCATGAAACAAACTCGGCGGTCAAATCGCGGATCTTCAAGTACCAGAACCTCATCTTCGGCCCGGTCGGGCTCCTCAGCGAATACTGGCAGACTCGGCTGGCTTATTCTTATATTGGCGAGGACAGAGCGGAAGGCTGCAAGGCCTTCGTCATCGAGGCCGCCTCGTCCGGTCCGCCGGAACCCAACCATCCTTACGGAAAGGTCTGGGTGAGCCAGGATGATTTCTCGGTCCTGAAAATCGACTGGGACGAGAAATCGCTCGGCAACTACGATATGATCGAGAGGACGGCGAGGTCCATCGGCCGCGATATGGTTCCGGCCATCCTTGCCACGGCCGAATTCGGCGTCGTTAAGAACGGCATCCGCTTTCCGAGCCGCGTGACCATCCTCGAAGATTATAAGAACTTCAGTGGGACTGTCAGGGTCTCTAAGACGACGATCGCTTATAAAAATTACAGGTTCTTCACCGTCGAGACCGAAGTCCGCTATTGACTCTACAACCGGGTGCGGCCGCGGATGGATCCGGCTCAAAAAACAGGGAGGAGACGCCGCTATATTAAAGAACCCCGTGCGGAAGGGGAGAAAGCCGTTCCGCACGGGGCCGATGATGCCGCGCCGTTCGGGTCCGGTTTTCGGCGGCTTATTTCTTGACGGGCGGTACGGCGGCCTTGCTGGCGTCGTAGCGGCGGACGACCTCGTCGGTGATATCGATGGCCGGGTTGAACGTCACGACGCCGCTCGTTCCGAGGTCGAGGACCAGGTCGTAGCCTCTTTCCTTGGCCAGCACATCGATGATCGAAACCATGTCGGACCGCAGCCTGCTGACCAGGCTGGCCCCGAACTGCTGGGATTCGCGGGTCGCGTCCTCTTCGTAGCGTTTCCGCTCGGTCTGCTTCTTCTCGAGGTCGGCGCTGGCGGCCATCAAGGCCTCCTGCGTCATCGTCAGCCGGCCGGTGTTGAGCCGGTTCTCCAGGGCCCGGATGGCGTCATCCATTTTCTGGATATCGGCCTTGACCTTCGCATCACGGTCCTGCATCTGAGCCATGGCCTTCTTGCCCTCGATGGACGTTTCAAAGGCCTTCTGGGAGTTGACGATCGCGATCTTGAGGGTCTGTTGGGCGAACGAGACGGCTGCGAGCGTCAGGACGAAGGAAAGGATCAGGGGGATGAGCGATTTGGCTCTTCTCATGAAAACCTCCTATGCGCTCAATGCGTAGAACTCATTCCTCGCCGGAATGGATTATCGATTCTACCACGATTACAGGTATTTTTTAAGTATTTCTTCGACCCCCGCCAGGCCCTTCAGGAGATAGTCTCTCTCCGGTCCGTAGCCGAAACGCAGGAAGCCGTCCGTGTCGAAATGGTCGCCTGGGACGAGGAGCACGCTCCGCTCCCTGATAGACCTCGTCGGCCAGGATCCAGGTGCCGGCCCGATCGGCCAGATCGTGGACTGCATGCGCTCCATCTTGAAAGTTTCGATGTTCACCGTCTCTCTCCCTAATATGTCAGGATTTCGCCGATGGTCGAGGGCAAGCCGTGGCAGATACGGTGCATTTCTCTCAGGGTGGTACCGGGGTCGCCTGAAAGCCCCCGTAGCGGAGAGGGCCCGTCGGCCTCCGACGGGGAGAACCGCCTACTTGGAGGGGGAATCCCTTCTGCCTTCCCCCTTCCAACGGTCGCCAAATCGGCGACCTGCCTCCCCTCCTCGGACGCGGCGGCGTCCTGCGGCCAGCAGGAAATGTCCCCTGGACCCCCTTCCGTCACGCGACTGGTTCCCGGGGGAGCGATAGTGCGGGGGATAAGGGCGGCCCTGGTGCCATCTGTTCATAATTACCAGCGCTGTTCTAGATCTCGACCTTGAAGACTCTCTTGAAGGCGAAGCCGAAGGCGACGGACAGAACCAGGTAGCCGAGGAGCCAATGGATGCGGAGGCCGAGGATATCGAGACGCCTCGGCGGATAGAGGACTTCGATCGATGTGAGCGGCGTGCCGCCTGGAAGGGGCTTTTCGCCGGGATAGAGAAGCTCCTCCAGGAAAGAGCTTCCGACGGTCAGGGGAGAGACCTTTGCCAATGGACTCCCGGCGACGGCGACGGGCTTGTCTATCGTCCTCCCGGCGACGCGGAAAGTCAGGCCGGCCGGGCCCTTTTCCGGCGCCCGAATCCGCCAGTCGATCTCGTGCTCATCAGGAATACGGACAGCCGGCGTTTCGATCGCGAGACCGGGGGTGGGCTCAAGCCCGATGTCCACGGCTAGGGGGTCGGCGGCCGCCCGCAGCTTGACCTTGACCAGCGTCGTCGCGCCGGGCTTCAGCGCCGCCGCGCCGAACCAGAGGTTGAGCTGGGCGAGCATGAACAGGAGCGGAACGATCATGACCAGCATCGGCTTGGAGTTGCAGGCGATGTATCTCATATTGGCGCGCAGGATAGCGCCTTGGGCCCGGAGCGAGATGCGCATGTTGTCCTTGAACAGACGCAGCTCGAGCAGGTGGGCCTTGATGGCGTTCTTGGCCTTCCGGATTCCCTCCTGGTCCGAGGTCAGCCGAAAGACCCAGAGCATGAGGAAGGCCGTAAGCAGCGAGACGAAGACCATCCCGAACCAGGGGGAGAGCCCCCGGAAGGGGAAGAGCAGGACGTCGAAGATCCCGCCGAAGACGCCGTTGATGATCCCGGCCATGCTCAGGAGATGTATCCCAGGCCCTTGAGTTTCTTCTTGATCTCTTCTTCGGAATCGCTTTCCTCGAGCTTGGCCACCTCTTTCTCCAGGCAATGCGTGACGAACTCTGCGGGCGAAGAGTAGCCGGCAAGCGCCGCGTGCTTCTTGACTTTTTCGAAGAGGCTTTTTTCGATCCTGACCTTCGCGCTTCGCATGGGGTCGCTCCTTATGAAAAGATGCTCTGGCCGATCATGGCGTCGGGCTTCGGAATGCCGAAGGCCTCGAGGACGCTGACCGTGATGTCGTAGAGCGCCGGCGTCTCGGCGCGGATCGGCCGGTTGGCGAAAACGACGCCGGGGATGACGTCTGGCGAGCTCATATGGTCGCCGCTCCACTTCCGGGCGTTGTCCACGAAGACATCGGCTGGAAATCCGCCGAGCGGGGACTGCCAGGAGATTCGATAATTGCGGTCGAAACCGAGGACGATGTCCGGGGCCAGGTCCGTGTACGGGCCGTGGTAGACCTCTTTGGCGATGTAGGCGTGAAGGATGGCTTTCTCTCCCGTCTTGGGATCGACGAGCGCCTCGAGCTTACGGGCGATCTCGTGGACGAGGTTGTCCTTCTCGGCGCCGGGCGCCACCGTCCCCTCGCGCTCGCGCCCCTTTTCATTGATGTACAGGCCGTTCAGCCCCGCCCCATAGGCCCGAGTCTTTGACCAGTCCATGTCATCAAAAAAGGCCGTCGTTTCCTGCTTCCACGGCTTGGCCAGGCGAACATAGCCGTTTTGAAGGAGCCAGGTATTCAGGTTGAAGCCCCGCCGGAAGGGATTGAAGCCGTGATCGGACATGACGATGAGCAGCGTGTCCCTGTCGACATTCCGGAGGACGCGGTCCAGGACGCGGTCCATATCGATGTAGATGTTCTCGATCGTGTTCCCGTATTTTGCGGCCAGGTTGGCGTCGTAGCCGGGGTGCTCCGGGTCGATGAGGCGCCAGAACATGTGCTGGCGCTGGTCCGTGCTCGAGAAGTAGAAAAAGAAGAGACCCTCATCGAAACGCGCGAGCTCGTAGTCCAGCTCCTGCAGGCTCTCCCGGAGGACGACGTCATCCTGGGCCAGAAATTCCTCTTCGTCGAGGACCTCATTGTCCAGGGCGGCCGTATCGGCAGGCAACCCCTTAGTGAAGTAGGGCCCGAAGCGCCGCGCGAGCTCCTTGGAATAAGAGCCGGGGGTCGAGATGGGCAGGGCCGGGTCGGCGGGGTCGATATGGATCGGGCTGACGTAGAGTTTGAACTTCGGCCGGACCTCCTTGAGGTAGAACTGGCAGATGCCGGAGACGCCCTGAGTCGGGATGAAATCGAAACGGAGCGTCTTCCAGCCGCTCCACTCTTTCTCCCTGAGGATGAACTCCTGGCCCGGGATGACGATCTTGGCCACCGGGCTCGAGGGGTCGATGAACACCTTGAAGTCGATCCCGGTTTCCGGGCCGCCGGCGCGAAAGCTGTTCACGGGCCCCGGCAGCCTGCTTTCGACCCGGTTGTCGATGACGAAAACGTCGTGGACGCGACCCGTGCCGGCAGTATCCTCGGTGACCTGCATGTTTTCGTTCGTGTAGTAATTGAAGATGCCGTAGGTGCCCTTAATGTCCGGGGTGTTCATGCCGGAGAGCGTCCGCGCCCGGGTGGGAACAGGAGGATAGTTGGACGGCATCCTGATGATCGCGGACGGAATGCCGTGCTTCTCCGTGACCTGCCAGAACGCCTCGCCCTTCCTCAGGTTCTTCACCTCTCCGCCCGAGAGCGGGAAGATTATGGAGCCGACCCGAATCGTGTGCTTGGCGTCCACAGTCTCCGTGGCCGAGAAGTCCAGAAAATATGACGGATCGAGGTTGAGCGGGTCTCGACGAATGAAATCAAAAATGCCGTGACCTCCGGGATCGGTGCCGGTGATGAAGTTCGACCAGGCCACAGGAGTCTGGGGCGGAATGCTCGAGTGCAGCGGCCGGAAGTCCCCGCCCTCGGCCACCAGCCTCCGGAATGCGGGGAGCTTGCCGGTTTCCATCCAGCCCTTGACGAGGCCGTGGTCCAAACCGTCCATCCCCAGGACGATGATCTTCTTTGTCGCCCGGGCCTTTCCGAAGATCTTCGGGACGAAGGACGCGCCGGCGCCCATCCCGAGAGCCGCCGAGGCCGCGACGCCGATCTTCATGAATTCCCTGCGGCTCATGGCCGGCGATCTGTTTTCGGAGCTCATGACGGTCTCCCCCCTGTGTGTGGTGCGAACGGGTCCGCGGCTTCGACCAGGCTGCGGCCGTCCATGTGCGCCGGCGCTTGGAGCCCGAAGAGGGCCAAGGCCGTCGGGGCGATATCCATGATCGACGGGTTGTCTGTCTTGATCTTGAGGCTCGAGAAGAAGACGCCAGGAACAAGCGGCGGGTCGATGCAATGGTCGCCGCTCCACGCCTTGGTGTTGTCCTCGAAGACCGTCCGGTTGACGATCCCGGTCACCCCATCCCAGGAGGCCCGGAAGCCCTCGTTGTAGCCGATGATGAGGTCCGGCGCGTTGTCCTTGTATGGCCCGGCATAGATCCGTCCCGAATCGTAGACATGAGTGATCGCGACCTGGCCGGTGGCCGGGTCCTTGAGACCGGTGAGCTTGCCGACAAGCTCGGCTTTGAGGCGCTCCGCTTCTTCTCCGGCGGCGACGGTCCCGCGGGCCTCGCGGCCTCGGACATTGAGGTAGATCCCCCCGAGCCCCAGGCCGTACGCCCGGGTCCTGTCCCAGTCGACGTCCCTGAACCATTCGCCGCTTTGCCCGCTCCCGTCCTTGAGCGAGAGATAGCCGTTCGCGAGGAGCCACGAGTTCAGATTGACGCCGCGGCGGAAGGACTTGAAGCCGTGGTCGGACATGACGAAGAGGACGCTTCGGCTGTCCAGGGCCCCCGCGACGCGCCCGACGAGCTCGTCCATCTTCCTGTAGAGATCCTCGATGACCCCGGGACCGAGCCCCGATTGGCCAGGGACGCTGAGGGCCGGGTGGCCCTTGTCGAGGTAGCGGAAGAACATGTGCTGGATGCTGTCGGTCGTCTCGAAGACGATGGCGACGAGTCCCCTCGGCGTCTTGTCCAGGGCGTTCCGGAGCATGGCCTCCCACTCCGAGTGGTTCGAGTAGGTGAGGTCAAGGAAGGCCTGCTCGCCGAGGGCGCCCTCGTTCAGGGCCCAGGTGTCGTTCGCCTCCCCGAGCGTGACGTAGCGGCCCAAGAGCTTAGCCAGGTAGACCGAGTAAATGAAGGGGTGGGAGATCGGCAGGGCCGGCTTGTCCGGGTCGATGTTGAGGGGAGTAACGTACATCTCGAACTCCGGCTCGAGCCGGCAGACGAAGAACTTGCAGATGGCTCGGATACGGATTCCCAGTCCGGGCCGGAAGACGACCGGGACCCAGGGGCTGAAGGTCCCCGACTCGAGGAAGAACCGCTGGCCGGAGACCTCGATGTCCGCGCCCCGCCGCTCGCGGTCGATCCTCACTTCGAGCGGGATCAGGATGTCCCCGGGGTTCTTGAGCATCGTGTTCTCCGGCCCCGAGAGAGATGTCCGGATCCTGTCCCCGGCCCGCCGGACGGCGATGACGATCCCTCCTTCGTGCTTCCGGACTTTTTCTTCGTCCGTCGTATAGAAGGAGAACGTTCCCTGGCTGCCCTTGAGGTCGGGCGTGCACATCCCGGCAAGGAGATGGCCCTTGAACTTCTCCGGAGGGAAGGTGATCGGCACGCGCAGGACTGTGCTAGCGATGCCTTTTTCGCCCAGCAGTTTCCAGAACGGCACGCTCTTGCGCAGGCCGCGGATCTCCGGCTTTCCGAGAGGCACGTTGTATTTTCCCAGGCCGAGCGTCCGCCGAGGCTTGCCGATCCGGGCCGACGAGAGATCCGGCAGGTAGGTCCTGGGATCGCGGCTGAGGAAATCGAAGATATTGTGCTTCGAGGGCTCGCAGCCGGTCATGAAGGACGACCAGGCTACGGGCGAGATGGCGGGCGTCGTCGTCCGCAGGCGGGCGTAGGCGCCCTCCTTTTTAAGGCGGGCGAGGTTGGGCAGCTTGCCCTCAGCCATGAACCGTTCCGCAAGGGTCGGCTCCAGGCCGTCCAGGCCGAGGATGACCAGACGGCCGATGGGGCTTTTTTTGTAGGCGCGCTGCCCGCGCATTGCCCGCCAGAGAAAGCGGAACGGCCAGGCGAGAAAGGAGAAGACGGCCATGAAGAACGTCAGGAAGAGAACGAGGAACGAGGAGAGGAAGGCGAAGCCCGCGCCCGGGCCCACGTAGGCCGCGAGCGGCGCGGACAGAAGACTCGGCAGGATGCCGAAGAGAGCGATGACCAGCCGAAGTGTTCGCCGCGGGCGACTCATGAATAATTCCCCATGATGATGCCGGCGATATCCTCGATGGCTAGGTCCTGCCCGGGATCCTCGGCCGCCCAGAAAAACGCGTCGTCCCAAGTGTGCATGCCCTGGAGGCTCGTCCGGCCGAAGACGTCCGTCTTCCGCGTGGAGCCCTTCATGTCGAAGCCCGGCTCGGCCAGCACGAGAAGGTCGGGCCCCTTTGGCGTCTCCTGGCCCGAATAGATGTTTTCGGCGAGAAAGACATCGCGGACGACTCGGCGCCCTCCGTATTCGATCGCCCGGAGCTTCCCCGCGATCTCCTGGCGAAGGCCGGCCCGCTCCGACTCCTCGACGGTGCCTCTCGGAAACCGGCCCCTCACGTTGAGATAGATCCGGTTGGGGTCCAGGGCGAAGGCGCGGCTCCCGGCCGCTACGGCGTCCAGCCCCTCCGGCTCGGGATGGTCGAAGCCCAGGTAGCCGTTATCCGAGAGCCAGGCATTGAGGGACACTTCCTGGACGATCCCGGTGAAGCCGTGGTCCGAAAGGATATAGAGGCCCTTCTCGCTTCCGGCTGCCCGGATGTAGGCCCGGGCGATTTTTTCGATCAGATGGTCGACGCGGCGGTAATAATCCAGGAATTTCTGATGGAAAGCATGCGAGGAATCCTCGTAGGCCGTCCAGAGGAGATGATGGAGCCTGTCGGTTCCCGTGACGACGAGCTCGAAGAAGTCCCAGGGCTCGGCCCAGAAATAATCCATGGCCTTCTCCCGGGCAGCCATCGTTTTTTCGAGCTCCTGCCAGAGGACCCCGGGGTCCTCCCGGGACTTTAGCGTGTCGATGTCGATCTGGTAGCCCATGCGCTCGAGCGCCGCCCGCTGCGTGGGCGGATAGACCGCCTTGCCCATATCGACGGCCACAAATCCCGAGACGAGGACGCCGTTTATCGGCCGGGCGGGATAGGTCGAGGGCTGGTTGAGGACGATGACCCTCTTCCCCTTTCCTCCGAGGGTGTCCCAGAACGTCGGCGTCCGCACGTCGGCGAAGTTCGGGAACCGCACGTCATACGAGCCGGGCTTGAAGTCGGTGAAGCCGAAGATGCCGTGCCCGCCGGGATTGCGTCCGGTCATGAAATTGGTCCAGCTGACGGCGGAGATCTCGGGCAGACTGGCCTTCATCTTGCGCAGGTGGCCGTCTTCGATCAGGCGGGCCATCGCGGGCATGACGCCCTTGAGCGCCAGGTCGACAATCATGCCGTAGGGAACGCCGTCCAGGCCGATGACGCACGCGCGGTTCTTTTTGCGTGTCTTGAACAGAGCCATCTTAAAAACCTATTCTACACCCATAAATGATGGGGCGTCAATGAGTTCTGCCCGACCCGGCCCGGCGCCCGGCATTCCCTCGCCGGGACCTGTCCGGCCGCACGCAGGACATGACTCAGGAAGACCTCCTCGAGCACCGCCCCTTCGATCGAGACAGACTCATTGATGACCGTCTTGGGAACGGCCGTAGACCGTGTATTTTTGGGCCAGGTGGGGGAATTCCGTGGCTTCGATCATACCGCGCCGGACGCGCGGAACTGGCATTCCTGGCCCGGAACGCCGCCCGGGACGACGATGAGACTATTTTGATGCCTCTACTTTATCGCGGTTCGCGGCCAGGGAAAAATGCCGGCCCGCGGCATTTGACATTCCCTCCCCGAGGTTGTTAAATGAAGGACTCCGCGAGAACCCATGGACAGAATGAGCCGGCTCCGGACGCACCTGGTCCGGGAATACCGGAGGAAGACGCCGAAGAGCCTCGCCGTTTTCCGGCGGGCGGAAAGAGTGATGATCGGCGGCGGAAGCCACACGATCCGGCTCTGGCGTCCGTATCCGTTTTTTGCCGCCCGCGCCGACGGCCCGACCGTCCGGGACGTCGACGGAAACTCCTACATCGATTACTGGCAGGGGCACTATGCCAATGTCCTGGGGCACAACCCCCGTTTCGTCCGCTGGCGGATTGCGGCGAGCCTCGAGCGGGGCGCCCTCCATACCGGGTTCGAAGCCGGTCATCAGATCGAATTGGCCGAGCTCATCCTCCGTCAGCTCGGCGATCCGGAGCAGATGGTCCGCTTCACGACCTCAGGGACGCTGGCCACGATGTACTCCGTGATGCTGGCCGAGGGATTTACCGGCCGCGACCTCATTCTCAAGGTCGGGGGCGGCTGGCACGGGGCCTCACCCTACCTCCTCAAGGGTATCAAATACCAGCCCGGGACGGGCTTCGAAGGCGACGAGTCCGCCGGTGTCCTCCAGGACATTCTGCGCCGCACGCTGGTCACGCGGTTCAACGATGCCCAGCACCTCGAGGACGTTATCAAGACTCACGGCGACCGGATCGCCTGCTTCATCATGGAGCCTTTCCTGGGCGTCGGCGGCTTCCTGCCGGCCACGAGGGAGTACCTGGTTCTGGCGAGGGAGTGGACGGCCCGGTACGGGATCGTGCTCATTTTCGACGAGGTCATCTCCGGCTTTCGCTTCTGTCCCTCGGGCGTTCAGAGCCTCTACGGCGTCCGACCGGATATCACCGTGTTCGGGAAGATCATCGGCGGCGGGCACGCCGTCGCCGCGGTTGTCGGGCGGCCCGAGATCATGGAGGGCTGCAAGACCGGAAAAGGGCTGCGCGGGCGCGTGCGGTTCGACGGCGGGACTTTCTCCGCCCATTCCGAGTATATGCGGGCCGGCCTGATCATGCTTCGCCACTTGATCCGTTATGGCGGGACGATCTACCCGCGCCTCGCCCGGTCGGGAGAGATGCTGCGCGCCGGTGTCCACGGCGTCTTCGAAGCCGAGGGCGTTCGAGCGATCTGCACAGGCCACGGCAACGACGTCGTCCCGGGAAGCTCGCTCATCATGGTCCATTTCCCGGTGCAGGACAGCGTTCCACGGAGCGCTGAGGACCTCCAGGACGAGAGGCGGTCCGACGTCGAGCTCCGCGAGGACATCTTGAAGCTGGCCCTCCTCGTGGAGGGCGTCAACGTCGTCCACGGCGGGGGGGCCGTATCGGCGGCCCATTCCCGCTCGGACCTCGAGCGGACGGTCGAAGCTTATGCGGCCTCGGCCCGCCTTTTCAAGAAATATCTTTACTGAGGGACCGGACGACTCCGACCCCGGCCGTGAACTCCGCTCAATCCGGCTTTCTGACCTCGAAGAGATACGCTCCGCTCCCCGTTTCGAAGACCGCCGCTCCCTCCTCCCGCCCCGCGGGAGTGAGCCCGGGGACGGCCTCTCCGGTCTTGAGCCCGCGCCAGACCGTTTTTCCGGATTCGATAACGGGCCCGTCCGGCCAGAGCAGAGGGATGTGGATTCTGGCCGCGGCCCCGACGGGGATGAGGACTTCGAGGCTGAACGACGCTTCGCCTCTCTTCCAGGCCGAGCGGACCGGGCCGCGGACGGTCCTCAGGTCCGCCTCGGCGGACACGAGGTCGCCCAGGACGAGGGGTTTGACCCGGACCTTGCGCCAGCCGGGCTCGACGGGGGACAGGCCAGCGATCGTCCTGTAGAACCAGGCATCGATGCTCCCCAGCATGATGTGGTTTTGGGAATTCATGGCCCGGCCCGTCAACCTTTCCCACCTTTCCCAGAGTGTCGTCGCTCCCTCCTCGATCATGTAGCCCCAGCCCGGATAGCTTCTCTGTGTGGCGAGCCGATAGGCCGTCTCGGCCCGGCCATTTCGCGTCAGAACATCCAGGAGGTACCGGGTTCCCAGGATGCCCGTGTCGACATGAAAATCCTGATGCTCCTCGACGCTGCGGATCAGGCTTTCGAGGATCTTCGGCTTCTTTTCTGGCGGAACCATGTCCAGATAGAGCGGCAGCGTATTGGAGGTCTGGTTCGGATACCGGTCGATGCGGCTGACCCGGATCGCGGCGTATTGCCCTTCTTCGAGGAAGACCGCGTTGAAGGCGGAGACGATGCTTTCGGCCAGCTTGTCGTAATCTCTGGCGTCCTCGTTCCGGCCGAGGACCCGGGCGATCTTCGCGAGGATGAGGACGTCGTGGCAATAGTACCAGGTCGCCGTGAGCTCTATGGGCGTCTTCTTGGGGACGATGCTCCCAGGCGGGCACCAGTCGCCGTACTTTCCCAGCCCTTTGATGATATGGCCGCCGGCGTTCGACTTGAGAAACTCGACGTACTTCTTGAGATAGGGATAGTGACGGGCCAGGACGCGTCCGTCCTCGTAATGCTCGTAGTGAAGCCAGAGGAGCGCCGCGTAGGCCGCACTCCAGGCCGGGTCGGCGGGATAGAGTTTGGCCAGATACGGCGGCACGACGTCGGGCAGGCTGCCGTCCTCCTTTTGGGCGAGACGGATGTCTTCGAGGAACTTGGCGTAGAAGCCGGACATATCGAAGTTGAAGACGGCTTCCTCGGCCGAGAGGTGGGCATCGCCAAGCCAGCCCTGCCGCTCATCCCGTTGCGGACAGTCGGTGGGGACGCTCATCAGGTTCGAGAGCTGTCCCCAGAGGACGTTCTGATGGATGCGGTTGACGAGGGCGTTGGAGCAGGAAAAGGACCCGGCGCGCGGGACGTCCGAGTGGACGAAGCACCCCTCGAGCGTTTCGAAGGAGGGCTCGCCCGGGTAGCCGGAGATCTCGGCATAACGGAAGCCGTGATAGGTGAAGCGGGGCTCGTAAGTTTCGTCGTCGTCACCTTTCAGGATGTAGATGTCCGTCGCTCGCGCGTTCTCCGCGGAGCCCGTATTGATAGAACCGTCCTCGTGGACGAGCTCGGCGTGCCGCAGCCGGACCTCGGCCCCGCGCGGGCCGCGGACGCGCAGCCGCACCCAGCCGGAGAAGTTCTGGCCGAAATCGAAGACCCAGGTCCCGGGGGCCGGTGAAATGAGGCCGACAGGCTTGAGGATCTCCGTCACCCGGACCGGCGGCATGAGCTGAGAGACCAGGGGAGGGCCGGGGACGACCACGGCCTTCGCCCAGCAGGAATCGTCGAACCCGGGCGCATCCCATCCCGGCATCTCGAGCCGTGCATCGTACTTCTCCCCGAAATAGAGTCCGTTTTCTTGGAGCGGGCCCGGGGAGGTCCGCCAGCCATCGTCGGTCTGGACGACCGTGCGCTCCCCGCTTTCGCCTTCGATCTCGATGCGGAAGGCGGCCTTGGGAAAGTCGTAGCCGAAGGCCTTGATATGGCGGCCGTTTCCGAGGACGATGCCGACGGCGTTCCGGGACTGCAGAAGGGCTGTGATGTCGAATGTCGAATAGAGGGCCCGCTTCTTATAATCCGTCCACCCGGGGTCCAGGACACGGTCGCCGACTTTCTGTCCGTTAATCCGGAGTTCGCAACAGCCGAGGCCGGAGATAAAAGCGAAGGCCATGACCGGCTTTTCGCGGAGTTCGAAGCCCTTCCGCAGATATACGGCATGCGCCTGGGCGGATTCACCGCTGTATTCCCCCAAAACGACGCTCCCCGGCGTCCGGAATTCCCGGGTCTCTCGCGCGCTGATCCAGCGGGCCTTCCATTCGGACTCCGAAAGAAAGCCGGTGGCGAACGAGGCCGTTTCGCTCCACGGACTGAGTGCGCCGCTCCGGTCCCGCCAACGGACCCGCCAGAAATAGCGCGTGCAGCTCAGGAGCGGCTCCCCCTTGTACTCGACCTGGAAAGCCCGCTCGTCCTCGACGAGGCTGCTGTCCCACAGGTCGCCGATGTCCCGCTCGCACAGTTCCCGGGCAGAGGAAATGAGGATCGCGTAGCCGGTCTGCGCCTCACCCCGATGCGGGCTCACGGGAAGCCAGGAAAAGCGCGGCTTGGCCGTGTCCACGCCCAAGGGCTCGGACAAAGACTCGCATTTCAGGTCAACGGGGGGCAAAGGCGTCATCGCGGTCCTCCTGGCCGGGTCCGGGGCCCGGCCCATCCCTTCCGGCCGCGGCCGCGCCCGCCGTCCGTCTTATTGGGCCTGGGCGAGGAAATAGTCCGCGACCTCGATCTGGTACGTGTCGGGGTCCAGCGCCCTGACGATCGTTCTCGGGAACTTGCCGGTCCCCGGGTTCCTGTCGGAGAGGTCCACGACCTCGCCGTTGATCTTGTTCCCGCGCGTATCGGTGATCAATTTGACTTTGGGCCTCATGCTGAACCGGGAGTCGGAGTTGAGGTCGAAGACGATGCCCAATTCTCCGGTGTTTAGGGCCACCAGCGTTCCGACCGGGAACAACCCCATCAGGTTGACGAACGCCTTGAGGATGACAGGGTTGAACTCAATCCCGCTCTGTTCGAGCATCAGGCTCAGGGCCTCGGCCCGGGTGTAGACCTTTTTCCGATAAACGCGCCGGGTCGTGACGGCGTCGAAAAAGTCCACGACCTTCACGATGCGGCTGAAGAGGTTGATATCGCCTTTCATGACGAAGCGGGGATACCCGGAATGGTCTTCCTTGATGTGATGCTCGAGGGCGACGTGGATCGCCCGCAGCGGAAGCCGGCGGAATTCCTTGAGGTGGATGAGCTTTTCCGCTCCCTGCTGAGGATGGCGTTGCATGATCTCGCGTTCTTCTTCGGATAACTTCGCGGGCTTGTTGAGGATGTCGATGGGCGTGTCGAGCTTGCCGAGATCGTGGAAAAAAGCCGCGATCCCCAGGTCGACGAGCTCGCTCCGGCTCAGGCCGAGCCGACGGCCCAGGGCGATGGCTAGCATGCAGACATTGACCGAGTGGTTCAGAGTGTACTCGTCGTAGTTCTTGAGATTCGTTAGACCGTGGATGAAGGGCTCGTTGTCCACGATGTGATTGAAGATCGACTGCATGAGGCGGCGCGTCGTGTTGATCTGGATCTTTTCGTTGCGCTGGTCCCGCTCGAAGCTCTCCTTGAGGTGGAGGATGCTCAGGAAGAAGATCCGGGCGGTGTCCTTATGGAGGCTGGTGAAGGTTTCGGTCGCCGAGACCGTTTCGACCGCCACGTGCCGGACGTCGGCGTCGGCGAGGTCCGCAACCAGCTTCTCGTAGGCCCCCTCTTCCATCTTCTCGCGCCGGCCGAAGACGGTGATGAAACGCGCCAGCTCCTCGAATGTCAGTCCCGAGACGAATGTCAGGCTGCTGATCTCCCGGACGCGGAATTGCTCGAGGATGAACTTGAAGATCGGGTAGGTCCCTAGCACGAACTTGAGGCGGACGTCGTTGAAGAACAGCGCGCTCTGGCGGACCTGGAACGAGGCCTTGTCCTCTTCTTGGAGGAAGGCGTTGATAGAGTCGAAGAGCATCTTCGCCTGCTCCTGGAACATCTCGTTGTTGGGCTGGTAGAGTTTGGCGTTCTTGGCCACGATGTGGAAGCGGATGAGGAGGTCCACCGCCGACTTCTGGAAGACCTTGATGTCGGGCCGCGTTTCGCGCCGGGAGGCGACCTGGCCGGGCGTCGTGATCTTGGTTTCGCTCACGCCGCCTCCTTAAGCCTCCGGCCCGGTCTTTTTTCGAGCCCGGCGGGCCAGGGCCTGGGCGCAGGCCTCACGGACCCCCTTGCGGGTGGACCGCGCTCCCTTTTCGAGCATCCCCGCCGCCTCGTCCGTGTCCATGCTCTCCAGGCCTGCGACCGCGGCCAGCTTCATCTCTTTCGTCTTCGCCGGGAGCCAGAGGGTCCTTCGGGTCAGCGTTTGGCCGAGGAAGGCCAGGGCCTCTTCTTGGCGCGTGCGCCCCAGGAAGGCCAGAATGGCCTGCTTTTCCTTGAGACTCTTCTCCCGGAAGGCCCGCGAGCCGGCCTCCGCGATGAGGTGGTCCAGGCGTGATTTCTCCTCCACGGGATTGAGCTTTATGGCGGCCTGGATGCGGAGGTCCTCGTCCTTGTCGTTGAGGAACCCGAGGAGGATCCGGTTTGCGATCTCGTCGCGGACGGCGCCGAGCGCCTGGATGGCTTCGAGCTTGATGTCTTTGTTCTTTAGACCGAGGAAGGCCGAGAAATGGGGAAGACCCTTCCTGCCGAAGTCGCGGCTGAGGAGTCCGATGACGGCCCGCGACAGGCGCGGCCTCTCGTCGCCGACGAGGCTCACCAGCACCCCCAGGTCGTCGAAATTGACCGCTCGGATGAATCCCAGGATCTTCTCGCGGGTTTCGGCCTCGGGGACGGACTCGTAGAGATCGGCAGCCAGAGGCAGGGCGGGGGATCCCAGGAGCTTGAGGAAATCGACGAGCGCGTTCCAGTCGACCGCGACGTACTTGTCGAACAGCGACATGATGACGTCCACGGTTTGCGCGCTGATGATCTTCTTCAGGAACTCCCCGAGGAGAGCCGCTTTCTCGGGCTGGCCCGAAGCCAGGCGCTCCTGGAGCCCGCGGATCTTGTGGATGAGCGGGATCGAGAAGGAGAAGTTCCCCCGTCCGAGCTGCTCATGGTGATATTCGAGGAGGACGTCGAGGTCGGCGGAGAACGGTTCGGCCCCTTTTTCGAGGTTGAGGATCTCGACCATGAGGTTCAGGAATTCCTCGTCAGGGGCGATAGTCCGGTTGGCGCGGACCAGGGATTCGAGGCTCTGGAGCTCCGACTCCGTCAGGGTCGGGTCCATGGCTGCGGCCGGGCTCCTGCGGGCCTCTCCGGAACCATCGGTCGGGGCTTCGTCGGCGGCGGAGAAGATCTGGGGCTTGTCCTCGTCCTCGAGGCCCGGGAGGGCCGATGTCCTGAGCACCGCGTTCTGGTCGTCGGACTTCAGTTCGACCGTGCCCGTCGAGAACTTGGCTGTGTCGACGCGGATCTCGATGATTTCATGGGCGAACTCCGGCATGACGGGGACGCCGGCCCTGGCCTGCGATTCCGACCGTTCCTCGACGATCCGGTTCTCTAGGTATTCGTCGGGCGCGTAATACTGGATATTGGAGAAATCGCGCTCCCAGAGGGCCGTGACGATGTCGCTTTCGCCTGCGGGTTTTTGCGATTCGGCCTTGATGAGTTCGAGGAAATCGAGGATCTCCTCCCTCTCGAGCCCCTGATAGAAATACAGCATCTGGGTCCCGTCCTTGAAGAAGAAAAAGGGCAAACTCTTGATCGGCATCTCGTCGGTGTAGACGGTTTTTCCGCCGCAGAGGAACGAATATTCGGCGACCTGGATCTCCAGCTTTCCGCTGGCTTCGAGGAAGCTCTTGAGCTTGTGGGAGAGTTCGTCCACGAACAGCCTCACCGTGACGTGATCGGACGGATAGATCTTCATGGCCGAAACGGTGTTGGCAAGCTGATGAAGGATGTCGCGGACTTTGTCGAGGGCTTTGGCATCGAGACTTCCGCCGCCGGTCGCGATCAGGGTGACCGAACTTTGTTTCTGGTCCATATTCCGGGCCGCCTCCGGAGGCCGGATTCAAAGCCTCCGCTCACCAGTGTATTGATTTTTCGCCGTTCGTCAATCGGGAAGCGGGGCCCGCGGAGATCGGGGCGGAGGCTACCGCTTGCTCAAGACCTTCTTTTCGTAGGCTTCGATGTCCTTGAGCCAGGCGTCAGCCGGGGGGACGCCGCTTTGGAGGCAGAAGTAATCCCAGACGGAGCCATGGGGCATTGCCTTGAGCTCTTCGAGAGCCGCCAGGCGGGGGAGGACACGGTCGGTCCGGTCGATCTCCTCAAGCCTCTGCCGCGGCTCGAGGAGGGCGATGAGGAGGGCCCGGAGAGTCGCCCGGGCGCCGAGGACCCAGGCTCCCACCCGGTTCATGCTGGCGTCGAAATAGTCAAGGGCGACGTGGATCCTGTCGAGGGCCTGGCTGCGGACAATCTCCTCAGCGAGCGATCGGAGCTCGTCGTTGAGCACGACGACGTGGTCGCTGTCCCAACGGACGCCGCGGCTGACGTGAATCAGGAGCTCCGGCGAGAACAGGAGGATCGCCGAGATCTTGTCGGCCACGGATTCGGTCGGATGGAAGTGGCCGAGGTCGAGGCAGACGAGCATTCTCTTGGTCAGGGCGTACCCGAGGTAAAATTCATGCGAGCCGACGACGAACGATTCGCTGCCGATGCCGAAGAGCTTGCTCTCCAGGGAATCCTTCATCTGCAGGGGGTTGTAGGCCGTTTCGTAGATCTCGTCCAGGGATTTCTTGAGGAGCGCCCGGCGCATCCACCGGTCGACGGGCACGTCCTTGCTCCCGTCGGGGATCCAGAGGTTGTGCAGGCAGGTGCTCTGGAGCTCGCGGCCCAGATAGGCTGAGATCTTGCGGCAGGCCTTGACATGGTCGATCCAGAACCTCCGAGTGCCGGCATCCCGGCTGCTCAGTGTGAAGCCCGCAGCGGCTTTGGGATGGCCGAAGCAGGTCGCGTTGAAATCGAGCTTCAGACTTTCCTGCTTGGCCCATTCCACCCAGCCCCGGAAGTGCCCGGGCTCGATCTCGTTCCGGTCGACGCGCCGCCCGCCGAACTCCCCGTACATAGCGTGGAGGTTGAGACGGTGGCGGCCGGGGATCAGGGCGAAGGCCTGGCGGAGATCCGCCCGCAGCTCATCGACGTTGCGGGCCTTGCCGGGATAGCTGCCGGTGACCTGGAGGCCGCTGCCTTGGAGGTCCCGGGCCGAGGCCTCGAAGCCGCCGACGTCGTCCCCCTGCCAGCAATGAAGGGAGAGGCTGACCGCCTGGAGGCGGGAGAGGGCCTTGTCGGTGTCGACGCCCAGCCCGGCATATTTTTCCCGGCTCAGGGCATACGCCTTTTCTACGGCTGATGAATCCATCGGCAACCCTCCTCGGTCCGGTCGAGCATTCTATATTATGACCCCCGCGCTCTGTCAGCGCCCAGCATATTCCGGAAGCGTCCGTAGGCCTCGCCCCAGCTTCTGTCCTCCCGAGGCCCATAATCCCGGAATTCGAAGGAGTTTCGGACGACGCCCCGGAGTTCATCGTGAGAGCGGATGCGACCGAGGGCCATAGCCTGGACGAGGATATTTCCGACGGCGGTGGCTTCGGCCGGGCCGGCCGTCACGGGCCGACCGGTCGCGTCGGCGGTGAATTGGCAGAGGAGACGGTTCTGCGAACCGCCGCCGATGACGTGGATCCTCTTGATTCTCCGCTTGACGACCCGCTCCATCTCGTCAACGACGAGGCGGTACTTGAGGGCCAGGCTCTCGAGGATCGAGCGGATGAACGAGGCCTTCGAGTCCGGCAGCTGCTGGCCCGTTCGGCGGCAATACGACCGAATCGCCTCCGGCATGTCGAGAGGGTTCAGGAATCCCGGGTCGTCGGGATCGATGAGCGCGCGGAAGGGCGGCGCCTCGGCGGCCGCCCGGGTGAGCTCCTCGTAGGTTGCCGAGGCCCCGCCGCCCCAGGCATTCCGGCATTGCTGGACGAGCCACAGGCCGGTGACATTCTTGAGAAAGCGGATGGTGCCGGCCAGGCCGCCCTCATTCGTGAAATTCCCCGAGAGGGCCCCCGGCGTGATGACCGGGGACTTTTCCTCGACGCCGACGAGAGACCACGTTCCCGAGCTGATATAGGCCCAGCTTCCGTCTACGGCCGGGACGGCCGCCACGGCCGCGGCTGTATCGTGGCTTGCGGTGGCGACGGCCGGAACATCCCCGAGTCCCGTCTCCGACGCGATCTCCGGGCGGAGGGTCCCGAGGACCGTGCCCGGTTCGAGAACGTCCTGGAGAATGGGCCGGGAGAGACCCATGGCCTGAAAAAGCCCCAAGGCCCAGCCGCGGGTCCGGGGATTGAACATCTGGGAGGTTGTGGCCATGGTGAATTCCGAGGCCTTTTTTCCCGTGAGAAGATAATTGAAGAGATCGGGCATGAAGAGGAGGTCTGAGGCGGCGTCGAGAAGGGGCGACCGGTCCCTGACCATAGAATAGACCTGGAAGAGCGTGTTGAAGGGCATGAACTGGATGCCCGTCACCTCGTAAAGCGCGCCGGGCGGGACGAGCTTGAAATACTCCTCCATGGCCCCCTGTGTTCTCGGGTCGCGGTAAGAGAACGGCAGGCCAAGAAGGCTGCCGTCCTTCGCCAGCAACCCGAAATCCACTCCCCACGTGTCGACGCCGAGGCTCGCGAGTCCGGCCCGGGATTCCGACGAAACGATCTGCATGGCCGTCTTTATCTCCTCGAAGAGAGCGAAGACGTTCCAATGGATGTGGCCGAGGAGCTTCATAGGGGTATTGGCGAAGCGGTGGAGCTCTCGGACAGAGAGGCGGCCGCCCTCGAGCCGCCCGAGGACGGCCCGGCCGCTCTCGGCGCCCAGGTCAAAGGCCAGGAATTGCGGGGCGTCCATGGCAACCCTTACTATAATCATCTCGCCCACCTTTTCAAGCCGGAAAATTTTTGTAATCGCTATTCGTTTGGTTTAATATGGGAGGTGAAACGGACGGCCGTTTCCGAAAGCCGCGCATGGACATCGAGGACAAGCTGAACCGCTTACGCCAGGAGCGGGACGCCCGGACCCGTTCCCGGAAGATCGAAAAGGCGTGGGAGACGCTCGACCGTGAGGAGGGTCTGACCGTCAAGGAGAAACTCGAGCGGCTCATCACGCTCACGCGCGACAGGGATCGCCTGGAGAGGCCCTGCTCCCGGCCGCACGGCGCGGGAACAGGAAGGCCCGAGCCGGTCCAGCGCCGCGAAAACCCTTACCTCCTGGCTTCCCGCTACGGCCAGATCCCGATCGCGCTGGGCCTCCAGATCCCGGGCAGCGTCCTGGCGTTACTCAGCCGGGACGCGGCCTTCGAGAAGATCGACCTTTCTTCGGCCGTTTTCCTAGACCTCGAAACCACAGGGCTTGCCGGCGGCACGGGAACGGTCCCGTTCCTCGTCGGCCTGGGATACTTTCGGGACGAACGGTTCATGGTCACCCAGTTTTTCCTCGGCGACCTGGCTGAAGAAGGCCGGCTCGTCCGGCAGGTCGGTCGGTTCTTCGCGGACATGGACTTCCGCTCGCTGGTCACGTATAACGGCAAAGCCTTCGACGTCCCCCTGCTCGAGACGCGTTTCGCCCTTCAGCGAACCTCGTTGCCGATCGGGGACATGCCCCATCTCGATTTCCTGTTCTCGGCCCGTCATCTCTGGAAGCATAAATACGACAGCTGCCGCTTGTTCGACCTGGCGCGCGAGGTCGCTCAGGCGCCCCGGTCCGAAGACATCCCGAGCGCCGAGATTCCCCTCCGCTATTTCGAGTATCTCCGGACGGAGGACTTTTCGCTGATCGAGCCGATTCTCTATCACAACCAGGAGGACATCCTGTCGCTTCTCAGCGTCGTGGTCGCGGGCGCCGTGCTGATCGAGAGGAACCGCGGGGCCGGGGCGAGGGGAAAGGCCGACCCCATGGACCTCTACGGCATCGCTAAACTTTTCGAAAGGGCGGGGGACGCGGAGACGTCGGCGCAGCTTCTTGAGAGAGCGCTGGCCGGCCGGCTTTCGGCCGAAGTTTCGCACGCGGCCAGGAAGAAGCTCGCCCGCCATTTCAAGAGAAACCAGGCTTGGGACAAGGCCGTGTCGCTCTGGCAGGGCATGGGCCGGTCCGATGAGGCCTTTTCTTTCCGCGAGCTGTCGATGTACTATGAGCACAAGGCGAAAAACTACGAGCAGGCCATCCGCGCGGCAGAAGAAGGACTGGCGGTGTCGATGGGCAGCGCGCCGGCGGACCGGCAGGATTTCGAGAAGCGCATCGCGCGGCTCAAAGGGAAGCTTCGCAGGCAGAATGGGGGGAGGAACCGGCCGTGAAGGCGATGGTCCTGAGCGGATTCGGGCCCGTAGAGAGCGGCCCGCTGAAATTCAAGCGTCTGGCCGTCCCGCGGTTCGGTTCCCGGGACCTCCTGATCAAGGTCGCCTGTTGTGGCGTCTGCCATACCGACCTGCATACGGTCGAAGGCGAGCTTCGCGACGTCCGGCTGCCCCGCGTTCCGGGCCACGAAGTGATCGGGACCGTGGAAAGGAGAGGAGCCCGGGCGACGCGGTTCAAAGCCGGGCAGCGCGTGGGGGCCGCTTGGCTCTATTCGTCGTGCGGCGCCTGCCGGTTCTGCCGGAACGGGCTGGAGAACCTGTGCGAGAACGCCCGCTTCACGGGCTTCCACCACAACGGCGGTTACGCCGAGTACATGGCCGTGCCGGAAAAATTCGTCTATGCCATCCCCGCGGCGTTTTCCGACGAACAGGCTGCTCCGCTCATGTGCGCCGGCATCATCGGCTACCGGTCTTTGAAGCTGAGCGGCATTCGCCCGGGAGGGAAGCTCGGGCTTTACGGCTTCGGGGCCTCCGCTCACGTCGCGATCCAGATCGCCCGCCACTGGGGATGTCGGGTCTATGTTTTCACGAGGAGCGAGGAGCATCGCCGGCTGGCCAAGCAGCTGGGGGCCGTGTGGACGGGGACGGCGAAGGACGACCCTCCGGCCAAATTGGACGGCGCCATCATCTTCGCCCCGGCGGGGAGCCTATATCTCGACGCCCTGCGCGTCCTCGATCGCGGCGGGACCGTCGCTTCGGCCGGGATCTACATGTCGCCCGTGCCGGAGATGGATTATACTCGGGATCTCTATTACGAGAGAAAGATGCTGAGCGTCGCCAATGCGACCCGGCAGGACGGAGAAGAGCTTCTCCGAATCGCGGCCGAGATCCCCGTCCGGACGACCGTCGAGGTCTTCGCCCTGGAACAGGCGAACGAGGTCCTTCAGCGGCTGAAAGCGGGGAAAGTCAGCGGCGCCGCAGTGTTGCAGATCGGCCGCTCGAAGGCGTGAAGCCGAGAGCCTGGCCGAGCTCAGGGAAATGAACGTCAACGGCGCACATCCCCGCCCGTTCGGATCCAAAAGCCCTCCGGTAATTTTGAGGGTGCCGATCCGAGCTCATTGAAAAAACGCCGGTCTTGCGCTATATTATGGCCGCTCAAGACGGCCGGCGCGCCCGTAGCTCAGTTGGATAGAGCGTCTGACTACGAATCAGCAGGTCGGGTGTTCGAGTCACCCCGGGCGCGCTCTCTATTCCTCTTCATTTTCAACCATTTATCGGTCATCTGCCTTTTCAGCCTCCTTACCATAATTTCAGTAGTTTTTGGTGTTTTTTATTGAATATTTATGATGAAAAAGTGAGGGATTGAAGCAAAGTAGCAAAGGATTCCAAATAAATTTGCGTTTTTCCGCTTCCACTAGATGCGACTAGTCTGCCTGGAGGCGGGGGCGTAAAGGGAGGGGGAGATGGATTACGAAGCACAATACGAAGCGCACAAGGTGAAGGCTAAGGAGCTTTGGCCACTTCACTCTTTGTCATACGACCTCTACGTCAGGGACCTGGAGTGTGCCCACGACCTCCGCCATCCTCTGCCCGACCCGGAGGCTCGTAAAAGGTCCCTGGACGCCGCTGACAAGTTCGACAAGGAGTTCCGAGCCAGAGTCCCTCTATGCGAAAAGCTCAAGGCGGTCTATAAAGAGTGGGACAAGTTCCTGAAGGAGGCCAGGGGGACGCATCCGTTCCTGAAAGACTTTGAGGAGGAGATTGTCAAGAAGGCCCACGATCTCGACGAACTCCTGGCCCGAGACTACAACTATAAGCCAGAGGAGCGTCGCCGAGTATCCTTCATGACTCGGGCCTACCGGTACATCAAGAGAGTCAAGAGCGCAACTAGTCCGGTGGCCAAGATGGTGGGGAAGATCAAAAGGGGCGGTGGAGCTACGGACAACATGATCGCCGAAATGCTCCTGGGCAAGTCGGACAAGTTCAAGGTCTCCGGGGACCTTTGGACACGCGCCAACGAGAAGCGAATTGTGACCGCGGCCACCTGGGATATTCTGGACTACCTAACGACGGAGATTAGCAGTTGCTGGATAGACGACCTCGAGAAAAACGGAATACTCCCTCCCAAACTCGAACTCGGGGAGGATACTCTGCGATGGATTTTAACGACCGATCACGACGTCCAGACGGCCATCCCCTTGTTCTACTCCCCACTCAAACGGTTTCTTGGAAAAACCGGATGGGATCGGGCACAAATCGAGAAGCAGGTAGAAAGTCTCAGCCGACTGCACTATGAGGGCACTCTCTCGTTTCCCATAAAAGATGGCAGGTTGGCAGAGATCAGAATACCCCCCTTGCCCTTCGCCGCAGTCTATTTTCCAAAAAACAAGGCGGCTTGGGATTTGATCAGGAGCATTCCGGACTTCAGCGCCTGGAGTAGGGATTTGGAGGAGGAAGGGGGCTGTATCGTGAGCTTTACTGGGTTGCCCTGGGGTATGCTTTTCTTTCTCAACGCGCTCAACCGAAACATCAGAATTCTACCGAAGCGGTTCTACATGGAATTGTCACCCAGTGCCAGGCTCCTTTTTCGTCTCACTATCCACCACCCCAACGAAGGGGTTACTTTGAGCCAGATTGTCAAGGTCAACGGATGGCAGGAAAAGATCGGGGATGAGGGGATGAGACTCCGGTTGCAGAAGATTCAGGAGGACTGGACTGAACTCTTCAAGAAAGGTTTTATCAAGTCCGTCCCGAAGCCGGTCGAGGAAGAAGGAGAACTGGTCTGGCATTACGTGCACGAGAAAGGTTGGGATGAGGCACCTCCGGTCATAGACACTATCTGCAGGGTTCTTCCCTAGATCAAAAAACTCCGGTATATAATTGTAAATTATATACCGAACTCAGCTTCCGCTGGAATTCTTCCCTCACCAAAAAATACTCGGTTTCTTGCTCCTGACCCTCAGTTTTTGAGACATCGATTTCTTAATCTGTCCTCGCTTAGGCGACCCTCGAGGCCCAATTTCACTTGGTTTCGGCCCAATTTCACTTGGGTCCATATGGGGAGAATTCGGATTCCGGTTATCCTATTCCTTGAGAGGAATTCAAGAAGAGGAAAGAATCCTCTTGTATTCTTTCCTATCACTCTGGAAACAAGAAAACGACGTCCCCGTAGGGCATTCGTTCTCCGAGCCCGACCTTCAGGCGAAGCGCCTGAAGGTGCCCGGGCTCTCCGAACGAGGACCCTTGGCGAACGCCAGGCAAGAGCCTTGGCGTTACGCCTGCGGGTCCTTCTGCAGGAGGAAAAATCCTCAGAAGAAAAGAAAGAAAGAGGGTTCCTGGAACTTAATAAAATCTTGGAGAGGAGTAAGGGGGATTATATTCCCTGGCTCGCCTGTGCCGGCTCGGCACCTCGGAAAATCCTTTCTCCCCATGCTATGCCTGTCCTTATGACGGCCTCTGACGAGCCCAGGGAACCGTCGTGGACGCTTGTCTGCTCGCCTGTACTGCCTTTTTCGACGGACGCCTGATAAAAGGGACGGGTCCGCCTTGCCAGACGTTTTCCTTATCTCGCCTGATCATCCCCGTTTCGACGCGGACACGCGGGCTGTTGTCAGCAAAAGGGGGATATGGTGGGGACTTTCCCCAGCCCGCACAAGAAAGCCGACCTAAGTATCGAAAATGCAAAACGAAAAGTCAAGAAGGACGCGAGAATATTTTGTGATTTTGTGGGTCTTAACGTTAAAGGGAGAAGTTTAGGTAGAAGGAGGCTGGCATGAGTATTGGCAGTTGGTCCTCATTCTTCACGCTTTATGATGAACCGACCGTGCGAAAAGTTGTGCCCAGGAAAGCAGGCGTCTATGCGCTCTGGGTGAATTACAAATCCGGCAAATTCGGCTAAAAAGGTGGTTGAATTCTAGCCGCTGTCCTGCCCGCTATAATTAAATCCCTGTTGGCAAGGTCATAAGTCTCGTTGGAAATTGCTAAATCAATTTAACAAGGCCAGGTCTAATCGAGATTGGCCCATACTTCGCCTCTAAGCCCGATTCCTTCTAATTAACCCCCCCAGCGTAGAAAACATAATCTCGAACGTTAAGTGGTGTCCCCCCGCAAAGAAACCGCAAAAACATTGTCAACGGCAAGACCATAGTTTGGACATCGCAATTTTTCCAGGTTGGGACGATATTAGCGGCGGAGGTGATACTAGGGCTTGCTGGGGAGGGCGAGAATATCTCGCCCCTCCCCAAATCTTTTCGACTCACAACATCTTCATCGTAAGGAGTACGTAGCATGAACGGGCAATCGGGAGACACAGAGCTTAGGTTCAAGTCTCCCCTTTGTCGGGCGCTCGCCTATTCCTTATTTTAAGATTAAGGGAGAATCAGAAATGGCGAAGAAAAAACGATGGCGTGTGCATGCCGTGATGTGGCCACAACGCGCGGAGCCGGAAGAACTGACCGGGCTCGCCAAGTGGCAGTACGAGGAGAAAATGGGAATCCCCCCCGCCCATTACTACCATGAAAAAGCGAGTATGCGGAAAAGACCGGAAGGTCACTTCCAAAGGAGCCGGGCAAAGCTGACGGAAAAAGAAGCTTACTTTCGGCAACTTGTCGAATACCAGCAAAAGGCCATCGACAACGGGGTGACGACCTGGGACCAGACCCCGCCGGACATACAGAGTCTCATGGAGGAACGGCTACCGCCCGACATGGTCACGGAACTCAAGGCGAAGAAGGGCGCGCCGACAGGCGAGGGCCTTCGGATGATCGCCGAGAACCTCCTCCACCTGACTGAGCTTACCTATGACGAACTTCAGAAGTTCAAGGCGACGAAGCTTATGGATGGCGAAGAGGTAAAAAAAGCCGCCCGGGACTATCAAGCCGGAAAGATAACGCAGGAAGACGCCATAAACCAGCTCGGGAAGATCGTCCGGGATGCTGTCAATCCAAACGGACAGGCCCCTCAGCCGGTACCTATGGAAATCGGGCCGGCGCCGGAAGCGGCCCCTCCAGAAGAGGTCTTGGAGACACCCCCGGATGAGTTCATGGCCAACGGCCCGACAAGGCAACCTGGAGCAAGCCCGGGCTCTTCTCAATTTATCGAAAAGGAGACGGGCATGAAACTGAAACGTATCGGCGATATGGAGGATAAAATGGAAACGACAACCGAGACAGAACCCGGTAAGACACCCCACTTTGAGTTCGACGCAGCCATACAGCGAAAAATCGTGGCCATGATGATCTACGACCAAAGCCTCTGGCCGGAGGCAAAAGAGATCGCCCTTCCTGAGTTCTTCGAGAACCCAGTGCACGTCGACCTGGTCCGCCTTGTCCACAGGCTCTACGACGAACATCAACACCCACTCGCTGTGGATGAGTTTTGTCAAGAGTGCACGGAAGCTCTGGCCAGGGAGATGAAGCCGGAGGTTGAGGTCATCTATCGCGAAGAGCTTAAAAAGGTGGTTCAGGCCGGTGAGGGAGCGGACTTCTCATACGTGCGCGGCAAGCTCCGTGCCTGGGCCCGACGTAAGGCGGTTCAAAAGGCATTGTTGAAAAGTGCCGATCTCTACATAAAGGGCGACCTTGACGGGATCGGCCCGATGTTAGCGGAGGCCTTGACCGTAGGGAATGGAAAAGACACCGAAGGCTTGGTCGACACCGTAGCGGCCGACGTGCAGGAGCAGCCGATAGAATGGCTCTGGCACGACATCCTGCCGAAGGCCGCGTTGTCGGTGATCATCGGAATGCCAACGTCCGGTAAGTCATGGTTCTCAATGATGGTGGCCGCTCGCGTGTCCGCTGGTCGTCCGTTCCCTAACCACGAACAGTCCAAGGTCGAGCAAGGACGAGTTCTCATCCTTCAGTCAGAGGACAACTGGGCCACTACTTGCAAACGGCGCTTGCGTTTAGAAGGCGCTGACATGAGCCAAGTCCATTTTGTCAAGGGTATGAGGCACGAGGATGCGATCCGTCCCGTCGATCTGTCGACCGATTTGGAGAAGGTTCGGCAGAGGATGCGGGAATTGGGCAACGTGAAATTGATCATCGTCGACCCGCTGGACGCGTACGTCGGGCTCACGAGGCACATAGACACACATAAAGGAAGAGACGTCCGGTTGGCACTGAGACCGCTGGAGATTCTTATTGAGACAGAGCAAGTTGCGGTACTGGGCATCATGCACCTCAATAAGAGCCAGATGAGGGCCATGATCCACCGAATTTCCGGCTCGGCGGCGTGGGGCCAAGTGCCGCGAGCCATCTGGGCGATCGTGCCGAAGCGGGACACGCCGGATGTCCGTCAGTTTCTGTCGGTGAAAAGCAATACTGTACGTGATGTCGATCGTCGGCAGGCCGAGTTCTGTTTCCGAATCTCTGAGGAGCAGAACTGTATCGAGTTGGCGCTGGACGAGGAGCCCGGCGATGTGAGCGAGGAATTGGGGCCTGCGACGCCCGAAGATGCGAAGGATCGGCGGACAAAACTTGGCCTTGCGATCGCCGTCCTAGAGAGCTTGAAAGATATTGGCGCTGAAGGGCTACCGGCGTCATGGATCATGAATGAGGTTCCTGAGATCGGCCTAGCTACTTGGATGACGGCTCGCAAGAAAACCGGTTGGACAACCAGGCAAACGGCGCACGGTTGGTACTGGTATCCGCCTAAGGCCGACCCAAGCCAGAAGTGAGGAAAGTTTCGGCTTAGGCCGTCAGATTGTCCTTCACTCACTATAAAATCTGACAATCTGACAATTTGACCCAAATATCGTAACAATCTACTCAACAATCTCAAAAATATGAGGAGATTGTCAGATTGTTACCCAGGCGTAACGGGTTAGGCTTAGGGATGAGGTCCTTAACATCGGGACCAGCCGAGGATAAGCGGAAGCATCGCTGGTCCAGTTTGCCCTGATGTCAGAAGGAAGGGATTAGCCCCATACGCTATTCGGCCCAGATTGGATCTCTTAGGATCAGCTGCCTTCAGCCCGGCCGGCCACTTTCTAGATCGATATGTAGGGTGAGGCCCGCAAAATGCCTTAACATGGTAGGCCTATGAGGATAAGCTCTGGTGCCTTCCAGCGCCCGATTGGGGAGGACAGACCAGGTATTCTTCAGCCGAGCCTGCCTATTTTGCTTGCCCGATATAAGGGGGGCAGATCAGAAGGGCCTCGCTTCAGGGGTGCCTCAAAAGCAATAACGCTGTCTGCAAAAAGCTACTGACCTACTGTGGGCGCGCACAACAAAGCAATAAGGAAACTCCCTGACTCCTCTTTTCTCGATCCCGCGGATGGAGATCGCGCGTTTCAAGTGACCAGTAAACTATATGACGAATCATATTGAAAGCATATGTATAGTCATAGAACACGTGCCTAGGGTTCGATTTCGGTTAAAGTCCACACACATAAAAAATTAGGTGAGCACTGGAAGAATCATGGCAGCGCCAGCAAACACCTGAAGCGCATCCTCACGCCTGCCTGCCCCATCCCGATTATCTAGCCGCCTCCGGCGCCTAATCCGCGGCCGATGGCCCGAGAATCCAGAAGATAAGCATCGCAAGGCGCGAGAGCCAGGCGAAAAAAGACGAAGAGGAGAGTCATCGATTTTCCATATGGTCACCAAACGCGGATCATATAGTCTCATCGGGGTATAGGCATCGGAACGAAGCAAGACAGGTATCTGCTCGATGTAACTGATAGTTAAGGTCGGTAGGCAGAAATCGTAGCAACCGTAAGGCCAGGTGGGACCTCCAGGAAGGTTAACATCCCCGTTTTCTATCTCGGTCTCCCGATCTCGGCCATGCCTGACCTCCTGATGGTTCAGATCAGGAGAGGAAGGCGTCGGAAACGCGTCAGAGCTAGCCTTTCCTGCAACTTTCGACAGACGCCTGATAAAAGAGAGAGGATATCCTGTGTCGTTGGCGTCATGAGGCGGAACGGAGCGCTGGGTTAGTTGCAAAAGCAAAGGGCCTGCATAAAATGAATATCAAGGAGGGAACGATGAAACCAACGCGCCAACAAGTCGGCGAAGCCGGCGTGCACTGGGTGATCGCCCAGCTAACACTGAGAGGGCTGACTGCTTTGCCCACTTCTCGGAACCAGAAGGGTCCCGATATAGTGGTGACCGGACCCTCTGGAGATACTGCGGCACTCTTATCTGTCAAGACCCGACGCAACACATCCGACAAATTCTGGATAGTGGGTGATGAAAAAACTGGGAACGTCTGGGGCGGCCCGCTCTGTTGGTACGTCTTCGTTCGTGTTACGGACAAGGGGCGTCCGGGCGACCCAGTATTCGAAGCACTCACGGCTCCGGCCGACGAAGTGCGCCGGTTTGCTACCGCCGACCGTGAGGAGCAGGTTCGTCGTAAATATCGAAAGGTCGGCGGGGGTGGCTGGGGCTATACGCCTTTTTACATTGAGCTGTTCCACGACGATCAGATCAAGGAACGCGCCGCGCGTAAGTGGAAGGAATTCACAGTATGAATAACAAGAACGTGTCCGCAACATAGGACCTTGGCCAGTTCTTCACCAGAGGATAAATGGCCAAAACTGCCATCTACGAGATGATCGCCGCGAAGCCTGCCCGCTACCATGCCCTGATCGGCCTCTACTCGGCGCTGGGCGTTGAGGCGTTCGCGGACTTCACCAAGGTCTACGCGGGGCCCGATCTGCACATGCCGACGGAAAACGACGTACAAAAGTGAACCAGGGACCAAACGATCCTGGCGTTCTTTTTTGCCGGTGGTGAGTCGGCCCGAGAACGATCACCAGACAGCCTTATAGTCGGATTCTCGGCTGGGAAAACCTCCTGGTCTATCGGGATCCACTTTCAAAGGTCCGTCTATTAGAATCCTATGAAGGTGGGGTACAACAATGTTTGCCACGTCACGCACCAAAATATACGCCCTCGATTCGAGGCACTCTTCGATGAAATGCTTTGAAACCAGCACCTGCCTTGACAAGCCGCCAGAGGGTTGGACATCCTCCCGAAGGGAAGAGATCTAGATTGTCACAGGTTTGGCGACCGAGTTCATGCCGATGTTTGCGATAGAATCCCTGTTCGATAACGTCGCCCTTAGGTCCGCTCTTGCTCGCAGTAAAATAAAAGTCGTCACCTTCTTTGGCAATGACAGTGTAGGTGTAGAGATCGGCCCGTTCCGGGACGAGCGCGAGACGAGTTGTCTTCCCATCGTAGTGTTTTGAGAACGTCCCTGCTTCTGACAGGCGCCATTCCTGCCGACCTCGCTCATACCTGCGCTTGTCATCTATAGAATTGACTAGATCAGCATACTCGGCATTCAGCTGTTCGAGGACCCGCACCAAGAGCGGCGAAGCATCTCTGCAAACACGGGTGGCGGTGCAGTACCCCCCATAGCGCTCCGGCAGTTCTGCCGCGATGAACGTAATTCGCTGGTCAAAAGCGTTGCATAGGCGGTGAATATCGTTTGGTGAAACCCCTCGAGGGGAGAATACGATAGCCTCATCCGCTAGTTCGACAAACGATTCGGCTGGATGAATCACGCATCCTGTCGGTTTCTGGTTCCAGTAATAGCTCCATGCCCGGTAGTACAAGACGAGAGCCTTCTTGATGATTTCGCTACTCACGTCATCTGTACCAATGGGATACTGCACCATCCTACGCGCCTTTCATCGTGGCCCGTCAGTTGGCCGTAGCAACCCGGTCTCCCATTGTCCGGCGATCTGTTTAGCGAATCCGTTACTGACATTATTCCGAAAGGCTGACGCCACTCGCGTTTCACCGAAGACGTTGAAAGACTTACTGCGGTAGTGGGCATTTAGGCTGTACATTAGTCGCTGAAGGTCGATGTAATCCTCGACGCCGCCCTCGTTCATGTGCAGAAAGGGGTACAGTTTTCCGTTTAGCATATGCAGATCGCTGTCCCATCCCTGTTTTCGGAAGTAGGGTAGATATTTCTCATAGATAGCCGTCCCCGGCACAGGAGTAAACAACATTGGAATAATCGAGCCAACTGTATGGGAAACGAAAAGCGTGGTCTTCACCAGTTCATCAATAGTCTCGCCCGGAAGCCCATATAAGACAAAGGCATTGACTTCCAAGTTGCGGAGGCGGTAACCAGCCTTCTCGCACATTTGCACGGCCTTAACGAAATGGTCTATCTTCACGTGTTTTCGATTCAGTTCCTTCAATCGTTTATCATCGAAATGCTCTAAGGGCAGGTAGAGACGTTCCAAGTGCGCTGCCTTTAACAGATCGACAAGTTCTTGCGATTGACAAAGCGTCCGGGTGTCAAATCCTTCTGGCGCATGCAACCGGAAGGGCAGCTTCTGCTCCACAATGCCCCGCAGAATGGGCATCAGGCAGTCCTGATAGTTGACGAGGAGATAATCGGCATAGAATGCAAAATCCCGGATGCCATAACGCTCGTACTTATCCTTCATTTCGGCCAAGATATCCTCGGCTTGGCGATGGCGTACCCTCCTGTGCCCGCCGTTCAACTTGCGCTGCGCGCAGTATGCGCAGTTGAAGGGACACCCACGGCTCGGCGTGATGATGGCATATTCGGGCGTCTTTCTGTACAAGGAAAGGTCTGTCCAGAGGTCGTTGGCCGCCGCGACCTCGCCCGCAACGACAATGTCGGCCGTGGTCATCCTGGCGGCGTGCTGAGGTACGAGCGTCGGGTAGATTCCGCCGAGCAGAATGGTCGTGCGTTTCCCGAAGCGCCTTCGGAGCCGCTTCGTCAGATCCCGGAGGCTTTCCCACCAGTAGGTCATGACGGCAGAAATCCACACCTCGTGCGGCGGGTGTTTGGCTGTAAAGTCCTTAGCGTCAAGCCATTCATCGAACTCTCGCCAGGTTTTGCCGAAATGATATTTGAAAAGCTGCAACGATTCGCCATTCTTTTCCACCATGACGGGACTGACTGAGTGCTCGGGTTCCTCCCGTTCTGCATAGGATTCGGTCGGATTGATTCGATGCCGATGTACTTGGCGGTGTTCGTCCGTTTCCATGAAGTCGAAGAGTTCGACCCGCCTGTAGCGATAGTGCTTCTTCAGAAGTGTGGCGATCCTTAGTAGCCCATACGGTTGGGCCCATTCAGCCCAGTATTGGGTGTCATAGACAGGAGGGTTAATGAGCAGGACAGTCCGACATACTGGGTGACCCCCCAGGGTATCACGGTCGAAGCGCCTCAAAATTCTCGCTTTCCTGCTCATGTTTTCCTCAAGAGCGTCTTCTCTCGTTTATCCTGTTAGATCCTTCAGCGAGTCTTGTATGTCTTTGAGCTCCTCCTTGGAGAGTTTCCAGAGTTCGGCAGCGAGATCATCTATGTGCAATTCGCACTCCTCGATGATCGCCATATCGCCCCGTGCCGCCGCCGCGTGTGCCTGCTTACTTGAATCGGCAAGTTTCTTGTGGAGTGGGTTCCGGCCATCGAACTTCATTAATGGAATGTATTTCAGTACATGCGGCGATGGGTGCATAGCAACGTAGGCTTGTACAATATAACGTGCCGGGCTGCAATTAAGGACAGCACATAGATACTGGGCCTCCATTTCTGTGTCCGTAGGGATCATTATTATTGTATGGTCCGGCACAATTGGTTTGTCGTCATTTATGGGCCCAACTACTGCTGCGTCCATCTCATTGGAAACCTCACGCCAAACCACCTTCCATCCGGAAAATGTGTACGGCCCAACATTGTAGATGGCGTAAAAGGGTTCCCCGTTGGGGCGAAGGTATTTCTTGTATCCACTACGTTCTCGCAGTTGGTTTTCAAAGGACTGGAAGTATTCAAGCGTCTTGGGGCGATCGCGCTTTAGCATTGCCTCTGACATGGCCACCGCAGGGTTCTTCGGGTCTTGCGCCAGAATAATGCTTAACGAGGGTGTAGCGCTCCAGCGAGAAACATCCTGCCCCCTAAGGAGAGAAAATACCGACTTGCTCTCAACGGACTTCTGTATGTTTTCCTGTTCTTTCTTCCCTACATCACCGCAATTGGCCACGGTTACCAAACCACCAGGTGTGATAGCAGCAATTTCAACCCAGTATGCACCATTCAACCACGTACAACATCCAGCCCGAGCCTTGTATGCTGAAGCCCCGACTACGTGTTTGACGGCTCGGATCGACTTTGGGCGCCCAGCAATCCAAGGCGAATCTATTCTAGACCCGTCAATGGGCTCGGCTTGCCACTGGGATATACTGCACAGATCTGGGGTCACCTGGGAAAGTGCCACACCCTCTGGAACTAACCCGCCCTTCTTGCGTTTGCGCCAGTAACCAACATTTACGGGATACTTGGTAGGTGCTCCTTTCTCAGCTAGCACGATGCCCGTCCGGTTAGTAGCGCCTTCGAACGGTTTAAGAGCGCTCATGTCGTCGAACCAAAATACCCGCAACGGGGGCCCTTCCTTGCCAATTTTGAACCTACGGAAACCTTCTCCTCCACCCTCGGTCTTGAAGACGGTCTGTGTAATTACGAATCCAATCCGCCCGTAGTCGCTCAAGTACTTGTCGGCTGAGACATAAAACATCAGAACCGAGATATCGTCTTTAGCCGAACCCAGACGGGCTTTCAATCCCGTATGGGTGAACAGATTGTACCGTTGCCAGAGGGGCACTATTTCTTTGCGATACCGCTCCGGCAGATGCTCCCAATTCACCCATGGGGGGTTTCCTGCAACATAATCAAATTGGCCCACGAACATCGGTGCAAAGGCATTCTTGACGATTCGCGCCCACACGCCGTTCACCTTCTTCTCGTCGAGGTCGAGGAGTACCTTGTAAAGGTCCACCAAGGCGTGGATATCGCGCTCGTCCTTTTTGGGGTTCAGGGGGAAGTTATCAATCGCTTTAGCCGCAAACTCGTCCGGCGACCGGTGGATGGCTACCGATTCTTCAAGAATCCCGGCTAGACGATCTATGTGCCGCGCTTCTACAAGGGATGACGGGACGGCAAATGGTCCGACAGCCGTGCTAAAGGTATATAACCCTTGACTAAACAGGTTGCCGGATTCCGACGGTGTAAGAATTGAGTCACAAAGGTAAACAGGTATGGTGATTTCTCCCTGGCGGTGTTGTAGAAGGTCGCCCAAGGCGAGGAGATAGTTTGTTCGGGCCGAGATAACCGCCAGCGGGTTCAGGTCAAACCCGACTATGTTTTCGAGGATCATCTCGAGGACATCGCGTTCGGACGTGCTGTTCTTCCAGCCATATTGGCGTACGGCCTTAATCGCTAAGACAAGAAAGGTGCCGGACCCGCACGCCGGATCAAGCAACCGTTTCTTGGGATCGCCCTTGAAACGGCCTCCATCGAGCATGTTTAGGAGGCGCTCCGCCAGCCAGTCGGGCGTGTAGTATTCCCCTAAGTTGTGCCGCAGAGTCTTTGGCATAAGGTGTTGATAAAGATGTTTCAGGAGGTCTCGTGTGGCGTCTGGGTCCACATCAAGAGTGACGAGCGAGTAGTCGGCCAGCTTGCCGATCATCGTCCGGATGGCCGCTTCTACAGGAGGGGACCAGCAGTCCAAGTACCAGCTGAAAAAATCGCCCTCAAGAAAGTTCTTAATGCCCAGTTCTGCGAAGATGCCCCCCTGTTCCATACGTTTGGCGTAGGACAGCAGGTCCTCGGCCGAGAGATTAGCCGCTTGGTGGAGGTCTGTACCCAGCTTGGGGGCCAGGTAGAAGTGGGCGATCTGAACTGCCAAGAGTTTGATGAGCGCTGCGTAGTAGCTATGGATACAGAAGAAGAGACAGAACGGATCAATCTTCTTCCCGGTGATCCCGTATTCGCGGGCGATGACCATCACATTGACCTTGGAAGCCTGGTCATAATCACAGACCTCGCTGAATTGCCGGGACCATTGTTCGAAGAGCACTTTGATTCGCGGCGCCTCGGATTCGGTCAGAGCCTTATAGAGTGCCCCGACGACCTGGCGTCCGACCAGCGTCCGCTCGCCGAAGTCCTCGATGAGATTCTCGGGGATAAGCGCCCTCTCGGTCGAGAGCGAACTAAGCATCCGCAGGAACCGGTCGGTAGCCGGTGGCCTTACCTCAAGCGGATCGTCGATATACCAGACGCCCTCCTTGCGGCGCACAAAGATATAGTAGCAGCCATCAAATGCCACGCCTGCCAGGCGCTCTTCTTTTTGGCGCTCGCGACGGACTATGTCCGTCATATATTGCTTGACCTGCGCGACGGCATGCCGATTCGCACGGTAATTGTTATCTTGGCGAAGCGAACGAGGGGGCTCGTATTCGATGATGAATCGGTTATAGACAGCATCAGCGCGACCATTAAAGAGCGTGTATTCTTCACGGACGTGCAGTTGCAGCCCCACTTCCTCGGCAAAATGCTCGATGACCTTGGCCGCCTCGGTTCGTAACTCGGCCTCATTATGTGCCTTTCGCGCAGCCTCAAGAAAGCCATTCGTCACGCTGATGGCGTGAGCCATAATCCTATCTTCAAGATGGCGTTGCGCCATTATTGACCCTATGCTGATGGTTGCCGGTACGCCGGAAGCGGGAAAATGACCTTGACCGGTTGTCGGTAGATGGCGTGACTCACAAGAAGTTCGCCCTTAGACAACCGCGTCATGTTCATCTTAATGTCATCCCCCAGGAACCTATAATCCAATGCTCCTACCTCAGCCGAGCCAGTGCGCCCGAGAATCTTCGTGGCGCAGTTGCCCGTAACACGTTCATGTACAGCACTCATGAATTGCTGCGCCGAGATTAGGATCACACCTAGCGAGCGGCCTCTCTCGGCGATTTCAAGGACCTGATCCGTAATGGGAGATGCCTGGCGGCCGCGCGGTGCATACTTGTTTAATTCGTCAATGAAGAAGATGATTTTCTCCGGCCCGGGCAAAACTTCTCCTGTCTTCTCGTCCTCAACGCCCTCGGCCTTTACGCGATACATTGTGCGGAGCAAGTCGCCAAAGACCAAACACTGCTCATGGTCTTTCAACTTTGCAATATCCACGACGTAGGCGTGGCCACCCTTGATCTTAAGAAACTCCTCGCCGAGGTCCTTCTCGCGCGTGCTACGAGCGCCTTGGACAAATAGCCCGGACCCGCCCGTCGTAATCATGCGGCGCATGTGTCGCCGGAAGACCCCTATAGATGAAGGCTTGATGTTCCGCCATCCGTTCTTGACGGGACCCCCGGTTGAAGGGTCGAAAAGCGGCGCGCTTGTCAGCAAATTATCGAAACTCGTGACGTTCCGCAATTCCTTGTCGCCTGTGCGGAAACCCTCGCGTAGCTCGCTGATTATGCTCTCGAGCGTCCCGTAGGCATCGGGAACGTTCGTAAAGAGGAAATCGAGCTTGTCAGCCGTATTCTCCATATCATAGGCATAGATAGAATAGGATGTCGGGTAGGGCGTATGACTGTTCGGGTACCCCTTACGGTGGCTGCGCGGCAGATAATAGTGTACGTTTCCGGGAGGGAACGTCTGCGGTTTCAGGCCAAGCTTTTCCCATAGTTCGACCTGCTCGAGTGGGAGCTTTTTTTCGGGTTCCTCATCGAGGTGTAGTAAGTCCCCATGCTTCACGTTTAGGATGATGATAGCGATGTCCTCGGGGTTCTGCGCTTTCTGGAGGATGGCCTGGATTAAAAACATGGCATAGGAGGTCTTGGTCGCCAACCCACTGATGCCCGTAATGTTGACGTGAGCCGACTCGGGCCCTAGGAGATAACGTCCATCAAGGTAGGCAGTGGCTGTTGCGCCACTGCTTAACTTGATGAGGCCCGCCGGGATTGCATCGTTCGGTCGTTCCGTCATCAGGGTATCAATTCCGAGGGCGCGGTAAATACCCTGTTCGTCGGCGAATCGAACTCGGCGTCCACTTGGCACTGGCATGTAGATGTCTGCGTCATTGCTGAGTACACTGATGTGAGCGATGTGGGCACCTTGACGCGGAGTGTTGGGCTCCTCCGTTACGTCCCCGAAATTGCTCGAAATGTAATTAGATAAGTGGCCCGCGGCGTCAGTGTAGTGGTGAATGTTCGTGATGAGCCCGTATGTCTTGCTCGTTTTATCCGCGCCAGCATGCGAGACTTGATCGACTTCCACGATATCGAAAGGATTGCATATCTGGTCTTTAGCCAACCAGAAGTGGAACGTGTCGGACGAGTTTGCCTCCCTTTCGGTGGCAGAAGTGCGCCCGATTGTTTTTACATCAGTACTTATCCGCCCGGCATCCTTGGCAGAATTGGTGCCGTTGACGGAGTTTTGGGCTTTGCTGTCGTCATTCCGTTTCGCCATATGGGATCTCCTCTTAGAGTTTTAAAGCCTTCCAGCGAACATGTCCCATGAGAACCTCCTGGGACATAAATTGCTCCTTTGTTGCGCGCTCACAGCAATAGATTGGATACAGATGACAATGCCATCTCTTATCTTGTCCGTAAGGTGTAACGCTTCGTTCAGCCACAAGGGCCCGCGAAAGCTCGTTAATGAGATCGGTTTCTGCGGGTTGAGTGTCTGGTGTTGGCAGCTCAACCTTGACGACTCCCATAAGAGGATAGTCGAGTTCCTTTTGCTCCCAAAGCCGAACGTACCAGAATGCGACCTTACCGCCATGAGAAGCGAAGGCGGGCGTGCGGTGCGCGTAATCGAGACCCGCGAGCAATCCCGTTACATCGATAGGACGAGGCGACGGGGCGAAGTGAAACAGGGGCTTTTTACTGAAGGACTTTGCCACGCCAATGAGTTGCGGTTTTTCGATGAACTGATCGAGCTTCACCGCTCCATCGATAATAGCCCAGCTGTTGGGATTCCTTTCGCTATCAGTACTGTTGATCAGGTCGATCTCAAGAAGGTGCATCCTGTGGCGCGCAATCCCGCCAGCCCTGGTACGAGGGTCGATATCCCGCTCAGGTGTATGACTTGTCTTTTCGTTCACGTTCTCTATTGAAAATGAACCGTCAGCAGCAGAGGACCTGCTAAGCGATTCCCACACATCGTCCGAGATGCCATTGCCGCCCTTCGGCAAGAGCAAGAGAATACGCATCTTGTGATCGAAAAGCACGAGCGTGCCATCATCTCGGCGATAGACACAACTTGCACCAATCTGCGCGATCATAATGGGGAAGTCCCGATTCCGTTCGATGCCGGTGCCCAAGAAATATGTTCGCAGACTGCCATCAAGAAAGAACCTGTAGAGATGGCGTTCGTTTCTGGCGAGAGCAGGAACAAATATGTTGACATTAGCCTTGGCAGGCGGATTTGTCTCAGCGAACTCGTTGACCAGGTCGAGGGCCTGGTTGACAAGGCCATCATCAATCTCGTCCGGGTCCGGGCGCTGCAGATACTCTACTGCGCCGCCGACGGCGGGGAGGATTTTTATGTTTACGGCCAAGACAGCCAAGGCAGGGCCGAGATTCTCAAAGTACGGCATCTCATGGTCTCCAGATAGGAATCGAGGTTCGCTCGAACGAATGAGAGTCGCACACCATGGCATTGCCTCCCTATAGGTGACCTGCTCCCCTCAAGATACCACCTATAAACTTAGGTTTTCAACTTATGGCATCGTTCGGAGTGAAGAACTCTAATAATGGGACCGCCAGTCAACGCGCAAAGGATATAACGAACCATGTTGAAACAACACCTATAATCATAAGATGGACGCTTGGTGTTCGATAAGCTTTAAAATTCACACATGTCGAGGGATATAAAAAAGCTATCGGCCTCCTAGTGGGACCAGCAGACGCTTAGAAGGCCCGCCTCCGCCCGCGTGCCCAGTGAGACGCGCTCCGGGCTTATCCTCTTGACCTTCAAAGAAAAAAGCTGCGATCTGCGACCACCCGATCGGAGCGAGACCGAGGCAGTGGGCGGGCGGGTAAATGGGGCGTTAGCACTAGCAGAGGTTGCAAGCATCGGACAACCCGAAGATATCGTACCTGATCAGGCAGAGCTAGTGGTATTCATCTGGCCTAGTCCACTAAATATAGTGCTGACCAATTTATAATTATTTATGAGGTACTACATATAGTATCTATTTTGCCCATTGGTATTGACCTTTGGCCTATTTCTATTTATAATTTAATAGGTGAACATAATGGTGAACGATAGATACGGGACCAAAAGCGACAGACCGAGGCTTCGGCTTGTGGGAGAGGACGGGAACGCCTTCGCCATACTTGGGCGGGCGCACCAGGCCGCAAGGCGGGCCGGGATGCCTGAGGACCAGTGGAGGAAGATTCAGGCTGAGGCCACCTCGGGCGATTACAACAACCTGCTGATGGTCATGAACAAGTACTTCGATTGTGACCCGCCCGACGAAGAGGATGACGATGACCAAGGATGACGTCCTTCGAACGATCAACGATGAACTCTACGCGGGACGCCACAAGGTCTTGAAGGGCTGGGAGTCCTTCTCGGGCTGGTATTGGTTCGGCGTCGTGGAAACCGAGCCCGGACGCTGGTTCGGATTCATCCAAGGCCAGGAAGAGGAATGGGGCTACTTTACGGAGGCGGAGATCAAGGCCCTCGGGCGCTTGGCCTGGCCGATCAAGCCGCAGGGCCTGCCATATGCAGGAAGGAGGGACCGTCGATGAGGAGGAAGAAGATTTTCGAGGATGAGGCCGTCGCCGTTTATGAGGGTGCGGAAACCGACAAGGCTGATGCGGTGATCTGCTTCGATGACGAGAATCTGCTGTACTCGATCGTAACCGCCTCGGCCACTCCGGCCTGCTGGCCTGTGAAAGTCGTAAAGATCCTCTCGGCCCGGTGTATCAAGACAAACCGCCTGACGACGCGGCTGGTGCTGGAGAAAGAGCGGCCCGTCGACGTTCCCGCCTCGGAGTTCGCGGAGAAGAGGGTCTACAAGATGCCTGCGCTCAGCGATCCGGCGACATTCGAGCGCCGCCTGGCGGAGTTCCTCGGCCGGGCCATCCGATCTGGGTTCATTGCTAAGGCTACAGTCAGGCGTAAGGACTTCCGCGACTGCCGGACGATGGACGACTGCTTGCGGGAACTGGGCATGGATGAAGCAGCCATCGCTCGGTTTCATGGGCGAAAGGAGGACCGCTGATGACGGAACTCATTAAGCGTTCCCGAGGCCGGCCAAAGGGCTCGGGATTGAATGGCCGGCTCCGGGTTTTCACACAAGGAGAACTGGACAGCCTGTTGAGCTCGGCTTCGAGGTTTTCGAAGAAGTACGATTTTGCCATGAACCTTGCCTACTACCTGGCGATGAGGGTGGGCGAGCTCGTCGCGCTGCGGGTCGAGGACTTCAACACGGCGGCACGCCAGGTCACGATCCGTGCCGAGAAGCAGGGGTTCACGAAGACCTACGACCTTCCCGACCGGTTGTGGCACAAGTACCAGCGCTGGATGAGGGAACGCGAGCCGAAGGACTCGCCCTGGGTCTTCCCGCACCGCATCTACGGGGATGAGCACATGGCCGACGACTCCGTGCAGGGCACCTTCCGAACGCTCTGCCGCAGGGCAGGGATCCCAGGTCAACATAGCATTCACGATCTCAGGCACACGGCGGCCACCTCAATGGCTACTGCAGGAGACGGGATCACCCAGATCGCTGGCTGGCTGAGGCACCGGGCGATCATCTCGAGCCAGCGATACATCGCCTACCGGGAGAACCGGGAGCATGAGGCGAAGATGAAGGCCCGTTATAGCGGAGGCCTGTAAATGGCAGAGAGATGCTCGGCGGTTGTAAACGGACGCCCCTGCCAGGCCTTTGCCACCCGGGGCAGCGACCGCTGCTGGTTCCACAACCGTACCTCCGGCCAGGCTCGACCCCCTGATCGCCCGGGCGTCATCGAGGCCTTCCTTGAGCCTGGTTGGTTTGGCAAAGCCTTCCCCCGCCCCGAGAGTTGGTCCAAATGGCTTGTCTTCCTCAAGGCCGTCTTTGGTGAGGCGCTTGATGAGAAGGAACTGGATATCTTTAAAGCGTGTACCGGTCTTGAGGCACCCAGGGAAGGCGGCTACAGGGAAGTGTATTCCATATGCGGCCGACGGTCCGGAAAGTCGCGCATCAGTGCCTATATCGCGGCCTATACCGCTGTGCTAGGGCCCTTCTCCGGGATGCTGGCGCCGGGCGAGCGGGCCTGGGAGTTCATCATCGCCACTGATCGCCAACAGGCTGGAGTCGTCTTCGGCTATATCAAGGCCCTGCTCAGCGAGTGCCGACCCGATTTGATCGGGCGCGAGCTTTCCGATGAGCTCCATCTTACGAACGGAATCAGCATTGGTGTTAAGACAGCCTCGTTCCGGGCAGGCCGGGGCTACTCCACGGCCCTGATCATCCTGGACGAGCTGGCCTTTCTGAGGAACGAGGAGTCGGCGAACCCTGCGGCGGATATCATCGTCTCGCTGCTTCCGGGGAGGATGAAGGGAGCGAAGCTCGTGGGGATCAGCACGCCGTACTCGAAGGCCGGCTACCTTTACGATATCTGGCGCGAGTTCTACGGCAAGGAGTCAAAGGTCCTGATCTGGCACGCCGGAACCAGGCTGATGAACCCGACGCTCGATGAGGAGACGATCCAGGACCTCCTAGAGCGAGACCCGATCGTTTATAGCGCGGAATTGAATGCTGACTGGCGGGAGGACGTCTCTTCGTATATCGACGAGGCGATCCTTAGGGCCTGTATGACGCGACAAACAGAGGTTCCTGATGCGGAGCATCATCGGTATAGGGCTTTTGTCGACGCTTCGGGCGGCAAGTCGGATTCGATGTGCCTGGCCCTGGGCTACACGGAGGGGACCAAGGCTGTCATCACTCGGGTTGAGGAATGGAGAGCGCCCTCAATCCCAAAGAGGTCGTGGCTTCGATCGCGGTCACCCTCAAGGCCCATCGTGTCAGCCGGACGACGTCAGACCGCTACGGAGGCATCTGGGTCGAAGACGCCTTCAAGAGCCAAGGGATCACGGTCGAGATGAGCGATCTTTCAGCGAGCCAGCTCTATATCGAGTTCCAGGCCCTGGCGAACATGGGCCGGGTCCAGATGCTGCGGGAGGACGAGCGCACCGC
>CAZKFD010000018.1:0-35857 GCA_964551995.1 uncultured Eubacteriales bacterium
TTGCCGATGTAGACGACCCTTCCGGCCGCGTTCTTGAAGAAATAGATCCCAGGCTTGTCGGGGAGCGCCGCGGCCCGGGATTTCAGTTCGTCCTCGCTCACCCCTTTATTATAGCCCCAATTCGAGCTCGCGTTTCTTGAGCTTGGCGAGCTCGTCGCGGAAGCGGGCGGCCTTCTCAAACTCGAGCGCCTGGGCCGCCTCCCTCATCAGCTTCTCGAGTTCCTCCATCCTCTTTTTCCTCTTGGTCGGCGAGAGATAGATGTCCTTGTCCTCGGCGATCTTCGTGTAATCCAGGTAATCGCGCTCGTAGACGCTGGACAGGACTTCATCGATCTGCTTGATGATCGATTGCGGCGTTATGCCATTCCGAAGGTTGTACTCCCGCTGGGCAGTCCGGCGGCGGTTGGTCTCCTCGAGAGCCGCCTTCATCGAGTCGGTCATTGTGTCGGCGTAGAGGATGGCCTTGCCATCGACGTTGCGGGCGGCCCGGCCGAAGGTCTGGATGAGGGACGTCGAAGACCTGAGGAAGCCTTCCTTATCGGCGTCCAGGATCGCCACGAGCGAGACCTCCGGCAGGTCCAGGCCTTCGCGGAGAAGGTTGATGCCGATCAGGGCGTCGAAGATCCCCTTCCGAAGGTCCCGCAGGATATTGACGCGGTCGAGGGTCTCGATTTCGGAGTGGAGGTAGCGGACGCGGAGGCCGAGCTCGTGATAGTGGCGCGTCAGGTCTTCGGCCATCTTTTTGGTGAGCGTCGTGACCAGGGTCCGCTCCCGCTTCCCGGAGCGCTCCCGGATCTCCCCCATGAGGTTATCGATTTGGCCCTTGATGGGCCGGATCTCGACCTCCGGGTCGGTCAGGCCCGTCGGGCGGATGAGCTGCTCCACGACATGCCCCGGCGATCTCTTGAGCTCGTGGAGGCCGGGCGTCGCGGACACGTAGAGGACCTGCTTGACCCGGCCTTCGAACTCCTCGAAGTTCAGGGGCCTGTTGTCGAGGGCCGAGGGGAGGCGGAAGCCGTGCTCGATGAGCGTCAGTTTGCGGGAACGGTCCCCATGGTACATGCCTCCGATCTGGGGCACGGTGACGTGCGATTCGTCGATGATCGTCAGGAAGTCGTCCGGGAAATAGTCGAGCAGCGTGTACGGCGGCTCGCCGGCCCTCCGGCCGCTGAGGTGGCGGGAATAATTCTCGATGCCGGCGCAGTAGCCGAACTCCCGGAGCATCTCCATATCGTAGAGGGTCCGCTCCTCGATCCTTTCGGCCTCGACGGCCTGCCCCCGGCTCCGGAAATACTCGACCCGTTCGGCGAGCTCCGCCTCGATGCCGGCCACCGCCTCACGCAGGGTTTCGGCCGGTGTCGAGAAAAACGTCCTCGGATGAACCATGACCGCGTCGAGGCTCTCCCGCTTTCTCCCGAGGAGGGGGTCGACGGCCGAGATCTCCTTGACGCGCCCCTCCTCGAGCTCGATGCGGTAGGCCGAGTCTTCGTAGCTCGGCCAGACCTCGACGATGTCTCCGCGAACGCGGAAGCTCCCCCGCTTGAACTCCCCTTCGAGGCGCTCGTACTGGATCGAGACGAGCTTTTCGAGGAGCGCCTTGCGGCCGATGGCCTCGTCCTTGGAGAGGCTGAAGCTCATGGAGTAATACGTTTCGGGAGCGCCGATGCCGTAGATGCACGAAACTGAGGCCACGATGATGACGTCACGACGGGCGAAGAGGGAGTTGGTGGCGCAGAGGCGCATGCGGTCGATCTCGTCGTTGATGGTCGCTTCCTTGGCGATGTAGGTGTTGGACGCCGGGATGAAGGCCTCCGGCTGGTAGTAATCGTAATAGCTGACGAAATATTCGACGGCGTTGCCGGGGAAGAAACGCCGGAACTCCTGGTAGAGCTGGGCGGCGAGCGTCTTGTTGTGCGAGATGACGAGCACCGGGCGGTTGACGCGCTCGATGATGTTGGCCATGGTGAAGGTCTTCCCCGACCCGGTGACGCCCTTGAGGACCTGGTGGGGCTCGCCGGACTTAAGGCCTTCGGAGAGCCTCTCGATGGCTTGGACCTGGTCCCCTTTGGGGGTGAATTCGGAGACGAGTTCAAACGCTCGCATAAGGCCATTATAGGGGCCAAACCTCCATTCTGCCAGTCTTTTCCGATAGACGGGGAAGCAACATCCAGAGATCAGTGGGAGAATGAAGATTTGACCCCGTCTTGATGCCGGCGTCAGGCCTTCTCGATCTTGATCGCGCCCTTGAAGCGGGCCCCGTTCGAGACGCTGATCTTCGCCGTCTGAATGTCGCCCGTCATCCGGCCCGTTTCCGAGACCAGGGCGCGTTCAGCCGCGGCGACCGTGCCGACGAGCTCGCCGTGAAGCACCAGGCTCCGGACTCTGACCTCGGCCTCGACCTTGGCCCCCCGGTTGATGATCAGGGAACCCGAGGGAAGCGTGATCTTGCCCTGGAACCGGCCGTCGATGACGAAGTCCTCGTGGCCTTCGAGGGTGCCGTTGAAGAAAGCCGTGGACCCGAGATGGCTCGGCTCCTGGCGGACAGGCCTGTCGGGCGCCTCAGGTCCAGGTTTTCTCGCATCGTCGGCCATGATCTTGTCCTTTCCGTTTCCTCATTCGGGCCGATTATAGCGGCCGGACGCGGGGGTGTCAATGCGGGTTCCGGAGGATTTTGACAGGCCCCGGATTTATGCTAGAATTCGGTGTCACGCCAGAGACCGGAGAGCGGGCATAGCTCAATGGTAGAGTACCGGCTTCCCAAGCCGGGTGTTGTGGGTTCGAGTCCCATTGCCCGCTCCATTTTCATTTTCCTTCTCCGGCCGGGCTCCCGGAGAGGCCGCGGGACGGATGTCCTTCGCGAGGGCGGGATGCCGAGACATTGGAAGCTTCTCATCGATAAGGAGCCGCTCGCGGGTTCCCGGAATATGGCCGTCGATGAACTCCTCTTCCGCCGCGTCCAGGCCGCGCGGGAGACCTATCTCCGCTTCTACCAATGGGCGAGGCCGACGGTCTCGCTCGGCTACTCCCAGGAAGCGTCTAAGGTCCTCGATGCCGGATATTGCCGGCGGCACGGGATCGACATCGTCCGGCGCCTCACGGGCGGGAAGCTCGTCCTCCACGACAGGGAATTGACCTACGCCGTCGCTTCGTCGGATGCCGAGGTTTTCAGCGAAACGCTGCGCGACTCCTACCGGCTGATCTCCAGGGCCCTGATGAGGGGCCTCGAGATCATGGGCCTTGCGCCGCGGATGGCCGAGGCGTCTCCGGCCTCATACATCAGGGGCACCATGCCCTGTTTCGCCCTGCCCGCGAGGGACGAGATCGAGATCACGGGCAAGAAGATCGTCGGAAGCGCTCAGAAGCGGACCGGCCCGGCCTTCCTGCAGCACGGTTCGATCCCGTTCGAAAAAGACGAGAGCCTTCTGGCCGCGGTGGCGGGGGATGCGGGGCGGGAGGGGAGCGGCATGACCTCGCTCGCCGAAGCCCTCGGCCGTCCGGTGGACTTCGGGTGGGCCGTCGAGCGCTTCGAGCGCGGCTTCGCCGAGTTCTTCGGCGCCGGCCTGGAGGCATTCGCCCTGGCTCCCGAAGACCTCGCGAGCGTCTCCGCGCTCGAAGAATCGCGGTACGCCGCGGCGTCCTGGACCTTTCGGGCCTGAAATAGGCAGACCATGGAATTCGAAGACAAGGTCAAAGGGCTAATCAGGTCGATTCCGAGAGGCCGGGTCGCGACCTACGCCCAGATCGCCTCTCTCGCCGGCAACTACAGGGCTGCCAGGCAGATTTCCCGCGTGTTGCACACATCGTCGGACAAGGACCGTTTGCCGTGGCACCGGGTGATCAACAGCCGCGGAGGAATCTCCCTTCCCCGAGGACGAGGCTTCGAAGAGCAGAAAAGGCTTCTCAAGAGGGAGGGGGTCTGCTCCGACCGGCGCGGCCGCGTCGACCTCGCGAGGTTCCAGTGGGAGCCGCCCGGCTCGCCCTCTCCGGCCGCGCGCAGGTTCTTGCGCCGGCTGATAAGCGAAACCTGAGAAAAGCCCCCGTCTGGCAAGGCTGCCCCCTCGGGTGTTCGGGCGAAAGCGCGCCCGGAGCTTAAGGCGGCTTGCAGGTTTTGGGCGCCGAATTCGGAATTGAGTATTGTGTCCCCAAATCAAAATCATGGCCGGATCGACAGCGTGATCTTCAGGACACCGCGTCCCTCCAGCGGGGTGAATCGGCTCGTCGGGTCGCAGACCCTTTGCCAATTCTTCGCCCAGACGAGATAGATCTCGTTTCCCGGGGAGATCCGCCAATGTCAGAAACCTCGACGAAGAGTACTGGAAGTCCACGCCGGCCAGCGTGTTCGGCGCCCGCTTTCGGACGGCATCTATACGGGACGAACGAGAAGGATTACAATAGACCACGGCCCGAGGCGCCATGAATCCCCGAGGAAGGTCAGGAATGAAAATTTTTATTGCGTTTGTCACGATGCTGGCGGTCGCCGCGGCGCTGGCGGCTCAGGACATGCGGCCGGCCCACGACGATGTGGGCTATTGCTGGAATCCCGCGGCCATGCAGAAGCTCGTGGAAGTTCTCGAAAGCCAGGAAAGGGAGAGCTTCGGGAGAAACGGGCTCGTCGCCGGCATCTCCCCCCATGACGACTATCTCTACGCCGCGCGGGTCTACTACCCGCTCTTCCGTGCCCTCAGGACTAAGGAGGTGGTCATCTTTGGTGTCACGCACAGCACCGTCCGCAAAGAGATCAGCGGCCTCGACGGCATCATCATCTTCGACGATTTCAAGTCCTGGAGGGGGCTGAACAAGCCCGTCCCCGCTTCCGGGCTGCGGGAGTATCTCAAGGCGCGGCTGGACAAAGGCCTCTATATCACGAACGACAAAGCCCAGATGATCGAGCACTCGATCGAAGCCGTGGTGCCGTTTCTCCAGTATTTCAACCCCGACGTCAAGATCACGCCGATCATGGTCGCACCCATGCCGTTCGGCCGGATGGAGGAGATCTCGGCGCGGCTGGCCGCCGGGATCGCCGACTACATGAGCGTGCAGCATCTCGCGGCCGGGAAGGACATTTTCTTCCTCATCTCGGCCGACGACAACCATTACGGCCAGGATTTCGACAATACGAAGTTCGGAGAAGGGGAGCAGGCCTGGGACGCCGCGCGGGAGTTCGATCAGCGCCTGATCCGGACGTACCTGACCGGAGAGCTGACGAGCGCGAAGGTCGAGGGCCTGACCTGCGAGCTCTGGGGCAAAACCTACCTGGATTTCCAGAAGACGCTCTGGTGCGGAAAATTCTCCATCCCTTTCGGCCTCCTCGCGGTCGAGAAGGTCATCAGCCGCGTGTCCGGCAAGAGGCTCAACGGCCAACTCTTCCGCTATTCCGACACCTACAGCGAGGGCGTGCTGCCTCTCAGGAAGAAGGGATTGGGGACGACGGCGCCGTTCTCCCTCCGCCACTGGGTGAGCTTCTCCTCGATCGGCTACTATGCGGATTGAGTCCGGGGCGACCAAGGCCGATTGTTCCTGTCCCCGCTCCCGGGGGCGAGGGCGGCCCTGCGGTCCGGGCCCCGCTTCCTGGGCGGTCCTCCTCGTCTTTCTGGCCCTGACGGCCGCCTGCAAGTGGGATCCCGCCGGAGAGGTCTCCTCCCAATGGGTCAGTATCAAGGGAGGGGCCTCGTTCTCGGGAGGGCCGTCCTACATCAGCGAGTTCCAGGTCGCCCACAGGGACAACGGCGGCCCGTTGAGCGATTTTGGAAGCCATTGCGGCGTCAAGGCGGTGGTGAAGGATCTCGGCTTCGGAGGCCTGCTTCACTACGCCTGCGTGACCGGCCGGAGCGTCTTGGATTATTCGCGGACCGGGCTCGAGGGCTTGTCTCTCGTCGAGCTGCTGGGCGAGGACGGTAGACCCGTCCCGTCTTCCGCCCGGGACATTCTCTTCGAACCCTTCGGCTGGGTGGAAACGGCCGAGTTCGCCGGGCTCGACGCCGAGAGCCGCGTGTCCTTCGTGGACACAGACGTCTTTGTCCAGGATATCACGATCCGGAACGTCTCCCAGAAGCCGCTCACGGTCATCCCGGCGGTCGCCTTCCAGGCGGCGGCCGCCGAATTTGCGGCTTCTTTCCGGAAGGGCCAGAACGCCGTCGTCTTCTCCGGAAGAGTGATAAAGACCGCCGGCTCCCGGAATCATCTGGCGGTCTGTCCGAGCTTCACCGTGGCCTCCTACGAGAAAAACGATCAGGCCGAGTCCTTCCGGGCCGCGGGGCCGTCCCGGACGATCGAGCCCGGCGAGGCGTTTTCGTTCCGGGTGATGTTCGCCTACTCGCCGGACCGAACCGGACCGGCCCTTCGCCTCCTCCGGACGGCCGCGGCGGAGCTCGCGGCCCTCACGGAGCCGGCCTACCAGGCCGCGGCCGCGAGATGGGCGCAGTTTTTCGACGCCCTGCCTCTGCCGCACACCGCCGACGGCCGTTTCGTCGAGCTCTATCGCCTGGCCGCGACGGCCCTCCGCATGTGCCTCTACGCCCCGCGGGCCGCCATGACGGGCTGGGGAGCGGTCCCCTGCAAGGTCCACTACAACTGGTTCTGGCTCTGGGATTCGGCTTTCGAATCCCTCGGCATCAGCGAATTCGACCCTGCGGTGGCCGAGCAGGTCATGACGACGATGATGAAAGCCCAGGCGAGGAACGGATTCCTGGCCCACATGACGAATGAAAATCTGAAGGCGCTGACCACGCACTCCCAGTCGCCGGCTATCGGCTGGACCGAATCGCAGGTCGCGCGGCGGGACCCGGATGAAGTTCGGCGCCTCGCGTTTGTCCGGGAGATGAAGAGCCGCGGCGAGAGGTATCTTTCGTGGTGGGCTTCGGAACGCGACCGGGACCACGATGGCCTGTACGAGTTCATCAGCCAGGACGAGGGAGGCTGGGACAACTCTCCGCGGATGGATTACGTGGACCCGATCGTCTTCCTCCCGTACCAGGGAAGCCTGGGAGAGATCCTGGCTGCCAGGACCAAGCCCCTGGACGCCGTGGACTGCAACGCCTGGATCTTCCTATATGAACAGGCGATGGCCGGATGGTCGGAGGAGCTTCACGACGAAGCCGGGGCCCGGAAGTGGCGGGCGAAGGCGGCGGATCTGTCCCGGAAGATCGACGCGATCCTCTGGGATGAAAAGCTCGGCTGCTGGACGGACGCCTACCGGACGCGCGGCGATCCTCAACACACGCACTGGGAAGTCCTCACGCCGGCCATCTGGTTTCCCGCGTTCGCCGGCGCCTCGCAGAACCTAGCCAGGATCCGGAAGGTCATCGAGGGGCATATCCTCAATCCGAAGGAATTTTTCGGCAAGTATTCGATGCCCACGGTCGCCTACGACGATCCCCGGTTCGACCTGACGAAGCCGGGGTGGAAGGGCTATATCTGGCTCGTCACACTGTATCCCGCCCTGCCCACGCTGTTCAGGTACGGGTACGAGGACGAGGCCCGCGACCTCGCGCGCCGCACGCTCGAGATGATGGCCTCCCAGGGCGGCATGAAGGGCATCTGGGAAACCTACGACCCGCTCACTGGCGGCTACAAGAACCAGTCTTCCAACGGAGACTACTGTTCTTTCCAGTTCGGCTGGAGCGCGGCCTTTACGATGGAAATCCTCCTCGAGCGCTACCAGGAGGACCGGTTCGTCTTTGGCGAGACCCGGTCGATCAGCGGACACATCCGGCGGGCCGAGGTCTGGGGAAAGGGGAGCGTGTTCTACGAGGTAAGGTCGCACGGGACTGAGGTTCCCGAGATCACGATCAGAAGCCTGGACGATGCGCCGCTCCTCGCCAGCCGCAGGATCGAGGTGACGGCTGAAGATCCCTATCACGTTTTGGGCGGCAACGGCGTGGACTGCGCGATCCTCGGCCGGAATTACCATCTGACCTTCGGCGCAAGCCTCGTGCTGGGAGAACCGCCGGCGGCCAAGTGAGGTCCTTTCCGGCCGTCCTTGCCGGAGGGCTTATAATAGTGGAGCCGTTGAACGTCCGCTCGAGGAGGCGCGCATGGAATACCGCTTCTTGGGAAAGTCGGGGCTGAAAGTCTCGGCGCTTTCGCTCGGGACCTGGGTGACTTTCGGAGAGCAGGTCAGCGACGAGACGGCGGCGGCCTGCCTGGAGACGGCCTTCGAATCGGGCGTGAACTTCTTCGACGCGGCTGAATCCTACGCTGGCGGCAAGGCGGAGATCGTTCTCGGCCGCCTCATCCGGAGCTTCGGTTGGAAGCGTTCGGATCTCGTCATCTCGACGAAGATCTTCTGGGGGGGCGACGGCCCCAACGATTGCGGCCTCTCGCGCAAGCACATCATCGAAGGTCTCGACGCCGCCCTGCGCCGCCTGCAGATGGATTACGTGGACCTCGTCTTCTGCCACCGGCCGGACCTCTATACGCCGCTGGACGAGACAGTCCGGGCCATGGCCCAGGTCATCAATCAGGGGAAGGCCTTCTACTGGGGGACGAGCGAGTGGCCGGCCGAGAAGATCCGGGACGCCGTCCGCATCGCCGAGCTCGAGCATCTCATCCCGCCGGCGATGGAGCAGCCGCAGTACAACATGTTTGTCCGGGACCGGGTCGAGCGCGAGTACCTCGGGCTCTTCGAGGAGTTCGGCCTGGGCACGACCGTCTGGAGCCCGCTGGCCAGCGGTTTCCTGACGGGGAAATACCTTCGGGGGTTCCCCCCGGGAACGCGGCTGTCCCTGCGCGGCTATGAATGGCTGAGAAAGCGGTACGACGGCCGGGACGCCGAGGCGAAGCTTCGGAAGATCCGGAGGCTCGCCCGCATCGCCGCCGGGCTGAAGATCAGCCTGCCTCAGCTGGCTCTGGCCTGGTGCCTCAAGAACCCGCATGTGAGCACGGTCATCACCGGCGCCTCCGGACCGAATCAGGTCGAGGAGAACATGGGAGCCCTGGAGGCCGTGCCGCTCCTGACGGACGGCGTCATGGAGAGCATCGAAAAGATCCTCGACAACAAACCCACTCGCGAGCCCGACTTCCGGACGCTGTGATTTCGTCCGCCACCGACTCAGCGGGGGCCGTCCGATGCAGCGGACCAGGATCCAGTCTTCAGGCTCCCGCCGTCCCTGAGAGCGGAAGCCGTGCCGCTCGTCCATTACATAGAGCGATGGAGGAGAAGGGGGGTCTTTCCGGCAGGTTTTTCCGGGATCTCGTGCCTCTATTCCTCGTGGCTCCCGACTCGTTCCCGGAGGACGCGGAGGCCAGTCGCGCGCGGTTGACTTTCCGTTCACCGGGGTGTTACTATTTTTCCCGGAACGAGGCCGGCGCGATGAACGAAGTCGACGAACTCTCGAAGCTCGACGCGGCCACCCTGCCGCCGCTCAAGCCCATGCTCCTTGACGACCTCTACCAGCAGGTCCACAAGAACCTGCACCTCGAGCTCGGCAGCGGTCCCGTCCTCTACCTCCTGTCCCCGAACTATTCGGTGCTCAATCCGACGCCCGACGAGGCCATCACGGAATTCATCGGCCGCCGGGAAGGGCTTCTTGACTACCTGAAAGAGGCCCTCGTTCAGAACCTCGCTGTCTACTCGGTCCTCATCGACGTCAGCAGCTACTTTATCGAACAAAACAGCGGGCTGGTCCTGGCCCGGCTGCGGGAGCGGGATTCGGAGGGACGGCGCTTCGAGATCAAGTTCTACACCCATTCGCCTCAGGAGCTGACGACCTACTACGAAGACAAGATCTACATCGGCCGGGACTTCGTCGACCTCTTCAACCCGGTCCGGAAGTACTTCGGCATCAAGGACTTCATCGTCTCCCTCAAGACGCAGTACGAGAAGCTCGGCGCGCGGGCCGAGTCCATGCTCAAGAAGCCCGCCGAGTTCAAGTCTTATTTTCAGGAGATCGAGGAATCGGCGACCGAGCTCCACAACGAGGGTTTGCTCATCCTTCAGAGCCTCCCGCCCCACCTCGATTTCAACAAGCTTCCTGGCAAGGATCTCATCGACGTCAACGCCCAGTACCGAGCCATCAACCACTACGTCATCGAGCTGCACGACGAGGTCGCCGAGTTCGAGAACCTGCTGCGCTTCAAGCAGAAGTCGGATTTCGTGCGCTATGTCACGAAGTACAAGAAAGACGTGACGAACCTCATCTCCTATTTCAACATCAAGGTCAACGGGATCATCACCCAGCGGATCTACCAGACGAAGTCCCGTCACGCCTGAAACGGGTCAGAATTTTCTGCCTCGCTCCTCGAGCCGGATGTCGGCGTAGCTCGTCGAGAGAAAGACCGCGGGCCAGTTGGCGTTCCCGGCGAAGGCCTTGACCAGGGACGTGCCGTTGGTCTTTTCCACGTCCGGCCTGCCGGGGATGTCCCACTTGACACTGCCCCCGTGGCTGCGGGCCTCGAGGGAAGCGTTCGCGCCGGCGGGCCAGTAGAAGTCGATGCTTCCGTACTCGTCCCGGACGTCCACCGGGAACCTGACATCGGACGGGGCGAGGACGAGATTCCCGTGGCGGAGCGAGACCGTCACCTGAGCCGAAAAATCGGCGATGTCGACGTTCGCATAGGATGACGTCACGGAGATCTCCCGGCCCCCGATTCCGGAGGCCGTCACGGCGACGTTGTTTCCCGTGATCTTGAGGTTGCCGTGGATGTCCCGTGCCCGGACGGGCTCGTAGGTCGTGTCGACGTCCAGGTCGCCCCGGACTCCGGAAACCTCGACGGAGCCGTGGCGGGCCCGGACGCGGGCCGGACCGACATCCTCGAGCGTCACCCGGTCGTAGGTCGTCTCGACGGACACCGGGCCCTGGGCGCGCCGCCCGTCGACACGGGCGTGCCCGGCGAGAATGTCGGCCTTCTGCCCGATATCCTCGAAACGGACCGCGCCGTAGCTCGTCTCGACGCGCAAGTCGCCCGCCACGGAGAGGGCCCGGACGTCGCCGTGCCGGTTCGTGATCCGACAGCCGCCGCGGACGTCCTCAGACCGGACACTCTCGTAGCTGGACTCCAGGGTGCAGGGACCATCAATCCGCGTCGCGGACACCTCGCCGTGGCTGTTCCGGACCGCGGCCTCTTTGACGCCCTCCACGGTCACCGGGCCATAGGAGTTGACGACCGTGACGATCATGCGGAGGGGAACGGTCAGAATGAATCCGGTCTCGAAGTTCCGCCGGTCGAAGTCCTCCCGGTTCGTGGAGAGGGCCAGGCGGTCCCCGGTCCTCTCGACGATGAGGCGAAGCCTGTCGGAGACTTCTCGGGCGTCAGCCTCGTCTCTCCTCCAGATTCGCTTCTTGAACGTCAGCTGGACCGCATCCTGGTCACCTCCCCGGACTTCCACCCAGCCGTGGCTGTTCGTGATCTCGATCGCCGCGGGGACCGGGGCTTCGATGGCCTTGGTCTCCTCGAAGTTGTATTCCCTGCCCCAGCCGAAGAGGTCGTCCTCCCAGCCGAACCAAAGGTCCCAATGCCCTGTCTGCGCCTGATAGAGGATGAACCCGGCGGCGAGGAGGACGATGACGAGGAGGATCTCCCTAAATTTCATGGCCCTTGTCCTCGGGCGGCACGGGGGGCGCCGGCTCCTGCGCGCGCCGCTCTTTCAGCCCGTAATAGAGCTTGTTGCCGCCCCAGATGATGAAGACCACCGGCCAGAGGCGCCAGATGTAATGCCAGACGTGCACGTGAAGCGTTTCGAGCAGGAAGAGTCCGCCGATGGCCACGAGGATGATCCCCCAGACGAGTGAACCGTGATGTCTTTGTGTTGCCATGTTCGTGCCTCCGTTATTCGCCCGTCTTCCCCTTCTTCGCCCGGGCGATGGAGTCGAAGACGAGCTTCAGGCCGATGACGATGACCGCGACGGGCCACAACTGCCACAGCGTCTCCCAGAAGATGATGTCGAAGTTCGCCAGGATGGCCAGCACGCCGATCACGATCAATACGATCCCCCAGAAGATGGACCCGGAGGCGATGGCCTCTGGCACAAGTTCGGCAGTCGAAGCTTCTCGGTGCTTATTCCCGGCTGCCGCCAGATTAAGGGCCTTCGCAGTGTTTACGCTGTCGATAATCTGGTAGAACCAGAAACCGGCCAACATCAGCGACGTAAACACGATGGCTACCGGGTTTCCTCCCGTGGCCGATGTGATGAGTAGAGCGAGGAGTCCGCCAAAGATGACCAGGTGCAGCAGGCCCTTGTTGGCATATCCATTGTAGATGTTTCCCAGGCCTGGGAGAATGACGGACAGGATACCGGCCGCCGCTGGCGACCTGGGTGGCCTTTGTTGGATGATGATTTTCTCGTCCATGATAATCCTCCAATAACTTTATTTCTTATCGTCTCGGCCCTTCAAAGGATTCAGGGTCTTGATGGAATCGACGACGGTGTTGGAAAGAGAGCCGATCTCGTCGGTCAGGGACTCCGCTTTGACGTAGATCTTCTCGACCTGCCCGTAGCCCAGGTGGACCTGGCGGTCGATCTCCTTCCGGATGCCGCTCCCCTGGGGGGCGAATAAAACGAAGGACAGGGCGATGAACAGGACCGAGAACGCCGTGTAGACGGGCTGGAGATCCGGCCGGAGGAGGAAGCGGACGACCGGCTTGAAGAAGCGTTTCTTCTCCGGGATCGCGTAAAGCTTCGCCATGAGCACCGGGCTGGGCTCGACCTCTGGGAAACCGGCCAGGGCCGCGCGGGTCTCGCGAAGCACGGCCAGAAGCCCGGCGCAGGCGGGACACCCCGCCAGGTGAGCGTCGACTTCGCGCTTTTGCTCGCCGGTGATGTCGTCTTCTAGATAGGCGGAGAGAAGTTCCTCTATGCGCTCGCAGGTCATGAGACGCCTCCTCTTCCCTCCCTGAGGACCTCGGCCAGGGCGAGCCGCGCCCGGTTGACCCGGGACTTGACCGTGCCCAGCGGCAGGCCGAGGGTTTCCGCCATCTCCTCGTAGCTTTGCCCCTGGAGGTCTCTCAGGATGACGGCCATCCGCATTTCCGGCGACAGGCGGTTGAGCCCCTGCCAGACGAGGGCCTGGGCTTCCTTCCGGACCAAGCTCTCCTCGGGCCCCGCCGACGGGGCCTGGGCCAGGACCTGCTCGTTGAAATCGTCGCGCTTGGTCTTTTCCCACTTGGTCCTGCGGTACTCGTCGATCAGGTAGTTCCTGCTCATGGTTAGCAGCCAGGCGGTGAAATTCCTCCCGAAATCGTATTTCGGGAGCGAGTGATAGAGCTTGAGGAAGATCTCCTGGGTCAGGTCCTCCGCTTCCTGGCGGCTGCCGCAGAACTGGTAGGCCATGTTAAAAACCTTCTTCGCGTACATGCGCATAAGCGCTTCCCAGGCTCCCGGCCTGCCGTCCAGGCATTCTCTGATGATCGCGTTCGACTCCACTCAATTCACCTGGGTTGACGGAAATCAACGGCCGAAAGTTCCATATTTGGGCCTATTTTCGTACAAAAACACCCCCGGGGCAACGGGGACGGGGATATAATGGACATCTCCCCTGGGGAATGCAACGTTCGTCACCCGGGGCGGGTTTAGGACAATGAGGATGGACGAGCAGGAGCTGATCCGCCGGGTTCGCGACGGGGACGAGGAGGCGTTTGCCCGTATCATGGCCCTCTACAAGGACAGGATCGTGAACTACCTCTATCAATTTACGGGCGATTACCAGAAGGCCGTCGAGCTGGCGCAGGAAACCTTCGTCCGGGTCTATTTCAAGGCTGGGAAATACCGCCCTATCGCGCCCCTGTCCTCCTGGATCTACGCCATCGCCTCCAATCTGGCCAAGACCGACGTCCGGCGGTCCCGGCGGATGGCCACTGTGACTCTGGACGACCTCCCGAACCATTACGCCGCCGGGACCTATTATGAAGACCCCGCCGACCCGGGCCTCATCCGGAACCTCCGGGAGGCCCTGGAATCGCTGCATCCGCGCTACCGAATCCCGGTGGTCCTCAAGGACATGGAGGGCTTCTCCCAGGAGGAGATCGCGAAGATTATCAGGAGGCCGGTCGGGACGGTCAAAGCCAGGATCAGCCGGGGGAGAGAACAGTTGAAAAAACAGCTGGAGAAGGCCATGGAGGGAAAGCCCTATCCGGCCAAGGACGAGGTGAACGAACATGGAAGGGCATGAGTTGCTTGGCAAGATGAACCGAGTGCAGGCGCCGCCGGAGTTCGACGAGCGCGTCATGGCCAGGCTGGGCGAGACGCGCCGGGACCGCGCCCGGCGCCGGGCCGCCTGGCGCTACTCGTTTGCCGGCGCCGCCGGGCTCGTGCTGGTCGGGGTCGTCGCTCTGAGCGTTTTCACCCCCCGGAACAGGACTTCGGTCGCCCTCGGCGCGAAAGGCGCGGCGGCCGTCAAAGTCCAGCCGCCTTCGCCGTCCCGTGCCGTCCGGGAGGGAACGGCTCCGGCTCCGATCCCGGTCCTCGAGGCGGTTGACTACTCCGAAGAAGTGCATAGCGTGTCCCGTCAGCCCCAGACGGTTTACATATTGGAGCAGGTTTCCGAAACGAGACCTTCGGAAATCAAGTACTAGGAGGTGGCTGAAGCCATGAACAGGATTTTCAAACCGGCTCTCGTGATCATGGCGGTTCTGCTGGGTTCGAGCCTGACGCTCTGGGCGGCCCCGGCGACGGCGAATGTCAACGACAGGAATATCGCGGACATCACGAAGAGGATCTCTCCCTCGGTCGTCCGGGTCGAGGCCCGGAACCATATGCGCCGCGTCGCGACCGGGGTCGTGATCGGCAAAGACGGGTATATCGTGACCACGGCCCTGATGTGGCCCCGCGAGGAAAAGATCACCGTGACGACCGCGGGCGGCAAGACGGTCGATGCCGAATTCCTCGGTTTCGACACGGAAACCCAGCTAGCGCTGATTCGGGCTAAGGACAAAAACCTGCCGGCCATAGCCCTCGGAAAATCCGCGGGGCTCGTGCCCGGCTCATGGGTCGGCCTCATCGGCATCTCGCCGGAGGGGTCCCCGGCAGTTACGGAGGGCATTGTCAGCTCGATCGGGGAAAACGGGTTGCGGCTGAACATCTGGGTCACCCCCGGTTCGAGCGGCGGGCCCGTAGTAGATGATGAAGGCAAGATGGTCGGGATCCTCAGGGGGGCCTATACCGAGGAGAAGCCCGTCGTCTTCCAGTTCCGGGATAGGGAACAGGTCGGTTCGGGGTTCGTCGTCAGCCGCGCCGAGGCGCCCGCTTCGGGCATGGCCCTGGCCGTACCCGTCGAAACCGTTCTCGACGTCACGGGCCAGATCAAGGAAAAAGGCCGCGTCGAGAGAGGCTGGCTCGGCGTGAGCATCGCGTTGAACGACGCCGGCAAGGTGGAGATCGGCGACATCGACCCCAAGAGCCCGGGCGATTTGGCCAACCTGGAGGAAGGGGACGTCATCATCAAGCTTGACGGCAAGGACATTACCGGTCCCGATGACTTGGCCTCGCAGATCCGAAGGCGGAAACCCGGCCAGGAGGTCGTGCTCACGGTCATGAGGGCGGGCCGGGCCATGGACGTCAAGGTGAAGCTCGGCGAATACCCCGAAAACGAAGCCCGGAAGGAGCTCGAGCTCCGCTTCCCGAGGATATTCCCGCCCATGCCTCCCGAGCAGGGAACCGCGCCACAGCCGGCGCAGCCGCCGGCGGGCAGAAAGTATATCCCCCAGCCCGTTCCGGGGGAGCCGGCCTGGCCGGCCTACGAGAGCCGGAAATACATCGGCGTCTCCTGCAACGAGCTCAATCCGGAGCTGGCCGAGCACTTTGGCGCCAAGCAGGGGACCGGCCTCCTCGTCTCCAGCTTGACGGCGGGCGGCCCGGCCGAGAAGGCGGGCCTCAAGGTTGGCGACGTGATCATCCGGGCGGACGGGAGGCCGGTGGCGACCCGGAACGACCTCGCCGAGGCTGTCCAGGCCAAAAAGAGGGGCGAAACGGTCAAACTGGAGATCCTCAGGGACAAGAAACCGATGACCGTCGAGATCCCCGTCGCGGAGGAGGAAATGGGCGGAGGCCTCTTTAATTCAGGGGACTTCCAGAGCTTCCTCCAGTCCTGGCAGAGCTACACCGACGCCTTCCAGAACGAGATCCGGAAATGGGCCGACGAGTACGGTCCCGAGCTCAAGGACAAGATGGACAAGATCAACGAAGAGCTCATCCGGAGAAGCCGCGAGTCCGCGAGAGATATCAAGAGCCTGTTCAAGCCGGCTATGAGAAAGGTCTAAGGACCTGCTCCTGTGACATAGGGACCGTCCCCCCCGGGGGCGGTCCCTCCTTTTATTCCTCAGTCAGTTTCAACCACTGCCTTCTGAGCCGCTCGAGCTCTTCGGCCGGCAGGCGCGGATTCTCGAGGAAACCCCTGGCCTGACGCTGGCGGAGCGCCTCGTACAGGATGACGGCTACCGAGACCGACAGGTTAAGGCTCTGGACCATGCCGAACATGGGGATGCGGACGATCCGGTCGGCGAAGGCGAGCGCAGCCTCCGAAATGCCCTCGGATTCGCTGCCGAAGACGAGGGCGACGGGGCGCGTGTAGTCAACGCCGGTATAGGGGATAGCCGCCGCCTGGAGGTGGGTCCCGACGATCGTGAAGCCCGCCTTTTTCAGGGGGCCCAGACATTCCGCCGGAGAGCCGTGGACGTCAATCTCGAGCCATTTGTCGGCCCGGGTCGAGATGGCCTCGTTGAAGTGCAGAAGCTCGGGATTGGGGGAGATGAGGTGCAGGTAGAGGACGCCGGCCGCGTCGCACGTCCGGATGACCGCGCTGGCGTTGTGGGCGATCGTCACGCCATCGAGGACGACGCGCAGGTCCGGCTGGCGGTGGGACAGGACCCGGTTGACCTTCCTGACTCGCTCGGGTGTCGGCACGGGCCAACTATACCAGAGCGGCGGGGGCGGTTCAACGGCGGAACAACCGGGGAAGGGGCCGGCGCTGTCATGCCTCGGACGATCTGGGGGCATGTTGAAAATGCGGGCGGATTTCCGTATAGTTGAGAAACGCGCCGGTGTGGCGGAACTGGCAGACGCGCGGGACTCAAAATCCCGTGGACCGCAAGGCCCGTGTGGGTTCGATTCCCTCCACCGGCACGTCTTATCTCCCCGGAAATTCAGAGAGATACGATAGGCCTATGGGGCCATTCTTCGGTCTTCCGTTTTTCCGTCCCAAACCGTAGTTTTCAGCGCTTTTCAATCTAATTTGGCACAAATTTGGCACAAAATTAATGCGCCCTGACCTGCCCCTAATTGCAAAGGAATATTCCTTGTCTATCGACGTGTATAGCCAAAAGATAGGCTTGACTGGTCAGTTTGCCAGTGTTTTCCTAAGGCTGACGAACGAGGCGGCAATGGAAACAAAGAATATCGAGAAACAGGATCCTTTTGAACGAGCATCAAATTGGATCACTAGCTTTCTAGTGCCAGTTTTTGAGTCCCTGGCAAGAGAGCTCGAGGAAATGGGATATCATGCGTCCGTACCTAGGCACATTGATCAATCGCTGACGCTCAGGTTTGATAAAGGAGCGAATAGGTTCGAGTATAGGTTGGAGTGTATGATAGGGCCTCCGTCAATCCCTGATAGGCCTGAGGGTTACATAGCTCTTGAGTGTTCTCGTCGCGTTAACTATACGGCAGAGCCTGTTCCGTTTCGAGAAACCAGAGCGACGTACGATATTAAAGGTGTAAGCGAGCAAGAGATCAAGCAGCATTTCCGAAACACGTTCCGACGCTGGCTTGAGGAGGTGCAGAGGTAATCCGCGGGTTGAGGGCTCGAGGGACCTGACCCCCGAAAATTGCTACAGGTACAACACCTTAGAGCTGGTATCGTGAGGGGGGGAGGTAAATCTTGCCTCGATTGTTCTGCCTTTCCCCGTGTGGCTTTTAGGCTCATAACCCGGAGGTCGGTGGTTCAAATCCACCCCCCGCTATTTTCTTTTTTCCCTATATTTTCGCGATTTACAAGATACCAGGATCCTCCTTTTTTAGCTTCCGTCTGAATCCGTATGAATCAGTGCTTTTCAGCCTGTTTTGGCACAAGTTTGGCACAAATCTGTCACAAGAATTCTCTGCCTCCTATTCTCTTGACACATTCCCAAGGCAATCTGCATAATTATCCTCTTGATAAGGACGGAAAGGTGAATTCGATTTTAAGGGAGGAAATTTCATGATGGGTGGATCGACGAAACTGCTATCAATCTCCAATCGAAAAGGGCGTTTGATTTTTCTATTGGCATTGTCAACGGCGGTCGTGCTGACTCCGTCGATGACGAGTTGGGGGAGTGACCTTACACAGGTGCTAACAGGCCGACTCCATCCTCTGAGCGTGAAGCTTAAGGATCTGGGAGCGGGATGGAGCCGCATTACAGTGCATGGAGGCGGTGGCGCCGGCGTGAACGTCGGGGTAAACGTCAGTGGCAGCTCGGCGGAATCAACGTCGCAAAATAATAATATGCTGGGCATGTTTGGTGGTGGCCAGGGCTACGTTACTAAGGGCCAGACCGTCTCAGTGAATGGCCAGGCATACCTGGTCGCCTACCACCTGCCGAGCACAGCTATGGACTTGATCACTGTGCTTCTAGCGGTCGCGACAAAAACTCTGCCTGAGATGCAGATCCTTACTCCGGAGAGCTCTTTGCGCCTATCGCTGCTGAATGTGCGAGACATCGCCAGCATTGAGGACGTGCGCGTCTTCGACATGAAATGGGAGATTGCCCAGAGCCAGGAGGCGGCCCAGAAGCTTATAAACCTGCTCAAGGCCGCCAGTGAGGCTGCTGCAAAGTCGGCTAAAAAGCCCCAGGCTGAAAATCCTCAGAAGCCCGAAAAGAAGTAAAATCCGGGTCCGAGCCCGACGTTTGGAGTTGAACGTTTCCCGGAGGCGGAAGCGGATCATAACCCGGAGGTCGGTGGTTCAAATCCAGCCCCCGCTACCATCTCGAATCTAACGGAAAATCAATGATATACGGGCTACGGCCCGGCTATTTGCGTGGCCTTCTCGGCTTATTTTCCTTGTATTATTTTGCCCCATTTTATACACGTTTAGCCCATATTTTGGAAAGAAAATTGGAAAGTCTATTTGCAGGATTCAAAATAAGCTTCCCACTTTCGAAGAAACTCTTATGAGGTCAATTATGCTCTACAGCGATATTTCCCATATTATTTGCCTTACTGCTTTATCTGGATAGTGACGACAAAAAAGGGCTCTCCGCGGCAACGGGTGAGCCTATCGCTGTCAAGGCCCCATTGGAAGAGTTGATGGTATAGGCGGAGACAGTATTATCTCCCTCATCCGCCACATAGGCGAAGTACTTGTAAACCGTTGCCGGGGATGTGGATCCACCATTGCCTCCGCCGCCGCAGGCGACAATAGACACGGCCATTAACCCCAATGCCATAGCCCTCCCTAAGATGAGTTTCATACGAATCCCTCCTTTTAACCGCTCACGCAGCACCAAGAAAGTTCCCCTTCCCAGCAGAGTCTAGGGACTCAGAAGAGATATATCAAGACTGGGGACTTGTACCCCTTTTCCGGTCCTTTGAGTCCGGCGAAAGCTGACCTGCCTGCGCTCACGCTAACACCTCTCAAGTGCGGTTTTCAAACTCAGTTTATCTCTCATCATACCTCGACCGATTCTCGGGGGGCAGGTCATTTTGGCGATCTGCTGGGTGAGCGTGCTTAAACGCAAAGAAGAGGTTTAAACAGAACACTCGCGGAATAGATGTGTCTTGACAAGGGGGATTATTTTTATTTAAATTTTATTAAACAAGATAAAAAAATGGTATGGTTTCGCCATTTAACCAAAAGCTTTACAGTATGCCCCGCGACTTGCCGCGGGGTCATTGACTTTTTTATTTAGGACACGACGGGTGGGGCGATTCTGTTCGTGGGAAGAGTGAGCGATACGAGTATGGTGAGCTAAATCATGTAATTTAAGAATTCGGATTTATAGGAAGGTGAAGAGTCCACTCTTATTCCCGGTAGGGGGAAGATCATGGGGCGTAGAATATGGATCTTGGAGCCCATGTTACTCATCTTGGCGATCCTTCCCTGTTTGGGCAAAGGGAGCACGCAATCTGAAACGGCCTTGAGGCCGCTCTCTGAGATTCTCAATCCAGATGGGACGGTAAGACTGCAGCCGGGTTTCGAAGGCAGCTTCAACTCATATTCGTTTCGGATGATCTGTGCTCCGGGCCAGGCACCACGATTTGTGCGGGCCTCTTCCAGCCGATCTGTCTGTGCGGGGAAGATAATAGCGACTGCGCTATCGGGAACTCATTATTGGTCTACCGAATTCCACAATTCAGGGGGGAATGATTGGGTTTCTGACCTCGCAGTAAGCGGCACAACCCTCTATGTGAGCGGGAATTTCACGAAAGTCGGTGGGGTGTCGGCCAATGGAATCGCGAAGTGGGACGGAACGAAATGGTCGGCCCTGGGCTCAGGAATCGATGGCATTAGTGTCTTGGCGGTCAGTGGGACGACGCTCTACGCGGGCGGAAAATTTACGACGGCCGGCGGGACGCCAGCCAACAATATTGCTAGATGGGACGGAACGAAATGGTCGGCCCTGGGCTCAGGATTGAATGATTGGGTTTCTGCCCTGGCGGTGAGCGCGACAACGCTCTATGCAGGCGGATATTTCACGACAGCCGGCGGGGTATCGGCCAACCATATCGCGAAATGGGACGGGGCGGGATGGTCGGCCCTCGGCGCAGGGATCAAGAATGGCTATGTTCGGGCTCTAGCGGTGAGCGGGACAACGCTCTATGCCGGGGGGGATTTCGAGACGGCTGGCAGTGCACGTGGTACCTCCTATATTGCGAAGTGGGACGGGACGAGATGGTCGGCCCTCGGCGCAGGAATGAATGCCTATATAAAGATCGTCAACCCGATGGGAGTCACGTCGGATAATTTTGTTAATTTCCTGGCCGCAAGCGGGACAACGCTCTATGTGGGGGGAGATTTTACGACGGCCGGCGGGGTATCGGCCAACCATATCGCGAAATGGGACGGGGCGGGATGGTCGGGCCTGGGCTTAGGAACAAATGTCTGGGTTAGTTCTCTAACAGTGGGCGGCACGACGCTCTATGTGGGCGAAGAGCTAAACCCGGAGAACCCGCAGCCGGAATACCGAGTGGCGGTGTGGGACGGGAAAAGCTGGTCTGCTTTGGACTCAGGAATGGACTTACCTGCTGAAGCCTTGGCGGCCAGTGGGACAACGCTCTTCGCGGGGGGATGGTTCACGGCAGCCGGCGGAGTATCTGTCGATCATATTGCCAAGTGGGACGGGAATAAATGGTCAGCTCTGGACTCGGATGATTCATTTCGAACTCAGAAGTTGGACGAACAGCAATCTTTTCAAGATTATACTGTCAAGACCTATAGCGATGCGGATAACGGACTGGGCAGCCTTGAAATCTACAAGAGCGGTCAACTGATCTACCAGAAGGACGGCTACCGTTTCTATATCGGCCTGGCCGACCAGGATAACATTGAGGGTAACAAACTGGTCGCTATCGGGCATGACCTCACCGGTAAAGGCATCCCCGATCTCTTGATCGCCGAATGGACAGGTGGCGCCCATTGCTGCTACAATTTTTACCTTTTCGAAATCGGACGCAAATTTAGGGAAGTGACAGAAATCGAGGCCCAGCATGGCGGGCTGTCTTATTTTAAAGACCTTGACGGAGACGGGAAGCTCGAGTTCGTCGGCAACGATTTCACCTTTGCTTACGTCTATACGGACTTTGCAGACTCTCCGGCGCCGAGGATCATTTTGCGCTTTCAAAGCGATCGTTATGTGCTGGCGGCGGATTTGATGCGGAAACCCGCGCCGTCGGTTGCGGACGTCGAATCCAAGATCCGGGAGATTCGGGGGGCTGATTCCTGGCAGCAGAACGCGCCTCCCCTGGAACTGTGGGCCTGGATGATTCAGTTGATCTACACCGGCCAGGCGAAGCTGGCCTGGAATGTTTATGACCGGGCCTGGCCAGAAACGGTTCCCGGCAAAGAAGATTCGCTGGTCGACTTCCAGTCTAAATTATCGCAGAGCCCTTATTGGCCGCAGATCAAGAAAATGAATGGGATATAGAATTCAGTTAGCTAATCTCACTTGTCATTCAGGCTCCCAAAAAGGTCACGTCCATTGACTCGCCGCTGGGGTGATAAGGGGGACCGGGAAGTCCGCCTTATCCGCATAGGCGCTTGTTCGGCGATGTGATATAAATGAGGCGTGGGCCTGAAAAGGAAGAGTCATTCGGTCTGCGACACGAGCTATGATCTGGTCTGGTGTCCGAAGTACCGGAGGAAGATCTTCGAGCGGGACGAGGTCCGGGAACGAGCGGGGCAGATGATCGGGGAGATCTGCGAGGCCTACGACATTGAGGTTCTGGAAATGGAAATCATGGCGGAGCATATCCATCTATTGGTTTCGTTCTCTCCCGCTCGGTCGATCGGGGAAGTCGTGAGGATCATCAAGAGCCACAGCGGGCGGGGGTTGTTTCACGAGTTCCCGGGACTGAAGAAGAGATTGTGGGGCGGGGAGATATGGGAGGACGGCTATTTCGTCCGGACGGTCGGAGACCGGATGACCCGGGACGTGATAGCCAAATATATCATCGCGCATCATCATGAGTTAGAGCAAGGGCCTGCGCAGCTGGCCTTGAAGCTGCGCTCTTGACGCCCCGCGGCTTGCCGCGGTGGTCATTGACTGTTCTCGAAGGGCCATTCGAGGCGTTTTCTTGAACGGGACGAGGTTGCTCACAAAAAGAACGCGACCGTTCATTCTATGCGTTCTTGTGCTATGTATGTTCGTGCTAGCGCGCGTATGGGGCAGAATCGGGTCTCCAAACGCTCCTCAAGTTCCCGCCAATGGTGGGTGGCAATCATTAGAGGAAGGATTAGATTTCGGCGACTTCGCTGCTCCCGCCTCATCCTTTCTTAGCGACTCCCGTATAACTGTGCTTCGGATTGATCCGAGTCGTTTCAGCTTAGTACTCGAGTGCGCTTCTGCAATGCCCGATCTTCGGCCCCGTACCGCCCGTGAATGGGCTACTGAAAAGGGTCTTGTGGGGGCGATCAACGCCAGTATGTATCGGGGTGACCACCGAACCAGCGTTGACCTTATGAAGACCGCTAAGCATGTTAACAACTCAGTCTTGACAGTCGATAAGGCCGTTCTTGCGTTTGACAGACTGACGGCATCTGTGCCGAGAGTTCAGATTATCGACCGTGACTGCCAAAACTTCAGTCAATTACAGTTCCTATATGGGACTCTGGTTCAAAGTATACGCATGATCAATTGTTTCCAGCAAAACGTCTGGTCAGAGCAATCGAAGAAGTGGAGCAATGCGGCCATTGGGATTGACAAGCATGGACGAGTACTGTTCCTGTTTGTTCGCTCTCCATATTCGACGCACGACTTCACAGATATGCTCCTCCGCCTGCCGTTAGATCTTTTCAATGCTATGTATGTTGAGGGCGGACCTGAAGCACAGCTTTATGTGAACGCTGGAGGAATGCAGATAGAGAGGTTCGGCAGTTTTGAGACCGGGTTCTTTGAGAGCGACACAAACTCCAGGGCTTGGCCCGTGCCCAATGTTATCGGCGTTGTCCGATTTAAACAACCGCGCTAGCCGATTTACCTGTCCCGCTCAGGATGTTACCCCGTATTTGAGGTTCTCAACCTAGCTTCCCCTTTGACGTCAGTGATCCATCGTCCGGAAGGTTCTACCTGATAACGGGCAGCCTGTTCTCTCGGACTTGAGATAAACAGCCGGCTTTGAAGCAGACTCGATTGGACAGGCGGTCCAACGCCCTAAAACCTCCCTTTCTCGTCGATTCCCTTCATTATCAGCAACACAGGAACGAATCATTGTCTCATCAGCGGATAGTTGTGACTGAATTATGACCGCCAGGATCCCGTTTGGCCTAGCGTTGGACGGATTCAAGAGCTCGAAGGTTTGAATCCGCCATAGCGGATAAAGCAGCTGCCCTATAAGCAGCGGGTCGGAGGTTCGAGTCCCTCCAGGCGCGCCTTTCCCTTATTTTGGCGTTTTCTGGTGCCAGGCAAGGCTCACTGACCTCATCTCTTGCCCGGTCCAGGCCTTGTATGAAGCCGATCTCCGCGAGGGCCTTAAATAGCTCATTCCAAACAATATAGAACGGTGCAAAGGTAACGAAATCGTCACCCTCATCCGAGCTTGGAACCGAGTCCTTTCGGGCGACGCGGATTTTTCTAAACATCAGCCGGTTGAGTTTGGCCCTCTTTTCCGGTGATGCCTGTAAATACGTCTCCTTCAACGATTTAGCCAATTCTAAACAATCCCCGATCTCTTCCAGCGAAACGGCCTGCTCACCGTTCTTCAGCTCCTCGAGTCGGGCCTCGATGCGCTGATTTTCGCTCTCGAGGGCGGCAATCTGGCGGTAGATGGACGGGACGACGAGCTCGCTAGCCTTGTCGAGCCGAAGGGTCAGGGCGCCCTGGGTTGCCAGGTTCTTCCTCTGCTCCTTCTGCAAAGCCTCAGCCTCGTCAGCGTTTAAGGTCTTGAGGTTCTTGTAATCGTCCTCGATCTCCGCGCGGATGTATTCGTAAGTCTCCGGGTCAACATACAACTCACCGATCATAAGGGCCAAGAACTCGTCAATATCCTCTTCCTTGTGATAGGGGCCGTAGTAGCCGGGGCATTTGGGCGTTCCGTAGTGCTTCTGATACCACTCGGTCGGGCGGCCTCCCGAGCATCGATAATAGACATGCTTGCCCTGACCGTCCCGGATTACGTTCATCCCGCAGTAGTCGCATTCGAGAAGACCGTAATACTTGTGCTTCGTTGCCGACCTCGTGATCAGCCGCTTGCCGCTTAGGATGGCCTGAACTTCATCGAATTCTTCGGGAGTGACAATCGGCTCCTGCTCACCTTTCTCACAGAGCTCCTTGCCCTTCAGAGGCACGCGCCCGCAGTAATAGGGATGGCGCAACATATCGATTACTTCCTGAAGGAGCAGAACACGACCGGACCGGGCCCGGAGGCCTAGTTCCTTCACTTTCCGCCGCAAGGCACTACGATTCGTCTCTCCGGTGTTGAGAACATAGCGGAACAACAGTCGGATCAGCGGTGCCCGCTCCGGGTCCTGGCGGGTCGTAATGACGGCCTTTCCATCCACTAGTTTTATGTCGGGTTCGTAGCCCAACGTCCGCTTGACCGGTCGCCGCCCCAGCTTCGTCTGCGTGATCCAGGCCTTAGCAACTTGGTCACTAGTTTCGTCGGAGTCCTCGGTGGCCCTAATCAACGAGTGCTCGAACTCACGAACCTTACGACGATCGGCCTTGTCGGTAGGGCAGAATGAGTCGTTCTTCAGCACGTCGTGAAGCCGGACACCGGTATCCCGCAACGGGAGCCAGTCGTCCAGGTTTCGGGCGATCCGGGATGGAATAAAAAAGAGCAAGTGTGGAATCCGCTCCCTCTTGATCCTGCGGATCATGGCGAAGTACTCAGGCCGCTTTCCGGGTTGCCAGGCGGAGGCCGTCTCTTCTATGACGTCGATGGTCACGAGGCCATGCTGACGGGCATAGTCCCCGCAAGCGTTGAGCTGAGTCTTTTTTGAAAACCGGTCCTGGCCGACGGTCGAGACCCGGACATAGACGAGAGCCCGGTTATCTTCAGGCTTCGGAGGGGTATTCGTTGGGCTCATTGGACGCACGCATCCCCTTTATTATATGTAACATACGCATGCATGACAAGTCATTTTTCCATGATAAGGGCCAATAAGATGCTTGTCAAGCCTTTCTCCGCGAATATTTTATGTTTAACATTCCGGTGCAGTTAGATGGCAAATTGGGACGAAGGGCCACTATATTTCACCACGGCAACCCTATTTCCGATAAAATCCCGCCTCTGCTCGTCGCTGCGCGTTGAACGGCCTCCGGCCCGTATAAAAGAGTGGGCTGGGCGGAGCTGTGGGTTTGCAGACGAGATAACGCGTCAAGCTACGACACGACTTGTCTTGTTGCTCTGGACGGGACTGATCTGTATCAGCTGCCCTTCAGCCCGGCCAGGCGCTGCCTGGAGTCTGGGCCATGACTACTTTGGCCTAATACTCTCCCTGGGCTATCGGCCGCCGACGCCGGAGGCACATGTGGCCGGAAAACTTACGCTAGGGCGGGCACAATATTAGGGGGCAAGCCATACTCCTGATCGTAGCTGGAACTTCGGCTCACCAAACTGCCAAAGCAGAAAACTAAATTCATCGGCCATTTCGATTTGCCGCTGTGTCTTTGTAAATCCGAAACCGTGGCCGGCTTCATAATCAACGCGCAGCAAGATCGGCTTGCCACTCGACGTGGCCGCCTGCAGGCGTGCCGCCATCTTGCCTGCTTCCCAGGAGATGACACGGGGATCGTTAAAACCGGTCCTGACCATGACGGCTGGATAAGGCGTGCCGTCCTTCACATGATGGTAGGGGCTCATGGCATAGAGCCCCTTGAATCCGTCTTCCGTCTTGACCGTGCCGAATTCCGGGATATTGTACGGCCCGATAAGAGTGCATTCAAAGCGCACTGCGTCTGACACCGGCACGGCATCGATCAGCGCCGCGAACAGGTCCGGGCGCTCTGTCAGGGTGCGGCCGATGGTGATGCCGCCTGCGCTTGCGCCCAAGCCGCCGAGGTGCCCAGAATCGGTATACTTGTGCTCGATCAAGTATTCCCCGCAAGCGATGAAATCCTTCCAGGTACTTGGCTTGGTCAATCCTTTGCCCGCCAGGTGCCAATCTTCGCCGTATTCGCCTCCGCCCCGAACATGGGCGACTGCAAGTACACCGCCTGCTTCGTACCACGCCAAGACCTTGGGGTCAAAGTGGGGATCCAGGGTTATGCCATAGGCGCCATATCCCTCGAGCACGGTGGGATTGGAGCCGTTCAGCTTCAGACCTTTCTTGTAAACGATGGAGAGTGGGATCAGGGTCCCATCGTAGCTTCTGGCTTTGACCTCAACGGATTCCAGGTCTTGGGGATCGTCGTAGCGGCCGATGGGCTGAAGTTGGGTGTCTGTGACCTGCCGGGATTCGGGATCATAGGCGTAAACCCGGGGGGCCTTGGTCCAAGAGGTCATTTCGAGGAACATTCCCGGCACCCGCTGGTCGGGAGTGACCAAGGTCAGAGAGCCGTCAAACGGCAGGCGGACAGGTTCGGGCTTCGCTCCATACGGAACGCGCAGCAAGCGTCCGATGCCGCCGTCCAGTTCCTGCACGTAGAGAGCATCCCGAGCGGCGGCGATGTTCCGAATGACCGCTTCGCCTGCCGGCACGATCACGTCCGCTTTGGCCGGATCGGGGTTCGAGAGGCTTGTGCGGAGCACCTTGAATCGCGACGCGCCTCTGTGCGAGAGCAGATAGAGGTCGCCGCCATGAACATCGATTCCGGTCACGTCGTCATCAACGTCGCAAAGTTTTTTCCAGGGAATGCCGCCCTGATCCAACGACGCCAGACGCGCGGCATAGGCCGTGATTTCTTTCTGGGTTCCATGCGACACTATCCCTAAAACGTAGGACGAGCCCGGGATCGTGATCAGATCAGGAATGTCAGACGGGCGCATATTGAGAGCGGGCGAAAGTCCGATCCCGAAAACCTCCGGATCCTGATCCGGATCGCGACCCATCACGTGCAGGAAAACGCGCCTGTTGAGGTAGCGGTCCTTAGGCGCGGCACTTAGCCCCAACTTCTGCAACCGGCGATAGACGAAGGAGCGGCCGTCGGGCAGCCAACTGGGGCTGCCCCATTGGGTTCGATCGATCACGTCTCCGGTTTCTTTTCCCGTGCTTGTATCCAGCACGTGAAGGACAGCGTCTTCAGAGCCGGCGGGAGAGACACCGAAGGCAATGTAGCGACCATCAAAAGAAGCGGCGTAATAGCTGATGGAGTAATGGGCACCGCCCGATCGGGCGAAGGTGGAAGGGTCCACGAGCAACTTTTCTTCCCCACTAAGCCCGTCGCGCATGTAGAGCTTCGGCACGTCTTCGGAAGCCACGCTTCTTTGGTAAAAATACCGGCCGCTTGGCAGCCGCCGGACGTCTGACACCCGCGCCGGCGCGGACTCGTCTAATTTTTTAATCTCCGCCAACAGCGCCTCGCGTCCCGAGATCCGCGACAGCATGGCACGCGTATAGTCGTTCTGCGCTTTAAACCAGGCGACGACCTCAGGGTCCTTCATATTTTCCATGTAGCGGTAGGGATCAACGACTTTGACGCCGAAGTACTCATCCGATACCGGGCGCACCGGGGCCACCGGCGGGGCCTTAGGCGCAGCATCGTCAAAAGCCCGTCCAACCATCACGGGAAGTGCTAAAAAGGCAAGCGCCAAAGACGCAAGGCCGATAAGAGTGAAGAATCCTACCCGCCGTCGGCTCGTATTGGCTCCGCGCATGAGCAATTCACCTCCGGTTTGGAATAATTACCCCAGGACTCGTAATTCTCGCCACTCCGCCAGGGAAAGTCAACCTAGGCGAATTGAGAGTCGTGAATGGTGATGGGTTGAAAATATCACTTCAGAGGTGGTATCGTGACCGTGGGCAGGTCACCCGAATTTCACTGACGTCAAGCAGCGCTTTTAGATCGGGGGCAAACCTGCTCGTTAGTCTTATTTCTTCTCTTGTGCCGCTGTCTTGATAGCTTCGATATTCTTCTTTATTGATGCTTTGGCCTGCGGAGGCTGGTCCGGGGCGAGCGAGAGGGCTTTTTCGGCCGCTTTGAGCGCTTCCTTGTAATTTTTTTGTTTTAGGTATATCTGACCCATCGTATTCCACGGGGAATAGCTGTCCGGTGTCAGCGCGGTCACCTTCTTGGCTGCTTCCAGGGCGCTCTCAAGGTTCTGCCCCTGGCCGGACCAGAACTGCGCGTATCGCCCGAGTAACCCTGCATTGTTCATGATTTTCTTCATGAACTTAGGCCCATAGGCGACGAGGGCTTTATCAGGATAGCCGGCGTCGATATAAATCCGAGCTGCTATGGGTGCGGCCACCAGGACAGGGCCGATACCAGCCTCCGGCAGCGGACCCGAAGGGCTGGGAAGCCCGGCAGCGAATTTGATCATTTCATCAGCCGTCTCAGCCGCTTTGACCTTATCGCCCTTAAGCAAATAGAGCTGAGCGAGGTTTTGATAAGGATTCGCCAACGGCATCTCCTTGGTCTGCCCTATAGCCTTTCGAGTAAGAACGATAGCTTCTTGGGCGAGGGTGAACCCCTTGTCGAGAGGACCTTTGTCGAAGATGATGCGGCTGACCCAAGCGTCGTAAGCCTCGGGGTCCTGCGGAAAGCAGGATGTATATTCTTCAAAAAATTTAGTTGCCTCCTCTTTCGAAGCACTGCGGCTGTAATATGAGGAGCCCATGCGGCGGTAGGCTTCTTTGACGAGGATGCCTCCGTTGTATTTCTTGATGAACGCTTGGAGAGAAGCGAGGTCAGGAGGCCGGCTGTGGAACATGGCCATCAGGCCTAAATTGAACTCCGCATTCTGGGTGTAGGATACCTTCTCGTTATCGAATTCAGTCATTCCCTGCTTGCCCTCCGGATCGATAGCAACAACTTGCTTGTAGAGTTCCACGGCTTTTTCCGTACTGCCACGCGCGCTATACTTTTCAGCTAGCTTAAAAATGATTTCGACCCGGTTGGGCTCTTTGGCGTACTGAGCCGAAAGGCTCTGGAACGTGTCAATACCTTGGAACGCTCTCTCGAGCTGCTCACTATATTTTTCCGGAGGAGGACTGTAACCGACAAACCAATCGACCTCGGTGCCGTCGGGCTCGAGTATCATGACGGTCGGGTGGGACCGGATGCCGAATTTCTTGAAGAGGGCGTCGCCTTCAGGCTCTTGAACGGCTGCCTGGAAAACGATGAAATTCTTCTTTAAGAAATTTTGGAATTTAGGATTTTTGAAGAACTGCTCAACGAGCAGTTTGCAGCTCCCTCAGGTATATGATGTGAAGTCGAGGAGAACCTTTTTGTTTTCGGCCTTGGCCGCGGCCATAGCCTGATCCCAGGTGCCGTTGAAAAAGACTTGAGCCGATGCCAAAGAGGTCAGAAGAAGCATGACTGAAAATGCCGCAGCTTTTTTCATGCTCACCTCCTTGAAATTATTTAAAATGTTATCCCGGCCTCGGGCTGATGTCAAGGACATAAGAATTGCGACCACAGCGGGACACTTAGCTGCGCCTCCCTCCATGTCACAGCTGTGCGTATAGCTAACCAACCCCATTTGGCTTAACGGGACCAAACCCGAAGGCCGTTGATTATCGGTGACATACCCTCCGAAAATCGGTCCAGGTATCCATGAGAGGAAGTCCAGACCTTGGAAACATCACTTCAAAGATGGTATCGTGAAGAACCATAGATCATAAGTGTTTCAGCCCTTCGCTGAGAAACGCATAATGGTTCCGAAGCAGATCGTCGTCTTGCTGTCCGGAATACCCGCGACAGGAAAAAGCACATTTGTCTGTCATCTGGCACGCGAGTACGGTTTCGCACATTACGATCTAGAGTGTTGACCTACCCCCGCTCACGATCCCACGTCTGAAGTGAGGGTTTCAACCTAAGACGGGATCCTGGAACGTATTTGCCTTTTTCGGGAATGTTCGTATAATGTTTTACCTGAATCGACGACTCAATTAAGTGAATTTCAATCTGCAGGAAAATGCCTTTGCTATTAAGATTCCTGGGTTGACGCGATGCACCAGATGCGGTTATCCGGCTTTCGGACCTTTTTGATTCTTCCGTTGCTATTTAGCTTGATTACGCCTGCCCTGGCCCAGACGGCATCTAGCGACGCCGCTCCAGCGCCGAAGGAGAAGAAGAAAACGGGTGTGACCGGCGCCGCTCTCCCGGTCCTACGTTACTCCCCTGAGACGCGATGGGCGTTCGGTGCCGGAGGAGTCATCCGTTTCCACCTGGGGCAAAACAAAGAGCAGACGCGCCCGTCGGCTGTTTGGGTTCATATCACCTACACGGAAGACAATCAACTCGCAATCGGGATCTCGCCCGACTTCTGGCTGTCCAATGATCAGATTCACCTGACCTTCAGCACTGGCTATAGCCGCTTCCCGACGGTTTTCTTCGGCATCGGCAACAACGTTTCTTCGTCCGTCTATGAGAATTATACTCCTGAAAGAGTCCGGTTTGACACGTCCGTCAATAAGACCTTCTTTTCTCATCTCTATTTCGGTATTGGCTACCATATCGATTCGACGACCATAAAGGACGTTCAACCCGGCGGGCAGCTGGCACAGGGCACGGTCGTAGGCAGCCAAGGAGGCGTCATTTCCGGGCTCGGCATCGTTGCGACATGGGATACCCGCGACAACATCGTCTATCCCCACCGGGGCGTCATGTTCTCGCTCGTTTCTTCCTTCTATTCGTCGATCTTCTTGAGCGATTACAGCTATATATCGTTGTCCACGGACTTAAGGTCCTATATACCGGTTTTCTCGAGCCATATCCTAGCCGTTCAGGCCTTCTTCAGAACGAATATCGGCAACGATGTGCCCTTTTACGCTCTGTGCCAATTGGGTGGGTCGAGCGCGCTGAGGGGCACGTTCGGAGGCCTTTATAGGGATAAAACCATATATCTTCTTCAGGCGGAATATAGGATGCCCGTCTGGTGGCGATTCGGCGCCGTCGCCTTCGCTGGCCTGGGCGAGGTCTGCTCAGGCCCCGGAGATTTCCATTGGGGCTACTTGAAATATTCTCTGGGTGTTGGTGCCCGCTTCAGGTTGGACAGGGAAGGCATGAACCTCCGCCTGGATTCGGCCTGGGGCGAAGACTACCACGCATTCTATCTGACCATTCAAGAAGCCTTTTAGGAATCCTCTTGCTTCGAGCTAAACCTGTTCGTCTGGATTTCTCGACCCTGCAGACTCGGAGACCAAAAAAGACGGGGGGCCCGCGGCGGGGGAGGGGAGCCATCATCGAAATCGCCTCTCTCCGGGATATTGGCCCCTAGCATGAAGGTGCACGGCAAGAGGATGTTCCAGCAGCTTTCCGAAGGAGTTTTCCCAGAAAAGAGCCGCGAAGCGGTTCCCCGCCTGGCCGTCCTCTATTTCGTCACCCTGGCGTTCGTGCTGATGACTACACACTCCTCCTTCACGGTCGGAGTGTTGGTTATCACGACCTTCGCGTTCTTAGCTTATCTCGCCTGCCCTTTGGCTGCCGGGCATAGGGCGGTGCCTTCGGTGTTGACATTGGAGACGGCGCTTCCCGGCTTATGGCTGATTTTTTCCATAAGCCTTCTGATCCGCAGCGGGGTCTCGTTCACGCATATGAATTTCTGGTTTGTCCTTCTCAAGGTTGTTCTGGCCATGAACTGCATCTGCGCGGCCGCCTATTCCGCCCTTGTGTACTCGAAAAGAGAGGTGCCGCGACTTAGGTTAATCCTGCTCTCCTCCGCACTGGTCCTCGTGGCCTCCTGCTTTTTCCTCACGTTAAAAACTTCACCCACGCCCTTTATTGATGTCTTCACGATATTCTCCAAGGCCGCCGACCTGCTCCGCTCTGGACATAATCCCTATGATTTCCTTTATGCGGATATTTATGGAGGAAAGTACACCTACCGCCCGCGCCTCATGTGTTGGCCTATCGCGACCTATATGATTACGCTCAGCAAGCTCCTAGCGGGAGATGTCCGCGCCGGCTACATTCTTGCCCATCTGATCACGGCCGCCGGAATTTTTCTCCTGGGCCGTCGATGGGGATGGACCCTCCAAAAAATCCTCCTGGCCATCTTGGTCTGGTTTACATTCCCCGTCTCCCTTTTCGTCCTGGGGAGAGCCTGGGTGGAAATCCTCATTATGCCCCCATTGCTCTTCTTCCTCTATTTCGCGGATCAACGGAAATGGATTGGCGCGGCAGTGATGGCCGGGCTGGCATGCGCCACGAAGCAGTATATGATCTTTTTCGCGATCTTCTCTTTCCTTTACGTCTGGAGGAAAGAAGGTTGGGGGAAGGCTTTCGGATTCGGCGGCGTGGCCTCCTTGACGATGTTGTCGACCATGCTCCCTTTCCTGATCTGGAATGGGCGTGTGTTTCTCGACCGCACAATCTTCGAGATCCTACACTACGACATCCGGACGGATTCGCTCTCTTGGATCGCCTTCTCAATCAACCAGCTACATGTCCCGTTCAACTCCTCGCTCGCGCTGATCCTGAAGGTAGCGTTGAGCATTCCGGCCCTCGCCGTGCTATTTTGGCGCCGAGAGGTCCACATGGCCGATCTTATGTTCACCCAGGTCGTCGTTTACTCCACAGTTTTTCTTCTCGGCAATCAGGCATTTTGGAATTATTACTATTTCTTGAGCTTTTTCCTCTTTCTGCAGATCATTCTTCAGATCGGAGAGAAGAGGCTCGATAATACCCTCTCTGAAGTGAGGTTATCAACTCATTTTGCCTCCGGCGCCGGCGGCCGATAGCCTAGGAAGCTATGTGGCCCGTGGTTTTTATAGTTCCGCCCCCAGGCTTCCGTTATCACCCTCGCCGCACGATCTTCGACCCCTCGCAAAACTCCTGCAGCTCTTTTTCCGCCTCTTTCAAATCCTCTACTTTTTGCCATTGTCTGAAGGGCATATAAGGAATGGGATTGGGAGAAGTGATCGGAAGGTGAGCACTTTGCTCCGCCTCTGTCCAAGGTCGCTCTCGTTGGAGCACGACGGCAAGCCCCGCGCAGACATTCGCTCGGTCATCATGCAGGCCCTCCGGATGATTGACTGCGTCCTGGCCTCCGCTCCTGTTTCGCCGCTCCAACGACAGGAACTGCCGGGCGGTTTTTTCGTCATCGGCGGGCAGTGTGACCTTGCCCATGTTCATCAACGCCTGACACTCAATGTAGAGTTGAGAGGCGCTGAGGTCGCTCATCTCAACTTGGATACCGTGCCGGATGAAGCTGTCCGAGACCCATACGCCGGCGTAATGATCGCTGGTCACTCGTCCGACGCCATGTTCCTTCAGAATTCCCGCGAACGAGGCGACAACCTCCTGCGGGTCAAACGGTGGCACCGCCTCTTCAACCCGAGTAATAATCGACTTCCCATTCTCAAAACGACCCACGGCGAGGCACATCGAATCATTCTTTCCGCCTGAGCTATCAAGGAAGGCGCGGTACCGGTATTTCGTTAGCTCCGGGAACTCGAAACGCGCAGTCATGCAGGCGCGAAGCACAACGTCAGAAATGTATGTGCTGATATCATCGCGCCAGTCAGCGTTCAGTTCGGCGGCCATTGCAATCGGATCCCTCTCCATCAGCTCCTGGATAATCTCAAGGTCGATGTCCGGGTGCATGACGCTGACGCCTGCCCGCCAGATCAGTACCTTCGCCTCCTTACCGTAATACTGTTTCCAAGTGTCATACAGATATGACCCGCCCCCGATCAATGTACCACCCCCTGATTCAGCTTTTCAAGCCATTTGGCCTCTGGCGCCGGCGGCCTATAGCCTAGCGAACTGTGTGGCCTGAAGCGATTATATTCCTGGCGCCAGCCCTCGATCACGACCTTCGCTTCCATCAATGTATCCAACACCTCACCATTGAGGAGCTCATCCCGCAGCTTCCCGATATACGACTCGATATAACCATTCTCCCAGGGACTTCCGGGCTCGATAAAGAGAGTCGTCACCCCGATGTCCCTTAGCCAGCTCCTTACCGTATTCGCAGTAAACTCGGAGCCGTTATCCGAACGGATATACTCAGGTGTTCCCCGAGTGAGGAACACCTCGTACAGTTGATCCAGGACATCCTGGGACCTGATCCTCCGGGCGGCATACATAGATAAGCATTCCCGGGTATATTCATCGATGATGACCAGGATCCGGAGCGGCCTTCCGTCCGACGTCCTGTCCATCAGCAGATCATAACTCCAGACGTGGTTTTCTTCATCGGCCCGAGACGGATGCAAGAGCCATCATTAAGCCACAGCCGCCCCCCGTTTCGGCTGCCTCTGAGGCACCTTTAGGCCCTCCTGCCGCCATATTCTCTCCACCCGCTTATGATTGACTCTCCAGCCCTCGTTTCTCAGTAATGCCGTAATCCGTCGATATCCGTAGCGCCCATACTGACTGGCCAGGGAGACAACTTGTTCTGTCAACCGCTCTTCCTCCTCGGGAACCTTCCGAGAGTGCCTCTGGGTCGATCGGGGTTGACCCAGCACCTGACAAGCCCGTCGCTCGGACATCCCCAAGACTTCACAGACATGGTCAACAGCCCGGCGCTTCTTGGCCGGGCTCAGAAGTTTCCCCGGTTCACTTCTTTCAGGACGGCGTTATCCAACGAGAGATCCGCGACCAACTTCTTCAATCTCGTGTTCTCCTGCTCGAGTTCCTTGAGCCGTTTGGCCTGGTCGATCCTCATCCCCCCATACTCTTTCCGCCAGCGGTAATAGCTCTGCTCCGAGATCCCCGACTTGCGCCAAACTTCCGAGACCTGGGCCCCCTGGCTGAGGAATACTTCCGCCTCCCGGAGCATCGTGATGATCTGCTCCGGAGTGAACCGTTTCCTGCTCATGTCCTACTCCTTCCAGTTGCCAAAATCTTACCATAGGAGGTGGATCGATCTCAGGGGGTCAGGTCAACCTGCCGCGAGCTAATTGCGGTGTCGACCTTTGCCAGCTGCTACGCAACCACTGAACGTGACACCGCTCTCCGATAATTGTCCTCTTTAGAGGACAGGCATGACGGATTCCCTGGAGGATTAAGGATGGCACGCTAGTTGCATTGGTATCTCGGTGGAAGGAGAAGGCATCATGTTTGGAAGAACAGCAGCACAGGCAAAATGGCACGGCGAGAAGGGAATTGGGCGGGCGGTTCACGCCGAGCCGCAAATTCGTATCCGCGTCCTCGGTTTACTGCTGTTAGCAGTGGCCATCGTGT
>CAZKFD010000019.1:0-14233 GCA_964551995.1 uncultured Eubacteriales bacterium
TAGCGCCTTCTTGAAGGCTGTCTTATAATGCTGCTGGGCCATCGTAGTAAAACTTCTCCTCTCTTTCGGATTGGCGTTCGAAGAGAGTTTACGATGGCCTACCTCCTATGCCAAGTTGCGAACATCACCATACACTAGCCAAACTGGCAGCCGCTCCTCACGATACTAATTCTAGAGTGAGATTTTCAACCCATAATGGCCAAGGGCCCAGGGGAAACGAGCAGAAGAACACCAGGACGTCCATCGGCATGCCTCGCCCCTCCGATAAGCTGAGGTCGAAGCACGTTTAATCGATGGCGCTCTGAACCCGCTTAATGAGTTTCAGGACCTGGTCGGCGTCGCTTGGGGAGATCTCCTTCTTGAGGGAGATTGTGGACATCTCCGCGAGCGCGTCCTGGGCATCCTTAGGTGCATTCATCCGCTTCATCTCAGCAACGAAATAGTTCAGGACATGGCGTTGCTTGAGCAGGACAATGTCCTGAGCGCCCGCCGCTAAAGCCATATCCATTAGCCACGCGCCTGCCTGGAAGAGAACAAGCTGGTCACGGCCCTTGGACTTGAGAAAGTCCTCGTAAACTGACTCAAATAGGGAGAAGAAATCAAGGAGAACGGCTGGCTCGTATTTTTTCGTGGTGATGCCGTTTTCGATCTTGTGGATGAAGCGGTAGATAGAGTTGGGCACCCCCATGATGATGAATTCCTTATCGATCACCTTCAACCGGTCGAGGGCCGGAGCTGCCTTGCCTGCGCGGGAGTAGGCGATGCTTTCGGAATAGAACGAGCCGATGAGGAACATTTTGGCATTTTCGGGCTTTGCGGCGAGGTCCACCGGCTTTCGGCCCTTCCCGTAGAGGGAGAGGTCATCAATGAGCCCCGCAACCCCTCTGGGACCGTTTATGCGGGACTGGAACCGCGTCGAATCGAATATGGGTTGAGCCGATAGTGTGCCGACTTTTGGCCAAATACGTTTCTTTTCTTGGGCCGTTAAGGCCAGGGCAATTACCAGGACGACGACGAGAGTCCCCAAAACCGCTTTATTTCCAAAACATCTGAACATGTCATCCTCCTTCAAGGTCTTTATCAGTGCACTTCGATAAAGTCAATTTTCCAGCCTATTACTGCGCGAAACAAGGCAGGCTCTCAGATCTCTTACCACTGGATCCGGTAGGCCACCAGGGCGAAGTTGGCCGGAGTTTGATCAGAGTTTACCACGTAGATGGCGATCTTGGATGTCCCATCTGGCGGGGTGAGCAAAAGATAATCGCTATCCGCCTGCCGCAAATCTCCTAAACCTATTATAGTATTTGTCTCCTGATCGACCGCCATGAGCGCCAAATCTCGACCCGGACACTTGAGCTCGAAGAGAATATCGTCCAGGGGAGAGACGTCCATCGTGTAGCCTTGAGTGCCCGGCGAGGAGGCCGACGCGGCCGCGGGTACTTGCCCGCTCTGTGTCCAGAGCTGCTGCGCCTTCTGGGAAATGGCATCCACATTGGCGGGGAACGCTTGGGAAAGAAGAACCCCGGTCGCGAACTTGGGGTCCAGTAGCGGTCGAGCCAAATTGATGGGGATGGAATAATAGATTGAATACCCCGGGACTATAGAAACGTTGACGGCGATGACCTCGTTTCCTTTGTAGAGGGGTCCGCCGCTGTTGCCGGGGGCGATGGTGGCGGAGTGGCGGAATTGGTATCGAGCATTGCTGCTGTCGACGAAGACCTGATTGATGATACCTTCGGTGACCGCCAGCCCTTGGTCAAAAGCATTCCCAACGGCGACAACCTGGTCCATGACGTTCACAGTATCAGAATTCCCGAGCTTGACCGTCGAAAAAGTCTTTTGGGCTTTGATCTGCATGACGGCCAGATCATTGACAGAATCATAGACTTTAATCGCGGCGATATCAAAGGAGGATTGGTCAGGGAATTTCGCTTGTCCGGCCGAGGCTCGGCGAGCCACATGATAATTTGTGATGAACGTTCCGTCCCTGTTGACGATGAAGCCGCTCCCGGCCCATTTCGCCTGCACGAGTTCGAGGCCGTTGCAGTCTGGCGTGCCGTTGGCATCCTTCTGAAGTCCGGAGCCGAAGGCGAAGCCGGTGAACTCGAGGGCGACATTCGTTTTCTTAAGGTCATCTAGGTTGACGGTTGAACCCGAACTTGAATAGGGGCCGATCGCCGCGAATAACACAAAAATAAGGGCCAGAAATACGCATCGCAACCACGCTTTTTTACGCTTCATCGCGTCCTCCTTCAATGAATTAGGAAAGGGGGAACCACTCCCCTTTCCCTGCTCTTGATCGAAGTCTAAGTAAGAATAATGGCTTTTGTCAAGCCACGTCTATCCCCAATAATGACATAATCAGCGGAAAGGTCCACAAAGGATTGAAGACCTCAGGTCGGTGGGGCATATCCTGATCGGGATATGCAGCATTGGCAGTTTGATTATTTTAAAGGAGGCTTACCAGCTCCCCTTATGCTCCCGTCGCTCAATCCCGTAATTTAACCTCTTGGCAACCGGGGCTTAACATAAACTGTGACCAAATTGTGATCAAACCGGGCATATTTACGTAAATTTTGGCATACTTCAATATTCATTGAAATAACTTCTAATTTGATGAAAGGCAAGCCGGAGTCCGGGCCGCGCCGCTCACCGCCTTCGGACTTCGGCGGGGTTGACGCGCAGGGACTCCCCGAGCGTTTCGAACTTCGCGAGCCACTCCTTCGCCGCCGCATTCCCCCGGGCACCCCTCTGGCAGGCGTTCCGGTAGAGCGTCCGGCTGAGCGAAAAGTATATGTTCTGGCTCGTCCAGAGGTCGAGGTCGAGCGCCAGAGGCTTCAGGATCTCGAAGATCCGCACGAGAGACCGGAGCCCGTCGAGATCGTCGGGGTCCGCGGCGAACTTCTGCATCATCAGGCCGATCTTCCGGCTGACGGCGAAACCCAGGCCGATCTTGTCCGGCTCGAAAGACCAGGCCCGGTACTCGGACGCGATCCTCTCGAGCTCGTCGACGTCCGTCACGTCCCGCTCGACAAGACGGCGGAAGTCGGCGTTGAGGGCGAAAACGGCGGGGGCGGCCAGCGCTTCGGGAAGCGGGATCTGCATCTCCCGGATGGCCTGCATGACCGCATAGTTCTCCCGGAGGGTCCGCCGGAACGTGTCCTCGAGGCCGCGCAGAGTGTCGTCGAGGATCTCGTTCAGGACCTTCCGCTTCTCGTCCTTGAAGAGGTGCCACAGGGAATAGCTGCGGGTCCCGAAACCGTGCCTGATCAGACGGACGGCCGAAGTCACGTCGCCCCGCCGGAAGGCCTCGCGGACCTCGCCGCCGAGCTCCCGCAGCCGGCCGTCTGCGTCGTCGTCCCGCACCCCCGCGGCCAGGTTCTGGTCTCCCAGGTGGATGACGGCGTAGTCCACCGCCCGCTCCTCCAGCGTGATCGCCGATTTGAGCGTCACCCGGCCGATGGCGAGCTTCCGCTTCCCGACTTCCTCCCGGTCGTACACCTCGGCATTCGCCGAATAGGGGCCGATCCTCGCCGCCGCGGGATAGTCCTCGAAGAGCGAAGAGACGGCGTAGTGGGCGCCGAGCCGGAGGAAGTCGACGAATGCGGGCCGCACGAGCTGGTCGTAGACCCGCGCCCCGTCCCGGAGCTCGCGCACGTTGCTCGCCGCCTTCGCCAGCCGCCGGACATACTCCGGCTCGAGGTCGTCGCCGCCGACGTCCCGGAGAAGCTGCAGGGTCCGCGACGCGTACTGCATGACCTGGACGGTTTCGATGTTGGAGATGTCGTCGAAGAACCAGCCGTCGCTCGTGTAGATCAGCATGGCGTGCCGTTCGATCTCGAGGAGCTTGAGAAACTTCGTCTTCTCCGCAGGCTCCAGCTTGCGGCCCGCATGGCCGGCAACGAAGGCCTCCACTTTGTCCGGCGAGCGGTTGAGAATGACCCGGATGTAATCGTCCCGGACGGTCCAGGGGTCGCCCGCAAAGCCCGCCATCTCCTTCTCGTAGACGGCCGCCGCCCGGCCCGCGAGCCAGTCCATCGCCTCCCGAAGCGGCGTCCGCCACTTCTGGTTCCAGCCGGGGTGCGCGCCCGTGCTGTCGCCGCAGTCGCTCCGCCAGCGCTCGACGCCGTGGCCGCAGCTCCAGGCCGTCCTCTCGGCGATCTCGACCTCGTGCGTCGGCGGGAACCTCTCCAAGTAATCGCCGTAGACGGTGATCTTGGCCAGCTTGTTCGTCTCCAGATAGTCCAGGCAGTAGGCCAGGGCCATGTCGCCGAAGCGGTGGTGGTGCCCGTAGGTCTCGCCGTCGGTCGCGATGTGCACGAGCTCGTCCCGGCTCCCGCCGTCGGTGAAGGCTTTCAGCAGTCTCCCGGCGAAGCCCTGGCCGTTGCGGAGAAGGTCGCCGAAAGCGACGTCGTGGGAGATCGGCCCGTCGTAGAAAAAGAGGGCGATGTCCCGGCCCGACGGCAGCCGACAAACATACGGCATCTTCGGGTCGATCCGGCCATGGCTCGCGTCCGTCCATCCGCCGCCCTTGATCTCCCGGACGCGGGCCGCCTGGTAGGGCGAAAGGATCGTGAACAGGATGCCCTGCCCGGCCATGATGTCGAGCGATTCGAGGTCGACCGCGGTCTCGGGCAGCCACATGCCCTCCGGCCTCCGGCCGAAGCGGGACTCGAAATCCCGGATGCCCCAGAGGACCTGCGTCCGCTTGTCGCGGCTTCCGGCCAGGGGCATGATCATGTGGTTGTAGGCCTGGGCCATCGCGCCGCCGTGGCCGCGGAACTTCGCCCGGCTCTCCCGGTCGGCGTCGATGACCGCCCGATAGACGGCAGGATTGGATTTTTCGAGCCAGCCGAGGAGCGTCGGCCCGGCGTCAAAGCTGATCGAGGCGTAGTTGTTGACGATGTCGATGATCTGGTCCCGGTCGTCCAGGATCCGCGAGGCGGAGTTGGGTGCGTAGCTCTCGGCCGTCACCCGCTCGTTCCAGTCGTGGTAGGGACTGGCCGAGTCCTGGACCTCGACCTCCTCGAGCCAGGCGTTCTCGCGGGGCGGCTGGTAGAAGTGCCCGTGGATGCAGATGTGCCGGTTCATCCCGCGGCCTCCCCCTCCCCGTCCGTCATCCCTCTTCCCCCATCTCCTTCTTGAAGATCAGGACGCCGAGCGGCGGCAGCGTCAGCCGAAGCGACTGGCCGCGGCCGTGGATCGCGTACGGCTCGGTCTCGACGCCGCCGAAGTTGCCCCAACCGCCGCCCCCGTATTCCCGGGCGTCGCTGTTGAGGACCTCCCGCCAGAAGCCCGCTGCGGGGACGCCCACCCGGTAGCCCTCGCGCGGCACGGGCGTAAAGTTGCCCACGAAGAGAAGGAGGTCGCGGCTCGAGTTCCCCTTCCGGAGGTAGCCGATGACGCTCTGGTCGACATCCGTGAAATCGACCCACTCGAAGCCGGCCGGCTCGAAATCGAGCTCATGGAGGGCCGGCTCGCGCCGGTAGAGGTCGTTGAGGTCGCGGACCCAGCGCTGAACGCCGCGGTGCGGCTCGTACTCGAGCGCGTGCCACTCCAGGCTCTCGTCGTGGACCCACTCCCGCCACTGAGCGAACTCGCCGCCCATGAACAGGAGCTTCTTTCCCGGGAACGTAAACATCAGCCCGAAGAGGCTCCGCAGGTTGGCGTACTTGTCCGACTCGAAGCCGGGCATCTTCCCGACGAGGGAACCCTTCCCGTGGACGACTTCGTCGTGCGACAGCGGCAGGACAAAGTTCTCGGTGTAGGCGTACCACATGCTGAAGGTCAGAGCGTTGTGCCGGAACTTGCGGAAGATCGGGTCCTTGCTGAAGTACTCGAGGATGTCGTGCATCCAGCCCATGTTCCACTTCAGGCCGAAGCCCAGGCCGCCGACGTAGACGGGGCGGGTGACCATGGGCCAGGCCGTCGATTCCTCGGCGAAGGTCTGGACCGCGGGGAAGGCGCCGTAGACGGCCTCGTTGAAGCGCTTGAGGAAGGACAAAGCCTCGAGATTCTCACGGCCCCCGAAGGCGTTCGGGACCCACTCCCCTTCCTGGCGCGAATAGTCGAGGTAGAGCATGGAGGCGACGCCGTCGATCCGGAGTCCTTCGGCGTGGCAGCGGTCGAGCCAGAAGAAAGCGCTGCTGATGAGGAACTCGCGGACCTCGTTCCGGCCATAGTTGAAGATCGAGCTTTTCCAGTCGGGGTGGAAGCCCTTCTTCGGGTCCATGTGCTCGTAGAGGTGCGTGCCGTCGAACATGCTCAGCCCGTGCCCGTCGACGGCGAAGTGCGACGGTACCCAGTCGAGGATGACCCCGATGCCGTTCTGGTGGAGGTGGTCGACGAGAAACATAAAATCCTGGGGCGAACCGTAACGGCTCGTGGGGGCGAAGTAGCCGACCGTCTGGTATCCCCAGGAGCCGTAGAACGGATGCTCCATAACCGGCAGGATCTCAACGTGCGTGAAGCCCATTTCCTTGACGTACTCGGCGAGACGCGGGGCGATCTCCCGGTAGGTGAGGAACCGGTTGCCCTCCTCCGGCACCCGCCGCCACGAGCCGAGATGGACCTCGTAGATGGAGATGGGGCCGCCGAGCCGGTTGCGCCGGGCCCGGCCGTCCATCCACTCCGCATCGCCCCAGCGGTAGTCGAGGTCCCAAACGATAGAGGCCGAGCGCGGCGGCGTTTCCCAGAAAAAAGCGTAGGGGTCGCCCTTTTCCGCCTGGAACCCGTTGAGTTTCGAGCGCACGGAATACTTGTAGACCGCGCCCCGTCCGAGGCCGGGGATGAAGCCCTCCCAGATACCCGAACTGTCCCACCGGAGCCCAAGAGGATGCCTTACGGGGTCCCAGCCGTTGAAGTCGCCGATGACCGAGACCCGCTCCGCGTTCGGCGCCCAGACCGCGAAGAACGTGCCGGTCTTCCCGAGCGCGGTCATGGGATGCGCCCCGAGTTTCTGGTAGAGCCGGAAATGGCTGCCCTCTTTAAAAAGGTAGATGTCGTTTTCGTTGAAGAGGCTCGGCCCGTGGACGATCTCTCCGGCGCCGGCTGGTCCGCCCCCGGTCCCGGATTTTCCTTCCGGTGCTTCCCTCATGTTTGCGTTCTTCCTTTCCGGTCCCTTCCGGGCGATAGGGAGAAGCCGCTCAACCCGTCGGAGGATTAATGTTTCCGGATCGAAAGCTCTTCCCATTATAGCGGTTTTCCGCCGGGGCTCCAACAGCGGCCCGCGGAGCCTGGCGCTCCGGGAAAAGGGATTATTCCGGCTTCGACGGGGCGGGCCTTGTCACCACATAGAGGGCCACGGCGAGCGTCGCGGCGAGGACGGCGATCCCGGTCACGGGTTGGGGCAAACGCAGGCGCAGGGCAGCGTCGAGGGAGTAGCGGCCGGGCCCGACGAGCCCGATGACGAAGGCCACGATCCCCAAGGTCAGCGGATATTCGACCCCTCCCTTGCGGTTCCAGAATCCGTTCCGCCAGTGGACCTTCACCACGGCGACGGCCATCGATCCGAGGATGCCCGCCGCGGCGAAAGGCGCGAGAAGGCCGAGGGCCGTTCCCAATCCGCCGAAAAACTCACCGGCCGTGCTGATCAGGGCGAACAGCCGGGCCGGCCGGATCCCCATCCCTTCCATGGCCGCCGTTTGTCCGGAAAGCCCGTCGCCTCCGAACCAGCCGAGGAGCTTCTGGGACCCGTGCGCCGCGAGGGTGCCCCCGAGCAGAAGGCGAAGGATCAGCAATCCGACGTCCGTCAGGCTTGGCATGACGAGCCTCCCCTTCAGTCTCGTTTCAACAACCCTTATAGTATCTTAACATCCGAAAGTCCAGAGTTCCAGATCCTGCCCCTCCGAGAACCTGCCGCTGTTCACGGCGCGGTCGCCGATGACCTCCGTCCGGAAAGTCAAGACGCCGACGCTCATTCTCTGCAGGGAGAACGCCGCGGCCGACCCAGTCGGGCCGAGCTACGAGTTCCACCGCGGCCTGATGCGATACGGCGTGGACACGGAGTTCGTCGTCTATCCGCGCGAGGGCCACGGACTGCGCGAAGAGAAGCACAGGATCGACGTCCTCAACCGCGTCGTCGGCTGGTTCGAGAAGTACATGAAGAAGTAGGCCCGCGTTACACCGCGCCCCTCCCCGCTTTGACGATCTTGGCCCACTCGTCGCGCAGGGTCACCGTCCGGTTGAAGACCGGCGCGCCGGGCTTCGAGTCGCGGCGGTCGGCGACGAAGTAGCCCAGGCGCTCGAACTGCCAACGGCTCTCCGGCGCTGCGTCCTTCAGCGTCGGCTCGAGCTTCGCGCCCTTCAGGACCTCGAGCGAGGCGGGGTTGAGGGCCGACTTCCAGTCCGCGCCTTCGGGCACGCTCCCCGGGTCGCGGACGGTGAACAGAGTGTCGTAGAGCCGGACCTCGGCGTCGACCGCGTCCCGGGCCGAAACCCAGTGCAGGGTGGTCTTGACCTTCCGCCCGTCGGGCGGCGACTCCCCTCCCCTCGTCGCCGGGTCGTAGGTGCACCGCAGCTCGACGACGTTCCCGCCGGCATCCTTGACGACGGCCTCGCACTTGATGAAATAAGCATAGCGGAGGCGGACCTCCCGCCCGAGCGCCAGGCGGTAGAATTTCGGCGGCGGATCCTCCATGAAATCCTCACGCTCGACCCAGAGCTCGCGCCCGAACGGAACCTTCCGCGTCCCGGCGGCGGGATCCTCGGGGTTGTTGACGGCCTCGAATTCCTCGTCCTTCCCCTCGGGATAGTTCGTGAGAATGACCTTGAGCGGCCGGAGTACGGCCATCCTCCGAGGCGCCGTCCGGTTGAGGTGCTCGCGGACGCACATCTCGAGGAGGGCCATATCGACGATGCTGTTGTCCTTGGCGACGCCGATGAGGTCGGCAAAGCTGCGGATGGATTCGGGTGTGTAGCCGCGGCGCCGCAGGCCGGAGATCGTCGGCATCCGCGGATCATCCCAGCCGCCGACGAGGCCGCCGTCCACGAGCTCGAGGAGCCGACGCTTGCTAAGGACGGTGTGGCCCAGGTTGAGGCGGGCGAACTCGATCTGCTGGGGATGGTGGACGCCGAGCTCGTCAAGGAACCAGTCGTAGAGCGGCCGGTGGACCTCGAATTCCAGCGTGCAGATCGAATGCGTGATGCCCTCGATCGAATCGCTCTGGCCGTGGGCCCAGTCGTACGTGGGATAGATGCACCAGGCGTCGCCGCGGCGGTAGTGATGCTCTCGGCGAATGCGGAACATCAAGGGGTCGCGGAGGAGCATGTTCGGGTGGGCCATATCGATCTTGGCCCGGAGGGTTTTGGAGCCGTCGGGGAACTCCCCGGCCCGCATCCGGGCGAAGAGGTCGAGGTTCTCCTCGACCGTCCGGCTCCGCCAGGGGCTGTCCTGGCCCGGCCGCGTGATGGTCCCCCTGTGCTCTCGGACCTGGTCGATGCTCAGGTCGCAAACATAGGCCTTCCCTTTCTTGATGAGCTCGACCGCCCAATCGTAGAGCTTCTCGTAGTAGTCGGAGGCGTAGAACTCGCGGTCCTCCCAATCGAAGCCGAGCCAGCGGATGTCCTCCTTGATGGAGTTGACGTACTCGATTGTCTCGGTCTCCGGGTTCGTGTCGTCCATGCGGAGGTTGCAGAGCCCGCCGTAGTCCCGGGCGAGGCCGAAGTTCAGGCAGATGGACTTGGCGTGGCCGATGTGGAGATAGCCGTTGGGCTCGGGCGGGAACCGCGTGCGGACCCGAGTGAAACGGCCGTTCCGCAGGTGCTCGTCGATGATCTCGCGGATGAAATTCGATTTCGCCCTGGCCTCATCCATGAGCGGCCCTCCTCATGCGCCCGACCGTCCGGTCGCGGCCCATAACCTCCATCATCTCGAAGAGCCCGGCGCCCTTGGTCTTCCCGCTGACGGCCATGCGGGCCGGATGGATGATCCGACCGGCCTTGAGGCCCCGCTCCCCGGCGAAATCCCGGAAGACCTTCTCGATCGCCTCGTGGCCGAAGGGCTCGACCTTCTCGAGACGGCCGGCGAGTTCGACAAGATAACCCGCGCTCTCGACGTCCTCCAAGGCTTCTCGCCCCTCCTCATCCGGGACGAAATCGTCGCGGAAGAAGAAGTCCGTCATGCCAGGGAACTCGGCGAGCGTCTTGATCCGGACCCGGTACAAGTCGAGAACTTTCGAAAGATAGGCGTCATCCGTGCGTGTGGCGTCGATCCCCGCGGCCGTGAGCCGTTGCCGGACGAGCGGCAGGAGCTCGGCGTCGGGCTTCTTCATGATGTATTCGCCGTCGAGCCAGCGCAGCTTTTGGAGGTCGAACTTGGCCTGGACATGGCTCATGCGGGAGACATCAAAAAGGCCGATGGCCTCGGCGAGGGACATGACCTCGCGGCCGTCCTCCGGCGTCCACCCGAGGAGGACGAGGTAGTTGGCCAGCGCGTCCGGCAGGAAGCCGTCCCTCCTGTAATCCTCGACGGAGACGCCGCCGTGGCGTTTCGAGAGCTTCGAGCCGTCGGGCCCCAGGATCAGGGGCATGTGGCCGAAGCGCGGGGGCTGGAGGCCGAAAGCCTCGTAGAGCAGGATCTGTTTCGGGGTGTTGCTGATATGGTCGTCGCCCCTCAGGATGTGGGTGATCCCCATGTGGGCGTCGTCGATGACGCAGGAGAAGTTGTAGGTCGGCGAGCCGTCGGACTTGATCAGGACCTGGTCGTTGATGTCGGCGGTCTCGATGGTGATCCGGCCGTGGATCGAGTCGTCGTAGGCGACCGTGCGGCCCGGCTCCACCTTGAAGACGACGGCGTCGCCGTCGCGGTGGGCCCGGCCTCGGGCCACGAGCTCCTCGGCTTTATCCCGGTACACGCCGAAGCGGCGGCTCTGGAAGAGAAGCTCCTCGTCCCAGTCGAGCCCGAGCCACTTCAGGTCCCCGAGGATCTCGTCCAGGAACCGGGCTTCGGACCGCTTCAGATCGGTGTCCTCGACACGGAGGAGGAACCTCCCGCCCGTATGCCGGGCATAGAGCCAGTTGAAGATGGCCGTCCGGGCGCTTCCGATGTGGAGGAAGCCCGTCGGGCTCGGGGCGAAGCGGACTCGGACCATGGTTTCTCTTGTTATTTATAGCACAGGAGAAAAAGGACGGTCAAACGGCCTCCGTCCCAGTGGCTAGCCGCCGGCGGTGAGGGTCCGGACGGAAAATTGCTCCGGGGAATCACCCCGCGGGGGGATTCCGCCCGGGTAAGGCCCCTGCGATCATGGATGCGGCAATATCCTCCCGGCAGACAGGGAGAGAACGCGGAGAAAACGATTGCATCAGGCGGGCGGAATTCAGAGAAGGCGAAAGGAGAAAGCGGAATTCTCGGAGGATCGGGGAGGAGAATAATGAACAGCCGGAAGATGGAACGCGGCTTCACATTCCTCGAGATTCTGATCGTCGTGGGCATTATGGGCGTCTTGACGCTCACCATGTATCCCAGCATCATGAACTCCCTGGAGACGCGGGGCCTGGACAACACGGCCCGCCAGATCCAAACGGCCTTTCAGCAGGCCCGGTTCCGGGCAGTCAACGAGAAAACTGATTACCGGGTCCGGTTCGCCCAGGTGAACGGCCTCTGGCAGGTTTATCTCGAGATGGAGAGCGCCCCGGGCACCTGGGTCGCCGCCACGTACTTCGTGGAGCTCGTCCTTCCCCCGAGGTACCTCCTCCTGCTCAACCTCCCGTCGGACCAGTCCGTTGAATTCTCGCCCGTCGGCATCGTCGACAATTACGAAGCGTCCCACAACACCCTGACCCTGCAGAGCATGAAGCTCCAGGGATACGGACAGCCCGACCTGAGGATCCTGACGGTCTTCCAGGGCGGCTCGATCAGCTTCCAGAAGTCCTCGAGTTAAGGGTCGGGCTCATGAAAGAGGGACAGGTTATGGTGAAGCGAATAACGAGTCCTTCCAGACCTCGCAAAGGGTTTTCCCTGATCGAGGTCCTCATCGGCGTGTTTCTCGTGGCCGTCGCCGTGCTGGGGCTGGCCGAGGTCTACATGCTGGGGATCTGGAACACGCGCCGCGCCAGCCAGATCGCCAACGCCGTGTTCCTGGCCCAGCAGCAGATCGACTATCTGCGGACTCTGACGAGCCCCGAGCTCTCGACCTTCCCCGATGCGTCGCGCGGCGAGTCAAGCGACGCCCTCATCGACGTCGACCTGGACGGAGTCCCGGACTACAGGGTCATTACCGTCCTGACGAACCTGAGCCCGACCTACAACGTCGAGGTCCTCGTCTTTCCCCCGGCGCAGTTCGGCACCGAAAGCGCCACTCTCATCGGGAACCCTCTCGGCTACGGAGTCATGGCCCAGCTGAACACGGTCATATCGAGGTGATGACATGAGCCGATCCCAGACAAAAAACGCCTCCGGCTCGAAGCCGAAAGGGTTCACGCTCCTCGAACTGCTCATCGGCAGCGCCATCATGCTCATCGTCGTCGTCGCCGCCCTGATGGTGTACAGTAAGAGCAGCCAGATCTCGGTGGACCAGCAGCAGTACTCGGAGATTCAGAACGACGTCCGCTCGGCGATGTACATGATCATGAGGGACACAAGGATGGCCGGCGCCGGCCTCCCGGTGCAGTACCAGATGTACTCGATCTCGGCCGTCGATAACGAAAACCAGGGAACGGCGGCCCTCGTCCAGCCCGACCGGCTGAAGATCATGGGCAACATCGAGTACCCTCTCATTCTCACCATCCAGAGCTACCAGGGCGGGGCGACGAACGTGACGCTGGCCGACTACAGTTTCGAGCAATATCCCTACCCCGACAGCTTCTACCAGAATATGTACGTCCTCGTCATCCCCAACCCGTCCGCGGGCTGCGTGGCCGGAGAGGTCCGGATCGTCTCCACGGTCACTCATCCCGCCGGGGGGACGGGCGAAATGCTGAACTTTTCCCCAGGCCTGGCGCCGAACGTCACCCCCCCAGGGGGCCTCTCGGGGACCTGCGCGGACTCCAGCAACTACACCGGCGGCCTCGTCATGCTGGTGAATATCGACGAGTACTGGCTGGACGTCACGGGGAGCTACACGGGACTGACGCCGGGGACCAACGGATACCTCGGGATCCCTGGCGTCTTCTATGTGACGAAGAACGGCGTCAACATCCCCGTCGCCCAGAACATCGAGAACTTCCAGGTCCAGTTCAACGGCGACTTCGACGGCTCGGGACAGCTCAACGGGTTCTGCAACTGGGACCAGGCGCCGAACGGTTCTTCAGAGATCTGGACGGTGGAGCAGGTGGCCGCCATCCGCCAGGTGAAGGTCTTCCTCCTCGGGAGGACCGCGAACGCGTTCGTCAGCGTTTCGGGGACGCCGCCGGGCACGATCGCCGCGTACATGCGGCCGGCCATGGCGAACTCCCCGGCCGCGACCACGAACGACATGCACCGCCGTTTCCTGCTGCAATCGACGTCCAACATCAGGAACATGTCCTTGAATCTTTATAACGAGGATCAACGGTGAAGACGAAACAGGAACGCCGAGAGCGGGGCTCATCGCTCATCGTCGTGGTCATCATCATCGCCTTCATGCTGGCCGTGGGCGTCGCCCTGCTCATGACGACGGGCATGACCCCCAAGGTCTCGGGAAGCGTCCGCAACCAGGAAGAGGCTTTCAACGCGGCCGAGGCGGGTTTCGAAGCGGCCCGGATCCAGATCGAGAATAACCTCGCGTCGGACGCCTGGACCGGTTTGAGCGCCTATTGCCTCCAGACTCCGACGGGCATCAATGAGCCCGGCCAACCGAACTATTTCCGGAACGTTTCCGACCTTTCGCTCGTGAACACGCTCGCGGCCGGCACGACGGGGGTCATCTTTTACAACCAGTCGTACGTTCAGCTGCCCGGCGGCACGAACGACCCGAGCCGTACCTACACGGTGTTTCTGATCGATCAGGGGATCGCCAACGACGCGCTCCTGGTCTCCATCGGCGTCGTGTGGTCCGGAAAACAGACCCTCGCGACGTCGCGGCTCGAGGTCGACCTGGGCCTCCAGGTAACAGGGACCACGGGGTCCACTCCTTAAGGAGGAAACTCTATGAATAAGAAAATCAAGAAACTCGTCCAGGTCGTTTTGGTCATCGCGGTCGGGGCCCTGGCCCTGAGGCTTCTGGCGCAAACATGCCTGACGACTACGGTCGCCTTCACTGAGAATTTCAGTGGGACTAATTATGAAAACCTCACGGCGGGGGTAAACTCCGTTTCT
>CAZKFD010000020.1:0-71931 GCA_964551995.1 uncultured Eubacteriales bacterium
AGTGGCGGCGGGACTACAACGAGTTCCGGCCGCACAGCTCGCTCGGAGACTTGACTCCGCGGCAGTTCGCTGATAAATACGAAGTCAGTTTAAGAAGCCAAAAAACTCCATTTTTGGCTGGACCAGTTTTCGGGTGAGGCGTCAATCAATCTGGCTTGACAAATCTATCTTAGAGGCTTAATTGATATTGAGAAAGTGGATTTCCGGAGCAAATCGATAGCGGTTGCTTATCTTAGCTTTGGGGGTTATCGCATGAAAGCCATCTTTGGGAAGGTCATCGTCCTTGGATTGGTTGCGGTTCCCATTGTGGCGTGCGGCGGTGGGGGCAGTGGGAGCTCCACACCCCCGGCAACGGTTTACAAGTACTTCGCCTATGTGGTGAATAATGGAGCTAGTACTGTCTCTGCCTATACCATCGATTCTTCCACGGGGGCCTTGACAGCGATAGGCTCACCCGTTGCCGCGGGGACAAACCCTGAATCTATCGCCATCGACCCCACGGGTAAATTCGCCTATGTGACGAATATCAATTCGAACAACATCTCTGCCTATACCATTAACTCTTACACGGGGGCCTTGACAGCGATCGCGGGCTCACCCTTTCCCACAGGGCCATATCCCGAGTCCGTTGCCATTGACCCCACGGGCAAGTTCGCCTATGTGACGAGTTACAGTTTGGATAATGTCTGGAGTTATACCATCGACTCTTCCACGGGAGCCTTGACAGCGATAGGCTCCGTTGCCGCGGGGACAAACCCCTCTTTTATCACCACCATCCAAATAAAGCAGTAAGGCAAGTAAGATAGGAGATGTCGCTGTAGAGCATAATTGACCCCACACCAGTTTCTTCGGAAGCGGGAAGCTTATGCTTGAACTTGCGCGTAGGCTTTCCAATTTTCTTTCTAAAATACGGGCTAAGGCTATTTAACGAGTAGCTCTATCGCGAGTGGGTCAAGGGAAAGGACGCCGATTGACGGCTTACGGGATTTCTTACATAAATTCGGCCGAAAACACTATAAAACTGCCTTAAATAGCACGATGACGAAGGGGCGGAATTGAGGGCGCAGATGGGTCCCGGCGGTCCCTATGTCGTTGATTTCACAGGGGAAAAAGAGAGAGCGCTCGCGATGGCTCGAACACCCGACCTTCTGATTCGCAATCAGACGTTCTATCCTTTCGGGTAACTGATCTTAAAAGTCGCCACTCTGTCCACGGCCCTCCTTGACATATAATAGAGCGTCTAACTATAAATCAGTAGGTGGCGTGTTCGAGTCACCCCGGGGGCGCTTCTTTTTTCTTCCCATATCATCGGCCCAGCGTTTCATGTTCCAATAACCAGAATTCCGCGAAAATCGACCAATAATTGGGAGTGCGGCTTAATTCGGACAGTCGGCAGGCTCCAGCTTCAGGTCTCTGAGCACGGACTTAATGTCCGAGCCCCAGAGGCAAAATAGTTGAAAATCTCACTTCAGAGGTGGTATCGTAAGCGAGGGGAGGTAATTATGAGCCGGAGCCATACGGACTCTTGGGAGGCCAGATCGTGCTTTTCTGAGGCGGCGGTGATGCTCCTGCCAAGGGCTATATGGTGACTGGTTTGCCAGGGGACAAAAGCTCGGACCGATGCGGCCGACATGTTAGAATAATGATCACCGAATGGTAGAAAATAATAGCAATGAAATAGCGACTCAATTAGCTATTGCCGTTGAGGGTCTACATAATTGCCGAGCCACGTTTCTTGATGCCGTCCCGGTAATTGAAAAATTCGGGGAAAAAACCGTTTGGGAAGGTATTGTCTATGTTTTTCACTTGATCAGACATCCTCAGGCTGAGAAATGTTATGCGTGGTATTCGGACAATCCCGAAACGGGCAAGCGCCGTTATTATGCAGTCTTACATCTGCCCCCAATAGACTCTCCGGGAAAGGCTGTTCGGGCATCAATTGTCCACGGCCACAAGGCCGGGAAATCATAGCTGCGACTAACCTGCTGCCAGAAAATAGGCCCCAATATAATGAGAAAAAATCTGGGCGTGGACCTCATGCCTGAAGCCCGTGCAACATGAGAACGGAGTCTTGTGGCAAAATTCGAGTGAGGAGGATGTCGCGGATGAAGATGTCCAAGTTCACAGAGGGTTGAAAAACCTGGCTTCAGAGGTAGTATCGTGAGCGGAGGTGGGTCAATCGAAGCTCCGGTTAGGTCGATCCGAGAGCAAGGTCAGGCCTTTGTCCCTCCGCCCTTGTTCTTTTCGTCCTCGTCGACGACCTCGGCGTCGACGACATCGTCCTCTTTCCCGCCGCCCGACGGCTGTTGTGATCCGCTGGCTCCGCCTGTCCCGCTGGTCGGGCCTCCCTGTCTGCCCGCCGTCTGCTTGTAGATTTCTTCTGCGAGCTTGTGCGAGGCCCGCGTCAGGGCGTCGATGCCCTTCCGAATGCTATCGGCGTTCTTGTCATTGACGGCGGACTTCAGGTCGTTCATGGCCGCCTCAATGGCTGCCCGATCGTTCTGACCGACCTTGTCACCGAAGTCCTTGAGCGACTTCTCCGTCGAGTAGATGAGCGTGTCGGCCTGGTTGGTGAGTTCGGCCATCTCTTTCCTTTTGACGTCCTCAGCGGCGAACTTCTCCGCTTCCTTGACCATCTGCTCGATGTCGTTCTCCGAGAGCTTCTTGGGTGCCGTGATCCGGATGGACTGCTCCTTGCCGGTGCCAAGGTCCTTGGCGGTCACGTGGACGATACCGTTCGTGTCTATGTCGAAGGCAACGTCAATCTGCGGGACACCCCGCGGCGCCGGTGGGATGCCTACGAGGTCGAACCGGCCGAGCTCAACGTTGTTGTCAGCCATCGGTCGTTCGCCCTGGAGGACGCGGATGGTCACCGCCGCCTGGTTGTCCTCAGCCGTCGAAAAGATCTGGCTCTTCCGCGTCGGGATGGTTGTGTTTCTCTCGATGAGCTTGGTGAAAACGCCGCCCAACGTCTCGATGCCCAGGGAGAGAGGCGTCACGTCGAGAAGCAGGACCTCCTTGACCTCGCCCTTGATGACAGAAGCCTGGATGGCCGCGCCCATGGCGACGCACTCCATCGGGTCGATGCCCCGCTCAATCTTCTTTCCGAAGTAGTCCTCGAGGAACTTCTGAACGATGGGCATGCGGGTCGGACCGCCGACCATGATGATCTTGTCGACGCTCTTGGCGTCAAAGGACGTGCTTTCTTTTTCGAGCGCCGCCTTGGCGTCGTTGATGGCCTGCTCGAGCGGACCGCGGCAGCGCTCGATGATGGGCCGGACGAGCTCATCGAGCCTGGCCCGGTTGATGGCCATGGTTAGGTGTTTGGGACCAGAGGCGTCGGCCGTGATGAACGGTAGATTGATGTCCGTCGACAGTGTGCTCGACAGCTCGACCTTGGCCCTCTCCGCGGCTTCCCGCAGGCGTTGCATGGCCATGGCATCCTTGCGGAGGTCGATGCCCGTGTCGCGCTGGAACTGCTTGGCGATGTCGTCGATGAGGACGTTGTCCATGTCGGTGCCGCCGAGCTGCGTGTCGCCGGCCGTGGCCAGAACCTTGAAGCCGCCCTCCTTCCACATCTCCATGATCGTCACGTCGAGCGTGCCGCCGCCAAAGTCAAAGACCATAACATTGAGTTCCTTGCCCGACTTGTCGAGCCCGTAGGCGAGGCAGGCTGCCGTTGGTTCGTTGATAACGCGGAGGACCTTGAGGCCGGCGATCTCCCCCGCGTCCCTGGTCGCCGTCCGCTGGTTGTCATCGAAATACGCCGGACAGGTGATGACGACTTCTTCGACAGTGTCGCCAAGATAGGCCTCGGCGTCGCGCTTGATCTTCTGGAGGATGAAGGCCGAGATCTGTTGCGGCGTGTATTCCTGGCCGAGGATCTTGTACTTGTAGTCGGTCCCCATCTTGCGCTTGACGGCCTGGATCGTCTGCTTGGGATTCACGGCCGCCTGGCGTCTGGCTGGCTCGCCGACGAGGAGCTGCCCATCCTTGGTGAAAGCGACGTACGAGGGGAAGGCCTTGCCCGAGGCCGCGCCGGCGCCTTCAGCGGAGGGGATGATGAGCGGACGGTCTCTCTCCATAACCGCTGCCGCCGAGTTCGAGGTCCCCAGGTCGATGCCGATGACTCTAGCCATGATGTCCTCCTTTCGCGGGCCAGGGTAACGCTGCTGGCCTCGCTCACGCTGCCGCGCAGGGAAATGTCAAAACCGGAGAACGGAGCCGGATGCCGATAAAAAGGGAATAGCTTGAAGATCGAATCGTGCCGGGACCGTCCCCCTCCTTTAAAAATGATAGGGTACAGCCGAAAGAGTGTCAAGCGCCGGCTTCGCCAGGTGGGGAAACGGCGGTCGCTTCTCAGGGTCCAGCGTGGGACCTCAGGAGCCACAGTTTTCAGGGATGACATCCTGCCGAAGTTACGAACATCTGTTGACATGGTCAACGACGGGACCCGAGAAGGTCGGAATAGGAGTTGAATTGCGTGTGAATCTTGACATTCCTCAACATTTTTTATAAAAAGAATTCTGGGTTTAACTGAAGGGAAGTCCGTTTAAAGCGGACACAGCCCCCGCTACTGTATCCGGGGACGATTCCCAGAAGATGCCACGGCCGAGAGGCCGGAAGGCCTGGGAGGAGAACGATCCGGGAGTCAGGAAACCTTCTTTAAGCCTGAGGCAGCCGGTCTTCGAGGGGAAGGCAGGGGCTATTTTTTGTTTACAATCCCCTAATCCCCCAGAATAAAAATGGCGGGGGCGACGACGGAGATTTCTCCATGGACAGACGCGCGCCCGCCCTCCCGATCGTGGCGATCCTGGCTTTTGCCTTGCCAGGTCTGCTTTTAGCCGACGAGAACCCATCCCCTTCCGCCCAATCGCAAGAATACGAGGTCGTCGTGACGGCGACAAAGATCGAAACGCCCGAGAAAGAACTCGCCAGTTGCGTCACCGTTATCACGAGACAGCAGCTCGTCCAGACCCACCGGACCACCGTCCTGGACGCCTTGACGGACCTTATCGGCCTTTCCGTGACCCAAAACGGCGGCGCGGGGTCCGTGGCCTCCATTTTCATCAGAGGCGCGAACAGCGAACACACCCTCGTCCTCATCGATGGAGTCGCGGTCAACGACCCCATTGATCCCTCACGGTCCTACGACCTGTCCCATCTGTTCTTGAACCAGGTGGAGCGGATCGAGATCATCCGTGGCCCCCAGAGCCCCCTCTATGGCTCGGACGCTATGAGCGGCGTAATCAACATCATCACCCGGAAAGGTCACGGCCCGCCCCAGCTGTCCTTCTCCTGTTCGGCCGGCTCCTACGGCACCGTGAGCGGCGACTTCGGCCTCTCGGGCTCGACCGGGGCCGCCGATTATTCCCTGGGTCTTTCGGCCTTCCGGACGACTGGCATCTCCGCGGCCGACTCTCATCTTCCTGGCAACACCGAGCCGGACGGTTACCGGAACCTTTCCCTGTCGGGAAGGTTCGGCTATGCCATTCGGAAGAATCTCGACCTCGATGTCATGGTCCGTACCATTACGGACCGGACCAACCTCGCCGATTTCGGCGGCCCCTACGGCGACGATCCTAACGACGTCCAGTATTACCGGTCGATGCTCGTCAGGGCCCTCCTCCGTGGCCTTTTCTTGGGCAACCGCTGGGAGCAAAAACTCTCCGTGTCCTGGGTTGGCTCCGACCGCAAACTCGTGAACCCTCCCGACGACCTCCACCCGCTCGAGAGCGAATACGGAGCATACGGCAGCGGCCTGGTCGAAGTCGACTGGCAGAACAACTTCTTCATTAGCTCGGCGCAAACCCTGACCGCCGGCCTCGACTTCAGCAACGAACAGGGACACTCCGATTATACGTCTCAGAGTCCGTCGGGAAACTCGGAAAGCTCTTTCCCCGACGAGCAGGCCCAGGCGGCAGGGCTCTACGTTCAAGACCAGTGGAAAGCCGGAAAGGGATTCTTCCTCACGGCGGGGGCGCGGCTCGATGTCCACAGCCGGACCGGGACGGCTCTGACCTACAGGATCGCTCCGGCCTATCTCCTCAAAAGCACGGGGACGAAATTCAGGGCGACCCTCGGCACGGGATTCAAATCCCCGTCCCTCTACCAGCTCTATGCCCCGCCCACGTCCTTCGGGCCGATCGGCAATATCCATCTCTTGCCGGAACGAGTCACGGGCTGGGACGCGGGCGTCGATCAGGACGTTCTCGGGAACAGCCTTCGCTTCGGACTGACCTACTTCCGCAATTCCTTTCGTGACCTCATCGATTTCGACTACGGTCTCGGCTACATCAACATCGGCCGCGCGAGGACGTCTGGGCTCGAGGCGTCCCTCGAGTCGTCTCCGATCGGGCCGGACGGGTGGCTGAGCCTCAGAGCTTCCTACACACGCCTCACGGCCCGCGACGAAGTCTCCGGCGCTCCGCTGCTGCGGCGGCCGAAGGACAAGTTCTCGGCCGACATCACGTCCCGCTTTCGGAACCGCTTCGACCTCACTGTCTCGGTCCTCTTCGTCGGAAGGCGGGCCGACGAGGAATTCAGCACATATCCTTATCAGATCGTCACGCTTCCGGGATATGTGCTTGTCAACCTCGTCCTCACGAAGCCCCTGAGCCGGTCGCTCGAGCTCTTTCTGCGCCTGGACAACATCTTCAACCGATGGTACGAGGAGGTCTGGGGCTACGGGACGTACGGGTTCAACGCCTCCGTCGGCATCAGGCTGAGCCACTAGCGCTGCAAGAGGCGGTGACCTGCCCTTCGAAAAGCAGTCTAGGCAAAATACGAGAAAAGCTGGGAGTGAGGTTTCCCGGCTGGAAACCTCAAGTGACGGCCCTCTCGCTGGGCGTGTATAAGATCAGGCCGGCAGGCCGTTCGAAATCGAACTCTCGCCCGTTCCTGGAAATGACGGGCGCTATTCTCGAACGACATCGATATAATACAGGTCCGTGGCCACTCTGATTTCGTCGCCTTTCAGCCCTGTCCTCACCGTATTCCACTCTGTCGAGGGCTGGAGAGTCAGCCAATGGTCCGGCCGCCCGATTTTCACCGGCATGCGGAACTCTTTGACGTCGGCCTTCCAACGATAAGCCACCGTCCCCTCCGCATCCCGGAACTTCAGCTCGAGCACCGGGATGGCGGTTTTCCGCAGATACTGGTCGAATAGGGGCCCGAGGTTCCGGCCGGTCTCGGCAGAGAAGAATTCCATCACGTCGTCGGTCGAGATGGTCCGGTATTTGAAATGACCATAGAAATCCCGCAGAGTCTTCCACCAGCGGGCGTCGTCGTCGACGACACTGCGGAGTGTGTTGAGGAACAGCGCCCCCTTGAAATACATGTCCTGGGGCGACCTGTAGCTCACCCCGGCCGGCCCGACGATGGGTTCCTGGTTTTTCACTTTCGACTTGTAGCCGTTCAGGTATCTCAGGGCGTCGGCATGACCGAACATGTGCTCGACATAGACGCCCTCGGCGTATGTCGCGAAGCCCTCGTGAATCCACTCGTCGCAGACGTCGGCCGCGGTGACGCTGTTGCCGAACCATTCGTGGGCGCTTTCGTGGACGATGATGAAATCGAATTTCAGGCTGACGCCGACGCCGGTCCAGTCACGCTCGAGATAGCCATTGGCGTAGTGGTTGCCATAAGCGACGGCCGTCTGGTGCTCCATGCCGGAATAGGGAACCTCGATCAGCTTGTAGCCGTCCGTCTTGAAGGGGTAGGGACCGAAATACTTCTGGTAGCACTCGATCATCGGCTTGGCCTGAGCGAACTGCAACTTGGCCTTGGCCAGGTTCTCGGGAAGGCAATAGAAATCGAGCGTCAGGTTGCCCAGCTTGTCGCTGAAGTGGGCGTAAGTCCCGATGTTCAGGGCGACGCAGTAGTTGTTGATGGGATAGTGGATGGCCCAGTCCCAGCGGGTGTAGCCGTCGCCGAGGTCGGTCTGGCCCGTGAGTCGTCCGTTGGAGACGTCCGTCAGGCCGTTGGGAATGGCGACCCGGAGCCGCATATTCTCGACCCGGTCGCGCTGCTGCTCCTTGTTCGGCCACCAGGTCATGGCCCCGGCCCCCTGACAGGCCGTTGTGATCCAGGGACGGCCGGCGGGATCGGTCCTGAACGAGATGCCGCCGTACCGCTGTTCCTCGGCGGCCCGGCCCGAATAATAGACGTCGACGGCAATGGTCGAGCCCTTCTTGAGCGGCTTCGGAAAATCCACAAAAACCGCGTCGAACTCCCTGGTGTATGGGAGCTCGACGGCACCCAGCATGATCTTCTCGATCTTCAGCCCGGCCGAGAGATCGAGCTGAATGCGCGAATCGTCCTTGAGCATCCTGAACCGGATGGTGTTTTTCCCTCCCCAGGACTTCGTGGCCGGATCGACGCGGATATCGAGGTCATAGGAGAGCAGGTGGTTGTTCGCTCGAAACCGGCCATACGCGCCCCTCAGGGCGACGGCCCTGGGATCGGGGGGCGATGGACGCAGCGGCCGCGAAGGCTGTTGGCCTCGCAGCGGCCCCTGCGGCCCGGGAAGGGAGGTCAAGACGGTCAGGCAGACGGCCGCGAATAAAATCTTGCTGGAAAAAGCCCTTTTCAGCGTCATGTCCGGCACCTCGCGCGATATCTTATAAAATAATCATATGCCAGAGCTTCGGAAACCGTCAACCTGCGCCCTGTCTTCGGCCCAAAAATCATCGGTGACCTCAAGGAGAGATGGACCTTTCGAATCGGCCCACGACACCATCCCCGCCCGCCGTGTTGACGATGGCGCTGAAGCCGTCGTACTATGGGACGGATAAAGGAAACCGGACGCAGGAATCGATTTCCAGTGTCTGGAGAAAGGAGTTTGAGAAAATGAAGATGAAGGGTGCCGGTTATCGGATTCTCTGGATGTTGCCTCTCTTGTTCCTGGTCTCTCAGTTGAGCTTCCCCTGCACGTCGATCATCGTCACCAAAGGAGCTTCGGCCGACGGGTCGGTGATCATCACGTATTCCTGTGACGGAGAATTCCTTCCCAGATTTCGCCTCTATCCGGCGGCCGACCATGCCGCCGGGGACAAGTGCGAGATCATGGGATTCCGCGGGAAGCGCGGCGAAATCCCCGAAGCCGCACACACGTATAAAGTCCTTGACCTGATGAACGAATTTCAGGTGGCCATCGGCGAAACGACCTTCGACGGCCGCCGGGAACTGGTCAACCCGGATGGCTTGCTGAATTATCCGCAGCTCATGGTTCTGGCCCTGCAGCGGGCGAAGACGGCCCGGGAAGCCATCAAGGTTATGACGGACCTGGTGGATCAATACGGCTACGGAAGCAGCGGGGAATCGTTCTCCATCGCCGACAAGGACGAAGCCTGGATCATGGAGATGATCGGAACGGGGAAAGGCGGGCACGGTGCGGTCTGGGTCGCGATGAGAATTCCGGACGGCATGATCTGTGCTCATGCCAATATGTCCCGCATCGGCGAGTTCCCCGTGAATGACCCCGAAAACTGCCTGTATTCCCCGAATGTCATCTCTTTCGCCGTCGAGAAGGGTTATTACAGCCCGAAAAGCGGGCCGTTCAATTTTTCCCTGGTTTACAACCCTCCGACAGAACAACAGGTCAAGTATTCGGCCCGCAGGGTCTGGAGCATTTTCCGGCGCGCGGCGCCGTCTCTGAATCTCTCTCCGGACTTCAGCTCCTGGGTCAAGAAGGCCAAGCCCTATCCTCTCTGGATCAAGCCGGACCGCAAGCTTTCCGTTCGTGACGTCATGGCCCTCCACCGCGATCATTATGAAGGGACGCCCTTCGACATGACCAAGGATCTGACGGCGGGTCCGTTTGGAGCCCCGGACCGCTGGCGGCCGATCAGCTGGAAAGTGGACGGCAAGGACTATTCCTGGGAGCGTCCGATCTCCGCGCAGCAGGTGGCGTTCGTTTTCGTCTCCCAGTCGAGGTCTTTCGTCCCGGACGCCGTGGGCGGCGTCTACTGGTACGGTATGGACAATCCCTATACGAATTTCTTCGTGCCGCTCTATACGAGCATCACGGACATCCCCGAAGCTTACGCCAAGGGCTCCATGCAGGCCTTCAGCCGGGATTCCGCCTGGTGGACATTTAATTTCGTCGCCAACTATGCCAACCTGCGCTACAGCGACATGATCCAGGACATTCAGAAAGCCCAGAAGGACATCGAGGACCTGGAAATCGACCTTCAACCGGCGATCGAACAGACCGCCCGGAATCTCCTCGACTCCGAGCCGCGGCTGATCCCGGTCTTTCTCACGCGCTATTGCCTCTCCAACGCTCAGATGAACCTGGACCGCTGGTGGAAGCTGGCCGATTTTCTCATCACCAAATACAACGACGGCTACGTTCATGACGCTGTCGGCCGTCCGCGGGAAGAGGGCTATCCCGAAAAATGGCTGCGCGAGGAGATCAAGGCCAATCCCGAAAAGTTCGCTCTGAAGGAAAAACAGAAAACGGATAAAGAGCGTTAAACTCGGCTTCGGCGATCTCCTCTCGTTCTCATTTAGACAGACAGGACTCGATGAAGTCGGCCACGTCGCTCTTGGCTTTGACGCGGTCCGCCCTGCGGACGTAGATCATGTGGCCGCATTCATAGAAGGCGAACTTGACGCGGTCCTTCGCCCTGCCGGCCGGATCGATGTGGGAGAGGGCGTATTCGGCGGTGAAATAATCGCAGACGCCGTCGTAATAGCCCGCCAGGACGAGGACCTTCTGGAAGCGGTTCTGGGCCATGGCCTCCCGGAGCATCTCGCCGACGCCCTCCATCCGGCCGAACATCCCCCCGCCGGGTGGCTGCATTTCGCCGAAGATGTCCATCCCGCGCCAGCGCCCGACGTCGCCGGCGATGTTGTAGGTGAGATCGGTCTCGTACTTCAGCTCGTTCTTGAAATACTCGTTGATGGCACTGCCGAAGCCGCCGTTGAGGTCGGAATCGGTCGGGTCGCCCTCGGGATATTCGCCCGAGGAGCTCTTGTCGACGCCCGTGTAGCGGCTGTCGAGCTGGCCGACGACCAAGCCCTTGTCCCTGAGCAGTTCCTTGCAGAACTGCATGCCGTTGACGCGCAAGTTGCTTCGCTTGATATATTCGGCCGAAAGCCCGGACAGGCGGGCGAGTTTGGCGGCGATGTCGTCCTCCTCCTGGGCCGGGATCTTATTGCCCTTGGCCAGGGCCAGCAGGTACTCCCCCAGGGTGAACTTCTCGGACTCGTCCAGGACGGCCCGGAGCGGCTTGGACTGCAGGTCGGCCGGCAGTTTTTTGTGATACCAGGCCGTCGCCGTGAAGTGCGGCAGGACGAGAGCGGTTTCGAGGTCCGAGCCGGGCCGCACGCCCAGGGTCATGGACGACACGAGGATCGTCCCGTTGAGGTAGATGTTGTATCTTTCCATCAGGTAGCCGGTCAGCCCGGCGGCGCGCGTCGTCCCGTAGCTCTCGCCGATGATGAACTTCGGGGAGTCCCAACGGCCGTTCTTCGTGATATAGAGTCGGATGAATTCCCCGACGGACTCGAGATCCTCCATGACGCCGTGGTACTTGTGAGGGTCCTCGCCCGGCGCCATGCGGCTGTAGCCGGTCGCGATGGGGTCGATGAAGACGACGTCGGCCGCGTCGAGGATCGACGATTCGTTGTCCTCGAGCCTGTAGGGGGGCTGGAGGGCCCAGCCCTCGTCGCTGTAGACGACCCGGCGCGGGCCGAGGAATCCGAGGTGGAGCCAGACCGACGCCGAGCCCGGGCCGCCGTTGAAGGCGAACAGGAGCGGCCGCTTCGTTTTGTCCGCGACGCCGTTCAGCGTGTAGGCGATGTAAAACATGTTGGCCAGGAGCTTGCCGTTCTCGTCCTTCATCGGCATGATGGCTGCCGTCGCCGTGTAGTTCAGGATCTTGCCGCCGATCTTGATCGAGTGCTGGGTCACGGACGAGGCCGGGAGAACGGCCGGCGGGGGCGGCGTCGGTTGCGACCCCTGGGCCGGCTCCGCGGCCGGTTTGGCCGGGGGTTTGTCCTGCGGCGGCGCCTGCGCGGCCAGCGTCCCCGCCAGGAACACGAAACACACCAGGAGACAGACGGACAGTTGCTTTTTCATGCGGTGAACCTCCTATCGTGATGTACGGCCGGCCCCGAGCGGACCTCGAGGACGCCGGCAGTGGGGGGAGCATCTCGCGTTTCGCGCACGCTCCCGCGTCTCTTTGAGGACAGCACGGTCAGGTCCCGCCCCGCCGCCACGGCGCTCGACTCGCACCGATCGCCCGGGGCGCCGGAGCCGGCAACGTCAATCCATGCAATAAAGCCGCTTCCCGTCAATCTCTGACCGCTTGCTTCCTAGAAGCCGAGCCGCATGGTCAGCGACCATTCGGCCGTCGGCGCCGGAAAATAGGAGTAGCCGTCCGGGTCGGGCTCCGTGAACGCGTAGTAGAAGACGTTGAAAATATTGTGACCCGAGAGCAACAGCTCGATGGGCACGCCGTGGAATTGGAAATTGTACCCGATGCGGACATGCACGAGCGCGTAGGGATTCGTCCGGCCGTAGCCGTCCGGGAGGATTTCGTTTGTCGAATCGACATACCAGGCGCTCATGCACTCGAGCGACGCTCCGAGCGTCAGCGCCCTGGTCACATGGTATTCCCCGTCGAGATACAGCTGATGCTGGGGAATGTTCGGGAGCCACGTTCCATTGAACGTCTCCCCCGCCAGGGTCTCGACCGTTGTGTACTTGAAATGCGAATACGTGTACGCCAATCTCACGGCCAGCGGTTCGAACGGGAACCAGGCCAGAGAGGCCTCAAGGCCGTACCGCCGGGTCGGACCGACGTTGCCGTAGAAGGTTTCGAGGGGCCGGCTCGCGATCCGGTATCGGCCGAAATCGTTCTGCGTGTCCATGTGGAAAACATCGATGTCGTAGCTGAACGTCCTGCCGACGGACCCACGGCCGCCGATTTCCTCCTCGGTCGAAGTGGCGGCGACAAGGTGGGTGTTGAAGCCGCCGAACGAATAAGGATTCTCAATGAGCTCCTCGGTCCCTGGCGGTAGGAATCCCGTCCCCCAGCTGGCGTAGAGACCGAAGTCGGCGAGCGGATTCCAGGTGACGCCGACCCGGCCGGTGACCCTCTCGTAAGCGACGTTGCTCGAAAGATTGACCCCGCCCAACTGGAGATAATCCGTGAGGGCGTCCGTAACGCGATCGTAGCGGATGCTTCCCGAAACGCCCCAGGAGGAGCCGAGCTCGACGCGGTCCAGGGCAAAAACGCCGGCGCCCGTCTGGGTCACTCGCTGGTCGGCCAGGAAGTTAGGGCCCTCGACCGCGTCGCCGAGGTTCGGATGCTTGAACTCGTCGAACGCCTGCCAGGACATGTCCGTGCCGACGCTCAGGTGATTTTTCAGCCAACCCGCGCCGGCGGTGTGGTTGATCTGGACCATGAACCCGGGAGTGTCGATGTCGCGGTGATCGACGGCGTCCGGATCGGATTCCGTATACTTGGTATGGCGGTAATAAGCCGCAACGGCCAGGTCCAGGTTGTCGGCGAGGCTGATCTTCCCTGTCACGCCGCCGTATCCCCGCTGGGTCTTGTAGTACTCATTGTACGTGAGGGCGTCCGGATTGGCCAAGCGGCGCAGAACACTGGGATCGGGGCTGATCTCGTCGAGGGTCAGGCCTTCGGGATTCTGCTCGAAGTAGTTCGTCCAACCGACGATCGCCGCGAACTTGATCTTCGGGCTGATGGTGAAGCTGAACTTGCCGCGGGCGTTGTCGGCGCTGTATGCGGATTGCTGGCGGTAGCCGTCGCCGGAGAGCATCGAGCCCGTGATGTCGTAGTTCATGACGCCGACCGTGCCACCCACTTCGCCGAGGCCTTTTTTCAGTCCGAACGATCCGCGCGTGAGCTCGGCGGCGCCGGAAACCGGCTCGGATCCGCCGTCGCGCGTCATGATGTTGATGATCCCTCCCTCCGAACCGCTTCCATAGAAGGCCGCCGCCGCGCCGCGCAGGACCTCGATCCGGCGGACCGTAGCCCAATCGATGTCATAGAAATCGTCGACGTAGCCCGAGGGGTCGTTCAGGGGGAGGCCGTCAACGAGAGCTTCGAGGCCTCGCGTGCCGCGCTCGGTCAGAATGCCCTCGCCGCGGATCGAGATATGCACGCGCTCGCCGTCGACCTGGTTATCAACCTTGACACCGGGGACGAGCTTCATGGCTTCATCGAGGCCGATCGTCCGCGGCATCGCGTTGAGGACAGGGGTTTCGATGACCGTGGTCGCGGCCGGATTTTGCTTGAGGGGAATCTCGACGCGCGGCGCGGTGACCGTGATTTCGACGTTCAGGACTGTCTGCGCCGGTTTATTTTCCGGTGACGGCTGTTTGGGCTTCGCCTGGGATTCGGAATTTGCCTGGGGAGAGTCGGGAGAAGGCGCATACAGGGCCAAAGAGGGCCCGATCAGGAAAAAGAACGCGAGAACGGCAACGGAGCCGATCCAACGGAATCTCAAAAGGCTATTGCGCATTCTATACTTCCACTTATTATATCAGACACACGAAATATCACGTTTCTTTCATATCAATATCGATTAAAACTCAGAATGAGCGCGACGGGCCGAAACGACTCGGGCTTCACTTCCAGTTGCCGATGAGGATGAAGGGGGCCCAGTAGTAGGGATGAGAGTAGCCCGCCGTATAAGGCCGCGGCGTCGGGCTCTCGGGGACTTTCGCCCCGCGGACACTCCCCGCGTTCAGAGGCGCCGCTGAGCCTCTCAAAAGCGCCAGCTGGGCCTGCCGCAGCGCCTCCGCCTTCGACAGCCCCTGCGCTTTCAGCCGGTAGAACCCGGCCATCAGCTCCGCCGTGCTCTCGTCCGCCACCGGCCACAGCGTCGCCAGCACCGCTTCCGCCCCCAGGTTCTGCGCCTCATCCCCCAGCCCGTCCACCTCCCGGCCATCCGCCTGCTTCGCCCCGAGCGCCGTGTTGCACGCCGACAGCGTCAGCAGCTCCACCCCCGCAAACAGCGGCTCCGGCTCCGTCCGGATCTCCTCCAGCGTCAGTCGGTTCCCGTCCCCCAGCAGCAGGAACGAGTCCGCCGTCGTCCCCGGGTTGAAGTCGAAGTGGCTGGCGATGTGGATGACCTGGTAGCCCGCCTCCCGGCTCTCCTCCAGCGCTTTCCTCGTGAACTCCCCGTTGAGCCGCCGCACCCCAGGCAGCACCCCGCTCTCCCCGCTTCCCTCCCGCACCACCGCCCGCAGCTCCTCCGCCACCTTCGGCAGCGCGCTGAATCCCCCTTCCGCCTCACTCACCCCAAGGCCCAGCGCCCGCCACGCCTCGGAGGGCTCCAGCGCCAGACGGCTCAGGCTTGCCCGCGTCAGCTCCACGCTCGCAAACCGCTCCGCCACGTACCGCTCCCCGTCAAAAAGTGCCGCCACCGGCAGGTACCGCAGCGTCCCGTCCAACATCCACGCCACCGTCCCCGGCGACGCCGCCGCAAGCTCCTTCTCCACCGGCTTGACCAGGATCCCATACAGCTGCCGCCCCAGCGGCCGCGGGTCGGTGCCCGGCTCCTGCAGCGCCTCCCGGAACGTCAGTACCTTGCGGTCGAGTTCCCCCTCGGCGATGTCCGTCCTCCCCGCCACCTGCGCCGTCGGCGTCGTCAGAATGACCCACACGCTCTTCTCCCCGACCACGGTCGACAGCACGGCCACGTTCAGCCTCCGCAGGTCCACCCCCAGGCCCTTGGTCGCCCGCAGCTCCTCCACCACGTCCCGCGCCCCACGGCTCCCCCCCAGCTCGTCCTCGATCTCCCGCAGCACCACCCCAAACGTCTTGCCCGCCGCCTCGAGGTCCTTGTTCAGCCGCTCCAGCTCCGCTTCCTGGTCCGCCGTCCGAACTCGCAGCTTCCGCAGCTCCTCCACCCGCCGGCCGATCCCCCCGACTTTGTCCGCCACGCCCTCGTAACGCGCCAGAGCCGCCGCCTCCGCCGGCGTCAGGTCTGCCCGCCCCCCCAGCGCCTTCGCCGTGGCCGAGTCCCGCCGCACATACTCAAAGTACTCCTCCTCCTTCAGCAGCCCCAGCACCTCCTCCGCCTCCCACAGCCGGCCCTGCCCCGCCAGGACGTCCGCCAGCTCCCGGTAGACCCTCTCCACCGTCCTGAGGTAGGCCCGCTGCGTCTCCTTGTCCAGCCCCTGAATGTTCGCCCGAAGCTCCTGGCAGAGGTTCACCGCTTCCTTCCCGCACAGCACCGCCAGCCGCGGCTTCGAGAGCGCCTCCCACGCTCGCATCAAATGGTAATCCGTATCCGCCTCGAATCCCCGGTTGCCTATGGCACGATGGATCAGGAGCGCTTGGTTGTAGTACTCCACCGCTCTGCGGCGGTCGCCGAGCTCAAAATAGACCGAGCCCATATTATTGAGCGTCTTGGCCTCGTCGCCCCGGTCCCCGGCCCCCCGCGCAATCGGGAGCGCCTGCTCGAAATACTGGAGTGCCTTCCGACGCTCGCCGAGCTCGAAGCAGACGGTGCCGATGTTCCCGAGGGACGCAGCCTCGCCGGCCCGATCGCCGATCGCCCGCGAGATAGAGAGAGACTGCCGGTGGCACTCGAGGGCTTTGGACCTCTCTCCAAGGTCGGAGTAGACGTTCCCCATATCGCCGAGGGTCGCTGCTTCGCTGAACCGATCGCCGATGGCGCGGAAGATGGGCAGGGCCTGCGTGTAATAGTCGAGCGCCTTCTGCTTCTCGCCGAGGTCGAAGTACGCGGTCGCAATGTCACCGAGAGCGGCCGTTTCGCTGGCACGGTCTCCGAGCGAGCGAAAAATCGGCAGGGCCTGCGTGTAATACTCCAAGGCTCTTTGCTTCTGTCCGAGCTCGAGGCACGCGTTCCCGGTGTCGGTGAGGACCCGGGCCTCGTTGCCCCGGTCGCCGAGGGCGCGAAAAATCGGCAGGGCTTTGCTGTAGCAGTCCAACGCTCTCGGCCACTCGCTCAGCCGATAATAGGCGACCCCCATGTCCTGAAGCGTCTCGGCCTCGCCGGCGTGGTCGCCGACGGCCTGCTCGATGGCCAAGGCCTGCTCGTACTGCTCAAGCGCCTTCCGCTGCTCGCCGAGGCCGGAGTAGACCGCTCCGATGCCTGTCAGAGTTATGGCCTCGTCGGCCCGGCCGCCGATTGCCCGCTCGATCTGGAGCGCCTGGTTGAGATTCTCGAGGGCCTTCCGGGCGTCGCCCAGCGAAGCATCGACCGTGCCGATGTTTCTGAGGACGACGGCCTCACCGGCCCGGTCTCCGAGGGCCCGGAAAATGGGCAGCACCTGGGTAAAGATCTCGAGCGCCTCACGCCACTCGCCGAGACCGAAGTGCGCGACGCCCATATTATAAAGGCTCGATGCTTCGTGCGTCCGGTCGCCTCTGGCCCGATAGATGACCAGGGCTTGATTGAAAAACTCCAGGGCAGTCCGCGGCTCACCGAGATCGGAGTCGATGAGGCCGATCGTGCTGAGCGTCGAGGCTTCGTGAGCCCGGTCCGCGAGGGCCCGGAAGATCGGCAGCGCCTTCAGGTCGTACTCAAGCGCCTGGCGCAGCTCTCCGAGGCCAAGGCAGGCAACACCGATATTGTTCAGGACCGCGCCCTCATCGGCCAGATCGCCCGCCGCGTGAAAGATCGGCAGCGCCTGAGCCCAGCAATCCACCGCCTGCCGGGCCTCGTGGAGATCGGAGTGGGCCAGGCCCATATTGTTGAGCGTCGCAGCCATGCGGCGTTGGTCGCCGACGGCACGGCGGATGGACAGTGCCAACTCGTAATGCTCGAGCGCCTGCCGGGCCTCGCCAAGGCCCAAGTATGTGTTCCCGATCTTGTGGAGTACATCACCCTCACCCGCCCGGTCGCCCAGGGCCCGGCGCAGAGTCAGCGCCCGGTTGAAGCTCTGCAAGGCCATCTGCAGCCGGCCCGACAGGCTGTACGCCATCCCCTCGCCGAAGTCCGCTTTGCCCTGACCCGCGAGATCCTTCATCTTTTCGAACAAGTCGAGCGCCTTGCCGTAGAAGCTCAACGCGGAAGCGGCGTTGCCCGCCTGATCGCAATCGCCTGCGGCCAGATACGTGTCCGCTAGGCACCTCACGTCACCCTTTTCTTCAGCGAGCAGAACGGCGATTTTCACCAGCTTCCCGTCGTGCCCGTCGGTCCCTTGCTGCGCGAGGTGTTCGATCCACTCCGCCCGCACCCGGCCCTTGTTCGCTTTCATCCATCGCCGTACAGCCTCGTCTCCCTCCGCCTGGGTTGCGGCCAGGACTTCTTTAAGAAGCGGGTCAACGCCCGCCTTGGGCTCGGCCTGGGCGCCGAGTTCCTGCGCGAGCCCGCCAAGCGCCGGGCCCGCCACGGCCAAAACCGACGCCAGAGCCATCACGATGAGCCCCTTGACAAAAGAAGGTCCGAGTTTCATGTCGCTTCTCCCCGGTTTGCGCATTCAGAGCACGATCGCCGCACGGGAGATACGGGCAAATTCATGAGCCCGTGCCCGTCCCGGTCTTCGGTTGTCATGATATTAATATGGCCCCATTTTCCCTCTTGTCAATTCTCAGCCGCAGATGACGCTCTCCTATCACCCTCTGTTGCTCATTGACCGGGCCGGGGGGCGGGTCCGGCCTCTCCTGAACCCGGGAGTGCACCGAGACTTGACGTCTGGGCAGTTCGCTGATAATTTCTCGAATTGGGGGCGAGGGGTCAAGAAGCCCCGATATCGGCTCAAGAGGAGTCTGATATGGAACGAAAACCGATCCTCGGCTTTTTGCAAATGGTTTTGGCCGTATCGGCCGCCGCAGGAATTCTTTATGGGCTCAAGGGCACAGCCATGAAGCCGGGCCCGGACCTGCGCTGGGACAGCTCCCAGCCCCGGCAGAACGACGGCCCCAATCCGACCCGTTTTGCGGACTCGAATAGCCTCTTCGCCTTCGACCTTTATGCGCACTACAAGGACGCGACCGGAAATCTGCTCTTCTCGCCGTACAGCATTTCTTCCGCCCTGACGATGACGTACGAGGGAGCGCGGGGACAGACGGCGGTGGAGATGAAGAAGGTCCTGCACCTGCCGGACCGCGAGGAGGATCTGCGCGCGAGTTTTCATTTGCTCGACGCGGATCTCAACGGCCCGGGCCGCGACTATAAACTTATCACGGCGAACGCATTGTGGGCGGAAAAGAGCTTTCGATTTTTAGCGGATTATCTTCATCTGATCACGGAATATTACGTCGGCGCCGCCGCGAACCTGGATTTTATCGGGAATCCAGACGCCTCGCGTCAGACCATCAACCGATGGGTAGAAGACAAGACATCCGGGAAGATCGAAAATCTGCTCTCGCCCGGGGTCATCAACGCCGCGACCCGCCTCGTCCTGACGAATGCGATCTATTTCAAGGGAGATTGGTCGAATCCGTACAACGCGCAGGACACCCGCGACGAGGATTTTCACCTGGACTCCGGCTCCACTGAGAAGGCGAAGATGATGCATCAGACTTCCCATTTCAACTATGGGGAAACCGGAGACTTTCAGGTCCTTGAGATGCCGTACCGAGGGGGCCGCCTTTCGATGATCGTGATCCTGCCCAAAAACCTATTGGCCGGGATCTCCCTTGACGCCGCGGGCTGGAGCCGGATGAGGGAGACGATGGAGCCCAGGAAAGTCGCGGTAACCTTCCCCAAGTTCCGCGTCGAGAAGAAATATATGATGGCCGGGGACCTGGCCAAAATGGGGATGCCAAGCGCTTTCAACCCCCGGGCCGCGGACTTTTCGGGTATGGACGGCAGACGGGACCTCATGATCAGCGCGGTCGTGCACCAGACGTTCGTCGACGTGACGGAGGCGGGTACGGAAGCCGCCGCGGCGACGGCGGCCGTTATCGGCGTGAAAGCCGTCCTTTCCGAGCCAAAAGAGGAGATCAAGGAATTCAAGGCGGACCACCCGTTTATTTTCCTCATCCAGGAACGGACGAGTGGAGCGATTCTGTTTCTGGGAAGGATGAGCGACCCGGGCCAGCTTCGCTGAATCCGGGCACTTCTTTCGGACCCCTTATTCAGGGCCAGCGCCTTCGTCTGGGCTACTTTTCGACGCTCCGGATGACCGTCCTCTCGATCGACCATTGAGCCGGGGCCGCGGGCTGTTTCGCGCCCCTCTTTTGCCCCGATCCGATCCCGAACAGGAGTTGCCCGACCCCTCCTCCCCGCGTCCCCTCCGGCCCGCCCCGGATGCCCTCGAAGGAGAACACCGTCGGGTCGATGACCTCCGCGCTGACGATCATGAAATACACGTCCGTGCCCAGCGGCTCCGAGATCTCGATGTCGTAATCCCGGCCCGAGAGAGGGATCTCGGCGGGCAGCGGCGTCACCTCGGGAGGAAACAGGTTTTCGACGTTGCCCTGCGCTCCCGGGAAGAGAGAGGTCCCCGTTCCATCGCTGTCGATGATGAAGACATAGACGTACTGCCGCGGCACCTTCTGGCCCGTCTGCCGGAGCCGCTCCATCGCCTCCGGGTCCGCCTTGAGAAAGAGCTTGTACCGCTCCCCCTTTCGCATCTCCCCCTCGGTGACCGTGCGTTTCGATGAAATCTCCTCGAAGGCCAGACCATAGAGGAAGGGCGTGCCGGCCTGAGGGGGCTCCAGCTCAATCCAAGCCCGGAGCCGGGCCATGCGCACGGCGTACTCTTCGATCTGCGCCGCGAGACCCCTTGGGGCGTCGGCCCCCCCCGCCAGCGGCAGCCACGCCGTCCTCAGCGGCATCCGGGGCGCCAGGGCCATGCGCTTGAGTTCCGCCTCGCTTCCAGCCGGTGCAACCCAAGCGAACTCGAGGCTCCCGTCGCGATACCGGCCCTCGAGGACGTACCTCGCTCCCGCCATCGAGGCCACGGGGACGATCGCGTCGAGGGCCGTGTCCGGCCCCAGGCGCACCTGTCGGGCGACTTCCGCTGGCGCCGGGAGCATCAGGAAGAAACGCGGCGGCGGAGACTCGGTGAGACGCTTGCGGATTTGGGCCGTGTCGGGGTCCGTCCCCAGGTGCAGCATCACCTCCCCGGCGGGCCCGTTGCGCGCCAGGACCCATTCCGATCCGTTCCAGTCCATGACGACGTCCGGCGGCGCGGTCGTTGGGTCCTCGACCCAACCGGGCAGCTGCAGTCCGGCCACCGACTTGGCCACGACCACGATGCGTGCCAGCGGCGGCGGGTTGGGCGGCACATACACGCGCAGGATGCCTTCCTCCGGCTGCACCCACTTATCGAGACGGAACAGGTCTCCGGGCCGGACGCTCTCCGTCGTCCCTGACAAGACCCGGGCAAGGGACTTGCTCGGGCCCGTCACTTCCTCGACCTCGATCCGGACCGGTGCCTCGTCCGGCGCCTTCGCTACCCTGATGAGCTCGCATCCCTTCGCCAGTCCCACGACCTGTCCGCCCTGAAGCTCGACCATGTCTCCTTTGACCGTCTGCACCGCGACCGTGACGCCGCCCGTCAGATCTGCCGGCTGCCCGAAAAGCCCCCGCTCGGCCCGGCCCTTCCCGGCCATGACGGGTTCTTGCACGGGCTCCTCCGATTGCACGAGGGCACGGACGCGTTCGAAGATCCGGGACATGGGTTCATTCTCCGGGGAATAACGCAGGACCTGGAGGAGCGCCCACGTGAAGACGCCGTGCCAGCCCGAATCGGTGGCGACTTCGGCGGCACACTGATAGTCCTGGGCCGCCGACAACACCAGCGCGCCCTCCTCTTCGGGATTGGGGAGCGCGTTCCCGGCCGCGTCGCGGTCGGGGGGATCCTCAACGTAAAACCCGGCGTCTCCGGGAACCTCGCGCACCCTCAGAGCTCCCCGGAGAAGGGAGCCGCTGTGGCAGCTGTCCGCGATGACCGTGAGGGCGACCCCTTTCTCGACGGCTTTCCGGAACAGGCGCGCCAGTTCCTTATCCCTGATGTCCGGCGTCCCCCGCCACCAGTCCGCCGGGACGATGGTCGAATCGTAGCCCGACGCCTTCGGCGTCCGGAGATTGCGCAGGCGCGAGCCGTGACCGGCGTAGTAAAAGAGGCTGACGTCTCCCGGCCGGGCGCTGTCGATCAGATGGCGCTGGATGGCGCTCAGGATCGCATCCGCGGTGGCGTCCTGGTTCACGAGAGTCTTGATGTCGCTCTCGCGGAACCAGAATTTATCCGTCAGGAGGGCCTTCATCCCCTCCATGTCGCTCACCGCCCCGTCGAGCGATTCAAACGGCTGCCGCTCCGAATGCCCCTTGACCTCGACCCTCTTGACGGTCCCTGTTATGGCCTTGGCCGGACCCGGTTTCGCGCCCGCAGGCGGATCGTATTTGTCGATCCCGACGAGGAGTGCCCGCCGCGTTTCGGCGCCCGCAGGACCAAGCAGGGCGAAAAGGCAACAGAAGGAAAGCCCCGCGGCAAGAAGGACGCGTTTGATCGCCGTTCTCCTGCTCTTTATTGGACTAATATACCCCTCGGCCCGCCGCTGTGCAAGTTTCGGCGGCTCCGGCGTCGGGGTCCGCGGCTAACGTTGTCGACGACGTTCCGGCGCTGTTGTTGACAAGGCGCGGAGCCTGGCGGATAATAGATGAGGCGATAGAAAAGTCGATGCCATACACAGCTCGGCCTTTCATCGAGCGAGCCGATAAAAAAATCCCCGGCTTATTACCCGGACTCTTCTGGAGGTATCCTGATGTCTAAAACTCGGAGGGACTTCTTCAGGGACTTGGTGGCCATCGGAGCTGTGCCGGGCTTTTTCGCCTCACCCGCGGCGGCCCGGGCCCTGAGCGCGCTGGCCGATCCCTCAAGCGCGCAGGACGTCAACCCCGATTTTGATTCGAAGGCCTACGACTTCTGGTCCGGCTTCCTCGCTACAGATGCCGAACCGATCCTCCGGCCGACGCGCACTCGCGGAGGCGAAAGCAACGTGCAGCCGGTTTTCTGGCACTTCAACGACAAGGACGGCTTCAAAAACGCGGCCGCCCTGGACACGAACAAGCTCATCCCGCAGGGCGACGTCATGGTGAGTTTGAACACGTCGGCGATCAAGGTCGCCCCGCAGGACCAGAGCACGTTCGACCGGCTGGAGAACGCCCAGGTCCGGGTCGACGTCGCGCAGAAAAGCGCCATCCTGCCGTCCGTGATCGAGCCCCTGGCGTACACCTTTGTCTCGGGCATGCTGTCGGCGAAGTCCAAGCCGAAGTCGGCCGGCTCGGCGTCGTCGAGGGGTCAGTCGAAGGGGTCGTCATCCGGGAGTGGAACGAAGATCGGCACATCGGAGAAATCCTCATCCGTCCAGAGCGTCAGTGTCGCGGACGACCCGACATGGCAGAAAATGCAGAATATCCTCCTGCCGGGGGGGCAGGGCCGGTGGGCGCTGAACGTCGAGGCGCAAAAAAAGGATTCCCTGTTCCACAAGATCATCCAGAACGTTATCGGCGGGCTCGGCCAGTTCGCGCCGCTGATCGGGCTGCCGGGTATCGCCATGTCGGCGCTCCAGTCCTTCAACGCCCTGTACGGCGCCATTCACGCCAGCCCGGTGCAGATCATCAAGTCCAACCCGCAGCGGGTCTTCGCCACGCAGGACGCGATCCAGAAGACGGGCTCGCCGGAATCCGTGTCGGGCCTGATGCTGAACAGCGGGACGTATGTCCTAATCCCGGCCAACCGGGCGCCCACATCGGACCAGTTGAAGAGCCTGCACGTCATCCAGGGGCGGGTGGTTCCGCAGGAGGTCAAGAGGGAAGCGCAGGCGCCGGACATCGACGCCGCCGCGGCCGAGACCCTGCCGGGCGTCACCTACGTCAGCTTCGAAGTCGAAGTCCAGCCCACGTCGATCATCTCTTCGTCGGGACGGTAGGCCTGAAGATCCGGCGTGTCCCAACATCCAGGGGCCGGCATCCCCGCTTTTTCTGCGATCGGTCGCAGGGTGAGGGGTCGGACTCGCGGAGGGAACACTATGAACAAAGCCGGTAAGATAATCGTTGTAACATGCGTGTGCATCGGGCTCCTGGCCGCATTGCCGGGCCTCTCCGCCCAAACGACTCCGTTGCGTGATCAGATCGCCCAGCACGAACAAAAGCTCGCCGCGGCCCGCGCGCAGCAGAACACGAGAAGCGTCGTGCTGGAGCTGATCGCCCTCGGCTATCTGTACCGGCAGGCGGGGAAGATGCAAAAGGCCCTGGATTGCCTGAACGAAGCCCTGCCCATCGAACAGAAAGCGGGCAACCAGCCGACCCAGGCCATGACGATGAACATCATGGGCCGGGCGTACAGCGACCTCGGGCAGGAAGAGAAGGCCCTGGAGTTGTTCAATCGCGTGCTGCCCATTTGGCGCTCGCTGGGCTTTCGCCAGGGCGAAGCCAACACGCTGAACAATATGGGCCGGACCTACAACAATCTGGGAAAGAGAGAGGAGGCCCTGAAGTGCCTCAACGAGGCCCTCGCGATTTGGCGAGAGCAGCGCAACAATCCGCAGGGCCAGTCGGGCAGCCACATGAGCCAGCTTATGGCCATGAGGCGGCTGAACCAGATCCTGCCGAACGTCCGGGACGCAAGCGGGCCCTCCGGCGAAGCCAGCACGCTCGACAACATCGGCAGGACGTATTCCGAGATGGGCCGGGACCAGGAGGCGCTGGGGTACTTCAACCAGGCCCTCCCGCTCTGGCGGGACGGGGGAGAACGGGGAGGCGAAGCGCTCACGCTGAACAACATGGGCCGGGCCTACGCCGACTTGGGACAGAAGCAGGACTCGCTCGATGCCTTCAACAAGGCGCTCGGCATCTGGCGCGAGGTCGGCAACCGCCAGGGCGAAGCGCTGACGCTCAACAACATGGGCCGGCTGTACAGGGACCTCGGCCAACAGCAGACGGCTTTGGATTATTACAACCAGGCGCTGCCCGTATGGCGGGAAGTCGGCAACCGCAACGGCGAGGCCCTGGCACTGAACGATATCGGCCGGGCCTACGCCGACCTCAACCAGGGACGCAAGGCGCTTGAATTCCTGAATCAGTCCCTGGCCATCTGGCACGAAACCCACGGCCGGCGCGGCGAAGCCACGACGCTGACCAATATGGGCCGGGCCTACGCCGAGCTGGGAGATAGGGACAAAGCGATGGAGGTCGACAATCAGGCGCTGGCCATTTGGCGCGAAGTGCAGGACCGGCGCGGCGAGGCGCTCGCGCTGAACCTCATCGGCAGGTCCTACTCCGCCGAGAAAGAGCCGGAAAAGGCCCTGGCGAACAAGCTGGCCGCCCTGGCTCTGGCCAAGGCCGCGGGCGACCCGGAGATCGAGGGGGGCATCGAAACCTCGCTGATGATTACCTTCCGCGACCAGCAGCGGCTGGACGAGGCGATCCTGTTCGGGATGGACGCGGTGAACTCCTTTCAACAGATCCGGAAAAACATTTCCGGGATGGACAAGGACCTGCAGACCGGTTTTGTCCAGTCCAAGTCGGAGACCTATCGCATGCTGGCTGAGCTGCTCGTCCAGGCCAACCGGCTCGCGGAGGCCGAACAGGTCCTGGACCTGCTGAAGGAGCAGGAGCTGAAGGAGGTCGTCCGGGGAGCGGCCGACAAGCCGGAAGCCAAGCTGCAACCGCTCGAGCTGAGCCCCGCCCAGCAGGCTGCGCAGACGGAGCTCGAGGCTCCAGAAAAGACAGCCGCGGCGCTGATGGATGAGAGCGCGGAATACGCGGCCCTGCGGGCCAAGGCGACACGGACCTCCGAGGAGGAGGCCCGGATGAAGGCCCTCGAGGCGAAAATCGAAGCGGCAAACGCGGATGTTTCGGACTTTTTCAAAAAATCGCTCTATCCGCAGCTGGCGCAGAAGGCGGGGACACAGGATGCGAATGCCCTGTTGAGCCAGGAGAAATCCGAAGTCAGCCGTCTGCAGAACACGCTGGTGGAACTGGGGCCGGAGGTCATGGGTATCCGCTTCCTCCTCGGCGACGAACGCGCGTACGCGATCATCGTCACGGCCCAGGGGCGCAAAAAGTTCGAGCTCAAGGGGACCCCGGCGGAACTGCACAGCAAAGTGCTGCAGGTGAGGGACGACCTTCGCACTCCCTCGTCCGATCCCAAGCCCCACCTGGCGGAGCTCTACGCGATGGCCATCGCTCCATTCGCCGACGAATTGAGCGCTCTCGAGCGGAGCCTCGAAGGAAAGGGTCGCGTCCCGACGCTTCTGTGGTCGCTCGACGGGGTGATGCGCTACCTACCCATGGCTGCGATGTTCGACGGCCGGCACTACCTGGCCGAGCGGTTCAACAACATCCTGTTCACTCCCGAGAGCTATGGGCACATGACAACGTCCGCCGACGAGAGCAAGGTCTCGCTCCATGTCCTGGCGATGGGCCTTTCGAAGAGCTACGGAGGCCTCCCCGCCCTGCCGGGGGTGCTGCCGGAGCTCGAGGCCGTGGCGCACGACCCCGCCGTGCCCGACTCTCACGGCCCTATGGACGGCGTCCTTCTTTACGACGAGCGGTTCACGTATGCCGCCCTGAAGACCGAACTCGGCTCGGGGACGACGTTTCCCGTCGTCCACATCGCCAGCCACTTCGTTCTCGAGACGGGAAGCGGAACTGAGCCCTACCTGATGCTCGGCGGGGACAGCGCCGGCGTGCCGGAGGGGTATCCTCTGACCCTCTCGACGCTCGAGGACTCGGCCATCAACTTTCACGGGACGCGGCTGCTGACGCTCTCGGCCTGCAGCACGGCGAAGGGCGACGTGGCCCAGGACGGACTGGAGATGGACAGCCTGGGGATGGTCGCCCAGCAGAAAGACGCCGAGGCCGTGCTGGCCACGCTGTGGGACGTGAACGACGCGAGCACGAGCCGCATCATGAGCGACTTCTACGCCCTTTGGGTCAAGGCGCCCGCCGAGGGAAAAGCGGAGGCCCTTCGGCAGGCCCAGCTGGCCTTCCTCCGGGGGGCCGCCGTCTCTTCGAATAACGGAAGCGGCCGCGGTGCAAAAGCCGCGGCTGCCCCGAATTCGGCCCCCGCCGCGTCCGGCTATGCTCATCCGTATTACTGGGCGCCGTTCGTCCTGATCGGAAACTATAAGTAGGGAACAGGGCGCAGCCCTGCCCGATATCCGCCCGCGTCCGGACGGCGGGAAGACTCGGAAGGACGTATCGGTCCGGAACCCCCGTGTGGACGGGGCCGCCATCCGTGCTGGATTCCGGCGGCGAAATCCCGCATAATACCGGAAGGTGGATTGTTTCAGCCAAGGCGGCAGGGAGGAGGCTAATAAAAATGAAGGGACTTATCCTGTTCCGAAGCCACTACGGCAACACCAAGCAGGTCGCGGAGGCGATCGCCGGCCAGATCAGCGTTCTCGGCCACGAATCCGTCGTCCAGGACCTTCGCCGCAGGCTTCCCGATCTCCAGAGCTTCGACTTCATCCTCATCGGCGCACCGACGAGGATGGCGCGCGTCACGCGGAAGGCCGTGCGCGCTCTGAAGCGCCTGCGCAAGCGGTGCCTGGGGGACAAGCCCCTGGCGGTCTTCGACACCTACGGGCCGGTGCCGTCCGAGCCCCGGGAACTGGAAAAAGCGAAAAAGTGGCTCTACCCGGGAGCCGCCGGCATCCTGCAGACCGCGGCTAAAGCGCAGGGCCTGAACGTCTACCCCAACGCGCTGCGCTGCGAAGTCGCGGGGATGAAAGGACCGCTGAAGGATAAGGAGCTGGATCGCGCCGCCGCCTTCGCCAAGGAGTTCCTAGCCGCGCTTGCGCCTGCCTCATAGGCGGGCCGCGCGAAATTGCGGAAACTGTTTTCCGCAACGTGGCGCCCGCCGGCGGGAACGGGCGCCGTCTCCTCCTAAGTGACCTTGAACACCGAGTCGTTCGGGTGGACCTTCTCGTCGACCTTAAGCGCCACGTCCTGTCCCGGCTTCGCCTCGGAGACGTTCTGGTGCTCGATCTGGAGGGAGTTCACCGTCTGCGTGAAATCGACCGAATGCCCGAGGAAGTGGAGCGTATCGCCGACCCGAATCGTCTCCGTCAACTCCAACACGGCGACGGAGATGCGGTCGAAGTAATGTGTCACTTTGCCGACGCGGGTTTCAGACATGATGGCCTCCTCATAAAACCCGTTTATTCCTAGGCCCAATCCCCCTGCCGAAACTCATCCGGCTCTCCATTTTCAGTATAACACAATCCTCTCCTGTCAAGACCGACATTTTCTTTTGCCGCCAGCCGGCGCGCCCTCAGGATCCCGGCGCGGGCGGCAGTGCGTTCCAGTTGAGGAGCGCGTTCCAGAGGAACCGGTAGTCGGAGCGGTTGAGGTCCCTGTGGATAGGTTCGAAGTTGTAGGCGATGACGCGGCCCTTCCCTGCGGGAAGGTCCAAGATCGCCGGCCGGCCCTCGAGGTCGTCCTCCCCTTTCAGGGCTCCGGCGACAAGCATCCTGGACTCCTCCTTCTTGGCCTGCTCCACAGCGTCCTTCGGCAGTCCGGACTCCGTCGGCGTCTCCTCGCGGTCCTCCGCCCGCTGCTTCGTGCCCCACTGGAGAACAACCCCGCCCCTGTCGGCGACGGCGATATCGTAGACGGGCAACCCCGTGCGGAAGGCGGAAGTCACTTCCGGATAGCCGTACGCCAGCGGATGGTCCGGCCGCACGAACTTCACCCTGAGTTCGGAGCCCGGCGTGAAGAACGCCCCCGGCTTCCGATAGACGTCCCGGACCAGGCCTCCCTCGAGGGGAAGTGCCGAGCCGTTGCCGAGCGTAATGAGCAGCCCGCCGTCGGCAAGGTACCGCGCCAGGTTGGCCATGCCCGCCCAGCCGATCCCGCCCGTGATATCGTCGGAAGCGTCCGGGACGCCGAGGCTGGGGTATTCCGCGGTCTTCGTGTAGGCGAGCGGCGCGTACTTCTTGTCGATCCCGAGGATCTGGTCCTGGAGCCCCAGGTAGTTGTGGGGGAAGATGATGACGTCGTAGCGCTCGTGAAGGCCCCCGGCCCGGATATCGTCGTCCCGGATATAGCTGTAGGGGATTTTCTCACGGTCGAGCACGTAGCGGACCCACCCGGTCGCCTCGGTGTCCTCCCATGTGTGCCAGACAGCGAGACGCGGGAGCTTCGATTCGTGGCGGGAAACATCGGGGACCGCGGGAGCGCTGTCGAAATCCAGAGCCAGCTCGGCCGCAGCCTGCTGCAACGCCTCCGCCAGCCCGCCCTGGCCGGCCAGGATCCAGGATCCGGCCGGATACTCGGTTTTGCCTGACCGGAACGGCTTCTCGGCGATCTCGACCCTGAACGGCGCCAGCCGGCTCCGGAGCGCGAGCAGCGCCTCCTGCCCCGTATCTCTCAGCAGATAGACGGGGCCGGCCCCCCTCACCTGGCTCGGGACCGCGAAATCCGGCCGGAGCGGCTCGCTCTTCACACCCATGATTTTCGCGTCGTCGATCCTCTTGGCTTCGACGCCGTAGTGCATCGGCAGGGCCCAGGAGACATCGTCATAAGGCTCGTAGGGCGTGTCGGCCGGATACATCTGGGGAACGAGCAAGTCGACGGCGTAGTTCCGGTAGGGCTGGTCGAGCCTCACGAGATAGGTCCCGGCGGGGAACTCCCCCTCCTGGACCTTGAACGCCGCACTCGCCCGCGAGACCTCGATCCCTTGTATCATGAGGAGCCGGACCATCTCGGCGGCGCGGAGGCGGTCTCCCCGGTCTTCGCGGATGGCGAAGGCGAAGGGGCTTCCCTTGACCCCCTTCTGCCACGAGTTATAGCCCTTGCGGTAGAAATCGCGGAGCATCTCTTTGGCGTTCCTGGCTGTATAGTCGAGGATGGCCAAACATCCGGTCTGCATGTAGTTCGTGTTGTCCCGCAACGACCAGCGGAACTTCCGGGGCGGCGGGAGCGGCCGGTACCACTCCCGGCTCGTCACGGGCTTGTCGACGTAGCGCTCCTCGTTCGGGCGGAGGACGCGGTCCATCGTCTCGGCCGAGCCGTTCCCGTAAGTCTCGTAGCCGCGGCCGATGCTGTTGTGGTTGACGGCGAACGAATCGAGGTAGTGGTATGTCCAGCCTTCGCCGAATCCCCACGTCCAGACGCCGGGCATGCCCATCGACGTCAGGGCCTCGATCTCGGCGAAGGCCATCGCGAACAGTTCGTCGATGAGGATCGGGTCGAGGTTGGCGTTGTAGGGTCCCGTGCCGTTCCAGGTGTGGAGGAGCGGGATCGATTCGTGGAGGTCGTGGATGACGGTCGGGTGGAAGTCGAAGAACATCCGGGTCACGGCCCGCGTCACCTCGAGGGACTGCTGGTGCGTGTCGCGGTTGTTATCGTGGAAGACGTAGTGGCCCCAATACGGCGGCGAGACCGGCGGCAGGCGGTCGTAATCGGTCTTGCCCTTGAGATAGCGGTAGAACCAATCCACCATTCTGTCGCGGCCGTCCGGCTCCGAAACGGGATTGATGAGGACGACGGCCGCCCGCCGGATCTCCCGGATCATCGGCTGCTCGGAAACCGCAAGCCGGTAGACGAGCTCCATGGCCATCTCGGAGCTCCCCGTCTCCGTGGAGTGGAGCCCCGCGTTGAAATAGTAGATAGGCCGAGCCGCAGCGATCAGCGCCTCGGCCGCCGCCGGGGTCGTGTTCCTCGGGTCGGCGAGGGCAGCGGTCGCCGCCTTGAGCTTGTCGAGGTCGCGGATCCCCTCCTCGTCCGAAACGATGGCGAGGATAATGTCCCTCCCTTCTTCGCTCCGGCCGATGACCTGGACGCGGACCCGGGGCGAGGCTTCGGCTAGCTTGCGGAAGTATCCGTAGATCTTGGCCGTCGTCGAGAGCTCTCCCTCGGCGCCGACGATGTGGCCGAGGTACTGCGTCGGCGAGGGCACCGTGTCCGAAGCGGGGACATACGCAACCCAGGGGTTGCCGAAACGCGCTTCGGTCGTGAGTTTCGCGATAGCCTCGACCGAGCCCTTCTCGGGCGTGTCGGGGGCGTAGGGGTTCTTGACCTCCATCGCCGCAAAAATGGACAGGGAAGCGCATAAAAAGGCCAACATCCAAACGAAAGAGAAGGTTTTTTTCATGGATTCTCATCCTCCTCCAACAGAGAATTTCCGATCTCGGGCGGATTCGCGGCTATGCGTGAGCGTACCGCGCCGGTGTCCGAGGAGGCACGCATGGGAGGAGCATAGCCTCAGCGCTCCGGGAAAGTCAAGGTCAGTTCTGGAAGAAGACGAGCGTCTTTGGCGGGATGGATTTCTCCTCGATGCCGTCGCCGCTCAGGATGCGGCCATCGGGCAGGCGGTAGAACGTCGACGGATAGTTCCAGCGCGCCCCGACGACGGTATAAGCCGGTCGCCGGGCCTGCACGCATCCGCCGTAGGTGTAGCCGACGAGGAGCCGCGTCCCCTTGGGCGGGTCCGCGAGCAGCCTTTTGAGCGAGGCACTCGCCGCGAGCTCCGCACCCGTGCGGATGAGGCCGTCCGGAAAGAAGTAGATGGTGCTGCTCGACGCGGACGCGTCCCCGGCCAGCTCCCGGACCGTATCCCCGTCCTTGCCGATCTCGAGAAACCCCTCGAAGCCCTGTTCCGGGTCTTCGGTCGAGAGCAGAACGCGCGTCCCGGCGGGAATCTTGTTCCAGTCCGTGACCTCGTCGCCGCGGAGGCGGCTGCCGTTGGGCAGAATATACGTGGTGTCCGACCAGTTATATCGGTCGCGCGCAATGTTCCAGGCGTTCTGCCTGGGGCCGACCACGCCTGTCTCGCCGTCATCGGCCGCCGGCGCCTGCTGCGCGCCGCCCGACGCCGGCACAGAGACCGCCAGGGCCTGGGCGGGCGCGGACGGAGAGGGATAGAGCATCGCCTGCAGCTCCGGGTCGCCAACGCTCAGCCGGCCTGCGGCGACATCGGGATCCTGGGAGGGCTGGGCCAGGAGCCCGAGGCGGCGGCGGACGTCGGGCCGGGCGAAGATCATGCCGCACCGTTTGCGGCCACGGTGGTTCGACGAGTGGAAGCGGTTGGGGCTCCCGTAGGCGACCATCGAATGCGTCAGGACGTTTCTGTCGTCGACGCGGTAGAGGCTCTTCAGCTGACGGAGCAGCTCGGCCAGGGCCTCGTACTGGGCGGGGGTGATGTCGCGGTTCCAGGTGCCGACGACCTCGATCCCGATCGAGCAGTCGTCGAGGTTGCTCCTCCCCGCCCACATGCTCCGGCCCGCGTGCGTCGCGATCCTGTCGCGATCGATGACCCGGTAGACTTTTCCCGACGTCGTCACGAAGTAGTGGGTCTCACCGTAGCGCCAGACCTTGTTGAGGGAGCCCTCCGCCGCGCCTTCGGTCGTGTGAAGGATGATGTACTGGGTTCCGGGCCGGTGGGGCCGTTTCCCGTTGAGGAGACTGAGATGGTCTGAGATCGAAAGCCCTTTCGCCACGGCGCCCTGCGACCCCGTGCCTATCCCCATGAGGACGAGGGCTGCGGCGAATGCGACGCCAGCGAAACGAAAGCCGCCCCGCGCCGGGGACGCCGCCGCGCGGGGCCCTTTCAGACGGTCCATGGCTCCCGGTGAGGGTAATCCAGCCGGCCATTGGCCTCGGCGTCCCCCACGAACTTTTCGGCCGCCGGATCCCAGCCGAGCTTGCGGCCGAGCCTCATGGCGATATGAGTGATAACGCAGATCGAGTTCGACCGGTGACCGACCTCGACGGGCGCCGCCGGCTCCCGGCGGCTGCGCACGCATTCGAGGAAATTCTTCATGTGATTGCCGCTGCGATAGAGCTTGACCTCTCCCTGCCCGGGCTTCCAGTTGAGGATCGAGGGGTCCGAGGCCTGGATCCTCCCGCGCTGCACAAAAACCCAGCCGGCGTCGCCTTCGAAACGGACGCTGGCCGGGTCGCCCGTCTCCATGATCAGGCGGACGCCGTTGGCGTACAGCGCTTCGCCATGGAACTTCGTATGGACGTTGAAGAGCCCGCGGTCGGGGAACTCCCCCGCGGCCTCGACCGAAACCGGGCCGGTCTCCTCCGTACCGTTCCCCCATTGGGCGATGTCTACCATGTGCGCCCCCCAGTTGGCGATCATGCCCAGGCAGTAGGGTTCAACCTGCATCCAGCCGGGCCGCTCGTAACTCATCTGGGGATGGACCCGATCCTCGCAATAGGGAGCTTCGGCCGTCGGTCCCATCCAGAATTCGTAGTCCAGGTTCGGCGGCACGGGCAGCGGCCGCTGGTCGCCTGCGCCCTCATCCTCGGGAAGCCAAACCCGGATAGTCTGGAGCTTACCGATCCTGCGGTTGCGCGCGATCTCGCAAGCGACGAGAAAATGGACCGAGGAGCGCTGCTGGGAGCCCACCTGGAGGATCCGTTTGTTCCTGCGCACGGCCGTGACGAGCTTGCGGCCCTCGGCGATCGAGTGCGTCAACGGTTTTTCGAGATAGATGTCCTTGCCGGCCTCGGCGGCAGCGACGGCCACAGGCGCGTGCCAGAAATCCGGAGGCACAGCGAGGACGCCGTCGACGTCCTTTCTGACCAGGAGCTCGCGGAAATCATGGTAGGCGTCGACGCTTGCCGCGGCGCCCCGGCCGGATTCCAAGCTGTAGATCTTCTCCGCCAGCCAACGGGCGTTGTCGAGCCGGTGCGCGTCGACGTCGCAGACGGCGACGACGCGGGCCCCGGCCTCGAGGCCGCGGTATATGAGCTCCTGCATGTCCGCCTGCCCCTGGCGCCCGACGCCGATGCAGCCGAACCGCAGGGTGTCGCTTGGCGCCGGCCGAGCGAAAACCGAGGACGGCACGATCACCGGCGCCACCGCGGCCGCGGCGGCGGCCTTGATGAAATCCCGGCGGCTGACGGCGCTCGAAAAACGGCTTATCGTCACGGGGGCACCTTCGCGACAAAAGCTACCACGGGAAAAACGGCCCTGTCAAACGGCTCTCCGGCCGCGGGGACGCCTGGTCACGCCCGGCGGGTCGACCGGCTCGAGGGTTCTGACCGGGCTCAGGATGCCGCACATCCCGAATGTCGTCTCCCCTGTCGGGACGTGGAGAAGAGGACTGGCTTCCTCCCGGCTGAGGGGAAGATCGGCCAGCCGCCGGCGGAACTTCTCCCCCCAGGCGACCGGGCCGGCTTCGACGGCCGCCGCGAAATCGCCTTTGACCTCGGCCGCGGCTTTCATGTGCGCGTCGATGAAGCGCCGAAGCTCGGCGAAATAGGACGGGCGATCCCGCGTCCAGAGCTCGAGAAGCCCCCGGTAGGCCCGGACGGCCGCATCGCGGCGATCGAGCGCTCCGTCGAGCCCGAGGGCTGCGGGCAGTCCCATGAGCCGGGCATATTCGGCCGGGTTCGCGTCGACTTCTCTTCCGAAATAGACCCGGGCATCGCCCCGCTCGGCCAACCCCGCGTTTCCCATGACGACAAGCAGGACTAGGCCGCCCAAATTGATCAGCCGGTGGAGAACCCCTGGAGGGTACTGGAGATAGCCTCCCGGCGGGAGGTCGACCGACCGGAAGCCGTGCCGCAGGTCGTGAAGCTCGACCCGTCCCCTGCCGCTCAGCACATAATACCCTTCGTCGGTCACGGCATGGACGTGGGGCGAACCCGAGTTCAGGCCGTCGGGAGCCGGGCGCTGATCGTAGACGGCGAGGCGGCTCAAGCCGATTCCGCCGATCAGCTCCTCTCCGCGGACGGCATGGGGCCGAGGCGTCATGACACTCTCCTTTTCAGGGGCTTCATCATCCGTCCGTTACGTGGAGCAGGCAGCGGAAGAAGTCCCCCTTCTTTTTATCAAATCGCCCGGAAATTTCCAAGAATCCGCGAGGCCCTGGCCCGGCCGCAGGGGCCCTATCCGCATTGACGGCTCCGCCCTTCGGTGTTATCCTTTGGCCAAGTCAACGAACCAGGGAACGTGAGAGGTCGGGCGTCCCCGCTTTCCGCCCGCGGGCCGGAAGCCGAGAGCGCCGGCGAGAACTAGAGGCGAGTGAGCCGAAGGAGGAGCAATGTCTCTGAAAAAATGCGGGATCGCGGTCTTGGCCGTTCTTTTGGTCTCGAGCACCTTGATGGCCTCGGAGGTCCAGCTGACCGCCCTGCTCATCCCGTCGGGAAAGTCCTTCGACATCAATTTCAACCGCACCTCGCGGGCCCCGTCGCGGGCCGTCATGAGCGCGTCCATCAAGATGGAGAAAGCGCAGGCCTCGATCGACCTGCATTTCGAGAAGATGGAGCCGGCGGTCCTCTTTGCCGGGAACATCTCGACCTACGTCCTGTGGGCCGTCGGGATCGACGGCTCGGCCGACAACATGGGCGAGGTCTTCGTCGACCGGAAGGACTGTTCCTCGACCCAGCCGTTCTTCACGACCAAAAAGATCTTTGCCCTCATGGTCACGGCGGAGCCGTACGTCGCCGCAGACCTGCCGTCAGAGGTCATCCTTTTCACCTCAGGCGACATCCGGATGGAACAGGTCAAGACGACTCCCTTCACCTTCACGAATTTCTCGCCGGAGGCAAAGCCGGCGCTCGACAGCATCTCCGGGTTCCAGTACAGCGACGACATCCCCGTGGCCTTCAAGCAGGCCCAGAGAGTCGTGGACACCGCCGAAAAGATGAACGCCGCTCAGGTGAACGCAGAAGCGATGCGCAGCGCCAAAGTGACGCTGGCCGACGCCGACAACTCGGTCCGGGCCGGAGCGGACAAGCGCCAGATCATCGACAATTCGCGGGTGGCGATCCAGATGGCCACTCAGGCCATCCGGGACACCATCCGGACGAACAAAGCCAAGGCCGCCGCCGAAGGCGAGGCCAAGCGCCAGGCGGAAAAGGCCGCCCTTGAGGCCCGCGCGCAGGCGGCGGAAACCGAGGCGGAGCGGACGGCGCGCGAGCTCAAGGAGGTCGAGGCCGAGCGCGAGGCCCTGGCCCAACAGTCCAAGGACCTCGCCGCCCAGAGAGACGTCTTCGCCGCGGAGCGCGACAAGGTGGCGGCGGAAAGGGATAAGGTCGCAGCCGAACGGGACGCCGTGGCCGCGGAGCGTGAGGCCATCAAAAAGGAGCGGGACGAGATGGCCGGGACGCTCAAGAACGCGCTTTCCACCGTGGCCGAGACGAACGAGACGGCGCGCGGCGTCATCGTCAGCCTCCCCGGGATCCTCTTCGAATTGAACAAGGCCAACCTGCAGATCCCGGCCCAGCTCACCGTGGCTAAGCTGGCCGGCATTCTGATGGTCTTCCAGAACATGAACATCAGCATCGAAGGCTACACCGATTCGACCGGGAGCGACGAGCTCAACATGGCCCTCTCGACGGCCCGCGCCAAGGCAGTTTATGATTTCCTGAAGGCGCAGGGGATCTTCGAGAGCCGCATGAAGTATCAGGGCTTCGGGCCGGCCAACCCGGTGGCGCCCAACGACTCGGAGGTTGACCGGGCGAAGAACCGCCGGGTCGAGGTCGTGCTCACCCAGGCCCCGCAGAAGTGAATGGCCCCGGACGGGGGTGAGCCGGGGCCGTTTGTGGAAAGCGGGGTTTCGCGCTATAATGCCTCGCTGAAGGTGTCTTCCGTGTGGCCGTCGGCGGCCGTAAACCTCCAGAGGGAAAGAGCGGAGAGCGAACCTTGAAGTGCGTGATCATCGCGGCGGGCCGGGGAAGCCGGCTGGCGGCCCGGGCCGCGAGCAAGCCCCTCTACCCCGTCAACGGGCGGCCTCTCATCGAGTGGGTTATCGGCGCGGCGGCCCGGGCCGGGCTGAAGGATTTCCTCGTCGTGACCGGGCATGCTCGGGATAGACTCGAGCGTTACCTGGAAAGGCTCTCCCACGGCAAGGACATCTCCATCTCCTGCGTCTTCAACGAGGAGTGGGAGAAGGAAAACGGCCTCTCGGTCTCCAAGGCGCGCGGCCTCGCCGGCGACACCTTCGTTCTGTCCATGTCCGACCACATCTTCGACCCCGGAATCCTGGTCCGTCTCGTCGCCCAGCCGATCGCCTCCGACGAGGTCATCCTCGCCGTCGACTATGAGGTCCGGAACAATCCCTGGGTGGACGCCGAGGACGTGACGAGAGTCCTGGCCGAGGACGGAAACATCGTCGGGGTCGGAAAAGGGCTCGAGGCCTATAACGCCTTCGACACGGGGATCTTCCTGTGCACGTCCGCGATCTTCCGGGCGCTCGAGGAAAGCCGGAAGAACGGCGACTCCACCCTGACAGGAGGGATTCGGGTCCTGGCGAAGAAGGGCAAGGCCAGGGTGATGGACATCGACGGCGGGTTCTGGCTGGACGTCGACGACGAAAAAGCCGTCGAACGGGCCGACAAGCTGCTGGCCCTCAAACGCTGAAGGCGGAATGCCGAAACCTCGCAAGGAGCCCCGGAAAGACCGCAAAGCAATAGGAACATCATGAGAGTCGAGCAAGCCGTGGTGATCGTTCCGAAGCCCGAACCGGGCGTTGCGAGCGGGAAGGGCGCCCGGCCGAAAAAACTCCTCGGACTGACGCTCGTCCAGCGCCTCGTCCTGGCCTCCGCCCGAGCCGGGATCAGGAGCTTCCTGGTCGTCTGCCCGGACGTCGCGGAGAGGGACAAACTCGAGGCGGCGATGAAGGCCGATAAGCGGTTTCAGGACCCGGCCCTGAAGCTCCGGTTCGCCTCCCCGGCGGAGCTCGACCGCCCGGACGTCCAGAACGGGATGACGGGGAGCTTCTGGCTGATGCCGGCCGATATCGTCTTTGATCCCGAGATCCTGTCCCGAGCCTCCCAAGCCGACGCCGACGACGGCTCGGCCCTGCACCTTGTCGACCGCGGGTCTGGGCTCGAAAACCGGGAGGGAGAGGGCACCCGGCTCGGCCTCAGCCTCTGCCCGGCCGGGGTCTTCTCGAGGCTCGGCCGGATTTTCGCCGAAGGGAGCGGGACGTATCCCGAATCCCGGGTCATGGACGGTCTCTTCGCAGGCGTCCCGGCCCGAACCGTCGACCTCGACGGATGGTTTGCTCTGCGCGTCGCGTCGAAGGCGGCTTACGGGAAGGCCGAACGCTACCTTCTTTCCTCTGTCCGGAAACCGACCGACGGCTTTTTCTCGCGCCATCTCAACCGGCATATCTCCCTTTTCCTGACGAAACATTTCCTGAAATCCGGCGTCACTCCGATCCAGCTCAGTTTCGCCAGTTTCGCCATCGGCCTCGCCAGCGGCTGGCTGATCGGCCGGGGCGGATATCTCTTTTCTGTCCTGGGGGCTTTTCTCTTCGAATTCGCCTCGATCTTCGACGGCTGCGACGGGGAGAACGCCCGGCTGACTTACAGGACGTCGAAAATCGGCGGTTTTCTTGACATCATAGGGGACGCCCTCATCTTCGTCCTCTTTTTCTTGAGCCTCCCGGTCGGCCTCTATAGAAACTCGCAGAACCCGGCCTGGCTCTATCTCGGGTTCCTGGCGTTCCTTTCGATGGCCGTCTTCTATTTCCAAGTCGTCAGATTCATGAAGAAGGCCCAACTCGGAAGCAACATCGTCGCCATCGCCACGGACATCGAGAGGAGCGGGGACCGGCCAGGCTTCGGCGGCCGAATCGACGCGATCGCCTCGCGGATCGCTTTCATCTACCGGCGGGATTTCTTTTCGACGGTCGTCTTCCTCATCATTCTGGCCGGGGGAGCAGGCATCCTCATGTGGGTCCTGGCGATCCTGATGCCCATCGAAGCGGTCTACATCTTCGCCTATTCGCGCCGGCGCCTCGGCCGGGTCTTCGAGCCCGCGGGAACGGCTATTTCCTGAGGGGGGTCACCTTGAAGGACACGCCCTTGGGGTCTGGGCAGCAGAGGATGTCCGTTTCGGAGATCCAGTCGTCTCCGGGGAGCTCGTCCTCCCGCTGCTTGGCCGTCAGGAAGGGAAACAGGCAATTGAGCGCGTAGAGGCAAACCTTCCTGCCCTTGGGGATCTCGATCGTGCCCAACCCTCGGATATAGAACTGGTCACCGACCTTGTGCCTGGCCCCGCACCGTTCCTTGATCTCGACGACCTCGACTTTCAAATCTCTCATTCTCGCCTCCTCGCCGACCTCGAAGATTCGCCGCGCCCCGCTGGGCTTCCCTGTTCAAGTTACCACCGGCGGCGAGGCTCGTCAATGGGCGGGAGTGCCCGGCGATTCGAGCTTGGGCCTCAAGATGAAGAGCGAGTACGAATCGGGGACAATGAGGAGGCCGTCGCTCCAGCGGACGTCCGCCGCCTCTCCGGGCGTGGCGAAGCCGGCCGCGGGCTTCGGCGCGGCGGGATCACGGATGTCGAAGGCCCGCACGCCCCAAGTTTCGTCCGAAACGAAGGCGAAATCGCCGTCCAGGACGAGGCCGTCGGCGAAACCGTCGAAGGCCGCTTTTCCCGCCAGCTTGATGTTCACCGGATCTCCCACGTTCAGGACGAGGAGGCCGTCCGGGCCGTCAGCGAGATAAGCGTAGATTCCCTTCAAGGCCACGGCCCGGGGCTCTCCCGCCGTCCGGAATGAGCCGAGCATTTTCGGAGCGGCCGGGTTCGAGACGTCAACGACATGGAATCCGGTGTCCGAACTGCAGACATAGGCTTTGTCGCCGGCGAGGGTCAGGCCGTAGGCGAATCCGGGCATCTCGAGGGAGCCGACAAGCCTTGGTGCCCGGGGATCGGCGAGATCAGCAATGTGGAAACCTGAGCGGTCGGAAGTGAGATAAGCGTATCGGCCGCGGACGACCACGGCCCGCGGGACGCCGGGGACCGGCAGGGTCGCGGCGGCCCGGATCGAAGGCAGGCCGGTGACATCCATCAGGTGCAGCCCCCAGCGATCGGTCACAAAGGCGAAATCCCCCTGGACCTCGAGTCCCTGGATGCCGCGCGTGGCGGGAGAGGCGCCGATGTATCGGGGGTGTGAAGCGTCGCCGATATCATAGACCTGAAGGCCGGAGAGTTCGCCGATGGCATAGAGAAACCGGCCCCGGACGACGGCGGCCACGATCGAGCTCGGCGTAAAAAACCGGCCGATGACGGACGGCCTCGTGGGGTTGGAGATGTCCATGAGATGGATGCCGGCGAAATAGTCGATGACGAAAGCCACATTTCCCTGGACGGCGACCCCCCAGGCCTCGTTGTACATCGTGTACTTGGTGATCGACAGGGATACGGGCGCGGCCGGACGGCTGACATCGAGGATCTGGAAGCCGCCGTCGTACAGGGTGCCGACGAGGACCAGGCGGCCGGAGACGGCGACGCTGTTCGCGTAACTCGACGTGACCATGGACATGACGGGCTTGGGCCGCGCCGGATCGGAGATGTCGAGCACGGCCAGGCCGGAGGCGCCGTTGGCGACATAGGCGATGGTCCCCGAAACGGCGATCCGGCGCGCCGTCCCCTGCGTGTCGATCGATGCCACGGCCTTGGGGGCGGCGGGATTCGATATGTCGACGGTCAGAACTCCGGCGTCGCCGGCGGCGACGAGCGCGACCTTGCCGAGGAGCGTGACGCCTTCCGCCTCCCCCGAGGTCCCAAAGGCGGCGAGCCGGCGCGGTTCGGCCGGGTTCGAGACGTCGAAAACGATGAGCCCGCCGGTCCCGGCCGCGACGAACGCCGTGCCGTCGTCTACGGCCACGGCGTTCGCGGGGCCCGGCGTCGCCGCCTCTCCCTTGAGGCGCGGCGACCGGGGGTCGGACACGTCGACGAGCTTCAGGCCCTGCTTTCCCGCGGCGATGAAGACCAGGGAGCCTTTCTTTTCGATGGCGGACCCGCCGCCGAGGTCGAGCCGCGAGATCTCCGTCGGGGCGCGCTTGTCGTTGATGTCGAGAACCATCAGGCCGTCGAGGAACGAGGCGTACGCCGTGTTGCCCTCGACGGCGACGTCATAGGCCTTCGACCAGAGGATGGAGCTGACACGTTCGATGTCCCCGCCAGCGGCCGGGCGCAAGGCCGCCGTCACCGCCCCTGCGACGAGCAGGGCCAGGGCGAGTCGCTTGGTGTGTCTCATCGTCACTCCCCTTCCCGGCCGGGGCCCGCTCCGGCTTCAGATCAGGATGTCCCCGTCCCAGCCGAGCTTGATGAATTCGATGGCGTTGATGTCGCTCGTCCCGATGCCGTAGCGGGTGTCGGCCAGCCGAATGTGCTTGGGCACGGGGGGCACCTCCTGCTCCTTGCCCAGGACCAGCCGCCGCTTGGCCATGAGCAGCCGCAGCCCGATGCTGTCGACCGCCACCGGGTCCCGGCCGACGATCAGGCCCTTGTAGGGCCAGACGTACCGCCGGTCAAAATGATGGGGGCCGCGCCCGTGGAACTGCGGCGTCAGGACGCAGAGAACGCAGAGACGTGTCTTGCCCTTGACCTGCGGAAGGTTGAAAAGGGACCCCAGGGCGGCGCAGCTGTCGGGGTGGAGGGCCGGCTGGGACTCGGCGAACATGATGTAGTTCTTGATGCAGCCCGACATCCCGGCCAGGTAATGCGTCCGCAGGGGCCGAACATCGATGAGCGACGTCGCGTGGACGAACAGGGGGTTGGTGCGGACCGTATGGTCGTCGAGCCCGATCCGGTCCGGGGCGACTCCCGCGTCGACGACGCGGCGCTTGATGGCCGATTCGAGCTCGGGCGGCGTGGGGAGGAAGGACCAGACGTTGGTCTTGATGCCCACCGTCTCCCCCGGCCGGACGAGTTTGCGGAAGGCCCCGACGCCGTCGGTCTCATCGACGAGCTTGGCGGCGGCTTCGTCGAGCATCTCCTGGAGGATGTCCTGCCGAATCTGGGAATTCTCGTCGAGGACGTCGGAGCGGCGGGCGAGGACAACGCGGCTCTTCTTCACGACCCCCTTGTCCTGGCCGAAACCGAGCGACGCGCCCAGGACGGCCGCGGCCGCGCCCGCGAGGAAATCACGTCTTGTGAGGGCTGGCTTCATCGGGACCTCATTTCTCGGGAAATTTCACCGCGGCCACGAGTTTCCGGGCCCCGTCGGGTGAGGCCGCTTCGAAAACCACGGCCAGAAAGTTCCCGTGGAGCGCGGCCAGGACCCACTTCTTGTTCTCGGCCTGAGCCAGCCCTTCGGCACCGGCCTCGGGAAGGTAGCCCGCGAGAAAAGACTGCCGGGCCGCGGCCGCCTTTCCGGCGTCGGGGTAGCGGACGAGAAGCAGATCCTCGGCCTCACCGGCCTCCGCATCGTATTCGGCGAAAACGCAGTCGGTCGAGCGGTCAAGATGAAGGATGTTGTCGCCCGAGACGAAAAAGCGGTTGTTCAGGTTGACGGCGCCGTGAAAATAGCTCGTCCGCGCCGGGCGCAGGGACGCCTCGGGCAGAAAGCCGACCATCTCCGGCTTCGCGCCGGCCGGCCCGAGGTGCTTCACGACTTCGCGGCCCAGGTCGAGGGCGGCCCGGCCGTCTGATTCGTCCCCCGAAGAAGACGTGACGGAGACGAAATAGCGGCCCTGCCAGAAGCGGAGCAACCCACCGCCGTACGTCGACTCCTGACCGACCCCCGCCGGCGGGTCCTCGCGGTCGCAGGACAGAGCGCCGAAGGCCTCTTCCGGCGAGCTCATGTCGAAGATGTCCAGGGTCAGCTCCCGGCCGCCAGGGCCGGCGTACTTCCGGGACCAGATCTGCCGGAGGTCGAAGGCTAGATAGACCTCGGCGCCGCCGTCCATGTAGGAGTAGATCGTCTGGCGGTTGAAAGTCCGGTCCGGCCCGGACGCCGTCCAGTCTCCGATCGTCTTGGGAATCGTCTGTCCGAAATCCGTCACGGGTCCTCCCGGGGAAAAAATGAAGAGAGTCAGGCCCGCGGCAGCCAAAAGCCACACTTTCGCACGCAACATCGGGCGCTCCTCCGGATACCCGAGTCTAAACGAATCTCAGGCTTTTTTCAAACGTCCGCCGCGGGAGACTCCGCCGCTCGGCCGGGCCGGGCCGAAGCAGAAGTCTCGCGCTTGGACAAGAACGCATAGCTGATCGCCCCGAACCTGCAGGAATCGAGGCACTTCAGGCAACGAACGCAATCGGGGCTGTTGGCGGATTCGTAAATCCTGATCTCCACGGGACAGTCCCGGTAGCACGCATCGCAGAGAGTGCATTTTTCGTCGTCGACGGCCATCCTAAAAAGGCTGCCTTTATTGAACAGCCCGAGGATGGCCCCCAGGGGGCAGACGGCCCGGCAGAACGGCCGGGCACTGACGATCATCCAGCCGAGGAAGAGGACGAGCAGGGCGACCTTCCAGTAATACATGAACCCGACGAGCGGCCGCAGGCCCGCGTTGAGGGCGATGAGGGGGATCCCCGCCTCCAGCGTCCCGGCGGGGCATATCCATTTACAGAACCAGGTCTGGCCGTAGCCGAACTGGTCCACGACGATCAGCGGCAGCGCCACGACGAAGACGGCCAGGAACAGATAGCGGAAGGCCGAAAAGTACCGGGGCAGTCTGATCTTGGGGGTCGGGATCTTGTGGAGAAGCTCCTGAAGGAGCCCGAACGGGCAGAGCCAGCCGCAGGGCATACGGCCGACGACGCTCGCCGCGGCCCCAAGGAGCCCGACGACATAGAGCCCGAATTTCTTCTCGGCCACCGAGAGGTTGAACCGCAGGCCGCCGAAGAAGGTCTGCATCGCGCCGATAGGACAGGCGCCCAGCGCCGAGGGGCAGGAATAGCAGTTGAGCACGGGGACGCAGACGCCCTTGATATTCCCCTGGTAGATCTTCCCCGTCAGCCAGTTCGGCAGCCAAGCGTTGACGGCCAGGGCGCTCAGGGCCTGGTACCAGACCCTTCGGCGCCTCGGTGTGTTCAGGACCTCCATCGCTCCGCGCCTCAGCCGATGCCGATGCAGTCGAGGCAGACCGTTACGGCCTTCTCGAGGACCGTCCGGTATTCGCCGAGCAGAAGCCCGACGGTCATCAGGCCGAGGAAAACCGTCAGCAGAATCCAGGGCAGTTTCCTTTTCATGTCTCGTCTCCGGACAGGGCCTTCTTCACCGCCGCCTTGAGCTCGTCGATGTGCTCCTTTTTGAAGCCCTGGTGAACATGGACGATCGTGCCCCGAGCATCAATCAGGTAGACGACCGGGATGACCTGGGCGTCGTAGGCCTTTTTCATCTCGCCAGCGCTGCGGATGATCCCGTCGGAGGCTGGGCCGGACGTCGCGTCCGCGAGCATCGGGTAGGTGATCTTGAGCTTCTCATAAAAAGGCCGGACGACCTTGGAGCCCTGCTCGTCGAGGTCGATGCCCAGCAGGATGAGGCCGCCGCTCTCGGCGCCGGCCGCCGGCTTGTTCGCCTCGTAGATCTGCTGCATGTAAGGCATGGCCGCACGGCAGGGGACGCACCAGGTCGCCCAGAAATCGATCAGGACCGCGCCCGGATGGGTTTCCCGGACGCGCCTTTCGCCGCTGACGTTCTCGGCGATCATGAGCGTCAACCGGCCGTCCTCCATCGTGACGGTATATTCTTTGCCGTCGATATTCTTCAGGGAAAACGGGTGGAACTTCTCGCCCGGCTTCAGGAGGGCCGGGGCGGCGGATGCCGCAGCCAGCATGATCAGGGCGGCGACCAGGGTCTTTAAGCCGGATCTCATCGGCGCTCCTCTGTTCGGAAGATAGAGTCCTATAGTCTAATCCGGCTACGGCCGTTTTTCAATAGACGGCGTCCCCGTCTCCCGGCCTCAAGCCCCGGTCCGCGATCTTAAAAGGCCGGACCTATCTCCTCTTTCTGTCGAAGGCCCTCCATGCCTCTGCTTGATCCTCTGGGCCGAGACCTTGGCTTCCTTGGCTGCGGGTTCGATGGACCTCCTGAGCTTCTGCTCGTTGAAGGCCTGACGGCTCGCGTCCCTCTTGATGACTTCAATCATTACCTCTCTCCCCTCCTCGAGGAATTGCCGAACTTGCGTTCCGGCGCCCCGCATTTCGGTTGAACAAAGACCGGGACTCTGAAGCATTAATCAAGAAATTTGCCAACATTGGAAAGGCGATCATGCCGCGGCCGGCCTGGAGGTCGAGGCGGAGGCGCGCGGCGGCTTCCGTCTCGAAAAATGGAATGAAACGCCAAAAAGCAGGACGGCTGGCGACGTCGTCGCCGGCCTAAACCCCGGCGGGCGGTTGACAGCCCCGCGGGCCTCTCATAAAATGAACGCCAAACGCGGGAAGAACGGGAGGCCGTGGCGGTTCCCGCGGCGAGGTGAATGATGTATGCCGTCGGCATCGATTCCGGAACGCAGGGCACCAAGGCCCTCGTGGTGGATTTTGAGAGCGGGTGCGTCCTCGGCCGGGGCTATGCCCCGCACACCATGGTCCCCGGACTTCCGCCGGGCGCAAGCGAGCAGGAGCCGCGGACCTGGGTCGAAGCCACGGAGATCGCGCTGGGAACGGCCCTCGAGAAATCTGCGGTGGACCGGAAGAAGATCGTGTCGCTCGGCGTATCGGGCCAACAGCACGGCTTCGTCCCGCTCGATGCGAGGAGACGCCCTCTCCGGCCGGCCAAGCTCTGGAACGACACCTCGACGTTCCGGGAGACCGAGGCTCTCGTCGCCCGCCTCGGGGGCCGGAAGACGTTCATCCGCAAGCTCGGCCTAAGCCTGGCCGTCGGCTTCACGGCCTCGAAGGTCCTCTGGCTCAAAGACCATGAGCCGGAGAATTTCAGAAGACTGGCGACCGTCCTCCTCCCCCATAACTACCTGAACCTCCACCTGACGGGCCTGGCCCACATGGAATTCGGCGACGCCTCGGGGACGGGGCTCATGGACATCCGGCGGCTCAGGTGGAGCGAGGAGGCGGCCGGCGCCGTCGACCCCTCGCTGATCGGAAAGCTCCCGGCCTTGAGCCATCCCCGCGAGCCGGTCGGTTTCATACGGAAAGCCATCGCGTCGAGGTTCGGCCTGGGGCGCGTCCTCGTCTCGGCCGGGGGCGGCGACAACATGATGGGCGCGATCGGTACGGGCAACGTGGTCCCCGGAGTCTCGACGGCCAGCCTCGGTACGTCCGGGACGATCTATTCCTATTCGGAGCGCGCCTTCGTCGACCCCGAGGGCGAGATCGCCGCGTTCTGCGACAGCACGGGCGGCTGGCTGCCTCTTCTCTGCACGATGAACGTCACCAACACGACGGAGATCGTCAAATCGCTGTTCAGGCTGACCAACGCCGGCCTCGAGGCGCTGGCCGGGAAGGCCGCTCCGGGGTCAGGCGGCCTAGTCTTTCTCCCCTTCGTGGACGGCGAACGGGTCCCAGTCCTCCCCTTTTCAAGCGCGGTGTTCTTCGGGCTCGACCGGAAAACGTTCGACGCCGCCCATCTGGCGCGGGCCGTCATGGAAGGGACGATCCTCGACCTCGGCTACGGATTCGCCCGCATGCGGGCGCTCGGACTCCGGCCGGCCGAGATCCGAGCGACGGGCGGGGGGGCCAGGAGCCGCCTCTGGCTCCAGATCGCGGCCGACATCCTGGGGACGCCGGTCGTGACCCTGAGGGAACAGGAGGCGGCCGCCTACGGCGGGGCCCTTCAGTCCATCTGGTGCTATTTCCTCGAGAAGGGAGAGCGGGTCCGCATCGGGGAGCTCACGGACAGGTTCGTGGCCCTGGACCGCCTCGCCGCGAGGCCCGACCCGAAAAACGCGCCGGTCTACGAGGCCCTGCAGGAAAGATTCAATTCCCTCTGGAGGACGCTCGTCCCGGAATTCCGGGCGCGCCGGAAGGAGTCCGGGCGCTTCTGACCTTCCCGGCTCAGTGCTTGTGAAGGTCCTTGTGCATGATCTTGCGGATCTCGTGGAGCCGATCGTGCGCCGGAAGCCCGGCCAGCTGCTTGTTCATGAACTCGTCGTTTTCGGCTTCGAGCATGCGGGCAACGTAGTCAATGACCGGCGGCGGGAAAGCCCCGTCCCGCTCATAGAGCTCCCGCTTCTGGAGGAGGAGCCGGCTCGATTCGACGCAGCTCGCCGGCAGGGCGGGAAGCTTTTTGAGGAGCTCCTTGTCCGAGAAGACATTCCCCTTGACGTACAGCCGCTCGGCCAGTTCGAGGGGGCCATAGTCCTTGAAGAGGGAAAGGTCGCCCCGGAAGGCCCAGTTGGTGGCCACCACGATCCCGGCCAGGGCGAGGTGAACTAGGGCGCTGCCGTCCGGGCTCCGGAACTCCACGGTTTGACGTCCGCCGCTCACGTCCCGGCACTCCCCGGCCTCCCGGGGATTGGCTTTCTTCGTCAGGTTGGCCACGTTCGCCCATCCCAAGGGGACCCGGATGAGGGCGCTGCGGTTGAGGTCGCTCCAGCAGACCCGCGTCGGCGCCTCGTGGTTCGGGACCAGGCGGAGATAGGCGGATGACACCGTGTTCCCGAAGGCCGTCAGGGTATCCGCGTACTCGCACAACCCGCCGATGAGCTTGCGCGCCGCCTCGGACAGCCGGCCGTCGGGGGCACTCATGATGTTTTTTCCGTTTTTGACGAGCTCGAGATGGAAATGGAGGCCGTTGCCGGCGACGCCCTCCTCGATCTTCGGCGTGAAGGTCGCGATCGCGCCGTGCCGGAAGGCTGTGTTCCGTATGATCCACCGCCCGACGACGAGGGCGTCGGCCATTTCCTCGATCGGCCGCGGCAGGTATTCGATCTCCATCTGCTCGGCGCGACGCCCTTGGATCTCTTCGACGTCGCTCCATACCCGCTCGACGGACCCCACCTCGCTGTGCGCGTATTTGACGGCCCCGGTGACCTGGGTGATGTGGCGGACCATTTCGTTGACGATCGCGCCGCCCTTGATGAAGGGCGGGGCGGCGTGGTAATTGCCCGGCGGCTGAGCCGGATACGCCCTGTCCCCCGGCTGGGTCAGAAGGAAGAACTCGAGCTCTCCCAGGGCGTGGAGCTCGAGACCCGTCCCCGACCGGAACAGCCCGGTGGCCCGGGCCAGGATGTTGTCCAGCGTGAAGGGGGCCGGCGTGCCGTCCTTCGTGAAATAGCGGCAGACGAGGCCGAGGCTGCCCGCGTCGAACGGGTCGAGGAAGGCCGTGCGGAACTGGGGAACGATGTAGAGATCGGAGAGAGACAGGTCGACGAGGCCCTTGAAGAGCGACGACCCGTCCACTCGTTCCCCTTCGGCCAGGACGGCCTCGATCTGTCCGCGGGAGCCGGCCGGGATCTCGAGCCGTTTCATCTTTCCGTCCAGGGCGGTGTAATGGAAGGTGACGCGTTCGATCACCCGCTTCTCAATGATTTTCAGCATATCGGCCCGGACGAAATCCCTGGCGGGCTTGTCGAGGATCACCGACAGGGGGTTGGCCAGGGCATAGGGCAGTGTCTGATCCGGCATGGTATATCGCTCCTCGCTCGAGATCGAAAGACACTCATTCTAAAGGAAAAGGCCGGCCGGGTCAAACGCGCCGGGTGGCTTCCCCGCCGGGCAGTCTCCCCCCGCGTTCAATAGAGAAGATACGGCTTGCGGAGCTCGGCGAAGGCCGCCAATCCGGGCCTCAAGCCTTCGATGATCGTCCGGACCGCCGTCCCCGCTTCCAGGGCTTCCCGGATCCGCGGCGTCCCCATGGCCTTGTCGAAATAGTCCCGGTGGAACTCGAACCGGCCGGGGTCCATGTCGCGGACCGTCTTGATAATATCGAGGGCGGTCTCGAACGACCGGTAGAGCGAACGATCGGTCACGTGGAGCTGGCAGCCCCCGCAGAGCCGGCCCTCGAACTTGGAAAACGTCGGCGTGAACCAGGCCTCCCGGAAGATAACCCCCGGGAGCCCGAGGGCATTGAGCCGGGCCGCCAGCTCGTGACCATCGATCCAGGGCGCGCCGAAGGTCTCGAATGGCCTCGTCGTTCCCCGTCCCTCTGAGATGTTCGTCCCCTCGAGCGAGACCTGGCCCGGGTAAACAGTGGCCGTATCGAGCGTCGGCATATTGGGGGACGGCATGATCCAGGGGAGGCCGGTCTGGTCGAACCACATGGTCCTCGTCCAGCCCTCCATCGGGATGACGGTCAATTTCGCCTTTCGGGGAAGGAAGCGGTCGTTGAAAAGCCGCGCCAGCTCACCCAGGGTCAGGCCGTGACGCTCGGGGATCGGATAGAGGCCGAGGAATGAGCTCCAGGCCGGATACTCGAGGATGGGACCTTCCATATCCACTCCGTCGAGCGGGTTGGGACGGTCGAGGACGACGAACTCGGTCCCGTTCTCGGCGCAGGCCTGCATGACGTAGGCCATCGTCGCGATGTACGTATAGACCCGGGTCCCGACGTCCTGGAGATCACAGACGAAGACGTCGATGTCCCCGACCATGGCGCCTTCGGGCTTCTTGCCCGCAGACCGGGTGTCGTAGGACCGCATGTATTCATCGATGTGCCTGAGCATCCCGGGCTCGGGCTTCATGGATTGGCCGTAGAGGCTGAAAACCGGCAAATGGGACTTCCGGTCGTAATAAAAGGGCACGTATTCTCCGGCCTGAGCGTCGCCGCGGACGCCGTGCTCGGGCCCGTAGAGGGCGACGAGCTTGATCTCCGGCCGCTCGAGGAACAAGTCGATCGTGCTCCGGAGATGGCTGTCCGTCCCCGTCGGATTGGTGAGGAGGCCGACCTTCTTCCCTCTGACGAGATCGAGGTGCTTGTCGAGAAAGACCTCGACCCCGAGCCTCACTCGGAGGGGCCCGGCCGCCGCTCCCGTCCCCGTCCGGGACGAGCAGGCCGAGGAAGAGAAGGAAAGGGCCGCGGCGACCAGCAGAATGGCCTTCAGAGATTTCGGAGAGATGCCCGGGAGCCCGGGTCGGAGTCGCTGATGCATGGCAGGCCGTCCTCGCCGGCGATTTCCGCCTCCGATAAGAATATCAGCACCCTCCCCGAGGAGTCAAATGCCTGCGAGCCCCCGCTCGGGTTGATTCCGGGCCCGAAATCGTTTATAAACTGGGAGGGGTTCTCAGGGCCCCATGAGGGAATGGGCATAGGGGCGATGAAAGACCGGCAGTTGAAACACGGCCTCGTTTTCGGATTGGTTTTCCTGGCCGCCGCGCTCCTAGCTTCGGCCGCCGACGTCCCCTGCGTTTGGACAGGCATCGCGAAGATCACGGCCATCGGCGACCTCCACGGCGATTACGACAATTTCGTCCAGATCCTCAAGGGCACGCATCTCGTCGACGGAGACCTCCATTGGGCAGCTGGGAACATCCATCTCGTCCAAACGGGCGACATCATGGACCGGGGCACGCAAGCCCGCCAGATCCTCGACCTGCTCATGCGCCTCGAGAAGGAGGCCCCGGAGACCGGCGGCATGGTTCACGTCCTCCTCGGCAACCACGAAGAGATGAACATCACGGGGATCTCCCTCGACTATCCGACCTACGTCACCGTAGAACAGTTCGTCTCCTTCCTGCCGGAAGAGTTCCGAAAGGCCCGGGAGGCCGCTTACATCTCGCGTCTGCGCGGCGATGAAAAAACCCTGGCGATGGCCCAGGGGCTGGACCTCTCCTCCGATGCGGTACGGGCCTACTGGACGGACCTCATGAGGAACAATGCCGCGGCCAGGAGGGCCTACGTCGCCGGCTTCAACGAGACGTACGGAAAATGGCTTGCCGAAAAGAACGCCGTCATTAAGATCGACGATATCGTCTTCTGCCATGGCGGCATCAGCGAGAAGTACTCGACCTGGTCGCTCCACGAGATCAATTCGACGCTTCGCCGGGAGCTCCGGCTTTTTCAGGGGTACGGCAGCAGGGACCCGCGGGAGTTCCCGAGGGCCTTCCGGCCGGAGATGGTCTACGCCCAGGACAGCCCTCTCTGGTACCGGGGCCTGGCTTTGATGGACGAGAAGTCGTCGGTCAAAGAGATCGACCGCATCCTGGCCAATCTCAAGGCCCGCGTCATGGTCGTCGGCCATACCCGGTACGAATCCGGCGGCTCCAGCCCCGTCATCCCTGACCTCAACAACCTCAGCCGGTTCCACGGGAAGGTTTACATCATCGACACGGGCATCTCCAGCGTCTATGGGGGCATCCTCTCGGCGCTCGTCATTGAAGGCGAGACGATCACCCTATGGGAGCCCCGCGGAGAGGTCATCACGCAGGCCCCGGCGCCAGCCTCCCCGGAGCGGCACGCCCCGCTCTCGCCTCAGGAGTCCGAGACGTACCTCAAGACAGCCGCCGTCCTCGCGGTTCAAAAGGAGTCCGTCAGCGGCCGGACAGCCCCCTGGAAGATCAAGCTGGAGAGCGACGGCAACATCCGCCAGGCGCTCTTCAAGTACATCAACCGGCCGAGGCCCGACCCCATCCCGGACAGTTACAAATACGAGCTTGCGGCCTATAAGCTCAACTCCTATCTCGGGCTTGAGTTCGTCCCGCCGGTCGTGGAGAGGGAGATCGAGGGGATCCCGGGCTCGCTCCAGGTGTTCGTGGAAAACGCGGTCAGTATGGAACGCGTGAAAGGAAAAAACCTCCATCCTCCCGAGGCGAAAGCGTTCGCCGGGGACATGGACGACCTGAAGGTCTTCGAGAACCTCGTCCGCGATTCCTGCACGAACGACCGGGACACGTTGATCCAGCAGCCGGACTGGAGGCTTTTCCGGGTCGATTTCAGCGAGGCTTTCGCGCCCGATAACGAGACCGTCCCGGGCTGCGAGATCGTCCGCTGTTCGCGGAAGCTCTACGGAGCGCTCGACGGCTGGGCCGAGGCCGAGGTCGCCCGGCTCCTGTCTCCCTATCTCAACGCGGATGAGATTCGGGCCCTCAACGCCCGCAGGAACCTGATCGTCCGGTCCATCAAGGACCGCATCCGGAGCAAAGGGGAAGGCGCCGTTCTGTTCTGATCGGTTCGGTCGGACAAAGAGGTGGAAATGGCCGGTCCCGACGGTTGACCATCGAGGAATGCGACTTATGATTCTTGACGATGCGGGACCGGCCGGAAGGTTCTCCATGAAGCGTTTCAGCGTATTCGTCTTATCGATGCTCTTCCTGGTCCTCGGCCCGGGCCGCCTGTTCGGCCAGTTCACGCCCGAGGAGATCGCGCGCCGGCCCGAGATGGAGCAATTCCTCCTCACCTCGGACATCGTCCACTCCGAGCCGGTCGGAGAGGGCGTCACCCATCCCTACCGGCTCACCCTCAGGAAGGGCGGCCGGGAAGCCACGGCTTTCTGGAAAAACCCGCGCGGCATGATGAACGGTTATCTGGAGGGCTGGCAATATGAGATCGCCGCCTACCGGCTGGACAAACTCATCGGGCTGGATATGGTCCCCGTCACGGTCGAAAGGGAATTCAACGGCAAGCCGGGGGACTTGTCCCTCTCCGCCGACCACACGCACAGCCTCCTCCAAATCGACGAGCTGAAGATCCCGATCCCGGCGGAGGCCGTGCCCCGCGTCGAAAAGATGAAGTGGCTCGCCCGGGCCTGGGATAGCCTCGTCGGCAACGACGACCGGACCCAGCAGAACGTCCTTTATACCGAAGATTGGCGGATGATCCTCATCGATCACTCCCGGGCCTTCCGGTCCACGGGGGAATTCGCGAAGCGGCTGATGTACGGGGCCGACGGCATCAAGAAGGCGGCCGACGGGCACGCCTTCCTCTTCCGCCGGCTTCCCCGCCGGTTCTACGAGCGGATCACGGCGCTGACCTTCGAGGCCATCCGGTCGGCCGTCGGAGAAACCCTCACCGATAAGGAGATCCGCGCCGTGCTCGTGAGGCGCGATCTCCTGGTCAGGGAGATCGACGCCCAAATCCGGCGAACGGGCGCGGCCGACGTGTTGTACGATTGATTCACCCGGAATTGTTCCGGAATCGCATACATCCGAAGGGAGGGTCAAAATGAGAAAAACCTGGATCGTCGTCGCCTTTCTCGTCTTGTGGGCCGCCCTCCAGGCGCCCGCACTCCTCGCCCAGTTCACGCCCGAGGAGCTGGCCTTGCGGCCGCAGGAGGAGGAGTTCCTCAAGGCCGCCGAGATCGTCGGCCAGGAACAGCTCGGAGGCGTCGAAGCCGTCACGAACCCCTGGGTCCTGACGCTCAAGCAGGGCGATGTCACGCACAAGGCCCTGTGGAAAAACGCCGAGGGGCGGATGCACGGTTATATCGAAGGCTGGCAATACGAGATCGCCGCTTACCTGTTGGACAAGGACCTCGGTCTCAACATGGTCCCGCCGACGGTTGAGCGCCGCTTCCGGGGCGACCGCGGGTCCTGCCAGTACTGGGTCGACGACACGATGTCGCTCAAGTACCGGACCGAGCACAACATCAAGATGCCGTCCTACAGGGTCTTCAATTGGGACCGGGCGACCTACCTCCAGCGGTTTTTCGACAACCTCATCGCCAACGAAGACCGCCACCAGAACCAGATCCTGATCACCAAGGACTGGCGCATGATCCTGATCGACCACTCGAGGACCTTCCGGACGTCCAAGAAGTTCACGGACAGGCTCATTTATACGGAAAAGCACCCGGAGGGGCCGAAGCTCATGAGCGAGCTGCCGCGGGCGATCGTCGAGAAAGTCAAGGCCCTGACGTTCGAAGGGATCCGGTCCGTCGTCGGCACATACCTGACGGACGAGGAAATCCGGGACGTGCTTGTCCGCCGGGACCTCATCCTCAAGGAGATCGACAAGCTGATCAAAAAGTACGGCGAATCCAACGTCCTGTACTGAGCCGCACCGGCTCCTAGAGCTTCTTGAAGACCCGGAGGACGTTCTCGTCTCCGCGCCGCTCGAACGAATATCCGTCCATAAGCGTCTTGAAGAGGAAAATGCCGTAGCCGCCCCTCTGCCCCCGACGGATCTTCTCTTCGAGGTCGGGGGCCGCCTTCTCGCCGGGGTCGAAGGGGATCCCCGTGTCCCGGAACTCCATATAGAACGTCCCGTCTTCGCTCCACAGGCGCACGGAGACCTCGCCTTTTCCGGCGGGATAGGCATACATGGCGATGTTGACGAAGATCTCATGGAGCGAGAGCTCGAGCTTGAGCTCGGTTTCCTCCGTCACCGTCAAGCCGCGTAGACGCTCGCGCAGGAAGGCCCGGACGCGCTCGGCCTCGGCCAAGTCCGCCGAGATTTTCAGCTCGTCCGGCCGGAACGCGATCAAGGCGCCATCTCCGGAATCGTTCCGGGCGCCTTCCGCTTGACGACGACGATGGTCATGTCGTCGCCCGGTTCCGCGCAGTCCCCGAAGTTCGAAACGTCTTCATAAACCCTGGCGATGATCTCGCGGGCCGGGAGAGCGGCGGCCTTCCGGAGCGTGGCCGCCAGTCTCTCCTCGCCGAACTCCTCCTTGCCCGCGTTCCGGCACTCGATGATCCCGTCCGTGAACAGGCAGAGGATTTCGCCGGGCTCCAGGCGGGCGGTTTTCATTTCGAAGGCCGCGGACGTGAACATGCCCAGGCAGAAGCCCGTGGTCCCGAGGGCCCGGACATTCCCGTCGGATTCCACGATCAGGGGCGGGTTGTGGCCGGCGTTGACGTAGGTCAGGTCTCCGCTCTCTCTATCGAGGACGGCCATGAAAAACGAGACGAACGAATGGCTGTCCGTGCTGCCATGGACGAGGCCGTTCAACATGGCGGCGAGGGCTGACAGGTTCTCGCTGACGGGGATGGCGGTGTGCAGAGAGCCCGTGACGTTGGCCATGAGGAAGGCGGCGGGAATTCCGGTGCCCGAGACGTCGGCGATGACGAGCGCCAAACGGTCCGCCCTGATGGGGATGAAATCGTAGAAATCGCCGCCGACCTCGCGGCAGGCCTTCGAGCTGCCGCTGATGTCAAAGGGCTCGAAGACGGGGTCGGCCTGGGGCAGGAACTGACTCTGGATCCGCGCCGCCAGCTCGATTTCCCGCTCGTGGTCCCTTTCCTTCGCCGCGATCTCCTCGAGCCGCGCGTTCTGGATCTTGATGGCCGCGAGGTTCGCGAGGAGGGTGAGGAGCTTCAGGTCCTCCTTCGTGAACTGGCCGATGAGGGAGGCCCGGTCGCAGTAGATCAGGCCGATAATCTCCTCGTTGTTGTAGAGGGGGACGCACATGGCCGAATGGATCTGAGCCTGGATGACGCTAACCTGCATCTTCAGCTGGTCGTTCGACTGAATGTCCGAGATCAGGATCGCCGAATTTTTCTCCAGGGCCGTCTGAACGATGCTCCGGCTGACGAGGATGTTCTGCGTCCGGAGAGGATGGCTCTGGACGCGGACGACCCTCTGGACGAGCTCGCCGGTCCGCCCCTCTTTGAGCATCAGGACTCCCCGGTCCATGGGGATATGCCCGATGATGAGGTCCATGATGTGCTCCAGGAGCTTGTCGAGGGCCATGTGGTAGATGAGAGCCCGGCTCACCTCGCCCATGACCTCGACCGACCGCGCGTCCGCAGGGAACGGGCTTTCGTCCACGCCGCCCCCGGGTCCCACGGGGATCGAGGACTTCGGGGGCCTCCTGAGGATGTCCTTGACCTGGATGATCGTGTTCGAGGCGTGCGTGAACGTCGTCCCGGGAACGATCTCCACGCTGGTCTGATATTCCCTGTCAAAAACAATCTCGGTCTCGCCGATCTTGATCTTGTTCCCCCTGACGAGGCCCACCCGGCCGGTGATCCGGCGGCCGTCGACGAACGTCCCGTTCTTGCTTCCCAGGTCCTCGATGGCATAGCCCTCTTCCGCGGGAAGGATGACGGCATGGCAGCTCGAGCTGTACAGGTCCGTCAGGACGATGTCGTTCGTGGCGGAGCGGCCGAGGCGCACCTCGCGCTCTCCGAGGATGTAGCTGAACGCCTCTCCCTTTTTCGGCTGGATGAAAAGCTCAGGCATCGCGGTCCCTCGATGTCATTCTAAACAACCGCGGGGCCCAATTCAACCGGCGCCCGGAGGCGGCCCGGTCGAGGCGGCGGCGGAGCTTCCGCAGAACGCTCAATCTCTGCTCCTGGGGCAGGTCCTCGATCAGCGGAAAGAGATAGGTCTTGAGGTTCCTGTTCAGGATGTTGTCGAGAAGCTCGAGGGAGTGATCGACGGACTTCGCCGTCCCCTTGAGGATGTTCTGGTAGGCTTTGGCGATGTCGTCGGGAGCGTAGATGAGCGTCAAGAGGTCGAAGATCCGCTTGATCCGCAGTTCCAGGAGCGCGGCTCTGCCGAGTGCCGCGCCGTCCGACCCTCCGGGAGATTCCTCTCCCCCCTTCCCCAGAATCAGCGCATAACAGGCCCTGACGATCGAGTACACCGCTTCCAGGATCTTTTTCTTCTTGAAAAGGACCACCGGCCGGTCGGCCCGGATCCGGAAGAGCGCGTCCACGAGCTCCTGCTCCATCTCGCCTCGGCCGCGGCTCAGCTCCTCGGTCAGAATGTCGGCGGCCCTCTGACCGCCCGTCCTGGCCAGGACCTCGGGAATCGCCCTCCTGACCTCGAGACTTTCCTTATCGCTCTCGAGGTGCCGTCGCAACGTGTCATCGATCTCCGGGCCGTAGGCCGCCAGCGCGGCCTGAGCCGCCTGCCGGGTCGTGGGCTGGCCGAGGTGAGGGAGGATGAGAGGGAGATGAGCTTTGTGCCGGTGGACGGCTGCGCTGCCCAGCGCGTAGTTGAGGACTTCCGCAGAGGGGTCCTCGAGGAGACGCCTCAGGGATCGCATGACCTCCGGCGTCGGCTCCATCAGCCCCGCGAGGAGCGCGGCCTCCATCCGCGACATTTCCGGCGACGCCGGGCCGTCGACGATCTCCGCCAGCTTGGAGTGCATGACGGTCTTGAAGGAGTCCAGGTGCAGGACCTCCGAGATCACCGTCACGAGGTCCGCGTCGGGCGCCTCTTCCTCGATCTCGCGGAAGGGCGCCTCACCGCCGACGTCGAGGAGGGAATCCAAGGAGCGGGCCTTGATCTCGTCCTCCCTGAAGGCGAGGGCCTCCCGGAGCTCGGGAGTCAGCTTGTCGCTGCGCACCATCCGGAACAGGTTCATCAGGTACAGGGTCGAGCTCCTCTCCCGGCTCTGAAGAAGGTCGACGATGGGCGCCACGGAATCGACGTCGACGTGGGCCTCAAGTTTTTTGTGCGCCTCCTGCCAAAGCTTCCTGAGGTCCTTCTTCAACACACCGACATATCGGGCATAAATGACGCCGGCGAGCGTGATCCACAGGCCGGCGAAGCCGATCACGAAATAGGCGATCAGCCGGACCTGTACAACGGGGTCCCTATAGCTGAACGACAGAGCGCGGTAGAGGACCCAGTACAGGACCGCGCCGAAGCCCACGGCGAACTTGTTGACGAACATGTCAATGAAGACCTTCGCCTTGTACTTGACCGCCGCCGGGACGGGGATGTAGAGGAGCTCCCGGACTGACTGGGTAATAGTGTTATCGAAGGTCTTGTCGCTCCCTCGCATGAAGCAGGCCCAGGCCATTAGCCCCACCCCCGCCGCCGGCAGGAGGAAAAGCGAGACTGTCCCGAGGATCAGGACGATCGGGGCGACGTACACGGCCAGGCGGACACCGAACGTCTTCAAGAGTCGGCTCGTCGTGGCTAGGTGGACGGCCGCGGAAACGACCAGGATCCAGAAAAAGAAGGAGCCGAGAAACGACGTCCTGAGCAAATCGTTGTCGATCTGGGCCTTCACGACGCTCTTGAACTGGTAGTTGACGAGGGCCCCGACGACCGTGGCCGAGAACAGGAGCGCGGCGAGGACGCGGAGATAGTCGTGCCTGCGCACGGTCCTGAGGCTATCGAAATATCCGACCCGCTGTCCCGATGCGGCCCGGGCGGCGTCCGAGCCCTCGGGGATCTTCCTCGCCTGGCCGTAAACGCGCCGGATGGCGACCAGCATCAGGACGAGGACCGCCGTGCAGACCAGAAGGAGGCTGGTAGGGCCGACGACCCGGCCGAGGAGCCACATAAGGAGCGCCCCGCCGATCCCCCCGAAGAGCCCCCCGGTGACCAGGAAGCCGATGGTCCTTTTAGCCTGGTGAAGCGTGAAGACGTCGTTGACGGCGATCCAGAAATGGGTCACCGTCATGACGATGAAGAGATCGGCCCAGAAGCTGAAGACGATGACCGGGGCCGGCCAGGAATCCTTGATGGTGACGAGAAGCGGGACAGCGCCGAGGAGGCCCGAGGAGTCCACCGTCGGGGACAGGACGAGGTCCCGGGCGTTCATGTTGAAGACGAGCCAGAAGATGATGAGGTTCGAGGCGAAGAACAGGACCGTCCGCGCGGCGTGGGTCCGGCGCGGCAGCCGGGTGAGGAGCCGGGCGTTGAAGGCCGCAGCCAGGCCAATCAGCCCGACGGTGATGAGGTCCGGGTACGGCCACAGCCGGGGGTTGATCCCGATCAGGAACGTCTCTTCGACGACCTTGATGATGTAGATCGAGAAGGTAATCAGGAAGAAATAGGCAAACAGGCTGAGCGCGGCCCGAGACTCGTCCGGCCGGAGATCGAAGAACCTGTGAAGGATCCGATAGAGCCGGCCGTCATCCAACAGACGCCCCCCTGTTCAGGCCCGCGACGATCAGGGCTCGCCGAACGTCTTTAACGCCGCGGAGCAGTCCTCGAAAACCTCGAGGACCTTGATCAGACCCGTGACCTGGAGGACGATATAAAGCTTCTTGGAGATGCGGCACAGCTTGAGGTGCCCGCCCAGGTTGTGGATCGAGATGTAACTCGCCAGGATTTCGCCGATGCCGAAACTGTCGATGAATCCTACCCTGTCGAGGTTCAGGATCACGTTTCTCTTGCCCTTCTCGAGCTCGGCCTTGACGAACTGGTGGAGAGTCGCTTCCGCGGGTCGCGTGATCTCTCCGTCGATGTCGAAGATGACGACGTTGCCGACTTCCCGGGTCTGGATGTCCATGGCCTCCCGCCTCTCGTAGAGTGTTTATCAGAAGCCCCGGGGAAAGTCAATACGGCCCCGGGGGCGCCGGACGGGACAGCGCCGCCCGCATCTGCTACAATGCAGTCGAAAGGAGTTCCCCATGCCGCTCATCGAGATCCACCTCCTCGAGGGCCGGACCGACGACCAGAAAAAGGCCCTGCTGGCGTCCGTCACCCGGGCTGTCCAGGAATCCGTCGGCGCTCCGCTCGAAACGATCCGCGTCTGGATCCAGGAATTCTCGCCGAAAGAATACATGGCCGCCGGCGTCCTCGCGGCGGACAGGAGAAAGTGAGAGGCCGGTCTAGTCTTCGGACGAGGCAGACGGCCTGGCGAACCTCTTCCGGACGAAATAAACCGGGATGCCGAGGACGACGATCATCAATCCCGGGAAGGTGTAGCCCGGTTTGTAGATGAGCAAATCGACGGCGATCGCGAACGCGGCGATGACATAGATCGCGGGCAGGACGGGATATCCCCAGGCCTTGTACGGGCGCTCGGCGTCGGGCCTCTTTTTCCTGAGGATGAAGATTCCCGTGACGATCAAAACGAAAAAGAGCAGGACGGCAAAGATGACATAATCCAGGAGCTGGCTATAGGTCCCTGACAGGCACAGCAGACTGGCCCAGACGCACTGGACGGCGAGGGCCGTCCCGGGCACGGAATTCTTATTCAGCTTACCCGTTCCACTGAAGAACAGGCCGTCTCGGGCCATCGCGTAGAAGACCCGGGCCCCGGCCAGGATCTGTCCGTTGGTGCAACCGAAAGTCGAGACCATGATCAAGACGGCCATGATGGTGGCCGAGGGCGCTCCGAAGATCATGGACGCGGCCGCCGTCCCGACCCTGTCGTCTGCGGCGAATTGGATGCCCCGCCCCAAGGCCGTCGCCGCATCGGGGCTGCCGTGCACGGGCAGGCTGAGGACATAGGCCAGGTTGGCCAGAACGTAGAAGAGGATAACGATCCCGGCGCCCAGGGCGAGGCTCAGGGGGATGTTCTTCCGGGGGTTCTTCACCTCGCCGGCGATGTAAGTCACCTGATACCAGGAGTCCGAGGCGAACAGCGAGCCGACCATGGCGGCGCCAATGGCCGCTAGGACGATCATCCCCGTCAGCGGCTGGACCGACAGGATCTTACCGTCAGCCAGATGCATCCAACTCCCCTTCCAGAGGTTGGCCAGGTTCGCCTTGATGGCCGCGGCGTTGGCCCCGATGGCAAAGCCGAGGACGATGAGCCCGAGGAGGGCGGCCGTCTTCGCCACCGTGAAGATCCCCTGAATCGTCTTTCCGGTCCGCAGGCCGCGCATATTGAGGTACGTCAGCAGGACCAGGGTCCCGATGGCCAGAAGTTGGGCCGCGGAGACCTTCAGCCCGAACACAATGATGAGGATGTGGGTCTCGCTGAACCAGGGAATGAGGAGGGCCGTGAACTTGGCGAAGGCCACGCAGATCGCGGCGATCGTCCCGGTTTGAATGACCAGGAAGGTCGTCCAGCCGTAAAGGAACGCGACGAGGGGATTGTAGGCTTCCCTCAGGTAGATGTAGAGCCCTCCGACCTGGGGCATCATGCCCGCGAGCTCGCCGTAGCTCAGGGCGCCGATAACGGTCACGACGCCGGTGATGACCCAGACAAGGAGCAGGAGCCCGGCGGAACCTACGGTCCGGGCGATGTCCGCGCTGACGATGAAGATGCCCGAGCCGATCATGGCCCCCATGACGATCATCATGGAGTCGAAAAGGGTCATCTCCCTCTTGAAACGGCGGCCCTCCGTCTCGGGCGAGGCGGCGATGTTCGAGGGATTCGTGCTCATCCGGTCCTCCTGAACTCAGCCCTTCGGCCCGGCCCCCGCGGCCAGCCGCTGCTGACTCTTGCGAATGCCGTAGGTGAAATAGATGACCAAACCGATCGCCATCCAAACGAGGAGGCGGAGCCACGTGTCCTTGGGCAGGCCGGACATCAGGTAGATGCAGCTCAGGATGCCCATGAGGGGCACGAACGGGACGAGCGGGGTCCGGAACGGGCGCACGATCTCGGGATGGGTATAGCGCAGGACGAGGACGCCGCCGCAGACGATGACAAAGGCGAACAGCGTCCCGATGCTGACAAGCTCCCCGACGATACCGATCGGCAGGAGAGAGGCCGCGACGCCGACGACGAGCCCGGTGACGACCGTCGTCACATAGGGCGTGTGAAATTTCGGATGGACCCGGGCCGCGATCGGGGGGAGGAGGCCGTCCTTGGCCATGGTAAAGAAGATCCTCGGCTGGCCGATGAGCTGGACCATCATGACCGAGACGAGACCGAAGATGGCGCCGAGCTTGACCAGCGGCGAGAGCCACATCAATCTCATCGCGTCGATGGCCACGGCCACGGGGGCGGCCGTGTTGAGCCTGGTATAAGGGACGACGCCCGTCAGGACGAGGGAAAAGACGATGTAGAGGGCCGTGCAGGCAAAAAGGCTGCCGAGGATGCCGACGGGCATGTCCTTCTTCGGGTTCCTGGCCTCCTGGGCGGCCGTTGAGACGGCGTCGAAGCCGAGGTAGGCGAAAAACATAACCCCGGCCCCGCGGAGGATGCCGCTCAGACCGAAGAAGCCGAACCGGCCCTGGTTCGGCGGGATGAAAGGCCTCCAAAGGGCCGGCTTGAGGAAGAACAGCCCGGCGCCGATGAAGATGAGGATGATCGCGATCTTGAGAAAGACGATGACGGAGTTGACCGTCGCCGATTCCTTGATGCCGAGGACGAGGACGATTGTGATCAGGGCGATGATGAGCGCCGCCGGGAGGTTGAACAAGGCGCCGGTCCTCGTCCAGGCGGCTGTCTGGGGGTTGAAGGAGAAGGGCGCTGCGGCCAGCGAGCCGGGGAACCTGATTCCCAGGTTCGTCTCGAGAAAGCTCACCATGTAGCCCGACCAGCCGATGGCGACCGTCGTCGCGCCCAGCGAATACTCGAGGATGAGGTCCCAACCAATGATCCAGGCAAAGATCTCCCCCAGCGTGGAATAAGCGTAAGTGTAAGCGCTGCCGGCGATGGGGATGAGGGAGGCGAACTCCGCGTAGCAGAGCCCGGCGAAGGAGCACGTCAGGCCGGCGAGGATGAAGGAGAGCGTCACCGCAGGGCCCGCATATTCGGCCGCGGCATGGCCGGTGATGACGAAGATCCCCGCCCCGACGATCGCCCCGACGCCCATAAAGATAAGATGCCAGGCGCCGAGGACCCTTTTTAGGCCGGAGGCTTCCGAGCTGGCTTCCCGGGTGAGCTGGTCAAGGGTTTTCGTCGCGAACAGGCGGCTCTTCATCGTCCTTCTCCGGGAAAGGACCCGGGGGCCGCTGGCCGCCGTTCGCTGGGCTTCCGTGTCAGACGCATCATAAGACGCCAGATTTTAATATAAAGCACGAGAAGGGGTCAAACCGAAGGTGACATCCCGGAGGAGTGTCCGGCCCAGCTGAAGCCGGCCCATGATCCTGACCGCGTCCTCCAGGAGGGCGACGCTTCCGTCATGGAGATACGGGGCCGTCATGCGGACGTCCCTCAGAGGCGGGACCTTGACTCTCCCCCCGGTCGGCGCTATTGTCTGGCCGTGGCAGGCGCAAAATCTTTACGGCTTTCATCATAGGGGTGTCTCGGTCGTGCTCAAGCGGACGCTGGCGTTCCTCCTGGCCATACTCATTATCGCCCTGGGCATCGGCCTCCTCACGATTCTTTTCAACACGCCCAACGGCCGGCAGAGGAGGGCCATGGAGAAGATGCGGCGCGACGAAAGCCGGCTGGCCGGCGGCTTCGATGTCCTGGTCATTCAGTCGGGGTACAGGGTGAGGAAGACCGAAGGGCACGACATCTATATTCCGGCCCTTCTCGTGCGGGCCACGAACATCTCCAGTGAGACTTCGAAAGCGGCCGGCATCAGGGCCGAGTTCCTCCGGAAAGGCGAGATTTTTTGCGCCGCCGACAGCCGGATCCCGGAGCTCAACTCCGGCGAGAGCTCGGAGATCTGGCTGAAGTGCATAGATCTCGTCGGCTTCGGCTCCATCGCGCGGGGGCTGTCGCTGGCCGAGACGACCGAAGCGACGGAATACCGGATTAGCCTGGAGGCGCGGAATGTGACCGTCACCGTCCTCGAGGGCACGCTGAGGACGGAGTTTTTTTAGAGGGCCCGGCGGAGGAGAGCGCGACTGGAGAGGCTGTCTGGCCCGTTATCCCTTACTGCGTATACCGCCACAGGTCGTTGAGCCAGCCCTGATTGCCTGTAGCGTCCAGGCCGTTCCCGCCGAAGAGCCAGAGGTTGCCGCTCGAATCGATCCAGGAAACGGCCGAATCCCGGGCCCCAGGCACGTTCGATGTCGAGGCCGTCCCCTGTACTCCGAAGATGCCGGACTGGTTGATGGAGCTGGCACCGGACACCCAGGTCCACTCCTGCGCGGCAGGAACGTACCTCCACAGATCATTGAGCCAGCCCTGGTTGCTAGCCGAGTCGTAGCCCCACCCCCCGAAGAGCCAGAGATTGCCGCTCGAATCGATCCAGGAGACCGCCGAATGTCTGGCCCCGGGCACGTTCGACGAGGCGGGAGACCCCTGCGTGCCGTAGGTGCCGGACTGGCCTTCGGAGCTGCTCCCGGACACCCAGGTCCATTCCAGGGTCGCCGGGTCGAACTCCCACAGGTCGTTGAGCCAGCCTTCTGCGCCCGCGGAATCCAGTCCGTCCCCTCCGAAGAGCCAGAGGTTGCCGCTCGAATCGATCCAGGAAACGGCCGAATCCCGGCCTCCAGGGACGTTCGTGGTCGCGGCCGTGCTCATCGTCCCGTAAATGCCTGCCTCGCCTGAGGAACTGCTCCCGGACACCCAGGTCCATTCGAGCGTCGAGGGATTGTATTCCCAGAGGTCGTTGAGCCACCCCAAATTTCCCGAAATATCGTAGCCCCATCCGCCGAATAGCCAGAAATTGCCGGTCGAATTGACCCAAGATATGGCCCCGGATCTGGCCCCGGGAACCGCGACGTCCGGCGTTCCGTAGTTTCCCGCTTGGCCGACCGTATCGCTGCCGGACATCCAAGTCCATTCGAGGGTCGAGGGGTCATATTTCCATAGGTCGTTGAGAGCGCCGAGGTTCCCGGCCGAATCGTGCCCTGTGCCCCCGAAAAGCCAGAGCTTGCCGTTCGCATCGATCCACGAAACGGCGCCTTCCCGGGCCCCCGGGACGTTCGACGTCCCTGCCGTCCGCAAGGTGCCGTAGCTGCCGGCCTGATAGACCGTGCTGCTGCCGAACATCCAGGTCCATTCGAGGGTCGCCGGGCTATACTCCCACAGGTCGTTGAGTCCGCCGAGGTTCCCGACCGAGTCGAGTCCCGTGCCCCCGAAAAGCCAGAGGTTGCCGCTCGAATCGATCCAGGAGGCGGCCCCGTCCCTGGCTCCGGGGACGTTCGAAGCGGCGGCGATGCCCTGAGTGCCGTAAATGCCGATCTCCTCCACCACGCTTTCGCCGGACATCCAGGCCCATCCGGAGGCTGTCCCCGACGACGAGCTGGAACTCGTCTGGCAGGCCATGATCAGCGCCGTGAATGAAAGAATCAGTATCGCCGGTTTCCATGTGTTCTTCATAATGCGACCTCGCCGATCCTATCTTCCCCGAGCCGGTTCGAAAGCGATGATATCGCGCCCTCCGGACCGATGTCAACAATAGCGGGGACGGATCAGAGGACGGCCCAGTCTCTCATCGCTCCCGCGAAGTCTGTCCAATAGCCCGTATGCGCCGTGCAGAGCACGGAGACGCCCTTCAGCCGCGAAAGCCTGAGGATCGACTCCCGCTGCTTGGCCCTGTCGAGCTGGATGAATCCCCGGTCCATGACGGCGCGGCCTCGCTTGAGATTCAGGATGTCGCCGACGACGAGAACGGAGCCGTTGACGAGATACGACATCGATCCGGCGGTATGACCGGGAGTGGAGAGGCACTGGACCGTGGCGCCGCCGATCGGGAGGACCTGGTTGTCGTCGAGGGGCTCATAGGCGACGGGGAGCGGCTTGTTGTACATGAATCCAAAAAAGCGGGGGGTGGTGCGGTCGAGCATGGCCGCCTCGGCCTTCGGGAGATAGACCTTCGCTGCCGGGAAAGCAGCCAGCCCCCCGATGTGGTCCCGGTCGGAATGCGTCAGGAAGACGTGGGCGACCTTTTTCGGATCAAGGCCGAGCCTCCCAAACTCCGCGAGGGCGGCTTTGGCGTTCGTGCCGGTGTCGAACGCGACGAGCGTCCCGCCGGCATCGAAGACGTACATCGCGACAAACCCCAGTTTGACGAAAAAGAGGTTCGCCGAGATCAGACCGCTCGGCTGCTTTTTATCCGCCATCCTGACCTCCTCGGGCTGGCCCGGAGTCGCCGGCGAAACGTATCCCGCCGGAAGGCGGCCGCAAATCGGACCACGACGGCGTCCCAGGCTCGCCCGCGACCAATTTACCCCTATGAAGAGAGATTCTCAAGTCTCGAGCCGCACCTCTTGCAAGTGAAGCCGCCGCGGTGGAGAACGGTTCACCGGATTTCGGGGGCGGGCCGATTATTGACACGACTCCGCGTTGGTCAATATCATGAGCTCCATGAGGAAGCGTATTCAATCGGTATTGCTTTCCGCGATCGTCTTGTTGTCGGCTTCGGTGGCGGTCACGTCCATTTCCGGGAGCAGCACCGGGCCTTCTCCGCCGCCCGGGGAAACCGCCGGAGGCTGGATGAAGTACGCCGGCAATCCTGTCTTCGGCGGAAAGTACGGAACCTGTTTTGACGTCTCGGTGCTGAAGGAGGACGGGATATACCGTATGTGGCTGTCCTGGCGGCCCAAGAAGAGCCTCGCCCTGGTGGAAAGCCAAGACGGCATCCATTGGACGGAACCGCCGAAGATTGTTCTCGGGCCGCGCCCCGAATCCGGCTGGGAAGACGATATCAACCGTCCGGCGATACTCAAACTCGCGGACGGCTACCATCTCTGGTACACGGGCCAAGCCAAGGGCCACTCCTGGATCGGCTACGCCACGAGCGCCGGCGGCATCATCTGGAAGCGCAGGAGTGGAAAACCCGTTCTCTCCCCGGAGAAAGGTTGGGAACAAGCGGCCGTGATGTGCCCCGATGTCCTCTGGGACAAGAGAGCCGGGCAATTCCGGATGTGGTATTCCGCCGGCGAACAATACGAGCCCGATGCCATCGGATACGCCACGAGCCCCGACGGCCTGATCTGGACAAAGTACCCGGCAAACCCGGTCTTCAGGCCGGACCCCTCCTCCCCGTGGGACCAGGACAAAGTCACAGCGGCCCAAGTGATTAGGCGGGGCGATTGGTACCTGATGTTTTATATAGGCTTCCGCGACCGCGACCACGCGCAGATCGGCGCGGCGCGTTCGAGAGACGGTCTCACCAATTGGCAGCGGCTCCCTTCCAATCCCATCATCCGCCCTGGGCGGGATAGCTGGGACGGCGACGCCTGCTACAAGCCGTTCGCTATTTTCGACGGCCGGCAATGGCTCCTCTGGTACAACGGGCGGCGGGGAGATCTTGAACAGATCGGCCTGGCCTTGCACCCGGGAGAAACCCTGGGATTCTGAGCCCGAAGGACCTCATTCCTGAAAACTGTGCCCCTGGAAATGTCCGTTTTGCGACAAACGGATATGAGATTTCGGAATTCGTGACGGAAAACTGACATCTCGGCTGGAGGAGTCTTGCGGGATGAGGGCCGGTCCCCTATTGTTTTATCTGGATAGTGGTCACAGAATAGGGCAGAGTTCCAGAAGCCAAACCGTAGTTGGCTATCGTCGTCAACACGCCAGTGGTCGAGTCAATGCTATAGGCTGAGACCGAAGGGACAGTCAGATTCACCACATAGGCGAACTTGCCCGTGGGGTCAACCGCGACAGATAACGGGTTGGACGCCGCGGCAAAAGGCGAGCCTGCGATTTCTGTCAAAATGCCGGTGGTCGAGTCGATAGCAAAGGCTGAAACGGTGGCCGAACCATAATTCGCCACATAGGCGAACTTACCCGTGGGGTCAACTGCAATAGAAACGGGAGATGTCCCCGCGGCAAAAGGCGAGCCCGCGATTTCCGTCAAAGCGCCCGTGGCAGAATTGATGGAATAGGCAAAGATATTCACCTTATATGCCTGAGACTCATTCGCCACATAGGCGAACTTGCCTGTCGGGTCAATTGTTACAAAAGCGGGCCCCTCCCCTGTGGAAAAAGGCGAGCCTGCGATCTCCGTCAAAGCCCCCGTGGTCGAGTCAATAGTATAAGCAGAGACATTGTTCGAACCTGCATTCGGCACATAGGCAAATTTGCCCGTTGGGTCAATTGCGACAGATACAGGCTCGGTCCCTGCTGTAAAGGGCGAACCTGATATCGTCGTCAAAGCCCCCGTGGTCGAGTTGATGCTATAGGCAGAGATATTGTTCGAACCAGGATTCGACGCATACGCAAACTTGCCGGTAGGTTCAGCCGCTACAAAACAAACCGCTTGCCCCGCGGCAAAAGGCGAGCCTGCGATCTCTGTTAAAGCTCCGGTGGTCGGGTCGATGGTATAGGCTGAAATGCTGTTCGTTCCGGCATTCGACACATAGGCGAAGTAATTGTAGCCCGTCGGTGGTGTCGCCCCTCCATTGCTGCTCCCGCCGGCGCATGCCAAATAGGGCACAACAATCAATACCGATACGACGGCCCTTTCCAGCATAGCCTTCATTCGGGTTCCTCCTTTTAAGCGGAAGCCTGACAAACCCTGATCGACTCTAAGGAGAAGCCGCTCCCGATTTAATATGCGCATCAGGTTGAAGAACACCCCCATCCGACGCCCGGATTTTTTTCAATTGGCGAAATAACCGGCCCGGTTCGAGACCCGATAGTTCTTTCCCTTGATCGAGACCTTGATCTCCTTGAATTTCCCGTCGGCCCGATAATCAGCCGGAGAGTAATAGATGAGGTAGTAGTTCTCCGTGGCCGTCACGGCCTTGCGGAAGGCCGCGAAGGGATTGCCCGATGCCTCCGTGATCCCTCCAGTGATGCGCGCGATATCCTGGAATACGCTAAAGATCGGCGAGGACATATCCTTCAGAGGCATGCCGCTGCGCATTTGCTCTTCGACGTCCCGGCCCGCAGCGTTCATCTTAGACTGCGTAAGATAGATAAAATGGGCCGTGACAGAGGCGTCGGAGAACATTCTCTCGATGTCTTTGGGGGTGACCTCCGTACTCCTGTTGATTTCCATGGCCGCCATGTCGGCGAGGTAGCGCTCCTCCGGCGGCAGGGATTCGTCGCCGAAATAGCCGAATAGCGACGAGATGTCGCTGATGAGCTCCTTCTCGTAGAACAGAAAGATATATTTCTGTCCCTCCAGGGGTTTTAGCTTCTCGGCCATCCGGCGCATCGCCGCCGGGTCGATCCCGATCCGATCCCTCAACTGCCGGACGACTTCATTGATCATCATCACTTTCTGGTCTCGATTTGGATCTGGGGATTGGTACATTGTGGCCCCGGACATGCCCCCCATGTCTAGCAGCAGGTCCTTAATTTCGCCCAGAAGTATCTTGAATTCCATTGCCCCGGCGAGGATGTCCTTCCGCAGCCGGCCCTTGAGCTGGTCGGCTATGACTGGCCGCGGCAGACGGGCCAGGGCCTCCGGCTTGAAACGGTACGTGGCCCGTGGCGTGATCACGGTCAGCGAATCCCCGGGCTCGATGACCTGATTGAAAAAATAGTCGATGGCCTCATCCAGTTTGGGCATAGGATCGAGGACCTCGAACTCTAGGACGATTGTCCGTCCCGTTTTCGGGGCGAGCGTGCCCGCCACGGGTGCGGTCGGACCCGGAGTCTCCTCCTTTCGAATATTCGTTTTCCGGACGAAATAGAGGCCGACAATGCGCTGGGGCTTGCCGTTCTCCAAGACCTCGAAATCATTGATGGTCAGATCGTCAACGAACCGGTCGCCGTCGAAGACCCGGACCGGCACCTCGACGTTAACGACTCCGGTCGTGTAGTGGAGCTCCTGCGAACGGAGGGTCGCTATCAGGAAGACACAGGCGGCCGGGAAGAGGAACAGGCTGAGGTTTCGGGTTCTGGCCACTGCTCAATCCCCCGAGCGGAAAAAATAAAATGCCTTTGAGCCGGTCAATAAATCCCGATACCCACTCCCATATAAATCATATCTCAGAGCTCGGCTCCTTGTCAAATCTGAGCTCAGGCTTCTTCTCCTTGTGTTGTTCAGGCACCGGAAGCGGTTAGGCCTTAGGCTCGAGCTGGGCAGTCGGCGCTTCGAACTTCCGCTTTATGGCCTCAGCCTGTCGCGTACAATCGTGATATGCCCGCGAAGGACGTAGAATTGGTCTGCGAATGAGGCCGGCACTTTCATCCTGTTCACGGCTTCTTCGATGTTGTCCAGCCTATCCATCAAGGTTTCCCTTTTTTCCGGCGTCAATTGTTTGATGAGATCCTGCTCGATCATCAACAACCCACGGTACCACCTGAAAATGCGTGACCTGAACCGCCACCTGTAGATGGCAGGGATGAGCCGGAGGACGGGGAAAAGGAGCACGATCATGGGCACGAAGACGACGACGATGCGATTGACAAGGCTGGCGAACCGGTACGGCAGGGAGCGGTAGAGGAAGCTTTTTCCCGATTTATAGAAGCGACTGGCCTCACTGCTGATGGGGATTTCCTGCTCGATCGGAGCAGGAAATTCGCCTTTGCTCCTCAGAAGCCCGGCGTCGGAGTGTACTTCTTGCGCCGCCTCGATCAACAAGTCGGAGAGCGCGGGATGCAAGCGCTCCCGGGCGATCAGTTCGACCGTCGGCGCGAGCAGAAAAACATCTTCAGCAGGGGTGTCTTTCCCGAAATCGATCGACCCCCTTGGGAGGGTGATCTTATTCAGGTAGGTGATGCGGCGCGTGTAAGCGTCGGCCTGGATAAAGCTGAATAGCCTGATATGAGGTGTATTGAGAAGCTGGCGGATAAGGGCTGTTGAGACAGAATCGCCCATCAAAAATACCGCATCCACTTCGCCTTTAAGGATGGCTTCCGCCGCTTGGTCAGAGTCCATCTCAAGAAGTTTTGTGGGCCCTCCCGGTTCTATCCCGTTGGCCGCGAGCAGCGCGAGCGAGAGGGTATGCGTTCCGCTGCCGACCTCCCCTATAGCCACTCGCTTGCCGACCAACTGGGATAGGAGGTCAATGGGAGACGCACTTCTGTAAAAGACAAAGAGGGGCTGGTAGGAGATACTGCCGAGCGAAACAAGCTTGTCCGTTTTTACCCCGTTGTACACTCCGCTTTGCACGAATCCTATATCTACGTTTGACAGGGGATCGGCCAGCTTCTTGATGTTGTCACCGGAGCCCTCGGACGGAAGGATCCTGAGTTTGACACCGTTCCGCTGGAGGATCTGCGCATACTTCTCTGCTGTTTTGCGAAACGTGCTGCCTTCGGGCCCGCTGATGATCGTGATGGTGCTGGGTGGCGCAAGATAAAAAAACAGGAATGCACCGAGAGCAATAACTGCCAAGATCGCGGCCATCGCGCTCAAAGCAGCGGCGCGTCCAAGGCCGAAGACCTCTGTAAACATCGACTGTAGCTTGTGAAGGCCCAATTTTTGTTCGACCGTCATCGCTCACACCACGTCCTGCCTCATGATTTTCGTATGCGCCCAGATAGATTTTTTCTGTGTCACCGTTACAAGCAGATCAGCTTAAGACATCCCGCCGGGGGAAATGTCAGTTTTGTCCGGCGGGACCTTATTCCCATAACGCTCCTTAATTCTGTCCTTGAGCACTGGCCCGGATGACCTATCCATGGTCATGATACCACCGCTGATGTGAGGCTCTCAACCGCAAAGCTGCCATTTTCGCTGGCACAGCTTTCAGGGATGAGGTCCTCGGGGGGCCTCATCCGAAAACTGGTCCAGCCAAAAATGGAGTTTTTTGGCTTCTTAAGTTGCCTTCGTATTTATCAGCGAACTGCCGTGGAGTCAAGTTCCCGAGCGAGGTGTGCGGTGCCAATAAAGAACCGAACCGACTTCCGAATCGACATAGACTGAATTCCTTTTTGAGAAAACCGTGCGCGGGAATAAAGGGCTTAAAGTTTGCGAAACTGCCACGAACCCTGTTTCCGAACGGGCTTCTCGGGCACTGCGAGACGTGCCCGCCGCTGGTCGGTGGTCTCGGTTGCCCGCCGAAAATGGGCCGCGAAAAGCGCAGGGTTCGAATGACGAACCCTGCGCACCATTACTTGACTAATGACCCCCGCCGCCAGTTGACTTCTGCTTCTGCTGCAGTTGCTTCTTCTGCTGCGCGTGTTTTTGCTGCAATTGCTGCGTCTGTTGCTGATGCCGCTGTTCCAGTTGCTGCTGTTGCGCTTTATTCGCCCCCTGTTTCGCCAGCTGCTGATGCTCCTTCTCCTGCTGCTGCTGGAGTTCCTGCCGTTCCTGGGCCTGCCTCGCTGCTAAATCTTCCTGTTCCTTCTGGTATTGCTGGTCCAACTTCGCATTTCCCGTCTGAGGAGTAGCCTGGCGTTCGACGGGAGGCAACTCATTGGGATGGGTCGCAACGTTGGCCCGAGAGGTCGTAGCAACTGCCGGCCGGCCGTGGTTCGCAGAAAACTTTTGCTGGGGATTATTGCGGGCAGCCCACTCATGTTGAGTCTGGGCGGCGACAGGCCCTATATGTGTTCCACGAGCAGCCGCCTGCTCTTGAGCGGTGGCATGGGCGTTGATGCCACCGCTACCGCCGTTGTAGCTGACGTGGTTCACCGTACCCTCATTCACCCTTATGTTGTAAACGTTGTGAATGTTGGTGACATTCACGTTACTTATAGAGGTGTTGTAGAAAAAACGCCCGTTCTCCCAGCGTCCGCCTTCATAACCATGACCGAAGTAACCGAAGCCATAGTTGATCCCGCCATAGAAACCTATGGACAGGCCCCAGTAGCCTTCGTGGAAAACAAATCCGCCGACGCCCCAACCCCAATAGCCCGGAGTCCAGAGGTATCCGACTTCCGGAGCCATCACCCAGGTGCCCGGCACCCAATAGTAGTCAGTGCCGTCCCAAGCCCAGTATCCGGGCGTCCAGATATAGCCGTCGCCCGGGCAGACCGGTTGCACATAATAGGCCAACGGCGGCGGAGCTATGCCGACCCTTATCCCTACGGAAATCTGCGCGAAAGACGCCGTCGACAGAAACACGATGGCCACTGCTAACAGCAGTAAACCGAGGACGCGGATACGAATTTGCGGCTCGGCGTGAACCGCCCGCCCAATTCCCTTCTCGCCGTGCCATTTTGCCTGTGCTGCTGTTCTTCCAAACATGATGCCTTCTCCTT
>CAZKFD010000021.1:0-4892 GCA_964551995.1 uncultured Eubacteriales bacterium
GAGCGTCAGCGGCGTGTGGGCGAAGGCGCGCTCAAAGACGACGCCGGAGGCGGCGAGTGCGTCGATCGTCGGAGTCTTGAGATACGGGGAGCTGTAACAACCGAGGCGGTCCGGCCGGAGGGTGTCGATCGTGATGAGGAGCAGGTTCGGCCGCGGCTCCGCGGCCCCCAGGCTCTTCAGGCCGAACCCCGAAGCCAGAATGACGAGAACGAAACAGATTCTCGCGGCGCGCTGCGTCATTAACGCGTTCCAACACGGAAATCATATCACGGCCTGGGGAGGGGAACAAGTTCCGAACGGAAGGACATAACGGCATCCGGCGCCGGCTCAGCCGGAGGTGACTCTGCCCAGAGCGGGGCAAACTCCGAACGCCCCCAAAGAATCAATCGAGCTCATCCAGGCCGTTGTGGCAATGGACGCGCGCTCCGGCCGGTGAACGGCATTCCCGCAGACCCGGGACGGGGGAAATATCAGCGGCACTTTTCGAGGAGGGCATCCAGAGCCGCTTGCTCTTTGGGCGGCAGCGTCTGATAAAACAGTTCCTTATATTTCGCGAGGTACTTCGCGGCGTCGGCCTTATCCCCCTTGTCGAGGTAGGCCCTCCCGAGGTTGAAGAGGGCGAGCCGGTAACCGGGGTCGATCTTGATGGCCTGGCCCCAGCAGGCGATAGCAGCGTCAAGGTCGCCAAGCATCTGGTAAGCGACGCCGAGGCCGTTGTAGGGTCCCAGATCCCGGGGGTCGCATTCAATGGCCCGTTTGAAATGGTCCATGGCCTGGCGCAAGAGAACGGCGTCGTTGCTCTTCATGGCCAATTCGGTCTCCACCGTTCCCAGGTTGGAAAGAACGACCGCGTACTTGGGATCGAGCGAGAGGGCGTGCTCGTAGGACGTACGGGCGTTTTCGAGGTCGCCCTTGTTCCAGTAGGCGACGCCGAGGTAGTTCCAGAGCTCGGGGTCCCAGTCGATCATGCCCGAAGCTTTCCCGAGCACCCGGATGGCCTCGTCGTTCCGGCCGCATTCGGTCAGGATAAGGCCATACTCGACGGCCAGCTTGTAGCTCCTCGGGTTGACCTCGCAGCCTGCCCTGATGACGGCCTCCGCATCGGCCAACCGTTGCTGCTTGAGGTAGACGGACATCAGGAAAACGTAAGGTCTGTCGAACTCCGGCCGCTCCCGGATGAGGTCCCGGAGGAGTTTGATGCTTTGGTCGGAATCTCCCCGGAAGTAGGACTCTTGGGCGACCTCGAATTTACGGTTGTAGGGCAGAAGAGTCTTCAGATCGTCTTCAGGCCCGAAAACGGCCTTGGATGGTACCTGATATCCCTGCGTGTAGCCGAGACTCTGAAGCTTTTCCCGGGCCTCAGCGCTCAGCCGCGCCATGGGAGCGGTCTCCCGCCCGGATTCCGGCGCCATTAGCGCGGCGAGTTTGGCTCTCTCCCGCGCGACGTCTTTCCCGGCCAGATTATGCGCTTCGCCGAAATCGGTTTCTAGGTCGTAGAGCTCCGGGATGGGCAAATCGATGAACTTCTTCGAGCCTTCGATGAATCCCCGAAGCGGAGCCCAAGAGTGATGATAATAGGGATCGAGCGATTCGAAGTAGATGGGGCGTGAACTGAACGACGCGAGATCCCTGCCCCGCATGGCCGGAACGAGCGACCGACCCTCGAGAAACGTCGGGCGGTCGAGCCCGAGGAGGTCGCAGACGGTCGGGAAGATGTCGATGTGGCAGACGTTCTCCGTAACGCGACCCGGCTTGAGGCCGGGAGCGGAGACGATCAGGGGCACCCAGAGGGTCGCGTTGTAGGCGAAGTAACCGTGGGTCGTCTCGCCGTGCTCTCCCAGCGATTGGCCGTGGTCCCCGGTGAAGACGACGACCGTCCGGCCGTCTTGGCCGGAATCTTTGAGAAAGCCGAAGAGCTTGGCCAGAGAGGCGTCGACGTAGGCGACCTCGCCGCTGTACGGGTCGGATTTGAAACGGGTCAGGAACGGCTCGGGGGGCTCGTAGGGCTGGTGGGGGTCGAAGCAGTGGACCCACAGGAACCACGGCCCCTCCCGGCCCTCGAGCCAAGCCAGGGCGCTCCCGACGACCGCCTCGGCTTTTCTCTCGGCGAACTTATTGTCCTCCGCCGTGCCCGACCCGTAGTTTTCGTCATAGACGTCGAATCCCCGATTGAGCCCGAAGCGGGAGTCGAGGGGGAAGGCGCCGACGAAGGCGCCGGTGACGTAGCCGTTCTGTTTCAGGTAAGTCGCGAGGTTAGGCAAATCTTCCGGCACCTTGAAGTCGTTGTCATGGACGCCGTGCGCAAGCGGCGTCGTCCCGAGCAGGATGTTGGTGTGGGAGGGGAGGGTCAGCGGCGTGTGGGCGAAGGCGCGGCTGAAGACGACTCCGGACGCGGCCAGCGCGTCTATCACCGGGGTCTGGAGATAGGGAGAACCGTAACAGCTGAGCCGGTCCGGCCGAAGGGTGTCGATCGTGATGAGGAGCAGATTCGGCTTCGGCGCGGCGGCCCCCGGGGCCCTCAGGATGGACGCCAAGCCGACGGCGGCGAGGACAAAGCATATTTGGACCCTGCGGTGAGTCACGGCCCGGGCTCCTTTGTCGGGATGTATTATATCACCGTCGAAATGGCCCTTGAAAGCCGGAGGCAAAAACAGAGCCCCTCCCCCGCGGCGGGGGAGGGGCTCGGAACTCCGCTTCCGTAAGAGAGCAGCTTAGAACTGGAACCTAACTCCGAACCGGGCGATGAAGGGGTTCAGGACCTCGTTCACTACGTAATCGAGGGCGTAGGGCGCGAAGGTGTAATCGGTGACGTTGCCGCTCGCGTCTTTCCCGTAGATATACAGGTGGCCGAGTTGATTGTCATACCGCCTGTTGATGATGGCGGCGTTCGTCACGTTGAAGAAGTCGGCCATGATGTAGACGCGGCCCGTCTCGAACATCTTGATCATCTTTTCGACGCGCAGATTCAGCTGGTAGAAGGTCGGGAGCTTGAGATTACCGAAGACGGCCAAATAGGTCGTGTTGGCGAAGTACGTCGGGTTCTCGTCAAAGTAGGCGTTCGTCGGCTGGGACACCCCGCCCCACACATAGTCGGTGATGTACATGTACTGGGGAATGATGTGGCCGGCGCGGGCGTTGAAGGTGAAGGAGGCGTCGAAGCCGAGGGGCAGCTGGTAGAGGCCCTCGAGTTTGAGGAGCCAGTGGGAGAAGATGTATTGGCTGATCTTGCCGGAGGCGCCGCCGAGGGAGGGAGCATAGACCTGGCCGTTCCAGGCCCAGTAATTCGTCGGGTCCGTGTAGCCGTCCCCCCAGTAGTTTTTCTGGTCCTGGTAGGTCAGGGAGCCGTCAACCATCCACTTGTTGGACAGCCGCTTGTTGAGTTGGAGGACGACGCCCCAGTAATCATCGTGGGAGGTGTTGAGCTCATAGATGCTGTACGGCGTGTACTGATACGGAGTGCTCAGGAGGTAGTACGTGTGTCCGGCGCCGGCGCCCATGTTGTACGTGTTGCCGTCCGTGCCGACGACGCTGGACGGAAGTATGCCGGCGGGGAGGTAGGCCGCGGGGCTCAGGACGGTATTGACGCCGTCGATGGAGTAGTCGCCGTACGGCCCGTTCGCGTAATATGCGGGTTGCCAAGAAAAGTGATTGTACTTCCGGTAGGTGGCTTGCAGGCTGACGCTGAAGTTCGGCATGAGCTCATGGTCGATATTGAACAGGAGTTCCCATGTGTGGCTCGAGGTGGCGTTCGGCTCGACCGTAACGGACGAGGGTCCCGTCGGAGCGGTTTGACCGGGGACGAAACCGCCCCAAAAATACCCTTCGGTGTCGGAAATGTACAGGGGATTGATCGCGCCGTTGACGATCAGGGGATAGGGGGCGAAGCCATGAAGCGGATCGGTGAAGGAGAGGTTGCTGGCGTTCATGACGCTCGTCGGCAGTCCGTTGTTTGCACCCGCCAGCCCGCCCGTCGGCAGGGCAAAGAACCAGAACCAGGGCGAGCTCGCCCCATAGGGGTACCAATAGCCGGCCATCATGCCCATGTAGTCGCCGTAGATCGCCCCGCTCAGCTTGAGGACAGTCTTCCCGTTTCCGAAAAGGTCGTAGGTGATCCCGATGCGGGGCGACCAGACATTCCAATGGTAGTCAGGGGTGTAGGACGGAACGGTGATGCCGGGGCAGAAGGCGTAGAGGGCCTGCCAGACGTCCGATGTGAAATACTCACTCCACACCGGGTTGTTATTGACCGTAGAGAAAGTGGAGCTGTAGATATGCGGCGTCGAGAAGTCCGCACGGACTCCTAGAAGGAGGTTCAACCGGCCGGTCGTGACCGTGTCCTGAAGGAAGCCCGTCCACTGGGTGACGCCTTGGTAAATGTTATCCGCGGCGAGCACCTCCCATGACTGTATGCCCGGCGTATACATCGTGCCGTAGAAGTCGGGATAGTTCAAGTCGTAAGATTGATAGATGTCCCCTGGATAGTAGGAGTCTGTTGTTGTTTTGCGGTCGGAATACTCGACGCCCAGTTTGAACTCATGGCTGACGCCGAACAGCTGGTCGTTGAAGTACTGAACGTGGAAGTCGTAACCCCACGTCGGCCGCCTCGTGATGTACTGATTGGAGTCATACTGGATGCTTTTAGTGAGGTCTAAGTGGGACAGATCGACGCCGTTCGGGTCGCTGGCGGGAGGCATCGTGAACCCGGCGCCATCGTACGCGAAATGGGCGGACAGCATCAGGTTGCTCCCGAACATCTGCTCGTCCTGCAGCTTGATGATGGGGTTGCCCCAATGGTAGGGGCTGCTCTGGTTTCTTCCCTCGGGGAACGACTGGCTCGAGGACCGTCCCAAGAACGTTTTGTTGCCGGCGATGTACATCGCCTCGAACCGGTT
>CAZKFD010000022.1:0-4579 GCA_964551995.1 uncultured Eubacteriales bacterium
CAGGTCGTACATCAGATACAGGTCGCCCGGCGCGAAGGAGTCCGTCGTCACGCGGCGTGTCGAGTACTCGACGCCCAGCTTGATCTCGTGGCTGACGCGGAATAGCTGGTCGTTGTAGTACTGGATGTGGAAGTCGTAATCGTACATGGGCCGTGTCGTGATGTAGGCCCAGTTGTCGTACGTGACGCCCGTCGTCTGATCCGTGTGGACCAGATTGACACTGTTGGGGTCGCTGCCGGGGATCAGTTGGAACGAGGCATTCATGTAGCCGAACTTGGCGGACAGCAGGAGGTTGTTCCCGATCATCTGCTCGTCCTGCAGCTTGATGATGGGCGAGCCCCAATGGAACGGGCTGCTCTGGTTGTAGCCCTCGGGGAACGACTGGCTCGACGAACGTCCGATGAACGTCTTGCCGCCGGCCACGTACATCGCCTCGAAGCGGTTCGTGGGGATGAGCTGCAGGTTCAGCTTGAAGTTGTAGTCCGTGAGCAGGGGTTTCTGGGGAGTGTTGATGATGGTCAGGGCGTTGATGTCCTGGACGCCGTAGGACATCCACAGCCACAGCTTGTCCTTGACGACCGGGCCGCCGAGGTTGAAGCCGTAGTCCTTGATCTGGTTGATCCTGTTGTAGTTCGTGACGCCCTGCGCCTCGAGGGCCGATGTCAGGTTGCTAGCCTGGAAGTAGCTGTCGGTCAGGTAGAACCGGCCGCCGAAGCTGACCTTGTTGCCGCCGCGGCGGGTGACCATGTTCAGGGCCACGGCGCCGGTCTGGATAGTGACGTCCGCGCCGCCCGTGGTGACGTTCATTTCCTCGAACGAGTCGAAGTCCCAGTAGATCGGCGACGAGCCGATGGCCGCCGGGTCGGTGACCACGACGCCGTCGAGCGCCCAGATGTTGTTACTGCCGCTGCTCGAGTCGCCCTTGGCATAGTAGCCGGCCTGCTGGCCCGACTCGCTGCCGCCGACATTCTCGCGGTCCATCATGATCGAGGGCGCCATCTGCATGACGTTCCAGGGGTCCCGGGACGTCGGCAGGGCTTGCAGGATCTCCTGGGTGATGTTCTTGCCCACCGCGGTTTTCTTGGCGTCAATCGTCGGCGTGACGGCTACGACAGTCACCTCCTCCTCGATCTTGCCCTGTTCCATGGTCAAGTCGATTCGGGACTGCTGGCCGATGTTGACGATGATGCCCGTCTTCTCGACTTTCTTGAATCCCTGCAGCTCGGCCTTCAGGGCGTATTGCGTGCTCGGATCCAGGGACGGGAACCGGAAGATACCTCGGACATCCGTGACGACCGTGAGGGGGGCCATGAGGCTGGATGTCAGCGTCACCGAAACGCCCGGAAGCGGCGCGCCCTGAGTATCGGTGACATGCCCCCAGATGGTCCCGGATCTCACCTGAGCCATGAGGGATACAGAAAGCAGAAGGACGGAAAGTAAAACAAGACCCTTCTTCACGTTTCCTCCTAAGCTAAGCGGGAGTTTGCTTTCTCTGCCTTGCCCTGGAGTGGCCGCCCACTCCTGCCATTGGATTCAATATGGATTTTTCCCTGGCGATTCTCACCTCCCCCTGGTTTGACATGCGGGGTTCTGGCAGCCCTCCCTCTTCGGTTTAATTATTTTTTTAGCAAGTTGTATGCCAAAAATAAGGCCTCGCGATGTCAGTCTGAATCTGGCTCAACCTCAATCGCATGCAAAAATTCGTAACAGCTATTCTTCGCCTCTTGATGGGCCGCACAATTCAAAAAGATGATTTTCCGGCCATTTATTTGGATGGACCGGGATTACCGGCCGGCGGAGGATCGGGCTGTCAGCATGACCGTTGCCTTTAACATCTAAGCCTTTGAAATACATTAGTCGTTATGCAGAGGAACCGGTTCCGTGCCCGAGCAGAGCTGATCGCTGCGGCACAGCGAATATCCAACCTCCAGTGCCTCTCAAAGAGCTTCGGATGCTCGAAACCTATCGATCGGCTGTCGACAATCTCGGCGACCAAGCCTCAGCCGGGGCCCCGATGGGACTTCTTTTATCTGTTTTTCGGCGGGACGAAGCTCATGGCCCGCTCGGCCATGGCCGTGATCGTCAGGGACGGGTTGACGCCCATGTTCGCGGGGACGGCGGAGCCGTCGGTCACATACATGTTTTCATAGCCGAAGACGCGGTGGCGGGCGTCGATCACGCCGTGCTCCGGGTCCTTCCCGATGATGCAGCCGCCGAGGATGTGGGCCGTCATGGGGATGTCGAACAGGACCTCGGTCAGGGCGTTCTGGGGGATGGCGTCCATCCGCGAGGCCATGGCGCGCAGGGCCTGGTTCGCCTCGGGGATATAGGTGGGGATCCGCCGGCCGCCGCTCTTCGAGGCCAGCCCCTTGCGGAAAAACGCCCACCAGCGGCGTTTCGTCGATACGGTCAGATAGTTGTCGAGCGTTTGCATGACGAGCAGGATGACCGTGTTGCGCCCCCAATTGTAGGGGATGCGGATCCGCAGGGCGCGGAGCGGATGGCGGAGGACCGTGGCCAGGAACCTCAGCGGCCGGGGGATCTTCCCCCCGCCGTCGGTCATGAGCCCGCCGAAGATCGACATCACGTCCGATCCTTTGGGATAGCGGACGAGCTGGATCTGCGTCGTGTCGTTGACGAACACGCCCGACGTGATGGACACGCCCAGAGAGTACTGTTGATTCCGGCGGGAGGTGACGCCGGCCAGGACCTCGCTGTTCGTCCGGACGACGTGGCCCAGCCGGTCGGACAGCGCGGGGAGCGAGCCGAGGTCTTTGCAGCGCATCAGAAGCTCCAGCGTGCCGAGAACGCCGGCGGCGAATACGACCCCGCGGGCGCGCCTCACGGACCCGCGCCGGACGGGAAGGCCCGTCGTCCTCCGCGCCGTAACAAAGTAACCGCCCTCGCCGTCCGGCCTCACGTCGATGACCTTGTGCTCCGGCACGATCTCGGCGCCGAGCCTTTCGGCGAGATAGAGGTAGTTGCGGTCGAGCGAATTCTTGCCGCCGTCGCGGCAACCGACCATGCAGTGGCCCGACATCGTGCAGCCGGTCCGGTCCGGCCCTTTCCCGCCGAAGTAGGGATCGGGGACGGTGACACCCGGCTCGCCGAAGAACACGCCGACTTCGGCCGCCCGGAAATGCTCCTCGCGGCCGATCTCCCGCGCGTAGTCGCGGAGCATATGATCCGTGGGCCAGAACTTCGGGTTGGTGACGACGCCGAGCATCCTCCGGGCGGTTTTGTAGTGGGGCGCGAGTTCCGCTTTCCAGTCGGGGACGAGCCCCTTCCACTGGGGATCGTCGAAAAAGACGTCGGGCGGAAAGAGGAGAGTGTTGGCGTAGATGAGACTGCCGCCGCCGACGCCGCTTCCCCCGAGGACGAGGACGTCGTCGAGAAGCCGGATCCGCTGGATGCCGTGGCAGAGGAGCGGCGGAGCCCAGAGGAACTTCCGGATTCGCCAGTTCGTCTTGGGGAAATCCTCGGCCCGCCACCGCTTGCCGCTTTCGATGATGCAAATCGAATAGCCTTTTTCCGCCAGGCGGAGGGCCGCGACGCTGCCGCCGAACCCCGATCCGATGACGATGTAATCGTAGACCATGTCCGCTTCCGGACGCCCCCGGCCCTGTTCCCGGCCGGGCTCCTCGGGCAGCAGGATTTTTATAAACAAAATCGCGGCTTTTTTCAATCCCGGACACGCGCACCGGGGCCGCGGGCTTCCGAGCCGGCGGTCGCTTCGACGATGCGCGCTCGAGACGGGGCCGGGAAGCGGGGAGTTGGTAAGATCGTGTAAAGATCCCGTCAAGATTTTGCAAAATCGCGGCCCGGATGCCGGTTCTTGACATCGCTCGGAAGCCGGGAATACGATCATGGGACGAAAGCCTTCTCCGGGGAACGCCGGACAGTCGGGGCGTGCTTTCACGGAGCGGCGGGTCCGCGCGGCGGGAGCGGCCGGACCCGTGATTTCCCGGGGTTCCGCCGGAAAGAAAGGAGCTCGGACATGACCGCAGACGACAGGACGCCGCTCACAGAACGGCCGGCCTGGAAGGCGCTTCAGGCGCACCACGGCCGGGTCCGCGACCTGCATCTCCGGGAGCTCTTCGCGCGCGACCCCGGCCGGGGGGAGCGCCTGACGGCTGAGGCCGCGGGCTTGTTCTTGGACTATTCCAAGAACCGCGTCACCGACGAGACCCTCGGGCTGCTTATCGAGCTGGCCCGCGAGTCGGGGCTGCGGGAGCGGATTGAAGCCATGTTCCGGGGCGAGAAGATCAATGTGACGGAGGACCGAGCCGTGCTGCACGTGGCCCTGCGGGCCCCGAAAGGCGCGTCCATCGTCGTCGACGGCGAGAACGTGGTCCCCGGGGTTCGCGCCGTGCTCGAGCGGATGGCGGACGTTTCCGAACGGGTCCGCAGCGGCGCCTGGCTCGGCCACACCGGAAAACGCATCCGGAACGTCGTCAACATCGGCATCGGCGGCTCCGACCTCGGGCCGGCGATGGCGTACGAGGCGCTCCGGCACTACAGCGACCGGGCCATGACCTTCCGCTTCGTCTCCAACGTCGACGGGACCGATTTCGCTGAG
>CAZKFD010000023.1:0-8006 GCA_964551995.1 uncultured Eubacteriales bacterium
GCGTGTTGATGATGGTCAGGGCGTTGATGTCCTGAACGCCGTAGGACATCCACAGCCACAGCTTGTCCTTGATGACCGGGCCGCCGAGGTTGAAGCCGTAGTCCTTGATCTGGTTGATCTTGTTGTAGTTCGTGACGCCCTGCGCCTCGAGGGCCGATGTCAGGTTGCTGGCCTGGAAGTAGCTGTCGGTCAGGTAGAACCGGCCGCCCAAGCTGACCCTGTTGCCGCCGCGGCGGGTGACCATGTTCAGGGCCACGGCGCCCGTCTGGATGGTCGTGTCCGCGCCGCCCGTGGTGACGTTCATCTCGTCGAACGAGTCGAAGTCCCAGTAGATCGGCGACGAGCCGATGGCCGCCGGGTCGGTGACCACAACGCCGTCGATGGCCCAAATGTTGTTCGCGCCGCCGCTCGCGTCGCCCTTGGCATAGTAACCGGCCTGCTGGCCCGACTCGCTGCCGCCGACGTTCTCGCGGTCCTCCTCGATGCCGGGCGTCATTTGCAGGACAGACCAGGGATCCCGGGAGGTCGGCAGGGCCTGCAGAATCTCCTGCGTCACGTTCTTGCCGACCGCGGTCTTCTTGGCGTCAACCGTCGGCGTGACAGCCACGACCGTCACTTCCTCCTCGAGCTTGCCCTGTTCCATGGTCAAGTCGATTCGGGACTGCTGGCCGATGTTGACGATGATGCCGGTCTTCTCGACTTTCTTGAATCCCTGTAGCTCGGCCGTCAGGACGTATTGCGTGCTCGGGTCCAGGGACGGGAAGCGGAAGATGCCCTGGACGTCGGTGACGACCGTGATGGGGGCGATGATGTTGGCTGTCAGCGTCACGGAGACGCCCGGAAGGGGCGCGCCCTGCGTATCGGTGACATGCCCCCAGATCGTCCCGGTTCTAACCTGAGCCATGAGGGATACAGAAAGGAGAAGAATGGAAAGTACGATAAAGCCTTTCTTCACTTTTCCTCCTTGGGAGTTTTCACTCTCTGCCATGGAGTGGCCATCCACTCCTGCCATTCCCCTACAAATTTTCTGGGGACCGGGGTCATTCTCACCTCCTTTTCCAGATGAACGATACAAATATTCATCGCTTTTGTCGCAATTTTAAGCAAATTTCGTGCCAATGATACAAGCTGCTGAATATTGATTAATATATTTTATTATAAGCAAGTTATGACAGAGAAAATATCGTGGCGATATAGGATAAATACAAATATTTGGATTTATTGCAAAATATAATAACGAATATTTGGATTATCCAGAGAAGGACAACCCGGATCGAAGCTCAGTTCGTGAAATATCCCTGGCGGTTCAGAATCTTGTATTCCTTGCCTTTGACGTGGACTGTGACGGGCCGGAATTCGCCCGCTTTCGGCTCGAGGGGCGGGGTATAGATGAGCAGGTAATATTTTTCCGCGTCTTTCAGGGCCTCGCGGACGCCGGCGACCGGGTTTTGCGTGCTATCGGCGAAGCCTCCGGTCGCGGCCGCGACCTGGGAGAAGATCTTGAAGATGTCTTCCGACTGCTCCCGCATCGTGACGCCGCCAAATCTCTCCGGCGTCCTCGTCATGAAGAGGAAATTTACGTCGACTCCCGAATCGCAGTAGGCCTCGACGATCTTCTTCTGATCGAGGGTGACGTTCTCGTGATAGATCTGGAGCTCGTGGACGAAATTGAGGACGTTCTGGTTGTCCTGGTTGTTGTCGATGAGGGTGTTGATCTCCTGGGGGCTGAGCTCCGGCCGGAATTCCTGTTGGTAGAAGAAGAATAGGTATTTCCGGCCGTTCGGCTTCTTGAGCGCCTGGGCGAAGGCGATGATCCTGTTCTGGTCGAGCGCCCGCAGGGCCTCGAGCTTATGGAGGGAATCCCGGTACTGGTTCAGGAGGAATTCGAGGCCGAAATCCGAGCTCGATACATCCGATTGCTCATCGCCTCCGGAGATGGGATTCAGCCCCTCGATGGCCACGGCGAACCGCCGGAGGTCCCGGATGGCGTCCCTGTAGGCGAAATTCCCCTGATTGATGTCCTTTTTGACGACCTCTTCCATGGTCTTGGCGACGACGGCCCTGGGCCTTTGGGCGAAGGCCTGCGGCGTGACCACATAGGTCTTGAGCGGCGTCTGGATCTCCAGGAAGTCACCGGGAAGAAGGACTCTTTCGCAGAAATCGTGGATGACCTCGGAGACCTTGGGGTTGTAATCGTACATATGGAAAAGGAGATAGAACCTTCTCATCGTGACGGACGCCGCCGGGCTCTCTCCGTCGCTGCGGACGACGGTGTCCCGGTCGACCTCATAGAGCGCATCGATCTTTTGCGGCACGCCGTTTTCCTGGAGCTCGAAATCCCCGAGCGTGAGGCCGCCGACGAATTGGTCGTGGTCGAAAACCCGCACGACGATGTTCATTGCGGCCGGGGGCTTTTCCTGAGGACGGGACGCCGGCGCGAGAAGCGCCAGCATCGCCAGGGCTGTGACCGGCAAGAGGGCTCGCGTCTGGATTGTCATCATTGCTCTCCTTCGAAAGATCACCATAGTAAAGGACGTTTGTCCTCCCCCCAATATCCCGGTCCGACCCTTCGTTTTTAAGGATAGCCCCTCGGCGGGAGGCCTGTCAAGAACTTCGCATCCGGTTCGCTAGTTCTTGAGGAATTTCGAGACCGACGTGGCGGCGCCCGTGAAGCCGGTCGCCGCCCCGGCCGCCAGGAGCCCGAGTGCCTGGGTCCAGTCCGGATAGCGGAAGCTCAGCAGCTGCTGAAGTGCGCCGAGAGACGATCCCAGGTAGAGGGGGAAGAGCTTGATGACAACGAGCAGAAGGCCCAAAGAGAGAAAGCTCCCCAACAGCCCCAGGACGATGCCTTCGAGCCAGAAGGGGATGCGGATGAACAGGTTCGTCGAGCCGACAAGCCGCAGGATCTCGATCTCGTTGCGGCGTGACATGACGTTCAGCTTGATGACGTTGGAGACGATGAAGAAGGAGGCCAGGACGAGGATGCCGCCCAGGAAGACGCCGATGGCCCCGGCCAGCCGGCTGAAGCCCTCCATCCTCTCCACCCAGTCCTGGTTAAATTGGACGTCGGCGACCCCGGGCCGGCCGCGTTTCGACTGAACGAATTGGCCGATCTCCGGAGGAGTCGCCGCGCCGCGCCTGATCCGGGCCTCGATCGAGGGAGGGAAGGGGTTCGCCTTCAGGTTGGCGAGGATATCACGGAGCTCGGGAAAGCTCGTCCGGAAGTTCTCGAGCGCCTCCTCGGGCCGAACGAAGCGGACGCTCTCGATGAATTCGGGCTGCCCGATTTCCCGGAGGAGCGACGCGGTCTGCTGCGGCGAGATATCCTTGTTCAGGAAAAAAGAGATTGTCATGTTGTTCGCGAGGTCCCGGGCCGTATCGCGGAGGTTGTTCGAAAGGGAGAGGAAGATGCCGGCGATCAGGAAGGACAGGCAGATGATGGTCACCGAGAAGACGTTCCGGGTCCGGAACTGCCAGAGGTTGTTTCCGGCAACCCTCAGGAAGAACTTGACCTTTTCGAAAATCAGCGTCCTTCCTTTCCCACGATCCGGCCTTTCTGGAGGAAGATGATGTTGTTGCCGAAATGGCGGATCAGCTCACGGTCGTGGCTGCCGATGATGACGGTCGTGCCCTGCGTGTTGATTTCTTTGAAGAGGCTGATGATCTCGAAGGCCAGCTCGGGGTCGAGGTTGCCCGTCGGCTCGTCGGCCAGGATGATCTCCGGGTTGTTGACGATCGCCCGGGCGATGGCCACGCGTTGCTGTTCGCCGTACGAGAGGCGCGACGGAAATTCCCACATCTTCTGATGGAGATTGACCTTCTGGAGAGTCGCGAAGACGCGGCGGCGGATCTCCTTCCGCTGGACCCCGACGACCTGCAACGGGACGGCCACGTTTTCGAAGACGGACCTGTGGAACATGAGGCGGAAGTCCTGGAAGACGATGCCCATCTGCCGCCGGAGCTTCCAGATTTTGGAATCGGGGATCTTCAGGGCGTTGACCCCGTCGATGACGATCTGCCCCTCGGTTGGGAGGAGCTCGCGGAAGATGATCTTGAGGAGTGTCGTCTTGCCCGACCCGCTCGGACCCGTCACGAAGTAGAAATCACCGACCCGGATCTGGAGGGAAACATCGGAGAGGGCCCAGTGGGGCTTCTGGTACTGTTTCCAGATGTGAAAGAGTTCGATCATGCCCGCGGGCCCTGCCCGGCCCCCGCGCGGGGGACCGGGGCATTATTTTTTCATGAACAGGTACATGAACCAGCCGAAGGCCACGGCGCCGGCGACCATGACGAGGAACAGAGTCAGCCCGTAGCGGAGGCGTTCCTTCGTCTCCGACCTGCGGATGAGGGCCAGGACGAGCGACACGAAGAACGCGTACAGGGCCAACGACAGGAGGTGGCTTTCGAGGATCATGACTTTTTCCCCGCCCCGATGTCATAGGCGTCCAGAGCGATGAGGAAATTGAGGAGCCCCGCGCCGGCGATGTAGGCCGTGCCGAACTCGAACGTCAGCCGCTCGAGCGTACCCGGGCCCCAGGAGAAGACCCTCGCCAGCGCGTAGAAGAGCCCGTTGCCGATGTCGGCGAAGAAGGCCAGGATGGTGAGAGGATTGTCCGTTTGGAACGGATAGATGCGGCCCCTCATGTACAGGCCGAGGGCCGTCATGGCGAAGATGGACACGAAAAACAGGAGCGCCCGCACGTACTTCTTCTGGAGCGCGTGCCCAAGGCCGGGGACGAGCCAGCCCAGGACCATGCACGCGGCCGCTTTGAATTTCATCGGAGAGTCATCTTAGTCGAAACGCCGAGGTAAATCAAGACGGAGTCAAATCTCCGAAGATATGACCCCCTCTTTCTTGGTAGAATGTGTGCATGCCGGAATTGCCCGAGGTCGAAACGATCGTGAGGAGCCTGGGGCCGGCGATCCGGGGCCGCGTCGTCGATCGCGCCGAGCTCCTGTTCAGGCCGCTTCTCCGGCGGGCGCCGAAAGGCGGCCTGGCGGCGCTCGGGGGGAAGCGGGTGGCGGGCGTGCGGCGGCGCGGCAAGATGATCCTCATCGAGTGCGAGGGCGGTCCGGTCCTCGTCTTCCACCTGAAAATGACCGGACAAATGCTGCTCGCGGGCAAGGACGCGGAGGCTCCCGACAAGCACACGCGTCTCGTCGTGAGGTTTCGCGACAAGGGGCCGGAGCTCCGCTTCCGCGACGTCCGGAAATTCGGCTTTCTCGTATGTGTTTCCGGCGATCCCGAGAGTCGATGTGCCGAGCTTTCGTGCCTTGGGGCCGAGCCGTTGACCATCGCGCGCGGGGATTTCGAGCGGATCGTCCGGTCGAGACAGGGACGAATCAAGAGCTTGCTCCTCAATCAAACGGTCGTTGCGGGCATCGGGAACATCTACGCCGATGAGATTCTCTTCGATGCCGGGATTCACCCGCGGACGCCGGCCGCGGCGCTTTCGAAGCGCGACGCGGGCCGAATCTGGGAGTCAACAAGAAAAATCCTCCGGCAGGCGATCGAGGCGAAGGGTTCGAGCCTTAGCGATTATGTCGACGCCGAAGGCCGGCCGGGGAGCTTCCAGCTCCATCACAAAGTCTACGACCGGCAAGGGGAGTCGTGCGTGCATTGCAGACGTCCCATTGAGAGGATCGTCGTCGGCGGGCGCGGGACGTATTTTTGCCCGCGCTGCCAGCGGAGGAGGGGCGGGAGAGGATCGCTTCTTCCGGAGAGCCGATGACCCGGCATCACGGCCCGGGGCGCTCATTGAAAAGCCCCGGGATTTGGACTATAGTAAGGCCACTTCCGCTGAGTGCCCCTGTAGCTCAGTATGGATAGAGCAGCGGATTCCTAATCCGCGTGTCGCCTGTTCGAGTCAGGCCAGGGGCACTTATTCTTCAACAACTTGCGATAAATTATCCGTTTGCCTGTGTCCACTTAATGTGTCTACAGCCGCCCTCATTCGCTCGGGGGTTGAGTGCGAGTAGAGGAGCGTGACCATCCGTGAACCGTGGCCGAGGATGTCTGAAATCGTTACGACGTCAACGCCGGCGGCGAGCATTCGCGAGGCCGCGGCGTGGCGCAGGAGATGTAGATGGAAGCGGACGCCGAGGCGCCGGCTGATCGTTTCGGTCGTCCGCCGCAGCACGCCGAACCCGGAGCGGTTCGGGATGTCGAAGACATAGGAGCTCATCTTCGGCCGGCGCGCCAGGATCGCCCGGGCCTCGGAATTTAGCGGGACAGCCCGGATCTTGCCGCCTTTCCCGCGAACCGTCAGCGCATCATCGCCGACGTCGGCCCATCGCAGCCCCAGGACCTCCGATCGCCGGAGGCCGGTGTTGAGGACGAGCCGCATGATGTCCCCGAGCTGGCGCTGCATCGGCGTCGCCTTCTTCACTTGGGCCATCTCGTCGGCCACTTCCAGGGCCTTGAGGATCTCCGCCTCGGTCAACGGCCGGACCTTCTCCCCCTCGCGATAGAGGCGTACTTTCGAGATGGGGTTCGGGGCGGTCAGGAGGCCCCAGTCCGCGGCCCTATTCCACATCGTCCGGAGGAGGGCCAGGTAGCGGTTACAAGTCGCCTTCGAGGACTCTCTGCGTTTCTTCTCGTTCTTGACGCGCCGGTCCTTCGCCCGAATCGCCAACCGAAGCTGTTCGATGTGGTAGGGGGTTAACTCCTCGAGGTTGATGATGCCCTGCCCATCGAGCCACGACTGGATGATGCCGACCCGGTACTTCTCTGTCCTCCAGGACGCGGGTTTGTTTTGCCGCGCCCATTCAAGGTACTGTGCAGAGAACGTCCTAAACGGCAGCCCCTTCCGCCGGGCCTTGTCACGGGCGTCGGCTACGATGTCCCGGGCGCGTTCGAGGGCCAGGCGGTGCTCGTCAGTATGGAGCGACCGGCGGACTCGGTGCTTGGCGACCCAGAAGTCAACCCAATAGTAGCGGCCGTGTTTTTTAATCATGAGTTAAGGAAAAAATATCAATTCGCCGGTCGCATAATAATATCGATCTCACCAGGCTTTTGCTCATCATCTCCAAAAAGGGAAGTCTGCGTTTTTTTAGAGTAAGGTCTTGCAATGAACTCAAACTCTTTCTTAGGGAAGGCTTTTTTTAGCGCGTTTACCGTACTTTGGAATGTAAAAGCTCGCGCATCCGTCCTAACGTAGACAACTGCGTTCTGCTTCATCCACTTAGCCGCCTCAGAGAACGTGCTGTTGAGAAGGGATGTGTACTTTGATTTGCTTTCGAATCTTCCCTTGTTGTAGTCGCCTTTTCCAGCAGGATGATCGGGGCCTCCCAGCATCCAGAGTCTTAGCCATTGATCATAATGGTAATGTGTTAAGTCATTATACGGTGGCGACGTAAATAGAAGGCTAAACTTGGGAATCTTTCTTTTCTTAAGATGATTTCCAAGCCCTTTTAAACGTATTTTACTGTCTCCCAAAATGACCAGACTTGGATAAACTGATGGGATGCCTTTAGCATATCGCCATTCGATTCTCTTTCTTAAAAAGTCAATAGGATTGATATCTGGTGGTGAATAAGCATGTCTCTCCCACCATCTAATGCTATAGCCCGGACTCATAGCCTTGGTCTGTCTCATTTGATTCGAAAGCGAGCTATTAATCTTTCCATGAAGATAGGCCAGGATAAGGGCCATGAGAGTTGCATCTGTTTTGTTCGTCCGCCAAGCTAGATTCTCTCGTGCTCTAAATATGAACTGCAGCAAAGGCTTCGAAAAACAGTGGTCAAAGAACTCGCTGGACTGTCTTGATATTGGGGACTTCAACCTATTTCCGATCGTGGCGAGTTCCTCCAGACGCTCGATCACTCCGGTCTTTGGCGCCGGAGATAGTTTAACCTTAGCATATAACGGACCTCATCCCTGAAAGCTGTGCCAGCGAAAATGGCAGTTTTGTGGCAAAATTCAGGGAAGGAGGATGGCGCGGATGAAGAAGTCGAAGTTCACGGAGGAGCAGATCGCCTTCGCCTTGAGGCAGGCCGAGTCGGGC
>CAZKFD010000024.1:0-46522 GCA_964551995.1 uncultured Eubacteriales bacterium
AGTGGCGGCGGGACTACAACGAGTTCCGGCCGCACAGCTCGCTCGGAGACTTGACTCCGCGGCAGTTCGCTGATAAATACGAAGTCAGTTTAAGAAGCCAAAAAACTCCATTTTTGGCTGGACCAGTTTTCGGGTGAGGCGAAATGTATTGAAAACCTCACTTCACAGGTGGTATCGCGAGGGGGGGCAGGTCAATAAGAACTCGCGAGATCAATTCTCCGTTCATTTTTGCCGCCCATCTCTCTCAACCGATACCAAATCGCAGTTCTAGTCGGCTTTGTTAATGCGTTTAAAGTCCTTTACCTGGTAACGTTCAAATTGCGGCTTTGTATATTCCCTGAATTCGCCACGTGCCCGGTTATGCCTCGTACCATTGAACCATATGCTGCGAAGACCAGCATTCTTGCCACTTTTATTCTGCACTGATTCTCGGATGAACTCTTGAGACGTCATAATCCAGGTTGCATCCATCCTCTCCGAGTAAAAGATGAACCAATAATCCGGACGCTCCTCGGGGTGCGGAATTGCCGCAAAAAGTGCTGCGTCACCAGGAATAACGTCTTGTGAACGAGCTTTAATTTGAATCTGCGCAATAGATCCGTCTTTGCGTCGGACAACCGCATCAACTGCATGATCATCGACAAGGGGCACATATACGTCCATGCCCTCTTTCAGCATCCGGCTTATAATAAAGAGCTCGATTCGTTTCCCAAACGAAGCCGAACTTCGAAAGGTGCGTTTAATTGCCACGATTTCCCTCCATAAAATCTGCCCGCGTCGCCCCGGCCATCACTTTATCCAAATCAATTTTGACCCTGGGCGGTGTTTATCTTTTTAGGGCTCAGCTCAACAGTTGGCCTGACTGACCCGCCCTGCTCAATGTACCACCCCGTGATTAAGCTTTTCAAGCCATCTGGCCTCCGGCGCCGGCGGCGGCCGATAGCCAGAGCATAGGTTGCCTGGACGCCATCTTCTCGTCTGCAAACGCACAACAGCGCCAGCCGACTCCCCACTATACGGGCCGCAGGCCGTTCGACGCGCAGCGACGAGCAGAGGCGGGATTTTGGTGGGAATAGACGTGGGTCCATGCCCTTTATATGCGGATCTGGACCGGACCATGCTTATCCTCTGAAGCGTCCAAGGTTAAGCTGTTCTTTCAGGCAGGACCCTGGACATCAGTCGACCTAGGCTCTTCGGCTGGCTGGGCTGAAGGGCAGTTGATTCAAATCAGTTCAGTTCAGGGTAACGAGGCTAGGTATGGGTTTAGCCTGGACGTTAATCCCCTGTACAGATGGTAGATCCTCCCTATTAGACCCCAAAACTCCCAGCCCTGGGCAGTTCAGGGGCGCCACGTTGCCATTCCAAAAATTCTTGCCGGGGCGGCCCTAGAAAAAATTCTAAAATTTATATATTTTTTATTGATTTTTAGAAAAATATAATCTATAATAGTATTTGTTAGATAGAGACGGAAAATGAGCAACACGACGGACATCCCGAGCAGCCTTAAGGCCGTGGCCTATATCAGGGTCAGTACGGGCAAGCAGAAAGACAAGTTTTCTGAGGACGTCCAGAAGAACGAAATCCAAAAATATGCCGATACCCATAAACCTCCACTTTCGGTCGTAGAAACATTTGAAGAGTCCCGGAGCGGTTTCCGACTTAAAGCACGGGTCCGATTCTACGACATGCTCGATTTTGTTCATGACAATAATATCGGCCATATCTTGTATTACATGACCAGCCGAGCCTCAAGAAACGATCTCGACTGGGCGGCCCTTAAGAGTCTCAGAGTTCGTCTCCACAATGTTACAAGCGGCAGGGCATTTACTCCTGGTCTAAAAGCTGACCGCAGGATTAAGAATCAAGAGGATGCTGAGGCCGTCAAGGCAGAATCCGAATCTATTAACACAAGTGATTTAGTCACCGCCGCCCAGGCCGAAAAAGTCGAACGCGGAGAGTATCCAGGCAGTCCGCCGCTCGGGTACCTTTGTGAACCCATTATGGTTGACGGGAAGCCCCTGATAGTTAAGGGCGAGATAAAGAATAGGACAATTGTTGATCCGGTCCAGGGGCCTCTCATGAAGAAGATGTTCGAGCTATGCGCGAGCGGCGAAGCGCGAAGTCTCCGGGACCTCAATTCCATCATGAAGAACCTTGGCCAGCGATCAAGGACTGGCCGAATCCTGACGCTCGAAGAAGTCCGTCGTTATCTGCGGACACCTTTCTATTACGGATGGTTCAAGTGGGGCGGCAAATTATACTCAAACAAAGGTACCTACGAGCCAATCATCAGCAAGGTCCTTTTCGATGAAGTCCAGGAAGTGCTCGATGGCCGGCGCATCTTTACTAAACGCGGTAGGGACTTCAAATATAAGGACCTCCTGACATGCGACTTTTGTGGCTGCAAGCTGGTTGGCGACCTTCACGAAAAGAAGAATAGGAAGACGGGCGAAAAGAGGCCTCTAATCTACTACAGGTGCACCGGAGGCAAGCGGACGGAATGGTATCAAGAACATTACAAGCTCCCAAAGTGCCCTTTGTATTATGGTCCGTATTATAAAGAAGAGGATATTGATCATTTTTTTGAGTTCGGCATCGGAACCCTATATGTTGACCCTGATACCTACGACTGGGTCCGAAGTCAGCTTGAGGAAGACGCTAAGAATCTGAAAACGTTGAACGCCCAGGAGATCACTGCCCTGAAAAAAGAACGTGCCCATAACGAGACGACGAGTGCAAATCTCGCCGAGGCAGTCGGGAATACAAGGAACGAGCGGGCCCGGGCCGTGTATGAGAAAAAGATCGACGGTCTTGAACTCCGCAACGCAGAGATTGAGGCCCGACTCGAAGAATTGGAAAAGGGAGAAGAGGCGGTTTCGCTCGACGAGATTAACGAAGTTTTAGAATTGTCTAAAGCATTGAAGGATAATTATTTAGCTGCGACACCAGAAAAACGGGCCATGCTCAATAAACTGATGTTTAGAACGGTAAGAATTACCAAGGAAGGCTACACCCCCGCCACTGAAGATGATGATCCATATCTTACGGAAGCCCCATTCTATTTTGTTTGGGAAGAACCGTTTAAGTCTCTCTGGGAGATCGGATTCATTCAGGGGATGTCAGAGGCCGAAGTCGAAGAGAGGGAAGAGGAGAAGGCCACGAAATCGGCCGAAATCAAAGAATGGCGGGGCCGACGAGACTCGAACTCGCGACCTCCGGCGTGACAGGCCGGCGTTCTAACCAGCTGAACTACGACCCCGCGACAGGCTGGCCTATTATAGAGAATTGCTCCCGGAGATTCAAGGTGCCGGGTTCCCCGACGGACCGGGTGGCCTCCGTTTGCCCGCGCCCCCAGGAAGGTTTATACTGATGGCAAACACTTTTCCCTCGTCGGCCGAGTGAAACGGAGGGGAAACATGGCAAAACTCAGCAGACAGCAAAAATTCCAGGCCAAGATCGACATCGAGATGGACCATATCAAGGCCCGTCTCATCGAGCTCCGGGCCAAGGCCAAGGAGGCCAAGCTCGACGCGCAGGTCGAGTTCGATAAGGGCCTCGACGCCCTCGACAAGGCCCAGGAAGATCTCAAGGCCAAGCTCGACGAGTGGGCCAAGGCAGGCAAAGAGGCCGGCAAAGACCTGAAAAAGGGCATCAAGCGCTCGGCTAAGCAGCTCAAGAAGTCGGTCAAGAAGGCCTACAAGAGTCTGACCTGACGGCAGCCGGGAACCGACGAGCGGCGCATCCGCCCTGTCGAACCCGGAATGAAAGTTTTTTTAATTAGCCGATCGCTAATTAAAGGATGATGCCTTTTCCTTTAATAATGGACGACGTAACAGGGGGAAGCTGCCCTCACATCCTCTCGAGGGCCGCGATCCGCTCCTTGTTCATCCCTGCTACACGGGAAACCGGGTCTTGATATATTCAGCTGCGCTTTCAGGTGACAGTTTAACACTACCGGGGCCGCTTCGGACATAGAAATCCCCTCTCTCGGCTTCTTCCATGCCCTTCCACTTCAGGAAGACCGGCTCCGGGCTCCTCTGGCAGCTGACCACGCACACCGTTTTGCCCTGGACGATCTGCGTCTTCGGGTCGATGCACGTGCTGGCTCTTTCGCCAAGTCCGTTCCGGACCGCCTGGGCAAGATGCCGCATGAACTCGTCTTCGCTCTCGAATCCGTCCCGCTCGATGCCGGTAACGCTGCCGCTGTCCGCAACGCCGATCAGGAGGTCCCCGCCGGACGTATTCAGGAACGCGGCGATCGTTTTCAAGACGGCGTGCGTGATGAGCTTGTCGTCCTTCCTGTCTTCTTTCAGATTCCAGCGGAGGGTCGATTTGAATTCCAGAGTCTTCGATTCGCCCTGCTTGATCAACTCCTCCGCCTGCCTGTGGGCGCGCAGGTAGATATCGAACATGAAATCCCTCAGCGCCGCGCCGAAAGCCTGGTCGTCGGTGATCCGCTTGTAAAGGTCGAAGTTGGTGTCTACAATCTCCTGGATCGCGTCCTCGACCTTGTGGTCGAAGGTCAGCCGGATGTTCTCTCGCGTATTGACCCTGGCGCTCGCGTCGAGCCCGGCGTCCTCGTTAAGCTTCCTCAGGATCTGCCCGAGCGTCAGCCGGTGCTCCTCTCCGAGGTTCAAGCCGAACCGCTCGTTGAGCTCAGCAATGATCTGGGAGAGGGGTTCGAGAACTTCCGCCTCCTCTCCCCGCAGGTCCTTGGTCATGGAAGGGGCGAGCTGTCCCCCCTTGCGCTCCGGCGTGATCCTGCCGCTCCCGGTTTGCCGGATGCGATAGGATTCCATGTCGATATTCTGCTGGACCTCGCGCGGCAGGCTGTCCCGGTCGCCGGGGATGAGGCGCCTGAGGTGCCGAGAAAAGACATACAGTTTCTCGAGCTCCGCATCGGCAAAGGCCAGAACCTGGGCCAAGAATGCGTAGAGACGCACATAATCCGTCAGCTGGCCCCGGAAATCGTGCTTTTCCTCGTTCGCCATCTCGTCGAACCGCGTCCTTACCGGCTCGAGGACGGCATAAAGCTGATCTTGGGTCGCTTTCTTATCAAAATAGACCCCGGCGAATCGTTCGACGTCCGCCGGCGTGAAGACCGGGAAGGCCAGCAGTCTTGTCTGGATCTCATAAAGCAGGTTCGGGTCGGTCGCCTCCGACAGGAGCGTCGTCTCATAATAGGGCTCGAACGCGGCTCTGATGGCGTCGGCCTCGTTGGCGAAGTCGAGGACCATCGTGCCGCGCTTTTCCGGGTGGATCCGGTTGAGCCGCGACAGTGTCTGGACCGCGTTCACGCCGCCGAGCTTCTTATCGACATACATCGTCTGGAGGAGCGGCTGGTCGAATCCCGTCTGGAACTTATTCGCGCAAACGAGGAATCTGTACTCCGGCCGCTCGAAAGTCTTGGCTGTTTGCTTCTCTGAGAAGCCGTTCATCCCCGATTCCGTGTAGGATTGACCGCCGTCCGTGACCGTCCCGGAAAAGGCAACCAACGCTTTATAGGGGAGGTTCTTCTCGCGGAGATATCGGTCCAAGGTCAGCTTGAAACGGACGGCATGCAGGCGCGATCGGGTCACGATCATGGCCTTGGCCTTGCCGCCGATCTCGCTCGCCGCCTGGGCCGCAAAATGCTCGACCATGATCCGCACTTTTTCCGCTATCGCGTGTGGGTGGAGCTCAACGAACGCCTTGAGAAGGTACTGGGCCTTGCTCCTGTCGTAGCGGGGGTCGTCCTCGACCTTCTTGAGGAGGCGCCAATAGGCCTTGTACGTCGTGTAATTCTCGAGGACGTCGAGGATGAAGCCCTCTTCGATCGCCTGCCGCATGGTGTAGAGATGGAACGGCGCGAACTTTCCATCATCCCGCCTGGTCCCGAAGAGCTCTAGAGTCTTGGCCTTGGGCGTCGCGGTGAAGGCGAAGAGCGAGAGGTTCGGCAGGCGGCCGCGCTTTTCCATGGCGGCCAGGATCGTCGCCTCGAGCTCCTCCTCGGGCGTCTCTGCGCCCGCCTCCTCCCTCTCGGCCGCTTCCAGGCTCCCGGCCGACAGGACCGACTTTAGACTTCTCGTGCTTTCCCCCGACTGCGAAGAATGGGCCTCGTCCACGAGCACGGCGAACCGATGTCCCGGCAACTCTCCGATCTCGTTGACGATGACCGGAAACTTCTGGAGGGTGGTGACAATGATCGTTTTTCCCGATTCGAGGGCTTCCTTGAGCTGGCGGGAGGTCTGGTCGATGTTCTCGACGACGCCGAGAGTCTGCTCGAACTGGCGCATGGTCGTTTGGAGCTGGCGGTCGAGGATACGCCGGTCGGTGACGACGACGATGGAATCGAAAACACGGCGGTCTTGCTCGTCGTGGAGCGTCGCCAGCCGGTGGGCCAGCCAGGCGATGGTGAAGCTTTTGCCGCTCCCGGCCGAATGCTGGATGAGGTAGCGCTGGCTGGTCCCCTTCCGCCGGGCGTCGGCGACCAGCCGCCGCACGGCATCAAGCTGCTGGTAGCGCGGGAAGATGAGTGTCCGCATCCCTGTCTTGCGTCCCCTCTCGTCCTCCTCTTCGATCTCATGGATGAACTGACGGATGAGGTCGAGGAAACTGTCGCGCGACCAGATCTTCTCCCAGAGATAGGCCGCCGGATATCCTTTTTGGGTCGGGGGAACGGGCGGGTTTCCGGCGCCGCCGAATTTGCCTTGGTTGAAGGGCAGGAAACGCGTCTTCGGACCGAGGAGCCGGGTTGTCACAAACACGAGGTCGGGGTCGACGGCAAAATGGGCTAGGCATCGGCCGTAGGCGAAGAGCGGCTCGCGGGGGTCGCGGTCGGTCTTGTATTGCTTGATAGCGTCCTCGACGGTCTGCCCCGTGAGCGGGTTCTTGAGCTCGGCTGTGAAAACGGGGACGCCGTTCAGGAAAACGGCCAGGTCGAGGCTCTGGGCCGTCTTTTCGCTGTAGCGGAGCTGACGGACGACGGCAAAAAGGTTCGCCGCATGGAGGCGCTGCAGGGTCTCGTTGAGCCCGCTCGATGGACGAAAATAGGCCAGCTGGAACTTGCAGCCCGAGTCCTTGAAGCCGTTCCGCAGGACGTCGAGCGTGCCGCGGCGCTCGATCTCGCGGCTGAGCCGCCTGAGGAACTGGTCCTTGACGGCCGCGCCGTAGTGCTGCTTGAGCTTGTCCCATTCCTTGGGCTGCGTGGCTAGGACAAAATCGATGACGTCCCGCGGCAGAAGGCAGAGGGACGCGTCATAGGCCTCCGGTGGGCGCTTAAGAAAGCGGCCCGGCGGGAATTCGCCGTAGGGCGCGGCCTCCTCGCGCACGCCGGGGGCTTGCTCCTGCTCGCAGGCGTCCGGGCCGAACCGCAGGAGCGCGCACTCGATCGTCTTTTCGAAGCTTCGTTCGGAGACTTCAACCATTCTCTGGCTCAGTACCCTGGCTCATCAGGTCGAGATATCTCTTATAAGCAAAGAGCCGCCTTCTCTTCTTTCCCGTGATCTCTTTGATGATCTTCGCTTTCTGCAGTGCTTCCAGCGTCTTTGAGATAGTCGGCGGAGATATCTTCGTTCTTTGGGCGAGAAAAGCGACGTTGGCAATCGGCCGATTTTGAAAAACCTGGTGAGTGCTTAGCGCAGAGCCCGCCTTCCGTCCCAGAGCACGGATGACCTCCCGGTCCTCGCTGCAAATATCGTTCAACCTGCGCGCGGTGGTCACCGCCCTCTCGGCCATCTCCCTGATCCCGGCCACGAAGAACCGCAACCAGGATTCCCAGTCCCCCTCGGCCCTGACTTTCATGAGCAGGTCGAAATATTGAGTTCTGTGTTGTTTGAAGTAGAGGCTTAAATAGAGGAGCGGGCGCTGCAGGACCCCCTCATGGCAAAGAAGCAACGTGATTAAGAGTCGGCCGATCCTGCCATTCCCATCGAGAAACGGATGGATCGTCTCGAACTGAACGTGCATGAGGGCGGCCTTGATCAAAACCGGACTTCTTTCGGGGATGTCATGAAGATACTTTTCCCAATCGCCCATCGCATCAGCGACGCGGTCAGGGGGCGGCGGGACATAGAGGGCATTGCCCGGCCTAGTGCCTTGGATCCAGTTCTGGGAGCGGCGGAAATCACCGGGATCTTTCTCATGGCCTCGACCCTTCGAGAGCAGGATCTTATGGATTTCTCTGACGAGCCGGTTCGAAAGCGGAAAGTCCCCGCGAAGCCGTTTGAGACCATGGTTTATAGCCGCGACATAGTTGGAGACTTCGACGACGTCATCAAGGGGCACGCCAGGAACTTCCTCCAACTCGAACAGGAGCAGGTCGGAAAGAGAGGATTTCGTCCCCTCGATTTGAGAGGAGAGAACGGCTTCCTTCCTGACATACATATAGAGAAACAAATTGATATCAGGGAGCATGGCCGCAATGGTATCCAAGCGTCCGAGGGAGAGGAGGGCTTGGTCAAGCTCTTCCCTGAGGACGGGATCGATCTCCAACGGAGGCTTCGGCGGAAGAGGAAACGGAACGAAGGCGCGGACCTCTCCGTCCCCGTCTTTCTGAATGACATATCCCCCTGTCAAGCCGCGGTTCATGACATTCTCTCTCGCCTCCGGCTAATTTAAGTTTCTTTAATAAGCCGGACGCTAATTAAAGGATAACGCCTTTTCCTTTAATTAGCAAGGGAATTAATATTGCCATGCTTCAAGATAGGGCCTGATGACGTTAGCTACCCGGCAGACCTTTGCAGAGTCATATATTTCTGAAACCGTCGCCTTTCTGGATCGAATGCAGTCCTTTCCTGCTTCAAGCGCGACATCCAGGCCGATCTTATTCCGGTACTTGAAGCAGTCGGCCACCGTCTTTGCCGGACTCGTTATCCGGAGTGTGGATCCGAGGATTTTGTGCTCCTCGACGCCATAAGCGAGAGACGCGTCGGAGAAGCGAACAAGTCTCACCAGGGTGCTGCTGATTCTCGGCTTCTTGGCTTTCCTGCCGATCGCGATCCAGACCTGGTATGGCTCCTGGGTTCCGATCTCGTGGAAGCGCAGGGCAGTGAGGAGACAGATAACTCCTCCGGGGACTTTCTTTGCCACCTCGAGGAGGCTGATATGCTCGGTTTCCGGCCCACCCGGGCGCATATAAAGGCCACGTTGAGCGCGCACAACTCGCCCCTTTTTTACAAGCCGCATTAGAGCAGTTCTAGGCAGGTTATGGGTCTTGAGGTCGCGAGGGCGGAGGAAGGCGTTGACTTTCAGGAGCTCGATGACCCTCTCCTCTTGAGTCATGACGCGCCGCACAGTATTACTAATTGTCGGCACTTATCAACAAGTGCCAACTAATTGTAACATCAGGGAACGGCCATTTCAAGGGAAAAAACATCTCTTAACTAAAGAAACTTTAATAGCCGCCATCCTTATTAAAGGATAACGGCATATCCTTTATTAACTATTACGGAGAAGTACTTAAAACGTCGATCTACCCTGCTTTGAGGATGAAGCTAAAGTATATGACCTTGCTTGTCATAAAGGTCATTCTACCTTAGAATATTTTTTCAGCAACGGCAAATGGCGAAAAAGCTGTCACCCGCCGCAGTAATCGCACTCAAAGAGGCACTCTGCGCGGCATACTGGTATAAGGATGACCTGCGAGCCTTTCTTCATCAGTGCCTCTCTAATCCGGCGGTCCTAGCAACTCTCAATTGGAGCAGCCACAAGCGCCAAATTGTCTCCGACTTGGTGGATTACCTGACCAAAAACCCAGCCAAGTACCTCGATGACCTAGAGAGACTTTGTTTTGAAACCTGCAATATCTCCAGCTTCCGCCATCTCGAACAACTTGAGGATGGAGCAAAGAAAGCCAACCGTGCTCGTACTGCTATAGCCCATCTTAAGAGCCTTGTTGAATCCCACGAATCGGCAAAGAAGGAAAACGAGGACCTCTTACGGCGACAAAAGAAGGCCGCGGATAAGCTAAGGGCAAATGCAGCAATGCGGAATAAGCTCGATGAACTGAGAGTTCGTTATACTTCGCTAGTAACGTGCTCGGAAGTTCAGGCACGAGGCTTCGAACTTGAAAAGCTAATGTACGATATGTTCAATCTCTTTGATTTGGACCCGAAATCCTCATTCCGTAAGAAGGGCGAGCAAATTGACGGAGCGTTCACTCTTGAAGGTACCGACTATCTTTTTGAAGCCAGGTGGCAACAGGATCTTGTGGGCGCGGAGGCCCTCGATGCCTTCTCGTCAAAGGTCAAGCGTAAATTGGAAAATACGTTAGGCGTCTTTCTATCGATAAATGGCTTTTCGTCGGACGGAGTTAGTGCTCACACTTCGGGCGGAGCTGTTATCATCCTGGTGGATGGCCAAGATCTTATGGCCGTTTTTGACCAGAGGATTGATCTCGTCAGCCTTCTTGTAAGAAAGAAGCGCCACGCGGCGCAAACCGGGAACATCTATTTGCGATTTCAGGATATCGATACGTAAAAAGTTGAGCATGGCAAAGATGCCCGACGAGAAAGTCCTTCAAACTGAAAACAGCGGAGCTCTATTCGGCCCTGATTCTGATTGGTGGCATAACGCACGCCTCAATGTTTTCGGAATTGACATTAACGCCTATGCAATTGGTTACCGGCAGGCTGCTGATTTCCTCGTAGAACGTGTTAGCCAAGAACGCAGGTATCAAGATACGCTGGTTTATCCAATTGCATTCCTCTACAGACAGTACTTGGGGTTACGATTAAAGCAACTGGTTCATCTAAGCAAAATCCTCTTAGATCATCCTCGCGCTGAACGCAATCTACATCACGGAATCCTCAAGTTGTGGCAAGAATATCGAGGAATTTTGGAAGAACTACACCCGGGCGAATATGCCGACGATTTCGATAAAATCGAGGTGCGCGTAGCCGAGTTTGATTATATAGATCCATCGTCCATAGCCTTTCGGTATCCAACAAATAAGGAGGGTGATCCATCTCTGGATGGTCTCAGTCATATAAACGTGCGAAAGCTGGCTGGGGCGCTTGGGGAAATTCCGCTAATCTTAGAGGGGGCGGCATCCGAGCTCGACAAGCTTCTCCAAGATAGGGTTGAAAGGGATTCATTGCCAGGAACCTAGAGGGTCGAATGCTTGATGGCTGCGATTAGGCTTTTGGAACGGAGTTCGGGAAGCGAAGGTTTTCTATTTTATAGGCTCTTAGGTTAGGGCTCCATCGAACCTCGCAAGAACTAGCTCACGCATTGCGAACGTCAATCTTGCCCCTGACCGCGGCAAGGATCAAGGCCGTTCGATATTCTCTTAAGAAGGCTACGGCTTCGGCTACCCTCGCTGTCAGAATGCTAATCTTGGCTGCAAATGAATTGATGTGTCTAGCAATATGACGCTGTTCGGTAAGGGAAGGAAGGCCAATAGGCATCTTTGCCAGCCGGCTAATATAGATATGCTTTATGGCAGTGCCGCCAGCTTCAAGTATCATCCTATTTTGATAAATCGCAGAGCGCAATAAGTACTGGATGAAACCTGTGTCTATTAAACTTGGATTAAATCGCAGAAGAGCTATTGACTGGTTTATGCATACTTGTGAGCCATCTGCGACTGCAACCCTTCCGAGCGTTCCGTCTTTGGTTAGAAGGATATCTCCCTCTCTAGGCCTACTCTTATCGGTCAATAAACCCTCATAGGCTTCAATTGTCGTATGCCGCGCATTTTCATAAAGCAGATTCCCGTCTCCTATGTCCAAGGCTGTGAGCATATAGGGGCCTTGCTCTGCCACAGGCATCGGATTGGTAAATCCATAGGTATACGTTGACAGGCATTGATTGAGTGGGACCACCTGCCAGCTCATGGGGATTATCCCAAGCCACTTGGCGCCGGAGTCCTTCATAGTAACATTGGGATCGAGGCCTTTGGTGACGGCATGGGTGATAAGGGCCATGCGCTCTTCTTGGAGCAGCTCTATGAGTTGCTCCTTTTTTTCGATCAGGGCATCGATCTTTGCTGTTTCACGGTCGAGGAAGTCCGTTATTTCTTGTTGCTCTCGAATACTAGGCGCGGGCATCATTAGGCAAGAGACGTCGTCCGCAGATACCGCATCGTATGTGCTCCCTTTTGCTATACTATCTAGCTAGGAACGGGCAATTTGAAGCGAATAACTACAATAACGCCTTTCTAGGACGGGGCCAAAGGGGCGTATTGCGCAGAGTCCACGTCCAATCCCATACTCACGATCTGCATAATTCAGGGCACCGACAGGCGCCCGAACCGAAATAAGGATATCTCCAGGGCCCGCAACCTTAGGTGGATAGGGGCAGAACGTATGCGCTGTTGGCTGTTTAGCTCCGAAATCTGCATTCCCTTGAAGGAATGGGAGTCCTTCACCAGACGTATTGACAATATCAGAGGGCGGAGATTGGCCCATATTAATTCGCGCTAAGTACTTTAAACGGCTTGGTTCCCAATGGCCCGGGATCGTCCCTAGCCATTCGGCGCCCGAGTCCTTGTATCGGGGATATGCCCGAAACCTCTTCCGCAGAGGTGCGAATCTTTCCTTAGCTGCTTCGACCATTTTATTCAATTTTTTTCGTAGCTTTTTATGAATAGCGATTTCGCTTTTTCGAGATCCTCACGAGAGCGTATGGTAATCTCAAAGTCCCCCGTTCCGTAATGGCCGACTTTGCTAACGTCCCGAGTAAATCCGGCCTCGAGAGCCGTTTCCCGTGGATCCAACTTCACAAAAACCGTTAAGCAGCCCTTTGCGGGATGGATTTCCAGACTTGCGAAGTTCTTAATTCTCCGGAATGCGATGTAATACTTCAGCACCTTCGCCTGTACATCATCCCCAAGGGCCAATAAGAAAGCCCGAACTTCCTCATAAAGATCTCGAAGGGGGCCCTGTAAATCGCCAAGCGTCTCGGAAATCGTCTTATACACATTTATCGAAGGCGTGCCGCGGCCGCCCTTTACGACGGGTTCTTGGGCACTCGTAGCATTAACGAGCTCAAAGAGAAGCAGGCCTTCCCCGAATTTTCTGTAGCGGATGAGCTCGATATTTCGGTTCATTTCCTGCACGGCCTGCTCATCATAGCGGGTGAAGTCGCCGGCAATACAAAGCAGGCGCGGAGCCGACCAATCTATCTCTTCAGCCGTCTTTTTTCCGAGTTTATCCATAACGAGAATCTTGAACTCGGCTTGGTGGTCCAATAGCCAATTCAGGTAAAAGAGACCCTGGTTGATTACGTTTTCGTTGGTCGCTCGCTTATATTCGATGATAACAGGGCATCCGTTCTCGTCTATGCCGAGCGAATCGACTCGCCCACGATGCTTAGGGCCCGTATTATATTCGCTAGCTAAAAAGCGAACGCCTAAGAGCGCTTCGAGGTTTCGCTCGATGGCGGTTTGTAGCGATTTTTCGAGAGCTGTCGCACTACCGAGAATCTCGCTCGCCTTGCCGTTGGACATCGCGAATAACTTAATATCGCTCATCTCTTTTCCTCCGTCGATCCCACCATTGTGATCTCGGCCAGCATTTGAACGATATCTTTCTCGATAGCACGGATATCTGCTTCGATTTCCTCGAGCGGGCGGGGCGGGACATACTTGTAGAAGTAGCGGTTGAAGTTGATCTCGCAGCCGACAAGGCCAACCAGGCAATCCTCGTGATCACGCCTCGCCGTGTCGATCCAGGCGTCGGGGACGTGGGGCTTGACCTCTCGGTTAAAGAACGCCCGGACGCTGGCCGGGACGCCGTCTCCGTCCGTGGGGTCAGGACCATTCGCAAGCGGGACGCTTTCAGTGTCCCGCAGCTCGGGATCAGGTTCGGGATTTCCGTCCTTGTCCCGGCAGATCCCCGCCGTCTCATCCCTTTCAGAAAGAGCGGAAAGGATGGCTTTGATGACGGGAGCGGAAAGTTTCAGCCCGGCCTTCTTAGACGCGGCGGATAGCACGCCGTTGAACTCCCCCCTGTCCTTGAAAATAGTGCCGGGCAGCGTTTTCAGCAGGGCGCGGATCGCCTCCTGGAGTTTCCGGCCCTCGGCCTGTCCCTTTGCGGCGGCGGCACCCTTCTTTTTCGATAGGGCGAGGCCTTGGAAGCCCTTTTCTTCCTCGAGCCGGGCGATCCGCGCCGGGCCGGCCTGGAAATTGAGCCGCAGGGGGCGCTCGACTGTGACCTTCCGGAACCCGAAATGCGTCGTCGGGTAGATCTTGACGAATTCGCCCTCTTCGAAGGCGCTCAGCAATCGCAGGATCTCGCTGGCCTTATCCAGGGGGATCTCCCGTCGTTTATCGCCGAGGCTCTTGCGCATCGGCGCCCAGAAGGACGTGGCGTCGATGAGCTGGACCTTGCCTCGCCGTTTAGGAGCCTTGCGGTTGGTGATGACCCAGATGTAAGTGGCGATGCCGGTGTTGTAGAACATCTGCTCGGGGACGGCGATCAGGGCCTCGAGCCAATCGTTCTCGAGGATCCACCGCCGGATCTCGCTCTCGCCGCTCCCCGCGTCGCCCGTGAAGAGAGGCGAGCCATTCATGATGATCGCCACGCGTGAACCCTCGTCCTTCGGCTCTTTCATGTGGGCGATCATATGGAGGAGGAACAGAAGTTGGCCGTCGCTGATCCGGGGCAAGCCGGGGCCGAAACGTCCGGCCAGGCCGCGCTCATGTTCGGTCGTGACGGCTTCCTCGTCGCGCTTCCAGTCCTTGCCGTAAGGAGGATTGGCGATGAGGTAGTCAAATGATCTACCGGCATGGCGGTCGTTTGATAACGTGCTGCCGAAGGCGATATTCTTGGCATCCCGGCCGGTCGGCTCCTTAATGAAGAGGTCGGATTTCGAGACGGCCCAGGTTTCCGGATTGACCTCCTGGCCAAAAAGATGGATGTCCGCCTCTGGATTGAGGGCTGAACGGATGATCTCGCCGTTCTTACGTACTCCGGAAGTAATGTGTTCCTTCGTGATCAGGAGCATGCCTCCCGAGCCGCAGCAGGGATCATAGACGGTGATGATGGCGCCTTTGCGGCGGATGCGGTCCTCATCGCCGGCCAATAGCAGGTCGACCATCAGGTGGACAACGTCGCGGGGGGTGAAATGCTCGCCGGGATTCTCGTTTAGCGCTTCGTTGAATTTGCGAATGAACTCCTCGAAGATCATACCCATGGTGGGATTGTCGACTTTGTCCGGGTGGAGGTTGATATTCTTGAAGCGCTCGAGGACCTGGAAGAGAAGGCCTGCCTCGTCAAGCTTGGAGATCGTATTGTCGAAGTCGAACTTCTCGAGGACCTCACGCATGTTGGAGCTGAATCCTGCGATATAGTTGCGCAAATTAGCGGCCAGGTGGGGGGCATCCTCCAAGAGTCGTTCGAAGTCATAGAGGGAGGTATTATAGAAGGCAAAACCAGCCGACTTTTCTAGTTGGCCGTCGAGATTTTCAAGCTTCTTTTTCTTGAGCTTCGCTTGGGTTTCAATTACTCGGGCCTTTGTGGGGGCAAGAACGCAGTCCAGCCGGCGCAGGACGGTGAGCGGGAGGATGACATCCTGGTACTTGCCGCGCTTAAACGTATCACGGATGAGGTCTGCGACGCCCCATATGAAGCTAACGATCTCGCTGTGGTTCATAGTGCCCACTCCACATGTCCGTCGCCAGGCATCGGCAGATTCGAGATATGAGGATATCCCCATGCCCGCGGCCAAGTCAACGCCGGGAAGCAGAAGAGAAGACGAATTCGGGCTGCTACATCCTCTCGAGGGCCGCGATCCGCTCTTCGATGGGCGGGTGGGTGCTGAAAAGTCTGTTCACAGCGCCCTTGACGTTCTTGAGGGGGTTGACGATGTAGAGGTGGGCCGTGGCTTTGTTGGCCTCTTTGAGAGGCTCGGTGTCGGCGGCGAGCTTGCGCAGGGCCGAGGCCAGCCCCGGCGGGTAGCGGGTCAGCATGGCCCCGCTCGCGTCGGCCAGGAACTCCCGTTTCCGGGAAACGGCGAGCTGGATGATGGTGGCGATGAGCGGCGAGAGCAGCGCCAGGAGGAGGCCGACGGCGACGAGGATTGCCCCCGCCCCGCTTCCTCCCCCGCGCTCCCGGCTCCGGCGCCGTCCGCCGCCCCAGAAAAAGCTCCGGAGCATCCAGTCGCTAAGCAGGGCCACGACGCCCGCCATGACCACGACGACAGTCTGGAGGCGGACGTCGTAGTTCTTGATATGCGACATCTCATGGGCTACGACGCCTTCGAGCTCGACGCGGTTCATTTTTTCGAGGAGCCCCTTCGTGACGCAGATGACGGCGTTCTGCGGGTTGCGCCCTGTGGCGAAGGCGTTCGGCGACGTGTCGTCGATGACGTAGCAGCGGGGCGTCGAGACGCCGGCCGCGATGGCCAGTCCCTCGACGACGTTATAGAGGTAAGGATATTCCTCCTTGGTCACGGGGCGGGCCTTGCTGATGGCGAGGACGATCTTGTCGCTCGAATAATATCCGGCGGCGGCCATGGCCATGGAGACAATGACGGCCAGGGCCAGGCCCCCTTTCCCCCATCCCGTGACGTATTCGAAAAACCAGGTCAGGAGGAAGATGAAGGCCATGAAGAAAACGACGAGCGCCGCCGACTTCCACTTGTTGCGGGAGATTTGCTCATACATCGCTGCTCTCGCCCTTCACTCCGGAGCACGGGGATGACGGCCGCGGCCCGAAGCGCCGCGCGAAGGCCACACTGCTTTCCTCAATAGCCCCGGAAAATTCGGAAATGAGTATTGTGTCCCCGAATTAGAAGCTGACCTTGACCGGGCCGCGGGCAACGTCCTCTTCGATCTGGAAGTAGTCGCGGGGTTTGAAGCTGAACATGCCGGCGATGATGTTCGAGGGGAAGACCTGCTGCCGCATGTTGAACTTCATGACGCTGTCGTTGTAGAACTGCCGGGCGTAGGCGACCTTGCTCTCCGTCCCGGCCAGCTCCTCCTGGAGCATCAGAAAGTTCTGGTTGGCCTTGAGGTCGGGGTAGTTCTCGGCGACCGCGAAGAGGGACTTCAACGCGCCCGCGAGGACGTTCTCGGCCTGGGATTGGTCCTTGACCGTTTGCGCGTTGACGGCCGCAGCCCGGGCCTGAGTCACCTTTTCGAAGACCTCGCGTTCGTGCTGGGCGTAGCCCTTGACCGTCTCCACCAGGTTCGGGATCAGGTCGTACCGGCGGCGGAGCTGGACGTCCACCTGGGACCAGGCGTTGTCGCAGCGGTTCCGCAGCGTGATCAGGCTGTTGTACATCCCGATGAACAGGAAGACGACAACCGCGATCAGGATGAGCAGAAGTACGAATGCGCCCATGGTTCTCTCCTTAACCGTCTAAAATCATCCGCCGCCCGGACCCCATGCGCCGGGGGCGACATTCCCGATGGCATTCCACGACTCGAAATTTCTCTCCTAAAGATACGGGCCGGCGCCTGAAAAATCAAGAGAAAACGACAGAAGGCCGATGCTCAATGCGGGCTCCCCGCTCACCATCGGTCGGTGCGGAACGGCGAGGCCGGCAGGCCCTCTTTGTTCGCCAGGTTGGGGACGGCGAGCTGGCTCCAGCCGAACCGGACGGCCTCGGGCGCCGCGACCTTGGGGCTGTGCACGACGACCGCATCCCCCGAGATCTCAGCCTCGGCCCGGTAGAAAATATGGTCGTCGCCGGCGATCTCGAACCACGTCGGCGGCTGCCCGTCGTTCGTGACGAGCCCTCCCCCGACATCATCGAAGGTGATCCTCGCCTTGTCCCCCTCGACGGTCATGGACTTGAACATCGGCCCGCAGTACACGAGGTCCTTCTCGCCGTAGGTCCTCGCCCGGGCCCAGAGCGCGAGGCGGGCCCCGACATCGATCTTGTCCGAGGGATGGATGTCGCCGAGGTTCGCGATGTCCGTCACAACGGCCATGCCCGTGTTTGGCAGGTGCATCACGTTCGCCTGGGCTTCCCAGAGAAGCGGCAGGCGGTAGATGTCGGGGACCGGGCTGCCCGCCATGTTCTTGTCGTAGCCGTAATTGAAGGGCGCGATCTGGACATAGTAGAAGGGGAAGTCGCCCTCGTTCCAGGCCTCGCGCCAGCCTTTGATCAGCGCCTCCATCTTCTTCTCGTAGAACAGCCCGTCGTTCCGGTTGTTCTCCCCTTGATACCAGATCGCCCCGCGGATGGAGAACGGCGTGAGGGCGTGGATCATCGCATTGTAGAGGGTCGTCGGCGCTTGGGGATCATTGAAGGGACTTTCCGGAAATTCGCCTTTCGCGGGCTCCGCCGGAAGCTCGGACCCGGTCCTGAGGGCCTTCTGCGCTTCGCGGGCCCAGGCCTCCCATGCCGGAAGCGCCCTTCCCAGCTTTTTCCGGTATTCTTCGTATTTCGCGAGCTGCTTGTCGAGCAGGGGCTTCGTCTCGGGGACCGCGGCGAAGCCGGCCGGCGCGGTCCAGGGCTCGATGTCCGTTCCGCCCCACGCCGATTCGATCAAGCCGACGGGAACGCCGAGCTTCTTGTGGAGGGCGAGACCGAAGTAATAGGCGACGGCGGAGAACGGCCGGACGGAGTCCGGGGCGCACGGCGCCCATTTGGCATCGACATCGTCTCCGGGCCGGTCGGAAGTACGCTTCGGGACCTGAAAGAGGCGGATCATCGGGTGGGATGCCCTCATGATCTCGGGGGTCGAGTTGGCCAGCCACTCCATAGCCCATTCCATGTTCGACTGCCCCGAGCACAGCCAGACCTCGCCGACGAGGATGTCCCGGATGACGGTCTCCGACCCTTTCTCGCCCCTGACCGTCATCTCGAGGGCGGGCCCTCCGACCTTGAGCGGATCGAACACGGCGCGCCACTTTCCGTCGGCCCCGGCCCTGACCTTCCTCTCCTGGTCCGCGAGCCGGACGGTCACCTGTTCGTTCTTTCCCGCCCATCCCCAGACCGCAGCCGGCTTGCCCTGCTGGATGACCATATGATCGCCGAAGACCGCGGGAAGCTTGACTTGCGCGGTCAGGCCGGCGGTCAGCACGAAACAGAGTAATGACAGGGAAACGACGCCCGCGAGGGCTATCTTGCGGCGGGTCATGAGTTCCTCCTCCTTCTCTGCGAACCGGATCGGGGGATCGCGAGCCAAAACATATCGCCCCGGAAAGGCCGTTGTCAAGGAGGGGGAATGGGCTATCCGGAAGGCGTCTCATCCGGTCCGGCCGAATAAAAATCCCATCCCCAAGTGCGCTCCCCCAAGACTGGCGACAGGCAGCCCGGATCACGACCGCGTCCACGATCTTAGAGCCGGTCCGGTGCGAGGCCGCCAGCACCCCGCCGGCCAGCGCTCCTGTGAAATATCCGCCCCCGCCGTCACGCCAGACAATAGGGCAGCGTCGCGGCGATGTCAAGAGCGGGGCGGAGGCGCAAACCGGCCAATTTTCAATTGACACTTTCCCGTACCGCATGATAGCATTGTCAGACCGAGAAGGAATGATTTAAACAACACTCGGCATTCATAAGGAGGTTATATTCAATGGCTACCTTGAAAGAGAAGTTTGCGGCCAAAATGGGCCCGATGAAGGACCGGGTCCAGAAGCTCAACAAGGAATTCGGGGAGGTCAACGTCTCCGGCGTCAACGTCGGCCAGATCATCGGCGGCGCCCGCGACGTGACGTGCATCCTCTGGGACACGTCGCTGCTTGACAAGTTCGAGGGCATCCGCTTCCGCGGCTTCAGCATCCCGGAGCTCAGGGAAAAGCTGCCCAAGGCCCCCGGCGGCACGGAACCGCTTCCCGAAGGCATCTTCTATCTCCTTCTCCTGGGCGAGATCCCCACCTCCGCGGACTGTGCAGCCATCACCGAGGAATGGCGGAAGCGCAGCGTCCTGCCCCAGTACCTCATCGACGTGATGAACACCGTCCCGAAGGACACGCATCCGATGACCCAGTTCTCGCTGGCCATCCTCCAGCTCCAGAGGGAATCGGAGTTCGCCCAGCGCTACCGCGAGAAAATGCCCAAGGGCCAGTACTGGGATCCGACCTACGAAGACGTCATGAACCTCCTGGCCAAACTTCCGAACATTGCCGCTTACATCTACCGCCGCATGTATAAGGGCGGCAAACACATCGCCCCCGACCCGAAGCTCGACTGGGGCGCCAACATGGCCCACATGCTGGGCGTCAGCAAGGACCCGACCTTCTTGGAGCTGATGCGGCTCTACCTTGTCATCCACAGCGACCACGAGGGCGGAAACGTCTCGGCGCATACGACCCACCTGGTCGGCTCGGCCCTGTCCGACGCTTATTATTCCCTGTCCGCCGGCATGAACGGCCTGGCCGGACCGCTCCACGGGCTCGCCAACCAGGAAGTGCTCCTCTGGATCGTGGACCTGATGAAGGAGCTCGGCGGCGTTCCCTCCAAGGAGCAGCTCGAGAAATACATGTGGGACACCCTGAACGGCGGGCGCGTCATCCCCGGCTACGGCCACGCCGTCCTCCGCAAGACCGACCCCCGCTACATCGCCCAGAGAGAATTCGCGCTCAAGCACCTGCCGAATTACGACCTCTTCAAGGTCGTCAGCCTGGTCTACGAAGTGGCTCCCGACGTCCTGACGAAGCACGGCAAGACCAAGAACCCTTGGCCGAACGTCGACGCGCACTCCGGCGTCCTGCTCGATTATTACGGGGTCAAAGAACACGACTTCTACACGGTGTTCTTCGGCGTGTCGCGCGCCCTCGGCGTCCTCGCCCAGCTCGTCTGGGACCGCGCCCTCGGCCTGGCCATCGAGCGGCCGAAGTCCGTCACGACGGAGTGGCTGGAAAACTACATCAAGGAGAATCCCCCCGCGAAGAAGTAACCGGACTTACCGCGACGAACCGCAAGGGCCGCCCGTCCGCAAGGACGGCGGCTCTTTTTTTGTGCGGAGGGACGCCCGCCCCGGACCTATTCTTCCGCCATATGAGGATAGGTGAAATCGCGCGGCGGGCTGAAGTTCTCCTTGATGGCTCTCGGGCTCGTCCAGCGCAGCAGGTTGAAATAGCCCCCTGCTTTGTCGTTCGTACCGCTCATCCGGCCGCCGCCGAACGGCTGCTGGCCGACGACGGCGCCGGTGGGCTTGTCGTTGATGTAGATATTGCCGGCGGCCTGGGCCAGCCCGTCGAGCGCCAGGCGGATCAGGCTCCGGTTTTTGCCGAAGACCGAGCCGGTCAGGGCATAGGGACTCGTCCCGTCGACGAGCTCGAGCGTCTCTGCGAAGGCCGCATCGTCGTAGACGTAAACGGTGAGCACGGGGCCGAAGATCTCCTCCTCCATCCCCCGGAACTTCGGGTTTGACGTCGTGACGACCGTCGGCCGGATGAAATACCCCGTCCTGTCGTCGCACTCCCCTCCGATGACGACCTCCGCCTCGGGAGACAAGCGGGCGTAGGCGATATAGCCGGCGATCCGGTCGTAGGCCGTCCGGTCGATGACGGCGCCCATGAACGTGCGGAAATCGGCGACGTCGCCGACACGGGCCTCGGCGGCCATGTGCGCCATTCTATCCCTGAGACCGGGCCAGAGGGATTTCGGGATATAGGCCCGGCTCGCGGCCGAGCATTTCTGGCCCTGGTACTCGTAGGCCCCCCGGAACATGGCTACGGCAAGCTCGTCGGGGTCCGCGTCCGGGCAGGCCAGGATGAAGTCCTTCCCCCCGGTCTCGCCGACCAGCCGCGGGTAGTTCCGGTAGATTCTCTTCTCAAGGTTCCCGGCAACGCGCAGCCAGATGGAAATGAAGGTTGCCGTCGAGCCCGTGAAGTGCACGCCGGCGAGGTCGCGGTGGTCGAGTGCGGGACCGGCAATCTCCGGGCCCGGCCCGGGGACCATGTTGATGACGCCGTCGGGCAAGCCCGCCTCGAGGAGAATCCGCATGAAATGGTGCGCGCTGAGGACGGCGTTGCTCGCCGGCTTCCAGACGACGGTGTTGCCCATCATGGCCGGGGCCGTGGGCAGATTGCCGGAGATGGACATGAAGTTGAACGGCGCGACGGCGAAGACGAAACCGTCGAGGGGCCGGTACTCAAGCTTGTTCCAGGCGCCCGCCGGATTGCCCTCGGGCTGCCCGGAGTAGATCCGGCAGACGTAGGAAACGTTGAAGCGCAGGTAATCGGCGAGTTCGCAGACCGCGTCGATCTCGGCCTGGTAGACGGTCTTGCTCTGGCCGAGCATCGTCGCGGCGTTCATCACATAGCGGTGGGGGCCGGTGAGGAGGTCGGCGGCCTTGAGGAAGATGGCGGCCTTATCCTCCCACGGCATCCGCTCCCAGGCCGGCCGAGCGGCAAGGGCAGCGGCGATCGCTTTCCGGGCGTCTGCGGAGCTTCCGGCATGGTAGACCCCGAGCGGCCTCGCGTGATCATGAGGGCAGGGGATCGGAGCCGTCCTGCCCGTCCGGGCCTCCCGCCCCCCGATGACAAGCGGCACCTCTACGGGGTGGCCGGCCTGGCGCTCGAGCTCCTTCTTTAGGAGCCTTTTTTCCTCCGAGCCCGGATCGTAGCTCTTGACGGGCTCGTTCACCGGCTTCGGCGTGACGAATCTTCCGTATGACATCGTTCCCTCCTTCCCGTCGCGACGCTCACAACTATACAGCTTTCCCATTTCGCCTCAAAATCAAAGGGGCCGCCTCGGGCCGGCCGATCCGCGCTCCGGTCCGTTTCATTGGTACGCCGGCTATGCTATACTTGAACGGTCGCCAAACCCGCCTAGGAGGCGTTCTCATGGAATACCGGATCGGCCTGATCGGCTGTGGGACCGTCGGCCAGGGGCTCCTCGAAATCCTGGACAGGAAGAAGGAATTCCTCCGCGACGCCCACGATTTCGAGGCCCGGGTCGTGGCCATCTCGGACAAGCTCAAAGGCACGCTGGTCATCCCGGAGGGGATCGATATCCCCCTCGTCCTCGGCCTCCTCGGACGGGGCCGGAGCCTCTCCGACTACCCGAAAGCGAAACCCGGACAGGCCGAACCCCTCGACCCCCTGGATATGATCGAGAAGACCGACGCCCAGATCATCGCCGAGCTAACGTATACGGACATCAAGACCGCCGAGCCGGCCACGAGCTACATCAAGAAGGCCCTGCGGACAGGCAAGCACGTCGTCACTTCCAACAAGGGCCCGGCCGCCCTGCATTACCGCGAACTCAGGGAACTCGCCCGCCAGAACGGGCTCCAATTCAGGATCGAGGGGACGGTCATGAGCGGAACGCCGGTATTCCACCTGGCCGAATGCGGCCTCTCCGGAAACGACATCCGCGAAGTCAAGGGGATCCTCAACGGGACGACGAACTTCATCCTGACCAAGATGGAGACCGAGGGCATGGACTACGCCGACGCGCTCAAGCTCGCCCAGAAACTCGGCTACGCGGAGGCTGACCCGACGGCCGACGTCGAGGGCTTCGATGCCCTGGCCAAGGTCGTCATCCTCGCCAACGTCCTCCTCGGCGGCGCGCTCAAGACATCGGATGTGGTTCGCCAGGGCATCTCGTCCATCACCAAGGCCGACGTCGCAGCGGCTAAAGCGTCCGGTTTACGCTACAAGCTCATCGCCCAGGCGAAAAAGGAGGCCGGGACGATCGCCGCCTCCGTCGCGCCGCAAAAGCTCCCGCTCTCCGATCCCCTGGCCGGCGTCATGGGGGCCCAGAACGCTCTGAGCCTCGAAACGGACCTCATGGGGAAGATCACGATCCAGGGGGCCGGGGCCGGCAAGACGGAGACCGGCTTCTCGATCCTCTCGGACATGCTGGCCATCGCCCGCCGGCGGGGAGCGGAGTCTTCGAAGCGACCATGAAAAGTGACGCGGAGCGGCTCGGAGCGTCACTTTTCAGAAATATTCGCGCAATCCTTTTGCGCCTCGGGAGGCCCCGCCACCGCCCAAAGCTTTGATCCATTGACAGGACTCGCACACGTTTAGGCGCTTGACTCGGGCCCTCGTTCCTTTATATCCTAAAAAATGAAAATAGCCGTGGTTACGGCCGGTTTCAGATCGTTCTATCTCGGTACGAATGTCAATCTGTCATCTTGATAAAATGGAGGATTCATGAGTCCCGCCCAAGCCTACCGGCCCGGAGTTCAGAAGTACGTCGACGCCGCGCAGAAGCTCCTGGCCGAGCGGAAGGCCGCTGTGACGCGGATGAAGGCGATGAAATTCGATACCATCGCCGTCCACGGCCTTTACACGGTCGAGGAGTCGCTCGGCCGGAACCAGGGGGCCGTGATCGAGCCCCTTTATCTTTCGGCGTCCCAGGCCTACGCCGACTCCGACGAGCTCGAGGCGGCTCTCGCCTATCTTGTCCCGACCTGGTGCTACACCCGGATCGCCAACCCGACGACCTACTACCTGGAATGGGTTTTGGCGCTCCTCGAGGGATACCGGACCGGCTGCGACACGTCGTGCGTCGTGACCGCTTCCGGTATGTCCGCGATCATGTCCGCGGCGGACCCCCTTCTCGTCAAGCAGAAGGACGGGCCCGAGCGAATCAATTTCGTTTCCTGCATTCAGGTTTACGGCGGGACGTTCCAGCAGTTTTCCGTCCGCAAGATGAAGGAACGCGGCCCCGAGGTCCGGTGGGTCCAGCATCCCTGGGACATAGAGGACTGGAAAACGAAGATCGACGAGGACACGCGCTTTCTCTACATGGAGATGCCCTCCAACCCTCAGCAGTCCTTCAGCGACATCAGGGCCCTGGCGGACCTCGCCCACTCCTGGGAGATCCCGCTCATCATCGACGCGACCTGCGCGACCCCGGCCCTGATGCGGCCCATCGCCCACGGCGCGGACATCGTCGTCCACTCCCTGACGAAATCGATCACCATGGGCGGCTTCGCCATCGGCGGCGCCCTCATCAGCCGGAACCCGATCGTGACCAAGGTCAAGAACGACAACCCGCTGTTCAAAGAGAGCTTCGCCGAATATGTGAAATTCCTGCCCTACCGGGACAACGGGCCGGCCTCCTCGCCCGTCAACGCGATCTTCGCCCTGAACGATCTCCGGACCCTGCGCTCCAAGATGGACCTCGTGAGCTCAAACTGCCAGGCCGTCGCCGAGTACCTGCAGTTCCATCCCAAGGTCTACCAGGTCGACTACCTGGGCCTGCCGAGCTACCATCTTCATAAGATCGCCCAAAAATACATGAAGCTCGTCGATTCCGACGACGGCCAGGGCCGCGAGGTCAACCGCTACGGCCACCTGATGGGCTTCCGCGTCGACGGCCCGCCCGAGAGCGCCCGCAAAGTCTTCGACAATCTCAGGATGATCTACCGGGCCACGGACCTCGGCCGGATCAAGAGCGTCGCCACGATCCCCGCGATCTCGACGCATCAACAGCAGGGCGAGGAAGCGCGCAAAGCAGCCGACGTCCCGCCCCAGCTCATCCGCCTTTGTGTCGGCGGCGAGCACCCCGACGACATCATCGGTGATCTCGACCAGGCTCTGAAGTCCATCGGGTGAGCCGCGGCCGTGCCGCGCCCTGCCGGGCCGGCGGCTCCCCGTATCGTCCTAGGACTTCGGCAGATACCAGCAGATAACCTTGGGTTCGGTCATCTCCTGAAGGGCGAATTTGACGCCCTCGCGCCCGAGGCCGGAGTTCTTGATGCCTCCGAACGGCATGGAATCCAGGCGGTAGTCCGTCGAATCGTTGATCATGACCCCGCCGCAGTCCAGGCCGTAGGCCAGCTTGAACGCCATATCCACGTCCCTCGTGAACACGGCGGCCTGGAGGCCGTAATCGATGCTGTTCGCCTCGGCCAGGGCCTCGTCCGCATCCGCCACGGAGTAGAGATTGACGGTCGGGCCGAAGACCTCTTCGGCATGGACCCGGGCGGTCTTCGGCACGTTCTCCAGGACGGTCGGCTCGAGGAGCGCGGCCTGGCGCCGCCCTCCCGCCAGGACCCTGGCGCCGGCCTTCTCGGCTTCGCGAATCCACCCTTCCAGCCGCTTGGCCGCGCCCTCGGTGATCATCGGCCCCATGTCCGTCTCTTCCTTGAGCTTGTCGCCAATCTTGTAACCCTTGGTGATCTCAACGAAGCGCTTCTTGAACGGCTCGTAGACGTCCCGGTGAATGTAGATGCGCTGGACGCCGATGCAGTTCTGGCCAGCGGCCCAGAAGGCCCCCGAGACGCAGGTCTCCGCCGCCCATGCCAGGTCCGCGTCCTTCCAGACGATGACGGGCGAGTTGGACCCCAACTCCAGGCCGACTTTTTTCAGGCCGGCGATCTTGATGATCCGCAGCCCCGCTTCGACGCCGCCGGTGAAAGAGATCATGCGCGGCCGTGGATCGGCGGCCATCGCGTCGCCGATCTCGCCGCCGAACCCGGTGACCACCTGCATGACGAGCGGGGGGAGGCCTGCCTCCATGAACGCTTCGACGAGCTTGATCCCGGACAGTGGAGTCACGGTGGCAGGCTTGAGGACCACGGAGTTGCCCGCCGCGACGGCCGGGCCGAGCTTGTGGGCGACCAGGTTCAGGGGGTCGTTGAAGGGCGTGATGGCCAGGACGACACCGATGGGCACCCGCTCATAATAACCGCGCCGTTTCTCCCCGCCGGGAAACGAGCTGAAGGGGATGGTCTCGCCCTGGATGCGTTTGGCCTCCTCGGCCGAAACCGTGAGCGTGTTGACGCACCGCCTCGCCTCCTTGCGGGCCTCGCGGATGGTCTTGGAGCCCTCCCTGGCGATCGTCGAGGCGAAGTCCTCAAGCCGGCCCTCCACGATCCTGGCGGTCTTGATCAGGATCTGGGCCCTGTCGTAAACGGTCATCTTCCGGGCGGTTTCGAAGCCCCGGACCGCGGCGGCCATGGCGGCGTCCACATCGCCCGTGGTCGCGCGGGGGACCGTATCGATCAGAGAATCATCAAAGGGGTCCCGGACCTCGATCTTTTCGCGGCGGTCCACCCACTTGCCGCCGAGCAGCATCTTCATGATTGGCTCTCCTCGCAGAATAAGCAGACATCAGCCGACGAACGATGTCTCGCGATGACGAGGGAATACTACCGGCTGCCCGCCTGCATTGTCAAGAACGCCGACGCCTCGGACGGCCGGCCCGGAAACGGCGCGCGGAGCAGGTCCCGGCCGATGCCGCGCGGTTGAATTCCCCGTTCACTTCCTTTACAATCGGGCCGATGGAAAAGATGCGGATCCGCGGCGGCCCCGACCTCCGCCTGAAGGGCAAAGTGCGGATCAGCGGGGCCAAGAACGCGGCCCTCCCCGCCATCGCCGCCGGCCTTCTGACCAGCGGGGAGATCCGGCTGACGAACGTGCCGCGCGTCAAGGACGTGCACACCATCCTGACGCTGATCGAGCAGCTCGGCGGATCGGCGACCCTCGACGGCGGCTCGGTCTCCGTGCGCGTCCCCAGGATCACCTCCGACGAAGCCTCCTACGAGCTCGTGCGGGCGATGCGCGCTTCCGTCCTCGTCCTCGGGCCCCTCCTGGCCAGGTTCGGCAAGGCGGCCGTCGCCCTGCCCGGCGGCTGCGCTATCGGGTCCCGGCCTGTAGACCTTCACATCGGCGGCCTGCAGAAGCTCGGCGCGAAGATCTCGCTCGAGCACGGCTACATCCAGGCCCAGGCCGAGAGACTCTGCGGCGCTGTGATCGAGTTCGAAAAGAAGACCGTGACCGGCACGGAGAACCTCCTCATGGCCGCGGCCCTGGCCCGGGGCGAGACGGTCCTGAAGAACTGCGCCATCGAGCCGGAGGTGACCGACCTCGCGGTCCTCCTGAACAAGATGGGGGCGCGGATCGAATGGGTCGGGGACGATACCGCCCGCATCGAGGGCGTGGGCGAGCTCGCCGGGGCGGAGCATGCGATCATCCCCGACCGGATCGAGGCGGGCACGTTCCTCGTCGCCGGGGCCCTGACCGGCGGGGACGTTCTCCTGACCGGCGTCGAGCCCGTCCACGTCCGGACGGTCATCGATAAGCTCTGCGCTTCCGGGGCCGTCATCGAATCCGAGGGCGACGACGCCCTCCGCGTCTACGGCAGCCGGGAGATCAAGCCTCAGGACGTCACGACGTCGCCCTATCCCGGCTTTCCCACGGACATGCAGGCTCAGTTCATGGTCCTGATGACGCAGGCCCAGGGGACGTCCATCATCACCGAGACGATCTTCGACCGGCGCTTCTCGCACGTCAACGAGCTCCTGCGGCTGGGGGCAGCGATCGAAGTCCAGGGGGACAAGGCCGTCGTCCGGGGCAAGACGCTGCTGTCCGGGGCCGAGGTCACGGCCACCGACCTCCGCGCCTCCGCGTCCCTTGTCCTGGCCGGGCTCATCGCCTCCGGGGAGACCGTACTCAGCGAGATCGAGCACCTCGATCGCGGCTACGAGAGGCTCGAGGAGAAACTCCGCGACCTGGGCGCCTCGGTCGAGAGGTTCGCCGGCTGAGAGGAGGAATCATGGACGATTGCCTGTTCTGCCGCATCGTGAAAAAAGAGATCCCGGCGAAGATCGTCTACGAGGACGCTAAGTTTCTGGCCTTCGAGGACATCCGGCCCCAGGCGCCCGTCCACATCCTCATCATCCCCAAGGACCATTTCGCCTCGCTCAACGAAACTCCCGCCGGAGCCGAAGCCCTGCTCGGCGAGATGCTCCTGCGCGCCCGGGAGATCGCCCGGGAAAAGCGCGTGGCGTCGAGCGGCTACCGAATTGTCCTCAACACCGCCCGGGACTCCGGCCAGGAGGTTCTGCACATCCACCTGCACGTCCTCGGCGGGCGACGGATGGGCTGGCCTCCCGGCTGAGGCCCCGGGCCTGCACGGCCGCCTCCCATGGCCTACTTGATCGACGGCAACAACCTGCTCGGCCGGATCGCCCCGCACGAGCTCAAGGAGCGCGGGGCGCGCGAAGGGCTCGTCGGCCGGCTTCTCGCCTTCCAGAAGGTGACGCGCGCACGCATCTTTCTGGTTTTCGACGGCAATCCCGAGCCCGATCCGACGTCCGCGGCGCTCAACCCCAAGTTCACGGTCCTCTTTCCTGGCGAGGGGCAGAGCGCCGACGACGTCATCCGGGAGGTCATCGGCCGCCTAACGGACCGCCGGAGGTTTTTTGTCGTCAGCTCGGACCGCGACATCCGGGAATTCGCCAAGGCGAGCGGCGTGACGCCGCTCGCGTCTGAGGCCTTCGCCCGGGAGCTCAAAGAGGCCCTAAAGGAAAGGAAGAAGCAGAGGGAGCTGGAGAAGCGGACCGACGCGCCTTCGCCCCTCGAGGTCGACCTTTGGGACGAGGTCTTCAAGTCGAAGTCATGACGAGCTTTTCCGTGATCGGGGCGGGCCGCGTCGGAACGTCCCTGGCGTTAGCCCTGACCGGAAAGGGATGGGTCCTGAAGGTCGTCGCCGACCGTGATCCGGCGGCGGCACGGGAGGCCCGAAAAGCGGTCGGCCGGGGCGTCGCTACGGCGGATATCCGCCGCGCGGCCCGCGGAGCGGATATCGTGTTCGTCTGCGTCCCGGACGACGCCGTGAAAGCCGTGGCCGGAAAGCTGGCCCGTGCGGACGCGAAATGGCCGGGCCGCGTCGTGTTCCATACGAGCGGCCTTCTTCCGGCCGCGGCCCTCGAGCCTCTGCGCCGGAAGGGCGCCGCGACGGCCTCCCTGCATCCCGTCCGGTCCTTTCCCGGGAAAAAGGACGGCGGACACCTCTTCCGGGGGATCTTTTGGGGGCTCGAAGGCGAAGGGAAGGCTGTCAGGACCGGCCGGGCGGTGGCCCGGCTCCTCGGCGGGCGGGCGATCGTGATCAAGGAAAAGGACAAACCCCTCTATCACGCCGCCTGCAGCCTGGCGTCGAACGCGCTCGTGTCTCTCGAAAGCCTCGCCGCGGCCCTCCTCGAAAGCACGGGGATCGAGCGAAAAACAGCCGAGGCGGTCCTTGTCCCTCTCGTTCAAGGAACTTTACAGAACGTAAAAAAAATTGGCCTGGCCGGGGCCCTGACCGGCCCGGTTTCGCGGGGCGACGTGCGCACCGTCCGCGAACATCTTGCGGCCTTGGACCCATATCCCGCCCAGGAAAGAATCTATGTCGCCCTCGCGAAAGAGGCGATCCGGCTGATTCCGGGAAACAGGGTCCCGGCGGGCAGGATCAGAGCATTGAAGCGGTTGCTGGAAGGTAAACGACCTCCTCTTCCAGACGCACGCCGGACATCGCGAAGACGCGTTCTTTGAGCTTCCGGGCGAGGAGAAGGACGTCGCCCGAGCGGGCCCGGCCCGTGTTGATGATGAAATTACAGTGACCTTCATAGACGGCGGCGCCGCCGACGGTCATCCCCCGGGCGCCGGCCTGCTCGAGAAGCCTGCCGGCCGCCACTCTCTCTCCCCCGGGCGCACAGGGATTCTTGAAAAAGCTCCCGGCGCAGGCCGTCCCCCAGGGAGGGTGTTTGGCCCTCCGTTTCTCCAGGTAGTCCTTGACGGTGTTATCCGAGGCCTTCGGATCGCCGGGAGAGGCCCTCAGAACGGCCCTGAGGACGACGGCACGGTCCCTCTGCAGGAAGGACCTCCGGTATCCGAAGCCGAGGTCCTCGCGGCCGAGCACTCTCTCGCCGCCGTTCGGGGCAAGAAGGACGGCTTCCTCGAGAAGCTCGCCGATGCTCTGGCCGAAGGCCCCGGCGTTTCCGCAGACGGCCCCCCCGACCGTTCCGGGGATCCCGGCCAGGAACTCGAGGCCGGCGAGGCCCCTGTCCAGTACGTCCTGGAGGAGAAGAAACAGGCTCGTGCCCGAAAGCGCGCTCAGCCGGCCTTCCCCGTATTGGATGCCCTCGGCCCTGTTCCTGATCATCAGGCCCCGGTATCCCTCATCGTCGAAAAGGATGTTGAAGCCGCCGCCGATAACGTAGAACGGGAATTTCTCCCGAGCGGCGACGGCGACGGCCCTCCTGAGATCCTCCTCCGCCCGGGCCTCGAAAAAGAAATCGGCCGGCCCGCCGATTCTGAAGTTCGAAAACTGCGCGAGGCCGACCCCTTCCCGCAACGGCCCTCCCGCCGTCTCGAGAAACGTCGCCCGGAACTCCTCGCGCCTGTCCATCGGGCGATATTATAGTGCATCGCCGGCGGGGAAGTAAAACGGGCCGAATGTCCACTGGGGAGGACACCGGCGCTCCCCGGCATCCCTCCCGCCAGCGTCAAAAGGGGGCTCACTCGGGGGCCGGCCGGCCCGGTTTTGTTGATTGGCATAAGAATTGCTATAATAACGGCGGCGTCGGGATTGTTGTTGACAACGGCAGAGCGGCGGGCTATCATTCTAAAAATTTCGTTGAGAGGTTCGGCATGAGAAAGACGATCGGCATCACGGCGTCCCTGTTATTCCTGTCCGTGGCCGTTTTCCTCGCGGCCCAGACGCCGGACGAGGAATATCTGAAGGCCATGCAGATCAAGGACCCGTGCCAGCAAGCCCAAGCGCTCGACGCCTACATCACGAATTTCGCCGACAAGGGCGGCCAGTACGACAACTATGCCTACGCCTATTATTGCCTGTGCGGGTGCGCGACAAAAAACGTTGAAAAGGCCGTCGCCTACGGCGAGAAGGCCCTCACCATGCCCGCCACGGACAACGACACCAAGCTCAAGATCTATTTCACCATTCCCCAGCTCTACGCCGCCGCCGGCCAGATGGACAAGGCCAACGCCGCGGCCCAGAAGATCATCGACCTCGGAAAGGCCAGCAATGACGCGGCCACCAAGACCAGGCTCGAGGCCTCGGGCTATGTCCTTCTCGGCCAATTCGCGGAAAAGGCGGGCGACTACGGCGCCGCCGCCAACGCTTACATCACGGCCTACGGCGTCGTCAAAGACCCGGGCATTAAGAAGCTCTTCGACGGCCTCGCCAGCACCCTTTACAAGAACCAGAGATACGCCGACGCCGAGAAAGTCTTCCGGCAGTTCTACGCCGCCGACCAGGGCCCCGAAAGCGCCGCCCTCCTCGGCCAGACGCTCTACAAGGAGGGCAAGATCGATGAGGCCCTGGCCGTCTACAAGAAAGCCTATGCCCGGAAGAGGACGGCCGCCCTCGCCCAGAACATCGCCATCATCCTCAACCAGCAGGTCAAGACCAACCCGGCTCTCAAGTCCGAGGCCATCAACGCCTTCATCCAGGCCGCGCTCCTCATCCCTTCCCAACAGAAGACGTACCTGGACGCAGCCAAGAGCCTCTACCTCAGCGACAGCCCCGACCTGGCCGCGATCAACGACAAGATCAAGGAGCACAACGTCGCCATCGAACAGCTGACCAACACGTACAACGACAAGTACGCCAGCAAGCCCGTGGACGAGCTCACGGCGAGCGACAAGGACACGATGCAGAAGCTCAAGGACGCCATCACCTCCGAGCAGGAGGCTATCACCCAGCTCCAGGGCCGGCTCAAGGACGTCCTTGACAAGTTCAACCAGCTCGTGGCCCAGGTCCGCACGAAGCTCGGCCGGTAAGGCCGTCGCGCCCTCCGGCGAGCGGGGGGCCGCGACGGGAAGTTTCGGATAAGGGAGGACCAGCGTGTCTTCCTCTCGCCCCCCGAAAGCGGCCAGGGATCGGGCGGACAAGCTCCGCCGCGAGATCCTCTACCACGAGAAGAAATACTACGTCGACAACGATCCCCAGATCTCCGACGGCGAGTTCGACCGGCTCGTCCGGGCGCTCCGCGACCTCGAGGCCCGCTACCCGGAACTCGTGACGCCCGAATCCCCCACGCAGCGGGTGGGAGAGAAGCCGGTCGAGGGGTTCCCGTCCGTCACCCACCGGACCCCGATGCTGAGCATCGACAACGTGTACGACGAAGACGAATTCCGCGAATTCGACGACCGCGTCCGCCGTCTTCTTCCCGGGAAGGCCGTCGCCTATGTGGCCGAGCTCAAAATCGACGGAGTCAGTATCTCCATCACCTATCGGGACGGCAAGTACGCCCGGGCGGTGACGCGCGGCGACGGCGTGCGGGGGGACGACGTCACGGCCAACGTCAAGACGCTCAAGGCCCTCCCCCTGGTCGTCGACGAGCGCCGCGAGGTCGAAGTCCGGGGGGAGGTCTACCTCCCTTTCGGATCGTTCCAGGCAATCAACCGCGAACGCGAGGACCAGGGCGAAAGCCTGTTCGCCAACCCCCGGAACGCGGCCGCGGGCTCGATCCGCCTTCTCGACCCCCGGCTCGTAGCGACGCGGAACCTGAGCGTGTTCCTGTACTATCTCTTTATCAACGGCCGGGAGGAGCCGACCCAATGGGCTGGCCTCCGCAAACTCGGCCGGCTCGGCTTCAGGATCAACCCGAACTCGCGCCTGTGCCCCACGCTCGAGGACGTCCTCGCCTATTACCGGGAATGGAAGGACAAGCGGGACGGGCTCGATTACGACGCGGACGGAATCGTCGTCAAAGTCGATGGGGCCGCCGAGCGTCAGACGCTGGGCGCGACGGCCAAAGCTCCCCGCTGGGCGATCGCCTTCAAGTTCCCGGCCCGCCAGGCGACGACGCGCATCCGGGAAATCATCGTCCAGGTGGGCCGAACGGGCGCGCTGACCCCGGTGGCGGTCCTCGAGCCTGTGAAGCTCTCCGGCACGACCATCAGCCGCTCCACCCTGCACAATGAGGACGAGATCCGCAGGAAGGATATCCGCGTCGGCGACACCGTCCTCATCGAGCGGAGCGGAGACGTCATCCCCAACGTCGTTTCGGTCATGAAGAAGCGCCGGACGGGAAAGGAGCGGCCGTTCGCCTGGCCCGGGCGCTGCCCCGCCTGCGGCTCGTCCGTCTTCAAGCCGGAGGGCGAGGTGATCTCGCGCTGCGTCAATCCGTCCTGTCCGGCGAAGATCCGGGAGTCCATCCTCCATTTCGCCTCCCGGCGGGCCATGGACATCGACGGCCTGGGGGAGGCCCTCGTCGACCAGCTGCTCGGAGCCGGCCTCCTCCGGACAATCCCGGACCTGTATGCCCTCACCTACGACCGGCTCATCGGGCTGGAGAGGATGGGTCCCAAGAGCTCGGAGAACCTCCTCGAGGAGATCGGGAAATCCAAGCGGCGGAACCTCTCGAGGCTCGTGTTCGCCCTCGGCATCCGCCATGTGGGGGAGCGGCTGGCCCAGGTTCTCGCGGAGCGCTTCCGCAGCCTCGACGCCCTGGCCGCCGCCCGGGCCGTGGAGCTGACGGAGGTCGAAGACGTCGGGCCCAAGGTGGCCGAGAGCGTCCTCTTTTTCTTCGCCCAGCCGGAGAACGTCGAGCTCGTCCGCAGGCTCAAGGAGGCGGGGCTGAATATGAAGGCCGGGGCGGAAAAGGCGGCCGGACCAAAGCCCCTGGCCGGGCAGGTGTTCGTGATCACGGGCGGGCTCTCCGGATTCACGCGGGAGGAGGCCCGGAGTGCGCTCGAGGCGCTCGGGGGGCGGGTCACGTCCTCGGTGACGGGGAAAACGACCTGCCTGATTGCGGGCGAATCCCCCGGCTCGAAGCTCGACGCGGCCCGCGAGCTCGGCGTCAGGGTCGTCGGCGAAAAGGAATTCCTGAAGATGATCGGCAGGTAGCGGCCGCTACTTTTTTTTCTTGAAGAAGCTCTGAAAATCCAGGGAGAAGAGCCCCTTCTTCTTTTTCGTCCCCAGGCCCATATCCTCGAGCTCGCGGCGGGCCTGGGCGTGCTCGGGATCGGCCTCCAGGGCTTTTTCGAACTGCCGGGCGGCCTTCGTCTGCAGGCCCTCGTTCTTGTAGAGAAACCCGAGACCCATGTAGCCCTCGGGGTTCCACGGTTCGAGCCGGATCGCGGTCTGGAAATCCGACTCCGCCTTCCGGACGTAGCTCGCGATCTTCGATTCGACCATGGCCAGGAGAAGGAAATAATCCGCCTTATCCCTCCTCAGCCGGATGGCTTCCTCCAGGAAGACGACGGCCTCGTCGTACCGCTCCATGCCGAAGAGCGTCTTCCCCTGGCGGAACTTGATGTCGGCCTTCTTGACCGAGTCCAGGGCCTCCTCCTGGCCCGCCGGCCCTCCGCTCGCGTCGTAAGCCGACCTCTTCTCCTTGTTGTTCAGGACCCGGTAGGCGTTGGTGATGGCGTCGAAGACCTCGTCGATCTGGTCTTTGAACTTCGCCGACTCGGCCCGGTCGAACCGGTCGGGGTGGAACCGCCGCGCCATCGCGAAATAAGCCTTCTTGACATCATCGTCGGTCGCCGTCTTGGCGATCTGGAGGAGTTGATAATAATTCTTCTGGGCCATGGTCTCGCGAAAGGCGGTGACTTCGGCGATCGCGGTGGACACGCCTCCCGCGGCCTTCTTCTCCGTCCCCGCGGCCGCAGGCTCCCGGGCCTCTTCCTTCTTTTTCAGGTCGACGAGGTCCAGACAATAGAACAGATAGAGGCTTTTCCAGAAGAAGTCCGGCGGCGCGGTGATCGTCCGCAGCACCGCCTCCGTCGTGTCCGTCCCCGTCACCTTGTCCAGGATCTCCTTCTCCTCCACGGTCAGGAGATAGGCGAAGGATTTCCTCTTAAGGAACGGGATCTGGCCCGCGAGGAAGGATTTGAGCGCCGGGTCGGGCTGCATCCGGCGGATCCCGTACTCGATGATGAACGGGATGCTGATCTTGGATTCCTCGGCCTGCAACACGAAATCCTCCCGCTCCTGGAAGACGATCTCCGCGTCAAAATAGGGGAAGATGTTGAGCGTGGTTTCGCGCATCTGGTAGGTCAGGGCATCCGAGAGGTCCTGCTCGGAGATGACCCCCCGGCTCTTCAGGACCTCCCCGATGTTCAGATTGGGCTCGACGAACTCGTCCATCGTGGCATGGGCGTCCTTCGAGATCCGCTCAAGTTTGTAAAGGACCTCACCGATCCGCTCCTCAGGAACGTTGGTTTTGACCTGGATGAGGGTCCCCTTCTGGAAGAAAAAATACTTCAGGATATCTTCCCGTTTGTAGATCAGGCGCCCGGATCTCTTGTTGAAATAAATATCCCTGAGGCTCAGCGCGATATGGTTCATCTCGGCGAAAACACTCCCTAGATAAGATGACTATAACCAAAACGCGAAGATTTTTCAACGGCGATTCGCCGCCCGCCCCAGGCGCGCCGCGTCCCTCCCCAGCCAAACCCGGACGGCCGATTGAAACGGGCCAGCGGTTTGTGATAGTTTTTGGCCTGTGAAAATTGTCCTGGCTCAGATCGCGCCGCACCTCGGCGACGTCGAGCGCAACCTCCGGCTCCATCTCGACATCATCGGCGAGGCCCGGCGCGAGAGGGCCGATCTCGTCGTTTTCCCGGAACTCAGCCTGACCGGCTACACCTTGAAGGACCTCACCGGGGACGTGGCCCTCGACCCGGGGGCCGACACACAAATCAGGAAGCTCGCGGCCGCGGCGCGCGGGCTCTCCCTCGTCATCGGCTTCATCGAGGAAAGGCCGGAAGAAAAAGGCCTTTTTTACAACTCGGCCGCCTTCCTTTCCGCCGGCCGGGTCCTTCATATCCACCGCAAGGTCTACCTCCCGACGAACGGCATGTTCGAGGAGGCGAAATTCTTCGCCCCGGGCCGGGATTTCCGTGTCTTTCCCGCTCCGTTCGGGAGGGCGGGCCTCCTCATCTGCCGGGAATTCCTCCACGCCGGCGCCGCCTACGCCCTCTTCGCCGGTGGGGCCGATGTCGTCATCGTCATCTCCGCCGCTCCGGGGCGCGGAATCTCGGACGGGGAGGCCTTCGAATCGAGCCGCATGTGGGAGCTCATGGGGGAGGCCCTTTCGACGTTTTCCACGATGTTCGTGGTCTACGCCAACAGGGTGGGGATCGAGGACGGCGTCTCCTTCGCCGGCGGCTCCTTCATCTATGCCCCCGGCGGAAGACTGCTGGCGCGGGCGGCCGACCTCGATTCCGAGCTCCTCGTCTGCCGAATCGACCTCACGGCCGTCCGGGAGGCCCGGGCCAGGTGGCCTTTCAAGCGGGATGAGAAGCCCGACATCATCATCCGATCCCTAGAGAGGGTCGTCCGTGCCCCTGAAGATTAATGCCGCGTTCACGGAGAGGGTCCTCGAGAATTTCATCCGGGAGGAGGTCGCCAAATCCGGCTTCCGGAAGGCGCTCGTGGGCCTTTCGGGAGGGCTGGACTCGACGGTCTGCGCCTCTCTCGCCGCGCGCGCCCTGGGAGCCGGAAATGTCCTCTGCCTGATCATGCCTTACCGGGATTCGTTCCCGGATGAGATCCGCGACGCGCAGTGCCTCGGCCGCATCCTGGGGATCCGGACCCGGACAATCGACATCGGCGCCCAGGTGGATGCCTACTTCGCCGCCCATCCGACGCGCAGCCGCGTCCTTCGGGGGAACAAAATGGCCCGGGAGCGGATGTCGATCCTCTACGATTTCTCGGCCCGGGAGAAAGCCCTCGTCCTCGGTACAAGCAACAAGACCGAGCTTCTCATCGGCTACGGGACCGTTTACGGCGATCTGGCGTGCGGCATCAATCCCATGGGGGACCTCTACAAGACGCAGGTCCGCCAGCTCGCCGGGCACCTGGGCGTGCCGGGATTCATCCTGAAGAAGACGCCCACGGCGGGGCTCTGGCTGGGCCAAACCGATGAACAGGAAATCGGCCTGCCCTACCCGGAGATCGACGAGATCCTCGAGGCCGTCGTGGAGCAGAGGAAATCCTCCGCGGCTCTGGCGGACGCGGCCTTCCGGAGGGAGACGGTTGATCGCGTCCTCCGGATGATCCGGAAATCGGAATTTAAAAGGAGGCTCCCGCCCGTCGCCAAACTCTCTACGAGGTCCGTCGGCCACGACTTCCTCTATCCGTACGACTGGGGGAAATAGTCCGTGGAAAGAGAATCCGGAGCGGGACGCCCCATCGGCCGCCTTTTCGTCGTCGCGACGCCCATCGGCAACCTCGAGGATATTACGCTCCGCGCTCTGCGCATCCTCAGCGAGGTCGAGGCCATCGCCTGCGAGGACACCCGGGAAACGGTCAAGGTCCTCGCCCGGCACGGGCTGCGGAAGCGCCTCATCAGCTATTTCCAGCCTCATGAGGGCCGGAAGCTCCCCGAGATCATCGGCCTCCTCAAGGCCGGGCGGGATGTCGCCCTGGTCTCGGACGCGGGCACGCCCGGAGTCTCCGACCCGGGCTTCCCCCTCATCCGCGAAGCCCTGAGAGAGGGGATCGCAGTTATCCCCGTCCCCGGCGCATCGGCAGCGACGGCGGCCCTCTCCGCCTCGGGCCTGCCGACCCACCGGTTCCTCTTCGCCGGGTTTCCGCCGCCGAAAAAGGCCGGACTCCTCAAGCTCCTGGTCCTCCTCAAAGGCGAGCCGGGCACTCTGGTGTTTTACGTTCCGACCCGCCGCCTGCCCGAGTTTCTTAAAGCGGCGCTCGAGACCTTGGGGGACCGGCGCGTCGTCATCGCCAGAGAGCTGACGAAGATTCACGAGGAATTCATCCGCGGGACGGCCGCGGAGCTCGTCGGTAAGCTGGGACCTGTTCGGCTTAAAGGGGAAGCCACAGTCCTGGTCGAGGGCTTAAAATAACATTTTGGCCACTGAAATGTGTAAAAAATGAAAATTTTATAAAAAATACTTGACAATGAGATACTAATATATTATATATATATCACACTAAAATAATTAACGCAGGAGGTTATTATGGCTATAGTCAGATGGGATCCCTTCAGGGACCTGGTGACTCTTCGGGAGAGAATGAACAGGCTTTTCGAGGACATGACCACCAGCCGGGGAGAGGAAAAGGATCTCGCCGCCGGGGCCTGGACGCCATCCGTCGACATCTATGAGACGGAAAACGAGGTGGTCCTGACCGCCGAGATTCCGGGAATCGAGGAGAAGGACATCGAGATCAAGGTCGAGGACAACACCCTGACCCTCAAGGGCGAGAGGAAGTTCGAGAAGGAGACCAAGGAGGAAAATTATCACCGGATCGAGCGGGCCTACGGGTCGTTCTACCGGTCGTTTACGCTGCCTGCGTACGTCGACCAGGATAAGATCGAAGCGGAACACGAGAACGGCGTCCTGCGAATCCACATGCCCAAGAGGGCCGAGCTGAAGCCGAGAAAGGTCAAGATCCTCAAGCCGACGGTGCCCGACAAGAGCAAGAAATAGGCCGGCGGATCTCCGGAGGAAAGGCGGCCTCCGCGGAGGCCGCCTTTTTTATGCCTGGGCCAGGGTCAGGGCCCGAACCTCTCCGGCTCCGGCCCTCCGGAGCTCCAGGCTGCATTCCCTCAGTGTCGAGCCCGTGGTGAAGACATCGTCGACCAGGATAAGGATCTTCCCTTCGACCTTCCGGGCTCCTCGGACGTCATAGGCCCCACGCACGTTCTCTTCCCGGCCCCGGCTCTCCAGCGATGTTTGCGGCGGCGCATTCCGGGTCTTCACCAGACAGCTGCCCAGAACTTCCAGGCCGCTCGCCCGCGCCAGCTCCCCGGCCAGCAGCCGGGACTGGTTGAAGCCCCGTTGCCGTTCCCGCCTTCGGTGCAGGGGGACGGGCACGAGATAATCCGCGCCCTCCCAGAGGGCTTTGTCGTCCCCCAGGGATTCCCGGGCGTAGCGGCCCAAGGCCCCGCTCAGGGCCGAAACGCGACGGTACTTGAACAACAAGATGATATCCTTTAAGACGCCGTCATAGCGGCCGCAGGACCGGTGAACCGAAAACGGCGGCAGACGCTCGAGGCACTGTCCGCAGAGATGGGATTCGCCGGCCCCCTCAAGAAATCGCCCGCATCGCGGGCAGATCGCTCCGCGGCGCGGGCTCAGCCGATCGAGGCATGACCGACAGACGATTCTCTCACCTGGACGTCCGAGTGCCCGTCCGCACAGGCGGCAAAACGAGGGGAAAAGGAGGAGCTCGATCGACCGGGCCAGGGCAGCCGCCCCGGCCCGCAGGGGCCTCGTCACAGGGACTTCGACTCTGCCTCGGCTTTCTCTTGGCAGTCGATGCAATAGGGGGTCCAGGGAAGGGCCTCGAGCCTCTTTCGTCCGATCTCCTGCTGGCAGAACTGGCAGATCCCGAATTCGTTCCGGTCGAGCCGCCGCAGCGCTTCGTCCACGAGAAGGAGCTGCTCTCTGTCGGCGTCCGAAAGGCTCAGGAGAAATTCCTTGGTATATGACGTTTCCGCCTTGTCGACAACATCCTGGGCGATATTGGTCTCCATCTCTTTGCTCTCGTTCGTCAGCTCGCTCAGCTTGCGGACGATGCTTTCCTTCTTCCGGAGAAGCAGCGCTCGGAATTCCCCACGTTCTTTCTTGTTCATTTTCTTGGCCACTTCGATACTCCCTTATTTGGCGTAGTGCCGGCCCCTGATGACACTCAAGGCCCTGTAAACCTGTTCCAGAAGGACGACCCGGCTGAGCTCGTGCGAGAAGGTCAGCCGTGAAAGGGACAGCCGCATATCGGCGCCCTCCACAAGCCTGTCGGCGAGGCCGAGGAATCCGCCGACGACGAAGGCCAGCGGCCGGCCCGGATCCCTCTCCAGGCCGCGGAAAAACCGGGCGAACTCTTGGGACGTCATCTCTTTCCCCTTATCAACGAGGCAGATACTATAAACACCTTTGAGGTGTTTTTCAATCCCCCGCGCCTCCCTTTCCTTGATTTTTTCCGCGAATCTCTCGGCGATGCCCCTGGCCTCGGCCGTCTCCACGATCTCTAGGGAGGCGAAGGCCCGGATCCGCCCCGAGTAGAACTCCTCGAGCGCCCTGAGTTCGGGCCTCTTGGTCCTCCCCGGCCAGAGAAATTTGAGATGCATCGCCCGAAAAACGCCCTCACACAATAATGATTCGGAGGCCGGTTGTCAACTTCCGCCCCGCCTCCCGGCCCCCCGGTCAATAGTCGATCCGGGGGGCATCCCCCCACAACTTCTCCAGGGAATAATAATCGCGCGTCTTCCGCGAAAACACATGAACGATGAAGGATCCGTAGTCGAGGAGGATCCAGTCTCCGGTTTCCCTGCCTTCGATGCTCAGGGGCCGGACGCCGGTCTTTTTCAACTCGACCTCGACGGCGTCGACGATGGCCGCGTTCTGCCGGGACGAATTCCCGTGCATGAGGAGGAAGAAATCGGTGAACGAGGACAGCTCGCCGAGCTTGAGAATGCAGAGGCCCTCCGCCTTTTTGGCTTGGCAGGCCTCGACGGCCAGCTTGACGTCCCGCGGCAGACTCCGCTTGGTGAAACCCGCCTTTTTCTCTTGTCCCATGGCACCTACCGACCCCGATAAAGATGATGGTCCCGGATATAGTCCGCGACGGGCCCCGGGACAAGGCCCTCCAAGCTCCGTCCGTGCCGGGCCCGGTCCCGGACGTCGGTCGAGGAAATGTCCAGAGCCTCGAGCGGCAGCAGAAAAACACCGAAGCGGGAAAACAGGGCCTCGCCCGGCTCTTCCCCCTCGCCGATCATATGGATCCTGTCCCGGAGGCGGCCGCCGAGGACACCGGCCGCTGACTCCAGGCGACGGCCCGGACGGGTCATCACGATGAACAGGCATTCGGCCAGGACCTGCTCATATTCCCGCCAGGTTTCGATCTCCAGGAACGCGTCCGTCCCGAGGATGAAAAAGATCCAGGCCCCCGGATAGAGCTTCCGGATCTTCGCCAGCGTGAGGACGGAGTAGGACGTCTCTCGCGCGTCGACCTCGACGCGCGAGGGGACGAGCCCGTCGCGTCCCCGGCAGGCCAGCTCCACCATGCGGAAACGGTCGTCCGCCGAGGCGATGTCCCCTGATTCCTTGTGCGGGGGGATGTAAGAAGGGACGATCAAGACCTCCTGCAGGCGGAACGCCGTCCGCACGTCCTCGGCGGCCTTGATATGGCCCGAGTGGACGGGGTTGAACGTCCCCCCGAAAAGCCCGATCCTGTCCCTCATCCGCCTACGCCTCCGGCTTGACTCTCCAGGCCGGCCAGAGTCTCGGCCACGGCCCCGACGAGCGCTGCCAGCCCTTCCCCCCTGAGCGCCGAGACGGCGAAGAACGGGATCTTTTCCCTTTCCGCCAGGCCCTCGAGTTCTCTCAGACGCGACCTGTCCCGGCCGAGAAGATCGATTTTGTTGGCCGCCAGGACGCGGGGCCGGCGGCCGAGTTCAGGACTGAAGGCGTCGAGTTCTCCCCGGACGACCTCGAAATCGCGGACCGGGTTCCGTCCCGTGAACGGCGACACGTCGACGATGTGGACGAGGACCTTGGTCCGCTCGATGTGACGGAGGAACTCGATCCCGAGGCCGTGGCCGAGATGGGCGCCCGCCACGAGCCCGGGGATGTCGGCGACGACGAAGCTCCTGTCCGTCCCGGCATAAACGACACCTAGGTGGGGCGTCAGGGTCGTGAACGGATAATCCGCGATGAGCGGCTTGGCCGCGGAGATCTTGGAGATCAGCGTCGATTTCCCGACGTTGGGAAAGCCGACCAGCCCCACATCCGCGATCAGCTTAAGCTCGAGGTCGAGTTCCTTTTCCTCGCCCGGACGGCCGGGCTCCCACTCCCGGGGCGTCTGGTGCGTGGCCGTGGCATAGGAAGCGTTTCCGCGCCCGCCCTTGCCCCCCCGCGCGGCGAGGAAGGCCTGGCCGGCCCGGGTGAAATCAAACAGGATCTCGGCCCGACCCTTCTCCTTGACCACCGTCCCCACGGGCACGCCTAACCGGACATCGGACCCGCGGCGGCCGGAGCGCAGGCTCCCCTCTCCGCGGGCGCCATTCCTGGCCCTGTGAACGGGATGGAAACGGAAATAAACGAGGGACTTGAGCCCCGCGTCCGAAACGAGATGGATGCTTCCCCCGTCGCCTCCGCGGCCTCCGTCCGGCCCTCCTTTAGGGACCCGGTATTCCCGCCGGAAGCTGACACAGCCGTCCCCACCCTTGCCGGCCTTCAGCGTGATATGGACTTGGTCAACAAACAAGGAAGAACCTGTCTCCGGAGGGAGGGATGATCAGGCGGCCGGGGATGAAAGGAGGAAATGCGGGCGCTTTGATGTCGACCTCAGACAGGAAGGATGGAGACCACCTTGTTCCCCTTGCCCCTGTCAACGAACCGGACGATCCCCGTGACCCGGGCGAAGAGCGTATCGTCCTTGCCGCGCCCGACGTTCAATCCGGGCTTGATCGGCGTTCCCCTCTGACGGACGAGGATCGAGCCCGCGTTGACCTTTTGCCCGCCGTAGCGCTTGACCCCGAGCCGCTTGCCGGAACTGTCCCTGCCGTTGCGGGCGCTTCCGCCTGCTTTCTTGTGCGCCATGTTTTACTCCTTGCCCTTCTTCTTCGGCTTCGCGGCGGGCTTGGCGGCCGCTGTCTTCTTCCTGACCGCGCTCTTGGCCCTGGGGGCCGTTTTGACCCTGGCGGCCTCCTTGACCGGCTTCCTGGGCCTTGCCGCCGGCTTCTTCGCCTCAGCGGGGGCCTTCTTCTCCGGAGCTCGCGCCGCGGCCCCGGCCGGGGCTCCGGGCTCGGGCGCTTCGTGCCGGACGGGTGCCGGCGTTTTCGCGGGGGCTCCCTCGGCGGGCGCGGCGCTTCGATCCGGATAGATGCCGTCAACCCGGAGCTTCGTCAGCTGCTGCCTGTGCCCCCGGGTCTGGCGGAACTGTTTCCTTCGCTTCTTCTTGAAAACGACGATCTTATCGTCCTTGTAGTTTTCGATCACCTCGGCCAGGACCACCGCGTTCTCCAGGGCCGGGGCCCCGACCAGGATATTTTCGCCGTCTTCAATGAGGAGGACCCGACCGAGATGGATCTTCTGGCCGTTTGCGGCGTCGAGCTTTTCGACGGAGACAAGATCGCCCTCCTTGACGCGATATTGTTTTCCGCCGGTCTGGATCACTGCGTACATTTGGCCTACCCTTTTTGAGAGATAAAAATCAGTCGTCAAATTTAGCATACGGGGCGATTCCTGTCAAATTCGCCGACCCGTGCCCCAGCGGGCCGAAGGCGCACCCCTGGGCTCATAAGCGGGATCCGCGGAGGGCCTCCTTGACAGGGGCCGGCCTTTTACCTACGCTTAAAGCGCCGTTTCCCCATGAAACGGCGGCGGATGGGCGGTTAGCTCAGCGGCAGAGTATCGGTCTTACAAACCGGGGGTCGCAGGTTCGAACCCTGCACCGCCCACCAAATTTACCCTTTATTTATCAATTACTTACCATGTTTTTCTGTTTTAGCCTGAGTTAGCCAGACTGAGCCATTTTAGGCGGTTTTGTCCTCAATTTGTCCACACGGACTGACGGTGGGGGTCTGCTATTTCTTGCCCGCCGGCACCAGCCGCTTGAGTTCCTCGAACCAGTTCTGGACGACGTTGATCTCTGTCACCGGCTGTGGCTTCCTTTCATCGAGCGGGAACATCAAGAATGCCTGCCCGTCCGGCCACAGATCCCAACTCCTGACGGGCTCTGCCGGTACCGACCCCCGTTGCTCGAAAAGAAGGCGTGGCTTGCCGGGGGCAAAGCCTCCTTCCGTCCGGACATCCGCAACCCAAACCTGATAGCCATGCCGATAATACAATTGTCTCCCGTCCTTCGACCAAATCGGCTCGGTGCCACCTTCCTTCGAGATCTGCCATCTTCCGCCCGGGCCGGGGAAAGGCCGTACCCAGACCTCTACGTTCCCCGATTCACTCGAAGCATAGGCCAGCCAGTGTCCGTCCGGGGAAAACTCTGGGAATCCTTCAGTGAATTCAGGGTTCAAGAACGGCGTAACCCGATGGCTCTTCATATCCAAGAGGAGAATACTCCATCCGATATTCGGGTGAAGTTCCACAAATGCCAGAATCGAGCCGTCAGGAGTGAACGATCCAGGGACTTGATAATTTTCGCTTGTCGTCAGCCGCTCCATGGGTGTGCTCCCATCCGCGGCTTGCATGTAGAGGTTGGGTTCGCCCGATCTGAACCATCCGAAGACCAAACGCTTGCCGTCCGGCGTCCAGGCCTCGTACTCCACACAACCGTCCGTGGTCAAAGCACTTACTGTCCCGCGATCAATGTCATAAACGAATAGCCGCCATGCGCTTCCCATGGTTTGATAAGCGATCTTGCGGCCGTCAGGCGAAAAACGGCCATAAACGAAAGGACCTTTCGTGTCAATAACGGGCCGGACATTCCCTTTTTGATCTACCCGGACCATCGAATTCACGCGGTCGGGGGTCATTCCCCCGGACGCATAAACCAGCCAACCGGAGTCCGACACGCCGTATTGGCCCGCGCCCTGATTATAAGTCCCGTTCGGAATGTTCAAGGCCTGCATCACGTTCTCGACAACAGGCACCGGCTTGCCTCTGACCTCCAGCCGGCCTAGGTCAAAGGGTACTGCCATCAATGTCCCTTGTCGCAGAAAAACGATATGCCCCGTGCGCACGTAGCGGCCGTCGGCGGCATCCTCCATGACCACCCGCCATTTTTTCGTCTTGAGATCGAGAATCGCCAAGTGAGGCTGAATGTCAAACATGTATTTGGCTATGGTGAACAACACGCCTCTGCCGTCGGGGAGAAAATGGGGAAGGAGGTGACAATCTTCCCCCTTTGCCGAGTCCCGCTCCGTCAAGATCTCCGCTTCGCCGCCTTCCGACGAAATCCGGCAAAGGTGGTCCCAGGATGAAAAGACGATCCTGTTGTCAGACCCCCAATCTGCTCCGGCGGCATCATCATGTTTGTCATAGATGAGAACAGAGACTCCCCCGCCAACAGGCACCTTCTTGAGTTTGCCGCCCTCCCAGAATCCGATCCATCGGTCGTCAGGCGAAAGGAACGGGCTGATGCCTCCCTCCGTGCCGGCAACGGGTGTCGCCTCGGCCTGATCCATTCTTCGGAGATATATCTGGGACTTTGCCTGAGGCCCGGGATTCTCCGCGATTGCGCTATAAACAATGAAGCGTCCGTCCTTCGATATGGCCATCGCCGTCCGCGTAGGTCGCTCAAGGTCAACGGTCCTGCGCATTCCTTCGAGCCAGAGCCCCGCGTTCAACTTGAGAGTAGAACGCATAACAGCCGGCGATGGGGCTGGTTTTATATGCCACGTGATGAAAGTCGCAAGAGCGCCGACCGCCAACACACATAAAATGCCACCTAGTATCCACGCACGACCGGGCCTTCGGATTAAAACTGCCTCTGGGGCTGAAGGCTGGCTCACTGCCTCCTCTATCTCGATCCTTACGTCGCCAATGTCCCGGAGGCGTTTCTTCGGGTCTTTCTCGAGACAACGGCGGAGGAGAGTCTTGATGCGGATTGGCGTATCTTGCGGCAACCTGCCCCAATCCGGCTCGCCCTTGAGGATTTGGGCCAGCGTGTCAGACACGGTTTCCCCATAGAATACCCGGGTCCCCGTCAGACACTCGTAGAGCACACAACCGAAGGACCAGATGTCCGTCCTCTTATCGACCGGGCGGCTCCGTGCCTGCTCCGGGCTCATATACGCCGCCGTTCCAAGTATGACGCCCGGCTCGGTCATTTGAGCCGTGATCGTAGGCGAAGTGGCAATATCGATGTTGGTCGTTTCGGCCCCGTACGCTTTGGCCAGCCCGAAGTCGAGAATCTTGACCATACCCTCAGGGGTGAGCATTATGTTCCCGGGCTTAAGGTCCCGGTGGACGATGCCCTTCTCGTGGGCCGCCTCAAGTCCCTCGGCCACTTCACGGCAGATTTCAAGGGCCTCGTCAACAGGGAGCGGCGCCCGATCCAGCCGGGCTTGGAGCGTTTC
>CAZKFD010000025.1:0-57620 GCA_964551995.1 uncultured Eubacteriales bacterium
TTCGTCTCCAACGTCGACGGGACCGATTTCGCCGAGGCCGCCCGCGACCTGGATCCTGCCGAGACCCTCTTCATCGTCTCCTCCAAGACCTTCACGACCCTGGAGACGATGGCCAACGCGCGCGCGGCCCGCGACTGGGCGCTCGCCGGCCTCGGCGGCGACGGGACGGCGCTGGCCAGGCATTTCGTGGCCGTCTCGACGAATGCGAAGGCGGTCGGAGAGTTCGGCATCGCTCACGCGAACATGTTCGAGCTCTGGGACTGGGTCGGCGGGCGCTACTCCATGGATTCGGCCATCGGCCTCTCAACCATGCTGGCCGTGGGCCCGGACGGCTTCCGGAACATGCTCGACGGTTTCCGCCGCATGGACAAACACTTCCGCACTGCTCCGTTCGAAAAGAACCTCCCCGTGATCATGGGCCTTCTCGCCGTCTGGTACAACAACTTCTTCGGCGCCGGGACCGCGGCGGTCCTGCCCTATGATCAGTACCTGAAGCGTTTCCCCGCCTATCTCCAGCAGCTGGCCATGGAGAGCAACGGCAAGCGCGTCACGCTCGACGGGAGCGCGGTCGCCTGCGAGACCGGTCCCGTCTATTGGGGCGAGCCGGGGACCAACGGTCAGCACTCCTTCCTCCAGCTGATTCATCAGGGTACGCGGCTCATCCCGTGCGACTTCATCGCCTTCGCCCGGCCCCTCAACCCGCTCGGCCGGCAGCACGACATCCTTCTGGCCAACATGTTGGCCCAGGCTGAGGCGCTGGCCTTCGGCAAGACCCCCGAGGAGGTGAAGGCCGAGGGGGCGCCCGATCGGCTCGTGCCCCACCGCGTCTTTCCGGGCAACCGCCCCTCCAACACGATCCTCGGCGAACGCCTCACGCCGGGAACGCTGGGTGCGCTCGTGGCGCTTTACGAGCACAACGTCTTCACTCAGGGGACGATCTGGAGCATCAACTCCTTCGACCAGTGGGGCGTCGAGCTGGGCAAGGCCCTGGCCCGGCGCATTATCCCGGAGCTCGAGGGCCCGAAGGGGCCGCGGCTCGGGCACGACAGCTCGACGAACAGCCTGATCCGGCGCGTGCGGAAGCTCAAGGCGGCGGGCTGACGGACGGCGACTTCGACGCCCTGCACCTTCGCGACAATGCCGCGCATCGCGGCGCGCTGGACTACAAAAGCCGTCGGTCCCGTGGAGACGGACTACTCCGTCTCCATTGCCCCGATCCCGATCACGGCGCTGTCCGTGTCGAGGATCAGGAGCACGCCGCTGCTGACCTCATAGTAGGTCACATGGTAGACGGTGCCGGCGACGGTCAGCGTCCCCGTAAACCGTCCGGCGTTCGAGGTGTCCGCGGTATAGGCCCCCGTGAGGGCCTGGTTTGCGGAGACCGTCCCGATACTATTGACGTCGACCGCGCCAGTCAGGGTCCCCGCCCCGCCGGCCACGGTCTGGCCGACGAAATCGGTTTCGCCGCTCGAGTTCACGAGTTGCATGTTGAGGGCGTAGTTGCCGGTGACCGTCCCCGTCGTTTGCGGGACGATTTGGCCGGTGGCAACCGAGGAGCCGTCAAAGTCCAGGATGAGCGCCCCCCCGCCGCCGTTCGGGTTGCTCGGGTCGATGAGGTTGACGGCCGGGTCCGTGGCGAAGATCATGAGGGACACCATATCCTGCGTGACGCCGACACTGGGAAGGCTGAAAGTTCCGGCCCCGTTCGGCGCGATGGCATAACTCGACTGGGCCCAGATGGAGCCGTTGGTGACGTTGCCGTCGTTGTTCACGTCGGCGAAGCCCGCCGTCAGGCCTCCGTTGCCGTTGGCCGTGAACTGGCCGACGGCGCCCTCGGGTCCCATTTCCGACGAGCCGCCGGCCGAAAAGACGTAGTTGCCGGTCAGGGTGGCGTTGGAGAAGGCCGGCGTCACCCCCGAGGCGGCTTGGCCGGCCATCATTCCGGCCCCAATGTAGGTCGGCACGTCCTCCTCGATGATCCGCAGGACCTCGCCCTGTACGATGTAATATGCGAAGTGGAAGCCGACGTTAGTCGAAATCGTGCCCCGGCCGAACGCGTCCGGTGCCGTAATCGTTCCGGTCAGCAACGCGGACGACGTCGAGCCCCCGTCGTTTTCATAGAACGTACCGTTGCTCATCGTGTCGGTGGCCGCGTTAAGCATGGCGGTGCCGCCGCAGGCCATGGGCGTTCCGCTCGAGATATCGATCCCGCCCGAAATGAAGGCGTAGTACCCGTTGATCGAGGCCGCGACGGCGACCCCCGAGGGCTGGGAATCGAGGGTTCCGCTCGAAGTCGCCGTGGCGTCGAATTGGATGATGGACGCGTGCGTGGCCGAGGTGAGCGCCAGGCTGAACGTTTCGACGCCGTTGTTTGGCAGGGCCGCGTCGTTGACGTTCAGCGTTATGCTCCCCCGGCCGTCGGGGCCGATGGCGTAGGTTCCAGTGACTTGGTCGCCTCCCGCCTGGCGGACGTTGTCGGCGTAGTCCTGTTCGCCCCCGGTAATATTGCCGCTGCCGTCCGTGATGACCGTGCCGACGGCCGTGTAGTTGCCGTAGCTGTCGTTACCCTGGACCTGGAAGACGTACGCGCCGCTCAGCTGGGAATTCGAAGCGCCGGACACGATCGTGATCGTAACGCTTTGCGAGGCCGAGCTGTCCGCAGTCGACGTGGCCGTGACCTTCACGGTCCCCGTCGACGCCGGGGCGGTGAAGACGGCCGTCACGCCGTTCGCCGTGTGCGAGGGGCTGATCGTCCCGTTTGAGGTTGACCAATCGATCCCTTCGTTGCTCGTGTCGTTGAGCACGTTGGCCGTGAGGCTCACGGACTGGCTGACCGTCACGATCGAGGGCCAGTTCGTCAGGACGATGGAGATGCTCGAGGACGACGAACTGGAGGAGCTGCTGCACGCCACCCCGGCGATCAGGCCACCGGCGACGAGCAGGCCGATAAGGGCGCGAGCCGGAAGATGTCGCTTTGCTGTGATCGTAGCCATGGCCGTCCTCACTTTTCCTTGGCCGCGCTCGTCCGGTCCTCGATCCAGGCATGACCCGTCCGGATGAGGAAGCCGCGCGCGCTCCGGATCGCGTAAACGAGGCTGCCCGTCTGGATCGTGCGCACGAGGAACACCGGATGCCCGAGGACGCTCGTCATCACTCCGACGAGCTTGACCTCCTGGCCCGGGCCGAGCGTCAGGGCTTTGGGACCCTTCAGGGCGTAATCGCCGAGATGGGCGTCGATCGTCGACGAAGACGCGGACACCATCACGTGGGCGCCCGCGAGCATGCCCGGATCGGGGGTTGCCACCAGGCTGACCACGCTCCCCGTGATCGTGGTCTCCCTCGCGGCATCGTACCGGGGGGCCCTGATGGTCCTCATCCCCGCGGCCGTCTGCGCCTGAGCGTGCGTCATGATCAGCAACAGGGCGGAGATGAGCAAGGCTCCCCCACCGCCGTGAGATCTTTTCATCGCTTCCTCCTTATAGAGCCGAGGGCGTTGGCTGGCGGCTCGCCCGCGATGGCGGGGGAGCCGAAACGGGCCCGCCCGTCGCAAAAAATTCCACCGCCCCTTCCCAAACCATGATAGGCCTAAGCGGAACGGAAATCAAATCGGGCCGGCGCCACCGCCGGCCCCGAAACGCGTGCCGCCCACTTTGCTCCCGGCACGGGACCGATCCGGTATTGACAGCGATGGGGACGCGGGTTAATATGGATAATTGGACGTCGGTCTTTTTCGCGACGACAGGTGAATCAGGCGCGGCGAAACAGGACGAGATAGAAAAGCGGAGCGCCTAGGCTCCTCTTGGGAATCGCTCGGAGGCTCGCTCATGGAATCCCAAAAAAAGGATGACCCTCACGGCCGGCTTGCGGAGCCGACATCTCCGGCGGCTGCCTCCGAAGGCCCGGCGCACCGGCGCCGGAGATGGCCGTGGATCCTGGGAGCGGCCCTCATCATCTTGGGGGTGTGGCTCGTGTGGCCTCGGCTGCACACCGGCCGGTCTCCGAAGGATCCCAGGCTCGGACTCGATGCGGCGATGCAGGGCGTCCCCGTGACCGGGGCCGTCGCCCGCATAGAGGACCTCCCGGTTTATCTGACCGGCCTCGGCTCTGTCATTCCGGTCAAGACGGTCACCGTCCGGACCCGGGTCGACGGCCAGCTCGACAAAGTCGCCTACCGCGAAGGGCAATCAGTCCGCGAGGGCGACCTCCTGGCGGAGATCGACCCTCGTCCCTTCGAGGTCCAGCTCCACCAGGCCGAGGGACAGCTGGCCAAGGACCAGGCGGCATTGGTCAACGCCAAGCTCGACCTGAAGCGCTACCAAGAGCTGATCAAGGACGATTCCATTCCGCGCCAGCAGCTCGACACGCAAGCGGCCCTCGTCGACCAGTACGAGGCGGCGCTGAAGAGCGACCAGGCCCAGGTCGACAGCGCCAAGCTCAACCTCGTCTATTGCCGGATCACGGCGCCGCTCTCCGGGCTCACCGGCCTCAGGCTCGTCGACCCCGGGAACATGGTCCACGCGAGCGACACGAACGGCCTCGTCGTCATCACCCAGCAGCAGCCCATCACGGTCGTCTTCACCATCCCCGCGCGCTATCTGCCGCAGGTGATGCAGCAGGTGCGGGCCGGGAATAAGCTCGCCGTCGAGGCCTGGGACGAGTTCGCGACGCGCAAGCTCGCCGACGGCACGCTCTTCGCCACCGACAACCTCGTCGATCCGAGCACGAGCACCATCCGCATCAAGGCCCTCTTCCCCAACACGGATTACGCCCTTTATCCCAGTCAGCTGATCAGCGCCAAGCTTCTCGTGGACACGCTCCGGGGGGCCATCGTCGTGCCCACGGAAGCGCTCCAGCTGAGCTCCCAGTCCACCTTCGTTTACGTCGTCAAGCCGGACCGGACGGTCGAGATCCGGAACGTCGACGTCCGGCTGACGCAGGGCGATGACAGCGCAATCGCCAAGGGCCTCTCGGCCGGCGAAATGGTCGTCACCGAGGGCGTCGATAAGCTCCAGGCCGGGACGCGGGTCGCCGTGGCGGGCGCGACCGCCGCCCCGGCCGGGAAGCACTCCTCATGAACCCCTCGCGGCCTTTCATCCAGCGGCCGATCGCCACGGCTCTGCTCATGGTGGGCCTCCTGATCGCCGGCACCATCGGTTTCCGTCAGCTTCCGGTTTCGGCGCTTCCCCAGGTGGATTACCCGACAATTCAGGTCGTGACGTTCTATCCCGGCGCGAGCCCCGACGTCATGGCCTCGGCCGTGACCGCGCCGCTCGAGCGCCAGTTCGGGCAGATGCCGGGCCTCAACCAGATGACGTCGGCAAGCTCCGCCGGGAGCTCGCTGATCACCCTCCAGTTCGTCCTCACCCTGAACATCGATGTCGCGGAGCAAGAGGTCCAGGCGGCGATCAACGCGGCGGGGACCTACCTCCCCGCCGACCTGCCCAACCCGCCGATCTACAGCAAGATCAACCCGGCCGATGCGCCGATCCTGACCTTGGCCCTGACCTCGGATACGATGCCGCTCTCCAAGGTCGAGGACTACGCCGACACCCGCTTCGCGCAGAAGATCGCGCAGCTTCCGGGCGTCGGACTGGTCAGCATCAGCGGCGGCCAGAAGCCGTCCATCCGGATCCAGGTGAACCCCGTCGCCATGGCCTCGCTCGGCCTGACGATGGAGGACGTCCGGAACGCGATCGCCCAAGCCAACGTCAACCAGGCCAAAGGCTCGTTCGACGGCCGGGGCGAGGCCTACGCGATCTGGGCGAACGACCAGATCCTGACGAGCGCCGACTACCGCCCGCTCGTCGTCGCCTACCGCAACGGCGCGCCGGTCCGCCTCTCGGACATCGCTACGGTCGTCGACTCAGCCGAGAACGTGCGGCAGGCCGCCTGGATGAACCAGGTGCCCGCGGTCATCGTCAACATCCAGCGCCAGCCGGGGGCCAACATCATCTCCGTCGCCGACAGCGTCAAGCGGCTCCTGCCGCGGCTGCGCGCTTCCCTGCCCCTGTCCGTGAAGGTCTCGATCCTGACGGACCGCACGACGACGATCCGGGCCTCGGTCCGCGACGTCGAGTTCACGCTCATGCTGACGATCGCGCTCGTCGTCATGGTCATCTTCCTCTTCCTGCGCACGGCGGCCGGCACGGTCATCCCGAGCGTCGCCGTGCCTCTCTCCCTCGTCGGCACGTTCGGCGTCATCTATCTCCTGGGCTTCAGCCTGAACAACCTGACCCTGATGGCCTTGACGATCGCCACCGGGTTCGTCGTCGACGACGCCATCGTCATGATCGAGAACATCTCCCGCTACATCGAGGAGGGGATCCCGCCCCTCAAGGCGGCCTTCCAGGGCTCCGAGCAGATCGGCTTCACCATCATGTCCCTGACGGTCTCGCTGATTGCCGTCCTCATCCCCCTCCTCTTCATGGGGGACGTCGTCGGGCGGCTGTTCCGCGAGTTCGCCGTGACCCTGTCGGTGACGATTCTGATCTCCGCGGCCGTCTCGCTGACCCTCACCCCGATGATGTGCAGCAAGCTCCTCCGCCTCAAGCCGGAATCGGAACAGAGCCGCTTCTACCGGACCTCGCAGCGGGCCTTCGACAGCGTCATCAGGTTTTATGACCGGACGCTGACTTGGATCTTCCGGCACCGCCGGGAGACGCTTCTCGTCGCCGTGGGGACGCTCGTGCTGACGATCGTCCTCTACTTCGTCGTCCCCAAGGGCTTTTTCCCCGTCCAGGATACGGGTGTCATCCTGGGCATCTCCGAGGCGCCGCAGACGGTCTCCTTCGCGGCCATGGCCGAGCGCCAGCAGGCGCTGGCCAAGGTCATTCTCCAGGACCCGGCCGTCGAGAGCCTGTCCTCCTTCATCGGCATCGACGGCGTTAACACAACGGTCAACAGCGGACGCATCCAGATCAACCTCGTGCCCCTCGAGAAGCGGAAGATCAGCGCCAGCGAGTTCATCCGCCGCCTGCAGCCGAAACTGGCCCGGGCCACGGGCATCACGCTCTTCATGCAGCCGATCCAGGAGCTGACCGTGGAGGACCGGGTCAGCCGGACGCAGTATCAATACACGCTCGAGGATCCCGATGTCCGGGAACTCTCGGCCTGGGCCCCCCGCTTCGTCGACCGGCTCCGGATGTCCCCGGAGCTCCGCGACGTGGCCAGCGACCAGCAGACCGAGGGCCTCGAGGCCCGCGTCGTCCTCGACCGCACGACGGCCTCCCGTCTCGGCATCACGCCGCAAATGCTGGACGACACGCTCTACGATTCCTTCGGCCAGCGGCAGGTCTCCATCATGTTCACGGAGCTCAACCAATACCGCGTCGTCCTCGAGAGCCAGCCTGGCTTCCAGATGCGGCCGGAGGACCTCGGCCGCGTCCGTCTGAAGTCGGCCGGAACCGGGCTCGTGCCTCTGGACGCCTTTACCGACATCCGGTTCTCGAACGCCGCGCTGGCCGTGAACCACCAGGGCCAGTTCCCGGTCGTCACGGTCTCCTTCAACCTCGCCCCCAACGCCTCGCTGGGCGCGGCCGTCCGGGCCGTCGACAAGGCCGCGGCCGAGGTCGGCCTTCCGGCCAGCATCGACCGTGGCTTCCAGGGCACGGCGCAGGCCTTCCGCAAGTCGCTGGTCAACACGCCGTTCCTGCTTCTTGCCGCCATCATCACCGTCTATATCCTCCTCGGCGTGCTTTATGAAAGCTACATCCATCCGGTGACCATCCTATCGACGCTGCCCTCGGCGGGCATCGGAGCCCTCCTCTCCCTGATCCTCTTCCGGACGGATTTTTCCGTCATCGCCCTTATCGGGATCATCCTCCTCATTGGCATCGTCGAGAAGAACGCCATCATGATGATCGACTTCGCCCTCGACGCCCAGCGCCAGGAGGGCAAGCCTGCGCATGAGGCCATCCACCAGGCGGCCCTGCTCCGGTTCCGGCCGATCCTGATGACGACCATGGCCGCCCTCCTGGCCGGGATCCCCCTGGCCGTGGGGACCGGGATCGGGTCGGAGCTTCGCCGCCCCCTGGGCATCGCCATCGTCGGCGGCCTGATCTTCAGCCAGATGCTGACGCTTTACACGACACCCGTCATTTACCTTGCGTTCGACCGGCTGTCGCACCATCTTTCGGGAGCGGGGAGACGGCAGGCTTCCGGGCCGACCGCCGGGGCGTCCCCTGAGGGGAAGGCGTGAACCTTTCGGCGCCGTTCATCCGCCGCCCCGTGGCGACGACCCTGCTCCTCGTCGGTCTCGCCCTGGCCGGAGCGGTCGGGTTCAAGTTTCTGCCCGTTTCGCCGCTGCCCATGGTCGACTTCCCGACGATCATGGTTTTCGCCGGCCTCCCGGGGGCCAGCCCCGAGACGATGGCCTCGTCGGTAGCGACGCCGCTCGAGCGCCAGTTTGGCCGCATCGCCGGGATCACCGAGATGACCTCGTCGAGCAGCCTGGGGTCGACCAGCGTGACCCTCCAGTTCGACCTCAACCGCAACATCGATGCTGCCGCCCGGGACGTCCAGGCCGCCATCAACGCCGCCGCCGGCCAGCTGCCGAAGAACCTCCCGAGCAATCCCACCTACCGTAAGGTCAACCCGGCCGACGCTCCGATCATGATTATGGGTATGTCCTCGAACACCGTCGAGCGTGCGCGTATGTACGACCTGGCCTCATCCGTCCTCCAGCAGAAGCTCGCCCAGGTCCCCGGCGTCGGCCAGGTCACGGTCGGCGGCGGCGCGCTGCCGGCCGTCCGCGTCGAGGTCGACCCCGTCGCCCTAAACGCTACGGGGCTCGGCCTCGAGGACATCCGGGCCACCCTGGCGTCGGCCAATGCCAACCGGCCCAAGGGCCAGATCGGAGGCATCAACCGGGTCTGGTCGCTGTCAACGACGGACCAGCTCATGAAGGCGGCCGAGTACCGTCCCCTCATCGTCAGTTATCACGACGGCGCCGCGGTCCGTCTGCAGGACGTCGCCTCGGTCGTGGACTCGACCGAGGACATCCGCACGGCCGGGCTGGCCAACGGCAAGCCGGGAATCATCATCGTCATCTCCCGCCAGCCGGGCGCCAACATCATCTCCACCGTCGACGGGATCCAGGCCATCATGCCCCAACTGGAGGCCATGATCCCGCCGACGGTCGAGTTGGCGACCCTTATCGATGCCACACGAACCATCCGGGCCTCCGTTCGGGACGTCGAGATCACGCTCCTCATCGCCATCTGCCTCGTCATCCTGGTCGTCTTCATCTTCCTGCGGAGCGCCCGCTCGACGTTCATCCCCAGCATCGCCGTGCCCATTTCCCTGATCGGGACGTTCGGGGTGATGTACCTCCTGAAGTACAGCATCGACAACCTGTCGCTCATGGCCATGACGGTCGCCACGGGCTTCGTCGTCGACGACGCTATCGTCGTCATCGAGAACATCACCCGTCATCTCGAGGCCGGCATGAACCCCTTGGCCGCGGCCTTCAAGGGCGCCGAGGAGATCGGCTTCACCGTCGTTTCCATCAGCCTGTCCCTTGTCGCGGTCTTTATCCCCATCCTCCTCATGGGGGGGATCGTCGGCCGCCTCTTCCGCGAGTTCGCCGTCACCCTGTCCGTCGCCATCGGCGTCTCCCTCGTCATCTCGCTCACGGCGACCCCGATGATGTGCGCCAAGCTCCTCAAGCCGTACGTGAAGGGCAGCGGCGGCCGCCTGTTCCGCGCGAGCGAGCGCTGGTTCGCGGCGATCCTCCGCGGCTATGAGCGGGCCCTCGGCTGGGTCCTCCGCCACGAGCGCCTGACGATCACCGTGACGCTGGCCACCATGGCGGCCACCGTCTTCCTTTACGTCAGGATCCCGAAAGGGTTCTTTCCGCAGCAGGACACGAGCCGCTTGACGGGCTCGATCATCGCCGACCAGGATACGTCGTTCCAGGCCCAGCGGATCAGGCTCCGGGAATTCGCCGATACCGTGATTCATGACCCCGACGTCGAGGACTCCGCGGGATTCATCGGCGGCGGCACCGTCAACTCGGGTCGGCTGTTTTGCAGCCTGAAACCGCGGGAGGACCGCGATGTCACCGCGGACCAGATCATCGCGCGCCTGAGGGCCAAACTCGCCCACGTCCCGGGAGCGACTCTCTATTTCCAGTCGGTCCAGGACCTGCGGGTCGGCGGCCGCTTCGGCGCGTCCCAGTACCAGTACACGCTCCAGGGCGATAACCCGAAGGAGCTGTTCGCCTGGGCCCCGCGAGTTTATGATAAGCTGCGCCAGCTCAAGGAGCTGACGGATGTCAACACGGACCAGCAGAACCGGGGGCTCCAGGCCAATCTGACCATCGACCGCACGACCGCCGCGCGGCTGGGCATCACCCCACAGGCGATGGACGACTACCTTTACGACGCCTTCGGACAGCGGCAAGTGTCGACCATCTACACGGCGCTCAACCAGTACCACGTCGTCATGGAGGTCGCGTCGAAATACTGGCAGAACCCCGAGGGCCTCAAGCTCATCTACATCCCGACGGGGACGTCCGGGCTGGTGCCGCTCGCGGCGTTCACGAGCTTCGAACCCGCGACGGCTCCGCTGACGGTCAATCACCAGGGGCAGTTCCCGTCGGTGACGATCTCCTTCAACCTCCCCCCCCGCGTCGCGCTCGGGACGGCCATCGACGCCATCAAGCGCACCGAGTCTGAGATCCGCCTGCCGGCCGGCATCCGGGGGAGCTTCTCGGGAACGGCCCAGGCGTTCCAATCGTCGCTCGCGAACGAGGACATCCTCATCCTGGCGGCGGTCCTGGCCGTCTACATCGTCCTCGGCATCCTCTACGAGAGCCTCATCCATCCAGTCACGATCCTCTCGACGCTGCCCTCGGCGGGAGTCGGCGCGCTCGTGGCGCTGATCCTGTTCCGGACCGAGCTGTCGGTCATCGCCCTGATCGGCATCATCCTCCTCATCGGCATCGTCAAGAAGAACGCCATCCTGATGATCGATTTCGCCATCGATGCTGAACGGTCCGAAGGGAAAAAGCCCGAGGAGGCCATCTTCCGGGCCTGCCTCCTCCGGTTCCGTCCGATCACGATGACGACCATGGCCGCCTTCCTGGGCGCCCTGCCGCTGGCCCTCGGCCGCGGCACCGGGGCGGACCTGCGCCAGCCGATGGGCATCGCCATCTGCGGCGGGCTGATCTTCAGCCAGATGCTGACCCTGTTCACGACGCCGGTCGTCTATCTCTATCTCGACCGTTTCCGGCTGCGGCTCGGGTCGGCCCGCCGGACGCTCGTCCGGCGCTTCGTTTCCCATGGAGAGAGGACATGAATCCAAAACGCGCGGCAGTTGTCCTGCCGGTCCTGTTCGCCGGCGCCTGCATGGTCGGCCCCAATTACCGGAAGCCGGCGGCCCCCGTGCCGGCGGCCTACAAGGAACTTGCGGAGAAGCAGGCCGCGGTCGGGCTGACCTGGAAGGCCGCCCGGCCGAACGACGCGGCCGGGCGCGGAGAATGGTGGGAGGCCTTCGGCGACCCCGACCTCAATGTTCTGGAAGAGCAGGTGTCCGTTTCGAACCAATCGATCCTCGCGGCGGAGGCCCAGTACCGCGGCGCCCGAGCACTCGTCGCGAGCGTCCGTTCGGCCCTCTTCCCGACGCTGGGGGTCGGGCCCTCGGCCACGCGGTCGAGCGGGATAACCAATCAATCGACCGTGCCGGGCCAGCCCGCGCCGGCCATCACGACCTTGGAGGTGCCCGTCGAGCTGAACTGGCAGATCGACCTGTTCGGCCGCATCCGGCGCGGCGTTCAGGCCAGCGTGGCCAGCGCTCAGGCCACCGCCGCCGACCTCGAAGGCGTCCGGCTGGCCATGCACGCGGAATTGGCCCTGGACTATTTCACTCTCCGCGGGCTGGACGCGCAGATCGACCTCCTGGACAAGACCGTGGTCGGCTACCGGACGACCCTGACTCTCACGGAGAACCGTTTCAAGCAGGGCGTCGTGTCCGGCGTCGACGTCGCCCAGGCCAGGACGCAGCTCGACGCGACCCTGGCCGAGGTCACCGACCTGCGCCTCTCGCGGGCCCAGGTCGAGCACGCCCTGGCCGTCCTCGTCGGGAAGCCGCCGGCGGAGTTATCGGTCGCGGCCGCCCCCATCCAGGTCGCTCTCCCGGCCGTCCCCGTGGGGTTGCCCTCGGAGCTGCTCGAGAGGCGCCCCGACATCGCCGCCGCGGAACGGCGGATGGCCGCGGCCAACGCGCAGATCGGCGTCGCCGTGGCGGGCTATTTCCCCACCCTGAGCCTCTCGGGGCTGGGCGGCTACGAGGGCCCGAAGCTGGCCAACCTGTTCTCTTTACCGAACCGCATCTGGTCGCTGGGTGCGTCCCTATTCGAGACCATCTTCGCAGGCGGCGCGCGGCGGGCCGCCCAGCGCCAGGCGGAAGCCGCCTACGACGCCACGGTCGCGGGCTACCGGCAAACGGTGCTGACGGCCTTCCAGCAGGTCGAGGACAACCTGGCCGCCTTGAGGATCCTGGCCGAAGAGGCGCGCTACCAGGCCGACGCCGTGTCGGAGGCCGAGCTTGCCCTGAAGCTGGCCAACAACCGGTACATGAACGGCGTGACCTCGTACCTCGAGGTGGTGACGGCCCAGACGACGGCGCTGGCGAACGAGCAGCTGGCGGTCCAGCTTCTCACGAGGCAGCTCGGCGCGAGCGTCAGCCTGATCGCGGCCCTGGGCGGCGGATGGCAGGTTTCCGACCTCGCGAACCTCGACGCTGCCCCGGCGGATTCTCCCTCTCCGGCGAAGAAGGGCAGCTCCGCCGCGGGGGCCGCGCCGCCGCGCGCGTCGCGTTGACCGGGGCCGGCGCCGGGCGCCCCGGTTGTTTGCGGGCCGTGTTTCCGTTATCATAGTCCGCGATGAAGAAGCCCCTTCTTGCCTTCCTGGCCGTTTTCCTCGTCGCCGCCGGCATCTTCACCCCCCTGTATTTCCACTCCCCCGACCTTCTCGAATTCGACAGCTGCTTCCACGCCAAGATGGGCCGCCTGGTCGTCGAGAAGGGCATCATCCACAGCTTCCCCTGGATGTTCTTTACCTTCGAGAAAGACCATTACTCGGATCCCTATCTCCTTTTTCATATCTATCTCGGCCTCTGGATCAAGCTCCTTCCGGCGAGCCCGCTCCTCGCGGTCAAGTTGGCCATGCTCGTCCTCATCGGGCTCATCGCCGTCCTGATGTTCAGGATCCTCAGGACCTTCGATCCTAAATGGGCCTGGCTGGGGATGGCGCTCCTCGCGGCCATGGTTTCGAGCCCGTCCTACCAGAGGCTGGTTTTCATCCGGCCCCACGTCCTTTCGATCCTGCTCCTGCTCGCCGGAATCTGGACGATCCTGAAAAAGAGGTGGTGGCTCCTGGGGGCGGTCTCCTTCGCTTATGCCTATTCCTATTCCGCGCCGCATCTCCTGACGGTCGTGGCGTTTGCCGCGAGCGTCGTTTTCTCCCTCAGTGAGAAGCGCCTGGTGTGGCGGCCTTTCGCGTTTGCCCTCGGTGGTCTGGCCGCCGGATTGGTCGCGAATCCCTACTTTCCCTCCGACATCTATTACCTGTACGTTGTGACTTTCAAAATGGCCGCGGCGAAACTGCCCGACAGCCCGGCTGAGCTGGCGTCCCTCTCGAGCTGGCAAGTGCTGACCGTCAACTGGTCGAGCTTCTTGGCGCTCTCCCTCGCCGTGCTGGCCATCTTCATTTCGGCCAGGAAGCTTACAGCCCGCAGCCTCTTTCTGCTCGCCACGGCCGGCATCTTCTTCGTCCTCCTCATGCGGGCTTACCGGTTCATCGAATACTGGCCGTTCCTTGCGACCCTCGCCGTCGCCTCCGTCGCGAGCGAAGTCCTCGTGACGAGCCCGCTTTTCGGGCGGCTGATGAAAAAGGCAGCCGCCCTGGGCTGCGCCGCGGTCCTTCTGGCGATCGGGACGCTGGAGGCCGGGACGGCGTATGGGGAGACCAACTCCATCGTCCCCTACGCGCCGCTGAAGGAGGTGATGGACGTCCTCGATGCGGAAGCCGCCCCGGGAGATATCGTCTACACCGACAGCTGGGCTATTACGGCGCCGATGTTCTACATCTCCGACAAAGTCGACTACCTGCTGATGCTCGACCCGCAGTCCATGTACGTCGCCCACCCGGGGCTTTTCGCGCTCTGGTATGCCATTAACGCCGGGCAGGTTCGGGAAAACGCCCTGCCTCTCATCCAGACCATCGAGGCGCGGATGAAGGACCCGGAGATTGCCGGGCTGGGCCGCAAAATCGAGTCGGGCTCGGTTCTGGACAGACTTCCGGACATCATCAAGAGTGCCTTTGGAGCCAAATGGATCGTCCTGAGCTACAATCATCCGTACGCGAGACAAGACCTGCGGTCGCTCGTGTCCGGCTTTCCAGTCGAGATCGAATTCGTGAAAGGAAACGACTATTTCTCCCTTTATCGCCTGCGCTGAACGATGAAACTCTCGATCATCATCCCCGCCTACAACGAAGCCGGCACGATCGCGGAGATTTTGGCGGCCGTCGAAGCGGTCGAGTTCCCAGTCGATTACGAACTCGTCCTTGTCGACGACGCGAGTTGCGACGGGACGAGCGAGATCCTCGCCGCATTTTGCCGGTCCCGGACGAACGCCCGGCTTTTGGTTAACGCGGAAAACCTCGGCAAGGGGCTGTCCCTGAGGCGGGGACTGGCCGAGGCGGCCGGCGATATCGTCATCGTCCAGGATGCGGACCTCGAGTACGCCCCCCGGGACATCCCCGGCCTGATCCGGCCCTTCGTCGCGGGCCGGGCCGAGGCGGTCTACGGCAGCCGCTTCCTGACCCGCCCCTGGCCGGAGAAGATGGCCGTGCAGAACTGGGTCGCGAACAGGGCCCTGAACGTCATCGCCAACCTCATCTACAGGACGCGCCTGACGGACGTGGCCTGCGGGTACAAGGCCGTCCGGACGGGGCTCATGAGATCCCTCGGCCTGCGCTGCCGGGGGTTCGAATTCTGCTTCGAGGTCACGGCGAAGCTGAAGAACCGCGGCGTCCGGATCGAAGAGGTCCCCATCTCCTTCGAGGCCCGCAGCCGGAAGGAAGGCAAGAAGATCCGCCACAAGGACTTTTTCATCGCCCTCTGGACCCTCCTTCGCTACGCGTTCGGGGGCTAGGGGCTTTTCCTCCGAACCGCCGTCCTTGACTTCCGCCCGCGGCCGAGGATACCATCGTCGTCGGCCGTCCGGCCGGAGGGCCCCGAACGGAGGAAACCGGAATGATCGTCCTGCTGAAATCGGTCCTGGGGGTTTTCGCGGCCATCTACGGCTTCGCCTTTTCCGTCGATTTCGCCAGGAACCGGGACACGCTCTCCCGGGCCCCGTGGCCGGCCCTGGCCGGAACGGGCTTCGTCACGAATTTCCTCGATACCCTGGGCATCGGGAGCTTCGCCCAGCAGACCGCCCTCTTCAAGTTCTTCAGGCTCGTCGACGACCGGGTCATCCCCGGGACGCTCAACGTCGGCAACACCCTGCCCACGGTCTGCCAGGCGTTCATTTTCATGACCGTGGTGAAGGTCGCGCCGCTGACCCTTGTCAGCATGGCCGTCGCGGCTCCCATAGGCGCGGCCCTCGGCGCCGGCGTCGTGTCCCACTGGCCGCGGCGCAGGGTCGAGCTGGGGTTGGGACTCGCGCTCTTGGCCATCGCCCTGGCCATGCTGGCCGGCCTCCTCCACTGGTTTCCTAGGGGAGGGGAGGCGACCGGCCTCACCGGTGGGAAGCTCGTCCTGGCCGCCGCGGTCAGCTTCGGGCTGGGCGCTGTGCACACCATCGGCGTCGGGTTCTACGCGCCGTGTATGGCCCTGGTCTACGCGCTCGGCATGAGCCCGCGCGTCGCCTTCCCGATCATGATGACCTCGACGGCCATGCTCATCTCGGCCGCGAGCCTGCGCTTCATCGGGGAGAAGGCCCACGACCGCAAGGCCTGCCTGAACCTGGCCGTGTTCGGCGCGCTGGGCGTCCTCCTCGCGGCCTACATCGTCGTCTCCCTGCCGCTGACCGCGCTCAAGTGGGTCGTGCTGGCGGTAATCATCTACACTTCGGCCGTCATGATCCGCTCATCGCTGCGGCCGGACTCTTGATTAGCGGGTTGCCGGATCGGGGCGGGCATCGGGTCGAAACCGCTATTACTGGACCCTAGGGGGTATTGACAACGAATGGGGTTGATGATATGAACATCGGGCCACAGGAGGGCAAGATGCGTTATCCAAAATCAAAACGGCATGTTGTCTTTCTCTTAGCGGTGTTCGTTGGTCTGATCCCCTTGACTAACAGCGCCCAGGCGGCCGGAACTCAAGTGAGAGTCACCGCCTCTGCGGCCGACGTCAGACAGGGGCCGGATCTGAACAGCTCGCTGCTGAAGGTGGTCTTTCAGGGTTCGATCCTCGAATGCGAGGGCCAGGAAGGAGAATGGTACAAGATCGACCTGCCCGCCGGGGCGGGAACCCTCCCCGCGATGGGCTATATCGACAGGGGTGTTGTTGAGGTTGTGAGCCAGACGCCCTCTGATTCAAGACCGGAACAGCGGCTCCAGCCGTCGCCTGAAATCGGGCTCGCTCTGCAGCCAGGCGAAGAAGCCCAGTCACAGTCATCGTCTGCTCAGACCGGGTCGGCGACGAAAAGACTGTTTGTGAGCCTCTCGGCCATCTGGGACACGTCGGCGCCGTCTTCGGCCGGGGGCATAGGAGTGGGAGCGGAGTACGATTTCTTTGTGGCCAGGTCCTTCACGGTCGCGCCGCAAATGGAACTGCTCACGAACTTCAGTGCGGCGGCCATTCAGCCGGGCGTGCTCGTGAATTATTGGCCGAAACTGCTGCCGACGGGACCCCAGATTCTGTTCGTCGGCGCAGGGCTGGCGTATCCCATCCTGCTCACCGGCTCGTACGCCGGGACCAGCGCCTTGGATTTCGTGCTCAACGTGGGCCTTAGGGCCGGCTGGTATAATCTGGCGGTCTCTTACGAGACGCCTTTCAATTCGTTCTTTTCGACCGGCATTGTCCAGGTCACGTTCGGCTACGGATTCTGAGGTGCCGCCGGTTTGTGAAGGCCCGGCCCATTGAGCCGTTTCCAGGCCGCGAGAAGGGAGACGAAACGGTCGTAGCTCTTCATGCCCTCCCGGACGCCCTGGGACTTCAGGTAGCGCTCGTAGACGGCCTGTGAAGCCCGCTCCAGAGGGCCTCGATAGCGGTCCCAGTTCGCGGATTCCGCTCGGAGATCGGCCCTGACGCCGGCCGGAAGGCGCGCCGCGAGCCGGAAGGCGTCGTCGGGAGCGACGCGGGCGAGGGCGGTGAAAAGGTAATTCCAGTATGCCAGATAGCCCGAATAACGGGCGGCGGGGTCGTCCGAGGCCGTGCAGGCGAGGAAGCCCAGCAGGTTGGCCGCGCCCTCGTCCGTGATCCCGAAGCCGTGGGACATCTCGTGGGCGAGGACGAAGGGCTTCTCCGCCGGCGTGAGGGTGGCCGCGAAATAGCCCTCGCCGGTATAGGGGAGATAGAAGCCCGACGACGAGAAGCGCATCAGCCAGCCGCCGGGCAGGAGCGGCCGGACGCGGACCCGGCCGGGCGCGGGATATCCTGCGTCCCTCAGGACCTTCGCGAGCGAAGCGCGGATTTCCGGCTCAAGGCGCTCGGGAACGGACGCGGGGCCGAGCGCCGCGGCCGTCGCGCCCGGGATCGCGGCCCGCGCCTCCGCCAGCCCTTCGGCCGCCCATTCGGCCTCGGCCTTGACCGCGGCGGCGTCGAGGGGCGCGACGTCCAGGCGGAGCTGCTTCTCGAACGCGACGCGGTTGTAGTTGAATCCCCAAAAGACGTAAAAAAAGAAAACGAGCTTCGCCGCCCAGCTCGCGGCGGTGAGGAGCCAGCGGGCGATCTTCGGAAGCACGAGCGACGGGCGTTTCTCCGGACTCCCGGCCGCGTGCGCCTCGGGGAGGGATGCGCGGTTCGCGTCCCCGGGATTCCCGGCGCGGCCGGCGGCCTCGGCGTTCAGGATGCGCGATCCGACGGGCTTCCGTATGAGCCGGACAGGCCAGACGAGGATCGCCGCGAGAAGCACATACAGAATGGGGACGGGCGAAAAGCCCAGCGTCTCGTCCCAGAGCCAGCGGAAGCCCACGAAGATCCCGCGCGAATAGATGTCTTCGACGGGGACGGAGTCTTTTCCGACGAGGAGATGGAGGAGGAAGGCGGCGGCGCCGAGGAAGATCCAGAAGCGGCGGCGCGCGGAAGACGGTCGAGCCATCGGATACTCCGGGGACGAGTTCCGGGATTTCAGGCCCGGACCCCCTCATGTTACAGGAATCAGGCGCCCTTGCACAGCCTGCCCAGGGGGGAGACAACGGGTCGGGCCCGCGGACGAAGCGCTTGACAGGGAGCGGGGCGAAACCTAGAATCCCCAATGGAAAGAATGGCGGTCCTGATCAATATCATCCTGGCCATTGCGACCTTTTGTCTCTACGTCCTGGCCAGCGGCCGGTTTTACCGCGGGAAAACGCCGTTTTTCGGCTACCTGGGGGCGGCGGTGGTCCTCGACGTCGCCACAGCCTTCCTAGCCTCCTTCCGGGTGACGCCCACGGCCGTCGTCGGGGCACCCCACTTAGTTCCCTGGCGGAGCGTCCTTTTCCTCCTGCATATCACGAGCGCGACGCTGGGCATGTTCGGTTTCATCGCCGTCTTCCTGGCCCTCCTCATCAAAGGCCGGGACCTGCCGTACCCCCGCCTGAGGAAATTCCAGTACCGGGTGTTGCTTCCCGCGTGGGTGATCGGGGAAGTCGTCGCGCTCGCAAACTCGATCCTGAAGATCATCCTGAAGGTCCGGATTTACGACTATTTCCGGTTCTGAAGAGGCCCGGCCCACGTCCCGGACGATAGCCGGCCGGCTCCCTTTCGCCTGTAACGGTTTGCCCGGACGGCCTTCACCGGGTTTGACAGCGTTCCCGCGCCCAGGGTAGAATGGGTCTTCCGGGGATCAGGATTCGGCCAAAGCGAGGGGTTTTCCCTCTTCGAGAAGACATTCCCCTGATCGATCGCGCCTCGGGGGCAATTGGGTGCTTCGGGTGGCGTTCCGGGTTCGTGGAGGAGAGAGACGATGGATGCGCAGCGGCCGACGGCCGGCCCCGATATCTCGGGGCTGAGAATCGACGACAGCCAGAGGAACAACCGGCGCCGGGGCCGGGGCCTGCGGGCGGGCCTGTTCGCCGCCGCGGCGCTCATGGTCGTCGCCGCCGTGCTCCTCGCCCTCCGGCCCCGCGTCCCCGTCGTCGAGGCGGCGGCGGCGCGCCCCGCCGGCAACGCCCAAGGCGTCACGCTTCTCAACGCCAGCGGCTACGTCACGCCGCGCCGGCGCGCCACGGTGGCCGCAAAGATCACCGCTCGGGTCCTCAACGTCCTCGTGGACGAGGGGATGAAGGTCACGGAGGGCCAGGTGCTGGCGCGGCTGGACGATTCCGATGCTCGTCGGCGCCTTCTGGCGGCGCTCAGGGCCCGCGACGCGACGGCGGCGAACATCGCCAGCCTCGAAGTCAACCTCGCCAACGCCGAACGGGAGCTCCATCGCCAGCAGGAACTCGAGAAGGCCGGCTTCGCAGCGGTCCAGGACCTCGACCAGGCCAAGACGACGGCCGACAGCCTCCGCGCCCAGGTCCAAGCCGCACGCGACCAGGTCAAAGAAGCGGAGGCCGAGGTTGGAGTCGCCGAGCAGGACGTCGAAAACTGCACAGTCCGGGCGCCCTTTGCCGGCGTCGTCGTCTCCAAGGACGCGCAGATCGGTGAGATGGTCTCGCCGATTTCGGCCGGAGGCGGCTTCACCAGAACAGGCATCGCGACCATCGTGGACATGGCCTCGCTCGAGATCGAGGTCGACGTCAACGAGTCGTACATCGCGCGGGTGCAGCCGGACCAGAAGGTCGACGCCGTCCTCGACGCCTACCCTGATTGGCACATCCCCTGCAAGGTCCGGACGATCATCCCCACGGCGGACCGCGAGAAGGCCACGGTCAAGGTGCGCATCTCCTTCGACGCGCTCGATCCCCGGATCCTCCCAGACATGGGCGTCAAGGTGGCCTTCCTGGCCGAGGAAAAAGAGGGCGGACAGCCGGCCGCGCTGCCGCGCGCGCTCGTCCCCGCCGCGGCGGTGAGGGAATCGGAGGGGCGCAAGGTCGTGTTCGTCGTCCGCGACGGCCGCCTCGAGCGCCGGGCCGTAGCCCTCGGGGAGAGCCGCGGGACCGACGTCGAGGTCATGGCCGGGGTCGCCGCCGGCGACAGCGTCGTCGTCGGCGGGCCCGAAGGCCTGCGCGACGGCCAGCGCGTCAGAGTCAAATAATGCGAGGGCGGGCACCATGGTGAAGATCGACGGGACATCGAACGGCAACAGCCTCATCCGCGTGCGGGGCCTCGGCAAGACCTATCACCGCGGCAGCGAGGAGCTGCACGTTCTACGCGGGCTGAACCTCGACATCGAGCCGGGGGAGTTCGTGGCCTTCATGGGGCCGTCGGGTTCCGGCAAGACGACCCTCCTGAACCTTCTCGGGGGCCTCGACTTGCCGACGACGGGCAGCGTTTCCGTGGCCGGAGAGGAAATCACCGCTCTCTCGGCCCACAAGCTCACGGCGTGGCGCGCCCGCCACGTCGGTTTCGTCTTCCAGATGTACAACCTGATCCCTGTCCTGACTGCGTTCCAGAACGTGGAGCTGCCCCTGCTGCTCACGCGCCTCTCGAAGGCCGAACGGCGGAAGCACGTCGAGACCGCGCTGGCGCTCGTGGGTCTCGCGGAGCGGTCCAGGCATTTTCCGCGCCAGCTCTCGGGGGGAGAGGAGCAGCGGGTCGCCATCGCCCGGGCCGTGGTCACCGACCCCACGTTCCTTCTCTGCGATGAGCCGACCGGCGACCTCGACCGCAGGAGCGCCGACGAGATCATGGGCCTCATCGACCGCCTGGTGCACGAGTACGGCAAGACGGTTCTCATGGTGACCCACGACCCGCGGGCGGCCGAGCGGGCCCACGCCATCCTCCATCTCGACAAGGGCACGCTCATCGAAGGGGAACGGAAGGCCTCATGAAATACCTGGGCCTCATCCTGGCCAACCTCCGGCGGAAAAGGGTCCGCACCGTCCTGAGCGTCGGCTCGTTTGCCGCCGCCCTCTTTCTCTTTGGCCTCCTCATCGCCGTCCGGGGCGCCTTCAACCAGGGCGTTACGGTCGCCGGCGTCGACCGGATGATCGTCATCAACAGGGTGTCACTCATCCAGCCCCTGCCGATCTCCTACCGCGAACGGATCCTCCAGGTCCCCGGCGTGAAAGGCGTGGCCTACGCCACGTGGTTTGGGGGTATCTACCAGGACGAGAAAAACTTCTTCCCCCAATACGTCATTGACCCGGAGACGTGGCGCGCGGTGTATCCTGAGTACAAAATCCCCGACGACGAGTGGAACGAGTTCATGAAGGACCGGCAGGGCTGCATCGCCGGCGAGGAGACGGCCAAGCGCTTCGGTTGGAAGCTCGGCGACCGGATCCCGATCAAGGGCACTTACCTTCCGGGGGTCTGGGAATTCAACCTGCGCGGCATCTACAGGGGCACGCGGAGCGACGACGACACAACCCAGTTCTGGCTGCGGCGCGACTACTTCGAGGAGAAGGCCCCCGCCTACTGGAAGGGGCTGGTCGGCTGGTACGTGGTCAAGGTCGCGAACCCGGACGACGCGCTCCGGGTCGCCGCGGCCATCGACGAGCGCTTCGCTAATTCCCCGTGGGAAACGAAGTCGGAGACCGAGAAGGCGTTCGCCGCTTCCTTCGTCAAGCAGATCGGCAACATCGAATTCCTGATATTGACCATCGGCAGCGTCGTCTTCTTCACCCTGCTCCTCGTCACGGGGAACACGATGGCCATCGCCGTCCGCGAGCGCACGGGCGAGCTGGCGGTGTTCAAGACCGTCGGCTTCGGCGATGTCCGGGTCCTGTGGCTGGTCCTGGGCGAATCGGTCCTGATCGCCCTCGCCGGGGGTGCGGTGGGGATCGCGGCCGCCAGGGCCGTGTGCCCCCGCCTGTCCGGCGTTCTGTCGGGAATGAGGATCTTCCTGCCGGCTTCGAGCCTGGCCTTTGGGCTCGTCCTGGCCCTGGCGGTCGGCATTCTGGCGGGGGCGCTCCCCGCCCTGGAGGCGATGCGGCTCAAAGTCGCCGACGCCCTGCGGAGGGTCTGAAGGTGGCGATCCCCCTTGTCTACAACGTCCGGAGCGTGAGACAGCGCTGGACGTCGGGCATCGTCGCCGTGCTCGGCGTCGCCGGGGCCGTCGGCGTCTTCGTGGCCATGCTCTCGATGGCGCACGGCTTCAGGGCCACGCTCGTGGCCTCCGGCTCGCCCGGGAACGCGATCGTCCTGAGGGCCGGGCCGACGGCCGAGATGTACAGTGCCCTCATGCTTGACCAGGTCCGGATCATCGAGAATGCGACCGAGGTCGCGCGCGGTGCGGACGGCCCGCTGGCCAGCCCTGAGGTCGTCGTCGTGGCCGGCTTCCCGCTCAAGAAGACGGGGACCGACGCCAACCTCCAGATCCGGGGGGTGTCGCCCCGCGTGCTGGAGGTCCGGAACAATGTGAGGATTACCCAGGGGCGGATGTTCCGGGCCGGCCTGAACGAGCTTGTCGCCGGGCGGAACGTGGCCGGCACCTACGCGGGCCTCGAGCTCGGCCGGTCGGTCAAGTTCGGCGGGGGAACGTGGACCGTCGTCGGGCTCTTCGACGCGGGCGGAAGCGCCTTCGACTCGGAGCTGTGGTGCGACGCGCTCGTCCTCAACCAGGTCTACAAGCGGCCGACGAACGTCTTCCAGTCGGTCACCCTCCACCTGACGTCGCCGGACGAGTTCGGCGGGTTCAAGGACGCCCTCATCTCGGACCCGCGCCTCAGCGTCCAGACCGAGCGCGAGCGGGCCTATTACGAAAAGAACTCCGAGTCGCTCACAACGATGATCACGATCCTCGGGACCCTGGTCGCGTTCATCATGGGCATCGGGGCGGTCTTCGGGGCCCTCAACACCATGTATTCGGCCGTCTCGGAGCGGACGCGCGAGATCGCCACCATGCGGGCCCTCGGCTTCGGCGGGGGGAGCGTCGTCCTCAGCTTCGTCTTCGAGTCCGTGTTCATCGCCGGGCTGGGCGGGCTCCTCGGCTGCGCGGCCGTCGTCCCGCTCAACGGTTGGACAACGGGGACGATCAACTTCCAGACGTTTTCCCACCTGGCCTTCGCCTTCCGGGTGACACCGGGGCTCATGGCGGTCGGCCTGGCCTTCGCCCTCCTCATGGGCCTCATCGGCGGTCTCCCGCCGGCGATCCGGGCGGTGCGCCGTCCGGTGGCCGCGGCGCTCCGCGAGCTCTAGAGATTTCCCTGCGCTCCGGCGGTCTTCCCGGCGGCCCCGCGGAGGAGCCCCCTCCTCACTTTTTCAGGAAGAGGTTGATATACTCCATGTTCTGGTCGAGGCACTTCTTGCAGTCGTTCGTGGCCTTGCCGAGCGCGAGAGCCTCCTCGAGGAGATTTTTGGCCGGCCCGAGGTCGACGGACGGGTCGAGCTTGTGCCTCTTGATGATCATGTAGGCGGCGTTGTTCTTGCCCCACGCCACGAGCTCCGGGCTTCCCAGGCCTTCCGCCTGGCGGGCGTACTCCAGGTAGTACTGCAGGGCTTCGATGTACTTTCCTTCGGCGTCGTACTTCTCGGCCGTGCTCTTGGCCGCGAGCCAGTTGTTCCAGGAGATGGCGTTCTGGGCCTGCGCCGCTTGTGGCCCGCCCGGGACGGCGGCCGCGTACGCCAGGCCCGAGGCCGCGATCATGACCGCCGCAACTCCCCAAAATCCGGATCCTTTCATTCCGGCCTCCCCTTTTGGGCGAATTTCGAATCTTCGTCAACGGAGAGAACCCGGCACCGATTAGTGCAGGATGCCGCCGCTGACGGAAAATTGCGTGGCCAGAGCCGAGGCCAGCCCCGCGACGTCGACCAGGCTCTTGTTCATGGTGGACAGGGGCACAAAGAGGTGCATATCCCGCGACCGGTTCTGCATCTTGACGATCAGGAGCGTCGCCTGGGCCGTCGTCACCCCGGCGTTCCGGACGAGGGCGTCGACGATGAACTTGCGGTGGGCGGCGATCACGTCCGCGAGCGAGATCACGGCCGAGTCCGCGGGCCGGGGCCGGTAGCGCCCGATCTTCTTGAGCAGCGGGTCGATGAAGCCCGTGGCCTTCCGCCGGTACCTGTAGAGCGAGGCGCCGAAGACCTCGGCGACGGTCTGCTTGAGGGCCTCGACGGGGACGTCGACCTCCCCCGGGTCAGCCGTGATCTGCAGCGGCTTGTCGCCGAAGCGGTTGACGACCTTGGTGACGAACTGTAGCTTCGTCAGGGCGCCCTTCCGGTTTCGGTAGGCTTTCTTCCAATTGGACGGGAGGGTGAGCCAGACGCCGAAGGTCTCGGCGAAGTCCTCGTCGGGGTGTTTCTGGGCGTAGTGGTCCCGGTTGGGGTTGACGAAGTCCCGGCTCCAGGGATGGGGCTTGAAGCGGTCCGTTGCGGGGTAGGTTTCGAAGAACTTACCCTCGACCCCGAACACGTCCCGGAACTCCCGGTCTTTGTAGAGCTTGTGGGCGTAGCAGAAAGCGTGCCCGGTTTCGTGGCGGAGGAGGTAGTCGACGGTCCGGGTGTCATTTGTCCATCCCCGGACTTCCCGGTTCAGGTCTTTGAGCAGGGCCGAGGCGTCGTAGAACCCGACCTCGATGTTGACCGTGCCCGTGACGCAGCCCCAGTCCTCGCCGAGGTAGAAGTTCGGCTTGAGGCGGATGCCCCGCCGCTTCAGACGCTGGAGGAGCTTTTCGATCTGGGATTGGACGAGGGACGTCTTCAGATGCAGGCCGAGCCGGTTCACCGGCGTCGTCAGGACCTCCAGCTTTCTCGTGTCCTGGTTGAACAGGAGCCTCCGGATGTCGATCATCCGGAGCCCCCTTCGGCCCTCGCCGGACCAGGAGGCGTCCCGGCCTTCTCCTCCGCCCGGGGGCCGTCGGACGCGGGCCGCCTCTTGAGCGCCTCCTCGACGATCAGGCGGAGGGCGGCCGCAAACGGGATGCCCGCCGCCTCGGCGGAGGCGATGAGCCCCACGCCCTGCGTGAGGTCGGGATTCGGGTTGACCTCGAGGACGAAGAGGCGGTTTTGCCGGTCGAGGCGCATATCGATGCGGGCGTAGTCGCGGCAGCCCAGGGCCTGATAGGCGAGGAGGGCGGTCTTCTCGACCTTATGACGGATCGCACGCGACAGCTTTGCCGGGCAGACGAGCTTCCCCAGGTGGAACGCCTCGTGCAGGGGGTCCCACTTGGATTCGAAGCTGATGATCCGGCGGTAGTTGGGAGGCAGGGCGGAGAAGTCCAGCTCCTCGACGGGTAGCACCCGCGGCATCTCGTTGCCGATGACCGAGACGCCGAGCTCCCGGCCCTCGATGAACTCCTCGATGAGGGCCGGTTGCTGGTATTCGTCGAGGATCATGCCGACGCGACCCTCGAGCTGCGCCCGGTCTTCGACGACGGCCAAGTCGTCCACGCCGGCGCTGGCGTCCTCCCAGGCGGGCTTGACGATGAGCGGGTACCTCAACCCCGTCAGCTTGGGGACGGGCCTCTCCTTTGCCACTTTGTAGCGCGGCGTCCGGATCTGGAAGGCCTGGAGGATCTGCTTGGCCAGCCCCTTGCGCTGGCAGACGGCCAGGGTCATCGGAGGGGAGCCCGTGTAGGGGATCCGGAGCAGGTCGTAGAGGGCGGCGACGCGGTCTTCGCAAAGGGGATCGTCGTTGAAGTATTCGACGAGGTTGAAGACGACGTCGGGCCGCGGGGAGGTCAGACTGCTCAGGAGCCGGTCGAAATCGTCCTCGATGTTGACGGCCCGGGAGTCGAAGCCCTCGTCCGCGAGGGCCTTGACGATGGCCTCGATCTCCTCCCGCAGCGTCGAGATGCTCTCGAGGTCCTTGTTGTCGCCCGTCGGGGAGACGACGTCGCCGTTCAGGACCTTCCGGCGGAGCGTCTCGTATTCGTCGACGCCGCAGAAATTATAGAGGACAAGAACCGACGTCCCTTTCGGGCTTTCCCTCACGGATTTCCTCTTTTTAAGCATAGAAAAGAAATCCCCGTTTGTCAAAAGGTTTGGGCAGGCGGCGGGCGCCGGGCGGGCGGAAGGCCTCAGATCTGCTCGATTTTAGACGCGATGACGCGCCGGAAGGCCTCGACGACCTCGGGGTCGAACTGGCGCCCGGTCTGATCGACGATCTCCTGGACGGCCTCCCACGGCGGCTTGCCCTTCCGGTAGGGACGGTCGGTCGTGATCGCGTCGAAGGCGTCGGCGACGGCGACGATCCGCGCGCCGAGGGGGATCTCCTTGAGGGAATCCCCGGACGAATCCAGGGCCTTCTCGAAGTAACGATGGTGGGCGACGACGATCGGGACGACCTCCTGGAGGACCTCGCCGACCTTGGCCAGGATGACGCCGCCGCGCTCCGAGTGGGCGTCGACGATATCCCTCTCCTGCGGCGTCAGGGCCGCGGCCTTCTGGATGACCTCGCTCGAGATCTCGATCTTGCCGATGTCGTGGAGCAGGCCGGCGACGCGGACGTTCTCAACGACGTGGCGCGGTAGCTCCATGGCAATGGCCGTCGCCTTGGCGTATTCGGAGACCCGAATGGAGTGTCCCTTCGTGTACCCGTCCTTGGTCTCGATGTACTTCGAGAGGATCTCGAGGATGCCGACGTAGGCCTTCTGGAGCTCCTCCATCCGCCTCTCCTTCTGGTCGTAGAGGCTCCCGACGGCATAGGACGTGAGGAGAAGGAAGCCTCCCCAGGACGAGAGGATGAACAGCCCCCGGAACTCCTGGTCGGTGAGGATGAAGTGTTCGCGGAAGAGGATGACGCAGACAATGACGGCCAGCACGGAGAGGAAGGCCGCCAGGACGCCGAGCCGCTTCCCCAGGTAGTAGGAGGAGAAAACGACCGGAAGAAAGTAGAAGTTGAGTAGCAGGGTCTTGTCCTGCATGAAGAAGGTGCCGAGGATCGCGGCCGCGAGGATGACGGCGACGAGGATCTTTTCAAAGTGTTGGATCAGGAAGAGCTTGATTCTTTCCATATTTGGTTCCTTCCCATTCGCGGAAATCTCAGCCCAGGCGGGCATTGTCCCCGAAGGCTGAATCTTCATCAATCGTCGCCCGCGGCGATGACGGGGGTGATTTTTCGGCTCGCCGGCATCCCCCCGGGCGATGACCGCCGGGGCGCGGTCTCACCCCGGCTTGACTTCACTCTCCCGGGGGCCTATCATGCGATTGATGGTCGGTGGGGGAAACGTTCTCTTTCGGGGCAGGGCCGTGGCCGTCCTCGCGGCCGCGTTCCTCGCGGGGCTTTCGGGGCATTCCCCGGGCCAGGAAGCCGCGGGCCGGCCGGGGCAGAAGGCCATCGAATACGAAGTCACAGTCTGCCTCAAGCTCGTCCAGGCCTACGTGACCGACAGCGCGGGAAAGGCTGTGACGGACCTCGGGAAAGACGACTTCGTCCTCTACGTGGACGGGGAGCGGCGGGAGATCACGGACTTCGAGAGGCACGCGTTCTTGCCGGCGGAGAAAAGCGAGACCCTCGCGGCCACGCCAACGCCGCGGGCCGCGCCCATGCTGAGCCGAAAATTTTTCATGCTCCTCGACCTCGCCCGGATCGACCACATCGGGCTGAAGAGAACCGTCGGGGCCGCCCTGCGCTTCCTCGCTGCAGAGGTCCTTCCCTCCGATGAAGTGGCCGTCATGACGTACGGCTCTTTCGGGGGGCTCTCCCTGTACACCAACCTGACCACCGACCACGCCCTGGTCCGGCGGATCATTCAGGGGATCGGGGGGATCACGGGCCGCAGCTCGAGCGGCGGGATTCCTCTCAAGGGAGAGACCAGTGATCGCGCGGAGGCCGAGCCGACATGGGGAGACGACAACCTCGATATGCTGACGCCCGGCTTCGACTCCAACTGGGAATTCGTCAAGAAGCGGACCTTCGATTTCGCTATGGCTATGGGGAATCTGGCCAAGGCCCTGAGGTACATCCCGGGCTTCAAGAACATCATCTTCTTTTCCGCGGGCGTGCCGAGGGGCCTGCTCTACGACCTCGAGGATTCACGGGTCCGGACCGAATACGAGGCCATGATCCGGGAGTTCACGTCCGCCAACTGTCCCGTCTTTTCCGTGAACGTCGAAGGGGAGAGGGCCTTCCTCAAGAGCCCCGACGCCCGGGGGGACCATGCCCTCGAGCTCCTGTCCGAGCGGTCCGGGGGCCGCTACTTCTTCGATGCGGCCCAGGACGAGAAGATCGCCGCGTCGATCCAGGACATGACCGGCAATTTCTACGTGCTCGGATTCCGGGTCAACGAGGCGTGGGACGGGAAGTTCCACGAGATCCGGGTGGAGGTCAAGAGGAAGGGGTGCCGGGTCACCACCCAGGGCGGATTTTACAGCCCCCAGCGCTTCCGGAAGCTCACGAAGTTCGAGAAGGACCTCGACCTCTACGACCTGGCGCTCAGCGCCCGGCCCGTCTCCCAGGCGCCGCTCGCCCTGCCGCTCGTCGCCCTGCCGGGTCCCGCGGGCGAGGGGACCGATCTCGTCCTCCTCAGTGAGTTCCCAGTCGACCAGATGGAAGATGTCCTGGGGAACGATGCGGAGATGGTGGTCCTCGTTTTCGACGGCATGAGCCGGGCCGTCGCGAGCCGCCGGGGGGAGATCAAGCGGAAGTCGCTCGACGCTCCGGCCTATGTGCCGTATTTTGCGGCCTCGGTTCCGCCCGGGTCCTACAAGTGCCGGTTCGTCTTCAGAAACTTCGAAACGGGCCGGGCGGCGGTCGCGTCCGCCGACGTCACCGTCCCCGCCGTCGCGGCCGGGCGGCCGGCTCTTTCTGCGCCCTTTCTTCTCGTCCCCGGCCGCCCGGCTTGCTACATGGAATTCTCGGGTTCCGAGAGGAAGGAGCCGGGCCGGGAGATCGCCGCGCTGCGGCGGATCTATCCCCAGATCGACGCCGGCGCCTGGCCCGTCGTGGGGACGCTCGAGCGGGGGACCTCCAAGCTGACCGTGGTGGCCGGCTATTCGCAGTCCGGGTCCAAGGGCGCGGAGCCGGCCTTCCGCGCCTCGCTTATCGAGAGTGCCTCGGGCCGGAGGATCGATTGTCCCTTGTCTGTTGTCAAGACGGTAAGGGGAAGCCCCGCCTCGCAGAAAAGAGAGCCGGGAACCTTCCGGGTCGATACGGTCGTGGCCGAAATCAGCCTCCCTGCCCTCGAGCCGGGATCCTACCGGCTCGTCCTGGAAGCGGTGGACACCGCGAGCGGCGAGAAGGCCGAAGCGACGCGCGAGCTCCGCGTCAGGTGAAGCCAAGTCGTGCCCCTCGGGCCCCGCAACTTCCGCTTCGCGATGAACGAAGTCCGCGAAAAGGACGGATCCTGTCCCGGCTCCTCCCCGTCCGTGCTCGCGGCTCCCATCCCCCGGTGGGGCCCAGCCGCTCCGCGCGGCGGGGAGCCCTCCGCCGTGCCAGCCATCCTTTTCTTGGAACTTTTCCACGATCGCGAAGCGCAAGATGCGGGGATAAGCTCAAAGCGCAGGCTGCCCGGCGCGCGACACAGGGGCCCGGTGTATGATAGAGTGGATTCCCCGAGGACGAACGGATGAGCAGACCGATTCCGCCCGAGGGCATTCCCCGGCTTCCGCCCGAGGAGCAGCTCCGCTCCTTCGCCGCGCTCTACCGCAGCTCGGTCAATCCCGCCCGGGCGGCTTGGTTCGAGGCGCGGTGCGCCGGGCTCGGCCTCCGTTTCGCCGAGGAGGAGAGGGTCGTCCTGGCCGCCCTCGACACGCCCGCCCGGGTCCAGGAGTTCCTCAACGAGCGGCTCTATTACAACGACGACCATGCCTCGGTGGAGCAGGAAGAGACGGCGAACCCGCCGCGCCGGGTCCTACAGGCCGGGGCGGCCCACTGCTTCGAGGGGGCGATATTCGCCTACGCCGTGAATTTCATCCACGGCCGCCGGCCGCGGCTCGTCCTGCTCGAGGCCAGCCAGGACGCCGACCACAATCTCGTCGTCTGGCAGGACCCGCAGACGAAGCTCTACGGCGCGAACGCCCACTCGCGCTACCCCCGGCTCGACGGCCGGCCCGCGGAGTATCCGACGCTCCGCGACCTCGCGGAATCCTATGTGCCTTTCTACTACAGCGACCGCACGCTCGACCCGAAGGACCTGTCCCTCGTCGGCTACTCCGACGAATTCGACCTGACCGCCAAGTACGGGATGGCGTGGATGGCCTCGGAGGAGCCGCTCTGGGACATCTACTACACGTACATCGACGATACGAGGACCTTCCATTATTTTTCCGGCGACGCGGGCGTGCCGCATCCCTATCCCCTCATCCGGGCACTCGAGGAAAACTGGATCCGCGTCGGCCCCAAGGGCAAACCACGCGTGAGCCTGAAGGACCTGCCCGCGGGGGCGCGGGAGCTGTGGGACGTGTTCTGGCGCGCCTTCGACCCCCGCTCCGGCCCGCTGCCGCGCGGCCGGGCCCATGAGATCGAGAGGGAGTTCATGCGGCTGACCGGCACGACGTCGATCGACCTCGGGGACAACGCCTTCGACCTCCGGTTCTACCTCGCGGCCGGATACCGCGTCGGGCAGCTGCTGACCCGTTCGTGAGGGGACGGCCGGCCTCAGCGGTCCTCGTTGCGGATGAACTCCTCGACCTTCTCGACGAGGTTTCTGTTGCCGATGAACAGGGGCGTCCGCTGATGGAGCGACTCGGGCCGGATGTCGAGGATGCGCCGGGTCCCGTCCGAGGCGTAGCCTCCGGCCTGCTCCGCGATGAGGGCCAGGGGCGCGGCCTCATAGAGCAGCCGGAGTTTGCCCGAGGAAGTCTTGGAGTCCTTTGTGTCCCCCGGGTAGTAGAACACGCCGCCCGCGAGAAGGTTGCGGTGAAAGTCGGAGACGAGCGTTCCGATATACCTCAGGGACAGGCCTTTGACGCCCCCTTCGCGTCCCTGGAGGTACTTGGTGTAGCTCTGCACGCCCTTGCTCCAGTACATCTGGTAACCAAGGTTGACGCTGAAATACTTGGCCGGCGACGGCATCCGGATATAGGGGTGGGAGAGAAGGAATTCCCCGACCGCCGGGTCGAGGGTGAAGCCGTGGACCCCGTGCCCGGCCGTGTAGACGAATATGGTGCTTGTCCCGTAGGAGATGTAGCCGGCGGCGACGAGGTCCCGCCCCGGCTGGAGGAACTCGGCCACCGTCAGGGGGCCGTCCTCGAGGGTCCGTTTGAAGATGCCGAAGATCGTCCCGACGGGCATGTTGTAATCCACGTTCGACGACCCGTCGAGGGGGTCGTAGAGCAGGAGGTATTTCCCGCGCGGATACTTTTCCGGGATGGGCAGGAAGTCGGCGTTCTCCTCCGAGGCGAGGCCGCCGAGCCGGCCCGTGTGGTCGGTGAGCCTTGAGACCGTGAGGTCGGCGAAGCGGTCGAGCTTCATGACCTGTTCGCCCTGGACGTTGACGTCGCCGGTCCGGCCCAGGATCTCCGCCAGGCCGGCCCTCGTCGTCTTGCTGGCGATGACCTTTCCCGCCAGGGCCATGTCGTAGAGGAGGTTCGTCAGGATGCCCGTCGCGTCGGGATGAAAGGCCTGCTCCTCGAGGATATGCCGCTCGATGGTGATGATGTTGGGGTGGTTGATGGCTTTTCTGGGCATGGCGCCTCCCGCGGCTCAGCCGCCGTCCATCGTGAATTCCTGCACGTCGAACCAGAAGCCTGAGCCGGAGACCGAGTCCATCTCGGCCTGGACGATGGCCTGGTGGCCGTGCTCGATCTCGACGAACCTCTCGAACAGCTGCCGGCCCTCCGGGGGAAGCTCTTTGACGACCCCCTCGTAGAAGCGGCTCGTCTCGACCTCGACGTCGAGAGCGCGCTTGAGGAGCCGCACCTCCGTCTCCTTGGCTTTCGTTGCGACGCGGCTCTTGAGTTTGCCGATGCCCTCCTCGATGCGCGCCGCCGGGGGCACCACGCTGCTCAGCGCCACTGGCTCGAGGCGGCCCGTCGCCTTCCACTCTCGCAGCCTGCTTTCGAGATACTCGACGTGCTTCTTTTCTTCTTCGACGAGGGTCGCGAAGACCCGCTTTCCGGTCGGGTCGAGGCTGCCCTTCGCCGCCTCTTCGTAGACGGTGACAACCCGGCGTTCGTATTGGAGGGCCGTCTTGATCGCTTCTTCGATGGTCATGAGGTTCTCCTCGATGAATTGGGGCTCCGCATTCACCGAACCCGGCGCTAGGAAATCTAGCATGTTTCGGCCCGAAAATCAAAAGCCCCGGCCGGGCCTCCGGCCGCCCCGTTCCGCAGCTTGACGAGGGGCGGGCATCTTGTGTATTTTGAAGGGGAACCGCCGGTCGCAGGGAGGGCAGAGAGCATGGATTCGCCGTATGGATGCGAAGAGAAGGACCTGGCGCACTATACGTGCCTCCGGGCGCGCGGCCGGATCGAGGTCAACGGGCGGCTGGACACGCTGGAGTGGCAGAGGGCGCCGAAGTCGCGGCGGTTCGTCGACCTCGTGACGGGCGTCCCCGGCTTCCTCGAGACTCGGATGGCCTCCCTCTGGGACGACGAGGCCCTGTATGTCGCCTTCTGGGTGGAGGAGCCAAACGTCCGGGCCCGCCTCATCGACCGGGATTCCTTCGTCTGGACGGAGAACGACATCGAGATCTTCATCGGCGGGGAGGACTGTTACTACGAGTTCCAGATCAACGCCCTGGGCACGATCTACGAGGTGTTCTACATCTGGCAGGACGCCTACAGGAAGGGGAGCCGCTTCGACACGCCCGAGTTCGACCTTCTCGGGCGGCGCATCGACGTGCTGGGCGGGTTCCAGGACGCCTCGCGCTACGGCCGGCACCCGCGGGGGGCGCGCTGGGCCTTCATGGACTGGGACTTCCCCGGCCTCAAGGCCGCAGTACAGGTCTCGGGCACGATCAACGACGCCACCAACATCGACAAGGGCTGGACGGCAGAGATCGCCTTCCCCTGGGCCGGAATGAAGGTGCTGGCCGGCCGCCGCCCCGTTCCCCCCCTGGACGGGGACGTCTGGCGCATGGACTTCTCGCGCTTCGAGCTCCTCGAGTATTGCGGCGTCAAGGCCGAGCCCCACCCGGGCTGGGCCCTGAACCGCCACGGCGTCTACGATTCCCACATCCCGGAATGCTTCTCCTTCGTCCACTTCTCGGACAAAAAGAGCGGCGAGTGACGCCGGGCACGCGAGGGAAGGGACGGCTTCCGGACCGGCGGTCACAAATCCGCCAGGCGGAGGCCGAAACGGGCAAGGTCCCTGGCATTGAACGTGGCCACGCCGGCGCACCCGGCGGCCTTCGCGCTCGCGGCAATGTAGGCGTCAGCGAATTCCGAATCGGCTTCACCGGCCAGCGTCAGGGCTGCGGCGACGAGGGGAGCGTCCACGAGGACGATACCCGGCATGGCGTAAATAGCGCTCAGGATCCTGAGCACCTCGGCCCGGGGCGTTTTGTATGCGGCGCGCAGGGTCCAGGCGAGTTCGAAGAGCACCGGCGGGCCGCAAACGGCCCGGCATTTGCCCCGCGCGACCTTCTCGAGGAAACGCGCCGCCTTCGGATGCTGCCCCCGGTCGTCGACGGTCAGGAAGCGGAGGAAGATGTTGGAGTCCACGAACCAGTCCGTCATGCTTTGGCCTTGACCCGCCGGGAGACGGCGCGGGACGCCCGGGAAGCCTCGACATCCGGAGGCAGAGCCTCGCCCAGCGCCCCTTTGAGTGACATCAGGTCGGGCGCCGCCCGGACGACGATGGCCCCGCCCCGGACCTCGATGAGAACCCGGTCGTGGGGCTTGATGCCCACCTCGCGGCAGGCGGCCGCGGGCAGAGTGATCTGGCTCTTCGAAGATACGGTGCTCGACGTCATTTCCCCAATCCTTTACATTATTTATAATACTTTACATAATATAAAAAGTAAAGCTTTGCTTGTCAAGCTCTTCCGGCCGGCCCCCCATCGATAGACGGCCGGCGCCTGAGAAGTTCTCGCTGGGGAAGCCGCCTTCCGCCCGTCCGGCGAGGTTGAGCCCGGCGCCGTTTTGGGATATGGTGTGCGCAGGACGCAGAAAATACTAAGCTCGTAGGGCCCCAAAACCTCAGGGCAAGGAGTGAACGATGGCCAAAAAATCCCTCAGTGTGGCGATCGTCGCGGCCTCTGTCTTACTTATCTCTCTCTCCGCGACGGCATGGGACCCCGCGTCCGCCCATGACAGGGCAGGCCTCGAACGCTTCTCCGCCGCCCGCGTCGAACGGGCCTCGGCTCCGCCGCTGGCCTTCGAATACGACGGGAAGCCATCCGCGTCCTTCATCGGGAAATGGGCCGTGCGGGCGGACACGCAGGCCTCGCCGGACCGGACGGTGAAGACCGTCGTCTATTCGGACTCGGCGACGGGGCTGCGCCTGACCGTCGTTTACACGCTCTTCAAGGACTATCCGGCGGTCGAATGGGTCGCCCGCTTCAGGAACGAGGGGCGCGCCGAGACGCCCGTCATCGCCGACGTCCTGGCCTGCTCGGCCGTGATGGACAGCCTGGCCGGCGGGCCCCTGATTCTCTACCGGGCCCGCGGGAGCAGCGCCGAGCGCTCGGACTTCGCCCCCATCGAGGACGTCCTGGCGGCGAAGGGCGAGGTCCGGTTCGGCCCCACGGCGGGCCGGTCTTCGGACACCGAGGCCCTGCCGTTCTTCAACATGGCCGCCGCGGGGCGGGGGATCGTGGCCGCCGTCGGCTGGAGCGGCCGGTGGAAGGCCGCCGTCCGCCGTGCCGCGGACGGCCGCGTCACGCTCGACGTCGGGATGGCCCGGACACGTTTCAGGCTTTATCCCGGAGAGGAGGTCCGGACGCCCTCGATCGCACTCCTCTTCTGGAAAGGGGAGGACCGGCTGGCCGGCCACAACCTCTTCCGCCGCTTCCTCCTCGCCCACCACGCGCCCCGGCCGGGCGGCCGGCCGCTCGTCCTGCCCATCAGCCACGGCGTCGGCTTCGGCGGGCCCTTTCCCTGCAACGAATACGTCTGCGCCACGGAGACCTATGCCGTCGCCATGATCGAGCGGCTGCGGCAGTTCGGTATCGAGCCGGACGACTGCTGGATCGACGCCGGCTGGTACGAGAACGCCACAAAGAGCTGGTGGACGGGAGTCGGGAACTGGACCGTGAACCGGGCGAACTTCCCCCGCGGCCTCAAGCCGGTTACGCAAGCCGCGAAGGACTGGGGCGGGAAGGGCTTCGTGCTATGGTTCGAGCCGGAGCGCGTCTACGAGGGGACGCGGCTCGACCGCGAGCACCCGGGATGGCTGACGAAGCTCGCCGGAAATCCCAACCGCCTGCTCAACTTGGGCGACCCGGCGGCAGTGAAGTGGCTGACGGACACCGTCTCGAATTTCCTCCGAACGGAAGGCGTCACCATCTACCGCCAGGACTTCAACTTCGACCCGGCCCCCTATTGGCAGGCCATGGACGCGCCGGACCGCGTCGGCATCGCGGAGATGAAGCACGTCGAAGGCCTCTACGCCTACTGGGACGGGCTCCTCGCCCGGAACCCGGGCTTGCTCATCGACAATTGCGCCTCGGGCGGGCGGCGGATCGACCTCGAAACGACGAGCCGGAGCGTTCCCCTGTGGCGGACGGACTATTCCTACTTCGAGCCCAACGGCTACCAGTGCCACACCTACGGCCTTCAGCTCTTCGTCCCGGCGAGCGGCACGGGCAACAACAACCCCGAGCCGTACTATTTCCGGAGCTCGATGGGCGGCGCGGTGGTCATGGGTTGGGAGCTTAACGGCTCCTTCGACGTCCGCCAGGCGGTCGCAGATCTCGCCGAGTGCCGGTCCCTGCGGCCCTATTTCTTCGGCGATTTCTACCCGCTGACGGACTACTCGACCTCGGACGAGGCCTGGGCGGCCTTCCAGTGGGACCGGCCGGAGGAGCGCGACGGCATCGTCCTCGCCTTCCGCAGGCCTCACGCCGCTGCGGCTTCGATCACCGTCGCGTTCCACGGGCTCGAGCCGGCCGCCGACTACGAAATGGACTTCGACGACTACGGCATCGTCGTCGCCAAGAGCGGCCGGGAGCTGGCCGAAGGCCTTTTGATCAAAATCCCCGCCGCCCCCGGATCGCTCCTCATCAAGTACCGGCGCCTGCGCTGAGCCCGGGCCTGCGGGCGACGGCCGGCTTCAGGATTGGCCGACGATTTCGCGGGCGCTCTTCAGGAAAAGTCGCGCCGCTTTTCGCAGCTTTTCGCATCCGGATTGCGTCCACCGTTTGTAGTAATCGGCGTCCTCCCGGAGATTTTTAGCTTCCTTGAAGCTTTCGAGAACCGATGCCGAGAGCAGCCTCGTCTCCACGAACAGAATCCGGACGGCTTCGATCAGGCAGTAATGGTTTTGTTCGCGCAGATTCCGGGAGTAGATCAGGGCGCTCGCGGCATGGAACATCGAACAATACAGCTGGATCGTGGCCTACTTGGCGTCTCCCTCCGCCGCGGTCTTCTCAGCTCTACGGAGGTCGGACACGGCGCTTTCGAGCTCTTTGGGCGCCAGCGTTTTCCCCCTGGAAAACGGCCGGATCTTCCCCTTCCTCTTGCACTCGCCGTAAGCCAAGCTCATCGGTACGTTCCCAGAGGATGATCCCGCGGTCTATTTCCAGGCAGAACGTCTTCTCTCTTTTCTCGAAGTCCGCCCACTCCGCCGGCGCCAGGACGATCGGCTGTATTTTTCTTTCAACGGGGAAGGACGCCGGGATCTTCGCTGCCGTCTCAGGGTCTTCTGTCAGGATGAACATATCGATATCGCTGGCGGGGCTATCCTCTCCGCGGCTCGCGCTGCCGAAAAGGACGATCTTGAGCGATATCGGCCGCAACCGGGCGAGGACGGGCGTCTTTTATTGTCCGCCGGGTTCCTGTAGAATCGTCGGGAATCGGGCTTGGACGGGAGGGACGAGATGGGCCGAGGGAAACCGCAACGGGCGAGAAAAAGCGCCGCGGAGACTCGCGCCCGCTGCTGGGGCGGGGACGACGACCCGCGGATGACCGCCTACCACGACAGGGAGTGGGGGAGGCCGCTGTACGACGACAGGAAGATCTTTGAGTTCCTCGTCCTCGAGAGCATGCAGGCCGGGCTGAGCTGGCGGACGGTCCTCCTCAAGCGCGAGAACTTCCGTCGGGCCTTCCGCGGCTTCGACCCGGAGAAAGTGGCGCGCTTCACGGCGCGGGACGTCCGCAGGCTCCTCGCCGATCCCGGCATCATCCGGAACCGCCAGAAGATCCTGGCCGCGATCAACAACGCGCGCCGCTTTCTTGTGGTGCGGAAGGAGTTCGGCTCGTTCAGCCGCTACATCTGGGGCTTTGTCGGCGGCAAGCCGGTCGTCAGGCGCCTCAGGTCCTTCTCCGAGATGCCGGCCCGCACCTCGCTCTCCGACCTCGTCAGCCGCGACCTCAAGGCGCGCGGCTTCAGGTTCGTCGGCTCGACGATCGTCTATTCGCACCTCCAGGCGACGGGGATCGTCAACGACCATCTGGTTCACTGCTTCCGCTATCGCGAGCTCGCCGGGGCGGCCGGGGGGCCCCGGCACCCGCGGCGGGTTCCCGCCCGCCGTCGGCAGACGTGAGAGCTGCCGGCCCGGCTCTTAACCGGCGGCGCGGTCTATGTTATAAAGATCGTCGAAGGAGCGGCCCGTGATCGAAATCAAGCACATTTCCAAGAGCTACAACAAGGGCAAGGTCAGGGCGGTTAACGACCTCGACCTGACCGTCAAGTCGGGCGAGATCTTCGGCTTTCTCGGCCCGAACGGTGCTGGCAAAACGACGACCATCAAGATGATCGTCGGGCTGCTCAGGCCGGATTCGGGGTCGATCGCGGTCGACGGGCTCGACACGCAGAAAGACGCGCTGAAGTGTAAGTCCATCACGACCTATGTTCCCGACTATCCGAACGTCTACGAGCGGCTGACTGGCCTCGAGTATCTGAACTTCATCGGCGACGTCTACGGCGTGCCGAAAAACGAGAGGCTGGAGCGCATCGGGAAGTGGCTCGACATCTTCGAGCTCGCCGGCGCGGTCTCGAACCCGATCCAGAGCTACTCCCACGGCATGAAGGAGAAGATCGTCCTGATCGCCGCCCTCCTGCCGGCGCCCCGCGTCATGGTCCTCGACGAGCCCATGGTCGGGCTCGACCCCCGGGCCTCCCACTCCCTCAAGGAGCTCATGCGGGAGCACTGCGACCAGGGCAAGACGCTCTTTTTCTCGACCCACGTCATGGAGGTCGCCGAGAAGCTCTGCGACCGCATCGGCATCATCCACCAGGGGCGGCTCATCGCCTGCGGGACCATGGACGAGCTCAAGGCCCTCGACCGCGCCGACACCTCCCTCGAGAACATCTTCCTGGAGCTCACGGACAAATGAGAAAGTTCCTGTGCCTCGTCCGCGCCGGCCTCCGCTCCAACTTCGGCCTGTCCGTCCTCCGCCACCGGCTGTTCAGGGAAAAGAAGGACATCTGGCTCGTCCCCCTCTTTGCCGTGGCCTTCGTCGCCGTTCTGCCCTCGATCTACGGCCTCATCCTGCTCGTCCAAAACCTCTACCTCGCGCTCAAGCCCGTCGGCCAGGAGCGGGCCCTCCTGACCCTCGGCGTCCTCGGCGGCCAGTTCTTCATCCTCCTCTTCGGGCTCTACTACGTGATCTCGGCCTTCTACTTCTCCCGCGACCTCGAGTTCCTCATCCCCCTGCCGCTCAAGCCGTTCCAGGTCATGGCCTCCAAGTTCGCCGTGATCATGATCAACGAGTACCTCACGGTCATGATCATCGTCCTGCCCGTCCTCGTCGGCTACGGCGTCCTGGCGCGGGGCGGCTGGCCGTACTGGGTGAACGCCGTCCTCGTGTATCTCCTCCTTCCGGTCATCCCGCTGGCCGTCGTCGCCCTCCTCGTCGTCATCCTCATGAGGTTCGTCAACCTCGGGCGCCGGAAGGACGCCCTCGTCCTCATCGGCAGCATCGTCCTTCTCACGTCCGCGCTCGGGCTCCAGTTCATCGTCGGCCGGAGCCCGAACGTGAAGCCGAGCGCCCAGGCCATGACGGCGTTCTTCGCCTCGCCGGACAGCCTCCTCAACGTCATCGGGTCGAGGTTCCCGCCGAGCATCTGGGCGTCGAAGGCCGTCGCCGGCGGCTTCTCGGCCTCCGGCCTCCTGAACCTGGCGCTCTTCGCGGGGACGTCGGTCCTTTTTTTTGCTGCCATCCTCGTCCTCTCCGAGAGGCTCTTTTACCGCGGCCTCGTCGGGCTCCGCGAGGTCTCGGCGAGGAAGCGGGCGATGTCCCGGGCCCAGATGGAGCAGCGCGTCTCCTCCGGCCGCCATCCGGTGCGGGCCGTTTTCGGCCGGGAGTGGCGGCTCATGATCCGCACGCCGATCTTCCTCCTGAACGGCACCCTCGTCGTCGTCATCGTCCCGGCCGTGTTCGCCCTCATGGTCAAAGCCGGCTCGGGGAGCAGGGACATGGACGCCGTCCTCAGGCTGATGAACTCCGCCCACCCGCTCATCGTCATCCTGGCCGCGGCGGCCTTCATGATCGTCTGCGGGAGCCTCAACGGGACCTCGTCGTCGGCCTTCTCGCGCGAGGGTGTCCAGTTCTGGATCTCGCGCGTCATCCCCGTCTCGCCGAGGGACCAGGTCGCGGCCAAGTTCCTCCACTCCTACCTGGTCGCCCTGCTCGGTACGGTCACGGCCTCGTTGGTGGCCGTATGGATGCTCCATCTCACGGCGGCGCGGCTCCTTGTGGCGGCGGGGCTGTCCCTTGTCGCCGGGATCTTCCTCACGGCCCTGGGAATGATCATCGACCTCGCCCGTCCGCTCCTCGACTGGACGAACCCCCAGAAGGCCATCAAGCAGAACCTGAACGTCGTTCTGGCGATGTGCGCCGACATCGGCGTCCTGACGGCGCTGTACTTCGCCGTCCGCTTCATGGTCCGATGGAAGCTCCCGGACGCGGCGGTCATCGCTGTGCTTTACGGGATTCTCGGCGTCTGCTCGGCAGCGGGCTACGCGGCCCTGGCGAGGTTCGCCGAGAGAAGGTACCGCGAGATCGAGGTCTGAACGGCGGGGGCCCGGCCGTCGGTTCTTCCGCCAGCGCGCTTGCCGTTCCTCTTACGCCTTGCCCAGGACCATGGCCAGCAGGGCCATCCGGACGTAGAGCCCATATTCCATCTGGCGGAAGTAGGCCGCCCGCGGGTCGGCGTCGATCTCCATGCTGATCTCGTTGACGCGAGGCAGGGGGTGCATGACGATCATCCGCTCCTTGGCCGCCGCCATGACCTCGGGCGTGACGATGAAGGCGTCCTTGACCCTGTCGTAGACCGCCGGGTCCTCGAACCGCTCGCGCTGGACGCGGGTCACGTAAAGGACGTCGGTCTCGGGCAGGGGCTTGTCGAGCGACGTGAACTCCGCCTGGGGGACGCCCTTCTCGGCCACCTCCTCGATGACGTCCTTGGGCATGCGGAGGATGTCCGGCGAGACGTAGTTCAGCCTGATGTTGTTGAACTGAGTCAGCAGGCGCGCCAGCGAGTGGACGGTCCGGCCGTACTTGAGGTCGCCGAGCATTGTGACCGTCAGGTCGTCGAGCCGCCCCAGCTCCTCGCGGATGGTGAAGGTGTCGAGGAGGGCCTGCGTCGGGTGCTCGCCGACACCGTCGCCGGCGTTGATGACCGGTTTCCGGGCGTGCTCGGCCGCCAGGGCCGCGGCCCCGACCTCGGGATGACGCAGGACGATCACGTCGGCGTAGCAGGCCAGGGTCCGGACCGTGTCGGGCAGGCTCTCGCCTTTGGCCACTGAGGAGAACTTGACCTCGCTGATGGGGATGACCGCGCCGCCGAGCCGCTCCATGGCGGCCATGAAGGACGAAGACGTCCGCGTGGACGGCTCGTAGAACAGGTTTGCCAGGATCTTGCCCTTGAGCAGGTCGAAGGTCCCGATCCGTTCGACCATGATGCGCATCTCATGGGCCACGCGGAAGGCGTATTCGAGGTCGCCGCGGCTGAACTGCCGGACCGACAGGATATCCTTTCCGTACCACGACGCCGCCTGGTGGTCACCGAACGGGAGGTGCGGGTTCTTGGATTTCGTGAGCATGGTCGCTCCTTTGCCGCGAAGACTATAATGCCGGCCGCCCGCTCCTGTCAACACGGCCTCCGCGTTCCTCTTCTAGTGGCACCGAGGCCACCCTTATCCCCGCGCTATCGCTCCCCCGGGAACCTGTCCCGTGACGGAAGGGGGTCCAGGGGGATATTTCCTCTTGGCCGCAGGACGCTGCCGCGTCCGAGGAGGGGAGGCAGGGAGCCGATGAGGCGACCGTTGGAAGGGGGAAGGCGGAGCGGATTCCCCCTCCAAGTAGGCGGTTCCCCCCGTCGGAAGCCGACGGGCCCCCATCCGCCCACGGGGGGATGGGTGGAGCCGAGGCCGGACGGTGACGCACCGGGACAGAACCCCTCCGACCTTGATAGCTGACCTGAAAGGAACGGCGTGAAAAACCGTGATCTGGAGTGAAGGCCAATCCCCTCGGCCCCTTCTTAGGGGACGGGCCTAAGGCGCGTAAACGGGGCTCTGGCGCGCCACGGAGTGGTTTGACTTGTCGGAGGCGGTGGTCTACGATACGTGGACGCTCGCGGGACGGACGGCGGGGAGCGAGAAGAAGACCGGAGCGGGCGGACGGCGGAAAGGGATGGACGACAGGGGCAAGAAGATCGTGAGGACGTTGGCTTTCGCCGGCGTGCTTGCGCTGGTCGCGGGCCTGTCGTGGGCGTTCCTCAGCCTCTTCCATCCGCCCTACGCGGATTGGCTCACCGTGGAAGCGCCGGCGCGAGTCGCCGCGGGCGAGCGCGTCGAGATCCGCGTCACGCTCGGCCGGGTCCCGGAACCGTCCGTCCTCGTGGCCGATATCTACCTCCTCGCCCGCGACCACGACCCGGTCGGAAGTGACCGCGCCCTGGACCCGTCCCCGACGGTCCAAAGCGGCGGCAGTTATGTGTTCCGCTTCAACGTCGAGCGAAAAGAGAAGCTGGCCCTCGTCCAGTTCGTCATCTATCTCTCACCGAACGGGCGCTGGAGAGACAGAACGAGGGACGCGAGCACCGTGGCCATTCCGGTCAGGGAGCCGAAACCCGGGGCCGCCGCCCCGGCCCTGCGGAAGCTCCGGGCCTACGCCCTCGGCAGGACTCATCGTCCCGGGACGCCCTTCCGCCCGTCCATCCGGCCGGAGCCCGAGGCGCCGCCCCGCGTGCCCACCGAGTCCGGGCTTGTCCTGTTCGTGCTTCTGGCCTCGGGAGGGCTGATCTCCGTCCTGTGCGCGTATCGTCCTCGGCCCGTGCGGACGACATCCGGGATCCCGGATGCGGAAGTTCGCCCTCGTCCCGGCGACCGCCGGCTCTGGCTCGTCTCCGCCGCCGTCCTCTTTCTCCTGGCACTTTCCGAACTCCTCCTCCTCGAAGGGCGTCTCACAGCGTGGGGGCGGAGTCTCGCCAACGCGATGGACATCTATTATTTCCGCCAGCCCCTCCAAAAAGCCGCCATGGCCCTCATGGCCGCGGCCGTCGCCGGCATATTCATCCTGGCCGTCTGGTCGATCGCGCGGGACCGCAGCCGGATCCTCATCATCCTCGGCGGCCTGCTTATTCTCCTCTATGCCGGCCTGGCCCTCGCCGGGGCGCTCTCCTTCCATTATGTGGACCGGTTCGAAGCCCTCACGCTCTTCGGCGTCTCCGTGGTTCATGCCGTCAAAGCGCTCATCGCCGCCGCCGTTTTGGCCCTCGGCCTCATTGCCCTGTCCCAAAAAAGGGCCTAGGGCGACGGCCGGGCGCGGCGGCGGCCTCGTGTTCTGTCGCTTCCCGTCCCGCCGCCACCTGTAAAATTTTCTTTCCCTGTGATAAGATGCCATTGCTCCCATGAGGGAAAGAATAGACGTTCTGGCGTCTGAACCTGCGGGGAGGGTGTCCATCCATGATCTGCGTCAGCCTTGCCGAACCGAGCCTTGAAGATTTCCGCGCGGCGTTGAAGGGCCTCGAGCTCGCCGAAATCTGCATAGACAAGACGAGCCTCGCCCCCGCCGAGATCAAGGAGCTTTTCGCCTCTCCGGTGCCGCTCATCGCCCTCTGCCGGCCGGGGACCCGCACCGAGCAGGAGAGGCGCGCGGCTTTCCTAGCCGCGATCGAAGGCGGGGCCGCCTACGTCGACCTCGAAGTCGGCGCCGAGACCGCCCTCCGCGAGGACGTCGTGGCGGCCGCCCGCGGCAAGAAGTGCCGCGTCATCATCTCCTTCTACAACACGGAGGAGACGCCGCTCCGGCACTTCCTGACCCAGAAGATCGAGGAGTGCTTCGACTTCGGCGCGGACATCGCCAAGATCGTCTGCCGCGTCCGGAGCTCCCAGGACTGCGTCCGCATCCTCTCGCTCTACGAGGCGCGCAAGAACCTGATCGCCCTGGGCATGGGGAAGCTCGGCGTCATCACCCGGATCGCGGCCCCCTTCCTGGGCGCGCCGCTGACCTACGCCGCCCTCGCGCCGGGCAAGGAGACGGCCGAGGGGCAGCCGGACTACGAGACGCTCAAGACGATGATAAAGTATCTGAATGCCTGAGCTCCGGCCCCCCGCCGTCCGGAGTGCGGCTTGATTCGCGTCCCTCGATCCGATATAATCCGGCCAGCCGTCCATGCACCATCACGCTGGCGGAAACCTCCGCCGACCGGACGATATCCCAGCCTGAAGGAGAGTCCCATGAGAAAACTCCTGAAAACCGTCCTGCGCGCGTCCCTCGTCCTGGCCGCCGCCCTGGCGCTCGTCGGGCCGCTCTCGGCCCAGACCGCCCCGGCGGACCAGAACCAGTCCCTGATCAAGGACCTCAGGTGGCGCAACATCGGCCCGGCCAACATGGCCGGCCGCATCTCGTCCCTGGACGCGGTGGCAAAAAACTTCACCTGCGCCATCGTCGGCTCGGCCTCGGGCGGCGTCTTCAAGACGGTCAACGCCGGCACGACCTGGGAGCCGATCTTCGACAAGTACGGCTCGTCCTCCATCGGCGACGCCGTCTTTTTCCAGAAGGACCCGAACGTCATCTGGGTCGGGACGGGGGAGGCGAACGTCCGAAACAGCGTCGGCTGGGGCGACGGCGTCTACAAGTCGACCGACGGCGGCAAGACCTTCACCCGCATGGGCCTCGAGACAACCCAGACGATCGGCCACATCGTGACGCACCCGACAGATCCCGACATCGTTTACGTCGCCGCCTCGGGACATCCCTGGGGATACACCGGGGACCGGGGCCTGTTCAAGACCGCGGACGGCGGCAAGACCTGGACGAAGCTCGCCGGCGGCCTGCCCAGCGACGGTAAGACGGGCGCCATCGACCTGGTTATGGACCCGGCGAACCCGGACGTCCTCTACGTCTCGTTCTGGCAGCGGCTCCGCCAGCCCTGGCGCTTCGACTCGGGCGGGCCGAACGGCGGCATCTTCAAGACGGCCGACGCCGGCAAGACCTGGACGAAGCTCACGCGCGGTCTGCCGACGGGCGAAATCGGGCGGATCGGTCTGGCCGTCTCCCGCTCGAACCCCAAGATCCTCATGGCCGTCGTCGAGGCCGCCTACCAGCCGCTGGCCGAGCTCCGGATGCCGAGCGGCGAGAGGAAGCCGAATCCAGATTACGCCGACATGACCAAGCTCGGCTCGGGGATCTACCGTACGGAGGACGGCGGGGTGACGTGGCAGTACATGAACAGGCTGAACAGCCGGCCGTTTTACTTCAGCCGCATCTTCATCAACCCCCTCGAGGACAAGTGGGTTTATTTCCTGACCCAGAGCCTGAACTTCTCGAGCGACGGCGGCAAGACCTGGACCGAGATCACGGGGATGCACCCCGACTTCCACGCCATGTGGCTCGACCCGACGAATCGGGACCGCTTCTACGTCGGCCAGGACGGCGGCGTCTCGATTACCTACGACCACGGCAAGACCTGGCTGTTCTACGACAACCTCTGCTTTGCCCAATACTACGCCCTCAGTGCGGACATGCGCGACCCCTATTACGTCTACGGCGGCCTCCAGGACAACGGCTGCTGGGGCGGCCCCTCGATGAGCCGCGAGGGCTCGATCCTCACGGACTTCTGGTTCAGCATCGGGGGAGGCGACGGCTTCCACACCCAGAACGACCCGGCGGACTGGCGGACGGTCTACTGCGAGAGCCAGAACGGCGCGGCCCTCCGCGTGAACGTCGAAACGCGGGAGGCGAAGTCCATCCGGCCGACGGCCGTGAACATCCTCAACTACAAGGACTATTATCCGGCAGGGGAGGCGGCCGCGCCGCCGGCGAAGAAGGTCCCGGCCGCCAAGCCCGCGCCCAAGGCGCCGGCCGGAAAGCCGCAGGCCAAGGGCGAGCCCATCCCGTCGCCGGAGGAAGCGATGATGAACGTGGCGACGATGGGGATGCGCGGCCCGTTGCGCTTCAACTGGAGCACCCCGATCGTCGTGTCGCCCCATAACCCGCAGACGATCTACATGGGCGCGAACCACGTCTTCCGGTCCGTCGACCGCGGCGACCACTGGATGATCATCAGCCCCGACCTGACCACGAACGACAAGACGGAGTACGCGCCGGACAAGCCGGGCGGGCTGACGCGGGACGCGACCGGCGCCGAGACCCACTGCACGATCATCACCATCTCCGAGTCGCGGCTCGTGCCCGGCCTCATCTGGGCGGGCACAGACGACGGCAACGTCCAGCTCACCCGGGACGACGGCGCGACCTGGACGAACGTCCGCCCGGCCGTCCCCGTCGTTCCCAAGAACACCTGGGTCAGCGGGGTCGAGGCCTCGCACTTCGATGCGGGGACGTGCTACGTGACCTTCGACGGCCACCGGAGCGACGATTTCCACCCCTACGTCTTCAAGACGGCCGACTACGGCAAGACCTGGACGAACGTCACCGGCAACCTACCCGACGGCCAGTCCGTCTACGTCATCCGTGAGGACCCGAAGAACAAGAAGCTCCTCTTCCTGGGCACCGAGTTCGGCGCCTTCTTCAGCCGCGACGGGGGCGCGAACTGGTCCCGGCTCAACCTCAACATGCCGACGGTCGCCGTCCACGATCTTCTGATCCAGCCGCGGGCGAACGACCTCATCGCCGCGACGCACGGCCGCGGCCTCTGGATCCTTGACGACATCACCCCGCTCAGGGACGCGACCGACAGCGTCCTCGAAAAGGACGCCTATCTCTTTGACGTCAACAAGCCGGGCACGCGCTGGCTCACCATCGAGCGCGGCGGCTACGGCCGGGGGGATCTTTACTTCAAGGGCGAGAACCCCCCGGACGGCGCCGTGATCCACATCTACCTGAAAGCCAAGCCGGAGAAGCCGGTGACGCTCGAGATCTCCGACCCCATGGGGAGCGTGAAGACGACCTACGCCCTCGACTCGGCCGGGCCCGGTATCACCCGGATTGCCTGGGACCTGCGCTTCGACCCGCCCGCGAGGAGCGTCGAATCGATGATCTCGAACCTTGTCAAGCAGATCGATACGGCCCTCCAGCGGACCGACCTCAAGCCCGAGGACAAGACGACCCTCCAGGACGGCAGGGACACGCTCGTGAAGTTCCCCTCGAACTTCCGGAAGTTCCAGGAAGTCCAGCGCAGCGTTATGCCCATCATCCGCGCCTCCACTTACGCCATGTTCCAGGCGATGGGCTTCGGCGGGCGGGGGGTGGGCGGCCAGCTGGCCGAACCGGGGGTCTATCTCGTCACGCTGACGGTCAACGGAAAATCGTATGCCGGCAAGGTCTCCGTCCGCCTCGACCCGATCCAGGAGGAAGCCGGAGACTGAAGCTCAGCGGGCCGGAAGCGTCCGGCTTCCGCGTTTCTTGCGGCTCAGCTCGGGGGGTTAGCTACGTCGGGTCGCGGTTTTGTCCCGGCGCGGCCAGAGCTTTCCCGCACGGCGGCCCGAAAGCCGGCTCCGTGTGGAGGAGAGAAATGTGGACGGGGGACCGTTCGGTCCCCCGTCCGAGGGGGGTATAGGGGTGGGTGACCGGATATCAATCCGGCACCTTCTGACCTTTTGACGAACGAGCCCGGAATTTCTTCCATGCCGGCGGCCTCCCCTGGCGCTTTATTTTGAGGGCCGGATATTGTATAAATTTCCCTCATCCTGGACTCGTGGAGGTCAGCGATGCCGTTCGGGCGCCGTCTCCGGGCCGTTTTCCCCTGGCTCCTGGTCCTGGCGGTCGCCGCGCTCTGTCAGGGAGCCGTTTTCGCCGCGGGCAAGAAGCCGTTGGCGCCGCCCCCCGGCCTCGACGCCGAGGCCGCCCGCATCATGAAAACCTTCCAAGTGCCAGGAATGGCCCTGGCCATCGTCAAGGACGGGCAGGTTATCGCGGCCAAGGGATACGGCGTCCGGAGGATGGGAGAGTCGGCGGCGGTCGACGCACAAACGCTCTTCGGCATCGCCTCGAACACCAAGGCCTTCACGGCCACGGCGCTGGGGCTCCTGGTCGAGGAGGGCAAGATTGCCTGGGACGCGCCGGTCATCAATTACCTGCCTTGGTTCGCGATGTACGACCCCTGGGTCACGCGGGAGATCACGGTGCGGGACCTCCTCGTCCACCGGAGCGGCCTGGGTCTCGGAGAGGGGGACCTCCTCTTCTGGCCGCCGTCGACCTACGACCGCAAGGAGATCGTGCGGCGCCTCCGCTACATGAAGCCGGAGACCTCCTTCCGGAGCGCCTACGCCTACGACAACCTCCTGTATTCGGTGGCCGGCGAGGTCGTCGAGGCCGTGAGCGGCAGGACCTGGGAGGATTTCGTCACCGAGCGCATCCTCGTTCCCGTGGGGATGACGCGGACGAACGTGCGCCACTCCGCGGCGGCCGAGGGCGACAACGTCGCCGCGACGCACGCCGTTGTCGACGGCGTCCTCAAGGTCGTCAAGCCCTCGACCAACGACAACACCAACCCGGCCGGGGGCATCAATTCCTGCGCTGAGGACATGGCGAAGTGGATGCTGGTCCTGCTCGGGAGAGGGGAGCTTCCTGGCGGGACGCGGCTGTACAGCGAGACAACCTACCGCGAGCTCACGACCCTCGTGACGCCCATGCCGAACCCCGACCCGGCGCCCGAGCTCGCCGCCCTGAAGACCGACTTCAATGGCTACGCCCTAGGCCTTCGCGTCAAGGAATACCGCGGCCTGAAGGTCATCACTCACACCGGGGGGCTGGCGGGATATGTCTCGCAGGTCTGGCTCGTCCCGGACGCCGGCCTCGGCGTCACCGTGCTCACAAACCAGGAGTCGGACGAGGCCTTCCAGGCGCTGACGATGTTCGTCGTGGACCATTATCTGGGGGCGCCGAAGACCGATTGGGTCGAGGCCTATCGCAAGGTCGCGGCGCGGAATGAGGCCCGGACGGCGGAGGTCGTGAAGGAAGCGGCCGCCGCGAGGAACGCGTCCTCGAAGCCGTCGCTCGCGCTCGAGGAATACGCCGGGACGTACCGGGACGCGTGGTACGGCGATATCGGTATCGCCTTCGAGGACGGAAAGCTCGTCATGCGCTTTACCCGGACGCCGGCCCTCGTCGGCGACCTCGAGCACTGGCAGTACGACACGTTCCTCGTCCGCTGGTGCGACCGGGACCTCCGGGCCGACGCCTATGTGACCTTCTCGCTCAACCCCGACGGCACGATCGCCCGTGCGACAATGCTCCCCGCTTCGCCGGACGTCGATTTCAGCTACGACTTCCAGGACCTGCTCCTCAAGCCCGTGAAGAAATAACCGGGCGAATTGGGGTCGGACCACACTATCCTACAGAAAATAAGTAAATTGCTCGTGAATTTACCCCATTTTGTGGATTCGACTGGACTTTGGAGCCGCGCCGGGATATATTTTGATCAACTGGGGCAGATCTGCGGGGAGGAGCGGTTTCCGCTCCCCGGAGAGGGGACGAGCCGTTCCTAAATGCCTCAAAAGGAGGAGGTCGGTATCATGAAAATCCTGGAAATCGTCGTTCGGCGCGTGTTTTTCTGGGGGTCGTTCGCCGTGCTCGCGCTTGCGGCCATCGAAAAGGCGGCCAATATCCTTCGTCATTCCCTGACGGGGCCGAATTACCCGCCCCTGAAGCTTCTGCAGATCGCCGCCGTCGGTCTCCTTTTCGCGATCATCATGGAGCTCCATGCCATCCGCGTGTTGTTGAGCTCCAAATCGACGCAGCCCCCTAAATAAAAGCAAGGGTCCGGGCGGGAAAGACAAGGCCTTCGGGATTTTTGGAGGGGCGGCATTTTCCGCCCTGATGGGGCGGGCCGGGACCGGGGCCCGGATATCACGTTCTTATCTGCTCCGATTTCGTATATAATTCCGCCGATGCCGGCGGGCATCCAAATTCGTCCATAAGAGGTTGCGCATGCAAACGCGGTTCGCTCAAACCGTTCTCGGCTATCCCGGCCGCCTGGCCATGCCCATCGGCGCCTACGCGGGCCTCGGGATCACCGGCGCGACGGTGCTCGCGGCGGCGAGCGACCCGCGGGCGCAAGCCGAAGCGGTCCTCGCCCTGCACGAGCGCCTGCGGACGCCCGTCCTGCTCACGGCCATGGACCTGAGCGCCGAGGCGGAGGCCTTCGGGTGCAAAGTCCGAATGTCGGAGAGGGAGGTCCCGACCGTCATCGGCCGGAGGGCGAAAGGGGCGGATGATATTGCGGCGCTCCCAGTGCCGAAGCCGGGAGACGCGCGGACGGCGGTTTATCTCGAAGCGGCGCGGATGGTGAGGAAGGCCGTTGTCGCGCCTGTATTGGGCTGTATGATCGGGCCTTTCTCACTTGCTGGGCGGATCTTCGGCGTGAGCGAGGCCCTGGAAGCGACGGCCCTTGAGCCCGAGACGATCCTCGCGCTCATCGAGAAGGTGGCCGATTTCCAGATCGCCTATGCCCGCGCTTTCCGGGAGACGGGGATAGCGGGCGTCATTATGGCGGAGCCGGCGGCCGGTCTGCTTTCGCCGGCGGGCGTCGGGCGTTTCTCGGGGCCTTTTGTCAAGCGGATCGTCCAGGGGGCGCAGACGCGGGATTTCGTTGTCATATTCCACAACTGCGGGGCGAAGCTCGTGCACCTCGAAAAGACGCTCGAAGCGGGGGCGGAGATCTACCACTTCGGGGCCCCGATGGACATTGCGGCGGCGCTGGAGCGCGTGGCCGGAAAGGTCATCGTCGGCGGGAACCTCGACCCGGCCGCCGTCTTCCATGGCGCGACGCCGGAAACGGTGCGGACGGCGACCCTGGCGCTCCTCGAGGCGACGAAGGACCACCGGAATTTCATCGCCTCGTCGGGGTGCGACATCCCGCCGGGGACGCCGCTCGAGAACTTGGAGGCCTTCTACAAGGCCGTCGCGGATTTCAGCGGCCGCGTCCACACGGCGTTTCTGCCGTCTTAAGAGCGTCAACCCTGAAATGGTCCCTGCCCTTTCGGCCCCTTGTCCTCGGATTGGCATTCCTAAGACAAGGCTGGCAAGATTTGCGTGTTAATTGATTCTGTCAACCAGGCCTATTTTTTCGAAATTTCGAGCACCGCTGCTTGTAGAAATGCGCCATGGAGTCCGCATGTCAGGGATTTTATGAACTTTTCTGCTGTGAATCGTTGCGCATATAAGCGTAGTCGAGAAAGCTGGCGGAGTCTGGGACTCGAGAAAAGAGGAGCATATCTTGGTGCTTGCGCTTCGGGGGGGCAGCGGGAACGGGCCCTAAATATCTATAGGATTTGTTATCGGTGGGTCGTGACCCCGACAGACACAGGCGCGATATCAGCCGCTGGCCCGTCGAGCTTCAATTCGATAAGCGTGTCGATGTCCTTCTCGAAATCCTTCGCAACTGCGATGCGAATGCCCCGAGCGTCCTGCTTGAAGTCCGCACGCCCGCCTGTAAGAACGATCGCCGAAATGATATTTTTCCCGATCGGCGGCAGCGCCAGCCCTCCCTCGGGCCATTCGAAAACGTGGACGAACACGGCATTACCCCTGTAGGTGCTTGCGCCCCAGGCGCCCGGCTTGAACGGTCCGCCGCGCGTGCCGTAGATCGACTTTCCGTATTTGACGAACCAGGCGCCGATCTCCTTGAGCCGGTCCGCCTGGCGCGGCTCGATCCGGCCGTCGGGCATCGGGCCGACGTTGAGAAGGAGGTTGCCGTCGCCGCCCGCGCACAGAATCAGCGTCTGAAGGCATTCCTTGAGGGACTTCAGCTTGTCGTTGGGCTTCCAGGCCCACTGCTCGCAGATCGTGATGCACGACTCCCAGGGGCGGTCGGTCTGGAAATTTCCGACCTTTTGCTCGGGCGTGTCATAGTCGCCGCTGAAGGGGCCGGCCGCGGGCGCCGCGCCTTCCGGCCTTTCAGGCGCGGAGCCGACCCGGTCGTTGATGATGATCGAAGGCTGGAGCGAACGGACGTAAGCGTCGAGGTCAAGGCCGCGGGCCGGGTTCCAGGGCGCTTCCCAATCGCCGTCGAACCACATGAAGCCGAGGGGGCCGTAATTGCGGATGAGCTCGGCCATCTGGCCCTTGAGGAAAGCGACGTAGCGATCCATGTCCGGATGGGGCTTCTTGGTTTTCCCGCCCGGGCTGCCCAGGGGGTAGTCCGGGTTGTGCCAGTCGAGGATCGAGTAGTACGTGCAGAAGACGATGCCGTGCCTGCGGCAGGCCTCCGAGAGCTCCTTGAGGACGTCGCGGTGGAAGGGGGTGTGCATGATGTTGTAGTCGGTGAGCTTCGTGTCCCAGAGGCAGAACCCGTCGTGGTGCTTGGAGGTGATGACGAGATATTTCATGCCGGCTTGCTTGGCGGTTTGGGCCCAGTCGTCGGCGTCGAACTGCGTGGGGTTGAAATTTTTATAGAGCGCGTCGTATTCCGCGACCGGGACCTCGGCGCCCCGCGACCATCCTATTTCTGTACCCTTGAGCGTGACCGGCCCCCAGTGAATGAACATCCCGAACCGGGCCTCGCGCCACCAGGCGAGGCGGGCGGAACTTTCAGAGGATTCATTCGCAGCGCCCAAAGCGAGGATTAAAGTCGTTGAAAAGAGCAACAAACAGGCAGCCGGGAACTTCTTATGGTTCATTTTTCTTCCATTTTAGTTTTGATTCATACCGCTATTTATTCTGGGGCAAAGGCGGGAAATATGCAATCTCCAACCTCGAATTTTGCCACACAACTCTCATTTTCGCTGGCGCAGTTTTCAGGGATGAGATCCGTTTTCGGGTGAGGCGCCCCTTGGTTAAAAACTCTAGGTTAAATGTGGTATCTTGAGAGGAGGAGATTACTTGTTAATAAAATGGTTAGAAATTTTGCGATTTTCTTCAGCATTGGAATCTGATGCAAACACGGTTATTATTTTCAATGGGTCTTAGCCTTTTTCAAGAGGCTTCAACCCCTTTTTAAATTCTTCTGCGCTTGTTGAAGAAATAAGCGGCATAGTCACCTTGTATTTGGGCTTTGCCGGGTTTCCAGCCACAAAGGTGTATGGCGGCACATCATTGGTAACGACAGAGCCCATTGCAATTACAGCACACTCTCCAATAGTCAATGTTCTTCCCATCGCTGCAGCTATATTGGAGCCCATGCCTATAAATGCTTTCTTCTGGATGATAATTTTCCCCGGCCCCAATCGATGGGCAATTATATTAACCTTTGGTGCTATCTCTACTCCATCTTGGATCTCAACACATTCAGGGTATTCATTCTCAATAAATACCTGCTCAGTAATATATACACCTTTACCGACTTTGACTCCCCTAAGTCTGTGAATATACACTCTTAGACTCCTGCCGCACGGAAAGAATTGGGCTATTAGATGGAGGAGTCGGTTTACAATTCTCCGCGGCCATGACTTATTCACTCTAGTCTCTCTATAACAAAAATTTTTACTCTTAGCAGAATGAGAAAATATAATTTTTCCCTTATATTGTCAATAATTTGTAGAACTGATTAGCATCGGTTACGCCTGGAGGGCGGCTCTTTCGCGGAAGCGTTCATAGGGGTCATCTCTGATAGTGCCGAATGAGGTTTTGGTGGTTGTAGAAGTTTTCCCACTCCCGTAGCTTCTCAATAAAAAGCTTTGTATCGTCGATGACAACTCCCTTGAGCATTCGATAAAATTCTGCCTCATCGATCCTATGGCTCAGTTCGACCTTATCATTGAGCCGTGGCCGTCAGGGTTTTATATATGGCTTATGCCTCTCTCCAGCACGTGCCAGTGGAACTGACCCTGGAACTCTGAGCCATTATCAGTCTGGGTTACTTCTGTCCTAAAGGGCAACCGGGATAAGGCATAGTCGATGGACTGAATCGATGTTTTCTGACTTATTTTGTCATAGACCCATAAAACCCTTAGCCTCGTGCAATCGTCGATGACGGTGTACTGATAATATCGCTTCCTGCTCTCCTGGATCTTCTCTAAAAACTATGGGGTCGACCACACAGTTTTCAGAGATGAGGGCTGCTTAAAGAGATTTAACGGCCTAATATCTTATACAATTTAAACAATAGACTGTTGGTTTCCACATAGTTATCACGGACTTCTGATAGAAAGCGTCTTAAAGTTGTTTTAGCTCTTAAGCGTAGTCGGGCCCTTGAGGCTATATTTGTCTGCACATCCATTCTTGGTTTTTTCCCAAAATAATGCTCCGCAATGTTGGATAAGGAGGTCCATTTAATGTCTCCCAAGCTGTTTATCCAGTCAACTAATGTGGTCATTGTATTGTAACCATCCCTAAAGATGCTGTGGTGTTCAACGATTAGAATTGGTCGACCCAAGGCGATGTCTTGAACGAATTGGAACTTGTCTTTCGGGTATCGCCTCAAGAATAATGGGAAATCATGATAAATAGTGGTTGCGGGCCGTTGGTATTCAATAGCTGGCAGTTCTTTTTTATCATTTGCTCGAAGACTCGAGTTAAAAGCCGCAAGGTAGCCGTGTTCTTTGAGTACTTTCATTGCCTCTGAAGAGAAACGGCCTTGTGGAAATACCATAACGGGATCATAGGCTAAGCCGGTCAGTTTCTTGTGCTGTTCCATACGCCACAAAGCCGTGGATGACAAAATACTCAACTCTAGGTAATCTCCCTTTCCAAATTCGTTACCGGTATGATTGCACCCATGCACGCATATGCCATAGAAATTAGGGTGATCAAGGAAGAGACGCACCGTTCTTGCATCACTCCTTTTGTAGTTCCAAGGAATGAATGCAATTTCTGTAAAGAAGTTGTGGAATTTCATTTCCTCTAAGAGTTTTTTATAATCGAGGCAGCCGTATTTGGGTTTGAGAAGAGGGTCATCAATAATAAGACAGGCCAGGGACTCTAGTGGTTTTTCTTGGCCCAAAATGGTCATAGGGGGACTAATCCGTTCTTAAAATCCTCGTATGGAGTCTCCATGGTCATGGGAATGGTCACCCGAGCGATAGGCTTAGCTGGAGAGCCTCCAACAAACATAAATGGAGGGACGTCTCTTGTTACGACTGAAGAAGCAGCGACAACCGAGCATTCCCCTATAGTCAGTAGACGCCCCGGAGTGGTGACTATTGAATTAACGCCTATCCAAACATTACGTCCTATTATAATTTTGCCGACACTTCGAAAATGACACATGATCATTGAACGTGGCGCTAACTGAACACCGTCATGAAGCTCTATTTGTTCTGGGAATTCGTTCTCAAGATAGACTTGGTCACCAATGAACACGATGCCATGAATCTTAACGCCTCTCAGCTTATGGAGGAAAGGTCGAAAAGTCGTGGCTCCAGGCGAAAATTGGGCAACAAGATGAAGAATCCGGTTCATTATTCTCCGAAATAAAGACTTTTGCATTACTTGAAAACCCTCTTTTTAATAAAAAACATATTAGGTCGCCTTCACTATTCTTAGCGAATGTTTGAGACTTAATTGATATAGAAGAAAAGGGGATCTCCTTCTTTGGTGAGCTTTATATCTCTAGTTCTCCGTCCGTATCATTCATCGAAGAGAATATTAAGGAAAACATAGAAAAAATGTCAAGTACGACCGAAGAGAGCGCTGGATTGTATGACTTGTTTTTTAGGCAACAAAATACGATGGATGTCCAACGAGCCTGCTTTTCTGAAGCAAGGGGAAGACCAATGTATTAGGCTTGATGGAACTGTGGTTTCCTTTTCTCCAGAAAAGCCCTTGTGCCTTCCTTGGCGTCCTTGGTGCCGCAAATCGTACCAAAGAGGCTTGCTTCAAGCTTAAGTCCTTCGTCCAGTGTCAAATCCAGACCCCAGTTAACGGCCTTCAGGGAATGCTCGAGAGCGAGGCGCCCGTTTGATATGATCTCGTATGCCAGTCTCTCCGTGGCCGAGTGCAGTTCGCGGCTGGGAAAAATGCCGTTGATGAGTCCGATTTTTAGGGCCTCTGCGGCATCCACAATTTGACCTGTTAGGATGAGCTCCAAGGCTTTACCCTTACCAATCAGGCGGGCAAGCCTCTGGGTACCCCCGAAGCCGGGGATGAGTCCGAGCTTTACTTCTGGAAGCCCCATCTTAGCGTTTTCGGAGGCCAGACGGATATGGCAGGCGAGGGCGAGTTCCATGCCTCCGCCGAGCGCGTAGCCGTTGATAGCTGCGATAATTGGTTTTCCCAGGTTTTCGATGATCTTCGTCAATTCCTGGCCGGCCAAAGCGTATAGTTCTCCAGACGAAGGCTCGAGGCCTTCTAGTTCAGCGATGTCAGCACCAGCTATGAAAGCCTTGTCTCCGGCTCCGGTTAATACAACCACCCTAATGCTTGGGTCGTCTCGGAGACCCTCGAATACTTCCTTGAGTGCCAAGAGGATTTCGCGATCAAGGCTATTCATTTTGGCCGGCCGGTCCACAATCACCCAGCGGATGCTATCTATTGTATTGAACGAAATTCCACAAGATCCCATGTATTCTCCTCCTGGTACTTTTTCGAAAAGATTTTACTATACCATCATGGGAAGAAGCTAGTGTCATCATGCGGCTTTGAAAAGCTTAATTAGGAGAGTACATTGATCGAGGGCGGGTCATTCCTGGCGTTCTTTGTCGTCTTATCCTTCTGGTCGTGCTTTTTGTAACCCAGATGGTCGGTCAGCTCGCCCTCGAGGAGTACTTCGACGACCTCCTTACTTACTTCCCGCATGAAAGCGTTAGAAAATAATATTCAGATTCCAATAATTTTCCACCCCGTCAATCCCTATGCTTCTCCAAATTCTGGGCCTTTCTTTTATATTTGATTTTAAAATAGTAAAATATTATTTTCTCATATAAGCAATTTGAAAGGAAGCCAAGGTTTGATAATTATTAATTCTTTACTGACCCAGGCGAGCACTCGCTTGCCCTTTCTCAGCAGGTTAGCCGGAATTGTTGAGCGGTTTGATTATGCCATCCTTATGTTTTTCAATTCACTGGCTACGCGCTCCTGGTATTTTGATAATTTCGTGCGTTTTATATGTGACAGTCAAATAATCAAATCGGGACTGATCGTATCGTTCCTATGGTGGTTTTGGTTCCGGCCAGGAGACGATAGGCAGAAGCGTGACAGTCGGGAAAAAGTCGTTTCGACAATTGCCGCTTCTTTAGTGACTCTTTTTCTTGCGAGGTCGCTGGCTGTGATTCTTCCTTTCCGGCAGAGACCGATCGCGGATGCCGCCTTGAATTTCAAACTGCCGCTCGGCCTGACCACAAGCTCCCTATGAAGTCGCGTCGCTTTTCGATCAGACAAGGTGGGTCGGCCACTTTGTTCTTTCTTGTCTGCGCCACTTCCTCGCGAAGTAATAAGTTACCTGTTGCGAGAGAAGGAGATTAGCCCGATTTGGAGTACTGATAATACTGCTTAGCGTAATAACCGTCCTGCTCGATCAGGTCGACGCCGTTCAATATAACACCCAAACACCTGAGCTTGTGGGTCTCGAGCCTCTGCTGGGCCTGCTTGAGAGCGAGTATAGGCGTCTGCCCTCCTCGAGCCACAATGATAACGCCGTCGATCATCGGCCCCATGGCAATCGCGTCTGAGACCGCGAGAAGCGGAGGAGTATCGATGAGAATATAGTCGGAGCTTCGCTTCAGAAACGCAATCAAGTGGTCCATTTTTTCCGATGTCAGGAGTTCGATAGGATTGGCAGGGATGGGGCCGCTCGTGATGAGGAAAAGGTTAGGATATTGCGTCGACCTAACGAGATCTGCCGTATCGATAAAAGAGCTCACATAGTGGGTTAATCCCCACCCGCTGGTTAGCCCGAACATCCGGCCCTGCATAGGCTTCCTGAGGTCGGCATCCACGATGACGACCCGCTTATTCGCCTGGGCCAGAGTCACTCCGAGATTGGCCAGAGTTGACGATTTTCCCTCCCGGGCAAGGGGACTCGTGACGAGAATGGATTTGATCTTCCCCGGCGGGTAAGAAACGAGAAGGGTCGTCCGTATGGAACGATAGCTCTCAGCTTGGATAGACTGAGGCTCACGCGAAGGGATCAACTCGATAACATTGTC
>CAZKFD010000026.1:0-58590 GCA_964551995.1 uncultured Eubacteriales bacterium
CGGGGCCGAGCTCGACGATCTCCTCGTCGATGCCTTTGCGACCGTGCGCGAGGCGGCTAAGCGCACGCTCGGCCAGCGCCATTTTGATGTGCAGCTGACCGGCGGAGTGGTGCTGCATCGCGGCATGATCGCCGAGATGAAGACCGGTGAAGGGAAAACGCTGGTCGCGACTCTTTCCGCCTACCTCAACGCCCTCGACGGCAAGGGCGTCCACATCGTCACCGTCAACGACTACCTGGCCCGGCGCGACACAGAGTGGATGGGGGCCATCTACAGGTTCCTCGGTCTGAGCGTCGGCACCATCCAGCACGAGCTCGGAGACGCCGAGCGCCTTGCCGCCTACCGCGCGGACATCACCTACGGCACCAACAACGAGTTCGGCTTCGACTACCTCCGCGACAACATGAAGTTCCGCCTCTCCGACCTCGTTCAGCGCGAGTTCAACTACGCCATCGTGGACGAGGTGGACTCGATCCTTATCGACGAGGCCCGGACCCCCCTGATCATCTCCGGCCCGACCCAGGAATCGACCGCCCTGTACTATAAGGTGGACAGCATCGTCCGCCGCCTGCGCAAGGACAAGCACTTCACGGTCGACGAGAAGACGCGGACCGTATCGCTCATCGAGGAGGGCGTCGCCGAGGCCGAGAAGATCCTGAGCGTCCCGAACCTCTACGACCTCTCAAACATGGACCTCGTCCATGCCGTCAACACCTCCCTCAAGGCCCACCAGCTCTTCAAGCGGGACGTGGACTACATGGTCCAGGACGGGAAGGTCGTCATCGTCGACGAGTTCACGGGGCGCCTGATGCCCGGCCGCCGCTACAGCGACGGGCTCCACCAAGCCCTGGAGGCCAAAGAGCGCGTCCGGGTCGAGGAGGAGTACCAGACCCTGGCCCAGATCACGTTCCAGAACTACTTCCGCATGTACAAGAAGCTCGCCGGCATGACCGGCACGGCGGCCACCGAGGCCGAGGAATTCCAGCAGATCTACGGGCTGGACGTGGTCGAGATCCCGACGAACAAGCCCCTCATCCGCTACGAATACCACGATGTCATCTACCGCACGGCCAAGGAAAAATGGGAGGCCGTCGCCCAGGAGATCACCGAGAACAACCAGGAGGGCCGGCCCGTCCTGGTCGGTACGATCTCCATCGAGAAGTCCGAGCACCTGAGCAATATCCTCCGCAAGAAGAACGTCCGCCATGTCGTCCTCAACGCCAAGTACCACGAGATGGAGGCCCATATCATCGCCCAAGCCGGCCGGCTCGGGGCCGTGACGATCGCGACCAACATGGCGGGACGCGGCGTCGACATCCTTCTCGGCGGGAATCCGGAATATCTGTCCCGGGAACAGGTCAAAAGGTCCAATCCCGATCCCTCCAAGGTCGCGCCCGAAGAAAGAGAAAAGATCCTCGCCGAGGTGACGAAAACGACCCAGCAGGACCACGAAAAGGTCGTCGCGCTTGACGGCCTCCGCGTTATCGGCACCGAGCGCCACGAGTCCCGCCGCATCGACAACCAGCTCCGCGGCCGCGCGGGACGCCAGGGCGACCCGGGGTCGTCCCGCTTCTATCTCTCGCTCGAGGACGACCTGATGCGGATCTTCGGCAGCGAGCGCATCTCGGGCCTCATGGCCCGCGTCGGCATGAGCGAAGGCGTGCCGATCGAGCACCGGATGATCACCAAGGCCATCGAGCGCGCCCAGAAGCAGGTCGAAGGCCAGAACTTTACTATCCGCAAGCACCTGCTCGAATACGACGACGTCATGAACAAGCAGCGGGAGACGATTTATACCCAGCGCAAGGAGATCCTCCAGGGGAAGGACCTCCGGGAATACTTTACGAACCTCATCGACACGCTCGTCGAGTGGATGCTCGACAGCTACGCCAACAGGGAAAAGGCGCCGGACGACTGGGACCGCGAGGCCCTGGCCAAGGCGGTCTTGGCCCAGTTCGGACTCGAAATGGCCACACTGCAGATCGACTGGTCCTCGATCATCTACAACGACCTCGAGGACAATTTGGTCAAGGCCCTTCGGGGCGTCTACGAAGCAAAGGAAAAGACCCTCGGGCCGTTCATGAGGGAGTTCGAGCGGATGATCCTCCTGCAGGTCATCGATTCCCAGTGGAAGGACCACCTTCTCGAGATGGACCACCTCAAGGAGGGCATCGGCCTCCGGGGATACGGGCAAAGGGACCCCCTGATCGAGTACAAGAAGGAGAGCTTCGACATGTTCCAGTCCATGCTCGACCGCGTCGAGGAGGATGCCGTCCGCTACACCTTCCTGATCCAGCCGGTCATCGAGCAGCCGGTCCCAGAGCGGCGGCAGAGCCCCATTTTCTACCAGCGGCCCCAGGGATCGCCGGGGCAGAGGGTCAAGCAGGCCCGCTCGATGATCCCGAGCAAGCGCAAGAGACGGTGAGAGAGGAGGGAGCATGCTCAAGGAAAAGATCCGGGAAGCACTGACGTTCGACGACGTCCTCATAGTTCCCGCCCTGTCCGACGTCATTCCCGCCGAGGCCAAGGTCACGAGCCGCCTGAGCCGCCGAATCCCCCTCAACATCCCGATCGTGAGCTCCGCCATGGACACGGTGACGACCTCCCGCATGGCCATCGCCCTCGCCCAGCAGGGCGGGATCGGCGTCATCCACCGCAACCTGTCGATCGAAGCCCAGGCTGAGGAAGTGGACAAGGTCAAGCGCCACGAGAGCGGCCTGATCGTCGAGCCCATCACGCTCCGGCCCCAGGACAGGATCGGCAAGGCCCTCGAGGTCATGCGCGAGCACCGGATCTCGGGGCTGCCCATCACGGACGAGTCGAATAGGCTCGTCGGCATCCTGACCAACCGCGACATCCGCTTCGAGAGCCGGCTCAACCTGACCATCGACAAGATCATGACCAAGGACCTTGTGACCGTGCCCGTCGGGACGTCTCTCGAGGACGCCGAGAAGGTCTTCCACAAGCACAAGATCGAGAAGCTCCTCGTCGTCGACAAGGACTATCATCTCAAGGGGATGATCACCTATAAGGACATCCTCAAGAGGATCCAGTATCCCGACGCGGCCAAGGACAGCCTCGGCCGACTCCGCGTCGGAGCGGCCGTCGGCGTCGGGCCCGACAGACTCGACCGGGCCCGGGCCCTCGTCGCCGCCCAGTGCGACGTCCTGGTCGTCGACAACGCCCACGGCCATTCCCGAAGGGTCCTCGAGACCGCCGCGCTGCTGCGCAAGGAGTTCCCGGAACAGGAACTCATCGCCGGCAACATCGGCACGGCGGCCGCCGCCGAAGAGCTCATCGGCCTTGGCGTCGACGCCGTCAAGGTCGGCGTCGGGCCCGGCTCGATCTGCACGACCCGGGTCATCACGGGCGCCGGCATTCCCCAGATCACGGCCATCAACGACGTCGCCAAGGTCGCCGGCCCGAAAGGCATCCCCGTCATCGCCGACGGAGGCATCAAGTATTCGGGCGACATCACCAAGGCCATCGCCGCCGGGGCCGATTCGGTGATGCTCGGCAACCTCCTGGCCGGCACCGAGGAATCGCCGGGCGAGGTCGTGATGTACCAGGGCCGGGCCTACAAGATCTACCGCGGGATGGGCTCCATCTCGGTCATGAAGGAAGGGAAAAGCTCCGACCGCTACATGCAGGACGGACTGACCGCGACGAGCAAGCTCGTCCCCGAAGGCATCGAGGGGCGCGTCCCCTACAAGGGAAGCGCGCCGGACATCGTCCAGATGCTCGTCGGAGGCCTCAAGGCGGGCATGGGCTATGCCGGATGCCGCACGATCGAGGAGCTTAAAACCAAGGCCGAGTTCATCCGCATCACCCAGGCCAGCCTCAAGGAAAGCCACGTCCACAACGTTGTCATAACGCAGGAGGCGCCGAACTACCACCTCGATTGAGCCCGGGGCTCATCCGGCCCCCGCCGCCGGAGGCGTGTCACCTGATGGCGGCGATGCGGTTCGCCTCGTCCATGAGGACCACCCTGGGGACGAACGACCCGACCTCGCCGCCCTCGAGATAGGCGTAGGATGCGATGATGATCCTGTCCCCGACTTTCGCCCTGTGTCCCGCGGCCCCGAGGACCCCGACCTCCCGTGGCCCGTCGTTCCCCGGGATGACGTATGTCGAGAAGCGCTCGCCGTTGGTGACATTGTAGACCTCGACCCGCTCGTACGGCGAAAGCCCGGCCGCCTCCATGAGCTCCCCGTCGAGCGCGAGGCTGCCTTCGTAGTCGACATCGACGCGGGTCACCGTGGCCCGGTGGATCTTCGCGCGGAGGAAAGTTCGGATCATAGCGGTTCTCCTCAAGCCCGGACTCTGATGTTGTCGATCAGCCGGGTCGAGCCGACATAGGCGGCCAGGGCGATGAGGACGTCCCCGCTGATCTTGACGACCGGCTCGAGGCCGGCCAGGTCGACGGCCTCGACGTAGTCGATCCTGGCCAGCGGCTCGGTCTCGATCGCCGCCCGTATCGCGGCCACCACCTTGGCCGCATCCCTTTCGCCCGCCGCGACCATCCGTTCCGCCTGCGACAGGCTCCTCGACAGGGCCAGGGCCGCCTTCCGCTCCTCGGGCGACAGGTACATGTTCCGCGAGCTCATGGCCAGGCCGTCGGGCTCCCGGACGAGCGGGCAGGCCACGATCTCGGTGTCGAGGTCGAGGTCCGCGGCCATCCGGCGGAGGATGATAACCTGCTGGGCGTCCTTCCAGCCGAAAAAGGCGAGATCGGGCCCGACGATCTGGAGGAGCTTCAGGACGACGGTCGCGACGCCCCGGAAATGACCGGGACGGGACCGGCCGCACAGGCGATCCTGCAGGCCCTGGACCTCCACGAAAGTGCTGAAGCCGGGAGGATAGACCTGCGCAACGGGGGGAAAGAAAAGGGCGTCGGCCCCCTCGTTCTCGAGGATGGCCGAGTCACGCTCCACGTCCCTCGGATACGTCGAGAAGTCCTCGCGCGGGCCGAACTGGGCTGGATTGACGAAGATGCTGACGGCCGTGGCGCTTGCCCGGCGCCGGGATTCCCGGACCAGGCTGAGGTGGCCTTCGTGCAGACAGCCCATGGTCGGGACAAAGCCGATCGATCTCCCCACGGCCCTCCAGCCGCGGCACAAGGCCTTCATGTCCTTCACGGTGGTCAGCGTGATCATGTGCGCTTCCCGTCCTTGCGACAGCCGATGCGCGGGGGGGCAACGCCGGCCTTGAGATGATAGGACGTGGCGTCGTCCGGAAAGCGGCCGCTCCGGACGTCGGCCGCGTACTGCCCGACGGCGCGAAGGATCGTTCCGTACAGGTCGGCATATTTCCGGACGAATTTCGGCAGATAGCCCGTCGAGTACCCCGCGAGGTCGTGGAAGACGAGGACTTGCCCGTCGCAAGCCGGCCCGGCCCCGATGCCGATCGTCGGAATTCCGACCTCCGCCGTGACTGTCTTCGCGATCTCCATCGGCACGGACTCGAGGACGACCGCGAAGGCCCCGGCCTTCTCGAGATCCCGGGCCCCGGCGACAATCCGGCGGGCTTCTTCGGCCGAGTCCGCCCCCCTCACTTTGAAGCGGCCCATGCGGTGGATGGACTGGGGTGTCAGGCCGACGTGGCCCATGACCGGGATCTCGGCCTCGACCAAGGCCTCCACGAGCTTCAGCCGTTTCACCGAGGCCCCCTCGATCTTCACCGCGGCGGCCCCGGCTTCCTTGAGGAAGCGCGAAGCGTTGCGGACGGTCTCCTCGGCGCTCAGATGGAAGGAGAAATAAGGCATATCGCCCACGACGAGCGCCCTCCGCACGGCGCGCGAGACGGCCTTCGTGTGGTGGAGCATCTCCTCCATGGTGACGGGCACGGTGTTCTCGTACCCGAGGACCACCATCCCGAGCGAATCCCCGACGAGCACGATGTCCACGCCCGCCTCGTCCAGGATCTTCGCCGTGGGGAAATCGTACGCCGTCAGACAGACGATTTTCGGTCCCGTCGCCTTACGGGCGACCAAGGAGGGAACGGTGATTTTTTCCGCCGGTTTTTCGGTCATGTCCTATCCTTTCTCCCCATCCCGCCTTACGGCGCGGGATTGAGGTAAAGTCTCTTCTCCGCTCTGAACGGCCCGATCCCGGGACGCGAGGCCTCTGGGCCGGATACTCAGCCTTTCTTCGCGCCCTTCATCCCGTAGCTCTGGGGCACGTAATACAGCGAACTCTTGTTCATGTCCTTGATCTGGCCGATCAGATCCTGGATGTCGTCTTCGCGGCTGAAATCGACGTCGTCGGCTTTGATGACGAAGAGGGGGGACGCCTGGTAGTTGAAAAAGAAGTAATCGAACGCCTCGATCATGTCCTCGAGGTACTTTTCCGAGATGTTCCTCTCCACAGCCTCGCCCTCCTTGGCGATCCGCCTCAGGAGCGTGGGCAGGGAGATCTGGAGGTAGATGACGAGGTCGGGCCGGGGAACGCGCTCGGACAGGATCCCGTAGATCTTGTCATAGACCAGGAGCTCGTCGTCGGAAAGGGTCTGGTAGGCGTAGATTTTGTCTTTCTCGAAGAGATAGTCGCAGATAATCCGGTCGATGAAGAGGTCCCTCTGGAGGAGCCGGACCTGCTGATTGTACCGGTTGGCCAAGAAAACGAGCTGTGTCAGAAAGGCCGCCCCCTCTTTCTCGTTGTAAAAGTCCTTCAGGTAGGGGTTGCCGACGTGGTCGAAAACTACCTTGCCCCCGATCCTCTGGGCCAGGACATTGGCCAGCTGGGTCTTGCGGGACCTGAAAACCCCCTCGATGGCGATGTGCTTGAACGGAATGTCCAAGGCGCTTTTCATGCCCATCTCAGAGAACCGAGTAGGTTATACTGGAGAAGGCCGGACAAGTCAACGGATTATTGGGCCCGGATTTCAGGGCTTGGGCTTCTCCACGGGGACGACGATCCAGGCGATCAGGTAAAAAAGAACCATGGGAAGAACGGCCGTAACCAGGCAGACGCCGACGAAGATCAGCCGGACAAGCGACACGTCCATATCAAAATACTCGGCCAGTCCGCCGCAGACTCCCCCCAGCATCCTCTGGCTGGTCGACCGGTAAAGCTTTTTGGTCATTCCCAGGCTCCTTTCGTCCGCGATTCTCTATCTATTATACGAAATTTCGGCGTTTTTGGCCCTAAGACCCCACTTGACTCTGGGGAACGGCCCGAATAGGATGAGAAGTGGCATAATCTTATAGTCATCGGAGGACGTTATCATGAACGGCTGGACAGGCCGAATCCTGAGGGTCAACCTGTCGACAAGGACCTACCAGGCAGAGGCATTTGCCGAGGATTTCGCCCATAAATGGGTCGGCGGCCGGGGATTCGCCGTCAAAATCCTCTATGACGAGCTCGCGCCGGGCATCGACCCCCTGGGCCCTGATAACAAGTTCATCCTGGCCGTGGGCCCAATCGCCGGCATCCCGGCCCCCAACACCGGCAAGGCCGTCGTCGCGGCCAAATCTCCCATCACGGGAGGCTACGGGGACGGCAACCTCGGGACGCGCATCACCGAGCACCTCCGCAAGTGCGGCTACGACGCCTTGATCGTCGAGGGGAGGGCCGAGCGCCCGACCATGCTCTACATCGAGGACGACAAAGTCGAGTTTCTGCCGGCCGACGAGGTCTGGGGCAAGGGGACTTACGCCACGAACGATTGGATCTACGCCAAGTACGGCAAGGGCGTGGGCGTCCTCAATATCGGCCAGGGCGGCGAAAACCTGGTGCGCTACGCCGTCGTCCGCAGCCTGGAGGGTCGGGCCGGCGGCCGGCCGGGAATGGGCGCGGTCATGGGGTCCAAGCGTCTCAAGGCTATCGTCGCCAAGGGCTCGAGGCCGATCCCCCAGGCCGACCCGGCGGGCATGAAGAAGCTCGGCCAGGAGGACCTGAGAAAGGTCCACGAAATCGACAAGCAATCGGGCTGGTCCATCCAGAGCACGACGGGCGTGCTCGCCTGGTGCAACGAGGTCGCCGCCCTCCCCGTCAGGAATTTCAGGAAGACCCACCACGCCGACGCCTGGAAAGTGGACGGCGAACGGCTGAACGACGCCCGCGTCGCGACCTACGGCTGCCCGAACTGCACTATGCGATGCGGCATCACGATCCTCGACGACGCCGGCCGCGAATCGGAGCTGGACTACGAGAACATCGGTCTCCTGGGGCCGAACCTGGAGATCTTCGACCTGCCTCAGGTGGCTGCCCTGAACTATATGTGCGACGACTTCGGCATCGACACGATGTCGAGCGGCTGCGTCCTCAGCTTCTACGCCGACGCCGTCGACCACGGGGCCGTTCCCGGCGACGTCAGGTTCGGCGAGGCCGAGAAATTCAAGGACCTCCTGCGGATGATCGGCCTTCGCGACGGACCGGTCGGAAACTTGCTGGCGGAGGGGTCCCTCCGGGCCGCCCGGGCGATCGGCAACGGTTCGGAGGCTTACGCCATGCAAGTCAAGGGCCTCGAGCTCGCGGCCTACAACTGCAAGTTCATCCCGGGCATGGCCCTGGCCTTCGGCGTCAGCCCCATCGGCGCCCATCACAAGGAATCCTGGATCATCACCTTCGAGATCAAGGAAACGTCCCGGGAGTCGTACGGGCCCGAAAAGGCCCAGAAGGTCATCGATCTCCAGCGCATCCGCGGGGGCATGTTCGAGTACATCGTCTCCTGCCGGTTCCCCTGGATCGAGCTCGGCTGGGGCCTCGAAAACTACCCGAAATACTTCAACACCATCAGCGGCCTCGACTGGCGCCTGGAGGACTTCTGGAACGTCTCGGATCGGATCTACGCCATGATCAAGCTATTCTGGTTCCGGGAATATCCGCAGACCGACCGCAAGCTCGATTATCCCCCGGCCGTCTGGTTCGATCCCGCCAACGCCGACACGGAGGGACCCATCGCGGGAAAATACCTCGAGCGCGAAAAATACGATGGTCTCCTCCAGCATTACTACGACATCCGCGGCTACGATACGCGCGGCATCCCGACCCTGGCGACACTCGACAGGCTTGGGCTCCCGTTTGAGGCCGCGGGCGCCCGGAAACTGGGGGAGCTTATCTGAGATGAAAGTCACCGTTAAACTGATCGGTCCTCTGATCAACAAGCTCGGTTTCAGCGAAAAGGAGATCGACGTCCCCGCGGCCACGACGGTCGAGGGGCTGATGGCCCTGATCGACGTCGACAAGGGACGGCCCAAGATCGTCACCCGGAACGGGCGGGCCGTCGCGCCGGGCGAAGAGATCGAGGAGGGGGACAGGATCGTCATATCCCCGATCTACTCGGGCGGGTGACATGCTGTACCCGGTCCTGGTCGGCGGCAGGTGGCGGGACGCCATCCATCCCGCCGGCTCCCTGAACGCGATGAACCCGGAGACGGGGAAGCATCTCCCGGGCGCCTACCCGGTCTCGACCTGGCCGGACATCGGCGAGGCCGTCGAGACCGGCGCGGCCGCAGCCGAAACCCTGAGCGCCCTCGGCCCCGACCGGATCGCGGGCTTTCTTGAAGCTCTCGCCGGGACGATCGAGATCCGGCGCGCGTCACTCGTGGAAACGGCCCATCTCGAAACGGCCCTGCCCGCCGAACCGAGGCTCGGGTCATCGGAATTCCCCCGTCTCGTCGACCAGCTCCGCCAAGCCGCCCGGGCCTGCCGGGACCGCTCCTGGTGCCGCGCGTCGATCGACACGAAGTTCAACATCCGCGCCAAGTATGGTCCCATCGGCGGCCCGGTCGTCGTCTTCAGCCCCAACAACTTTCCCTTCGCTTTCAATGCCGTGGGCGGCGGGGACTTTGCCGCCGCCCTGGCCGCGGGAAACCCGGTGATCGCCAAGGCCAATCCCGGGCATCCGGGGACGACGCGGATCTTTGCGGAGTGCGCCCTCGAGGCCCTCACGGCGACGGGGATGCCCGGAGCTTCCGTCCAGCTCCTCTACCACTTCGGCGCGGAGGACGGCCTGCGCCTCGTCTCGCACTCCTCGGTCGGAGCCACGGCCTTCACGGGCAGCCGAGCCTCGGGGATGAGGCTCAAGGCGGCCGCCGACCGGGCCGGCAAGCCCATCTATCTCGAGATGTCGAGCGTCAATCCCGTTTTCATCCTGCCGGGTGCTCTCGAGGAAAGAGCGGGCGAGATCGCCGGTGAACTGGCCGGGTCGTGCCTCCTCGGGGCGGGCCAATTCTGCACGAAGCCCGGCCTGATCGTCATGCCGGAAAACGCCCGCGCCGGAGAGTTCATCGGCCGGCTCAAGGAGGGTTTCGAGCGGGCGGAACCCGGCTACGTCCTCGGCCGCAAGCTCATCGAGGCCCTCCAGGAGGCTTGCATCCGCCTCCGGAAATCCGGCGCCGAGCCGATCACGGGCGGCCGGGAGACCGGCGGGCCGGGTTTTCGATTCGCCCCCACTCTCTTCCGGGTCTCCGGCGACATCTTCCTGTCAAGTCCCGCGGCCTTCCAGGTTGAAACCTTCGGGGCCCTGGCCGTCGTCGTTCTGTCCCGCGACCTGGACGCGATGCGCCGGATCGTGTCGGTCATGGACGGCCAGCTCACGGGCTCGGTCTACAGCCACAGCTCGGGAAACGACGATGCAGCGTACGGCTTGATCGAGCCCGGACTCCGCCGGAAGGTCGGCCGCTTGCTTAACGACAAGATGCCTACGGGCGTCGCCGTGACGCCGGCGATGAACCACGGCGGCCCCTTCCCCGCCACGGGGCATCCCGGGTTCACGTCGGTGGGGCTCCCGGCCTCCATGCTTCGGTTCTCGGCCCTCCACTGTTACGACAGCGTCCGGCCGCACCGGCTCCCGGCCGAATTGCGGGACGCGAACCCCACGGGCCGGATGTGGCGCTTGATCGACGGGGAATGGACCCAGAGGGGGATCTGAGAGCCGGGGAATAACATTTTTTTAGACGTTCACCGTCCTCGCGGAGGTCGGCGTAGTCCACCTGCTCTTCGAAGTCGGCCTGGGCATGATCCCCCGCGGCGAGGTCGGCCGCATATTCGCTGGCATCGGCGCGACGCTGACGTTCGGGGGAAGCCGGCTGTCCCGCAGCAGATCTTCTCCGCCGCCGGTCCTTCGGCCGTCCGGAAAGCCTAGGACTTCAGCCGGCCCTCGGAATATTCATTGGCTTTGAACATGACGGCCTCTCATTCTGACCAGAAGCTCGACGACCAGGTTGGCTTGCATGGCGGCCACGAGGGCGACACGGGGCGCCATCGGGCTGATCCCCTTCGGGCTCTGGCTCTCCTCGTCGCCGCACACGTACAGATGGCCCATGCGCCGCGTGTGGAGCTTGCGGTTCCGGCCGAATCCCGCCAGGCCCGAGGCGGCCACGATCGGGCGCCCGGGGAAGCGGGCCAGACTGGTTTCGATCAGCATCTGCTTCTCCCCGGCCTTGTCGAAAGCCTCCACGAGAACATCGACCGCGCCGAAGATCTTCGCAACGTTGCGCCGCGTGATCCGGACGTTGTGGATCTCATAATCGGAGAACGGGTTGGCCCGCCGCAGGTTCTCCCGGAGCGCTTCGACCTTGGGCCGGCCCACCTGATCGACGAAGAACTGCTGGCGGTCGAGGTTGGACGGTTCGATTCTGTCGTGATCGGCGATGACCAGCCGCCCGACCCCGGCCCGGGCCAGGGACAGCGCAACATTTGACCCCAGCCCCCCGGCGCCGGCGATCCCGACAGTGCTGCGGCGCAAGGCGTCCAGGACCTCCGGGTCCCGCCCGGAAAAATATCTCCTCGCGAACCTGAGCGAAGGGGCCGCCGCCACGGTTTCCTCCGGCCAATCCTCAGGGATTCTCCCGGTCCGAGGCCTTGCGGTCGATGGCCAGGACGATCTTCGCCGGATCGGGCTCGACGCCGCTCAGGGCCGCGATCATCCCGAGGACGGTCTTTTCGATGAAGGACCGCACGAAAGGATTGAGCGGCACGTTCTGTCCGTCCACTTCGAGCTGGACGTTCGACATGGTTTCCTCCTCCTGGGCGAGAATGAGGTCGCAGATCGCGGCGGCCTGCTTGAGGCCGAAAACGGGGGCGGCGGCCCCCGGCGCCGCGCCGCTCTCCGTAACGACGGCCAGGAGCTCATTCGGACGCGTCTCGACGACCTCCGAGATTCCCGGCCTCAGGACCTCGATCTTCCTCAGCCCCGGGACCCTCTTCCCGCCTTCGACGAGGATGACGTCCGCTCCGGCGAACAGCCGCCCGGCGAGGGTCAGCAGGTCGGCGTCATCCTCCTTGCACAGCACGGCCCACTCGCCGGGCGAAACCATGACCACGCCGTCGGCCCCGGCCTGCGTGTACATCCAGGTGTCCTTCCCCTCCGGGTCCAGGGAAAAGCCGTGCGGGCAGTGCTTGACGGCGAAGGTCCGGAGGCCCCGCCGCTTGAACTCGCCGATGAGCCCGGTCAGGAGGAGCGTCTTTCCGCTTTCCGAAAAGCCGACGACGGCGACGATCCGCATTCTCTTCTCGCCTTGAAACGGGTCCGCGCGCCCGCCGACTATATAGCACACGCCCGGAGGCAAGTCAAAGCCCTTCCGCACGGAATCTTGTTGGCAATCTCCGCTCGTTTGTATATAATGCCGAATCTACGGCCATGAGCCTGACTCGCAACCTCGTCGAGAACCGCTTGAGAGGGTCCGAGGCCTGCCCGTTGCGAGGCCGACGACCGCGGCCGGCGCCACTCCTCAAGCCGCTCCATCCCAACCGCAAAGGGGTCTGCCATGAACATTTGGGTCACCAAGACTCCGACTGAGATCGAAGACGCGTCGGAGCACACGCAGCTCAAGAAGAACCTGACCGCGTTCGACCTGGCCGCGCTCGGCATCGGCTCCGTCGTCGGCACGGGCATCTTCGTCGCCACGGGCCAGGGCGCGCACCTGGCGGGCCCGGGCGTGCTGCTGTCCTTCATCATCGCAGCCGTCACCTGCGGTTTCTGCGCCCTCACCTACGCCGAGCTCGCCTGCATGTTCCCGGTCGCCGGCAGCACCTATTCCTATTCCTACGTGGCCTTCGGCGAAGTGATCGCCTGGATCATCGGCTGGGACCTGATGCTCGAGTACCTCGTCGCCGCGAGCGCCGTCGCCTCCGGCTGGTCGACGACGTTCATCGGGCTCATCGAGAGCGCCGGGATCAAGCTCCCGAAGGTCCTGATCACGCCGGCCGTGACGATGAATTCCGCCGGGAAGATCGTCCTGTCCGGCGGTCTCGTCGACGCCCCGGCCGTCATCATCACGCTCCTCATCACCTGGATCCTCTATATCGGGATCAAGGAAAGCGCCAAGATCAATAATATCATCGTGGCCATCAAGATCGCCGTCATCCTCCTGTTCATCTTCCTCGGCATCCGCCACGTCAGCCTGGCCAACCTCCACCCCATGATGCCCTTCGGCTGGAAGGGGGTCATGGCGGGCGCGGCCATCATCTTCTTCGCCTACATCGGCTTCGACGCCGTCTCCACGGCGGCCGAGGAGACCAAGAACCCCAAAAAGGACGTCCCCCTGGGGCTCATGCTGTGCCTCGGCGTCGTCATCGTCCTCTACGTGGCCGTGGCTTACGTCCTGACGGGCAACGTGCCTTACGAGCAGATCGATATCGGCAACGCCCTGCCGGCCGCCCTGGCCCGGATCGGCATCCAATGGGGCGGGGCGCTGGTGGCCACGGGCGCCATCATCGGCATGATCTCGACGCTTCTCGTCACGCTCTACGGCCAGATCCGGATCTTCATGGTCATGGCCCGGGACGGGCTCCTTCCGGCCGCGTTCTCCAAGGTCCACTCGGAGCATAAAACACCCCACATCTGCACGTGGATCACGGGGATCGCGACGGCGGTCATCGCCGCGGTCTTCCCCCTGCCGATGATCATCGACCTCTGCAACATTGGCACGCTCTTCGCCTTCATCCTCGTCTCGATCGGCGTCGTCCTCCTGAGGAAGACGCGGCCCGAGGTCGAGCGGAAGTTCAGGACGCCGGGCGTCCCGGTGACGCCGCTCATCACCGTCGCCTTCTGCTTCTACCTGATGTACCATCTGCCCGGCGTCACGTGGGTCCGGTTCGGCCTCTGGCTCGCCGCCGGCCTCTTGATCTATTTCCTCTACAGCGTCCATCACAGCAGGCTCCAGTTGCAGCGGGTGAAATAGCGGGCCCAGATTTTCCTTTACTTCCCGCGCGGACTGTGCTAGGCTGACATCTTCTCCGAGTCCGGAGGGCTAAAGCCGAGCCGGCCATGCCCCCGGACCGACAGGGAAAAGCGGGAAACGGCTTTTCCTTCCATCTTCGAAAAGGAGAAATTCATGAAACGTCCGGTTCACCCTCGCCTTTCGATTCTTGTTCTCGCCCTGTTCTCCGGCCTTCTCGCTCTGGGACCACTCGCCCTCTCCGCGCAGGACCAGTCGTCCGGAAAGGCCCAGGAGCAGAAGGAGAAGGAACAGGAAAAACCCGTCAAGATCACGGAGGAGATCCAAGTCGTCGGGAAAATGCCCAAGGACATTCCCCTTGCCACCGTTTACATGATCGTACCCACGCAGCTCGACCAGATCAAGCCCGTGGACCTCTCGGACGTTCTCCGCTACGTTCCCGGGGCCCTGGTGACGTTCGGGAACAAGGACACATACACCCTGAAACTCCGGGGGCTCGACGCGAGCCGGATTCTCCTGCTCGTTGACGGCGTCCCGGTTTTCGAGCCCTACTTCGGCACTTTCGACCTCAAGACTATCTCTGTCGGCGGGATCGATATGGTCCAGGTGACGGAGGGGCCCTCGTCCGTGCTCTACGGCCCCAACACGCTCGGGGGCATCGTCAACGTCATTACCCGACGGCCCGGCGAGAAGCCCTACCTTTCGCTGACGGGAAGCTACGGAGACGACAACACAAAAGAAGTGGGACTCGATGGCTCGGCCCGCTGGGATAAATTCTCCCTGGCGGCCAGTGCCATGTACCAGGACTCCAACGGCTTCAACATTCCCAACGCCACGGGCGGGGGCGAGACTCCGCTGGCCAATAGCCATTACAGCCGACTGAACGTCAGCAGCAAGCTCTATTACACGCCGTCGGATTCGACGGAGATCATGATCAACGGCGGGCTTTACCAATCCGATTACGGCATGCCGGCGGCTCTGTTCACACAGATGCCCCGCTACTGGACCTTTCCCAAATGGGACCGGTACACTCTGAACGCCGGCGGCTTCACCTCACTCGGAGGAGATAGCATCCTCCGCTTCCGGACCTATTATGTCAACTACTACAACGTCCTGGACTGGTACACGGACCCCACCATGACGACCCTTCAATCTGAGAGCACCTACAACAATTCCGTCTACGGCGGCTTCGCCCTGGCCGAAATCCCGACCGGCCGGACGAACACGATCGAAGCCAGCTTCCTTTACCAGGACGATGTCGCTCGGATCCAGGACAATCCGGGCGAACCCTGGGACAAATACAGCCAGGGCATGACGTCGACGGGCATCGAGGACCATCTGAGGATTTTCGACAAATGGACGCTCATCGGCGGCCTCAGCCTGGACCTCATTCACAAGTTCATCGGCGGGAATGACACCTCGCTGAATCCCCTCATCGGATTGAAATTCACGCCCAACGACGATTTGGACTTTCACGTTTCATTCGCCCGCAAGTCCATGTTCCCCTCGATGCGGGATCTCTATTCGACCTCGGGGGGCAATCCGGACCTAGTCCCGGAATCCGGAACGAGCCTCGAATTCAGCGGGACGTACAGCCGGGGGATCTTTCTCACCGCGTCGATCTTCTTCAACCGCTTCCGGAACTTCATCGATTCGATCGTGCTTCCGGACGGCACCCATGAATTTTTCAATGTCGGCCGGGCCCATATCTACGGTTTCGAAATCCAGGCCCAGAAATCCCTGTCCTGGTTCTCCGCGACCCTCAATTACACGTACCTTGTCCCCCAGGATGACACCGACGACCGCCCTCTCGACGCGCAATCGAAAAGCAACCTGAACTTCAACGCGGCCTTCATGGCGCTCGATAAACTGAGGCTCGAACTCGATGGGCTTTTCGGATCCACCTCATGGTGGTACAATACAAGCACGTCCACCGACCTGACCATCCCATCGTATTTCAACCTGGACGCCGTGGTCTCCTACCACCTGCGGTCGCCTTACGAGATCTTCGCCAAGATGGGGAACGTCTTCAACCATTATTTCTATACCGAGCCCGGTTTCCCGTGGCGGGGACGCTATCTGGAGATCGGGTTCCGGGCGACGATCCTGGATTAAACTCCGGCCCTGTCGGAGAGCGGGCCGCGCCGACGACGCCGCGGGCGCGGGGCGGGACCTCGGCCTTTCGAAGCGCTCGCGGTCGGCGCTCAGGCCAGGCCCAGATCCTGATCGATGTTCTGCATGGCGGCGAGGGCCAGAGAGATGAACTCGTCGAGGCTGAGCCCGAGGTTCACGCACTGCTCGATCTCCTCGCGGCGCGCCCCGCGGGCGAAGCTCTTCTCCTTGTAGCGGCGCTTCACGAACTCGAGGTCGATGGCCCTGAGCCTTTTTTCCGGATGCATCAGGGCGGCGGCTATGATCAGTCCGGTCAAAGGGTCGATCGCGTAGATCGCCCAGTCCATCGGGGTCTGGCACGGCACCTTTCCGGCATGCGCCTGGACCGCCTGGATGACGCCGGCTTCCACGCCCCTATCCCTGAGAATCCTGACCGTTTCCGTCGTGTGGAGCTCGGGACTCTTCTCGGTGATTTCGTAATCCAGGTCGTGCAGGATTCCGGCCAGCCCCCAGGGCTCGGGGTCGTGACCCAGCCGGAGGGCGACGGCCTTCATGCAGGCCTCGACGGCCAGACAGTGCTTGACCAGGTTCTTATTCTTGAGATGCTGTTTCAGCAGTTCGAGAGCCTCGGCTCTGTCCATGGACGCTCTCCTTTCTCAGGGATCGATTCTACGTTTTTCCCAGTCCGTTTTCAACGTCGGATCTCGTGGGGCTTGCGGATGACGTTGACGGGCCTCCGGTCCCGCTTCAGGAAGACCAGCCGCTCGGCCGACGATTCCGGATCGGCCTCGATGACCAGGACGTAGGGCGTCGTCCACTCGGCGCCGGACTCGACCTCAGAGGTCGCCTTGTACTTCCCGACCGGCATCCCCGTCCTGAGCTCGAACCCCAGGAGCTCCGTCGAGGCCGAAGAGACGAGGACGACGCCGTCGGCGACCGAGGGGCTGTGGACGACCCGCGCCGGCACGGGCCGCCACCAGAGGATCTCTCCGTTTCCCGTATCGACGCAGTACGCGACGCTGTCGGAGCCCGTGAAGACGGCTCTTTTTCCGGACACGGACGGCGGAGAGGCCAGGGTCCCCCCCACCCGGAAGGCCCATTTCTTCTTGCCCGATGAGGCCCCGAGGCAATAGAAATAGCGGGCCGCCGTGACGAAAAAGACCCGGCCGCCGGAAACGGCGGGGTCGACGACGACCGCCCCGTTGGCCCGGAATGTCCAAACCGGCCGGCCGGAGGCGCCGTCGAGCGCAAACAGCCGGCCGTCGTCCGAGCCGAAAAGGACGAGAGGGCCGGCAAAGACTGGTCCCGCGCGGACCGCTGACGCCGCCTGGAACCGCCAGACGGGCCGGCCGTTCTTCCCGGCCTCGAGCGCGGCGATCTGTCCGTTGCCGCAGCCGAAATAGATGCGGCCGCCGCGTTCACGGACGGCGCTCGTCACGGGATCTTCGGGCGTCGCTCTCCAAGCCAATCGTCCGCTCTCGTCAACGCCGTAGATCGTGTTGCCTTCGTCGCGGATGAAGATCGTATCCTCGCCGATCTCGGGGGGCGCGGGGATGGGCCTGTCGGTTTTGAAGCTCCAGAGGACCCGCCGCGAGAGCGCGTCGACACCGTAGAGACAACCTTCCTGGGTCGAAAAATAGGCCACGCCGTATCGGACCCGGATAGAACCGACGGCTGTTCCCGCGAAGGGCAGCGACCCCTCTTCCATCAGCGGAAATCCCAGCGTCTCCGGGCGCGGCGCGAGGTTGGGGCGCGGGGCCCGGCAGGCAGAGCCGGCGGCGGCCAGTGCGACGGCCAGGATCAGGGCAGCGGACTTCTTCATCGGTCTTGAAAATCAACTATAGCACGATTCGCGACGACGGCAAACGAGGGCGGCGACGGCCTGGATTTTGCCTTGGGCGCCCCAAACTGGTATGATTCCCGGCTGAGGGCTGGCGATGGTCAACTTCATCCTTCTCTACCGGATTCGCAGGATCGTGAAGCGCATCATCAAGGAGAAGATCGCCGACGACGAGATCGCCACGACCCCCAAATCGTGCCTCGGCTGCCTGGCCGACGATATCAGCTGGGAAATCTATTATTTGCTTAAGGAGCGGGAGGACGAGGCCGCCGGCCCCGGCCCCGGGGAAGACGGCTGACCCACTAGGACGGGCGCTCGTTGCGGATCTTGGCCTTCAGGGCCTCCCACCATTCGATGCGCTTCCGGACCTCTCTCTCGAAGCCGTAGGGCCCGGGCTCGTAGTACTTCCGGCCTTTCAGCTTCTCGGGGAGCGTCTTCATATCGGTCGTCGAGCCCGCGAAATCGTGCGCGTACTCGTAGTCCTTGCCGTATCCCAGCTCCTTCATCAGGGGCGTCACCGGGTTGCGGATATGCAAGGGAACGGGTTCATGGGGGTTGCGCTCGACGTCCTTCGTCGCCGCGCCGAAGGCGGCGTAGACGCGGTTGCTCTTCGGTGCCGCGGCGAGGTAGACCACGGCCTCGGCCAGGGCCAGCTCCCCCTCCGGCGAGCCCAGAAAATCGTAGGCTTCCTTGGCATACAGGGTGATCGCGAGAGCCTGGGGGTCGGCGAGGCCGATGTCCTCGGAGGCGAAACGGACAAGCCGCCTGGCGATATACAGGGGGTCCTCGCCCGCGGAGAGCATCCGCGCCAGCCAGTAGAGGGAGGCGTCCACGTCGCTGTTCCGGAGGCTCTTGTGGAGGGCCGAGATGAGATTGTAGTGCTCTTCCCCGCTCTTGTCGTAAAGGAGAATCCTCTTCTGCAAAGCTTCCTGGACGTCCCCGAGGCTGATCTGACGGCCCTTTGCTAGGCTGGAGGCAATCTCCAGCGTGTTCAGGGCCCGCCGCGCGTCCCCGTTGGCAAAATCAATGAGCAGGTCCAGGGCCTCGGCCTGGATCGCGAGCTTGAGCCCGCCGAGGCCGTGGACGTCGTCCGCGAGCGCGTCGGCGATGATCCGGGCCAGCGCCTCGCGCGTCAGGGCATTGAGGACGAGGACGCGCGTCCGCGACAGGAGCGGGGCGATGACCTCGAAAGACGGGTTCTCCGTCGTCGACCCGAAAAGAATGACGTCCCCCCTCTCGACGTACGGCAAGAAGGCCGCCTGCTGAGCCTTGTTGAAGCGGTGGATCTCGTCGATGAACAGAATCATCGGCTTCCCGTAGAGCTTGCGCTGCTGCTCGGCGCGGGCCATGAATTCCTTGACTTCGCGGATCCCCGAGAGGACGGCGCTGAAGAACTCGAAGGGCAGCTCGAAATGCCGGGCGAGCATGACACCGAGCGTCGTCTTCCCGGACCCCGGAGGCCCCCAGAAGATGATGGAGACCAGGCGGTTGTTCTCGATGAGCTCGGAGAGGATCTTGCCCGGGCCCAACAGATGCTCCTGGCCGTAAACGCGGTCGAACGTCTGCGGCCTCATCCTCTCGGCCAGAGGCGTGTGCATCCCCACGTCCCGGCCTTTGGTGCTCTCCGGCATCGGCCCTCGCTCAGCCCGGGATTATATCATAAAGACGCGGCGGCCGCGGACGGCCCCGGCCGCCTTGACCGGAAAGGCCGAAAATGCTAATGTGGGGTTTCCGGAACACCCGTGAAAAGCGAAACCGTGGACGCCAGGCTTCCCAAGGACGACAAATCCAGGAGCAAGCTCGCCTATAAGTTCGACGAGGTCGCCCGTCTGGCGAAGCTCGACGTCGAGACGCTCGAATCGTGGGAGAAGGAGTTCCCATTCCTCAACGCCGGACGGACCGGCAGCGGCCGGAAGTACTTCCGGCGGAGGGACGTGGACATCATCCTCCGGATCAAAGAGTTGCTCTCGGCGAAAACCCTGACCATGGCGGGGACGAGGCGCCGGATCGAGGAGGAATTCGGGCTGATCCCGGTGCTCCCGACCAACCCGGAAAAACTGCGGAAAGCCCTGTACAGTGTCCGGAACGAGCTCCAGCAGATTGCCTCCTCGCTTGAAAAAAGGCCCAAGAAGGGCGCCTGAGAGGGCTCTTTTGCTATAATGGGAAATCTCCGGCTCGGGACGTGGCGCAGCTTGGTAGCGCACATGCTTGGGGTGCATGGGGTCGGCGGTTCAAATCCGCCCGTCCCGACCACTTTTTTCATTTCTTTCCGGGGCGGCCGGCCATGAGGACAGGGATCCGCGATGTGGTGAAAGACGCCGGGATTTCTTCGGCGTGGCCGCCCGGAGCGGTCCGGCCTGGGCCGGCGGCCCCCGGCGCCTTTCCCGAAAAGAGCGGCCCTGAAGGAGAGCGGCAATGAAGCCCCTCAAAAAGACAAAGCAGACGGCTTCCGATCTGAAGGGCCGGACGTTCGATCTCTGCGGCCTTGTCGAAGCCCAGGCCGGGTCGGTCGTCAGCCGGGAGCTTATCCGCAAGCCGGGCGGGACGGTCACGGTCTTCGCTTTCGACGCGGGCGGGTCCCTGTCGGAGCATACAGCCCCCTTCGACGCGCTGGCCCTCGGGCTCGACGGAACGGCCGAGGTCACGATCGCCGGGGCCGCCCATTCCCTCAAAAAGGGAGAGACGATCATCATGCCGGCGGAGGTGCCGCACGCCCTCAGGGCCCTTTCCCAGTTCAAAATGCTGCTCATCATGATCAAGAAATAGCCGATGACACTGCCAAGTCGCCGGCGGACCCCCGGCCGAAGACCCCTCATCCTCCTCACGAACGACGACGGCTTTTTCGCCGAGGGGATCCGCTCGCTCCTCAGGGGTTTGCGCGGCCTCGGCGCGCTGACGGTCATCGCTCCGGACAGGGAAAAGAGCGCCTCGTCGCTTTCCCTGACTCTCCATCGGCCCCTGCGGATCCAGAAGACGTCACCCGGCGTGTACGCGGTGGACGGGACCCCGGCCGATTGCGTCTACGTTGCGGTCCGCAAGCTGCTCCCGCGGCCCCCGGACCTTCTCGTCTCCGGGATCAACCGCGGCCCCAACCTCGGCCAGCAGGACATCTCCTATTCCGGCACGGCCGCGGCGGCCGTCCAGGGCACGTACCTCGGCATTCCGTCGCTCGCCGTCTCCCTCATCCCCGACGACGACGGCCGCTATTTCTTCGAGTTCGCCGCCCGGATCGTCCGGTCCATCGTCGGCGGCATCCTGGCGCTGCCGGCCATCCCCGGCCTGACGCTCAACATCAACATCCCGCCCCCGCCGTTCAGGGGGGTCCGGATCACGACCCTGGGGGAAAAGCGCTACACCCCGGAGATCGTAGAGAAGAAAGACCCGCGCCTGAATTCCTACTACTGGATCGGAACCGGTGAGCCGCGGCCTTCCGGCGGGGCCTCGAGCGACATCCGGGCCGTTGCGGCGGGGCTGGTATCCGTTACTCCGCTGCGCATGGACCTGACCGACATGAAGGCGGTCCGGGGGAAATCCTTGAAGGCCGTCATGGCCGAGGTTTCCGCCGGTGACGCAGGGCCTCGGTCAGGGCGGGAATCGTCGAAATAATGACGATGGCCAGGATGGCCAAGGAAAAATTCCTTTTCACGAACGGGATGTTGCCGAAGAAATAGCCCGCGCCGGTGAGGAGCGTGACCCAGCCGACCCCCCCGATGACGTTGTAGGCGACGAACTTTCCGTATGACATCCGGCCGATGCCGGCGACGAACGGGGCGAACGATCTGATGATCGGGACGAACCGTGCGATGATGATCGTCTTGCCTCCGTACTTCTCGAAAAAGGCGTGGGTTCGGTCGAGGTATTCCTTCTTGAAGAAACGGGACGTCTCCCGGTGAAAGACCTTGGGGCCCACGAAATGGCCGACCCAGTAGTTCACCGTGTCCCCGAGGACAGCCGCGCCGCCCAGGAGAAGGATGATCCAGCCGACGCTCAGGGCTCTCAGGGCGGCGAAGGTCCCGGCTGCGAAGAGCAGGGAATCGCCCGGGAGAAAGGGCATGACGACGAAGCCGGTCTCGATGAAGATGACGACGAAGAGGATCGCGTACGTCCACGGCCCATATTGGCCGATCGCCTGGCTGAGGTACCGGTCCAGGTGAAGCGCGACGTCGATGAGCTGTTTGATCTGGGCCATGATGTTTCCCGCTCGGCCCCGCGGCCGGCGGATTCGAGCCTCTACTATACACAGGCCGGAAGGCCGAATCAACAGGCCTTCCTCTCCTCTTTCTGATACAATGGTGCCGCGGGGACGGCGCCTTCCATGGCAGATGCAGAGAGGAAAATCCGGCTGATCGACAAGGCCCTCGAAGCGCTCGCCCCCCTCGAGAGACGGTGCACGCTTTGTCCCCGTAAATGCGGGGTCGACAGGCTCGCCGGCCGAACGGGCGTCTGCCGGACGGGAAGCTGGGCCTCCGTCTCCCATGCTCTGCTTCATTTCGGCGAGGAACCCGTCCTCAGCGGGACGTCACGGGCGGCCGGAGCCCGGGCGGCGAGAGCCCGCGGCGGCTCCGGGACCGTTTTCTTTGCGGGATGCAACCTGAAATGTCTCTTCTGCCAGAACTACCAGCTCAGCTGGCTCCTCGAGGGAAACGCAGCCACGGATGAGGCGCTCGCCGCGATGATGCTCGGGCTTCAGAAGGAGGGGGCCCTGAACATCAACCTGGTTTCGCCGACGCACGTCATCCTGCCGGCGCTGAAGGCCCTCAGGATCGCCTACGAGAACGGGCTCCGGATCCCTCTCGTCTACAACTCCAACGGGTACGAATCCCTCGAAGTCGTCAGGCTCCTGGACGGGATCGTCGACATTTACCTGCCGGACCTGAAATACCTCTCCCCGGAGATCTCGAAGAGGTATTCGGGCGCCGCCGATTACTTTGAGAACGCCGCCGAGGCCGTTCGGGAGATGTCGCTCCAGCAGCCCGTTCTTATCCTGAGGCCGGAGGGCGAGGCCCGCCGCGGCCTCATCGTCCGGCATCTCGTCCTCCCGGGCTGCACCGCGGATTCGCTTGCGATCCTCGCCTGGCTCTGCGAAAACATCTCGCCGTTCATTGGCCTGAGCCTGATGAGCCAATACCATCCGTGCTTCCGGGCGCCCGACGAAATCTCGAGGCCCCTCTCGCCCCAAGAATACCGGCCCGTCGCGGAGCATGCCGCCGCCCTCGGCTTCGGGCACCTCTTCCTGCAACCCGAGCCCTTCGGCCCGGACGAGCACCTCGTGCCCGACTTCCGGAAAAAAGAGCCCTTCCGCTGGAAATGAGGCGCCGCCCGGGGCTCACCCGGTCTTCAGGATCTTGATGTTTCCCCGAAGGGCCTTGAGGACGATCCGGCCGGCGCCGAGCCCCAAGCGCCCGCTCAGGGTGCGGGCGGGAAGCGGCGCCCCGAAGGCGTACTCGCTCGTGATCTCTCCCCGCGGGGATTCGGCTTTGACCTCGACGTTCGCGCCCGGCTGGATGCGGACCGCGATATCTCCCTCGCCGACGGTGATATCGACGACATCCGTGGCCCGGATGTCGAGGAGTTCGGCGTCTACGTTCCCCGACCCGACGGCCGCCCGGAGAGGTCCGGAAAAATTCACGACCGTCAGGAATCCCCTGGCCAGGTCGACGCCGATGCGGCCGTAGACGTCCGAGATACGGATATCGCCCCGGCTTTCCTTGATTCCGTCGAGGTTGACCGAATGGGGAACGCGCAGGGAATAGTCCAGCCCTCCCGAAACCCACGGCCCATCCGCCGAACGAGTCTGGATCCGCAGGGCGCCCGCGTTTCGCTTGACCTCGACTTCGGTCTCGAGGTTCCAGGGGGTCGAGGTCAGGAAGGGGGCACGTTCGCCGGCTGTGGCGACGATCTCGACCGAATTGTCGTCCCAGCCTGAGATGCGGACATCGCCGGACGACTGGTCCAGGGACACCGTCCCGCCGGGCTGGAATTCGACCGTCTTACGGAATTCGGGGTTCGGGACGGATTCGGAGACGTCCTCGGGGTTCATGACCATGACGCACGAGGCCGAAAAAACGGCGACGGCGACCGCCGCCAATCGCCGCCAGACCTTCACCCTCATGGGGCCTCCTCGGCCGGAAGCGAAAATCGGCTCGCGAATTCCTCCCTTTCCCACGCGGCCGTCCGGCTGATGACTATTATACTCTTATTCGAGAGTGAAATCCCGGCATCCCGGGAGCTCCCGGCACGCGGCGATCAGCCGTAGCGTCCGGTGATGTAGTCTTCGGTCCTGCGGTCGCGGGGATTCGTGAAGATCCGGCTCGTTGGCCCGAACTCGACGAGCTCGCCGAGGAGGAAGTAGCCCGCCTGGTCTGAGACGCGCGCGGCCTGCTGCATGTTGTGGGTGACGATGACGATCGTGTACTGCTTCTTGAGCTCGTACATCAGCCCCTCGATGCCGGCGGTCGCCGCCGGATCCAGGGCGGAGCAGGGCTCATCCATAAGAACGATCTCGGGCTCCACGGCCACGAGCCGGGCGATGCAGAGGCGCTGCTGCTGTTCCCCGGACAGGGCGAGGGCGTTAGTCCGGAGCCGGTCCTTGAGCTCGGCCCAAAGGTGTACGGACTCGAGGCTCCGCACGAGCCGCTCCTCGAGGAGCTTCCTGTCGCGGACGCCGTGGACGCGCAGCCCGTAAACAACGTTGTCCGCGACACTGAGGGGGAAGGGATTCGGGCGCTGGAACACCATGCCCACTTTCTTCCGGAGTTCCAGAAGATCAACCCCGGGCCGGTAGATGTCCGTCCCGTCGATGAGCACGGCGCCCGAGATGCGGACCCCGTCGATGAGGTCGTTCATGCGGTTGAGGGAGCGGAGGAACGTCGTCTTCCCGCAGCCCGAAGGGCCGATGAGCGCCGTGATCCTCTTCTCCAGGATGTCCAGGTGGACGCTCTTGAGGGCCTGGAACGTCCCGTAGAACAGGGAGAGGTCGCGGACTTCGATGATGATCATGGCCCTTTATCCGAACCGCCCCCGCAGGTAATCATCGGTCCGCGGGTCCGACGGAGCCGTGAAGATCCGGGCCGAGGGGCCGGCTTCCACGAGCTCTCCGTTGAGGAAGAAAGCCGTCCGGTCGGCGACGCGGGCGGCTTGCCTGGTGTTGTTGGTCACGAGGATGATCGTGTAGTCTTTCTTCAGCTTCCGCAGGGAGTCTTCAATCTTCATGGTCGAAATCGGGTCGAGCCCGGATGTGGGTTCGTCGAGAAGGATGAAATCGGGCTTGAGGGCGAGAATCCGGGCGAGGCAAAGGCGCTGCTGCTGGCCCCCTGAGAGCTTGAGGGCGCTCGTGTCCAGACGGTCCTTGACCTCCTCCCAAAGCCCGCCTTTCTCCAGGCTATCCCGGACGATCTCGCTGATGCGGGTCCTCTGACGGACGCCCGCCATGCGGGGCCCGAAGGCGACATTTTCGAAGATCGACCGGGGAAGGGGGATGGGCGTCGCGAAGACCATGCCCAGCTTCCGCCTCAGTTCGATCACATCCGTGCCGCTCTCGTAGATGTCCCGGCCTTCGATGCTGATTGTCCCCTCGACCCGGGAGCCACGGACGAGATCGTTGAGCCGGTTGAGGGCACAGAGAAACGTCGACTTGCCGCTCCGCGCCGGCCCGATGACGCCCAGGATCTCGTTCCGGAAGACGTCCAGGTTCAGGTCAGCGAGGGCCCGCTCGGAGCCGAAGTAATGACTGAACCGGCTGACCTGGATAGCGATCGGATCCACGGGGCTCTTTCGTCCTCCGCCTCAGGAATACCTTCGGATGAACCGGTTCATCAGGTAATACGTCGCGATATTGACGGCCAGGATGGCGATGATCAGGACGGCCGCGGTCCCGTAGGCCCGGGGCATGGAGATCCCCTCCCGGGCCATGATGTAGAAATGGACCGACATCGTCCGGGACGAGGAGAAGACCGATGTCGGGATCCTCAGGGCGCTCCCGGCGGTGAAGATCACCGCCGCCGTCTCGCCAATGCTCCGGCCGACGCTCAGGATGACGCCGGTCACGATCCCGGGCAGGGCCGAGGGCAGGACGACGCGCGTGACGGTCTGCCACTTCGTGCTCCCCAGCGAAAAGCTGACGGTCCGGTAGTCCGGCGGGACGCTCTTGATCGCCTCCTCGCTCGTCCGGATGATCGTCGGCAGGATCATAAAAGCCAGGGTCAGACCGCCGCTGAGGATTGACCAGCCGAAGCCGAGCTTGGTGACGAACAGGATGAAGCCGAAGAGGCCGAAGATGATGGACGGGATGCCGGCCAGGCACTCGGCGCCGAACCGGATGACCCGCGTCATGGCGTTCTCCCAGGTGTACTCCGTCAAGTAGATCGCCGTGCCCACACCGAGGGGGGTGGCGATGAGGATGGCGAAGGCCGTCAGGGAGACCGTCCCGATGACGGTCGAGAAGATCCCTCCGCCCTTCCCCATGTCGACCGGATTCTTCGTCAGGAAACCGACGTCGATGACGGGCAGGCCCTTCCTCAGGACGAAAACGATGATGAAGACCAGGACTCCGATCGTCATGGCCGTCATGACCCAGAGGAGGGCGGTCGCGACGCGCTGCTCGAGCCGTGGCCCCAGCCTCATCGTCCCGGACCTCCGCGTCGCGACGAGGTGACGTTGGCGACGGTATTCAGGATCATGATGATGACGAACAAGACGACGCCCGTGGCGAAGAGGGCCTGGCGGTGCTCGCCGGCCGCGTAGCCCATCTCCAGGGCGATGTTCGAAGTCAGCGTCCGGACCGGGTCGAGGATCGAATGCGGCACGCTGATGGCGTTGCCGGCGATCATGATCACGGCCATGGTCTCACCGACGGCCCGGCCCATGCCCAAGATGATGGAGGCGATGATGCCCGACCGCGCCGCCGGAAGGATGACCATCTTGACCGTCTGCAGCTTGGTCGCTCCGAGGGCCAGCGAACCCTCCCGGTAGGCGGCCGGGACGGCCTGGATGGAGTCCACGGAGATGCTGATGATGGTCGGAAGGACCATGACCCCGAGGATGATGGAAGCGGCTAGGACCGAAAGGCCCGGGCCGCCGAGCTTCTCGCGGATGAAGGGTATGAGGATAACGACACCCATGAAGCCGTAGACGACGGAAGGGATGCCCGCCAGGAGCTCGATGACGGGCTTGATGACCCGGCGGACCCGCCGGGAGGAGAATTCGGTCAGGACGATGGCGCAGGCCAGCCCGAAGGGAATCCCGACGGTCATCGCGCCGGCCGTGACGTAAAGGGAGCCGACGATCATCGGCCACAGGCCGAAGCTCTTCTCCAGGGGATACCAGTCCCGGCCGGCGAGGAAGCTCTTCACGCCGTATTTGAACATCACGGGCGTGCCCTCGCCAAACATGAAGATGGTGATGACGGCCAGAACGGAAACAGCGGAAAAGGCGATCATGAGGAGGGCCAGGCGGATCAGCCGGTCCCTCCGCTCGAGCCGGTTCATGAAACGGTCTCCCCTCCTCCTTCATCCCCGGTTCGAGAGCGGCTCATCGGGCGGGGATGAGCCCCTCCTTCTTGATGAGCTCCTGTCCTTCCGCGGAGAGCACGAAATCGATGAATTCCTTGGCCAGCCCCGAGGGCTCGCCGCGGCTCAGGAACAGGAAGGGCCGGACCAGCTTGTAGCGGCCCTCGAGGATGTTATTCTCGTTGCCCTCCACGCCGTCAAGGCTGAGCGCCCGGACTTCCTCGTTGACGAGCCCGAGCGAGATGAAGCCGACGGCATAGGGATCGTTGGCCACGATCTCGCGGACCGTGCCGTTGGAGTCCTCCGTGATGGCCCCCTTGAAGATCCTCGCCTTCCCCATGACGAGCTCCTGGAAGGCGCCTCTGGTGCCCGAGCCTTCCTCGCGGGTTACGACGGTGATCTCCCGGTCGGGGCCGCCGAGCATCATCCAGTTCCGGAGGCTGCCCTCGAACATCTCCTTGATCTGCTCGAGGGTCGCACCCCGGACGGGATTCGACGGGTTGACGACGATCGCCAGGCCGTCGCGCGCGACAACGATCTCATGGAGGATTTTCTCCTCCGGCTTGAGTTCCCGGGAGGACGTTCCAATCTGACAGGCCCCGCTCAGACAGGCCTGGATGCCGGCACTCGAGCCGCCGCCCTGGACATTGACGCCGATCCCGGGATGCCTTTCCATGAAGACCTCCGCCCACTTATCGGCGAAGGGCTGGACGCTTGTCGACCCGGCGACGATCAGGCTGGTCTCGGAGCGGTTCCGGCCGCAGCACAGAAGGCAGGCCGCGACGAGGATGATGAGTCCGGTGAAGACGCGGCGTCGCATACGGCAAATACTGATTTGAAGGCGTTCGGAGGGAATTATAAACGAAATCGGGACAGGGTCAAAGCCGAAATTCAGTCGAACGGCACAATGGCGGGCCTCCGGCTGGCGAAATCATCCTCTGTCAGTCCACCGGCAGGTCTCCGGCGTCGAGGGCCCGGAGCCGGGCCTCGAAATCCGCCTTCTTGCCCTCGTATGCCGAAGTCAGCGTTTCGAGCTCACCGAGCAGGGCGTCGATCGTCTTCTTGGCCTCGTGCATCTGCCGGGAGAGGTCGACGACGCGGCTCCCCTGGCGGGCTTGGGAGACTTCGACGAGCTTCCGGCCGAGCTCCTTGAGCGCGGCGTCCCGGCTCTCAACGGCCTTTTCGATTTCGGCCATCCTCGTTTCGAGCGGCCGCAGCGCCCGGGACCTCTCCGTGACGATCTCCGAGCGGAGACGGCGGAGCTCCTTGGGCGTCGGCCTCTCTTCCGTCACGCCGCCGTTGCGCGGCCCGGAGCTTCCGGCCGGCCGTGGCATGACTTCGTCCTGCCATCCGACCTTTTCCAGGAACCGCTGGTATCCGCCCTCGTAGACGATGATGTCGTCGTTGTCGAAGACGACGAGACGCTCGGCCAGGGCGTGGAGGAACATCTCGTTGTGGGTCACCATGACGACGGCGCCGTCGAAGCTGTCGATGGCCTCGAGCAGGGCGTCATTCGACTCGATATCGAGGTGGTTCGTCGGCTCGTCGAGGAGGAGGAGGTTGATCGGCGTCGCGATGAGCCTGCCGAGCAAGACCCGGCTCTTCTCTCCCCCCGAGAGCACGGCGATCTTCTTCAGGGCGTCATCGCCCTCGAACATCATCCCGCCGGCGATGAACCGCGCCCGCTTGGGGTCGCCCTCGGGGTCCGCCGCGGCGATCTCCTCGAGGACCGTGTTCGCCCCGTTCAGCGTGGTGATGTGGGTCTGCTCAAAATAGCCCGGGGTGACCGACTGAGGGGAGGTGATCTCCCCAGACCGGGGCGTGAGGTCCCCCGCGAGGAGCTTGAGGAGGGTCGTCTTGCCGCGCCCGTTCCGCCCGATGACGAAGACGCGGTCCTTGGCGCCGATGCTGATCGAGAACCTCCGGATCAGGGGCCGGTCCGGCGTATAGGCAAAGGAGAGGTCCCGGACATCCATGGCGTACTTATGGAAGGACGGCTTCTCGGCGAAGCTGAATTCCAGGGTCTTGACGGTTTCAAGCCTTTCCCGCTTCTCCATCTTCTCGAGCGACTTGATCCGGGACTGGACGAGCCCCCCCAGCCGGGCCTTGGCGCGGAAGCGCGTGATAAAAAGGTCCATCTCCTTCTTTTTGCGCTCGTCGTTGATCCGCGTCTTCTCGTAGATCTCTTCCTCGGCGGCGATCTGCTCGTAATATTTCCCCGTGTCCCCTTTGATCTTCCGGACCTTCCGCCGGTGGATGCCCAGGATGTGCGTGGCGACGCTGTCCATGAAGCTCCGGTCGTGGGTGATGATCATCATCTCGCCGGGCCAGGCGACGAGAAAGCGCTCGAGCCACCGGATCGACGTAATGTCGAGGTAGTTGCTCGGCTCGTCGAGGAGGAGCATCTGGAAATCCCCGAGGAGGGCCTTGGCCACGTTGAGCCGGACCTGGTAGCCGCCCGAGAGCTCCGCGGGGGCCTTATCGAGGTCCGCCGGCTCGAAGCCGAGCCCGGCGAGGACCTTCTCGACCCGCCAGGTTTCGTCCCGCGCGTCGTGGGCCAAGGCCCCGGCGGCCTCGTCCCGGACAGTGGCGGCGGTGAACCTGATGGCCTGCTCGACGTAGCCGATGCGGTAGTTCCTGGGCCTGGAGATCGCGCCGGCGTCGGGCTCCTCCTCGCCCACGATCATCCGGAAGAGCGTCGTCTTGCCGTGGCCGTTCCGGCCCACGACCCCGACACGCTCGCGCCGGTTGATTTTGAAGCTCACGGAATCGAACAGCGACTGCTTCCCGTAGCTCTTCGAAAGGTCATCGACGATGATCATGGGACGATGCGCAAGTTTCCAAACAGAACATTCTACAACAACGGACGCCGGGCGCCTCCGAGCTATTTTCCGATCATCTCCCCCTTAATGGTCTTGGTCTGGTGCCCGCCCTTCGTCACATGCAGCTGAAGGCCTTCGTGTCCGGGCAGCCAGACTTCGGCGAGGACATAGACCGTGAAGTATTCGGTGTAGGAGGGCTCGAAGTTGCCGACCGCGTCGAAGACGATCTGGGGCTCCACGACCGCGGCCTTCTGCGGCTCGAACTTCTTGAGTATCGGGACCGGGATTTCCCGGCCCGTCGCGAGCTGGGTGAGGACGACCTGCCCCGCCCCCTTCATGGTCACCGAGTACTCGCCCTGGGGGAGCTTTATTCCGCCGGCCTCGAACTCAAAGGGGACTTTGAACCGGGCCTGTGCGGAGACCGGGGGCGCGTCCCCGGCGAGGGCGAACGCTACTATCGCGACCGGAATCACGGACAACCGTTTCATGTCCATCCTCCTCTTGGTATCAGACTCGGCCGTTCGGCCGGGCTTCGCGAGGGCTCCGCCTGGTCCGGCGCCGGCCGCGGCTTCGGGGAGATTCCGGCCCGCCGTCACACCGTGACTTCAGCCGGGTAGCCGGGGATCGGCTCCGGAGTATCAGGAACGCCGCTCTTGAGGGCGTCTTCCATGCCGTCGATGAACGTGTCGATTTCCTCAAGGGTCGTGTAGACGTTGGGCGAAACGCGGAGCGCCGTGTAGTCAAAGACGGAGTTCGGCGGCGCGCCGCCGACGAGCGGGACGACGATGATCCGGTATTTGTCCATCAGGAACTTCGCCAGGGCCCCGACGTCGGCCCCTTCCATGCCGACCGCGGCGACGCCCCACGCCTGCACGGGCTCGCTGAAGTCCGACAGGATCTTGATGCGCGGGTGCGCCTTGAGGGCGTTGACCCAGCGCAGGTTCAGGTAGCGGAGCCGGGCCGCCTTGCGTTCCGCGCCGATGGCCTGATGGAAGGCCAGAGATTCGCCCAAGGCCGCGCGGATGGCCCAGGGGTGGGTGCCGATGGCCTCGAACTTCCGGATGTCGTCGTCCTGCTGCTCCGGAGCCGCCTGCAGGGGCCAGAACTTCGGGATCATCTCCCGCCGGACGTAAAGGCAGCCGTTGCCGATCGGGGCCAGGAGCCACTTGTGCAGGCTGACCCCGTAGGCATCGCACTCGAGGTCCCGCAGCTTGAACGGGAAGTGCCCCAGGGCGTGCGCCCCGTCGACGATGGTCACGATCCCCTTCGAGCGGGCCAGACGGGAGAGGCGCTGGACCGGGAACAGCTGGGCCGTGAGGTTCGTGATGTGGCAGAAATGGAAAACCTTCGTCTGGGGGGTGACGGCCTTCTCGAACATGTTGTAGAGGAAGTCCTGGGTCGCGGGCACCGGGAACTGGAGCCGGGTCACCTTGATGCCCTGGCGGCGCATCCGCTGGTCCCAGGTGGTCAGCATCCGGGGATAGTCCTGTTCGGTCGTGATGACCTCGTCGCCGGCCTTGAGGTCGATCCCGTTCTGCACGATCTGCAGGGATTCGGAGGCGCCGCGGGTCAGGGCCATCTCCTCGGGGTCGCAGCCGAACTCGGCGGCCATCCGCCGGCGGAGCGTCTGGATGTTCCCCGCCACCATCCCCTGATAGTGGACGGGCAGCATGTTGATCATGTCCATGTAGCGCCAGCACGATTCCAGCGCCACCCGGGGAGCCGGGCAGGTGAAGCCGTTGTTAAGGTTGATGAGCGAGCGATCGAGCTTGAACGCGAGCTGGATCTCCCGCCAGTAGAACTCCTCCTTCGCGACCTCTTCGGGGGTCATGTTCTCAACCGATTGGGCGGCGTCCAACACGCGTTCGAGCGCGTTCGCCCTGAATGCCACCGCCGCCGTCCCAGCCGCTCCGGCCAGCCTCAGAAACGCCCGCCGAGTCCACGTCACCGATTTCATGCCAGACCTCCTCGCACGTGCCGTTGTGGGAATGGGTGTGCCCGCTGCGTCGGCCGGCCGATTCTGGCTCTTCCGTCCCGCCGTTCGGACATCGCCGCGATTGTAGATGAGGACCCGAAAGAATGTCAAGGATCGGGCCGCGGACAGGGGATCCCCCCCCCTCAATCAATCACGTAGATCCCGAGCTTCCGGTTGACGGCCTTGACGGCCTCCATGACCCAGAACGGGAGCGACGAGAACACGAGGATCACGCCGAGGTCCGTCAGGCTCAGGGGTTGGGTCTTGAAGATCGGCTGGAAAAACGGCGCGTAGATGATCGCGAGCTGCAGCAGGAACGACCCGACGTTGGCGACGACGAGGCCGGGGTTGCTGAAGATGCCCAACGTGAAGAAGGACTCCATCTGGCTCCGGCAGCTGAACGAATGGAAGAGCTCGCTGCAGGTGAGGACCGCCAGGGCCACGGTCCGGGCCCGGCCGATCCCCTCACCCTCGGCCGACAGGACATACACGAAGGCCGAGAGCGTGCAGAAGGCGATGAAGAGGCCCTGGAACGCCATGAGCCAACCCCTGTCGCGCGTGATCACCGGCTCGCCTGGCCTGCGGGGCGGGCGGCTCATGATCCGCGGGTCCACGGGCTCCACTCCGAGGGCCAGGGCCGGGAGCCCGTCCGTCACGAGGTTGACCCAGAGGATCTGGATGGGGAGGAGTGGGACCGGGAGGCCTATGAGGGAGGCGGCGAACATCACCAGGATCTCGCCGGAATTGCAGGAGAGCAGAAAATGGATGAACTTCTTGATATTGTCGTAGATGCCGCGGCCTTCCTCCACGGCGGCGACGATGGAGGCGAAATTGTCGTCGGTGACGACCATGTCGGAGACTTCCTTGGTCACGTCCGTCCCGGTGATGCCCATGGCGACTCCGATGTCCGCCTCCTTGACGGCCGGAGCGTCGTTGACGCCGTCGCCGGTCATGGCCACGATCTCGCCCTTCCGACGCCAGGCGCGGACAGCGCGGAGCTTGTGCTCGGGGGAGACGCGCGCGTAGACGACCGTGCGCTCGACGGCCCGGCCGAGCTCCTCGTCCGTCAGGCGGTTGACCTCCTCACCCGTCATGGCCTCGGAACCGCGGTCGAAGAATCCGAGCTCGCGGGCGACGGCGACCGCCGTGTTTTTGTGGTCTCCGGTGATCATGACCGTCCGGATTCCGGAGGAGAGGCATTTGCCGATGGCTTCCCGGACCTCGGGCCGCGGCGGATCCATCATGGCGATGAGCCCGGAGAACGTGAGCCCGCGCTCGATGTCCGCCGCCTCGAAAGAGGCGGGCTCCGTGTCCAGGGTCTTGGAGGCGACGGCCAGAACGCGCAGGGCCTGTCCGGCGAGCTCGCCGTTGGCCGCGATGATCCGCTTCCGGTCCTCGTCCGTCATGGGCCGCTCGCGGCCGTTTTCCAGGATGTGGGTGCAGTCGCCCAGCAGGACGTCCGGCGCCCCCTTGGTGAAAACCTGTACGTCCTGGTCAGTCCGGCGGACGATCGTCATCTTCTTTCGGTCGGGATCAAAGGGAATCTCCTCGAGCAGGGTGAAGGACCGCTCCTCCTCATGCTTCCAGATGCCCGCTTTGGCGGCACACACGAGGATCGCGACCTCCGTGGGGTCGCCGAAGACGCGCGTCCGGCCGTTCTCCACGACAAGCCGGGCGCTGTTGCAGAGAGCTCCGGTGAGAAGGCTTCTCAGCAGGTCGGGAGAGGTTTCCGGAGGGACGGCCAAGTCGTTGACGAAAAAACCGCCTTGCGGATCGTAGCCGGTGCCAGTCACCTGGAATGCCTGCAGGGACGTCCAGACGGCCCGGACGGTCATTTCGTTCCGGGTCAGGGTCCCGGTCTTGTCCGAACAGATGACCGTCGCGCATCCCAGGGTCTCGACCGTCGGCAGCTTGCGGATGAGGACATGGCGCCGGACCATCCTCTGGACGCCGATCGTCAGGGCGATGGTGACGACCGCGGGGAGGCCTTCCGGAATGGCCGCAACGGCCAGGCTGACCGAAGTCAGGAACATCTCGAGGAGCCGTCCGCCCCGGTATATCTCGAGCCCGAAAACGACGGCTACGAGGGCGAAGCATGCGTAGATGATCCATTTGCCGAACTGCTCGAGCCGCCGCTCGAGAGGCGTCGTTTCTTTGACGATGCTCTGGACCAGCCCGGCGATCCGGCCGAGCTCGGTCCGCATCCCCGTCTCGACGACGATCATGCGCGCCTTGCCGGAGACGACGGAGGTTCCCATGTAGGCGATATTGGCGCGGTCGGCAAGGGGAATCTCCTCCTCTTCGAGAGCCAGCCTGGTCTTGGCCACCGGCGCGGACTCCCCGGTCAGGCTCGCCTCATCGACGGTGAAGTTCGGCGTGTGCCAGACGATGCGCGCGTCCGCGGGGATGCGGTCGCCGGCCTCCAGCTCGACGAGGTCGCCGGGAACGATCTCCCGGGACGGAACGACAGCAGGCGCGGCGTCACGGACGACTTTGGAGGAGGGGGCCGCGAGCTTCTTCAGGGCGGCGAGGCTCCTCTCGGCCCGGTATTCCTGGACGAAACCCAGGACGGCGTTGAGAATGATGATGGCAAGGATGGCCAGCGCGTCCAGCCATTCCCGAAGGAACCCGGACACGATCGCCGCGACGATCAGAACCCAAATGATGAGGCTTTCGAACTGCTCGATAAAGATGGCGAGCGATCCCCGGCCTTTTTGCTCGCGGAGCTCGTTGGGGCCGAAATCCCGGAGCCTCCGCCGGGCCTCGTCCGCCCGCAGCCCGGCCTTAGGGTCGGTGCCCAGAGACCCGCAAACATCGCTCTCGCCGAGGCGCCACCAATCCTTCATTCGGTCATGCGTCCTATGCCGGTTGCCCGGGAGCGGTCCGGAGAGAGGACTTCTCCTCCCGAGCCGAGGCGGAGATTATTATACTGAACTCGCGTCGAAAGCAAACAGAGGCAGAGAAGCCCTCTTCCCTCCTGATCGGAAAACATGTATAATAAGCCGCTCAAGATCGGGGAGTAGCGCAGCCTGGCTAGCGCACAGCGTTCGGGACGCTGGGGTCGTGGGTTCAAATCCCACCTCCCCGATAGGATTTCCCCCATGATGATCAAGGATGTCAAGGATTGCCGCGAAATCACGGCCGGCGACGGATCGTCCCTTCGCGAGCTGCTCCATCCCGGCCGAACCCCGTTCGCGGGCCGGTACAGCCTGGCGCACGCCCGCGTCAAGCCCCGCGAGGCCACGAAGCCGCACCGACTGCGGAACTCGGAAGTGTATTGGATCCTCGAGGGCAGAGGGATCATGCGCGTGGACGGGGAGTCTGCGGTGGTCGGTCTGGGGCAGATCGTTTCCATCCCGCCGCGCGCGGTCCAGTCGATCGAGAACACGGGAGACAACGACCTCGTGTTCCTCTGCATCGTCGATCCGGCCTGGGAGCCGGAAGACGAGGAGGTCCTTCCGGGCCCCGCCCCCCGGAAACGCTGAACGCCCGATGAGTCCCATCCCCGTTCCGTCCCCCGCCGCCGAGCCGCGCCGTCCTTTCGTCCAGCGGCTCGCCGGCCTCCGCCGCCAGATGAGCTGGAAGCAGGCCTTCACGGCCCTCAAGTACCCAAACTACCGGCTCTGGTTCTGGGGCCAGATGTCTTCCCTCTTCGGCACATGGATGCAGTCCACGGCTCTGGCCTTCTTCGTGTTCCAGCTGACCAAGTCCTCCGCGTATCTGGGCTATGTCGGGTTCGCCACCGGCCTCCCGACCTGGGTCTTCATGCTCTTCGCCGGCGTCATCGCCGACAGGATCCCGAAGCGGACGCTCATCATCATCACCCAGACGTTTATGATGACGCTGGCTTTCATCCTGGCGGCGATCACCTTCCTGAGGGTGGTCCGGCCCTGGCACATCCTGCTCATCGCCTCCCTGCTCGGCGTCGCCAACGCGTTCGAGGCTCCGGCGCGCCAGGCCTTCGTCCTGGATCTCGTCGAGCTCCAGGACATGACCAACGCCATCGCCCTTAACGCGGCGATGTTCAACACGGCGACAGCCATCGGGCCGGCCGTGGCGGGGGTCGTTTACGCCATCTTCGGGCCCGCCTGGTGCTTCACGATCAACGGCCTGTCCTTCATCGCCGTCATCATCCCTCTGTCTCTCATGAAGCTCAAAGCCTTCGTGCCCCGGCCGACGCGGAACTCCGCCCTGGCCGACCTCAAGGAGGGCCTCAAATACGTGGCCAAGCACCCCCTCGTCCGGACGATCATCGGACAGATTGCCGTCGTGTCTCTCTTCGGCATCGCTTACGTGACGCTCCTTCCGGCCTGGGCCGTCAAGATGCTCGGGGGCGACGCCGAGACCAACGGCTTCCTCTACTCGGCCCGCGGCCTCGGCGCGCTCACCGGCGCGCTCCTCATCGCCAGCCTCGGACGTTTCAGGTTCCGGGGCAAGCTCCTGACCGCAGGGACCGTCGTCATGCCCGTCGTGCTGCTCATTTTCTCATTCGTCCGCTGGACCCCCCTGTCCGTCTTTCTCCTTTTCTGCGCCGGCCTCTCGACGATCCTCATCTTCAACTTGAGCAACGCCCTCGTCCAGACGTTCGCGCCGAACGAGCTCCGCGGCCGGGTCATGAGCGTCTACAGCCTGGTCTTTTTCGGAAGCATGCCCCTCGCGGCGCTGGGAATCGGCTCCACCGCTCACGTCTTCGGGGAACGGACGGCCGTCATCATGGGGGCTTCGATCACGGCCCTGGCCGTCGTTTTGATCTATGTCTTTTTCCCCCGGCTCCGCCGGCAGTCCTGAACGGCGGGCGAGCGGCGGGAGGGGTCAGCGCGGCGACGCCCGTCAGCCGATCGTCACGAGCTCGTAATCCATCGACCCCAGGCCGATCTCCTCGCCATGGCTGAGCTGGATGGACCAGTCGATGTTATAGCCCTTGCGAAAAACGTCCACACCGCGGCTCCAGAACACGACAAGGTCGGCCGCGGCCTTGTCAACAGCGACCGGATCCAGGGAGGCCGCAATGCCGATGTCCTCGACGATCCGGGGGGCATCCCGGGCCATGCAGTCGCAGTCCTTGGTGATCTGGATCAGAAAATTGAGGAAGGCGGCCTTTCCCCGGAAATGCCGGTAGACCCGGAATGCGTACTCAGCCAGCTTCTCCTGGAGCCGCCGCGAGTCCTCGTCCCACTTCATCTTGATGGCGCCGGGCTTGCAGACGACGAGGCATTCGCCGCAGCCGATGCAGCGGGCCGGATCGATCGTCACGCTGCCCTCCGCCTGGACGATGGCGTTCTCCGGGCAGAACTCGAGGCAGACGCCGCAGTTCCGGCACTGCTTGGGATTGACGCGCGGGTGGACGACGGAGTGCTGGTCGAGCTTGCCGGCGCGAGAGGCGCACCCCATGCCCATGTTCTTAATGGCCGCGCCGAGCCCCGTCTGGACGTGTCCCGTGACGTGGGTCAGGCAGACGAGGGCGTCGGAATCCAGGATGCCTGTCGCGACCTTCGAGGTGGATGTCCGGGCCTGCGCCCCCTTGGCCTCGTACTTGTCATGCCCGATGAGTCCGTCGGCGATGATCACAGGGAGGCCCACGATTTCCGGAGTGAAGCCGTGCGACCAGGCCAACCGGATGTGATCGACGGAGTTGGAGCGGTTCCCGATGTAGAGCGTGTTCGTGTCCGTCAGGAAGGCCCGGGAGGTCTTTTTCCGGATCTCCCCGATGAGACCCGTCAGCCATTGGGGCTTGACGAAGCCCGTGTTCCGAACCTCGCCGAAATGGATCTTGAGGGCGGTGAAATCGTCCTTTTCGAGCTTTTCGTTGAGCCCGGTCGCAAGATACGCTTTCCGGGTCTTCTCGGCCAGGGCTTCATTCGGTTCCTTCCCGGCGGCGGGGATGAAATAGACGCGACTCTTCACGGCCGGCCCTAATCCTGCGTCATGAGCCCAGAACCTCTCGGGCGGCCGCGACGCCGGAGCCGGACCGGACCACTCGGCCGAGCCCCCGAAGCGTCTTCTCGACCATGCGAAGGGCGAAGACGACTTGGGCGGCCGTCAGGTTTCCCATATGTCCCATGCGGAAGACGCCCCCCAGGGTTTGGGCTAGCCCGCCGGCGACGACGACGCCGTTCGCATAGAGGGCGCCGCGGAACGCTTGGTCATCGACACCTTCCGGATACGAAACCACCGACAGGGTCGCGGCCGCGAAGCGCGGCGCCGTGAAAAAGCCGAAGCCCAAAGCCGAGAGGCCGGCGCGGACGGCGCGGGCGGCGACATCGTGGCGCCTGAACCGCGCCTCCAGCCCTTCCTCCATGATGACCTGCGCCGCCTCGTGGAAGGCCCGGATCTCGTTGACGGCCGGCGTCGAGAAATACTTGGCCGGGTCGTGCATGACGGGCAGCCATCGCAGAAGGTCCGAGTAGTAGGCCGGAACGGCGCCCAGGCCCCGGCGCTTCTCCATGGCCCGCTCCGAAAGGACGAGGATCGAGAGGCCGGGCGGCGTGCCCAGGCACTTCTGCGCCGCGGTCAGGACGACGTCGATCGACCAGTCGTCCATCCGCTCGGGAATGCCGCCGGTGGCGCAGACGCCGTCGACAATGAAGAGGGCGCCCGCTTTCCTGATGATGCGGGCGTAGTCCTCGACCGGGGCGCAGGCCCCCGTCGCCGTGTCGACATGGGTGCAGACGACGACCTGGTAGGGCCGCCGCGAGAGGCGGGCTTCGAGCTCCTCCGGAAGCACGGCCTTCCCCCACTCGCACTCAAGGACATCGTGGGGCAGCCCGAAGGCGGCGCAGATCTTTCCCATGCGCTGGCCGAAATAGCCCTGGGAAAGGACGAGGGCGCGATCCTTCGGGCCGCAGGTGTTGAGGATCGCCATCTCCATGGACAGGGTGCCGGCTCCGGAAACGATAAACGGCTCCCCCCTCTCCGAGAAGACGATTTTCTTGAGGTTCTCGCAGGCCTCGCGGACCTCGCGGACCATTTCCGGTCCCACGTGGGAAACCGTGGGCCGGGCCAGGGCCTTGAGGATCCGCGGCAGCACGGGGCTCGGCCCCGGGATCAGCAGCAGCTTCTCCTTAGGCATGTCAGGCCTCTCTCGCGGAAGTCCGTTCCATTGTCACCAATCGAGGGGGAGAAATCAAGCTAGAGCAGTTCCTCCAGGCGCGCCTTCAGGCCCGGTACGGCGGGGAAGACCTCGACCGGGGGACCGGCGAATTTCGAGGCCCCGCCGCCGAGGAGGAAAATGAAACGGATCCCCGCGTCGGCCGCGGCGAGGACGTCGAACCGGCTGTCCCCGACGACACAGCACGCGTCCCCGCCTATGCCGAAGGCGCCGAGGACTTTCCGGAAAGGCGCGCCCGAAGGCTTCCACAGGCCGCTTTCCCGGGTCAGGATGAGATCGAAGGCCAGGCGGAAACGTTCGACGAGTTCAACCGTGTTGCCGCGCGAGTTGTTCGTGACCAGCGCCGTCCTGAGGCCCGCCCGTTTCAAGAAGAAGAGAAGCTCACGGATTCCGGCGCGTGCCTGGGACCGGGACGTCTGTTCGGCTTCGTGCCGCTCGAGAATGGCCCATTTCCAGGAGCGTTCGGGCTCCTCGAGTCCGCTCAGGTAGGTCAGTATGGGGACGTTTTCGTTGCCGAGCTCTTCCCGGATCTTCGGCCAGTCATAGGAGTTTTCGACGACCGTGCCGTCGAGGTCGAAAATGACGCCTTGGATCGGCACGGGCGGCTATCTCTCCTCTTCGAATCGCTGTCGACATTCTAGCCGAACCGGGCCTCCCGGTCCAGCCGGCCGGGGGCTGAAATTCCGGTTGCGTTGAGCCCGCCGCCTCTGCTATAATGCCGGCCGAATCGTTTTCAGGGAGGTCCAAATATGGGCAAGTATATCGCCGTCCTCGGAGGCCTCATCGCCATGGCAGGCGGCCTCGCTCTCGTGATCATTTCTGCCACCTTCCGGCACGCGTTCGTCCATCTCGTCTTGGGATTCATCCCCCCGATTCTTTTCTTCGGCGGGTTGATCGGCCTCATCGCCGGCATCAGCAGCATCAAGGACGCTCAGAGGACCAAGAAGCTCGAACAGGAAACGGCCGAAAAGAAAGAGGACAAGAAAGAGCCGGCCTGATCGGTCCCAGCCGTTATTTCGCCTCCGGCCCGGCCGGCAAAGGCGGGCCCCGATTTTTTGGCACGGCCGCGTCCCGCCGGTCCGGCGACGGTCTCCCTCCCCGGCCGCCCACTTGTGTGGCCCGAAAAGGGTGTGCTAAGATGGAAACACGCACGTGGCCGTCTTCAATATCTTCGTTCTCTCGGTCCTCCTGTCGTTTCCTCTTCCGGCCGCCAAAACCGTCGAGAAGGCTTTCCTTCAGAATTCGCCGGAGATTCTGAGAGAGCTTCTAACGTCGCGGGGGGACATCCCGCTCTCCCTTCCGGATCCCCTGTCTCTGGCGGACCAACTCTCCCCTGACCAGGTGTATTTCATCTTCGCCCAAATCTTCTCTGTCTATAAGACCAGCGAATTTTTCGCCGACCCCCGCCTGTTCCTGGTGCCGGGAAGAGCCGGCGGCATCCTGACGGCGCGCTGGTCGTTCCAGAACGAGAAAACCGGCAACCTTTATCCATTCCGCCTCTTCATCTACATGATGCCCGAAACGTCCCCGCGCCGCGACGGAGCGCCGGGGCCGGGAGGCTCGCTCAGGATCGTGGAGATCCGGGCGGAGAGGCTCTGATGGCCGGACGGAAGAGCCTGCGCCGCAGCGGCCTTCTCGCGGCGGGCGGGGCCGCGGCTGCGCTGGCCGTGATCGTCGCTCTCCTCTCGCTGGCCCTGCCCGGGCTCCTCTCCCGCAATTACGACCAGAAGAGTCTCTCGTCGCTCAAACGCCAGGCCCGGCAAGTCCGCAAAGAATTCGCCTCGATCCTGGACGGGCTCGAGTCGCGGAAGGACCGCTGGGCGAAGATCCCCCCGCCGGCCTCCCCGGACGCCTGGTTCGCCCGCTTCAAGAAGGGGGGGCTGGACCCGCAGACCGAGGGGATCGCCCTCACGACGGGCGACGGGAATCCCATCGTCTGGTACGGCAACGTCCTGAGTCTCATCGATTTGATCCCGGCGGAGAGCTTCAAGGCTCTGAAGACGGAGCCGGCGCCTTTTCTGATTCAGAGCAAGTCGTCCATCTATCTCGTCTCTCTCAAACCCGCGGACACCCAGGGGGACCTGTTGGCCCATTCCAAGCTCCTGGCCTTCATCCCGCAGTTCCAATCCTCGTATCTGCTCGAATACCACGCCCTGCATCCGTCGCTCAAAGTGGCCTATGACATCGATTACTGGGACTATAAGGAGGATGTCTCGGGATTTGAAAAGTTCTTTGCCCGGCACAACGACGAGTTCGCCGGGCAGCCCCGGCAGGAAAACCAGATTCAGACCCTCTACTTCCCCCTGCGCAACGAGTCCGGGCGGATCATGGCCACGGTGACCCTCAATTCGCCCTCGCTCGCTTCCCGGTTGACGGAGGTCCGGGAGGACTTCCGCCTGATCCTCCTCCTCTTCCTCGCCGCGTCCTATCTCCTGGCACTCGTGTATTTCTGGACGTCGCCCGGTTTCTTCGGCGGGGGGCCGGCTTGGCCGGGCCTGTTCATCATCGTCCTTTCCGTCGGGCTGAGGCTCATCGCTTCTCCCCTCGGCCGGCTCGAAAAGGTCCGGTCGATCAAGATCTTCTCTCCCGCGGTCGCGGGATTCCGCTCGATCCTGAACCTCACCCGGTCCCCCGCGGATATCCTTCTGACGGCGCTCCTGGCGATCAGCCTCTGCGCCTGCCTCGCGGTTTACGGCCATCGGCTCGCGTCCCGCGTCCGGGCCGGACATCCGGGGCGGCTCGCCGCAGTCGCGGCACCCCTCCTGGCCGGGGCCCTGGCCGGATGCGGACTCCGGCTTTTTCTCCAGGGCTTGAAACATCTGGTTTTCAACGCTAACCTCTCCCTGATGCGCTGGTCCCTCGGAGGGCCGTTCCTCGTCCTGCATCTCAGCCTTCTCCTTTATCTCGCGGCGCTTCTTATCGTCCTTTTCCTGGCGTTCCGTCTGGCCGCGCTGGCCTCGCGGAACCGCCTGCTTTCCGGCCTTCTCCTGTTCCCGGCCGCGGCGGGCGTGCTGGCCGTCGGGGGGATCCGGCCGCCCGCCTGGCCCCTGCTGCATGCGGCGCTTTTGGCCTGGCTTTTCGTCGCGGCCTTCTGGCCCGAACTGGGACGGCGGCGGGAGGCCGTATTCCTGGGTCTGTTCGCGGCCGCCCTCTGGCTGTCATGGTCGCTGGACGGCCTGACGGCCCTCCGGACGCGCACGCTGATCGAAACGACGCTGAAACGCACCATTCTCTCGCAGGAGTCGTGGGCCGAGGTTCTGATGGAGCAATCCTTCCCCGACATCGACCGGGACCAGCGGGCCATCATCGCCTTTTTCAAGAATCCGACGGACGCGGGCTTTGCCCACACGCTCTGGGAAAATAGCCTCGTCGCCAAATTCAACTGGTATTCGAGCCTCGAGCTCCGGGACGCGGAGGGGAACCTCCTCAGCCGTTTCTCTCTCAACTTCCCCAAGTTCTACGGCCGCCCGCCCGAGCTCTCGCCGTCGGGGATCTGGTCTGTCGTCCGACGGTCCATGAACTTCATCGGCAAAGAGAAGGAATTCCTGGCCGGCTACAGGGACTGGAGCGACGAGGCGCATTTTTACGGGCGCCTGATCCTGTATGTCGCTTTGGATCCGGAGATGCTGCCGTTCCTGTATTCCGCGAACCCCTATTTCGAGGTCTTGCGGACCGACTCGATGCCCGCGTTGAGCGAGTTCGATTTCGGCTGCGCGGTCTATGACCTCGACGGGACGCCCCTCTTCAACCCGCAAAAATTGACGTCAGGGATATCCCCGGAGGAGTTGGCGCGGCTGGCCATCCCGGGATCGGCCTTCTGGTCCCGGTTCGCGGAGGGGGGGAGCGCTTACGAATCCTACCTCTTCCGGGACGGCGACCGCTGCTACAGCCTGTTCACCCCGGTCAAGAGCTTCCGTAGCCGGGTTGTGGATTTTCTGAGGCTCTTCTTCTTCGACCTGGCCGTCGCGGCGGCCGCCTTTCTGCTCTTCGCGCTCTTCGCGCACCGCGCCACGCTCACGCGTCCCCTCTGGTCGTTTTCCAACCGAGTCTATGCCGCCTTCCTGGCGGTGGCGCTGATTCCACTCCTCATGTACACCGTTTTCACCCGGAACCTCTTCGACCGCCTCATCACCGAGCGGTTTGTTGCGGACACGGCCATTCACGCCAGCTACGCGCAGGGCCTGATGGAGGCCTTCCTGATCATCCGGGACACGGTCGTGTCTCCGTATCTGGCCCCCTCGGAGGACCTCGCCCTCTGGATCAGCTCGACCCTCTCCAATGACGTCAACATCTACGGCGACGCCCTGCTCCTGGCCTCCAGCCGCCGGGAGCTCTTCGACAGCGGCCTGCTCCCTGACCTGCTCGACGGCGAGACCTACGAGAATCTCATCTATCTCAGGAAGCCGTTCTTTACCAAACGGACGACGATCGGCGGGTACTCGTTCGAGACTCTGACCGTGCCCTACGCCTCCAAGAACGCGACCCTGTTCATCTCGCTGCCGTTCCCTTTCGAACAGCAGGAGATCGCACGAGCCACGCGCGAGATCGTCGAGTTCCTCGTCCTCCTCGTCGCGTTCTTCATCATCCTCGTCATCCTTTTCTCGCGCGGCATCCGGGCCATGATCATCGTCCCGGTCCGCAAGCTCCTCGCCGGAACGCGAGAGGTCAGCCTAGGCAACCTCGAGGTCCGGATCGACCACCGGTCCCACGACGAAATGATGACGCTCATCGACGGCTTCAACACGATGGTCAAGAATCTCAAGGCTCACGAACAGGAGCTGGCCGAGATGAGCAAGAAGGTCGCCTGGACCGAGATGGCCCGGAAGGTCGCCCACGAGATCAAGAACCCCCTGACGCCGATCCAGCTTTCGGCCGAGCACGTGCTCAAGGTCTACGAGGACAGGACAGGCGACTTCGACCGCGCCCTTCAGGAGTCCATGTCCTACATCATCAGCGAGGTCGAAAACCTGCGGCGGATCGCCCAGGAGTTCATGGAGATCGCCCGAGACACGACCCCGCGCAAGGACCCCGTCGATCTCGCCGAAATCCTCGAGGAGACGCTCCGTCCGTACCGCAAGCTCCTCGCGGAGCGGATCCAGTTTCAGATCCAGATGAAGGGCCGGGACTTCCGGACCCGGGGGGACGCCGCGAAGCTGAAGACCGCCTTCCGGAATCTCATCGCCAACGCCGTCGAGGCCATCAGCCGGAAGGGAACGGTCGCCGTTTCGCTGAGCCGGGGGGACAAGACCTACGCGATCGTCGTCCGCGACTCCGGCTCGGGGATGAGCCCGGAGACCATCGCCCGCATCTTCGATCCGTATTTCTCCACCAAGGACTCGGGAACGGGCCTGGGGCTGCCGATCGCCAAAAAGATCATCGAGGAGCACGGAGGAACGATCCGGGTGTCGAGCCGGCTCCGCGCCGGTACGGCCGTGACGGTCGAGCTCCCCGTCGAGGAATGATTGGCTTTCCCCGGGATTTTCTGAGACAATAGCCGGCCGGAAGAGAGGACGGAGCGCCGCCATGCCCAAGACGCTTGTGACCTATCTCAGCCAGACGGGAAACACCCGGAAAGTCGCCGAGGCGATCTTCGAAGCCGTCCCCGGGGAGAAGGTCCTCACGCCCTTGCGGGACGCCGGCGACCCGGCCGCCTACCGGAACTTCATCGTCGGTTTCCCGGTCCACGGCCACACCGTTCCATATCCGGCGGAAGTCTTTTTGAAGAGCATCCCGGCGGGCGCGAACGTCGCGTTGTTCTCCACTCACGGGGCGGTGACCGGGAGTCCGCTGTCGCGGGAAGCTCTCGAGTACGCCTCGGTCCTCCTCTCCCGGGCTACGCTCGTCGGGACCTTCTCCTGCCGGGGGAAGGTGGCGATCGACGCCATCGACGCCCTGATGAAGTCCCCGGAGCACGAGGCCTGGGCCGATATGGCCGCCTCCGCCGCAACTCATCCGGACAAGCACGACCTCGCCGACGCCAGGGCGTTTGCGCTCCGGGTCATGACCGTCATGACCCAAGGGGGCGTCCGCCGCTGAGCGTGCCCCGCTTCAGCGGTCGGACTTCCGTATCCGCTCGAAGCCCGAAGCGCCGACGAATTCCAGCCGGCCCTTCGCCTCGATCTCGTCGAACAGCAGGTTCAGTCCCAGCGTGTCGCTCGAGACGTGGCCGGCGATGACGACGTTCAGGCCGGCCTTCTTCGCGTTCTCCAGGGCATCCTCGCTGAGATGCATGCCGACGATCGTGCTGATGCCGCTCACCGCCTGCTGCTCGAAGATCGTCTTCGGCCCCTCGGTCCCGCCCGTCATGTCGACGAAAATCTTGCCGCATCGGTTGCTCTCGGACCCGCTCACGATCTTGGGGCCGGCCGACATCCGGGCGGCCTTGAGGTATTCGGGGATCCCGTTGAGCAGGTCAAGGAGATCCTTGAGCCTCCGCGGCTTCTCCCGTTTGAAGCGGCCCTGGAGATAGGACGCGACGCAGTTGTCGGCCGGCGTGTGGATGCACATCATCGCGATCCCCAGCAGCCGGGCGGCGTCCACCGCCCGGTTGTGATTGACGGGGAGGAGCCGGCGTTCGACCTCCCCCATGCGTTTCTCCATGAGCTGTTCGGCCACCGACACGTTGACGCCGTACGTCGCGAGCAGGTCCGGCTGCAGCCTCATGACGTCGGAGAGCCGGGCCAGAGCATACCCCTCCGGGTGGTGGGCGATGATGAGATCGATCTTCCGGCCGAGGTCCCGGTTGAGGACGTGTGTCAGGAGCACTTCGCCCACTTCCATGTCAATGCCCACGATGACCCGCCGGACATCCGTCTCCGGCACTCCGGCGAGAATCCGCGTATCGGAGAACGGGTTGAAGAGCCGGTCCGGATCGTAGGCCTTGGCCTCGTCGGCCGGGAGTTTTTTGAATCTCTTGCTTTCCTCGGCCAGGATCCTCCGGACCTCGCCCGGCCCCCTCAGGTCGTGGGCCACCCCAACGGCGACCGCTCTCTTGTACAGAGCTTCGAGTTTCATGATCGGCTCCTTTCATGCATCTCCGGTCCCCGCTCGAGCCAGTCCGATGCGAGAAGCGCCGCCGCGAGGTCGCGCGCAGCGGCGCCCACCCGGGAGGCCCGCTCCGCCGCCCGGGCCAGCTCCCGCTCTCCGCGCCCCGAATCCCCCCGGTCGAGGAGGGAGAAGGCCCGATAAGCCTGAAGCCGGGCGGCCTCCAGCCCGGACAGGACATCGGCGAGCCTCATCTGGGCCCGTTGGTGGTCCATCAGCGTGCTCTCGAAAAACCCTTTTTCCCTGGCGGCACGCTGGCACGCCTCAAGGACTCCGGCCGCCCGGCCGAGGGACACGGCGATTTCCGAGGCCGTCATCTCCGCCGGAGACAGGCCCGTTTGGTCTCCGGACGGGACGAGTGCGCGGCCGAGCGGCGGCGAGACGGCCGAGACCTCCTCGACGACGATGGCGCGCTCGAGAATGCCGACCCGAGTCTCCGCCAGCTTCGCCAGCCAACCCGAGAGGGCCCCGGCGGCCGCAGCCGTCTCCCCGGCTCCTTCCCCGGTGTCCGGAGCCGGGCGCCGGCGGAAATAATCACGCACACTCTGTCTGAGGGCTCTCTGCTCGGGCGTAAGGAAGGCTTCCATGCGAATTCCGCGGCTGCCCCACAATCTTACTTTCCCTTCGCCGGGGAATCAAGCGTCAATGAATACAGGATTTAGGCCCATCATTCAAATCGCCGGACGATAGAGTGCGTTGAGACGAAAACCGGCGGCTCAGGGGTTGTTAGAAATCCCCGCAGCGGAGGGGGTCCGGCAAGAAGCGGATGCTGAGAAGCGACCATCAAACGCGCAGCGGAGTTACACGGAGCCGTGCCTCTGGGAGATATCCTAAACGAGTTTCCGATTCGGGCCAGCATAATGCCCTATTACGCACGGGGCTGGTGCCCGGGGAAGCGAGAGCCGGGGGATAAGGGCGAGCCCGTCGCTGTCCCGATCCTTTCTTCCGGTTCGTTGACAGGGGCGACGAAATCGCCTACATTTGTTTTAAAATGTTAGAGCTCGTCGAACTCGCCTTCATCATCTTCCTCGTGTACATCGCCTACAAGGTCGCCCGCTTTTTCAAGTCCTTGAACCGTCCGAGGACGGCGCCGGATTCCAGGCGCCAGGTCCAGGGCATCATGGTCAAGGACGATGTCTGCAACACATATATCCCCAAGGAAGAGGCTATCCGCGAGGTCCGCGACGGCCAGGAACGCTTCTTCTGCTCCGAGGAATGCCGGCGGAAATCCCACGAAAGCGCCGGGAAGCCTTAACGCCGGCCCGCGGGAGCGGCGCCGAAGAGGAGTTCACCAGAGGCCGGTGATCTCAAAGCCCGCGAATTCGCCGCTGTAGGCGTCCCATCGGACGTCGACGGCGTCCACGGCAGCCATCCGGGGGCCTTCCCTGAGACGGGTGAGAAAAAGGTCCAGCCTCTCTCGCTCTCCTTCGGCCAGAATTTCGACCCGGCCGTCGAACAGGTTCCTGACCCAGCCTGTGACACCGCAGGCCTGGGCGTGCCTCTGGGCGAAGTAGCGATAGGCGACGCCCTGGACCCGCCCCGTGATGACGGCGTGCAGCCGGGCTTTCTCGCTCATCCCCGCCATTCTAGCATGGGAAAAACCGGGCCCGCAATCCCGCCTTCTGGGGTGCCGGGCGGGCCCGGCCCGACGGGGAAACGCCGCGACCGGCGTCCATGGGAATAAAAAAGGGAGGGCCCGCGCCCTCCCTCGTGGTGTTTGAACCGCCGAAATTACCAGCCGAAGGTCAGGGAGAGCTCCGGGACCAAGATATGGAACTGGTAGTAGCCGGGGATGTTGTCCTCCGCGGGAGCGATCGTCCGACTCTCGCCCATCAGGTATTCCAGCCCCAAGTCGAATCCGATCCCGCCCTTGTGATATCCGACTCCCGCGGTGATGGTGTTGAACGTGAAGCTGGGAATCAGGATGTTCATGGTCTCGTCCGGGGCGGGAGCAGGATCGTGATAGTAGCCCGCACGGACGGCGAAGTCGCCGAACCTGTATTCCGCGCCGCCGCGGATCTGGAGCTTGTCAGCCCAATTGAAAGGCATATCCTGCTCCATCTTTCCGATCGCGTTCCAGACGGCGTTGTTAAAGACGATGGTCAGCTGGTCGATCTTCTTCCAATTGGTCCACTGCAGATCGAAGTCGATGGTCAGGCGCTTAATGGGTTTGAGCGACAGGCCGCCCGCGATCCACATCGGGCTCGTGACGTTCATGGTCACGTTCGATGTGTCCGGGATGGTCGGCGAGCCCTCGAGATAGGGGCCGATCAGGGGGAGGTTCTCGATGTACTGGGTGCCCGACAGCTTGAACGTCGACGCCGTCCTGTAGGTCACGCCGAAGCTGATGATGTCGTTCGGCTTGACGAGCAGGCCGAAGGTCGCCCCGTAGCCCCAGCCTTTGACATCGAGTGTTGCCTGGCCGAAGTTCAGCAACACGGGAGGCGTGAGAGGAATCGTCGTATATTGGGCCCATTCATTGATCTTGAAAAACCCGTAGTTGATGTTGAACGTGGCGCCGACGAATATCTGATCCGTGATCTTGACCGCGACGGCCGGCGTGATCGAGATCGAGCCGATCATGCTGTTCCAATTGTAGGGCGTAATGGCCGGTGTGAAGAGCGTCGTGGAATACGGAGAGACGAGCGCCGCCTCGAGCCCCGTGTTGTTCCAGTTCGCGCCGAGGCCGGAGAGGGTGTAGGCCCCGAGACCCACGACCACGCGGTCACCGATGGGCTGGAAGTAGCCGACGAGCCCGGCCGGATAATACTTGGTATTCGTCTGCATGCTGAAGGTGTCCAGCGTGTACGTGCCCGACGGGATGAGAAGATCCCCGGTCAGGCCGAAAGTGCCCTTCTTCAGCTGGGCCAGGCCGGCGGGGTTCCAGAAGACGGCCGTGAAATCATCAGCCAGGCCGACGAAGGCACCGCCCATAGAGGCCGCCCGGGCGCCGAACCCGTTCAGGTTGAAGCCGTTGGCCAGGAGCCCCGAGGTCGACAGGAGGAGGACCAGAAGGCCCAGAAAGAGTGTTTTCAATCTCATCATTCTTCCCTCCAAACAGGATCTTGTCTAAAGACCTATATTATATCGGGGGGAAAAAGTCAACTCCCCTCCGTCCGCGCCTCCGGCAGCCCCCGCGGCCGACCGATTGTGGTAGAATTCCTGGGAGGCGCCGCGATGACCGAAAACCTCCTCACCATCGCCGGGTATGACCCCTCGGGAGGGGCCGGAGCGGGCCTGGACATCCGCGTCTTCAACCGCCTCGGCTTCAGGGGGGGCGGCGTCCTGACTTCGGTCACGGCCCAGAATTCTGCCCGGGTCACGAAAGCGGTCTACCTCCCCTCCTGGCTGGTCCGAAGCCAATACCTCACCCTCGCCGAGGAAGTCCGGTTCAGCGGCATCAAGGTCGGGATGACGGGCAGCCTGGAGAACCTGGCCGCCGTCGCCCGCATCCTCTCCGCAAATCCGTCAGTGCCGCGGGTCGTCGACCCCGTGATCCTTTCGAGTTCCGGGTCCCGTCTCATGGAGAAAAGCGCCGTCGGCAGGTATCTCGAGATACTGAGGGGCCGCGCGGACCTCATCACGCCCAACCTCTACGAAGCCTCGGCCCTGGCGCGCATGCCCGTGAGGACGGTCGAGGATATGGAACGGGCCGCGCGCGTCATATTCGAATCGAGCCGCGTCCCCTGCCTGGTCAAAGGCGGTCATCTCCGGGGCGCGGCCGTGGACGTCCTGTACGACGGCGTCCGCTGTTCCGTCTTCGATCACGCGCGCGTCGGGAAAAGCGTCCACGGCACCGGGTGCTTCCTCTCCGCCGCCATCCTGGGATTCTTCGCGCGCGGATCCGCCCTCAGGGAATCCTGCCGGCGCGGCATCCGGCTCACGGAGAAGGCCATCCGCGGGGCCGTGCCCACGGGCGGGGGCCGGGCTGTATTCCCGGCGTCCTTTTGACGCCCCCCCCGAGGCGGTAACGGCGCCCCAAGCCGGGGAATTTTCTTGCGGCGGCGGGAGACGGCTCAGGAGGTGGGACGGCCCGAGGCCCGGGCGGTCAGGGCAAACGGTCCTCCGCGCCCGCGCCGCTTTCCGGGGGCGAGGAGATGACCCTCTCCGCTCTATCCAGGACGTTCTTGGGAAAGACAACCCCTTGTTTGCCGGCCGCGTCCAGGTTGATGACGATCTTGACGTCGGACATGGCCTGGATGGGGATCCGGCCGGGGCTTTCCCCGTTCTTGACGCGGACCGCGATCCGGCCGGTGTCATAACCCATGTCGTAAAAGCTGAAGCCGACGGCGGCGCAGGCCCCGAAGTCGACCGCCCTGATGAAGGAGCCGAACAAGGGCAGACGGTTTTCTTCCGCCGCCCGCCCGAGGACGTCGAAGGCCGAATTGATGGTGTTGTCCGAGATGGGGAACAGGGCGTCGACCTTATCGTTGATCAGGATCTGCGCCGACTGGGGGACGTCGTGGGCGCTCGCCACGGGCACGGCCACGATATCAAGTCCGATCTCCGCCGCCGCGTCCCTGGCCAGCTGCAGATAATATTCTGAATTGACCTCGGAGGGGGTCCAGAGCGTCCCGAGCCGCCGGGCCTTGGGCAAAACCTCGTGGATGAACTGCACGGTCTGCCGGATGGGTCCCGTCGAGGCCACGCCCGTGACCCAGCTCAGGTGATCCTTCGCGGAGCTTCCCGCGCCAACCATGAAGGGAGTAGCGACAGAGCCGAAGACAATCGGGATCGTCCGGTCGGCGATGAGGGCCGCCTGCAGGCACTGCGTCGAGAGGGGGATGATCATGTCCAATCTCTCGTCGACATAGGCCTGGGCGATCCGCTGGACCTCGGAGATATCGCCGTTGGCGATCCGGATGCGGACGAGGATGTTCTCGCCGCCGCGCAACCCGCTGTCGGCGAAGGCCTGGAGGATGCCCTTCCGGACCTGGTTGGCCGTCGGAGAATCCACGGATTGGAAGATGCCGATCACGTAGGGCCTCGAGTTCACCGGGGCGGCATGGGAGCCCTTTCTGCAGGCGGCCGGCCAAAGACAAGCGAGGATGAGTCCGCAGAGGAAAGCCGGCCTTCTCATCGGCGATCTGCCTTCATCATATTCCAAACGGCGCGTCGGGGCAAGACCGAAGCGGCGCCCCGTCCCGAGGGCGGCGCGGGAGTGAGGGCTCAAGGGCCGTCCTGGAGTGAGAGCCCAGCGACCTCCCGGAAACGCTGCGGGGCGATGTTCCCGCCGCTCGTCACGAGCACGACGGTCCGGCCCCGGAAGGGACCTGGAGAAGCGAGGAGGCCGGCCAGCGGCAGGGCGCCGGCTCCCTCGATCATTCGGCGATGGCGCTCCCAGACGAGGGCCATGGAGGCCGCGATCGCCGTTTCGGGGACAAGAAGAGTCTCGGCGACAGCCTCACGGTACAGGGGGAAGGTGATCGAGCCGGGCTCAATGCCTCCGGCCACGGCGTCGGCCACGGTCGGCCTTTCGTCGATGTCGATGAGGCGCCCGGCGGCGATCGAGGCCGCCATGAAGGCCGAGGCTTCGGGTTCGACGCCGGCCGTACGCACCGCGGGGCGGACGGCCTTCAGATATCCGGCAATGCCGCCGACGAGCCCTCCGCCTCCAACGGGGACGATGACATCCTCGACGCCGCGGAGGTCTTCGGCGATCTCGAGTCCGACCGTCCCGGCGCCGAAGATGATGTCCCAATCGTTGTAGGGGGAGACGAAGACCCTGCCTTCGCGGGAGGCGTGCTCGCGCGCGCGGGACTCGGTTTTCTCGCAACTCGACCCGAAAATCTGGGTGCGAACGCCGAGCTCTTCAAGCCGGCGTTTCTTGAGCTCGGACACCGTTTCCGGAAGAAAGAGTTCCAGCCTGACATCTTCGAGCCGCGCGGCGTGCGCCATGGCCAGGCCGTGGTTACCCGTGGATGCGGAGACGACGCCGCGCGCGCGCTCCCCGGGCGTCAGGGAGCGGAGTTTGTTGAGCGCACCGCGGAGCTTGAACGAACCTGTGATCTGGTCGCATTCCCATTTGACGAACACCCGGGCCCCAGCGATGTCGCTCAGGGGCCTCGAAAACTCGATGGGCGTGCGGACGATGTCCTTTATGATCCGGGCCCGCGCATCGCGGACGGCCGCCGCGAAGCCGGCCATGTCGGGCGGTTTCTCTGTCATCGGCACCCTCAGGATATGCTTCCCGGCAGCCCATGTCAAAGCGCGGCCGCCGGCCGGGTGGGACCGCTTGCGGTCCTGTTGGCGATTTCCGGCCGTTTCTCATAAAATATGTCCGTTCAATGGCGCATTATTACATCGGCACCGCGGGCTGGAGCTACGAGGACTGGGAGGGGATCGTCTACCCTCTCGCCAAGGGCCGCGGCTTTCATCCGCTGCTCTTCCTCGCGAACTACATCGACATCGTCGAGATCAACAGCACGTTCTACCGGCCAGCGACGCCTGCCCTCGCCCTGTCCTGGCTCCGGAAGGTCGAGGGTTACCCGGATTTCCTCTTCTCCGTCAAGCTCCACCAGCTCTTTTCGCATCAGAGAAAAGGCTTTTCCCAAAAGGAAGTCGACGAGTTCAAGGCCGGCGTCGAGCTCCTCCTCGCGCGGAACCGGCTGGCCGCCCTCCTCGTCCAGTTCCCGTGGTCGTTCGCCGGAACGCCGGAGAACACAGACTACCTCGTCCGCCTCTTCGAGCATTTCTCCGGCTTCCCGATCGCCCTCGAGGTCCGGCATGCAACATGGGACACACCCGCCTTTTACGGCCTGCTCCGCGAGCTTCGCGTCGCTTTCTGCAACATCGATCAGCCGCTCTTCAAGAACTCGATCGTGCCCTCGGCCGTCAACACCAATCCGGACTTCGCCTACGTCCGGTTCCACGGCCGGAATTACAGGGACTGGTTCCGCGAGGACGCCGGCCGGGACGACCGCTACGATTACCTCTACACAAAGGACGAGCTCGAGGACTGGATCCAGCGCATCAAGGACCTCGGGACGAAGAGCAGCAAGGTTTACGTGATCACGAACAACCACTACCGGGGCCAGGCCATGGCCAACGCCCTCCAAATCCGGAACATGATCACCGGCCAGAAGGTCGACGTCCCCGAGCTCCTGCTCGAGAAGTACCCCGTCCTCCGGGAGATCGTGCGCAAGATCCGTAACGGCCAGATGGACCTCTTCGGAAAAGGCCGCGACCCGGATTCGGGGGGCGGCGGCGGCCGGTCATGAGATGGTGGGAGAATGATTTCGCGTTCGTCCGGAGGAACAAGCTCTATTTGGCCGGCCGGAAAGCCGAGGATCTGGCCGGACGGTTCGGAACGCCCGTCTACGTCTACGGGCGCAAGGCGATCAGCTCCCGGTTCGCCTTCCTGGCGGAGGAATTCACCCGGAGGACGTCGCGCGAAGCCTGGATCTGCTATGCCCTGAAGGCCAATCCCCATCCGGGAATCGCCTCCTTCCTCCAAGAGAAGGGAGCCCGGATCGACGCCGTCTTCCCGAACGAGGTCGCTGAAGCCCCGGCCGTGGGATATACGCCGGAGCGGATCCTCTTCACCGGGACAAGCGTCAGCGTCGATGACCTCATGTCCCGAGGCGGCCAAGTCCGCCGCGAGGACGCGGCCGATGAATCCCGTTCCCCCCGCGACCAGGATCCGGCCTTTATCCATCCGCTATTTTTTCAGGAAGGCGATGACCTCGCCGAGGTCCGGGACCTGGGGGATATCGTAGACCTGGATGAAAGCCACGAGCCCCTGCCCGTCGACGATGATGTTGGCCCGCTCGGAGAAGCCGTCGTCCTCGCGGAAGACCCCCAGAGCGTGAGCCACCGCGCCGTGAGGCCAGAAATCGCAGAGAAGGCGTGTCTCCTTGATCTCCAGCTCCCTGGCCCAGGCGTGCTTCGCGGGAAAAGAATCGACGCTGATGCCGACGGCCACTGTGTTGAGCTCCCGGAACGTCTCCGCGGCCGCCTCGAGGGCCTTCATCTGGTCGGCACAGACCCGTGTCCAAGCCAGCGGATGAAAAGACAGAAGAACCTTTTTCCCTACGAACGATGAGAGCCTGAACTCCCGGTCGTTGTGGTCCTTCAAAGTGAAGTCCGGCGCGATGTCGCCGACCCAGATGGTCTTCGTATTTCCCATTCTTGTCCCTCCCCGTGGGGCAGGCCAGGAACGCCTGCCAAGCGGGTTCATTATGTCAGACCCGCCGGCAAAAAACAAGGCAGTTGAAAAACAGCGGCCGCCGACCCGCTTTTTTCGGCCGGGAGGAACGGGTATTACCGGTTCCCGGCCATCCACGGAAACACTGTCGTCTTCACCTCCGAGGGCGACCTCTGGACCGTCGACGTCAACGGCGGAACCGCCGTACGTCTGACGACGCATCCCGGGCTCGAGACCAACGCGGCCATCTTCCCCGACGGGACGATGGTCGCGTTCTCCGTCCAGTACGAGGGCCCGACCGAGGTCTACACGATGCCGCTCGCCGGCGGGCTGCCGGTGCGCCGCACGTTCTCGGCTCAAACCTCGACGGCCGTCGGCTGGACGCCGGACGGAAAAATCATCTACTCCACCCAGGAATACTCCACGCTCCCCGACGCCCAGCTCGAGGCGGCCGTCAAATACCTCCAGGAGGAAATCCGAAAGGAGCCGGTTGAGGTCCCCAAGCATCCGCCTTATCCGGACAAGCGAAAATAGGCGGCTGCGGGTTGACAAGCTGCGCCAAAGGGCCCATGCTGGAAAGGCCGAGGCGCGAAGGCCGATGAAATATCCGGGGGCACGCTCATGGCGAGAACGAAAATCGTTTGTACCATAGGCCCCGCCACCCGGTCGCCCCAAGTCCTGAAGCGGCTCATCCTCTCGGGAATGGACGTCGCCCGGCTGAACTTCTCGCACGGCACGCACGCCGAGTACCTCGTGGTCATCCGCTTCATCCGCAGGCTCTCACGTGAGGTCGGCCGTCCTGTCGCTATACTGCAGGACCTGGCTGGCCCGAAGATCCGGATCGGCGAGATCTCGTCCGGCCAGGTCATTCTCAAACCCGGGGCCAGGTTCACTCTGACCAGCCGGCGTGTGCCAGGCAACGACGGACAGGCTTCCGTCACCTATTCCGGCCTTCCCAGAGAGGTCCGGCCTGGGGATTCGCTTCTTCTGAGCGATGGGGCCCTGGAGCTCGCCGTTCTCTCACACACGGCCGAGGATATCGTCTGCCGGGTCGTCATCGGCGGGCCGCTCAGCTCCCACAAGGGAATCAACGTCCCCACGCGGTCTCTCAAGATTCCGAGTCTGACCGCAAAGGATAGGAAGGACCTGGCGTTCGGCATCAAGCACGGCGTGGATTTCGTCGCCCTGTCCTTCGTCCGAAAAGAGGGGGATATTTTACAGGCCCGGCGGTTCATCGAGAGCCGCGGCGCGTCCATCCCAATCGTCGCCAAGATCGAAAAACACGAAGCTCTGGATCATATCGACAGGATCATTTCCGCCGCCGACGGGATCATGGTCGCGAGGGGGGACCTCGGCGTAGAAACGCCCCTGGAGAACGTCCCGCAGGTCCAGAAAATGCTGATCCGCAAGGCCAATCAGAGCGCCAAGCCGGTCATCACCGCGACCCAGATGTTGCGCTCCATGGTGGACAATCCCCGGCCGACCCGGGCCGAGGTCACGGACGTGGCCAACGCCGTCTTCGACGGGACCGACGCCGTCATGCTCTCCGAGGAAACCGCCGTCGGCCGCTACCCTGTCGAGGCCGTCCGGACCATGGCCAAGGTCGCCGCAGACGCGGAATCCGCCTTTCCGTACGAGGCCTGGACCCGGAAGTGGGATGACGCGCCCGTCCGGACCCTGGCCGAAGCCGTGGCCCTTTCCGCCTGCGCCCTGGCCGAGAGCATCCGGGCGGCATGCCTGATCACCTTCACGTCTTCGGGGAGCACGGCCCGACTTGTTTCCCGTTGCCGGCCGGCATGCTGCATCGCCGCGCCAACGCCGCACTCGCGCACGTACCGCCGTTTGGCCCTCGTTTGGGGTGTCGTCCCGATCCTGAGCCGGAGGCTGAAAACGGCCGACGCGATGATCCGGCAGGCGCGCCGCGCGGTTCTCAAGGCGCGGATCGCGGCGCGCGGTGAGAACGTGGTCATCACGGCCGGGGTTCCGCTCGGCGTGGAGGGAACGACCAACCTGATCAAGGCCGAAAAGCTGATATAGCCCGCTTCGGGAGCGCTTCAGCAGCCGGGCCCTATCTTCCCGAAACGAGAGCCCTCCTTACAAAGACAAATCCAGAGTGGTGAGGCTTAGGGCCTCCGGCCGGGACATCGTCTCGTCGTCGCCGAGGCCGTCCTCGACGAGGACCTGGACGAGACCGCGGAGATTGTCGACCGCGTCCTCATAGGAGGAGCCCCGGGCCCGGCAGTCTGGGAAATCCGGACAAAAGGCTTCCCATCCTGCCGCGTCCTTGGCCACGATCACCGGAAAACGATAGGCGCTCATGTCAGCCTCCAGCAGGACGCGCCATTTGTGGTGCGTCCATCAGAAGCGCAGTGGAAGAACTCGGAGCTGCGCTTCTGGGAAATATCCTGAGAATGAACATCAGAACGACCTCAGGAAGGAGCAGTTGAAGGCTTTGGGGACGCCCTCGCCGTCCTTCCGCACCTCGGCCCGCAGGAAGCAGACCGGCGGGCTGCCGTACGTCATACAGCAGTTCTCCCCGATTCCTTCGAGAAGGCCTGTTTCGTCCTCGAACAGGTAGAAATACCGCGGCCCGCCCGGCCTCTCACTTCCGCGCTCGCCGCCCCCTCCCCGGCCGCCGTTTCCGCCGGGCGGCGCGCCGCTTCGCCCGAAGCCTCCGTTTGCCCCGTACGTCACCCTCTGGCGGGCGTCCACGACCCGCAGCACGAGCTCGACCATCGCGCCGGCGCAGCCCTCAAGATCCCTGATCCTGAGGTCCGGACGGTGGCCTTCGTAGAGGTCGAGCTCGTCCCCGTCCGGGAGGAAGCCGAGCGATTCGTAGAGCATCCGCCGCTTCTCGGACGAGGCGACGTCCGCGACCTCCTCCATGTGCTCGAGACCCTGGAAGTAGCGGAGGATCTGGCGCGTCCGCCGCGGCTCGAGGGAATCGAAGACGCCCGCCCGAATGAGGGCCAGAAGCTCCGCCTTGGTCGGCTTGATGCGGGCCAGGAAGTCTTCGATCGAGACGTATTCGCCGCCGTTCGTCCGCTCGCCGACGAGACGATCGATCGTCTTTATCCCCAGCCCCTTGATCGAGGTGAACCCGACGCGGATCGCCTCTCCCTCCCGCCCGCTCTCCACCTCGAACCCGTAGAAGCTTCGGTTGGCGTCCGGCGCCAGGATCCGGATCCCGTTCCGTTTCGCCTCCGCGGCGTACTCGGCGAGGCCGTAGTAGCCCCCGCCCGCGTTCAGCACGGCCGCGAAGTACGGCCCCGGATGGTGGACCTTGAGGTAGACGGCTTGGTAGGCCATGTGGGCGTACGAGGCGCTGTGGGCCTTGTTGAAGGAGTAGGAGGAGAACTTCTCCATGGTCCGCCACAGGCGCTCGACCTCCGGCGCCGCGTACCCGCGCTCGGCCGCCTCCCGGAAGAATCTTTCGCGGAGGGCCGGATCCCCGCCTGCACTCTTCAGGCTGCGCCGCAGCAGGTCCCCCTCCTCGGGCGGCATCCCGGCCGCCCGCTCGGCGATCTGCATGACCTGCTCCTCGTAGAGGAGGATCCCGCCCGTTTCCGGCAGGATGCGGGCCAGGAGGGTGTCGCCGCCGGCCGTGCCCAGCCCTCCCCCGTCGGCTCCGGCTCCCAGGGGATGAACGCTCCTGCCGCTCCGGCGCCGCAGGAGCGCCTCCTTCATGCCGCTTTCGGTCGGGCCGGGCCGGACGAGGGCCAGCGCCTGGGTGATCTCGAAGATATCGGCCGGCTTCATCCGACGCAGCAGGTTCATCATGGCCGGGCTCTCGACCTGGAAGCAGCCGATGGTCTTCGCCGCCCGGAGCGCCGCGTAGGTTTTCGCGTCTCCCGGCGGGATCGTCCGCAGCCGAAGCCTGTTTTTCGTCTCGGAGATCGCCGCCAGCCCCCG
>CAZKFD010000027.1:0-32500 GCA_964551995.1 uncultured Eubacteriales bacterium
TAGCGCCTTCTTGAAGGCTGTCTTATAATGCTGCTGGGCCATCGTAGTAAAACTTCTCCTCTCTTTCGGATTGGCGTTCGAAGAGAGTTTACGATGGCCTACCTCCTATGCCAAGTTGCGAACATCACCATACACTAGCCAGATGGTTACTCGGAGTGTTAAAGAAGAGGAATTTGCACTAAAGCACTTAATGGCGGTCCTTTATGCTCGGGACCGGCAGATTTAGCCTAAAGCCTTTAGCCCTGAGCGATTCAGGCTTAAGATGTTCCCTGCTCATTTACGGGCCGGCGGTTGTTCAACGCGCAGAGGCAAGCAGAGGCGGGATTTGGGCGGGAATAAGCGCATTTCCATACTGATCCGAGGGGATCTGAAATGATCCAGTCTTATCCTCTGACACTTAAGAGGTTAAACGATTCATACAGGTACGCCCCCCCGCATCATGTCCAATTCCGGCAAGCGGCCGGTCGAGTGGCATCTCTCCATGCCGAAGGAGCTGGAGTTGCCGCAGGTTCAGGAACTCCGAAAAAACCGATCGGCCAAATAAGAGTTTGAGGGCTGGCTCCGGGAAACGGAAGGTGACGGGGTAGGGATCCCTGTAAGGAGAGGTTAGAGATGCGATACAAAATCTTTGTAGGAAGTATTCCTTATACGGCCACGGAAAAGGAAGTGCGGGAATTGTTCTCACAATTTGGCTCCATCGTGGAGGTGGTCATACCAGGGCACCGAACGCTCACTGACAAGAACCGCGGCTTCTGCTTCGTCGAGTTCACGGAGGAGCGCGCTATGAATGCCGCCCTCGACGAGCACCACGCGCTCGAGATGGATGGACGGCCATTGACAATCGAACGTGCCCTACCAAAAAAACAGTAAAGAAAATACTTGATTTGTGCCCTTAAAAAACTTATAATCTGATTGGATGGGGTTATGAGCAACCAGGAATCGGTTATCTTTTGCCGGGTATCGACCCAGCCCCAGTTCGAAAAAAAGTCCTCATCCGAGGACCAGGAACGCATCTGCCGCGACTATGCCGCGGAAAAAGGTCTTCAGCCGGTCCACGTCGTCAACGTCCCTGAGAGCGGCTATCGTAGCCGCAAGCACTTCAACAACATGTTGAAGTTTATCAAGGACGAGCATATCGGTCACCTTGTCACCTTGAACCTGGAACGGTTGCTCCGTGATATGCAAGGGTTCCTTGACGTGCACAAAATGGTGACTGATAACGGCCTCTCCGTCCATCTCGTCCAGAACCGACAGACGATCACCACCGCCTCCACCAAGGACGACAAGTGTATTTGGATGATCCAGGTCGTATTCTCAGAATGGTTCATCGCACAACAAAAGGAGAAAGCTCGTCGCTCACTGGAGGGCCGATTGGAACGAGGTGGCTGGCCTTTTGTGCTTCCGCCCTACGGCTACGACCTCTCTCACGACCAGCTCACGCCGAATGAAAATGCTCCGCTTGTGCGGCAAGCTTTCGAACTCATGGGAACTGGTGACGAGAGCGTCCGCACCGTGCACGACCAACTCAAACCCGAAGGGCTCAAGCTCTCGCCGATTGGCCTCTATCAGGCCTTCCGGTGCCGGGCATATACTGGTGAGACTGAGTGGCCGTGGCCTGAGTCGAAATACGTGGCGACTAAGCATTACAAGGGCGAGACGATCAAAGGAAACTGGGAACCCATTGTTCCTGTCGCGCTCTTCGACCGAGTTCAGGACGTCCTTCACCAGCGCTCTCGTGCGCATCCATTCAAAACGGCCAGAAAATTCTTCGTTTACCGCGGGCTCCTGCGTTGTGAGTGTGGCCGCCTGCTCTCCGGCGTCGAGGAGGATGGGGGCAGAGTCCGCTACGTGCCTAGCCATACGCCAGAAAAACGCTGTGGCGTGAAGGGCGTTCGTGAGCGCGTGGTAGATCAGGTCATACAATACGTTCTGGAGCTATTTAAGCCTCCGACGGTCACGAGGGAGTTGCTCGAGACCGCGTATGACATGCGCCACAAAGAAGCCAGGACAGACCGGGCAAAAGCCCAAGCCGAGTATAACCGGGCACAGAGAGCGCTGGACAAACTCTGCACCAAGAGCATTCGTGAGGTTTTTGACGAGGTGACAATCCGCCGCCAGGTGGAGGAACTCAGGGCACGGCGAGACAGGGCTCAGGCGACCCTCGACAGCCTAGCCACCGAGAACACCACGGGGCGGGAGAAGTGGATTGAGGAAGGCATGGCTATGCTGAAGCTTCAGGGCGACCTGAGCGGACCGTATTGGAAAGAGCCTCAGCACCGGGTTCGCATGCTTCGTGCGCTATTCAAGGAGATCAAGATCAGGGCAAACCATAAGTATACCGCTGTTATGGCCGACCCGTTCGGGGATTTTATTGACATTAAAGAGCCACATTGTTCAGGCGGCTGGAGAAAACTTCGACCCACCGAAGAGTGAATCATTTTTCCCTTTTCTGCTGTTCATAAAAACAGCCGGCATGCTTTCCCTTCCGCGGCGGCGGGCATGGACAAGCGAGCGCTCCTCTTCCGGATCGGCGGATTGGGCGACCTGCTGGTCGCTCTGCCAGCGATCTCCGTCCTTCGCCGGAGCCTTCCGGGTTTCTTGCTGACCCTCGTCGGGCGTCCGGAGTACACGGCTCTGCTCAAGCGGGCCGGGGTGGTCGACGAGACGCGGTCTTTCGAGGACGCGCGTGTGGCGGCGCTCTTCGCAACGGCCGACGGCGGCGGCCTCGCTCCTGAATGGGCCCGGGGCTATGCACTGGCGTTCGGTTGGCTGAACCGGCGGGGACAATGGCCCGGTGATTCCTGGTGGATCCGCCGGGGCTTCGAGCGCGTCATGTTCGCCTCCCATGAAAGCTCTGGGGAGGCCGCCGTCAGCCGCTTGTTCTTCGACCGGACACGCCGGTTCTTCGGCCGCGAAGAGATTCCTGAGGCGGCCTTTGACGAGTGCGCACAGCTGCCTCTCGACGATGGGCTGAGGACGGAGGCGCTCGGCCATTTCAGCCTGGCGCGCCTCGGGCCCGGAGAGAGGCGCCTCGTTGTCCACCCGGGGAGCGGCGGCCGCAGGAAATGCTGGCCGCTCGAAAACTTCCTCGAGGTCGTACGATGGGCGGGCTCCCGCGGGATCGGGGGGGTCGTGGTGACCGGCGAGGCTGAGGCCGATTGGGAGCCGGCGCTCGCGGCGGCCGCGCTCCCGGAAGGCTGGACATGGACCGCGAGGCCGCCTCTCGCAGCTCTGGCCGGGCTGCTCGCGGAGAGCACGCACTATCTCGGCAATGACTCGGGGCCCACGCATCTGGCCGCGGCCTGCGGGGCCTCGGTCCTCGCTCTCTTCGCGGAAGGGGCCGGGGCCGCGTGGCGGCCGTTCGGCCGGTCGCGGGTGCTCTCGGCGCCGGCGGTCGATGAGATCCGGGTTGAGGTCGTTCTGGCCGAGCTCGGAGATTTTCCGGCCGCGCTTGGAAACCCTAAAACCGGCCTATGCCGCTGATTCCGCCATTTTCGGGCCTTCCCCAATATCTAGTGGCCGGATGAGGGCCCTTGGGGAGGATTATGCTTTTTATGGTGCTTTGCACTTGAATTATTTTCGGCTCCTGGTAGAATGGTAATGGCTCTCTTTGGCCGGCTGGAGAGGGCTCCCTCAAGTATTTCAATCATCACCCCCTTTTGCTGACCTCAGCCGGCACCTCTCTTCCCGGGCGCCCGCAGCGGCCCACGATTTCATCCCGGCGCGCTTTATGATATGATAAGAAAAAATTCCCCGGAGCTGAATGAAGATGGGCAACAAAGACTGGCAGTCGGAGCTGAGAAGCATTTTCGAGAATACTCGCATCCTGGAGAAAAGCAAGCACGAGACAGTCGTCCATTTCGAGCAGTTCTGCGAGTTCATCGTCGAGCCCGCTTTCGAAAGCCTGGCGGAGGGGATGGCCGAGTTCGGCGTGAAGCTCCGGGTGCAGAAAACGAAGAGCCGCGACATCCGGCTGAGCCTCTCGTTCCCCCGCAGCAAGGACGATCAATTCCTCTACAGGTTGTCCCTCCCCAAGAACTCCGTGGAGCTCCGCCTGGGACTCGTCGTCAAGGGGCGCAAGTCCCCCAAGGGGGAATTCAAGTCCCGTGACGAGGATTTCATGCCCGGTCTGGGGCCGGCCGAGATCCTCAAGCTGACCAAGGAGGATGTCATACTCGACGTCCTCGAGCACTACCGCGATTTCATCTACGAAGCACTGACCACGCCCGACTGATGCGGGCGCGCTCAGAGTCCCCGTTCATGCTGCTTCCCGCAAGCCCGCCGATCAGGTTCGAGCAGGGCCTTTCCGGTCGAGACGAGTCGACGTTATTTCAGGCCGTTGATGACGTCGAGGACCTTGAGCAGGTAGCCGTAGGTGGGGCGGTCGGTCGTATTCTGCCCCATGTACTTGAAGAGCAGGACGCCGTTCTTGTCGATGATGAAAACGCTGGGGATGTTCTGGTCCACCTTGCTCCCGCTCCACTCGGTCCGGAAGAGGTCGAGCCTCTCCGAAAGCGTCCGGTCGGCGTCGATGAGGACGGGGAACGGATCCAGGATCTCGCCCTCCTTCAGGCTGAGGTCGCCGGGGAAGAGCTGGCGGTAGCGCTCCATCCGGCGCCGGCCCGCTTCGTCGAGCTTGGACGGGTCGGCGGGGAACTTGATGTCGTGGACCTTCTTGAGCTGTTCGGGCAGGGCCTCGAGCCAGGCCTTGACCGTCGCCCGGTCGTAGGGGAAGACGAAGAGGACCTCGACGTTGTACTTCTTGCGGATCCGCTCCGTCTTCTCGAGGTCGGCCAGCTGGGCGTAGCGGTAATCGCAGATCGTGCACCAGTAGTCGGGGGCCGCGTAGCCGCGCGAGAAGATGATCATCACGTTCTTGCCCCGGAGCTTCGAAAGCGTGATCTCGCCGCCCTGGAAGGTCGGGAGGGTAAAGTCCGCCATGGGCTGTTCGATGATGGCCGGCCGGGCCTCCGGGGGCTTGGGTTGGGCCGGGGCCTGGGCCTGCGCGGCCTGGGCGGCGGACTCCGGGCCGGTCAAGGCCAGGAGCAGAGCCGCGGCCGCGATGACCGATCCGGTGGTTTTCAATCTGGACATGCTGACGCCTCCTTGAGACGGATGCCATCTATTAAAGACGACAGGGCCGAAAAAGGCAAGGCCGCGGCCGGCGCCGACATTTCCGTGCCAGAAATCCCGAAATCGTCTATGATAGAAGGGATGAAAAACCACGCCAGACATCGCCTCGCCGCCTTCTCCGCTTTCCTGGCGACCGCCCTGGGCCTTGCGCTCCTCGTCCTCCCCGCCCAGGTCCGGCCCCAGCAGACGCCGGCCGCCGTCCAGCCGGACAAGTACCCCCTCGACGCCAAGATCCCCGTCGATTCCAAGATCACGGTCGGGGAGCTCGCGAACGGCCTTCGCTACTACATCCGCGAGAACCGGGAGCCGAAAGACCGGGCGGAACTCCGCCTGGTCGTCGACGCCGGCTCGGTCCTTGAGGACGAGGACCAGCGGGGCCTGGCGCACATGGTCGAGCACATGGCCTTCAACGGCTCGAAGCACTTCGCCCGCCAGAAGCTCGTCGATTTCATGGAGTCCATCGGCATGCACTTCGGCCCGGACCTCAACGCCTACACCGGCTTCGACGAGACGGTCTACATGCTGAAGATCCCCACGGACTCGCCCGAGATCATTCGCACCGCTCTGCTGATCCTGGAGGACTGGGCCCACAACCTGACCTTCGACGAGAAGGCTATCGAAAAGGAGCGAGGCGTCATCACCGAGGAGTGGCGGCTGGGCCAGGGCGCCGAGGCGCGGATGCGGGACAAGCAGTTCCCGGTGCTTTTCCGCGGCTCGCGCTACGCCGAGCGCCAGCCGATCGGCAAGAAGGAGATCATCGAGACTTTCAAGCCCGAGACCCTGAAGCGCTTCTACCGGACGTGGTACCGCCCGGACCTCATGGCCGTCATCGCCGTCGGCGACTTCGACCGGGCCCGGATGGAGGAGCTCGTCAAGAAACAGCTCTCCGGCATCCCGCGGGATCCCGGCGCGCCGCCGCGGCCGGTCTATCCCGTCCCCGACCACGACGGGACGCTCTTCGCCATCGCCACCGACAAGGAGGCCTCCCGGAGTACCGTGGCCGTCTACCACCTTCTCCCGCTGCGGGACCAGAGCACGGTCGGCGCCTACCGCCAGCGGACCGTCGAGATCCTGTTCAACGCCATGCTCAACAACCGCCTCGACGAGATCGCCCAGAAGCCCGACCCGCCGTTCATCGGGGCCGGGGCGAGCGAGCAGCGCTTTGTGGCCTCGAAGGAGGTCTTCGCCCTCTCGGCCCTCGTCCCGGAGGGAGGGATCGCGCGGGGGCTCCGGGCCCTGTACACGGAGGGAGAGCGGGTGGCCCGCTTCGGCTTCACGGAGACCGAGTTCGAGCGCCAGAAAAAGGACATCATGCGCTTCTACGACCGCGCCCTCGCCCAGAAGGACGCGGAGGACTCCGGCGAGTTCGCCGACGAGTTCACCCGGGCTTTTCTCGAGGGCGAGCCCGTACCGGGCATCGAATACGAGCAGAAGCTCCAGTCCTATTTCATGCCGGGGATCACCCTCGCCGAGGTCAACCGGCTGGCCGGGGAGTGGATGACGGAGCGGAACCGCGTCGTCATGGTCAACGCCCCGGACAAGCCGGGCGTCAAGGTCCCGGATGCCGCCGAGCTCCAGGCGGCCCTCGACGGCGTGAAGCATGAGGAGATCGCGCCCTATGTGGACACCGTCAGCCAGGCCCCGCTCATGGCCCAGTTGCCGGAGCCGGGCGAGGTCGTCTCGACCCGGACGGTCGAGGCCGCCGGGATCACAGAGTGGAAGCTCGCGAACGGCGTCCGCGTCGTCCTCAAGCCGACGAACTTCAAGGAGGACGAGATCCTCCTGCGGGCCACGAGCCCGGGGGGAATCTCGCTGGCTACAGACGAGAACCTCGTCCCCGCGAACACGGCCGACGACGTCGTCTCCTCCGGCGGCGTGGACGGCTTCAGCGCCGTCGAGCTCCAGAAGAAGCTCGCGGGCAAGGCCGTCTCGTTGACGCCGACAATCGGCGAGCTCGAGGAGGGGTTCACTGGGAGCGCCTCGCCCCAGGACGAGGAGATCCTCTTCCAGATGATCTACCTGATGTTCACCGAGCCGCGCCCCGACCCGGCCGTCTTCGAGTCCATCAAGGCCCAGCTCAAGGCCGTCCTCGAGAACCGGGCCAAGAACCCGGAGGTCGTCTTCTCGGACACGGTGCGGCGGACAATGCAGCGCGACCAGCCCCGCTTCCGGCCGATGACCGTGGACGACATCGGGCGGATGGACCTCGCGAAGTCGCTGGCCTTCTACAAGGACCGGTTCGCCGACGCAAGCGACTTCACCTTTATCTTTGTCGGGAACCTGGACCTCGAGAAGATCCGGCCGCTCGCCTGCCGCTACCTGGGGAGCCTGCCCTCCCTCAACCGGAAGGAGACCTGGAAGGACTGGCGGGTCCCGCCCCCCGACGGCGTCGTGAAGCGGAAGGTCGTCAAGGGGCTCGAGCCCAAGAGCCTGGAGGCCATCGTCTTTTCCGGCGGCTTCTGCGACAGCGCCGCAAACCGCCTCGCCCTGCGCGCCGCGGCCCAGGTGCTCGAAACGCGCCTTCGGAAGACGCTTCGGGAAAAGCTCGGCGAGACCTACGAAGTCTCCGTCGAGCCGTACGCGAGCGAGATCCCCCGCCAGGAGTACCGGCTGATGATCGACCTCGGCGCCGACCCCAGGCGGATCGACGGCATGACCAAGGTCATCTTCGGTGAGGTCAAGAAGCTCAAGGACAAGGGGCCGACCGACAGGGAGCTTGCGGATGTCCGGACGGCCGAGGCCCGAGACTACGAAACCAACGTCCGGGAGAACGGCTGGTGGCTTGACGAGCTCGCCGAGCGCTACCGGCTCGGCCAGGACCCCGCCGAGGCGCTGAAGTTCCCGGAGACGCTCGCGGGGCTCTCGAAGAAGGAGGTCCAGGATGCGGCCCGGATCTACCTCAATACCAAGCGCTACGTCCAGGTCACGCTGTATCCAGAGAAAACGGCCACCGCGCCAAGCCGATAGGCCGAGACCCGAACCCGTCGGCCAAGGCCCACGCCCGCCGCGATAGGATACGAGGCGCCGTTCCCCGGAAGGAGACGACCGTCTGACGTCTTCCTGCCAGTTGACTTTCCCTGCGAGCGGGCCGATATTTATATTAGCAAAAGGCCTGTCTGATCGTTAATGGGGAGGTGGTTTCCATGCGTGCACGAAGCGCTGTCCTTATCGTTTTCCTGGGGATTTGGGCCATGTCGCCATCGCGCGCGGAGGCCCAGTGGCTCCGAACCGGAAGGATCGAAGGCGGCAAGATCCACGCTCTTGCGAGAGCCGGCCAAAGCGTCTTCGCCGCCACGGACGAAGGGGTGTTCGTTTCCTCGGACGGCGGAGCGACCTGGACCCCGGCCGGCTCGGGATTGCCGGACAAGGTCGTTGTCAGAGCTTTCGCGGGTACCGAGGCCGGGCTCTTTGCCGGAACGAACGCCGGAGTTTTTGTTTCCGGGGACCGGGGCCAGACCTGGAGGGCGGCCAACGCCGGGTTTGCCGCGAAAACCAATGTGAGCGCCCTCGCCGTGAGCGGAATGGGGCTTTTCGCCGGGACGACGGCCGGCAAAGTCTATTTCTCCGGGAACGGAGGCAGGAGATGGAAGGCCTCGGATTTGGGGCTGCCAAAGGGATCCCCGGTCAATTGCCTCGCCGCCTGCGGGACCTATCTTTTCGCCGGGACGGACCGGGGGCTCTTCAGGAGCGGGGACGGCGGCAGGCGCTGGACGGAGGCCGGCAAGGGATTGCCCAAGGAAGACAAGGCGGCCAGGTGCGTTGCGGCGAGCGGCACGAAGCTCTTCGCCGTCGTCGGCAGCGAGGCCGGACGCGTCTTCCTCTCGACGGACAACGGGGCTTCCTGGAAGGACGCCAACTCGGGCCTGAACACGGGCATGTTTCCCGGGGAGACAGCCGTTTTGTGCCTCGCCGTGAACGGCTCAGACCTTTTCGCCGGCGCCCAGGCGGGCAGGGATTTCCTCATCACGAAGGAGAAAATGGATTGGGTCAACTTCGGCGGCGGCGTTTTCCTGTCCACCGACGGCGGCGAGAACTGGATCGCGGTCAAATCGGGGCTTCCCGACGGCACCACGGTCTCGGGCCTGCTCGCGAACGGGACGGACCTCCTGGCCGCCGCCGACTCGGGGGCGATCTGGCGCTGGCCGTACTCCGACGACGCCGGCGAGAAATGGCATAACCTGGGGATTGGCCGCCTGCTCGCCGGCCGCGCCGACGAGGCCGTTTCCGATCTCGCCCGCGCCGTCCGGATCAACGCCAGGGACGCCGAGGCCTGGTATTATTTGGGCGAAGCCAACATGCGCCAGGAACAATTCGATTCGGCCATCGGCGCCTTCAAGCAGGCGACCGAGCTCAAGCCGGACCATTTCGACGCCTGGGTGAGCATGGGGGCCTGCTACGGGAACACGCACCGCGTTAGCGACGCGATCGCCTGCTTCGAGCAGGCCGTCAAGCTCAAGCAGGATTCCGGCGACGCGTGGGCGGACCTGGGTTTCGGCTACCTCCAGGCCGGGCGCCCTGGGGACGCGACGGCCGCACTGAAGAAGGCGGCCGAGCTCAGACCGCACGACTTCGAGGTCCGGCTATGGCTCGGCCAGAGTTTCGGGATGGCCGGAAGATTCGTCGAGGCGATAACCGTCTTTCAGAAGGCGACCGAGCTCAAACCGGACGATTTTCGGGGCTGGCTGCTCCTGGGCCGGAGCTTTCAATTGGCGGGGCGGAACGACGACGCAATCGGGGCATACCAGAAAACCGTCAAGCTCAAAGACGATGACGGCGAAGGATGGTTCGGCTTGGGCTATTGCTACCGTCGGGGCGGGCGGCTCGAGGACTCGATCGCCGCCTATAAGAAGGCCGTCCAGTTCCTGCCGGACAACGTCATCGCCTGGAACAACCTTGGCGACGCGTATATGGAAGCCAGCCGGGTTGACGAGGGCATCGCGGCCACCCAGAAGGCCATCGAGCTCGATCCGAAGAGCGCCGTCGCGCGATGCACCCTGGGGGAGTGCTATCACAAGGCGGGGCGCGTCGATGAGGCGATTACGTCCTTCCGGGAAGCCGTCAAGATCAAGCCGGACTACGATTTCGCCCTGTTCAACCTGGGGGACTGCTACCGGGAGGAGGGGAAGGCCGCTGAGGCGGTCGCCGCCTACGAGCAGGCGGTCAAGGCCAATCCTTCGCGCGCGGAGGCGTGGTACGGCCTCGGCTTTTGCTACGAGAAGACGGGCCGGGCGAAGGACGCCGAGGACGCCTTCGAGAAGGCCAGGAAGCTGAAGCCGGAATTGTTCAAAAAGTAAGGGGGCTCCCGGAGGCCCGCCGCAAAGGACGGCCTCGGCGCCCGGCTTGGCCCGATTCGGGCTTGTTCAGGAGACGCGCGCCTGTTGACATTCGGACCGACGAAAGACATGATGAAGCGTATTTCGCAGGCGCGTCATGGAAACGGGATGACAAGCCGCCTTCTTATCGCCTTTTGCCTGGGCGCGTGGTGCGTTTCGGCAGGGGGCTCGATAGCATTTCCCTCGCCCTCTCCCCGACAGGCGGCGACCCTTGAGAGTAAAGGCAAGGCCATCGAAGCCCTCGTGAGCCGGCGGCATATGGCCGCGGACATCCTGCGTGATCTGACAACGGCTCTCCCCGGCCGCGTCTGGCTGACTGAGGTCGTTTGCGATTCCGCCACGGTTCAGGTGAAGGGGAACGCCCCATCGAACAACCTCGTCGCCGACTACATCTCGCGGCTCGGGACGAGCTCCTGCTTGGCCGAAGTCAATTTAGTCTCGTCCGTGCAGAGGAGTGGCTGGAACGGCACGCATCAGGAATTCGCGGTTGGGGCCGCCGTCAGGCTGCCTCCGGCGGAAAAGCTTCATGAGCCAGGCTCGCCGGCCGGGCGAATGCAAGAGTTCGAGAAGATCATGCCGGCGCAGAAAGACCCAGCGGGCGCCTTAAGGCAACTCCAGGAAGCGGCCAACGAGGCCGGGCTTTCGATTACCAAGCTCGCTCCCGGAGCCGACATTCCCCGCGAATTCTACGTCGAATGGGCCATCGCCATCGAGGTCACGGGCAGCCGGCGAGATCTTCTGCAATTTTTCGAGGCGCTCAGTGATCTGCCTAGGCTTTGGATTGTCGCGAAATTCTCGTTTAGGACGATATCGGCAGAGGAAAGCAATTCGCTTGTCCGGGGGTCATTGGCCGTTTCAATGTATAGATGCCCGACGTGACAAGAGGCCGAACGATTCACTAGATCTCTGCTTCTACATAAGCCGGACAGAATTTCCACCGCCAGGGTCTTATCAATATCTCCTGCCGGCTCGGGGAACTGCTTTTGGATGTCGGGAGATTCAGTTCAGAATAGAAGAGTGATATTTCTTGAGGAGGTCAGGAAAGCGCCGTTCGAGTCCCCCTAGGAGAGAGTATCGATTGTGAGAATAAGTTGGCCGCCGGAACGTCTTATTAACTTGTAAGGGCGGATTTATCGCAGGCAGGGATTTCTTTCCGCTGAATTCACCCACAAAAAGCGTGAGTGGGGGGGAGTTAATTGCGCAAGAGCCGTTATAATAACCGAGACATCGTGAAGGCGCCCGCAGATCTTTCCGGTTGACTTCGGCCCTGGACGGTTCTTATAATCCGAGCTTAATCAGCAGGAGAAATGAAGAGAGGGAAGGCTTATCTTGCGATTGTGCTCGTACTGAGCGTATCGATCTGTCTCAAAGCTGAAGGCATTAATCCTGCCTGTCCTCAAAAGGGGCTGTCGACCAATACGCTTATTGAAAGTGCAAGAGCACTCAAGGCCGAGGGGTATTTCGAGGGCGCTATAACCCAGTTGAAGGAAGCCCTTGAAGAATCGAGAAGGACGAAGAATCCCTACGCAGAAGAAGAGTGCCTCTTCATGCTAGGGATCATTTCCTGGGATCTGGGGCGAATTCAAGAAGCCGCGAAATTTCTCGAGGACGCCTCCGCTCATGTCCGGACGATTGGGCTGGTCGAGCTTGAGAGAATCTTGTTAAAGGCACAGGACATCGTTGGGCTGTATAACGCCGCCAAAGGCTATCGCTCATCGAATCATCTACGATTATCGCTGCATGATTTTGACCGGGCCATTTCGCTGGCGCGTGAAATCGGAGTTGCGGATTTCGAACTCAAGTGTTTGCGCCAGCAGAGTTTGACATACTGGCAAATAGGGAACGCCGAAATGTTCCTCAGTTGCAATAGGCGAGGATTAGAGATCGCTCGGCAGCTCCACCATCGAGTAGAAGAGGGCCGATGTTTGAATAACGTCGGTGTCTACTATGAAAAACACAGCAATTATTCAAATGCGCTCAGATATTTTGAAAAAGCTCTGCTTATATTGAAAGGGGAACACGATAGCGAGAGCGAAGCGGAATGCCTCAGCAATATGGGGGTTACCTATAGAGAATTGGGTGATTATAAAAAGGCTAAGCTGTATTTATTTCAAGCATGGGAAACAGATAAAATCGTCGGGAATAATATCTCGCTCGCCATCGACCTAGAAAATATCGGCGCGACCTGCTTGAGACAAGGTTGCCTCACTTCAGACAGGCGAGAATATTTCAAAGCCGCCGAACATTTTGAAAGGTGTCTTTCCTTGTTGCGGAATGAAGGAAATGACAAGCTGAGCTTTTACGCAATCAATAATCTCGGACTTATTCATCTGTTACTCGGAGAGTATGAAAAAGCACAGGAATATTTTTTTTCCGCTCTGGCTCAAAGCAAAGGGAATCAATACACAGAAGAAAGATGTTCGATCCTCAATAATATAGCCAATGTATATTTAAAAACAGGGCAGTTAAAACAAGCTATATCATACTACCTTCAGTCCGAGGCACTCAGTTCGCATTTAAAATACTTATCAATGTCGCGGGAGTCTTATTTTGGCTTGGGCCAATGCTATGAGGCTCAAAACGAAATGGTGAGGGCACTGCTGTATTACGAAAAGTCCATGGAGACAATCGAAAAAATCCGAGGGATAATTGCCTTCGACATATTTAAAATCGGATTTGCCCGGAATAAATTGTCGGTATATCAACATGTTCTGGACATCCTTTTCTCCCTCTATGAGGCCCACCCAACGAAGGCCATCCTGGATCGAATGTTTCAGTTAGTGGAAAGAGCGAAGGCACGCGCTTTCTTAGAGAGTCTTATGGATGCGCGGCTCGACAATACTGGTCCGGCCAATAATGAGTTCAATGAGAAAAAGAAAGAGATCTCGCAGATCATCTCCAAAGCCTTTTGGGCGTTAGCAAAGCCCGGCTTGACCAAAGACGCGAGGGAACAATACGAATTGAAGCTTGAACTCGCGGAAGAAAGATATTTAAGGATGATCTCCGATGCGAAAGCTGAGAGCCGTGAGTCCTATCCTGCAGCTGTTCCTGAAATCTGCGGCATTCACCGAGCCCAGACTCAGTTGCTGGATGAGCATACGGCTCTTCTGGAATATTATGTGGGCGAAAAGAGATCGTATCTCTTTGTTATCACTCGCAATCGCTCGGAGCTGTTCGAATTGCCGAACAGTCAAAGCCTGCAAAAATCGCTCAAGGCATATCTCAAAATGCTCTCGACTCCTTCTGGTGGTCCATTTCTGGGGATTCGCGCCGCGGAGCGAATAACCCGGCAACTGGCGTTCCCTCTGGAATCGCCGGGTTATGCCGACATCGATTCCCTGATCATTGTCCCGGACGGAATCCTCCATTATGTTCCTTACGAAACCTTGAGGACATCCATGCCGAAGGGACCGGCTTTTTATGTGGAGAAATATGATATATCCTATTGCCCATCCGCCTCATCGCTGCTCGTATTGAAGCAGAAGCCCTTTCGAAGCAAACCATTGAAGAGGCTTCTTGCATTCGGTGCACCCGATTATAAGCCAGGCGGGCATTCCGGGGAAGACGTGGAGAGAACATCAGCGGAAGTCTGGAGGGAGATTTACGCGCACGACGGGTTCTCCTTGCCACCTCTGCCTTTCAGTAAAAATGAGGTCCAGAACGTGGCCGGGAATTTCCCGTCTCCCCGGAAGGATATTTTTCTGGGCGACGAGGCTACAGAGTCCGCTGTTAAAAGGCTGCCGCTGGATGAATATCAAATTATCCATTTTGCCTGTCATGGTTTTTTAGATGAAAACTTTCCCCTTCGCTCAGCCTTGGTTTTATCCCCTGACGGGCTTGGAGACGAGGACGGCTTTCTTCAGGCGCGGGAGGTCTATGATCTCAAGATGAACGCGGATCTCGTCGTCCTTTCGGCCTGCCAGACGGCGGGTGGATCACTCGAAAATTCGGAAGGCATTCTCGGCCTGCCGCGGACATTTTTTTATGCCGTTGCCCGCTCGGTTTTATCCTCTCTATGGCTCATCAATGACAAGACGACGGCTTCCTTCATGGGTGATTTCTACGAGTTTTTGGTTCAAGGCCGGGGCAAGAGTAACGCTCTTCGAATGGCGAAAATAAGGATGTTGCGTTCCCCCCATTCGCACCCGTCCTATTGGGCCGGATTCGTTCTTTATGGAGATCCGGGGGCTATACAATTTGACGCGGAATTTCCTTAGCCGAACCGTCAGTTGAATTTTTGGATGACCGTGAACTCGTAGAGTTTCGATTCGGCGATCTTTTCGTTGTGGCGATAGGCCGTGATCATCCAAAAGTAATGCCCGCCGGGCTTGAGTTGCCTCTCTGCCTCCGGCGGAAGCACAAGATGGGCCTGCGGTGTTCTGGGGCTTTCCCAAATGGACGACAGGGCTTCATCATACAATTCGAGGACGTAGCTCTCTGCACCGCCCCATCCCTCCCACTTGAACGTTAACGGGAGAGTGGCCGATTGTCCTCGGATAGGCTCGAGCAGCATTACTGACGTGCGAGCAGCCCGCGTTCCCGCCTCGCGCCCGCCATTCTGAATGATCGTGATCAAGGATACAGAGACCAGAATCAATCCAACCAGAGCGGCTGCGAACCTCCAAAAAAGATGGGTTCTCTTCACGGAAGCCGGGAAGGAATGGAAAAATGATTTCTTTGCCGGGACCCCCTGGATTTGTGCGCCTATCCTCTCCTGAAATCTCCGCAGGTCGAGCAAGAACTCAAACTCCTGAGCGCAGGCCGAACACGAGGTCATATGGTCAACAATCTTCAACTTTTCGGTCGGCCGGGCCCGGGCTTCGAAGAAGGACAAGAGCTGCTCCCAAGATGGGCATTCCTGACGATTGTCAGGGTGGTGCGTACTGACGAAGGTCCGGTAGAGACGCTTCAGGTCGTCATTCCTGAGTTGCATAATCGATGTCCATATCTTGCAGAGCTTTTTTTAGGTCCTTCAGGCCTCGATAAAGAAGATTTCTGGTCTTATTGGCGCTCCAATTGAGATAGTCGGCGATTTCTCGGATGCTCAAGTTCATGAGGTAGAGTTTGACGACCTGGCGCCGGGACTCTATGAGCGATTCCACAGCTGTTCCCACAATTTCCTCGAGACTTTTGTATCGCGATATCTCGAGGTTGTAGGTGAGCTCATTTTCTGCGATATGCCTTTCGTGGCTGAATATTTCCTCCTCGCGTTTGATTTTCCTGAGATGGTCTATTACAGAGGAATTCACGATCTTCTTTATATAAGACGAATAGTTGACGATAGTTTTCTCATTATAGAAGAGCTTCCATATTTTGAGCCGGACTTCTTGCGAGACATCGTCAGGGTCCAGGCCATATTTGTATAGGTTGAACTTATGAATATGTATCTGAATATAGTCCGCAAAGCGGTTGAGCAGGTTCTCGAATTCCCTTTCTTTGGCTTGTTTTGAGTCCATCCCTCAGAATCCGGATTAAGAATCGATCATTATATCACTCATTTTATAAATATAGATGGCAGGAAGCCAGGGTTTTTCTCACTTGAGGACATCTTGTGAGAATTTTCCCGGCCAAATCCGTCCCCTCCATTAGGGGCGAGGGATGTCCAGGTCGCCCTCCTGATTTCGAATCATTTCTTTGACGATGAGCATTGTATTGATCGGTTCGAGCCCGACATGGACATCGGTCGCCAAGGCTCTCAGTAAGGCGGCCCGATGCGAAAAGAGCGTCCTGCTATTTGGCGAGACCGGAACCGGGAAGGATCTTGCAGCACGCAGGATCCACGAACTCAGCCCGCGTCGGCTGAGCCCATTCGTGGCGATCAACTGCTCTAATTTGCCGGACGGGCTATTTGAATCTGAACTTTTTGGACACGCCCGGGGAGCCTTCACGGGAGCCATCCGCGACAAATGCGGACTCCTGGACGAGGCGGGCACCGGCACAATCTTCATGGATGAAATCGGGGAACTTCCGTTTCATCTCCAAGCCAAGATCCTGAGATTGTTGGACAAGAAGGAGTCGAGGAAGATCGGAGCCACAAAGACGAGGATCATCCAAGCCCGATTCATATTCGCTACCAACAGAGACTTGCTTGTGAATGTCCGCGAAGGCAGATTTCGGAAAGATCTCTATTATCGCATCAACGTCGTCCAGGTCAGGATCCCTCCTTTGCGGGAACGGAGGGAGGATATCCCGGATCTGGCTAAATACTTTGTCGATCGGGAAAACATGAGAACCGGCGCGAGAAGAACGATCAGCAAGGAGGCCCTTATAAAGCTCAGGACTTATGATTTTCCAGGCAACGTCCGTGAGCTTGAAAACATCATCGAACGAGCCCTGGTGTTTTCCGAGCACGATCAGATCGCGGAGGAGGACATCTGCTTTGATCTGGAAAATGTCTTGACGAAGACGGAACTGACGAGAGGGCACTTGGCGCAGGTCCTGGAACAGTGCCGCTGGAATAAGAGCCGAGCCGCTCTGATTCTCGGGAAGAGCCGCAGGCAGCTCTATCGGCTTCTCGAAAAATACCGAATGGACGATTGCATCAGGAAGATGGTCTTTTGAAATGCTTTCTTTCCCGGAGCTTTGGTTGTCAGAGTTTCCCAAGCCGATATGTTGCGATAGCCAGGACGATGATCATCCCGAGCCCGAGGGTAGCAGCGAGAAGGATCGCCAGATCAAGACGACTCGAGTACACCTTCGAATCCGTCTTCCCGTTGATGATGAAGGCGGCCCAGTAATAGGGGTGCGAGAGAACAGCCGAATGGATCATCTCGAGTTTGGCTTCCCGGAGCGCGCCCGTGAGAGGTTTCCCTCCTCGGAGATGCCGATAGAACAGTTCCATGAGCTGGCATGTTGCCTGATCGTTGACGGACCAGAGGCTCATCAGGATGGATGACGTCCCAGCATAGAAGAACGCGCGGCTCAATCCCTCAATGCCTTCGCCCCGGATGAATTGGCCGAGTCCCGTTTGGCAGGCCGAGAGGGTGACGAGGTCCGTATTCATCTTCAGGTTATAAATGTCCCTGGCTTGGAGAAGTCCGTCGTCGACATGATCGGGATTGAACGAGAGGACGATCGCGGAGCGGGCGGGCCTCTGATCGTCGATCAGGCTGTGCGTCGCGAAGTGGATAATGCGATAGTCCGTCAGGTCATGCGATCCGAGCCAGCGCTTGGTGGCATCCTCTCTTTCCAGGAGAGAGACCTTGCGGGGTCTGAAAAGTCTCGAGATGTTCTGGACTTCCAAGGCCGAATACTTAAGCGGAGAGAGATGGACGCTCTCAGTGGATCCCAAGTCGATGACGAATCCGGAGTCTGGACCTTCTCCGATTCGTTTACTGTTCGTTCGATAGGTTGCATCTCCGATCGCCAGGAGGTCTTGATGCGGCCTCGGCCGTGAATCATATCGTTGTTTGAGAAACCTCAGAGATGAAAGAGATGGGACATAACTGATCATATAGTCCCGGATCAGCCAGGAATGCGCATCATTGTTCGTGAGGAGGGTTTCGAATGGCAGGACGTTCAGCACATCGTCGGGAATGATGATTAGTCTTTTCAAGCCCGGTTCGAGTCCGGGCCCTACGAGCTCCGTGAAGAGCTCTCTGCCCAGCTGGAAATCTTTATTCTGGCGATCGGACAGGGCCATGCGGTATTCAGCGACCTGCTTTTGGAGGCTCTCTCTATTGGGAACGTTGAAGATTCTCAGACCAGTCGAGGACAGGACAAAAGCGTAGGAAGCCTCTTTGGCAATCGAAAATGCCAAATACGCATCGCCCCGGCGGAGCAGCTCTTTCCGAGCTTCCTCATAGGTGATCACCTCCGGATACTTCAAGTCCGCATAGGCCGGGCTTGACAGCCGGATCTCCCTTTTGAGGGATTGGAGCTGATCTTCCATTGATTGAATCTGTTCGGAGAGCTCGTCCTTATCCTTGGCCGGCATGTCGTAGGCCATAAGCCTATGGTAGGCCCGGGACAAGTCTCGCATGAGTCCCTTTTCCCGGTTGGCCAGGAGCGGGTCGATACCCTGGGAGACGTCAATTTTCGAGACTTCGAGACTGTCAAGGAAAGCCCGCGCCTTGGCCCGCTCAAGGTAATTGAAAGCCTCTCGATCATAACCCTTTCCTGGGTCCAGCCTGTTGAGTTTGATCAGGAGGTCGATGAGATTCTGATAGGCCTCAATGCGCTTACCGCTTCCGAAGTAACTGGCTTTGAGGTCCTCCAGGACCATTCTCGAGCGTATATCCTCAATAAATGCGATCGCATTTTCATAATTGTGAATTGCTTCGGCATATTTGCCTTGTTCTTTGTAAGAGTTTCCTGCTTCCAAATAAGTTTCCCATATAAAAATCCTATCATCATAGATAGAAGCCAATCTGAGTGCTTCTTGATAATAATGGTCCGATTCATTGAAATTCCCGAGATTCGAATAGGTAGTCCCAATATTGTTATAGATCATACCAAGATAAGAACCGACGCCATTGTTTTTTGCCATAGACGCAGCCAGTTTGAAATACTCTAGAGCTTCAGAGAAATGATTTATAGCAGAATAGGTCGAACCGATATTATTTAACACCTGGATTTCGACGATCGCATCATGAGCTCCTTGCGCCGTTTGCAATGATTGGCGAAAGATCCCTATCGCTTGGTTGAGAGATTCTTCGGATTCTGTCGTTAGCCCTTTCATGCGGAGAGCAACCCCGATATTGTTGAGATCCTTTGCGATATTGGATCGGTCAGGTAGTTTCCTGTCTATTTCTAGAGCCTGTTTTAGGTATTCTAGGGATATTTCATAATTTCCTATATCCGACCATACACTACCGATATTTAGAAGCGAATTTGCCGTCTCTTCGGGATTATCCTCTTCCCTGGCGATCTTGAGGGCAGTCTCATATGAGGAGAGGGCAGATGTGTAGTTATCGATTTTATAATAATAGCTCCCGAGGTTATTTAGGCATCTTCCGATTTCTTTCTTATGATTGATTTCCTTTGCTATCTCTAACGCCTCTTTGTTGAGTTTGTAGAACTCGTCAAAATCGCTTATGTCCCAATAGACAAGACTCAATAGGCGCATGCATTTGAGCTGGTGCTCTGGGCTATGGATTTCCTGCGCTATTGAAATGGCTTTATTGAATGATTGGATTGATTGTTCGTATTGCTCGGAAACACGATAAGACTTACCATCCTGGTAAAGGTGATATATTTCTTGAGCCCTTAAAGCGAACTCTTCCTTTTCTTTTTGTCCAAGATTATTCGATAACTCCGCTGCGGATGCGTAGAGTCCATTTGACTCATTCAAATCTCCGATATCCCAATATAGAATGGCCAAATCAATAAGACCGTTTATCCGTTCATTGCTGTTTTCATTGGCTTCCGATATATATTTCTTCAGAAGGTCAATTGCCCTGAGAAACTGACCGTTGGCCTTTTCTTGCTTAGCTTGCTGATAGAATGCTTGCCATTCTGGATTTTTTGATTTCGTCTCGGAGGCTAGCGAATAGGCAAACAAATGGCTAGCTGCCAGTAAGAAGGAAAGGGATATCTTGAAGGAGCTTAACATCGAAATCTCTGCCCTTTTTTGCGTTTTGGGAGCCCTGTTTATTCCCCATTAATAGGCTATAACCCCTGATCACTTCTGACATTACCCCAAGGGGTGAATACAGGGGTGATTTTAGGGATGAGCGCCCGCAGAATATAAAAGGCTAAGATAATAAAAAGCAGGGAAAACTGCGTTAATCGGCTCTTTAGTCGCCGCCGCTCAGTCTGATTGAGCTAATGGTGCCCGTCGGCTTCACGGTCGTTACGGAATTGGCGGCCGGGGGCTGGGTCGTCTGTGCGGGGTTGCCGGGATTGAGGAAGTTCCGGAGCCAAGGGAAGAGGTGCGCCAAGATCTGTGCGGGGACGTTCAGGATGACCTGAAACGTCGTCCTAGCGGGCGTCCGATCGCCGGCCCACAGGCCGGATGCCGAGAGTCCCAGGAACCCGAAACAGACGATAAGGACTACGGCTTTTTGCAGGTTTCTTCTCCGCATAGCGGCCTCCTTCGAATCAGGCTCGCCTTGGGAAAATGTGCGAAGAAACACCCGAGCAAAAAGTTCGCTTAGCCAGACCCTTTCTTCACGAAATCATCCAAGGCTGATTAAAAAATAGGGGAACGGCGGGGCCTTGTCAAGCCTTAATTTCTCCCCTTCGCCCCTTTCAGGCCATGCGCATCTTGCTCCCCAACGCTTGTCCCCACGATATGGGGGCGGGGCTTTCCAGGGGCTCAAGATTTAGAGGGGGGCGGGAGCTCAGGACGCGAAGAAGTATTTGATTTCCCACTCGGCCGTCTCGGGCGCGTCGGACCCGTGGACGGCGTTCCGCTCGATGGAGAAGCCGTGGGCGCGGCGGAGGGTGCCCGGCTCGGCCAGGGCGGGGTCCGTGGCCCCCATGACCTCCCGCCAGCGGGCGATCGCGCTGTCGGCTTCGAGAACCATGGGAAGGCACGGCCCCGACGACATGAATCCCGTCAGGCTCGCGTAGAATTTCTTGTCCTTGTGGATGATGTAAAAGCCCTTTGCCTCCTCGAGGGTCAGGCGGATGAGCTTGAGGCGGACGATCTCGAAGCCCTCGTCTTCGATGCGCTGGATGATCTTGCCGACGATCTTTTTCTTGAAGGCGTCGGGCTTGATGATGGCCAGGGTCTTCTCGCTCATGGTCGCTCCTCGGCGTCGGATTCGCTCCATCATATACCCCAACCCGGCGGAAAGAGTCAATCCGCGCTGTGGCCGAGCTCCCTTCCTCGGTTTGACAGGGTGGGGGAGGGACGTTACAATGCGGGTACATCATGGACGGCAGATCCGACCGCGAAGCGCTCCGGGAACTCGTAATGGGCTGGGGCTTCGACCTTTTCGGCGTCGCCGACGTCACGCCGCTGCGCGAGAGCTTCTCCCTCGAGCCCGAAACGCGCCGGAGGTTCGACCGGGCCATCTCCCTCGGGAAAAAGCTCAACGACGCGGTCGTGGATGACATCCGCGATCGTCCCACCCAGCTCTATTTCCATCACTACAAGCAGATGAACTATTTCCTCGACCGGGGAGCGTTCCAGCTTGCCGACCACATCGAAAAGCTCGGCTTCGCTTCGCTCGCCGTGGCCGCCTCCCAGCTCATCGACTGGGAGAGGCAGTGCTCGCACGTGTCCCATAAGCACGTCGCGGTCCGGGCGGGTCTCGGCTGGCTCGGCCGGAACAACCTCCTCGTCACGCCCGCGTTCGGGTCGCGCCTGCGCCTCGTCACGGTCCTGACCGACATGCCGCTCGACGCGGACAGGCCGCTCGAGTCCGGATGCGGGACGTGCCGCGCCTGCGTCGCCACCTGCCCGTCCGGGTCCATCAAGGAGAGGCGCGAGGACTTCGACCACCTCGCCTGTTTCCGCATGCTCAAGGATTTCCGGAAGCAGGGCTTGGTGAGCCAGTTCATCTGCGGCGTTTGCGTCAAGGCCTGCTGCGGTCCGAAAGGATAGAGACTTCGATGCCGACAGAGAAATCCCGAAAGGCCGGCCTCGTCCTCCTTGTTTCCCTTCTTGCCCTCGGAAGTTGCTTGTTCGGGATGTCCCGCCCGGACAAGTGGGCCACGCCCGTTCCCTCTAAGACCCTGAAGAACTGGTATCGGGTAAGCGCCGACGTCTATCGCTCCGAGCAGCCGACGCGCGAAGGATTCATGGAGATCCGCGCGAAGGGGATAAAGACGATCGTCAACCTGAGGAGCCATCATTCGGACGCCGCGCTCATTGAGGGTCTGGGGCTCGGACTCGTCGAGGTCCCGATGAACGCGGCCCGCTTCGGCGAGGAAGACATCGTCAAGGCTTTGAGGGCTATCCGGGACGCCCCGAAGCCCGTCCTCGTCCACTGCCAGTTCGGATCCGATAGGACCGGCGTCGTCATCGCCATGTACCGGATCATTTTCGAGGGCTGGACGAAGGAGGAGGCCCTGGCCGAACTCCGGGACGGGGGCTTCGGCTTTCATCCCTACTACACAAACATCCCCCGGTTCGTCCTGGGGGCCGACCCGGCCGCGATCCGGGAGAAGCTGAAGTCCGGCTCCGGCCCCTCCGGCGATACGAACCGTCATCATGAAAGGCCCGGCGTCCTTCCGCTTGCATGGGAACCCGCGGATTGAAATGGAGCTCCGCCTGAGTTACATTCAGGCCTTAGCAACAGGGGAACCGGATTGAAAAGGGCCCATTTTGTCGTGTGGGTTCTCGCGGGGATAGCGGTCGTCGCGGTCAGCCTCTTCGGCTTCGTCAATCTCCTGAGCCGGCCGGCGATGCCGCGGCTCAGGGACGAGCACGGTCGCCCCCGCCAGGTCCTGCGCGTCGAAGCGTATGAGGTCCGCGACGAGAACGACTTCGATTTCATCCTCAGCAACAAGAGGATCGGCGAGCGTGTCGAGGTCGAGGTCAGGGCGGGAGAAGGCCGGGAGATCCTCCGGCCGGCCCTCGTGCGCTACTATGCCGAGGCCCCGACAGCGTTCTTGCTGATCGGGGTGTTCGCGTTCCTGCTCGGGCTCCTGGCTTTTTTCCGCCGGTCCGAGGACAGGCAGGCCCGGATCTTCTACTGCGCGGCGCTGGCCTTCGGGGCGGCCGTCCTCATCAACGGCGACATCTACGGGGTTCATGACCGCAGTTGGACCCTCGTCCCGGGAATCGTGCTCAATTTCGCCTATCCCCTGGCGCCGGCCCTGCTCTGGCGCTTCACCCGGACCTTTTCGCACCTCAAGGAAAAGCGGTGGGTTTACGCCTTTTGGGCCGTTCCCGTCATCATCGGGGGCCTCAACAATTTCGGGTTCCTGTATTCACTGCTCAAGCCATCCCTGGCCGTCTTCCGGACGTACGACCAGGATTTCTTCCTGTTCCGGTGGTACGCCATCCTCGTTTGCCTGGCGGCCATCGCCGAACTCGTTCGGGCCTTCCGGCAATCGACCTCGGACGCTGTGCGGGCGCAGATCAAGTGGATCTCCTTTGGACTGGCCGTGGGCCTTTCCCCGTTCCTGTTCTTGTACGACTTTCCCCTGGTCGTCGGACTGAGGCCGATCCTCTCTGAGGACCTTTCGAGCGCCTTCTTCTTCTTTGTGCCGCTCACGCTGACTATCGCCATCCTGAGGTTCCGGCTGATGAACATCGACCTGGTCATCAACCGGAGCCTCGTATACTCCCTGCTGACGATCTTCACGGTGGGCATCTATCTCATTTCCGTGCAGGTCCTGGAGCGGCTGTTCGCACGAAACGCGCCGGTCCAAAGCCCCTGGATATCCCTGGGCGCGGCCGTGGTGGCCGCCGCCGGGTTCGAGCCCGGAAGGCGGCGCATCCAGCTGGCCGTGGACAGGACTTTCTTCCGTCAGAACTTGGACTACAGGAAGGCCGCGCTGGGCTTCAGCACGCGCGCCCAGAGGATCACGGACCGCGGAGACCTCCTCTCGTTGTTCATGATGACCGTGCGGGAAACCCTCCCCGCGGAGAAGGTCGGCGTTCTGACGCGCAAACCTTCGGACGACGGCCCGGAATTTTTCGTCCTCGAGGGGGTCGACGAGGACACGGCGCGGACCCTTCTCTCTTTCGGGGACCCGAGCGGGGAAGCCTGGGCCAGAGAGGATACGGTCAAGACGACCGACGGCATCGATTTCACGAAGCGGACCCTGCTCAAGACCATGGAGCTTTGGGCTGTGCTGCCGCTGCCCTTCGGCCCGGAGTCGATGGAGGGATGCCTGGCGCTCGGCCGCAAGAAATCGGGCCTGCGCCTCACAAGGGATGATTTCGAGTTCCTCGAGGCCCTGGCCGCCGACCTGGCCGCCGGCCTCGAGCGGATCCGGCTCCAGGAGGAGATCATCTACGAGCGGGCCTCGCGGGAAAAGGCCGTCGAGCTCAACGAGCTGAAGACCCAATTCATCTCGTCGGTATCCCACGAGCTGCGGACGCCGATGAGCTCCATCCAGAGCCTGTCGGAGCTTCTCCGGTCGGGGAAAGTCGGGGACGAGGCCCGCCGGGAACGGCTTCTCCATCTCCTTGCCGGCGAATGCGGCCGGTTGTCGCGGTTTGTCCACAACGTCCTGGACTTCGGCAAGATCGAAAAAGGCGTGGCTGTCTACGACCTTCGGCCCGCTCCCGTCCAGCCGCCCGTTCTCGAGGTCGCCGACATCTTCCGGTCGGCGGCGCCCGAGGGCCTCAACCTGCGGGTCGAGGCGCCCGGGGAGCCGGTCGTGGTGGACATGGACCCGGACGCGGTCCGCCAAGCCCTGTTGAACCTCGTCGATAATGCCATAAAATACAGCAAGGAGGAGAAGATCGTCGCGCTTCGGGTCGTGCCGCGAGAGGACGAGGTCGAGATCCAAGTCGAGGACCGGGGAATCGGGATCGGCCCGGAGATCCGGCAGAAGATCTTCGAGCCTTTCTTCCGCTCCTCCCGGGCGGCAGAGAAGAATCCCCGCGGAGTCGGGCTCGGCCTGTGCATCGTCAAGAACATCATGGACGGCCACGGGGGCCGCGTCGGGCTGAAGAGCGAGCCGGGGAAGGGGAGCACGTTCAGCCTGATTTTCGTAAGGAGGCGGAGGCGATGAAGAGAATCCTGATCGTCGAGGACGACGCGACTTTGCGGGAGTCCCTGGCGGCGGTCCTCGAAGCCGAAGGATATCAAGTTTCGCTGGCCGGCGACGGCGCTGAGGGGCTTGCCAAGGGGCGGGACGGGAAGTTCGACCTGATCGCCCTGGACCTCGTCATGCCTTCCCTCGGGGGCATGGAGGTCTGCCGCAAGCTGAGGGAGGCAGGCGTTCAGACCCCGATCATCATGCTCACGGGCCGGAAGAAGCAGGAGGTCGACAAGGTCTTCGGGCTCGAGCTCGGCGCCGACGATTACATGATCAAGCCGTTCGGCACGGCCGAGTTCGTGGCCCGCGTCCACGCCCTCCTGAGGCGCGGCCGTCCCCGACCGCCCCGGATCGAGGAGTTCTCGTTCGCGGACGTCCGCCTGGACTTCAGGAAGAAAACCGCTTCGAAGGCGGACAGGGTCGTTCACCTCACGGCCAAGGAGTTCGGACTCCTCGGGCTCCTCATCGCTCACGAAGGCGAAGTCGTGACGCGCGAGACCATCCTCAACGAGGTCTGGGAATACGAGAATTTTCCGACGACGCGGACGATCGACACGTTCATGCATAACCTCAGGCGGAAGATCGAGGACGACCCGGCCAATCCGGCGCACCTGATCACGGTGCCGTGGTCGGGGTACAAGTTTCAGAAGTAGCCGGCTTCTTCTCGACGGCGACCCAGATCTCCGTGCGGAGCTCCTCCGGCTTGGCCTCCATGGGGTTGTTCAGGTAGCGCTCGAGCACCGGCCCGCTCGCGACGTAGCCCTGGCCCTTGGCCCAGTCCGTGAGGCGGCGGATCGTCTCCCCGATGTTCGCGTAGGGTCCGGTGTAGAGGGCGGCGGCGACCGTTTTGTGTTCCCAGACCTTTTTGATGAGGGGAGCCTGGGGCGTCGCCTGAGGGGTGACGGTGAACCCGACTTCCCAGGAGAGATCCTGAGACTGGCCCTCGCCGGGGGAGCCGTAGAATACGGAGATCATGGGTCCCTCGATCGTCGAGAAGAGGCTCTGGTCCTGCATCTCCTTCATCAGCAGGCCGATGACGTCGCCCATCTCGGTGAAAGGGCCCTTTTGAGGGATGCAACAGTAGGCGAAGGCGGGGACCTCCTTGATGGAGAATGGGGCTTCCTGTCCGGCGCCCGCCCGCACCGTCGGCCAGCCGAGGAACAGGAGGGCGATCCCGAAAGCTAGGATTTTTCTTTTGACCATCCGGCCTCCTTGTGCTTCCCGACCCTCTCCCGGACGATTATAGCATGTCCGGCCGTCCGCCGCCGGAGGGCACTCCGCTTGGTGCGGTCCTATTTCCAGTCGAGCTTTTCGAGGCCCTTCAGACTCTCGAGCCCGGCCGCGTCCGTCTGGTCCAGGCTCAAGGGTGTTATGGCAATGTATCCGTTCGCCACGGCCCAGGAGTCGGTCCCCTCCGGGCCGGCGGGCAGCGTCTTGTAGGACGGCCAGTAAAATGCCTGTCCGTCGCGCGATTCCCTCTTCTCGTAGAATTCCGCCGTCGGCCGGACGTCCTGGCGGGTGATCCGGATCCCTCTGATCTTTTCCCTGGGCAGGTTGGGGAAGTTGACGTTGAGGAAAATGCCCTTCCCGTGCCCCTGGCGAATGAACTCCCGGACCAGGGCCGCCGTGAAGGCCGCTGCCGGCCCGTAATCCATGCTCGGGCCCTTCTGCAGGTTGACGGAGATCGCGGGGATGCCGAGAAACGCCGCCTCCCTGGCGGCGGCCACGGTGGCCGAGTAGTAGGTCACGAGGCCGACGTTTTCTCCCCTGTTGATGCCCGTGATGACGAAGTCGGGCTTCCCGGGGAGAAGGGCTTCGATCCCCAGGCGGACGCTGGCCGCCGGAGTGGCGTCCGTGCCGTACCATTTCCCGCCGCCGCACGCGCTTTCCCGGACGGCGATGAGCCGGCCCGTGGTCATGGCGTGACTGACCCCGCTCTGGTCGTTGACCGTTGCCACGACGGTCACGGTCCCGACCCGGCTCAGGGACTCGAACAGGGCCAGGAGTCCCGGAGCTCCGATCCCGTCGTCGTTGGAGAGCAGAATCGTTGGCGCAGGGCGGTCGAAGGCCCGGCATTGAAGGGCGGCGGCGATCAGAAATATCAGGACGGCGACCGCCGCACGTGCTCGTTTCGTCTTCATCCTTTTCTCCTGTCTTCCGCGCGCCGTTCTGCACATTATTTGTGCAGATTATGAAAACTGTGTGTCCTTCAATTCGTTATATAGTGCGCCGGGCCGCTTTTCCACAGGCTTATGCACAGCAATTGTGGAAATCGACCCCGATCTATCTTCTGTTTTTGACATAACGGTCGAACCATTCGAACATTTCGGCCAGAACGCCGAGGACCGATTCTCGGGCCGAGTAGCCGTGGCTCTCGTAGGGGAGCATGACCAGGCGAGCCGTCGCGCCGAAGCCCTTGAGCGCGGCGAAGAGCCGCTCGGACTGGATGGGGAACGTGCCCGAGTTGTTGTCGGCCTCCCCGTGGATGAGGAGCAGGGGCGTCTTGATCTTGTCCGCGTACATGAAGGGCGACATTTTGATGTAGGTCTCCGGCGCCTCCCAGAGGGTCCGGCGCTCGCTCTGGAAGCCGAAGGGGGTCAGGGTGCGGTTATAGGCGCCGCTCCGGGCGACGCCGGCGGCGAACAGGTCGCAGTGAGCCAACAGGTTAACGGTCATGAAGGCCCCATAACTGTGCCCTCCGACCCCGACCCGCTTCGGGTCGCCCACGCCCGTTTCGTCGAGCTTGCGGATGGCGGCCGCGGCGTTGGCCACAATCTGCTGGATGAAGGTATCGTTGACGGTCTTGGGGTCGCCGATGACCGGCATGGTGGCGTTGTCGAGGACCGCGTAGCCCTGCGTGACAAAGAAAAGTTCCGACGCTCCCCGGTAAAAGGTGAAGCGGTTGACGGAGCCGCGGATCTGGCCCGCGGTGCCGCGGTCGCTGTACTCGAGAGGATACGCCCAGATAACGACCGGCAGGCGCACTCCCGGCTTGGCGTCGGCAGGCAGGAAGAGCGTGCCCGAGAGTTCGACCCCGTCGTCGCGCTTGTATTTCACGAGCTCTTTCCGGACGGCCGTGAGCTGCGGGGCCGGGTCCTTAAATTCCGTCAAGGCCCGGCGTTTCCCGCTCTTCAGGTCGACGAGGTAATAATTGGGCGGCTCGATCTTCGACTCGCGGGTCGTGATGATCTGTGTTCGCGACGCGCCGGTGAAATCCTCGAAGGTCTCATAGTACGGGTCCCGGCACTGGAAGAGCCGTTCCTTCTTCATGGTCCGGATGTTCATCCGGTCGAGGAACGGGTAATCCCCCCGGGGAGAAGCGCCGGCGCCGTCGAGGTAGATCCAGTCCTTGTCCTGAAGGATGACCCGCTCGCCCGTCTTGAGCCGCGTCAGGACCGGGGCGCCGGGGTTGTTGTACTGGTCCTGGACGCTCAGGTCGAAGAGCTTGACGGGCGCCTTCTCGGGGTGATCGAGGTCGACGAGGTAGGTCGTCCGCCACCGCCTCTTCCAGATCAATTCGGTCGCCAGGGCCAGGCCCGGCGTCTGGAAGTACATCAGTCCGGCGGCCCGCTCTTTGAGCTTCAGGGCCTCCCGGGGCGCGCCGTCGAAGGGCGCGGTGAGCGTCACGAAGCGGTCGCGGAAGGCGGACTCCTTCTCGGGGTCGCCCTGGTCGAGGGCCTCGACCCAGATGAGCGTCGCCGGCTTGTGCGTCATCCAGGCGACGTCGCGCGGGCCCACGGGGACGCCGTTGATGGGAACGTTCTCCGCCGGCGGCAGATCGGCGACGAGATGGACGAGGTTCCCGGACATGTCCCAGACCTCGTACGCGTGCGCGAAATCGTAGACTGGGACGGAATAGGAATACGGCCTCTTGACGCGGTTGACCAGCAGGCAGGCCATGTCCGGCGAGGGCGCGACGTTCAGGAAGATGCCCGGCTTTCCGACCGGCCGGGTGGCTCCGGAGGCGAGATCGACGACCGCGAGTTGAGCCGCGGCGTAATAATCGAAAAGGGTTTCGTCGAAGGCGTCCTTGAGGAGGTCCTCGTAGGTCGCCGCCTTGGTGAATTGACCGGAGGTCTCCTGGACGTCCGGGCCGACGGGCACGGGGGGCCTGACGGGGGCCGGCCCGCGCCCTTCGGGCACGAGGGCGACGATCAGGCTCCTGCCGTCCGGCATCCAGTCGAAATCAAAGAGAACGGCGTTGACGGAGGCCGGAGTCAGGACCTTGGCGGCGCCGGTCTTGACGTCGAGCAGCCAGAGCTCCACACCGCCGTCGAGATACCGCAGGAAAGCCGCCGACCGGCCGTCGGGCGACCACGAAAAGCCCGTGAACCGGGCGCCTTCGGGCAGGGCAACCGGGCGCACTGCGCCCGTCTTCACGTCCTTCAGGCTGAGCCCGGTGTCGAACCTCAGAACCTGCCGGCTCGTCGTCGCCGGGGTGATGCGGAGTCCCGCGATCCGCAGCGTGGGCTGGGACAGGTAGGCGATGGTCGGCATCGACTCGTACTCGATGAGGGCCATGATGTCCCGCGCGGGACTCATGGATACGCGCGGCGTGGGCGGGGCGTCGAGGATGTCGACGACCTCCTTCGGCGGAACTTTGTAGGGCGCCTGGGCGAAGATCGCCGGCGCGGCGGCCAGCAGGACGGCCAGAAAGATCGTCGGGACCGCCCGGACAAGGATGGCGGGACGGATCGAAATTTTTGTCATTGCGGCCCTCCGGAATGCGGGGTGACGGGGATTTCCACGGCGTGGCCAAAGAAAGCCGACCCAGGCCCGGACGGAATCCACGCTCATAGAAGCGTATTCTATAACGCCGGGGCCGAGTTTTTCAACGCCTTCACAGGGCCGGCGCCGCTGGGCAGTGAGCGGGCTGTCCTTGCGGGCCGTCTTCTTTTATAATGAGGCCGCCGCGGCGGGCCTGGACATGACCGATCGAGCCGGACAGGAAACCTTCCTCTCTATCGTCGTCCCTGCCTATAACGAGGAGGAGCGTCTGGGACCGACCCTTTCCGCCTTAGCCCGCTATCTGGCCGGGCAGAGCTTCACTTCCGAGATCATCGTCGTCGACGACGGGAGCACCGACGGGACAGCCGAGGTTGCCCGCGGGGCCTTGGAAGCCGCGCCGGGCGGGCGGCTCATCGGCCGGGCGCGCAATCTCGGGAAGGGTTTTTCGGTCCGGGAAGGGGTCCTCGCCTCACGCGGCCGGTTCGTCCTTTTTTCGGACGCGGACCTGTCCACGCCTATCGAGGAGTTCGGCAAGTTTCTGCCGCGGCTCGAACAGGGGGACGACGTGGTCATCGGGTCGCGGGCCCTGCCGGATTCCGTCATCGAGGTCCGCCAGGCGCGGTTGCGGGAGGGGATGGGGAAAGCCTTCAACCTCCTCGTTCGGCTGTTCGTCCTCAGCGGTTTCCGCGACACCCAGTGCGGTTTCAAGGCCTTCCGAAGGGAGGCGGCTGTGGAGCTTTTCTCGCGGCTCCGGACGAAGGGGTTCGCTTTCGACGTCGAGATCCTGCTTCTCTCGCGCCGGCTGAATTATCGCGTGAGCGAGGTTCCCATCGTCTGGAGAAACTCGCGATCGACCCGCGTCCGCCTGCTTCGGAGCTCGTGGGAGATGCTGCGGGATCTCCGACGGATCCTTTCCCTCTGAAGTCCCTCGCGCTCCCGGGATTCCGGACTAGCCGATTTCACCCTGGGGATCACCCCTAAAGGTGATTACCCGGGCTAAGGCGCGATATCAAAATTGAGGCTATGCCGACCCGGCCGGCTGAGGTATGAAAGATAGAAAAGCGCAGGGAACCGCGATTCAAACAATGGAACAAAACGAGGATCAAGTCCTCCATGGGCGCCCGGGAGTTCTTCGACGCCGCAGGGGTCAATGCCTACACGTACGACATTTCGCTCGGGGGAGCGAAGATCTATTCGGAGGAGGATTTCCCCGTGGGCACGGCCATCCGGATGCAGATCGAGCTCGCCCGCTCGAAAGCTTCCATCCGAGTCGACGGCCTCGTCAAATGGGCCCGGAGAAACGAGCGGGACAAGGTCTGGGAGCTCGGCGTCGAGCTCGCCCATATGACGTCAAAGACCGTCTTTCAGCTCCTGCAGAACCTCTACGACCAGAGCCCCGGCATTCCGACGAAAATCTCCGAGCGTCGCGATGAGTGACGCTCAGGCGACCCTGGCCGCCTTGATCCTCCCGGAGATCGCGATCGTGATCTTATAGGAGCCGGTGGGGTTGGAGACCACGATCGTTGCCAGGTTGGAGACCGTGCCCTCGGGGTAAAAGGCGGGGCTGTTGTTGGCCTCGACCGTGACGCCCTCGAGGAGGCCGGCCCTGTCGAGCCGCCAGCCTTCGGCGCCGGCCTCGTAGATTTCGAGCCGGTAGCGAGCGCCTTCGAAGCGGACCCTGACGGGCGCCCCCTCCCATACGCTCCTGAAGCGGGCCTGATTGAGCGAGCTCCCGATTTCCCAAACGGCCCTTTGCAACCGGAGCTTCGCGACGAGCCGGCCGATCGAGATCGAGCCGGCATGCACGAAGAATGCGGCCAGGGCCATGGCGATCACCGTCTCGAGGAGCGTGAACCCGTTCCGGCGCATTCAAAACTCCCGCCACGCGAGAACCTTCAGCGAATAGACGGCGAACTGCGGCTGAACAGTAAAAGGCGCGTTTTCACCGAAATCCCCAGCGGCGAAACGCCGGTCGGGCGCGATCCGAAGCGAATTCCCGTGCCCCGCGAAGCCGGCGGCGTGGACCGCCCCGAGGACTTCGACAGTCTTCCCGCTTCCCCCGATCTCGAAATCGCCGCCGGATGTGATGGACGCCTGGACCTTTAGGTCATCCGGAGCGTTTTCGGCCACAGAGATCCCGCCTTGCCGCGCCTCGCGGGTGAGCGCATCCCGGCCCGTGGAAAAGATGACCAGTTCGGACCGGGAGTCCTTGAGATAGGGGATGCCGTCCTGCCAGCGCGCACCCTGGAGGATAAGGTGCGACGAGAGGGTGATCCTGTCGGAGGAGACGATCGTAAGGCCGATGCCCGAAAGGATGGCGGGAACCTCCCGGTCCGTGACCATTGCGACGGAACCGTCCGCGGCGGCGACGCCGCCGCCGAGAGAGGCGATCTTTCCGTTGACGATGATGATCCCCAGGGGGACGAGGTCATATGCGAAAACGGCCTCGGGCGTCAGGAACTCGGTCCGGCTCCGCGAGGGGTTGAATTCGAGGCGCCATTCTCCCAAGGCCTGACGGAACACGATCACCTGGGCGTCGCCGCTGATCGCCAGGACCATCTCGTCGATATCCCCCTGGACGAAGACGCCCCCGAGCCCGAGGTCGTCCCTGATGAGATAGACGCCGTCCGGCACGGGGTCCGTCGAAGGCTCGAGACCGAGGACCTCCCTCAGCTTGGCGGGAGCCAGGTCCTGGG
>CAZKFD010000027.1:37500-56639 GCA_964551995.1 uncultured Eubacteriales bacterium
CTGAGGGAGGTCCGAACCATTGTCGGTTGAAAACGGCTTGGATGAGCTGAGGGTAGGGGTGAAAGGCTAATCAAACTCAGGAATAGCTCGTTCTCTCCGAAATAGCTTTAGGGCTAGCCTCGCACGAATGCCAAGGGAGGTAGAGCACTGGATGGCCTAGGGGTTCGAAAGTTCTACCAAATCCAACCAAACTCCGAATTCCCTTGAGCACTATGCGGGAGTAAGACTGCGAGCACTAAGGTCCGTGGTCAAAAGGGAAACAGCCCAGACCGTCAGCTAAGGTCCCCAAATGCAGGCTAAGTGGGCAAGGATGTGAGGATACCGAGACAACCAGGATGTTGGCTTAGAAGCAGCCATCATTTAAAGAAAGCGTAACAGCTCACTGGTCAAGCGTTCTTGCGCCGACAATGTAACGGGGCTTAAGCCTGCTACCGAAGCTACGGAATGGCGCGACCTTCGGGTCGCGCCTTTGGTAGGAGAGCATTCTCACTCGGGCGAAGCCGTGGCGCGAGCCATGGTGGACGGCTGAGAAGAGACCCTGCCGGCATGAGTAGCGATAATTGGGGTAGAAACCCTCAACGCCGAAAATCTAAGGTTTCCTGGGGAAGGTCAGTCCGCCCAGGGTTAGTCGGTCCCTAAGGCGAGGCCGAATGGCGTAGCCGATGGAGAGCAGGTTAACATTCCTGCACCACCTGAGGGACGTTATCACGATGGGGAGACGCAGGAGGATAGGCATACGCACGATTGGAAATGTGCGGCCGCCAGGTAGAGGGAGCTTCCAGGCAAATCCGGAAGCTCTTAACCTCGAGCACGGCGGGGAAGGTTGCCTTCGGGCTTCCGAACTTGCCGATTCCACGCTGCCGAGAAAATCCTCTAAGGAGTCTTTCAGGTGACCGTACCGCAAACCGACACAGGTAGATGGGGAGAGTATCCTAAGGCGCACGAGTGAGCCCTCTTTTAGGAACTAGGCAAGTTAGCCCCGTAACTTCGGGAAAAGGGGCGCCTCAATAGGGTTGTACCGAGTCTGCGCTCGGGAAGCCCGAGGAGGCCGCAGAGAAATGGCTCTAGCGACTGTTTAATAAAAACACAGGACTCTGCAAAGACATAAAATCGATGTATAGGGTCTGACGCCTGCCCGGTGCTGGAAGGTTAAGGGGAAGGGTTAGCCGCAAGGCAAAGCTCTGAACCGAAGCCCCAGTAAACGGCGGCCGTAACCATGTTGCGGCTTTCGGGGGGCAACTCCCGAAAACAAACCTGGCTGTATGCTGGAAACACCGCGTATCCACCGGCTACTCCATCATAAAGGGATGATGAGTGAAAAAGCCGTGGTGAAGCGGTCAATCAGCAGGGAAGCTCCCTGCGGATAACGTTTTCCCTTGTTGTCCGCATAGCCCCTCAGAGACCACACGCCGGGCTCCCGGGCCATCCGGGATGATGATATGGCCCACTCCTTATGGCGACATAGGGGCAAAGTGAACTATAACGGTCCTAAGGTTAGAGCCGCTAGCCTTAGTAAAATCTGGCTATATGCTGGGAAATCTGTCCCTTGAATGGGTGAAGAATCCTGCATTACCAATTTCCGGCCAAACGTCTGTATAATGTGAAGGGCCGGGAGGTGGTGAAAAAATGTCAGGTGCAGACAATCAGCAGGAAAGAATGAGAGCCGGATGGATCGTTGGCTTCGTCGACGGGGAAGGCACGTTCTCAGTCGCGATTCAGAAAAACGCAGAGATGTCTTCGGGATGGCAGGTTTTTCCAGAATTCGTGGTTACTCAAGCAATGAAAAGCCTTGAGGCCCTGGAGGAACTCAGAGATTTCTTCGGGTGCGGCGGTATTTATAAGAACCGCCGTTATGATAACCACAATGAAGATATCTTCAGGTATTGCGTAAGACGAATTCGCGACCTTGATGAGAGAATCGTACCCTTCTTCAAGATGAATCCCTTAAAAACGTCAAAGAGGGAAGATTTTGAAAAGTTTGTTCAAGTCATCGAGATGATGAAGGCGAAAAGGCATTTGACGTTCGACGGTCTTACCTCCATCGCAAGGATCGTCCAAGGGATGAACAGCCGGCGGAAATCCAAGTTCTTATTATCCTCAGAGACTGTACGCCAGACGCTCTGCACGGAGTGAAGATACAGTCCGAGCCCCATGGCGACATGGGGAGGCCGGCAGAAATGGCGGCCCACCTGGCGATGAGTCAGGTCCTGCAAGCAACAGATCTGAGCGAAATTCCTTGTCGGGTAAGTTCCGACCCGCACGAAAGGCGTAACGACTTGAGCGCTGTCTCAAAGAGGGGCTCGGCGAAATTGTGGTACCGGTGAAGACGCCGGTTACCTGCCGCTGGACGGAAAGACCCCGGCACCTTAACTGCAACCTAGCATTGGATTTCGGTCCATGATGCGTAGGATAGGTGGGAGGCTTTGAAGCCGCACCTCCGGGTGTGGTGGAGCCAACGGTGAAATACCACTCTTCATGGTCTGAGATTCTAACCTCCTCCCCTGATCGGGGAGAGGGACAGTGTTAGGCGGGTAGTTTGACTGGGGCGGTCGCCTCCCAAAATGTAACGGAGGCGCCCTAAGGTTCCCTCAGGTTGTTTGGAAATCAACCGTAGAGTGTAAAGGCATAAGGGAGCTTGACTGTGAGACCGACGGGTCGAGCAGGTGGGAAACCAGGGCTTAGTGATCCGGTGGTCCTGTATGGAAGGGCCATCGCTCATCGGATAAAAGGTACGCCGGGGATAACAGGCTAATAGTCTCCAAGAGCTCACATCGACGAGACTGTTTGGCACCTCGATGTCGGCTCATCGCATCCTGGGGCTGAAGCGGGTCCCAAGGGTCCGGCTGTTCGCCGGTTAAAGCGGTACGTGAGCTGGGTTTAGAACGTCGCGAGACAGTTCGGTCCCTATCCACGGTAGGCGCAGGAGATTTGAGGGGGGTTGCCCATAGTACGAAAGGACCTGGGTGAACGAACCTCTAGTGTACCAGTTGTGCCGCCAGGCGCAGCGCTGGGTAGCTACGTTCGGAAGTGATAACCGCTGAAAGCATATAAGCGGGAAGCACGCCTCAAGATAAGATCTCCCTCCCGCAAGGGCTAAAGGTCACAGGCAGACGACCTGTTTGATAGGCTGGGTGTGTAAGTCCAGTAATGGATTGAGCTAACCAGTACTAATAGACCGTGAGGCTTGACCATAAAGTTTATCAAGGCAAAAAAAGCGCTGCTTGCTCAGGGACGGTTCCCCGAGGGAGGCCGTCCCGTTAGATATTGAGAAACGAATAAAAATCCCGGTGACCATAACGGCGGGGAAACACCCGTTCCCATTCCGAACACGGAAGTTAAGCCCGCCCGTGCCGATGGTACTGCTCGGGCAGCTGAGTGGGAGAGTAGGTCGTTGCCGGGTTTTTTTATCTCGTGCCGGGGGTTCCTTTCGGGGGACGCCGGGTGCGGGAGTTGGCCGTCTGGGGGAGCCGCCCGTGGCACCGGACGGCGGCAAGGTTCGAATAAAGGACAGAGGGGCGCGGGCCCCGCATCGGTTTCGGTCGGACAGACTCCTCTCCTTTAATTCGGCAGGTCGGGCGCGGGCCCCGTTCATGGGCCGCGGGTGACCAAGGATCCCGAATAAGAGGGTCCGCGTCCAGGGCAAGGGCAACATCAAAGGAGAGGTCGATGAACATCTACGTGGGAAACATTTCCCGGACCGTGACCGAGCAGGACCTCAAGGAGGCCTTCGAGGCCTTCGGCGCGGTGCAGAGCGCGGCAATCATCAAGGACAAGTTCTCCGGTGAGTCGCGCGGCTTCGGCTTCGTCGAGATGCCGAACAAGGAAGAGGCCGACAAGGCTATCGCGTCCCTGAACGGCAAGGACATGAAGGGCCGGAACCTGACGGTCAACGAGGCCCGTCCGCGGACGGACCGTCCCCGCACGGGCGGAGGCGGCGGCCGGGGCGGCTTCGGCGGCGGCCGGGGCCGGTTCTGATCGCTCGGTAATCGGGGACATGTACTCTTTGTACGTGTCCCCCGTTTAAGCGACCTTTTTCGAACGCAAGGGCGGAGGCCCGGGGAAGGGCACTCCGCCCTTTTTTATTTTTGGGCAGATTTCCGATTCGGACCGGAACCTCCTCCATGGAGAAAACGCTCAAAGCCATCGAGGAGATGACCCGCCTAGGGATCATCAGGGCCTATGCCATAGGCGGCGGGATCGCCGCGACGTATTACATCGAGCCTGTCCTGACCTATGATCTGGGCGTCTTTTTCATTCCGGTCAAGCCGGGGCTGGACGAGCTCGCGCCCATCTATGAGTTCGCCCGCGGCCGTGGCTATGTCGAGCAGGCCGAAGCCCTTATCATCGAGGGGTTCCCTGTCCAGTTCATCCCGGTCTTTAACGACCTCGTTCGCGAGGCCGTGGTCAACGCCGCGACCCTGACGTATCGAGGTGTCGAGGGCAAGGTCGTCAAAGCCGAATACCTTGTCGCCATCGCGTTGCAGACGGGACGGACGAAGGACAGGGAACGTGCCGCCCGGCTCCTGGACAGCGAGTCCGTGGATCGGACGGAGCTGGCGAAGATCCTCGAACGGCACGGACTTGTTGACAGGCTCAATCAACTCGAAGGCGAACCCGGTGAAGAGTAATTCCGCGGAGGCCGTTTTTAAAAAGAAGCGCGATCGGCGGCGCCAGCTGGCCAAACTGCCGTTCGAGAAGAAGATCGAGATCGTCCTCGAGCTCCAGAAGGTCGCCGCCGAGATCCGAAAGGATCCCGCTCGGCGGATCCGGCCGAAATAGCTGCCGGCCGTCCACGTCTTTGAGACAATCGCCCCGCCGGAGCTCCGGGCCGCAGGACCTTGGTGGTCTTGACTCCCGGCCGGAGCCGGAATACATTCCATTCGTGGCCGAGAAGCTCGATCCTGAGCGCGGAGAGGTCAGTCTCGAGCGGGCCGAAAAAGAGGATGCACTCTCGCTTCGGAGAAATGCCCATGCAAGCAAGCGCAACGGAATTTCGTCTTCGAATGGCCATTCAAATCGTCATTGTTGTCCTTGGGTTTTGGGCGCCATGGATGGGGCCGTGGAATCTGGGACGGCGGATCGCTACGCTGGAATGGCTGGCGCGTGAGGCGAGCCGGCTGGGCATTGCCAGCTTCCGCGTGGGATTGCCGGTGGTGATCGTGGCCGGTGCGCTGGTGGCTTTGGCGGGCGCGGTGTTGCGCGTGTGGGGCGCGGCTTATCTGGGATACGACATTGTGCACCACGCGCAGATGCAGGGAGGCGCGGTGATGGCCGACGGGCCTTATCGTTATGTGCGCAATCCTCTCTACCTCGGCGGCTGGTGCATGATGGCCGCGATGTCGTTGCTGATGCCGCCCAGCGGAGCGCTGTTCACCATGGTCCTCATGACGGTCTTCTACCTGCGCCTAATTCTGGGCGAAGAAGTGTTCCTCGCCGCGAAGCTCGGCGAGCCGTATCACGAGTATCTCCGCGCGGTGCCGCGGCTCTTGCCGCGCTTGCGGCCGAGCCTGTCGCGTGCCTCGTCGCACCCGCATTGGCCCGTCGCCTTGCTCACGGAAGTGAGCGCGATCGGCGTCTTCGTCACGCTGGCGTTTCTCTCGTGGACTTGCGATGACCTGCTCATGATCAAGGCGGTGGTGATCGGCTTCGGGATTTCGCTCATCGTGCGCGCGTTCATGCCGCGCGGAGAGGCGAAGACCGGCACAGCGTGATCAAGGCTTCCGCTTTTCGGGCCGAGCCGGCCGATGATCGCCTGCTGGAGCTCGCCGCCGAATCTTGTGGTCAGGTGTCGCGGCCTTGACACCTCCATCGGGCCCGATTATGCTCTTCGTTCGGACCGGAAACGTGGTTTCGGGCCCAGGGAAGGAAGTTTCAGGATGGGCGTAAAAAATAGGCTTGCGTCAATAGCCCGCCGAAAAGGGCACCCGGCATATCCCCTGGGTCTCTCAACAGCCCTTGTGATGGCTTCCTCGATGACGGGCTGGGGAGGCGACCTCGCCCAGCTTCTCTCCGGCCGCGAACAGCCTCTGAGCGTGAAGCTCGAGGACCTGGGCGGAGAATGGCGCCGCGTTACTATACACGGCGGCGCCGGCGTCAGCGGGAACGTCGAGGTGAATGTCAGCGGGAGCACGGAAGGCTCGACGTCGCAGAACAATATTTTGGGCATGCTGAGCGGTGGTCAGACCTCCCGCATGAAGCCGAGCCCGCGAAGGCTTCCGAAGGTCGGCGGCCGTGACGTTGACACGCGCCTGCGGCCGGAAAGGGGATGATCACATGAAGAAGCTTCCGTTAAAGCGGGCCTTTATGCTGCTCGAGCCGGGCCCGGTGATTCTGGTGACCACGCGCAGGGGAGGGAAAAACAACATCATGACGATTTCCTGGCATATGGTCGTGGATTTCACCCCGCAGTTTGCCTTGCTGACGGGGCCCTGGAACTTCTCCTACCACGCGCTCGTAGAGAACAGGGAATGCGTGATCGCCGTCCCGACCGTCGATATGGCTAAGAAAGTCGTCGGAATCGGCGCGTGCTCGGGCGCGGATACGGATAAGTTCAAGACGTTCAAACTCACGCCGCTCAAGGCGAAGTCCGTGAAAGCGCCGTTGATCAAGGAGTGCCTCGCGAATATCGAATGCCGCGTGACCGATTATATCGAGAAGCACGGCATCTTTGTGCTTGACGCCATTCACGCATGGATGGATTCCGGCCGAAAGGAGCGGCGCACCATTCACGCCAACGGGGACGGAACGTTCGTGGTCGACGGCCGGACCGTCGATTACCGCGACCTGATGCTCTCGAAACTGCCTCCGGGGGTATAATTCCGCGCTTCGGAAGGAGCAACCGGCAATGGACATTCTCCAGGCGATCGGGAACACATCGATGGTTCGGTTGCGCAAGGTCGTGCCGTCGAGGTCTGCGGACATTTTCGTGAAACTCGAGTGGGAGAATCCTACGGGAAGCGTCAAGGACCGCATGGCCTGCGCCGTGATTTCGCGGGCGGAGCAGGACGGCCGTCTGAAGCCCGGCGACACCGTGATCGAGTACACCGGCGGCAGCACCGGAGCCTCGCTCGCCCTGATATGCGCCGCCAAAGGCTACCGCCTCCGGATCGTCAGCTCCGACGCCTTCAGCCGGGAGAAGCTGGACCAGATGGCGGCCCTGGGCGCTGAGCTCACGCTCGTCCCCAGCGAGGGAGGGCTCACGACCAAGAAGCTGATCCTGGACATGATCGAGGCCGCCAGGAAGTTGAGCCGGGAGCCGCACACCTACTGGACCGACCAGCTCCACAACCGGGACAGCATCGCGGGATATGAACCGCTGGGGGAAGAGATCTGGAGTCAGACCGACGGGAAGATCGACGCCTTCGTTCACTGCGTGGGGACAGCGGCCTCGTTGCGCGGCGTCGCAACCGTGCTGAAACGGCACAGACCGGGGATCAGGATCGTGGCCGTCGAACCCGCCGAATCCTCGGTGCTGCTCGGAGGCCCGCCCGAGCCCCATAAGATCGAAGGTGTCGGTATCGGCTATGTGCCGCCGCTCTGGGAACCGGCGCTCGTCGATGAGATCCTGGCCGTCGGGACCGGCGACGCGAAGGCCATGACCCGGCGCCTGGCGCGGGAAGAGGCCCTCTTCGCCGGGACATCCTCCGGAGCGAACGCCGTCGCCGCGATCCGAGTCGCGGAGCGGCTGGGGCCGCGGGCCAGGGTGGTGACGCTGATGGTCGATTCCGGCCTGAAGTACCTGAACACCGACGTGTACAGGAAGGGATGAGCCGCGGTCCCGGACGGGGCGAGATCGGATCGATGACCATGGCCGTCGGAGCTCAAACAAGGCGCTCGAACTCGTTCTCCTGATTTTCTCCCCGAAACGTTTCCATCCTTGCCCCCGGTCGGGCTCGGGTGCGCCGGCCGTGCGATCCTGTAAATGATGCGGGGCCAATAATCGTATAATCCCATGTGAGAGGAACCGGTCCGATGGAAGACGTTGAAGCCGTCGCCCGCTGCCTCGAAGGCGAAAAGGACGCCTTCGAGTTCCTGGTCAGAAAATACCAGGCTCCTCTCCTGGCCCTGGGCGCCAACATCCTCGGAAATCTCGAGGAGGCGAGGGATGTCGCCCAGGACGTTTTTTTTCAGGCCTTCCTGAAGCTGGGAGATTTCGACCGCGGCCGGAGCTTTAAGAATTGGCTGTATACGATCGCCGTTCATAAATGCATTGACCGGAGGCGCAGACTTCACAATTTCCTGCGCAAGGTCGCCGGGCCTGGCGGAGCCCCGGCCGCATGGACAGGGGCCGTGTCAGGTAGGCAGGGCGCGAACCCGGAGCCGCCGGCGGAGGGGCAGGATGCGGCAAAGACGGACCCGGGCAGAAGCCCGGCCGGGTCGGGCATCCTCGGAGGGAGGGTGGACCGGCTGTTGGGGCGCTTGAGCCTGAAGGAGAGGACGGCCCTCGTCCTGTCGGCCGTCGACGGCTACTCGGCCGCCGAGGCGGGACGGATCATGAACTGCTCGGAGAACACGGTCCGCGTCCATCTCTTTAGGGCCAGGGCGAAATTGAGGGAATATCGGAAGGAGAACGAGGATGCGCTGCGCACGATATAGAGATCTCTATCGCCGGTTTCCCCGGCTCAGGACGTACCTGATCAGGAAGCATTTCATCGGCTGCGATGTCTGCCGCCGGGAAATAGAATCGGAGACGAACGGCGTCCCGTTCTTCCGGGCTGAAGACCTCGACGGCGAGGACCTCTGGCCAGCCCTGCGGGAGAGGCTTTCATCTCTCGGAGAGCCGGAGGCCGGCCCGACGGCCGTAACGCGCAGATCGCGGCCTCATCCCCGGGCAAAAAGGTTCGGCCCGGCATTCGCCCCGGCCCTCATACTGGCCCTGGCGGTCCTGGCCGCGGTCTCGTATCTCGGGATCAGATCGTTGAGAGGCGTCTTGAACTCCGAGCGTCGATCCGGTCTGCGGCCGGCTGAGTCCGAGGCTTTGGCGGCGGCCTCCCCGCCCGGGGCGGTCATCGAACAGGCCTTCATCAGCGGAAAGCGGGCCAGGGTCTTCATTTATGTCGAGCCGAAGAACCCGCTTCTATCGTTCTTCTGGCTCGAACCTTCGAAGGAGTAAAGCTATGAACAGGGGATCGGGCCGGGAACGGACGGCGATAGAGAACCGATTCGGAAGGAGACTAATAATGAAAAAGAAAGCTATCCTCGCGTTCAGTTTGGGCATTCTGTTTTTGGGCGGCGCACTCTTCGGCGCCCAGACGCACGTCGTTTTTGAACTCTCTCTGTATAAGGCGGTCCCGGCCAACGGGACGAAGGTTTTCATCCGCTGGACGACGGCCGATACTCAAGCCGGGAATCGGAATGCGGCCTATTTCTATACCAGTGAGGCCGTTCACCAGGGGCAGGGAGAGAACGAGATAAAAAGAGTATTCAGGGTTCAGGACCTGGAAAGAACAGCCGCCACCCGGGCCGTGATCCAATACAACCCCGATATGATAGGTGACAGAGAATCGAACGATTACTTTTCCGGCTGGTGGGAAGGTTATTACGGCATGGAGGGGCCGCTCCTCGAGGTCTCCCTTTCTGACGGGAAAAAATACGGCATACGAATCATCCCTCTTGACGTCGCTAACGTGCCTTACAGATTCAGACTCCAAATCCACGAGCCGACATCGAAGCCCCGTTATGAAGGCTCTCACGGAATTTTAGGCGGCAGCACCCCGCAGCATTTCTACGTGGACGTCGAATTTTCCCTTCCCATTGGGGATACCTCGGTCATCGGCTTCGCCGACTCCAAGGACACTCCGTATTTTCTGTCCATCACGCTCGATGCGATCGGGAGCGGAAAGACCAACGCGAAAACAGAAACTCCGATCGGGGGACCCGTCGGCGGCCTCCTTGAGGAGTCCAAAGCCGCGGCGGCTGTGCCGGTCGAGATGAAGTCCGGTGAGATCAAAGCCGGGCAGCCGGAGACCATCCGGACCATCGCCCCGGAATATCCGGAGAGCTGCCGGTCGAAGGGCATAGAGGGCTCTGTTGGCCTGGAAGTCTCCGTGGACGCCGAGGGGCGGCCGACAGACGTCAGGGTCGTCAAAAGTGCTCACCCGGACCTGGATAAGGCGGCGGTCGTCGCGGTCAGGCAATGGCTGTTCAAGCCCTTTATGGTCGCGGGCAAGGCCAAGGCCGTGGTCTATGCCATGACTGTCGATTTCAAGAAGAAGGACGCGGAACGGAAGTGAGGACGGGGCGGGTGCCCGTCGTGGGCATTTCGCACGTGCGTTGTCCTGCCCGTGATTCCGGCCACCGAAAAGCAGAGAGGGCCGGGAACAAGGCTAGGCTGTTCCGCTCCTCTCGGCCCTGATCTCGTAGTGTTGCGACCGGGCGTCGAACCGGGCCAAAACGGCCCGCGCCTTGGCCGGGACGACTGCGGCTTCGTAATCCTCCCCCGCGAACTCGCGCACCGCGTCCAGGCTCTCAAAAATCATGATCGTCACGAACTCGACTTCCCGCCCCGCGTCCCGGCGCAGAAGCTGGATGCTCCTGAAGCCGCGGATGCGGCGGTTCTGGATGCCGACGAAGATCTCCTCTTTCAGCAGGGCTTCGTATGTGTCGGCGTTGCCCGGCGTCATCCACCCGTGCCAGATACGGCTGATCATCTCCTCTTGTCTCCTTCCCGCCGCATCATACTATAAATCCCCGCGGCCGGGAATGCTTTGCCTTGCCGGCATCGAGCGGGGACTAATCCAGGTAGGTCCGGGCGCCCGAGAAATGCTTCCGGAAATAGGCGCTGTCGAGGGAGTCCTCGCGGACCTGCTTTCCCGTCCCGGGGGCGTGGATGAAAGCATTTTTCCCGACGCAGATACCCACGTGGGTCAGCGCGCCGCCCGGCGATGCGGAGAAGAACACGAGATCGCCCACGAGCAGGCGTCCCCTGGATACCGGCCGCCCCGCCTTGTACTGATCCGTCAGGGAGCGGGGCATGCTGAGGCCGTTCAGCCGGTAGACCGCCAGGACAAGGCCGCTGCAGTCGAAGCCCTCGTTCCTCGTCGTGCCGCCCCAGGTGTAATCGACCCCGATGAAGCTTTCCGCCGTGGTCGCCAGCTTTTCCCTCAGGGCTCTTCCGAGCGTGGTCTGGCCGTAAACGGGATAATCCTCCGGGCGGACGATGAAATAATCGCCGATGGCCGCTTCCGCGCGAAGCCTTTTGGCCTCGCGCTCGGCGGCGGTCCTGGTGGGAAAGTCGCCGATCCGGACCTTGTAGAGCCCGGGCCCCTGCGGAAAATAAAAGGCGTCCAGCCCCTTATCGTTCAGGGCCTGGGTCAGCCTCCGGGCGTTGTCGACAACGGCGAAGGCTCCCACCTGGATCGTGTAGCCGGTCCGGGTGACGGCCGTGCGGGTCTCGGCTGGAAGCGACGGCGCGGCCGGCGGGGCGGGAGGAGCCGGGGAAGGGACGGCCTGGACCCCCGCCCGGCATCCCGCGAACCAGGCGACAGCCGCGACCGCGAGCACCAATCCCGCCTTCGCCGCCTGCGTCTTCGTCATTTCTTCACCCGCACCGGCTTTTGTCGGGCCGGGGAGCGAACTGCGGAAAATTCCCCTTCTGTCCCTCCGGGTCGCGCCGCGCCCTCATGCGTTCTTTCAATTTGGATGTGGTTCTATCGGCCTGCCGTCAGCATCCAGCAGACCAGAAGCACGATAAACATGGCCGGACCCGAAACTATGGCCGTATTCTCGAGTCTATTCCTCTCGGCGTCCCTCGAGATCAGAGGCGTCGCTTGGTTTCGTCTGCGCCTCTCAGCGGAGCCGGTAGAGAGAGAAATAGTCGTTCCCCTTCACGAACTGAATTTCCAGCGGATACTGGCTTATGAGCGGGCGCAAGTCCTGGCCTGCATAGGCCTGGTTGTGGCTCAGAACGAGCCACTTCGCGTGGAAGGCGCTCTTGATGATGTCCGGGAGCCGGCCGAGAACGGCGCCTGACTCGATGACCGTCCTCAGCCTGGCGATCTCCGGGTCCTTCACCCGGGCCTCGATGGCCCGGACGAGCGGCAGGGCGTTCTCCTGGACCTGGCCGGAGTCGATGGCGTTCCAGAGGAGATAGAGCCCGGGGTAGGATACCGACATCGTCTGGGGGTCCAGCATCAGCAGGTAATAGACTTTGTCCGTGATATAGAACATGGGCGTCGTCATGGCCCAGTTGTCGGTGAAGACGATGTCGCCCGGGGCGGCTTCCCGGTCCAGGACGTCCATCACCTCCTTGAGAGAGGGATAGGGGAGGACGGGGGCGAGGTTTCCGAGCGCCGCCTTGACCTCCAGGGCCCCGACGGCAAGCAGGGTTCCCAGGCAAGCGATGGCGCCCGCCTTTTTCATCAGGCGTCCGAACAGCGGGGCGGGCACCACGACCTCGCTTGCGGCCGCAGCCACGGCCAGCGTCGCGACGAACGGCCAGTACTCGGCGAAGCGGTAGGCCCGCATGAGGAGGACGAAAAAGATGCCGGCGGTGGCGAATAAGAAGAGACTGCGGGCCGAAAGCTTCTTCGCCGAGACGGATACGGCCAGGATGGCCAGAGCGATGGCCAGGAAGCTCGCCCAGCTGAAGCTCAACAGCTGCCAGCTCGAAAGCGGCATGAGCTCCGCGGGAGGCGCGGACATTCTGAACAGGGCCATCTTGAACGTCAGGAGGTACAGGTGCTTGATGTCGTAGGGGAAATAGGGGTTGAGGATCAGGCCCGCGGCCAGCCCGCCGAGTGAATAGACGAAGGGCCGCCACACCGGCCGCTTGTCGGTCAATGAGAAGACGGCGCTGGCGGCCAGCGCCACGACCGTCAGCAGGTGCGGCGCCGAATAGGAATAGGCGTAGGCGAAGGAGACCGCGGCGAGCAGCCGCCACTTCTTCCTCAGGATCGCCCATATGCCGGCGAGAAGGAGCAGGATCGAGAGGACGTGCGGCCGCACGTATACCAGCCTTTGGTAGGCCCGGCCCGAGGCCATGGCCGCCAGGAGCGCCATCCCCAGCCAGGCCCATTTCGGGTCGAAAGTCCTGAGGATCCGGAAGACCATAAGGGCGATGAGCCCGATGAGGACGAGCATGGCCAGCTTGGCTGCGACCAGCGGGTCGAGCGGAAGAAGCTTGATCCAGAAGCCGAGGTAGATGTGGAACAGGAGGTAGGGATCGGCGTAATGGTCCCTCTGAAAGGTGAAGAACATCCACGGGAACCGGTGAAGGATGCCCTTTTCGAGGACCATGCGGCCCATCCGGGTGTGGAAGTACCCGTCGAATTCGAGCAGGCCAGGCGTGTGGAAATACAGCAGGGAAGAGACGCCGACGGCGACGAGGAAGACGGCCAGGGAGGCGAGGACGGGTTTTTTCATCCGGAGGTATGATAGCCAAAACCGGGCGTTCCGACAACCCGCGCGCGGGGTTCGGGCCGGTCAGCGCGGGCTGTTCAGGGGGGCGCGGCGGCTCCCGCCGCCCCGGCCTTGGGGCCGTTGACGTCCGGCCCCGGCCGGGAATATCATGGCTTTTGAATGGCAGGCCGCCGTGTCCGGATCTCGGGGAGTGGCTTCCGCAAGGCGCATAACGGGGAGCCCGCGTTCCCGCGCCATTGAAGCCCGGTTCCGTTTCTACGAGGAGCTCAACGACCATCTCCCCGCCGCGTTGCGGAAAAAAGAACTGACCCTCGGTTTCCCCGAACCCGTCACGGTGAAAGAGGCCTTCGTTTCGGTGGGCGTTCCTCCCGGGGAAGTCGACCTCGTGCTCGTCAACGGCGAATCCGCCGGCTTCTCCCGTTGGATCAAAGACGGGGACCGGGTGAGCGTTTATCCGGTTTTCGAGCGGTTCGATATATCGGGCCTCACGCGGGTCCGAACGAAACCCTTGAGAGATGCGGGCTCCGGATCACGGACGGCCGCGCCCGGCGCGAAAAAAGCTATCTGATGCCCAATCCCAGCTCGTGGGCGAAGAATGTCAGGGCTGCGGCCATGTTCCTCACGTGCTGACTGAACGAGGCCGTGACGCCGTGCCGTATTCGCTGATATTGTATTGCCCGTTGGGGAACAGCTCGTGCTGCAGCATGTCGTAGATGCCGACCAGGCTGACGACGGCCCTTGAAGGCCTCGGGATGCTGCGTCAGTTCCGCTCCCATCAGGAGACCGCCGTTCGAGCCGCCCGGGATGCCCAGATGATCCGCATCCGTCCAATGGGCCCGGACCATGGCTTCCGCGGCCGACTTGAGCTTGCTCATCCTCTGGGGACTCTACCAGGGCCGGAGGGTCAAGACCGGCGCCGATTGTGCCATCGCCGGCCGCCGCGATAACGGATCGTCAGGATGAGACGCTTCGCGGGCGCTGCCGGACATAATTCAGCGCCCCTCCGGCCAGAAGCTCGAGCCTTTCCCGGGGCCCCGCGTCGAGCAGGCCCGTGAACAGCCGTCCGCCGGCGGAGAAGGGAATCTCACGGGCCCCGCTCTCCACCAGGCCGCGCAGGTTGGCGAAGCGGAGCGTGTCTCCCTGCCTGATGAGGTCGTAGTCGCGGGGGTCCTTGAACGTCAGCGGCAGGATGCCGAAATTGATGAGATTGGCTTTGTGGATCCGGGCGAATCCCTTGGCGAGCTTGACGCGGATCCCCAGGTATCGGGGAGCCAAGGCCGCGTGCTCCCGCGACGACCCCTGGCCGTAGTTCTCGCCGGCCACGACTGCGCCGTTTCCGGCGGCTCGAGCCCGGCTCGGGAAATCGGGGTCGACCTGCTCGAAGACGAACCTGCTGATGGCCGGGATGTTGCTCCGGAACGGAAGAACCCGGTTGCCGGCCGGCAGAATGTGGTCGGTGCTGAAGTTGTCGCCGACCTTAATGACGACCTGCGCCTCTAAAGCGTCCGGGAGCGGCTCGAATTCCGGGAGGGTGACGATATTCGGGCCGGTGACGATCTCGACCCCGGCCGTGCCCTCCCGGGGCACGATGATGCTCGAATCGTCCAGAATGTATTTTTCCGGGTTCCTGACGTCCGGCCACGGCATGAGGTCCCCCAGCCTGCGCGGGTCGGTGACCGCGCCGAAGATGCCCGCCGCGGCCGCGGTCTCTGGCGAGCAGAGGTAGACGCGGTCGTCCTTGGTCCCGCTCCGGCCGGGGAAGTTCCGGGGGAACGTGCGGAGCGACACCTGGTTGGTCCCCGGCGCCTGTCCCATCCCGATGCAACCCAGGCACCCCGGCTGGTGGATCTGGGCCCCGGCCATGAGGAGCATCAGCACCCCTCCTTGAGCGGCCACATTCTCCAGGACCTGGCGGCTGCCCGGGTTGACGTTGAAGGAGAGATAGGCGGCGACCTTCCGGCCGTCGAGGATCCGGCAGACCGTCATCAGGTCGCGGAAAGAGGAATTCACGGAGCTCCCCACCAGCACCTGGTCGACCTTCGTCCCTTCGACCTGCCGAACGGGGACGACGTTGTCGGGTGACGATGGAAGGGCGATGAGCGGTTCGAGAGCGGAGAGGTCGATCTCGTCGTATTCGTCATAGGATGCGTCCGGGTCCGCCGCGAGCGGCACCCAGCAATCGCCCCGCCCCTGGGAGACGAGGAATTCCCTGGTCCGCTCGTCCGAGGGGAAGACGCTGCTCGTGGCCCCGAGCTCGGCCCCCATGTTGCCGATCGTCCCCCGGTCCGTAGCCGAGAGCGTGGCAACCCCCGGTCCGTAGTATTCGATGACTTTGCCCAGGCCGCCCTTGACGCGGTGGCGCCGGAGCATCTCCAGGATGACGTCCTTGCCCGAGACCCAGGGCGGAAGCTTCCCCGTCAATCGGACTCCAACGACCCTGGGACAGCTGAGATGAAACGGCCGGCCGGCCATGGCCAGGGCCACGTCGAGCCCCCCGGCGCCGATGGCCAGGAGGGTCAGCCCGGCGGCCGTCGGCGTGTGCGAGTCGGCCCCGAGGAGGGTCTTCCCGGGCTTCTCGAACCGCTCGAGGTGGACCTGGTGGGAGACCCCGTTTCCCGCCTTGGAAACATAGAGGCCGAACTTCTCTCCCGCCGTCATGAGAAAGACGTGATCGTCGGAGTTCCTGTTGTCGGTCTGAAGGAGATTGTGGTCGATGTACTGGGCCGCGAGCTCGACCCGGACGCGGTCCACACCCACGGCCATGAATTCGAGCATGGCCAGGGTTCCGGTCGCATCCTGAAGAAGCGTCTGATCGATCCGGATGGCGATCTCCGTTCCCGGGGTGAGATCACCCTCGACGAGGTGAGCGGAGAGGAGTTTCTGCGTCAGATTCTGCCTCATGGCGGACCTCCGGTTTCCCCGATCCGGATTCGGGATCGTTATCTAGTATACACCCGCGGCTCCGGCCGGCACGGCCCCCTCGGCGTTTCGGGCGGCGTCAGCCGCCGATCTTGCCGGAATGGGACCTAACGAAGATTCAGCTCCGCCTTGATCTTCCGCGCCAGCTCGTCCACCGTGGGGATGATCTCGTTCTCGTTCCGGGCTTCGAGCCGGAGAATGCTCGGGGTTCCGTTGGTGCCGGGGCTTTCCAGGGAGGCGGTGATGATGAAGCTCTCTCCGGTCTTGAGGAAGCTGCCTCTCAGGACGTAGGTGGCCTTGACCTGGGCGGCGATTTTTTCGATGTCCAGGGACGTGTATTTCTGCGCTTTGACCAGGCGGAGCTCTTCCAGGGCGGTATACATTTGGTCGTTGGGGACCACCTGGATGCGCTCATATTGGGAGAGAGAGGCGCCCAACAGTTCAGCCAGACCGTCGCGCCAATGGTCGAGCCGGGCGTCTCCGGACTCGTTCTCGAAGGCGAGAACGACGACGATCGGATGTCCCGGGTTGAGGGGCGCGGGACGCGGCTTCGTCGCCCAGGGAGGACGCCACAGGATCGTGGCTGTGAGACTGATGGCCGTGAGGGCGACGATAAGGAGGAGGATTCTTAACGGCGTCAGCTCGACGTTGACCGTCCCCAGGGTCGGGGCGGGCCGGTGACTGCCTTTCGGGCTTTCGGAGACGTTTAGCTTGTCCTCCAACCAGCGGTCGAGCTCGTCCGGATAAGCGTAGATGCGGGCCTTGGGCGACTCGTTCATCCGGTGAACGGGAAGGTCCAGCTCGCTCTGCCATCTCTGGCAAGTCCTGGGATCGCGGCGGAGGTAGGCGCCGATTTCCTTCCAGGAGACGAGGACCTTCCTTTGTTCCATGCCGGGCTCCCACGAAGTCCGTGGCTTCCGATCACAAGCCCATCCGTCGGCCATTTTACAGGTCGCGGGCGCCCCTGTCAAATTTATGGTCGTGGAATGTCGCACTATGCCGCATTGTATCGTTTTTTGGATATTGACAGGCTCCCCTTCAGGGCCGATTTACCTCTGTGACCAATGAAAGGAAAGGCCATGTTTTTCCATGACTGGAATGTCCTCAAAAAGGGACGCCTTTTCAGGCATGCCCTGCCCGCGAATACGGAGGAGAAGCTCCCGGAAAGCCCCCAGGGACAGGAACAGAGCCTGGAGAACGAGTTTTCGACCGAGCTCTTTGAGCTCGTGGCCCGCAACGTCCGCCTCGGCCGGCCGATCTGCCTGAAGGCTGTTACGAGGCAATTCGAGAGAGATATCATCACCTACGTTCTCGGCGTCACGCATTGGAACCAGAAAAGGACGGCCGAAATCCTCGGCATCAAGCAAACGACTCTCAACTATTGGGTCCACCAGTTCGGCCTTGCCCCGGGGCGCAGGGGCGCCGCGCACCTGAGGGCCAGGGATTCCGGGTCCTTCGAGCCCGGCGCTGACACAAAGAGTCGTGCCGCGGCGATCTGAAAATAGCGCGTTCCCGGTCCCTCCTAGGCTGCCGGGTTTGTGGCGCCGGCCCTCCCCAGACGATCTCGCTGCCTGAATTCGAGGCCTGCATGATTTCCGTCCTCTGAACGGGCGCCACTGGCGCGGCCCTCTTCCGTTCCGATTTTTGAATCCAGAAAATCGCCGGTTTTGGATGAGGTATCGGCAGTGAGTGCGTCAATTTGCGACATCGGGCGGTACGCGGCCTTTGCCGCCGGGGGCCATGGCCTCGTCATCGCCGGAGCGGCAAAAAAAAGCCCCTCCCCCGCCGGGGGGAGGGGCTCGAGAATCTGCTTCAGGTGGCGATCAGCTTAGAACTGGAACCGGACTCCGAACCGGGCGATGAAGGGGTTAAGAAGTTCGTTGATGACGTAGTCGAGAGCGTAGGGCTCGAACGTGTACTCCGTAACGTTGCCGGATGCATCCTTCCCGTAGATGTAGAGGTGGCCGAGGTCCTGGTCATAGCGCCGGTTGATGATGGCGGCGTTCGTCACGTTGAAGAAGTCGGCCATGATGTAGACGCGGCCCGTCTCGAACATCTTGACCATCTTCTCGACGCGCAGGTTCAGCTGGTAGAAGGTCGGGAGCTTGAGATTGCCGAAGACGCCCAGGTAGTCCGTGTTGCCGTAGGAAACGGGGTTGACGGTCGTCCATGTGTAGTCGGTGATGTACATGTACTGGGGGATGACGTGGCCGGCGCGGGCGTTGAAGGTGAAGGAGACGTCGAAGCCGAGGGGCAGCTGGTAGAGGCCTTCAAGCTTGACCATCCAGTGGGAGAAGATGTACTGGCTGATCTTGCCGGAGGCGCCGCCGAGATAGGGAGCATAGAGCTGGTCCTGAAGAGCCCAGGCGTTCGTCGGGTCCCAGTTGTAGTCGTCAGCGTAGTGTTCCTTCTGGTCCTGGTAGGTAATCGAGCCGTCGAGCATCCACTTGTTCGAGAGCCGCTTGTTGAAGGTCAGGTCGACGCCATAGTACTGTTCGTAGTTGGAGTTGAGAGTGTGGTAGTAGTAGGGCGTTCCCGTATAGGGGCTGGACAGAAGGTAGTACGTGCGCCCGGCTCCGGCGCCCATGTTGTAGGTGGTGCCGTTCACGCCCACGACGCTCGTCGGGATGATGCCGGCGGGAATATAGTCCCCTACCGTCTGGATCACGTTCTGGCCGGCGATCTGATAGTCGCCGTACGGTCCGTTGGCGTAGTAGGGGGCATCCCAGGCGAAGTGGTTGTACCTTCTATAGGTCGCGTCCAGGCCGATGCCGAAGTTCGGCATGAGCTCGTGGTTGACGGCGAAGAGGAGCTCCCAGGTGCGGCTGGACCCGGCGGACGGATTGACCGTGTACTGCGAG
>CAZKFD010000028.1:0-88282 GCA_964551995.1 uncultured Eubacteriales bacterium
CATGACATCTTCCGGGCCAAAGAGATCGGCGACCGCGTCGGAATCATGAAGGAAGGGCGGCTGGTGATGGAGCGGACGCGGGAGGAGCTCCAGTACGAGGACCTGGTCAAGATCTACATCGACTACATGAAGTCCGAGCCGCTGACTTTGTCCTGAGGGACCGGCGGCACGCGCCCGCACAGAGCCCCGGCCGGGACCCCCGGGAAAGGGCTCCGGCCCCGCCGGCACGGTGCGACGCCGGGTTCAGGAGACCACCGCCATGTTGAAAACGATCATCAAGAAAGAGATGCTGGAGACCGTCTTCAGCTACCGCTTCCCGCTTTTCGCCGTCATCTGCCTCCTCCTCATCCCGCTCGGGATGACGGTCAACCGCGCGAGCTACGCCAAGAGGGTCCGGGATTACAGCGAGCAGGTCCGCCTGGCCGACGAGGCAGCCTCGGCCATCACGATCCAGGACGTCATGGCCGGGACCGTGGCCATCAAGGGTTTCCGGCCGCCGGCGCCCCTCTCGGTCTTCACCCAGGGCTTCGAGAGCACTCTGCCCCGCTACTACGAGTTCACCCAGGACGGTTTCAAGCCGGGGGAGTCGGCGAGCGACGACGAATCGATCCTCTCGGTCCAGGGCAAGGTCGACTTCGTCTTCCTCGTGCAGATGGTCATCAGCCTCATCGCCTTGCTCTTCGCTTCGGACATGGTCTCTGGAGAGAAGGAGTCGGGGACCCTCCGGGCGACGCTCGCCAACAGCCTCCCCCGCGATACTCTGCTCGCCGGAAAAATCGGCGGCGGGTATCTCGCGCTTTGGGTCCCTTTCCTCCTCGCCTTCCTGCTGGGGGCCGTCGTTCTGATGCTCTCGGCATTTCCTCTATTCGGCCGGGCAATGACGGGCCGCGTGGCCATCATCTTCCTGGCTACGTCGCTGTTCGTCATCATCTATTTCACGATCGGGATCGCCGTCTCGACGAGCACGGCTAAGGCTCGGACGTCGATCGTGGCCATCCTGATCATCTGGGCGGCCTTCCAGCTCGTCATCCCCAAGCTCGGGGACATGATCGCCCGAATCGTCTACCCGGTCCGGACCGAGACCGAGGTCTCTCTCCAGAAGTCCCTCCTCGTTCACTCGCTCGACATCGACACGGCCAAGGAGCTCGGCCGCCAGTACGATCTCATCTTCGGCGCGGCCCCGAAGGGGGCGGCGGACGACCCGAACTCGCCCGAGAGCAAGAAGTGGGGCCCGATCCGGGACGATATCCAACTTAGGGCGAGGGAGCGAAAGGCCCAGCAGCTTTCGGCCATCGACGAGACCTACCTGCAGGAACGGGGGCGGCAGCTCAACCTCGGCGTCAACCTCTCGCTCGTCTCCCCGAGCGCCGCGTTCGCCCGGTTTATCGCCGACGTCTGCGGCACGGGCGAGCTCGAGCGGGCCAAGTACATCCAGGCCGTCCGGGCCCAGCAGATCGCCCTCGACAGCGCCCTCTTCAGCAAGGTCAAACGGACCCTCATGATCCATGAGGGCGGCCGGATGTCGATGGGCTTCTCGGCCATGCCCGTGGACGCCTCGAAGCTGCCGAAGTTCACAATCACTCCGGCGACGGTCGCGGAGACGTTCAAGGCGAACGTGCGGAGCCTCCTTTCGCTTCTTGTCTGGCTCATCGCGCCGTTCGCCTACGCCTACGTCTGGTTCATCAGGTATGACGTAAGGTAGTAATTTGGGGACACAATACTCATTTCCGAATTTCGCCCGACTCGGGTCGGGTCGATCTCAATCCTTGCAAGGCGACGGCCGCCGAACTGCGCCGCCCCAAGAATTGGAAAAGAGTATTGTGTCCCCTTATTCTTATTGAGGATGCCATGCTCAAGACGATCATCAAGCGCGAAATCCTCGAATACCTGAAATCGGCGAAGTTCTTGATCGGGCTCGCCGTCACCCTGGCCCTGGCGGCAGGAAGTACGGTCCTCAACGTCCAGGATTACAAGGGGCGCCTCCAGGACTATCAGTCCGCGACACAGGAGATGAAAAACGACCGATTCTACATCCATCTCTACCGCCCCCCCCAGGTCCTGAGCACGCTCATCCAGGGGAAGGACCGGAAGCTCGGAAACAGCGTCACGGTCACCTATTTGGACATCCCCTCAACGACATCGGGCTATATGGGCGAGGGGAGAAGCCAGCGTCGGCGGCTCGTCTCGGGGTTCGCGGCCGTCGATTTCGCCTTCGTCGTCCGGGTCGTCCTGAGCCTGATGGTCGTGTTCATCGCCTATAACGCCGTGTCCGAGGAGAAATCCTCAGGCACTCTGAAATTGACGCTCTCCAACCGCGTACCAAGGGATCAGCTCCTGATCGGAAAGCTTCTGGGCGGGTGGTTCGTCATCATGGGTTCGCTCGCCGTCGCGACCCTCGTGTCTCTCATCCTCGTCCTTTCCCATTCCTTCATCGCCTTCGGGGCCGGCGAGTGGACCCGCTTGTTGGCGTTCGTCGGCCTTTCGGCCCTCTATCTCACGGTTTTTTATGCGCTGAGCCTTTTCATCTCCGTGCTTGTCGACAGGCCCTCCATTTCCCTGATGATCCTGCTCCAGGTCTGGGTCCTTCTGATCGTCATCTGCCCCAACCTGGGCATCATCGCCGCGGAGAACTTTGACAAGCTCCCGTCACCGGAGCAGATCGAGCATCAAAAGGACGCCGCCTTCCAGCCCTACGAGGCGGAATTCAAGAAGGTCGAGGATGTCTTCAACCAGGGCGTTCAAAAGGGAGAGGTAAGCAAAGAGGTCAGCATCCGGAATATCGAGCTCTGGGCGACGAAGGCCAACTTGAACCACCAGGTCGACGAGGAATATGGCCGGAAGCTTACGGCCCAGACGAACCTGGCCCAGGCCATCTCGAGCCTCTCACCTGCCGTCCTGTTCGATCAGGCCGCCGAGCGCTTCGGTCGAACGGGGATGGCCGGGTACGAGCGCTTCATGCAGGAGGTGTATCGTTACTGGCAACAGCATGTCGAGCGGACGAAGCTCATGTATACAGACCATGAAGCCTACAATAAGGCTCCGGCCATCGCCTTCAACATTCCGGCCGAACCGGCAGCCGAGGCCTTCGCCGCGACCTGGCTCGACTGGCTGCTTCTCGCTTTCTTCGCCCTGGCCCTGTTCGCCCTGGCCTATACGGCCTTCCTGAAAAAGGACGTGAGGTGAGTCTATGAAGACGATTATCGGGAAAGAACTTCTCGATCACCTCCGAAGCGTCCAGTTCGCCGTTCTCCTTGCGGCGAGCGTGCTCCTGTTCGCGATGAACGGGCTCGTTTTCGTCCAGCACTACACACGGCTCAGGGCCGATTATCAGAAGGCCATCGCCACGGTCGACCAGCAGCCCAGCACGACGATGACACGTCTGTACCGGCAGCCGAGCCCCCTCCAGTTCATGGCCGAGGGAGGCGAGAAATCGAGTCCAAAGGGATGCTGGCTCCGTCCCAAGCTGACCCTCTCTCCCCTGCCCGCGGAGACGGTCAATTTTAAGATGCCCGATATCCCTGAGCTCGATTGGGCTTTCATCATCAAGATCGTCTTCAGCCTCTACGTGATCCTTCTTGCGTTCGAGGCCGTGTCCGGAGAAAAGGAGCGCGGCACACTCCGCCTCGTTCTCTCCAATCCCGTCGGCCGGCTGCGCCTGATCACAGGCAAATATCTGGCCATCCTGGCTGGCGCGGCTATCCCTTTGGCCGTCGGGCTCCTCGTCAGCCTACTCATCATCGGCATCCTCCTCCCGTCCGTGCTGAGCCTTCCGAATCTGGCGCGCGTCGCCTTTTTCTTCATCCTCGCCATGGCCTACCTCTCGCTTTTTGGTTTCCTGAGTCTCCTCTTCTCCTCGCTCATCCCCCGCTCTTCGGTTGCTCTGCTCGTTCTGCTGTCCTTTTGGATCCTCTTTGCTTTTTTCATCCCCGATACGGCCAGCATCATCGCCCAAAGGTACTCGAAGGTCCCGAGCGAATACGAGATGGCCAAATTGGTCGGGCCGACCCTTCAGAATGAAGTCTTCGGCAGGGTCAGGAAGGTCGTGGAGAGAATCAAAAAAGGCGAGCTGAAGACGGAGAAGGAAGCCCGCGATGAGGCCGACAGCGCTTATGAAGAAGGCCAGGATATCGTCCGCAAGCTCTATGACGATTATGACAATGATATGCGGGAGCGCGCGGCCCTCGCCCGGCGTATTTCGCGGGCCTCTCCGGCCGCCCTGTTCGAATACGCGGCCGAAGCCGTCTCAGAGACGGGGCCGACGGCGGAAGCTCGGTTCCTCCGCGACATCCGGAATTATTCCAGGATCTATGACGATTACATCCTGAAAAAAGTCGGCAAAGTCGTCGGCACGTCCCCGTGGAGTTTCTCGATGGGGACGACTGTGAACGGAAAGTACGTCAGTCTCGAATCTCCCTGGCCTCAAGAGTACCAGGGTGACAAGTCCGATTTTCCCAGATTTTCCGAAAGCCGGCCGACCTTCCTCGACGGCCTGGAGAGCGGCCTGTGGGACATCGCCAGCCTCCTCGTCTGGAACATCTTGCTCGCTGGGTTGGCTTTCTCGGCGTTCCTGCGCACGGACGTGAGGTAATGATTGGGAAGTAATAATTTGGGAATAATTTGGGGACACAATACTCAATTCCGAATTTCATGGACCGACCCGGAGCGCCGCCGGGGACTTCTTCCCTCCTGGGGCGCCTGCCGAATTCCATCTTCTTCAGGCCAAAGCAAATTGGGCCAGCTCGCGGCAACTCGGCCGGCCGAATTTCGGAATTGAGTATTGTGTCCCCATTTTAGGAGAATCTCTATGATGCGCGTGCTTTTCCTTAAAGAGATCCGGGAGGCCTTCGCCAGCCGGCGGTTCTGGGTTGTTCTGATACTTTGTCTCATCCTCATCCCGCTCGGCGTCGAGGTCAGCCTGAAAGACTATCAGACACGCCTCCAGAACTACCGCGAGGCGGTCCGGATCTATCAAGAGCAGACGAAGACGGCCTCCGACCTCATCTATCAGGGAGGGGCCAAGGCCTTCGCTCCTCCCTCGCCCCTGAGCTTTCTCTCGCTCGGCCTGGAGCTCGTAAATCCGAACATCGCCGAGAGCAAGTACAAGAGCGGCGAGCCGCCGGCCGTCATGCGCCTCATCAACAGCCAGGGACGCGACAACCTCTACGAATTTTTTTACGGCCCACTCGACCTGGTATTCGCCGTGGCCGTGGTAATGAGCTTCCTGGCCGTCATCCTGACATACGGGGCCATAGCCGGGGAGAAAGAGCAGGGAACGCTGCGCCAGGTTCTTAGCAACTCCGTACCGAGGGCCGAGGTCCTGCTGGCCAAGGCCGTGGCCAACGTCCTGGCCCTGCTCATTCCCTTCCTGTTAGCTTTGGCAGCGAGCCTCATTCTTATCGAGGTCCAGGGGAACCCGATCACGGCCGTGCTAGGGGCCTGGACATCAATCGGACTGGCCATCATCATCGCGATCCTGTTCATCGGGGCTTTCTTCAACCTGGCCCTGCTCGTCTCGTCCCTGACCAAGCAGGCCGTGGTGGCCCTGGTTGCCCTGCTCCTCCTCTGGGTCTCTCTTTACGGCGTCTATCCCCGTCTGAGCTCGGCCGTGGCCCAGATTGTCGCGCCCAGCAAATCTGAAGCCCGGGTCGCTCTGGAGAAGGCCCAGCTCCGCCGGAATATACAGAAGGAGCGGGACGCCGAGATCGATCATCTGAACCAGACTCTGCCTGATGATATAACCAGCCCGGCCGCAAAGGAGGGAATGAAAACTCAGGAGGAGATTCGGAATCGCTACGAGGCCAAGCTCGAGGAAGGCTGGCGGGCCATGGACAGGGACATCGAGGTCCGGGAGGGGAAGAGAAATGCTCTGGCTGTGGCCATCGCCCGACTTTCTCCGGTCACCTCTTTCATCCGACCTATGGCCGAGTTGGCCCGGACCGGGCGGCTTGAGTACGAGCAGTTTCAGGGCGGCGTCCGCCGCTTCGAGGAAACGCTCAACCGCGACATATTCGGCAAGTACAAGATGACTCTCTACAAACATGCGGTCCTTTTTGACAGCGCCGTTCTCCCTGTCGCCGCCCCAGTGTTCACCTATGTCCCGGCCGCGCCAAGGGCCATCGTCCGCGACGTCTTACCCGACATCGTACTCCTCGTCCTCTTCAACCTCGTCTTTTTCGCCGGGGCCTTCGTCGCCTTCCTGCGCTACGACGTCCGATGAGGGGAAAATCCATGTTCAGGATCATCTGCAGGAAAGAACTGCTGGAGAATATCAGGAACTATCGCTTCCTCCTGGCCCTGGTCATCTGCCTAGTCGCCATCCCTCTCGGCTTCACCGTCAGCCAGAAGGACTATGCTGACCGACGCCAAGTCTACGACGATACCGTCCGCGATTATTCTGAGAGTCACAAGACAGTCGGCGACATCATGCAGCAGGGCGGCGCGGCGTTTCGGCCGCCCTCGGTACTGGGCTTCCTCTCGGGAGGCGTGGAGTCGATCTTGCCCAGCTCAGTCGAGACACTTGGATATATCACGGCCAGCGGAGCGAATGTCGAATTCAATAACACCCGCAAGATCGACAATCCGTTCATGGCGCTTTTCGGGCGGCTAGACCTGGCATTTATTGTTTCGACGGTCCTTGCAGTGTTGGTCATGATCTTCACCTTCAATGCCATCACAGGCGAGAAAGAGCGACGAACTCTCTCCCAAATCATGGCGAATCCGGTATCCAGGCCCGTGGCGATCACGGCGAAGATGGCAGCGGGAATGACGCTTCTAGCTGCAGCTTTCCTGACCGGGATGCTGGCGGGCACGCTCCTCCTCGTTGTCCCCGGGCTCGGCCCGTTCAGCGGGACAAAGATAATCACGACTCTAGTTGTGGGCGCCGGCGTTTCGCTCCTTTTCCTGTTTGCTTTGTACAACTTCGGCCTGCTCGTCTCAAGCTTGACACGGAGTTCGGTTACGGCAATGGTGACACTCCTTTCGTTCTGGGTCGCCATGGCTATGATTTTGCCCAAGGGAAGCGTCGTTGTAGCAAAAATCCTGCTTCCGGCGAAATCCCAATCGGTCGTCGACCTCGAGAAAAACCAGGTTCGCTACCAGATTAGTAATGAGCTTGGCGCGGCCATCGTCTATCTAACCGAAACCACGCCCGGAATAAAAAATATGACGACCGAGGAGTTTTTCAAAGCACTAAAGGCGAAGAATCCCGCGGTCGAAGCGTTCGAAAAGAAACAAGGCGAACTCCAGGACGAGTTCAAGGCCAAGACAGAAGCCGCGCTGGAACGGATAGATGCCGAGTTCGATCTGCACAAGGCACGAGAAGCGGCCTTGGCGCTTAACCTGGCAAGGATTTCGCCCGTGAGCTGCCTCGTCAATATCCTGACCGAACTCGCGGGCACGGGCTTCATGGAAGAGGCGAAGTGGCGCGAGACGCGGACTCGGTTCAAGCAGATTCTCGACCGGGAGATCGCAAGCAAACAGCATGAGCTGGGCTTCAAGGATATGTGGATGTCGAGCTCCGATCGGTTCAATGCGAAGGCGCCGGCACCGACGGTCCCGGCCGAGCCCGTGCCGCTCGAAAGGCGCCTGGCGGCTGTCTGGGTAGACCTTGTGTTGCTCGCGATCTACGGGCTGGTGTTCTTCGCCGGCGCTTATGTTTCGTTCTTGCGCTATGACGTTAGATAAAAAAGCGGGGACATGTACCCAATTACGTGTCCCCGGATTGTGAGGAAGCCATGACCTGGACCATCGCCCGCAAGGAGATCGTCTCGAACTTATTGAGCTACAAGTTTTTCATCGTTCTGCTGCTCATGGTTCTTCTCGTGGCCACGAGCCTGTTCATCATGCACCGGGACTTCGAACAGCGGATGGCCGACTACCAGGTCATCCGGCCGAAGCCGGGCGAGCCGATCGCACTCGTCGCCCCCAATCCGCTGTCCATCTTCGCCAAGGGCCTCGACGACGCCATGACCCGCTCCTTCGAGGTCGGCGTCATCGGCATCACGGTCCGGGCCGGCCAGGCCTCTGGCAACATCATCTATTCCTTCTTCCCCTCGCCCGACTTCCTTTATGTCGTGCGCGTCGTCCTCTCGCTCGTTGCCCTCCTCTTCGGCTTCGACCAGGTCAGCCGGGAGCGCGAGCAGGGAACGCTCAAGCTCCTGCTCGGGAGCTCCGTCTCGCGGGCCAAGGTCCTCCTCGGGAAATGGGTCGGGAACTTCCTCAGCCTGGCTACCCCCTTCCTCCTGGTGACCCTGCTCGGAACGGCTTTCCTCTCTCTCGATCCGGACGTCCATTTCGCGGCCGGCCAGATCGGCCGCCTGGCCCTCATCCTCGGCCTGTCGCTCCTCTACCTGGGCTTCTTCCTGAGCCTGGGCATTCTCGTCTCGACGCTGACGAAGCGGGCCGCGACCTCCGTCGTCGTCCTCCTCTTCCTCTGGGCCCTCTTCGTCTTCGTCATCCCCAACGTCGGCACGCTCGTCGCCCGGCAGTTCGTCGCCGTCCCGTCGGTCCGTGCGCTATCCGAGAAGCACGAGCAGGCCTGGACGCGGGAGGTCCTCCTCGGCATCAGCAAGGGCGGGAATTGGCCCGAGCACATGCGGACTCTGTCCGCAGAGGACGACCGGGAGGAGCAGGACTACCGCCTGAAGTTCGAGCGGCTCGTCCGGCTATCCCGCGACATCAACCGGGTCTCGCCGGCGGCGAGCTTCCTCGACGCGGTGAGCGAGGTCGTCGGCACGGGCATCGGCGAGGAGAGCCGCCTCAAGGCGGAGGTCGTCCGCTACAAGGACTCGATCATCGACCGGATGATCGCCGATGTCGAAGCCGGGAAGAGAGACGCCCAATACCCGGCCTTCGCCTATCAGCCGCGCCCCCTGGCCGAGATTTTCGCCTCGGGGGCCCTCTTCGACACGGCCTGGCTGGCCTTCTTCAACATCCTGGCCTTCGCCCTGGCCTATGTCGCGTTCGTCCGCTACGACGTGAGGTGACGCCATGATGAAAACGCTCATTACCAAGGAGATCCGGGCCAACCTCCTGTCCTTCCGGTTCCTGGCCAGCTTCGTCATCCTTTTCGTCGTCGTGGCCGTCACAGCCCTCGTCCTGGCGGGCGACTACACGCGGAAGCTCGACGAATACTCACAGCGCCAGGCCGAGCTCGAGCGCTACCTCCGGACCTACGCCCACTTCAACCGGATCGGCAACATCATCACCCCGACACAGCCGCCCGTCCCCTTCGAGGCTCTCGGTCGCGGCCTGACGGCCGAGGTCAACATGGAGGCGTTCGACGACGACCCCCTGCCGGTCATGTTTCCGCTCATCGACCTCGTCTTCATCGTCACAATCCTCGTTAGCCTCATCGCCCTCATCCTGTCCTACGACGCCGTCTGCAGCGAGAGGGAGGACGGGACGCTGAAGCAGATGCTCTCGAACGGCCTGGCGCGGTCAAAGATCGTCCTGGCCAAGCTCGCCGGCGGCGTCCTGACGCTGGCGGCACCGTTCCTCGTTTCGCTGGCGACGGGCATGCTCATCATCCTTCTCCACCCCCGGGTCAGCTGGACGGGCGCAGACTGGGGGGCGCTCGGGCTCATCGTCGTCGGGGCGCTCGTCTACATCGCCGTCTTCGAGCTCATCGGCATCCTCCTCTCGTCGGCGCACAAGGCGAGCGCCTCGTCGATCATGACCTCGCTCTTCGTCTGGGTCCTCCTTGTCCTCGTCGTGCCCAACCTCAGCCCGTACCTCGCCTCGTTCCTGAGGCCGGCGCCGTCGCGGATCAAGGTGGCCCGTGAGATATCGCGCCTGACGGATATCGACCGCGACGACCTCGGCCACAAGCTCGCGGCCCAGTACCAGGCTGAGGTCCTCAAGCAGTATCCGGTCCTCGCCGAGCGCCTGTCCGAGGACGAGGTCAAGCGGCGCGTCGCCGCCGACCCCGATTACAGGAAGGCCTACGAGGCGATGCGGGCGGCCGACCAGCTGGGGTGGGACGAGGCGAACCGGATCCAGAGCGACAAGGCCCACGTCCTCGAGGACGACATGACAAGAAAAGAAATGGCCCAGACGGGTCTGGCCCGCTCGATCTCAATGGCTTCACCTCTTGCCGACTTCAGTTATCTGGCCACGGACCTGTCATCGACTGGCACGAGGAACATGGTCCATTTCGGACGGCTGGCCAAAGCTTGGACCGATGCGTTCGACCATGAGTACGAGCCGAAAAAGATGGCCGTGTTGAAGGCCAAGGACCCGACTGCTGACCTGTGGAACACGCCCATCGACATGACGGACGCGCCCCGCTTGCGCTACGTCGAAGAGCATCTCGGAGGGCGAGTCCGTGCGGCTTTGCCGGCATTCGCGGTCCTTCTCGGATTTTGCGTCGTGCTTTTTGCCGCAGCCTACATCGCCTTCATTGGCTACGACGCAAGGTAACAAGGGATTGGCGAGTGAGGAGTCGACAATGAAAACGAAGTTCGCGTCCCGCCGGCGGGCTATCATCCTGGCTGCCGCCGTTATCATGGCGGCTGCCCTTTCCCAGGCTTACGGGCAAGACGGGAAGCCGTTCCTGGGGTCCTGGAGGGGCAAACTCGATGCCGGCGGCCAGGAAATCGAGATCCGTTTGGTTTTCTCTCTCGATGAGACCAAGAAAATCAAGGGGACATTCGATTCTATCACGAGAGGTACGACGGGAATAAAACTCGGCAAAATCGACATTGACGGCCGGAATATTTCATTCGCCATCGAGGATCCGAGGGTTCCCTTAAACTTTGTCTTCCGAGGAAAGCTGGACGCCAGCGGCCGAAAGATCATCGGGGACTACACCGCGTCCGGCCTGGCGGGGACTTTCTCGGTCGAGAGGGAAGCTCCTCAAAAATAGCGCCGGTTTCAGGCGCGCAAAAGGCGGAGACGGGCAACAAAATATGGGGACACAATACTCATTTCCGAATTAATTTTCTAACCTAGACAGGCGTGTCCCCTCGACAATCTCGGGAATTTCGGAAATGAGTATTGTGTCCCCCATTGTGTCCCCCATTTAGGGGCGTCCCCGATTTAGGGTCGATTCAGAGCACGCCCGCTCCGGGCGACCTCTGACGCTCCGCCTCTGCCTTCCCTTGCTCCTCCCGCGCGGCCTTCCGCCGCTCCTCCAGGATCCGCTCGTACTCGAGCGGGTGAAGCGTCCGGAGCTCTAGGCCGGTGATCCGCCCGTTGAGCCAGATCCTGCTCATTGGGAAGGACTCGGGATTGAGGTGGACGTTGTACATGTGCCAGATGATCACGGCGAGAAAGGCCAGGATCGCCTCGTAGCTGTGGACGACGATAAAAATGTTGTGCACCCAGAGCGGGAAGAGCTTCAGGGAAAGCCCGACATCCCACAGGAAAAAGCCGCTGACGATCATGATTAGCGACCCCCAGGCCACCGCCCAGTATTCGAATTTCTCGACGAAATTGTACCGGTCGTATCGGGGCGCCTGCTCGAACAGCCAGTACGGGTGCGCGGCGAAGAACTTCCGCCCGATCCCCAGCCGATGCGCCAGACGCGTGACGCCCAGATTGTGGAAAAGCTGCTCGAAGGCGTCCCGGAAGTCCTTGGCGCGGGGGACCATGGCCCTGAAATTCGCTCTCCCCCGGGCCGTGAAAACGGTATAAAAGGCGTGCCAAACGAGGTTGAGAATGAGCACGACCGCCGCCGCCCGATGCAGGATCCCCCGGATGTCGAACGCCCGGCCGCTCGGAATGAGCCACTGGAAGAACCTGAATTCATAGAAGAAGAGGGGAAGTCCCGTAGCGATGAGAGTGACGAACGCCAGGATGAGAAGCCAGTGCTGGATCCGCTCGGCCAGGTTCATCCGGCAGAAGACTTCGTCGTCGAGAATGAGCTTTCTTTCATTCATTTCGTTTCTTCCGCAGGGCCCGGTGCAGGAGGTCGGCGCCAATGAACAGCAGGAAGGCCCCGACGATGACCGAGATGACGGCGATATATATCTTTTTCACGATGTTTGGAATCCGGTTATAGGCCTCGTACGCTGCCAGGTCTTCGTGGATGTTCCCTCTTGCGAAAATGCCTGTCGTGCCGCTGTGGCACCGCCCGCAGGTCTTGATCAGGTTGGCCTTATAGACGGAGGATTCGGGATCCTTTGGTCCCCGGATGCCGTGACTGCCGTGGCAGTCCTTGCAGCCGACACACGCAGCGCTCCCCGTCCTTGAGATCCCGGCGTGAGCATCGTCGGGATAATACATCACTCCGTCCCCTGGCCGCCGCCGCGCGTTCTCGTGATGGCAGGTCCTCGTGCAGTCTGGAGGCGGGATCGTCTCCGGATGAGGGACATCCCCGACAGGAGCACCCGACGCGCCGGTGTGGCAGTCGATGCAGGCCAGTCCGGAGTGGACGGAGCCGGAGAGGCTCACATCGCCATGGCACGCGAGGCACTTCTCGTTCAGGGCCACATTCGCCGTCTGTGGAGCCAGGCCCCGGCCCGCAAAGAGAAGGATAGGGGCGATGAGAACGCTTCCGATGAGAACGGCGCGGTCAAAAGGACTTTTCGCCATGAGACAAGGCGGCAGATCGCGGACGATATCAGCCCTTCGGAATCGGGTGCTTGATCTTCTCCCAGGCGGCGGGGAAGTCGAATGTCATGCCGTGCGCGTTCTGATGGCAGTTCAGGCAGAAAGCCTTGATCTTGTCGGGCCCGCCGTAGAGAAAGAGGCCGTTCCTGACGGCTTCGCTCTTGTCCTTCATGACAGCAAGTTTCCTGTATTCGCTCCCCGGTCCATGGCAGACCTCGCACGAAACTCCGTTCGCCTTGAGGTCGGGGGCCTTGTCATAGAGCGGGGAATGGCAGTTCAGGCAATAAGGGGTCTCGGGGGGCGGGGTGGAGACCCCGGAGGCCTTGGCTTTTTCGGCGGCAGCCGGCAGGCTCAGCGCGGCGAACGACTGGCTGTGCTCGCTCTGCTCCCAGATCGGATACTGCCGTCCCCGCTTCTCCGTCCGGTGGCAGATCTCGCATTTTTGCGGGCCGACATAGGTGAAGTTCTGCGCGGCAACCGAGGCGACGATCAAGGCTCCGACGGCGACGGCCAGGATCGTGGCATTTTTCATCAGGCCTCCTTTTCCGGGGATCGCGTTACCATATTAAAGCCGGCGATGGGCCTTGTCAATTCACCGCCCGCTGGGCTCCGCGCCCGCCTTCCCGCGGTCGACTCAGGGCCGGGGCAGTTCGTCTTCCAGCGGATCTTCAGGGAAAAAACGACGGCGAAAAGGCTGAGGGAAGACGTTCGCCGCAGCGTCCTTCCTCTCGAAATGACCTTCAGTCCGTCTCTTATTGTTCATCTCAGAATCCTATGCTATAAAAGAAGCCAGGTGGCTCGCGTGCTCCGCCGCGCCAATCCGTCGCAAGAAAAGGGAAGGGCAACATGTTTGTCTGGGTCTTCCATCGCGTCACCGGCCTTTTGCTGGTTCTTCTTCTGGCCGTCAAGTTCCTGACGTCCTTTTTCCTGATGACCAAGGGGCAGAAGCCCGACTGGGCCCTTCTCCTCCATACGAATCCCTATACGGACTCGGCCCTCATTCTCGCCGGCGTCTACCACGCCTTCTACGGCCTGAGGACGATCATCATCGACCTCGGGGTGCGCAAGGAAAAGCTCCTGTTCTGGGTCTTCACGTCGCTCGGGACCCTCGTCGCCGCCGCACTCCTCGTCATCTATTACACGAGGAACTACTGAATGACGGACCTGGACCTTCTCATCGTCGGCGGAGGGCTGGCGGGTCTTGCCGCCGTCCTGGGGGCCGACCCCAAGCTCAAGACGGCCGTCGTATCCAAGGTTCATCCCCTGCGCTCCCATTCTGTCGCGGCCCAGGGCGGCATCAACGCGGCGCTCGGCAACAACCCCGACGGGCGCGAGGACTCCTGGCAGCGCCACGCATTCGACACGGTCAAGGGCAGCGACTACCTGGCCGACCAGGACGCGGCCGAGATCCTCTGCCAGAAGGCGGTCCCTGCCATGTACGAGCTCGACCACTGGGGGGTGCCGTTCAGCCGCTTCCCGGACGGGACGATCGCCCAGCGCCCCTTCGGCGGAGCCGACTTCCCGAGGACGTGCTACGCCGCCGACCGGACGGGCCAGATGCTCCTCCACACGCTCTACGAACAGGCCGTCCGCAAGAACGTGACCTTCTTCGATGAATGGCTGGTGGCGGGCCTCGTCGTCCGGGACGGGAAGTGCCTGGGGCTTGTCGCCATCGATCTGGCCAGCGGCCGGATCGTCCCCCTCAGGGCCAAGGCCGTGATCTTCGCCACGGGGGGCTACGGGCGCGTCTTTCAGAAGTCGACTAACGCCTACATCAACCTCGGCAGCGGCATCGGCATGGCTTACCGGGCGGGCGTACCGCTCAAGGATATGGAGTTCGTTCAGTTCCACCCGACGTCCCTCTACGGGAAAAACATCCTCATCACCGAAGGGGCGAGGGGCGAGGGTGGCTATCTCCTCAACAACGAGGGCCGCCGGTTCATGGCGGATTACGCGCCGAAGACCATGGAGCTCGCTCCCCGGGACATCGTCGCCCGCGCTATCGAGCAGGAGGTGCAGAAGGGGAAGGGCGTCGAGAACGAGTACGTCTGGCTCGACCTCCGGCACCTGGGCCGGGAGAAGATCCTCAAGCGGCTCCCCGGCATCCGGGACATCTGCAGCAATTTTGCCGGGCTCGATCCCGTCGACTCCCTCATCCCGATCCAGCCGGCCCAGCATTACTCGATGGGCGGCATCGACGTCGACGAGACCTGCGCCTCGCCGGTCCCCGGCTTTTTCGCCGCCGGCGAATGCTCCTGCATCAGCGTCCACGGCGCCAACCGCCTGGGCGGGAATTCCCTGCTTGAGGCGATCGTCTTCGGCAAGATCGCCGGCGAGTCGGCCTCCCGGTTCGTTGCCGGCGGAAGCCCCTGCGTCTCGCCCGAGCGGGAGATCGCGGACGAGTCGCGGAGGATCGTCGACCGGATCACGGCCGTCCGCCGCCGGGACAAGGGCGAGAACATCTTCAGGATCCTCAACCGGCTCAAGGCGGTCATGAGCGGCAAGGCCGGCATCTTCCGCCAGGAAAAGGCCCTGAGGGAGGGGCTCGACGAGATTGCCGCCCTGAGAGCGGCCTACGACGAGGCTTTCATCTTCGGAACGTGCACGCGGTATTGCGAGGAGATGGCCATTCACCTGCAGTTCGGCTACATGCTGGACATCGCCGAGGCCATCCTCATCGGCGCGCTCCGCCGCGAGGAAACCCGCGGCTCCCATTACCGGACGGATTTCCCCGTCCGCGACGACGAGAACTGGCTGAAGCACACCATCATGACCCTGACGGACCGAGGCCCGGTGATCAATTACAGGCCGGTCAACGTCGAGAAATACAAGCCCGAGGAACGGAAATACTGAGAGGACGCATGGCGGCAGAGCTTCTCTTCGAGATTCTCCGATATGATCCCATGGAGGACAAGCCGCCGCATTTCGAGACTTTCGCCTACGCGCCCAGGCCTAAGGACACGGTCCTCGAGGCCCTGCTCGAGATCCGCGACGGGCAGGACCCGTCGCTCTCGTTCCGCTACAGCTGCCGCGAATCGGTCTGCGGGTCGTGCGGCATGGTCACCAACGGAGGGCTGGGCCTCGCCTGCCGGACGCTGGTCGAGACGCTCGGTGCCGGACCGGTCGTCATCGAGCCGCTGCCGAACCTGGAGATCCAGAAGGATCTCATCGTGGATATGGAGCCTTTCTGGAAGGCCTACCGGATGATCGAGCCCTATCTCCAGCCGGACGGAGAGATGCCTGAGAAAGGCTACAGGGTCGCGGAGCGGGACCTCGACGACGTCTTCAGGACGACGACGTGCATTCTGTGTGCTTGCTGCCACGCGGCCTGCCCCGTCGTCACGCGGGACGAGCGCTACCTGGGGCCGGCGGCCCTGGCCAAGCTCTACCGGTTCATCCGCGATCCCCGGGACAAGCGCTCCTACGGCGTCCTGAAGAGGGTCGACACGCCAGCCGGGGTCTGGGGCTGCGACACCGTCTTCCGGTGCAACGAGGCCTGCCCCAAAGAGGTCCAGCCGGGCCACATGATCGAAGGCTTGCGACGGGCCCTGACCGTCAGGAAGACGAAGCGGCTTTTCGGACGGAAGCCATGAAGCTCAAGTATTCGCTGTTCACGCGCCGGGCCTTTCTCAATGGGCTCCTCGGCGGCGGGGCGGCCGCCCTCGCGGCGATGTTCATCGGCCCGGCCGTCAAGTTCATCTTCCCGCCCTACCGCGAGCCGGACGAGGTCAAGCTCCCGGCGGCGGATGCGGCGTCCCTGCGCCCCGGAGAGGCCCGGAGCTTCGCCTGGGGAAACAAGCCGGCCCTCCTCAAGAGGGCGGAGAGCGGTTCACTTCAGGCGTTTGTCACGGTGTGCACGCACCTCGACTGCAACGTCACTTACAAGCCCGAGTTGCGGAAGTTCTACTGCGCCTGCCATCAGGGCTGGTACGACGAGAACGGCATCAACATCGCCGGGCCGCCGCCCCGGCCGCTCCGGCGTCTCGGCGTCTCGGTCGAGGGCGACGTCCTGATCATCCGGAGGCAGGCCTGAAGACATGAACCGGCTCGCGCTCTGGCTCGACGACAGGCTCGGCATCTCGGCCGTCCTCGAGTTCATGACGAAAAAGGACGTGCCCCAGCACCGCCATACGATCTGGTACTACACCGGCAGCTCCATTCTTCTCTTCTTCGGCATCCAGGTCGTCACGGGCGTCATGCTGGCCCTTTACTACAAGCCCACGCTTCAGGCGGCTAACGCAAGCGTCGCCAGGATCATCACGGAGGTCCCCCTGGGCTGGGCCGTCCGGTCCGTCCACAGCTGGTCGGCCTCGTTCATGATCGCGGCCGTCATCCTCCACCTCCTGGGCAACGTCTTCACCAAGGCCTACCGCAGCCCGCGCGAGGCGACATGGATGACCGGCGTGCTGCTCCTGGCGGTCACGCTGGGTTTCGGGTTTACGGGCTACCTCCTCCCCTGGGATTCGCTATCCCTCGCAGCGACGAAGGTCGGCACGGACCTCCCCAAGGCCGTCCCCGTCGTCGGGGTCTGGGTCACCAAGCTCCTGAGGGGCGGCGAGGACGTCACCGGAGACACGATTTCGCGCTTCTTCATCGTCCATGTCTGCGTCCTGCCCTTGGCGATCCTAGCCGTCCTGGGGGTGCATCTCTTCCTGATCCAGCGCCATGGGATGAGCCTGCCCGTCAAAGCGGAAAAGCAGGGAGAGAGGGCCGCTCCGCTCCCGTTCTGGCCGAACTTCGCGCTCCGGGAGGCCGGGGTCTGGCTCGTCCTTCTCGGCGTTCTCGTGACCGTGGCGGTCCTTTTCGCGCCCGGCCTCGGCCCCGCGGCGAACCTCATGGCGCCGGCGCCCGCGGGCATAAAACCGGAATGGTATTTCCTCTTCATGTTCCAGTCGCTGAAGCTCTTCCCGGCGCGCATCCTCGGCGCAAGCGGCGAGGAGGTCGCGGTGCTGGTCATGATGGCCGGCCTGCTCCTCGTTTTCCTCCTGCCCGTCATCGACAACCGCCCGGCCGAGAGGAAGGGCCGTATCGTGTCCTGGTTCGTCGCCGCCGCGTTCGCCTATACGGTGGCCATGACCGTCTGGAGCCTGATGTGAAAGCGCAACTCCGGCTCTTCATCGCTTCGGCGGCGCTCGCAGCCGCCGTTTTGGGGTCGGCCGCGGCCGGCACGGCGAATCTCCGGCCGCAGAACGTCCTCGCGGGCGCCTCCCAGGCGGCTCCTCAGCCCGCCGCGGGAGGCGAGGTGCGCCCGGCTCCCCTGACGCCGCGGGAGAAAGTCGGCCTGCCCGTGTTCCTGGCCGGCCTGTGGCTCACTATCGCGTTTCTTTTATACTTTCTCAGGCTGAGGGTCCGCGAGGCCGACCGCGTCTTCCGGACCGGCTTCTACGGAAAGCCGGAAGGACACGGCGGGCCCCCGAAACTCTGATGACCGAACGACCGAAGAAGATCGACGCCCACATCAGCTGGGCGCCTTTTTTCTGCAAACACTGCCTCACCTGCATCCACATCTGTCCGGTGGGGGACCTTGAATTCCGGGGGGACGAAATGGCGTCCCTGGGCAAGTGCATCCAATGCCAGCTGTGTCAGAATTACTGCCCCGACTTCGCCATCGAGGTCGAGCCCAAGAAGGATAAGGGCAAGACAGAGGCCGCATGAAATCGCTCATCATGGGGAACGAGGCCGTGGCCTGCGGGGCTCTCAAGGCGGGCATGACGTTCTTCGCCGCCTACCCGATCACGCCGGCCTCCGAGATCATGCACGTCCTCGCCGAGCAGGAGCGGGAGATCGTCTTTATCCACGCCGAGGATGAGATTGCGGCGATCCACCTCGCCATCGGGGGCAGCCTGGCCGGGCGGAAGGCCATGACGAGCACGTCCGGCCCCGGGTTCTCCCTCAAGCAGGAGGGCATCGGCCTGGCCCATATGATGGAGGTTCCCCTCGTCGTCGTCGATGTTCAGAGGGTCGGCCCGAGCACGGGCATGCCCACCCTGCCGTCCCAGGGCGACATCATCCAGGCGTCCCACGGGAGCCACGGCGATTACACGGCGATCGTTTTCTACCCGTCCTCCGTCGAGGATTGCTACCGCTATACAATCGAGGCCTTCAACGCCGCCGAGGAAGCGATGTGCCCGGTCCTCCTCCTGCTCGACGGCTTCCTCGGCCACCTCTCCGAGACCGTGGACCTCGACGCGATCCGGGTCGAGCCGAAACCCAGGACGCTTCCCCCTCTCGGCCAGGGCCCGCGGCATTTCACGGGACTCTTGGCCAAGGACGGGGTGCCCCGCACAAAGGACTCCGGCTACTACCGGGAATGGTTCGCCCGGGTCAAGGCAAAGGTGCTCGCCGCGGCGAAGAACTATCGCTTCTTCGAGTTCCAGCGGAACGCCCGCGCCGACACCCTCCTCATCGCCTACGGCATCACGCACCGCGTGCTGCTTCCCCTCCGCAAGGACTATTCCCTGTTTAAACCGGTCACCCTGTTCCCCGTCCTCAAGGACGAGATCCGGGCCGCCGCCGAAGGTCACAAGAAAGTCGTCGTCGTCGAGATGAACGACGGGCAGTACCGAGGCGAGGTTCAGAGGATCCTGCGCCGTGAGGTCCTCGGCATCTCCGTCCTCGGCGGCTCGATCGGCCTCAGGGAAATCCAGGAGCGCCTTCATGACCTATAAGGACTACGTCCGCTGGGAGAAGATGCCCACGACCTGGTGCCCGGGATGCGCCATTGGCACGGTCTTCAAGCAGGTGACGTTCGTCCTGGCCGACATGGCCATCCCCCGCGACGAGCTCGTCGCCGTTTCCGGCATCGGCTGCAGCGGCCGGGCCGCAGGCTACTTCAACGTGGACAGTGTCCATACCACGCACGGCCGGGCCATCCCCGTGGCCGAAGGGATCAAGCGGGCCAACGACCGGCTCAAGGTCATCGTCTTCAGCGGCGACGGCGACCTCGTCGGCATCGGCGGCAACCACCTCCTCCACGCCGCGCGGCGCGACGTGGACCTCACGGTGATCTGCATCAACAACGCCACCTACGGGATGACGGGCGGGCAGATGGCGCCGACGACGCCCACGGGCCAAAAGACGCCGACGTCGCCCTATGGGACTCCCTACCAGCCGATCAACATCCAGGGCGTCATCACCTCCAACCGCCGCTACTGGTACGCCCGGGCGTCGGCTTACCAAGTCCTCAACTTCCGGAAATATCTCCGCCAGGCCATCGAGTGGAAGGGCTTCTCCTTCGTCGAGGTCATGGCCTTCTGCATTGAGAACTCGGGCCGTCGGCTCGGCTTCAAGAACGGCTACGAGATGCTCCTGAAGCTCAAGGGGGACTACAAGACCGTCCTCAAGCCGGAGGCGCCCCTCAAGGAGACGGAGCTCGGCGTGATGAAAAATGACGATCAGACGGGCTGAGCACGGGGACTGCCAGGAGGTGAGCCGCCTCATGGGGCTCCTCATCGACGAGATCTACGCCCGAGAATCCGAGGAGGTTCGCCGGATCCTGAAGGCGAATTTCACGGAGGGCGCGCTCCAGGAGCTCTGCGGCGACGAACACTCCGTCATCCACGTCGTCGAGGCCGAAGGGCAGGTCGTCGCCTTCCTTTTCGGCTGGCTCTTCCATTACGTCTTCACGATGTACTGGATCTACAGCCTGAAGGAGTACCGGGGCCGCGGCGCCGTGAAACAGCTCCTCGACTATCTCGAGGCCGACCTCAAGGCCAGGGGCTGCTACAAGATCGAGATGTACGCCTACGCGGAGCAGAACAAGTTCCTCGACTTCTGCTCCAAGCTCGGCTTCGAGAAGAGCGTCCTCATCGAACAGAGCCTCTTCGGCTTCAAGATCCAGAAGATCTTCAAGTACATCGGCCCCCTGGACACGGCCAGGATGGAGAAGCGGGTCAAGATCATCGGCGAGGCCGGCCAGGGGGTCAAGCTCTTGTCCTTCACCCTGGCCCAGATCCTGACCCAGCTCGGCAACGAGGTGTCGCTGAGCCTCAACTACGACGCCGCGGTCCGAGGCGGCACGATCAGCGCCGACCTCATCTATTCGGACCGGGCCATCGAGAACCCCCTCATCGACGAAGCCGACGTCCTGATCAAGTTCACACGGACCCGCCAGTTCTTTCCCGCCAAGAGTTTGGTCATCGACGAGGGCTTCTGCGAGGAGGGCACGGTATCGTGCAGCATCAAGAGCGAACATGGGACTTCGTACGGGTTCGGGGACGTCGCCCTCACGGTGTTCGGCAGCAAGATTTTCATCAACATGATCGCCCTCGGCCGGATCCTCAGATACATCGGCATCAACATCCTCCTGCTGAACATCAAGGAACTCCTCCCCCAGAGGTCGCTCGAGAAGAATTTCGAAGCCGTCAAGTACGGGTTCAACTACCGGGACGACGTCTGATCGCCCGGCGGCGCGATTCCGGACTTCGCGCTCCTCTCCCTTTCACCGCGGGTAGGCGTCCAGGGCGAGGTCCAGGGCGATCTCCGGCCGGCCGGCGAATATCCTGAGGGCCGCGGCCGCGACCATGGCCGCGTTGTCCGTGCAGAGCCGCGGCGACGGGACGAACGCCGGCAGGCCCTCCTCCGCGGCATACTCCGCGAACATCTTCCTGAGGCGCGCGTTCCGGGCGACCCCGCCGCAGAGGATGAGCGAACGCGCCCGGCATTCGTCGACGCCCTGGCGGAGGTTGTCGAGAAGAGAGCGGGCCACGATCTCCTCGAAGCTCGCCAGGAAGTCCGGGAGCGCCGGGCCGTCCCGGGTGACGCCGTGATCTCGGATGAGCCGGAGGGCCGCGGTCTTCAGCCCGCTGAAGCTGAAATCGAGGCTCCGGTCCTTGGTCCGGGGGACAGCGAAGGGGAACGCCTTCGGGTCGCCGCCGCGGCCCAGGCGTTCGATGACGGGCCCGCCGGGATACCCCAGGCCGAGGAATTTAGCCACCTTGTCCAGCGCCTCCCCGGCCGCGTCGTCGCGCGTCCGGCCGAGGAGGCGTCGCGAAAGAGGCGCCTCCAGGAGAAAGAGGGACGTGTGCCCGCCCGACACGAGGAGCGCGAGAGCCGGGAAGGGAATGCCCTGATGCTCCAGGAAGGCCGCTTCCAGATGGGCGGCAAGGTGGTCGACGCCGATGAGCGGTTTGCCTGAATAGTACGCGAGCCCCTTGGCAAAGGACAGGCCGACCAGGAGCGAGCCGATGAGGCCGGGGCCCTGGGTGACGGCGTAGAGGTCGATGTCTCCGAGCGGCGTCGCTCCCCGTTCGAGGCTCTCGGCGACGACGGCGTCGATCGAGCGGATGTGCTGGCGAGAAGCCAACTCGGGGACGACGCCTCCGTAGGGAGCGTGGATCTCGTCCTGGGACAGGACGATATTGCTCAGGATTTCCGGGGAGGACGCGCCGTCCGCGGCGCGCAGGACGGCGGCGGACGTTTCGTCGCAGGAAGTTTCGATCGCCAGCACGAGCATCGGAAGACGGCCTCCGCCCTATCATAGCAGATGCCTTTAACAAAATCTTGACGAAATATCGACACGGCCTTAACAACTCCGGTTCGGAATCCTGCCACCCTGTCGCCGGAGACAAAAAGGAGGCGCCATGAAAAGAACAGTCATCGCCGCGATCATCGGGGGGATGATCATGGGCAGAACGGCGCCGCTCGTCCGTGCGGAAGATGGGTTCGTGAGGGTCTTTTTCTACGGGCTGATCACCGCCGGCTTCGAATTCTAAGAGAGATGCTCACCGTCTTGATTTATTTTATTAATTATAAATTAGTTAGAACACTATCAATCCCGCCGCTCGACCGGAGGCCGTTCTTGCGAGCCCGGCTGTCGAGGAGCGGGGAATTCCGGCTCTGGCTCCGTACGAACGGACGACCATCCGGACCGGCGAGTCAGGAGACGATGGGGAGCCTCAGGTTCGAGGCGGCACGATTTGCGACGCGAACGCGAACGGCGGGCGGAAGAGGCCGCACTCAGTGATAATCCCCGCAATATACGCCGCGGGGGTCACGTCGAAAGCGGGGTTGCGGACCTCGACATCGGGGATGGTGATGAGCCGTCCGCCGATCGTCCGGACCTCGTCTGGGACGCGCTCCTCGATCGGGATCGCGGTCCCGTCCGCGATCGCCGCGTCGATCGTCGTCGTCGGCGCCGCGACATAGAAGGGAACGCCGTTCTCTCTGGCCAGCACCGCGACACTGTATGTCCCGATCTTGTTCGCTGTGTCGCCATTGCGGGCAATCCTGTCCGCACCGACGATGACGAGGCCGATCTCGCCTCTCCGCATGAGCCAGCCCGCCATGTTGTCCGTAATCAGCACGACGGGGATGCCGTCCTTTCCGAGCTCCCAGACGGTCAGCCGCGCGCCTTGGAGAAAGGGGCGCGTCTCGTCGACGAAAACGCGGACCGTCTTCTTCTGCTCGACGGCGGCCCGGATGACGCCCAGAGCCGTCCCGTAGGCCGACGTGGCCAGGGCTCCCGCATTGCAGTGAGTCAGAACCGTGTCCCCATCACGGATAAGGTCACGGCCGTGAACGCCGATCCTCCTGTTGGTCTCCGCGTCTTCGAGCTCGATCGCTTGGGCTTCGGAGAGAAGCGCCTTCTGGAGGTCTCTGAGCCTCCCGGCGCGGTGGCCTTCGTAGGCCGCCTTCATCCGCTCCAGGGCCCAGAACAGGTTCCGGGCCGTGGGCCGGGTCCGCGCGAGCCGCGCGAAGATCCTCTCGAAATCGCGATCGAGCGAGCGCCCGCCGACTTCACTCAGCGACATCACGCCGAGGGCCAGCCCGTAGGCGGCCGCGATGCCGATGGCCGGCGCGCCGCGGATGACCATCTTCTCGATGGCTTGGGCCACCTGAATGTACGTCCGGCAGCGAACGAAGACCTCCTGGGCCGGAAGCTTCCTCTGGTCGATCATGACGACGGAACGGTTGCGCCAGGTGATGGCCGGCAGCATCTCTCACTCCTTCGCCGGCTTCTCTTTCCAGCCCGGCGTCCGGGCGTCCTTCCAGCCCCACCTCTTCGTCCATGCGGTATGGGAGGCGGTCAGAACGTCCCGGCCCGCCTCGGGAAGCCCGAGGATCAGATTGTCGAAACAGAAGACGATCTGGTTGTCGTTGTCGCGGAGGATCTTCTCGGAGGGGAGGCCCAGCTCTCGAGCCATCACGGCCTCGTCATAGGATCGCCGGTAGTCTCCCCGGTGGCTTTCCGCCTGCGAGTGGAGATAGTGATACAGGCCGCAGGCGAAATCGCCGGCCTCGAGCTTCTCGAGGGACCTTACCAATCCGGCCAGGGTGCGGGCCTTCTCCTTCTCCTCGAGGCCGAGCGCCAGGGCCAGCGTCAGGTCGGCGTACCTCTGGGCCGCACTCAGCTGAACGGGCTTGAACGCGGACTTGGCGAGGAGATTCTCGTAAACCCCGAGGGCGGGATCCCGGATCCCGAGCTCCTCGAAAGAAACGGCCAGCCCCAGCAGCGCGACGTCCGAAGCCCAGGCCTCCCCCGGCTCGAATCCCAGCCCCGCCGCCTTGACGAAGCTTGTCTCGGCCTCTCTCCAAAGGCCCAAACCGGCTTCGGCCATGCCCAAGACCAGGAAGGCCTGTGCGGAAGGGTTCCGCCGGGCCTCGATCCAGGCCTCGGCCCGGGCGCGCTTATACGCCGCCACGGCCTGCTCCGTCCGGTAAGCGCGCGCGAAATCCTGCGCCTCCGAATAGGCGGCCTTCGCCTCCTGGAGATGAGAGACGCAAGCCGCGAGAAGGAGCCCTGCGGCGAGGAGGGCACCGGCCCGGACGGGAGAGGGCTTTGGTGACATGATCAGCCTTTCGCTTTCCGTGAGCCCCCCTTTTTGACCGCGGCGATGATCAGGTCCTGGACGTCCTTGTCGCCGAGGACGTGGATCCCGAGAGACGCCACCTCCATGCCGAACTCTTCCAGGGCCTTCCAGAACCCCGGGTCGGACTCGAGCCTCCGGATCTCGTCTTTGGCTTCGGCGGCCCTGGCCTCGAAATCCGCGACGATCTTCCGGTAGTCGCCGGAATCGAGCTCGGGTTTGAAGAGGGCCCTGAGGAAGGCGTCCTCGAGGCCGCAGACGGGGTAGAGCGCGGGAAACGCGGCCCGGAGGGCCTTCCGGTCGAGGGCCGCGATCTCGCCGGCGTAAGCCCGGCTCAAGCCCTCGTGCACCGTGAAAAATTGAAGGATGAACTCATCCGGCTTCGTCCCGACCTCTTCGGAATCGAGCCAGATCTGCCAGGACAAGATGCGCTCGCGGTAATCGAAAACGCGGCGCACGGCCCAGACGCACGCGGAGTACAGGATCGGGAAATAGAGGAAGGACCGAACCGGCAGGAACTCGTTGAGGATATCGACGCCGAGGGTCAAGGCCTGCTCGATCGACTTCTTGCTCATCTCCGCTCGCCCCTTTTTACCGCACTTCGCGCAATTAATCAACCTTCCGGCGGAAGGGGACGAGTCCTGACAGGACCCGGCCGGCGGAGGAGATACGCTGCGGCTCGGGCCCTACTTGACTTCGAGGATGGCCAGGAAGGCTTCCTGGGGGATGGTGCCGATCAGGTTCAGGACGTACTCCCTCCCCGAGCAGCCCTCGTAGACGAGGCGGACCGTCTGGGCCTTGATCGTGATGCCTCTCTCCGGCTCGAGGTTCATCGTATCGAGAACCTGCTCCTTGAGCTCCCGGGCCGAGAGGGCGCCGGTCATCTCGATGAACCGGTCGGCCAGGGTGGACTTGCCGTAATCCGCGTGGGCGATGATGGAGAGGTTCCGGATGTCATTCATGGAAACACGTATGATCGCAGAATTCCCCGGAGCGTCAAATGAGGCCCAGGGGCCCAACTTGACTTTTATGGGGCGACAGGGTACCTTTGAGGTGGGTTTGTATTTCTCGAAACGGTCATCCTTCGAGAACAAGGCCTCAAGGAGGTTGCCATGCTTGGATCCATCGGGCCCACCGAGCTGATACTGATTTTGCTGATCGTGATCGTCATCTTCGGCGCCAAGAAGCTCCCCGAGCTCGGCAAGTCCGTCGGCGAAGGCATCAAGAATTTCAAGAAATCCATGAACGAAGCCAAGGACGACACCAAGGACAACACCCCCAAGAACCCCCAACCGCCCGCGAATTGATCCGCCGGTCCGCCGCCCCGTCGTCCCGTCCGTCATCGAAAAAGCCCATGGCAAGGAAAAAGGCCCCCTTTTATGCCGGCTTCGATCTCGGCGGGACGCAGCTCAAGTACGGCCTCATCGACGATGCCGGACGCCCGGCCGTCAAGGGGAAGGTCGAAAGCCCAGGCTCGATGACCGAGCTCATGGCCGCTCTCAGGGCTGTTTGGCGGGACCTTCAGGCCGGTTGTCCGGGCCGCATCGCCGCCTGCGGCTTCGGCTTCGCCGGTTTCTTCAGCCTGAAGGACAGGAAGATTCTCCACTCTCCCAACTATCCGAGCCTCGACAACTTCGACCTTGTGCCGGCGTTGCAGGAGTTCATCGGCGTCCCCTTCCGGATCGACAACGACGCCAACATGGCCGCCTTCGGGGAATACGTCTACGGCGCCGGCCGGGGAGCGCAGAGCCTCGTCCTCCTCACCGTCGGCACCGGGATCGGCTCCGGAATCATCCTGGACGGCGGGCTGTGGCACGGCTGCTGCGGCTTCGCCGGGGAGCTCGGCCACGTGACCGTCAATCCGGAGGGCGAGCTCTGCCATTGCGGCAACCGGGGCTGCCTCGAAACCGAGACTTCGGCCTCTCGGATCGCCGGGACCTACATGCGCCTGTCAGGCACGCGGGAGCCCGTGACCTCCCGCGACGTCTATCTCTTGGCTAGGAAGGGGAACGCCGCCGCCCTCGAGAGCTTCGCCCGCAGCGCCTATTATCTGGGGATCGGGATCGGCATCGCGATCAACTTCCTCAACCCTGAGATGATCCTCATCGGAGGGGGTGTGTCCGCCGCCGGGGACTACCTGCTCCGGCCCGCCGTCGAAGAAGCCCGGCGGCGGTCCCACCGCGTTTCGTTCGCCAGCTGCCGCATCCTCAGGGCATCCCTGGGAAACGACGCCGGCCTGATCGGCGCCGCCGCCTGGGCGCGGGCCAAGGCCCGCGAGCCCGATTGACCGCGTCAGTGGTTTCCGGCCTGGGCGGGCCAGAGGGCCATGGAACAATCTCCGGTCCCGCCGAGTTGATATCTTTTGACATGCCGAGGCGAAAACTATAGATTGTTCGAGGAGAAAGAGACAAAGGAGGCCCCTTTTGACCAGGAAAATACGCGTCGTCGCGCCGCTCGCTCTGGCCGCGTTTGTCCTCTCTCAACCCCTGTCAGCCGGCAGCCGGACAGGCACGATCAAAGGCAGGATCACCGATAACCAGGGCTTCGCACTCCAGGGGGCTACGATCTACGCGAATTCTGCGGCGCAGATCGGGATCCGGCGCTTCATCACTTCCGGCACGGGACTCTACGGCTTCCCGAATCTGCCGCCGGGAACATACAAGGTCACGGCCGAAATGCCCGGCTTCAAGACGATCAACATCACCGGGATCGCCCTCGATCCCGGGGCCACGGTCAGCCTCGACTTCAAGATGGAGCCGTCGGACACGGAAGAGGAGGTCACCCGGCCGAGCCGGGACGCCGGGATCGACCGGGAATCGCCGCGCGTGAGCACGGTTCTCGACAGCGACATCCTTCGCCGAATCCCGATGCCCCGGGATTTTTCGGCCGTTCTGGGGCTTGTGCCGGGGATCGTCTTCGTGGGCGACAACCCTGGATTTTTGGCCAGCATCACAGGGGGGTCGGCGACGAACAATGTGTTCATTGAAGGCGGGAGCGACGTGACGGACCCCGTCACCCAGGGGTCCCTGTCCCGGATCAACGTCGACCTGATCGACGAGGTGGTCGTCGACTCCTCGGCCGTTCCGGCCGACCGGCTGCCCGGCCAGGGAGCCACGATCAACGTGATCCAGCAATCGGGCGGCAACTCCTTCAGCGGAGGGCTGCTGTTCGCCTACACTGGCAGGGGACTGACGAGCGGGCTGTGGCCGAGCCAGGAGTTGGAGACGCTGAACCTTCCCGCCCCTCCGATGACCCGGAGCGACCTCGATTTCTCCCTGACGGCCGGGGGCCCCATCCTTCAGGACACCGCTTGGTTCTTCACGAATTTCCGTTACAGGCCGCAGTCTCAAACGACCGTTTTTCAGGGTTACACGGACCCCCTGAACATCAGCAATACGCCGTTCAACCTCCAGGACAGGGACTTCTCGTGGATCTTCAAGCTTTCCGTCCGAGTCCTCTCGAGATACCAGGGAACGGCCGAACTCGCCCTGTCCTCGATCAACCAGTCCGTCTTCGACTCCGACCTCGCCTGGAACCGTCCCGAGAGCACGACGCAGTCGCTGGACAACGGCTTCCTCCTCCGGGGCAGGTTCGGGCTGACCTACGAAATGGACCAAGACACCTTCACCGACCTCTGGCTCAACTTCACGAACTCCACACAGCCCCTCCTGCTGAACAGCGCCTCGAGCTCCTCCCCCTCCTACTACGATATCGGCACGGGATATTATTTCGGAAGCGGGCCCTATAACGACGTGGAAAAGAGGAAGCGGTTCCTGATCGAGGCGTCCATCACCCGGCTCCAGGACCGGCTGCTGGGAACTTCGCACGAGTTCATCGCGGGCGTGGACTATGAAGCCGTGTCCTCGTCCTCATCGGTCTGGAAGCCCGACAACCTCATCATGTATTATCTCAACGGTAGTCCATACACGCTGGGCGAAGCGCTGTCGCCGGTTTCCGGGAAGATGGTCGGCGAAGGGCTGATCGGATTCTATGACGTTCCCCAGACGGAAGGGGGCATGGACGTCACGAGCGATCTCAGGAAGCTGGGCCTGTTCGGCCAGGACACCCTCAAGATCGGCAGCCGGATGACGCTGTCCCTCGGGCTGCGATTCGATCACGGGGACATCATGTTCGAGCCCCTCAACAAATCGGCTTCCGGCAACCCGATCTCCGTCACCTTGGGCACCGACCAGATCGAGCCCATCGACGCCATCAATCCCTACAGCGTGGCCAGCTTCGCGGAGTGGGACAGCGCGATCAGCTGGAACACGCTCTCGCCCCGGGCCGGTTTGACCATCGACATTTTCGGCAGGGGGAAGACCCTCTTCAAAGCCAGCTATGCCCGGATTCCCGAAGATCTGGGGCTGGGCTACGCGATCAATCTTGACCCTCTTTCCCCGGGGCAGTTCAACGAATTCTACTGGTACGACGAGAACCACAACGGTCTTGTGGACCCGAACGACACCTTCGTCCTCGTTCCCAGCAGCTACAATATGTACGACTCCGAATATTACACCCAGAGGGTCGCCCCTAACCTCAGCGCGCCCGTCATGCAAGAATGGACGGCGGGGTTCGAGCAAAGCCTGACGTCGGATTTTTCGCTGTCCGTCCGGTATATCTCCCGATCGGAGGGAAATATCATCGGGGACGTCCTTTACGATCCCACATCCGGCAGGCCCTGGTACAGCGCCCAGAATTCCCCCGATGGCTGGTGGATCCCCTTCAGCACGGTCGTCCCCGGCGGCAGCGGCTATCCCGACACCCCCGTGACGGTTTATCTGCAATCGACCTCCGCCCCATCGGTTTTCAACCGGATCCAGAACGTCCCCGAGCTCGTCCGCAGGTACAGGGGCCTCGAATTTTCCTTCCGGAAGCGGATGTCCCACAACTGGCAGCTGTTCGGGTCTCTGGTTTGGAGCCGGTCGACCGGAACGTCCAGCCCAGCCTCCCCTTGGAGCATGGGGGGGTCGGCTCCGCCCCTCACCCCCAACGATTTCGTCAACGTTTCGCCCAACTCGAGGACCGACCTGGACCGGCCTCTGGTCATCCGTCTCATGGGGACCTTCCGGCTCCCATACGACATCTACCTCAGCGCAGGCTACACATTCATGAGCGGCGCGCCCTGGGCCCGGTCCGTCACCATCTTCCCCCCGGCCGACTGGGCCGCCGCCAACGGCGCCCAGACCGCTCCCGTCACGGTGTTCCTGGACAGCCCGGGAACCTACCGCTACAGCTCGGTGCAGGAAACGGACATTCGGCTGGAGAAGGAATTCGTCCGGAAGGGCCGAGCCCGTCTTTCCCTCTCCGTCGATGCGCTGAACGTCTTCGGCAACAAATCTCAGATCATCGACGGCAACGATGGCGGCCTATGGTATCCTGACGGAGAAAGTACGAGTTCCGGGGAGAGGATTATCAGCGGCACGTACGGCCAGATCATCTCTCTCACCGGGACGAGGACCATCCGGTTCACCCTGCGCGTGGGCTTCTGAGCGGAACCGGGGCCGTTCCCGGATCTTCGCCCCGAAAGCTGCAGAGCTCGGCCAGAAGCTTTCTCACGCCTTCGAACTCGCCCGGCGGAATATCCCCTTTGAGGTAAGCGAAGGCCAGCTTGTTGTGAAGGAGCGGGTCGGTTCCGTCCGAAACGACGCCGGCGGAAGCCAACGCGTCCCATTCCGGTGTCCCCGGGATGGGGGAAAAGAAGGCGACCCGCGGCGCCGCCCCGAGCTCCCGAACAAAACGGATGCTCTCCCCGACGCTCCCGGCGCTCTGGCCGGGAAGCCCCATGATTAGGTAGACGCCGATGCCGCGCCTCTCGTACCCCGCCTCCTCCAGGGCATTCAGGGCGGCCAGCAGGTCCTCCGGGGTCGCCTTCGGGGCCTTTGTCCGGAGCACGGAGGCGTCGGCCGATTCCAGGCTGAGATAGAGAGAGGCGACGCCGGACCGTCTGAGGAGGCGGGCTGTCGGGGCGTCGATCTCGCGGACGTGGAGGCCGTTCGGGGTGTGAAAGCGGACCGGCAGCGCCGCGGCGGCAACACGCTCGAGCAGGGGCACGATGTGCTGCACCTTGTTCACGAGCAGCGCGTCATCGTAAAAGGCAAAATGCCGGGTCCCGAACCGGGCGTGGTGGGCTTCGATCTCGTCCGCGACGGAGGCGGGCGGCCTCTGTTCGAATTCCCCGGCAAGCAGATGGCTCGCGCAGAAGGCACAGCGGAAGGGGCAGCCCCGCGACGTCAGGACGGGCAGCCAGGACCTGTCCCTGAGCCGACCGAAGGCCGGCCGCGGCAGGGAGCCGAGGCCGGACCCCGGGCCCGGGGCCCGGGGTATTGCATCGCCGAGGACGTCCCTAAGGACGGAGAAAAGGGATTCTTCTCCCGGCCCTGCGACGACGACGTCCGCGCCGGAATACGCCGCGGCGTGGCTCCGGCAGAGCGTCGCATAGATGCCCCCGAGGATAACCGGCACGGAGCCGAACCGTTCCCGGACGAGCTCGACTACGGCCTGGACGCCCGGGTACCAGTAGGTCATCGTGCACGTGACGAGGACCGCGTCCGGCCGGGGCACGTCCGCAAGCGCCGCCCGGAAAAGCGCGACCGGGATTCCGTACCGGGAATACCGGCGCGGGACATGCCGCAGGAGCGCGGGCTTGGCGACGGCTTCCCTCGGGTACGGGCCGCGGCCGTCGGGCTTGAGCTTGGCCGGCTTCGCCAGGCCCGGGTGGGACCGGTCCAGGCAATCGATAAACGACAGCCGGAAAGCCGGAGACGCTTCGAGGAGCGCGGCCACGTACAGCAGCCCGAGCGGCTTCATCCAGAAGTCATAGGCAGTGAAATCGTATATCCATGGATTGACGAGCAGAATGTTCTTGGAACCGGCCATCGATTCTCACGGGCCGACACGCCGGCCCGGACGCCGCGGGACGAGAGGATAGTGCGGAAGGTGGGACTCGAACCCACACAGCCTTGCGGCCATAAACTCCTGAGGCTTACGCGTCTGCCAATTCCGCCACTTCCGCACCTTAGAGGCGCCAGACCTCGCGCTTCAAGGGGCTTTATTATAACTATTCCACCGCCGGCTGTAAAGGAGCGGGTGGGCCGCGTTTTTCGCCCCGAGCGACTTGACAAAGCGCGGCCCCGCCGCTATTGTAATCACGTTGATGAGGACATTCATCAATCGGTGTCGGCAAGATCAGGGGATTCCTGAAAAACACAGCTGAGGAGGACGTATGAAGCTTTCTGGCCGCTCCGGCCTCGAGACCCTCACGGCCTTCGAGGCACGCGACGATCTCGTCACCTCGTTCTATCTGGACACGGACAAGAGCCGGATGAGCAAGAAGGAGATCCAGGTGACGCTGAAAAACCTGCTCACCGCGGCGAACCTCCAGGTGGAAACCCAGGCGCCGGCCAAGGAGAAGAGGGATTCCCTCTGCCGTGACCTCGAGCTCATCTCGGACCACTGCGCGCAGAATCTCGGCATCCTCAACGCGCCCGGGCTGGCCGTCTTCTCCTGCGCCCGCCGGAACTTCTGGCTGACGCTGGAGCTCCCCCACGGGCCGAGGAACAGGGTCGTCTTCGATACGACCTTCTATGTCCGGCCCCTCTCCGCCATCTTCGACCGCTACAGCCGCATCTGCGTCCTGCTCCTGGGCCGCAGGGACGCGAAATGGTACAGCGTATTCATGGGCGAAATCAAGCTCCTCGAGAGCCTGACGAGCGACGTCCCGGCCAAGATCAGGGAAGGAGGCTATGAGGGCAACGAGTCCAAGCGGATCGAACGCCACCTCGAAGCCCGCCTCCACGATCACTTCAAGAAGACGGCCCAGGCGACCTTCGAGATGTTTCGGAAACAGAGCTTCGACAGGCTCTTCGTAGGATACGAGGACAACCACCACGCCGATTTCGAAGGCCACTTGCACAATTACCTCAAAGAGAAGATCCGGGGCCGGATGAAGTCGCGCGTGGGAGACCCCCCGGCCAGGATCCTGGGAGAGGCCCTGGAGATCGAAGCCCAGCTCAAGAAGTCTGAGGAGGCGGAGATCGTCCAGAAGCTCACCGGGGAACTGGAACGCGGCGGCCTGGCCTGTTCGGGGCTCCGGGACACTCTCCACCGCCTGAACCAGTTCGAGATCCAGACGCTGGTGGTCACGCACAATTTCTCCAAGCCCGGCCGGATCTGCCCGACCCATAGGTTTCTCTACGCGGACGAGCCCAAGTGCCCCGTCTGCCAGAAGGATACGAACACTCTTCCCGACGTCATCGACGAGGCGATCGAAACGGCTCTCAAACGGAACTGCCCGGTGAAGCACATCACGCCGCCCTCCCGGCTCGACCGCTACGGCCATATCGGGGCCTTCCTGAAGTATAAGGTTTGAGGTCCCGGCCGCGGACCGGGCGGGGCCTTTCCTCAAGAGGGAGGATGCGGAAAGGAGCCATCGGATCCGTTCCCCCGGCGCAGCCTCTGATTCTGGCCGCGGCCGGCATTCTGCTCGCGGCCGCCTCTCTCCGGGCCCCCGCTCAAACCTGCTGGTGGGAAATTCGCCTCCTCCTCACGGCACGAGGGAATTACGCGGTCAGGGATTCCGGGGCGGCCTACGACGGTGACTTCCTCTTCAGGGCAGAGTGGGAAGGGGCGATGGAGCGCGACGAAGAGGATTTCATTCTCTACCATGCGAAGACGGAAACCCGTGCCTGGGAGATCCGGGAGAAGGCCTCGCCCGCGGAGGGAGCCCGCACCCTGACCGAAAAGGACGCCGGCGCGGGGCCCCGGCTCCGGGTGAATTATGTCCTCAGGGAGGGCGAACGGATCGTGCTCGACTTCGAGGCGGAAGGCATCCGGGTTCCGCTCCACGAATCGGCGGGCAAGCTCGACCTCCCCCTGCCCCGCTCGAGGGAACACGCCCGGGACGAGACGCGCTATGCCGATTCCGTCTGCGAGGGGGACAACCGGGTGTCGTTCACCGAGAGCGATTTGGGAAAGCCGCGCTGCGAGAAGTTCTTCGCCTGGGAATGGAAACGCCGGCAATGGGTCGCCGCCGGGAACGGCGCCATCTTCCTGGGCTACTCTCACAAGGCCGCGGTGACAGTCACCCTGATCCCGCACGCCCGCTGAGATCTTTCAGGCGCGCGGGTGGAACTGATCGTAGACGCGGCGCAGCCGTTCCCTCCCGACATGGGTGTAGATCTGGGTCGTCGTGATCTGGCTGTGGCCGAGCATCAGCTGGACCGATCTGAGGTCCGCGCCGCGCTCGAGGAGATGCGTGGCGAACGAATGGCGCAGGGTATGGGGACTGATCTGGGCCTCAAGCCCGGTTTTGCGGGCATACTCGCGGAGGAGCTTCCAGAGCCCCTGGCGCGTGAAGCCCTTCCCTCGGCGCGTCAAGAACAGGAACGGGTTCGAGCCGGCCTCAAGGACCGGCCTGACCTCGGACAGATATCGCCGGACGGAACGGCAGCCCGCCCGGCCAAGGGGGACGACCCTCTCCTTTCCGCCTTTCCCGCGGCATATGAGGAACCCTTCGTCGAGGTTGAGGTCAGCCGGCTTGAGCGACGCGAGCTCGGATACCCGGAGCCCGGCTCCGTAGAGGACTTCGAGCATGGCCCGGTCGCGGAGGCCCAGCGGCTTCTTCTCGTCGGGCGCGCCCAGCAGCGCCTCGACCTCCTGAACCGTCAGGACCTTGGGAAGGGCCAGCCACGTGGAGGGTGAGGAAAGCCGCGCTGTCGGATTCTCCTTCACGAACCCGCTGAGAACGGAAAACTTGAAGAAGGACCTGAGGGCGGAGATCAACCGGGCCAGGGACCTCGCCGAGAGCCCTCCTTGGCTTTCCTGATGGACGAACCGGACGATCGCCTCCTCCCGGGCGGACGTCCAGATAAGTCTGTTTTTCCCGAGGAAATCCAGGAACTTGCGAAGGTCGCGAGAATAGGAGAGGATCGTGTTGCCGGCCAGGCCCTTCTCCACCGTCAGGTACTCGAGGAAGAGCCGGAGAGCGTCCTCGGGAGTGGAGGAGAGGGTCCTCATGTGAAGAAGGGGTTGGAGAGTTTCTCCTCCTCGACGGTCGTCCATGGGCCGTGGCCGGGGAGCACGAGAGTCTCCCCGGGCAGGACCAGGATCTTCTCCCGGATCGACCGTTCCAGGTCCTTCCACGACCCCCCGGGAAGGTCGGTGCGCCCGACGCCGCCGCAGAAGAGCGTATCTCCCGAGAAGAGAATCCCATCGCCCAAGAATCCGACGCTCCCCGGCGTGTGCCCGGGGGTGTGGATCACGCGCAGCGAAGACCGGCCAATCGGAACCTCGTCGCCGTCGGCGAGGAGGCGATCGGGGGGCGGCGAGTCCTTGCCTCCGAGAACGAGGCAGACCTGAATATGGTCGGCGTCCTTGATCATGCCCGCGTCGGCAGCATGGATCCATAGAGGGATCGCGTACTTGTCTTTCATGTCCCGGTTGGCGCCGATATGGTCCGCGTGCCCGTGGGTGTTGAGAATCAGGGCGGGCTTGAGCTCCAAGCCGGCGACCGCGGCGAAGATTTTCTCCGGCTCGGCCCCCGGGTCGACGACGGCGCAGGCGCGCGATTCCTCGCAATAAGCCAGGTAGCAGTTCGTGTCCAGACCGCCGACGACAACGAGCTCGTATTTCATGCCCGGCTCCGGGGCTCATCATAAATCGAACTCCAGAACGGAGTCAAGAAAGCCGCTCTTTATTCCGGCTCGCGAATCCTCTATAATTCGAGCGTGGATGTTCAGATCACCGGGGATGCCGCGGCCGAGCTCGAGAGCTTGAGCGCTCTCCACCCCCGGCCGTCGGGCTGGGGGGTACTCATCGGCCACGTGAGGGGCCGTCGCGTCTTCGTCGAGAGGGTCTTCTTCCCCGGCGCGGGCACGCCCCTTCCTTCGCTCGAGAGCTTCGAAAAGCTGGCAGAGCTGTGGAACGGACGGGTCGTCGGCCTTCTCGCCGTGCGACCGGACGCGGCTTTCAAACGCTTCCTGCTGGGCGCGTATTTTTACGGCCAGCTGTTCCTGGACGTCCGCCCGTCCCGCAGCGGCCCCGTCCTGAAGGCATACGTCGTCGAATTTGACCGGGTATTTCACCTTTCTCCCGTGCCTCTAGAATACGGCTCCAAAGGGGGGACACATGAACGAACCTTTGACGCCTGAGGAGGAGCGGGAGCTTCTCCGCCTAGCCCGCCGGGCGCTCGAGCACTATTTCGAAACCGGCGGCGAGCTCGAGGCTCCGGTGAAGGATCCCAGGCTGAAGGAAAGGAGGGGGGCCTTTGTCACTCTGAAGGTGGACGGGGAGCTCCGCGGCTGCATCGGCTATCCCCTGCCCCACAAGCCCCTTGCCGAAACCGTTATCGAGATGGCCGTGGCCGCGGCCAGCCAGGATTTCCGTTTTGACCCGCTGACCTCCGAGGAGCTGGGCAGGGCCAAGATCGAGATCTCGGTGCTCAGCCTCCCAGAGCCGGTCACGGCCCCGGAGGATGTCGTCGTCGGCTGCCACGGGATCATCGTTTCCAAGGGACTGAACCGTGGCCTCCTCCTTCCCCAGGTCCCCGTCGAACAGAATTGGGACAGGACGACCTACCTCCACCACGGCTGCCTGAAGGCCGGTCTCCACCCCGACGAATGGAAGAAGGGGGCGAAGATCGAGGTCTTCACCGCCCAGGTCTTCTCGGAATAGGGGGCCCGGCGAGGAAAGAGGCCGGGCATCACCGGCTCTTCTTTTTGAGCGCCGTCAGCTCCTCCGCCGCTTCTTTTTTCAGGAGATCATCCTTCGAGGTCGTCTTAGGAAGATCAAGGGCCTTCTGGAATTCCTCGGCGGCGAGGTCGTATTTCTTCATATCCTTGTAGGTCATGCCCAGTTCGAAATGGTGGTTGACGAAGTTGGGATTCAGCTCGATGGCCTTCTTCATCCATTTCTCCGACTCCTCGAAAGAGCCCTTCGGGAGCGAGCCGTAGAGGATGCTCCCGAAGAAGCGCTTGGCCCCGCCGATCTCCGCGATCCGCCGGTGCCAGCGGCCGAGGGCGTGGCAGGCAAGGTCATTGTTGGGGTCGAGCTCGATGGCTTTCTCGATCTCCGCCTTGATCGGCCTGGCGCCGTCGACCTGCTCCTTGTTCCCGAGAAGGAGAAGCCTCTTGCCGTAGGCCGCAGCGTATTGGAAATGTCCCCAGGTGTCGTTCGGATTGGCGGCGATGGCCTTCTTCGCATAGGCCGTTGCGTCGATGTACATCTGCGCCTGCTTCGTTTCCGCTTCCTTGTCGGGGAGCGGCATGACGTCGGCAATGTCGACATAAGCGCGTGAGGTTTTCCATAGGGCCTCGTAATTATTCGGCTCGAGCTTCAGGGCCTCGAGGTAGTGGGTCAAGGCCTGCTGGTCGTTGAGCTGAGCGTAGGCCTCGTCGCCCAGCTTGATCTCGTCGGCGGCGGTCTGGCCGTAGCACCAGACGGCTATCGCCGCCAGAAAGATGAAAAGGATCAGACTCTTTCTCATTTCTCCCTCCATGCGACCTTAGCTTTTATCAATCGGCGGGGAAATGTCAAGCCGGGAGTCGCGGAGACGCCTTGTTCTCTTCAGAGCTTCCAGGGCCGATCCCAGGATGAAGCCTCCTGTGCCCAGCGCCAGACCCACAGGCAGTGACCGGGGCCAAGGCGGGAGGGGCAAAGGCAGGACGCCGGACTCGGAGAAAAAGCAAACGGCTGCGTACCCTCCGCCGCTGAGGAGGCTCAAGAGGCCGGCTAAAGGGGCCCTTTTTTTCATGAAGACGGCCGCGAGCCCCGGGATGAACAGCCCCTCGGCCATGATCTTGGACGCCAGGCCCTGAGTGGTGAGGATATCCTCGAACCGGGTTGCGGCCAGGAACGCGGCGCCCCCGACCAGAAGAGTGGCCGCCCGGCCCAGGGCCACCGACGGGGCCCCTCCGGCCTCCCGCCTCCGGTATCTGAGGAGGTCCCGGCTCAGCGAAAACGCGCCGGTGTTAAGGGCGGCGGCCATCGTCGAAAGGATGGCGGCGAGGACCGCGACAAAGATCAATCCCCCCATGGCGGGCCCCGCTCTGAAGGCGATATAGTCTGAGACGACCGGGTTCGCGGATCTCCTCGAGGGGAAGAGCGGAAGGAAAAGCATCCCGGCCAGGACGATTCCCGCATAGAACAAGGCCAGGAACAGCGCTGCTGCTCCCACGCCTCGGCGCGCCGAGGCAACTGTTCGAGCCGCCTGGATTCTCTGCCAAGCGATGGGAGAGATGGTCCAGGCGAGGACGAAGGACAGGGCGATGAGCGCGTTGCGGTCCGCGTGGGCGAAAGCGTTGAAATAGCCGGCTTTGCCCTGGCGGCCGGCGAGTGCCGCGACCTCGGACCACGAGGAGCGGAGCCCGAGCGAAACCGTCAGCCCGGCGATCCCGGCCAGCAGGAGAAAAAACTGAAGGGCGTGGGTCCGGACGACGGAAAGAAAGCCCCCCGCCCCGAGATAGATGAGGACGGCACCCGCGGCGACCGCGAGGCTCGTAAGATAAGAGGTCCCGAGAAAGACCTTCAGGAAGTCGCCTGCGGCGACCATCTGGGAGGCGGCGAGCACGACCATGTACCAGACGATGAGGGCCGTCGTCACGGGACGGGCGGCACGGCCGTAGCGCGCCTCCATCACATCCGAGATCGTCGAGCCTCCGAGGTCCCGGATCGCGCCGGCCAGCGGCAGGAGCAGCAGAAGCGTCAAGACGGCCGGCAGTCCGATGATCCAGTAGGCGCTGAGCCCCTCCCGGCAGGCCTGGTCGGTCGAAACGAGGAGCGACGCCGCGCCGATCCAGGCGGCGCAGAGCGAGAACGCGATTCGGGGCGCCCCGAGGCGCCGGGAGGCGAGAAAGAACGACTCGAAATCCCTGAACCTCTTCGGGAAGAGAAGACCCGCGGCGAGCAGCAGGCCGAGATACAGGAGGAAAGCCAGGGGGAATTCGGGTTTCACGCCTGCCAGTTATAGCAGAAAGCCGGCCCTTCGGCAAAACATCCGGGGAGAGAGCCGCCGCGAAGGCGCTCGGTGGGTCCGGCGGGGGTATGCTATAATTGCCGCATGGCACGCGCCGGGGCCTTACTCATGGGAGTGCTGCTTCTGGCCGGAAGCGCGTTCCCGGTGACGCCGGACGAGGCCGCGGCGAATCTGGAGAAGGCCGTCCGGGGCCTCCGCACGCTCGAAGCCAGGTTCGAACAGCTCTATTTCTCCGCCTCGGTCGAGGAACCCATCCAGGAGGGCGGCGAACTCTATTTTCAGAAGCCCGACCTGATGCGCTGGGAATACCGGTCCCCCCGGGAGAAAGTCTTCCTCTACACCGCCGGCTTGGTGCAGATGTACCTGCCCGACGAGAAGCAGCTCACTCGAAGCCGGGTCTCGCGACAGACCTCCGAGTCCGATATCCTCGGCATCTTCCTCGGGACGAAGCCCCTGCGGGATGTCTATCTTATTGAAAGCGCGCAGTTTCCGATGGAAACGTCCGGTGCCGTGGAGCTCAAGCTTGTCCCGAAGAAGGAGGGGGATTACACGTCCCTCCTGGTGGAGATCGACGGGAAGACCTGGCTCCTCCGCCGCGCCGTCTTCCTCGAGTGGGGGGGGAGCAGGCGGGAGTTCCGCTTCACCCGGGTCCGTGTCAATGTGCCGATCCCTCCGAAGACATTCGAGCTCAAGGTCCCCGCCGGCTGCGAGATCATCGACGACGAGGCCCTCAAACGCTAAACCTTTCGGCCGGGGCTCCGTATTACTCAACGGGGGCCGAGTGCCCTCGATGACAGACGACAGGCGTCTTGTCCAGAAGGCCCTCGAGGGCGATCGGAAGGCGTTCGAGATGATCATTCTGAGATATCAGCAGCCGCTGGTTAATTACCTCGGCCGCATGACGGGCGAGCGCGAAACGGCCCTGGATTTCGCCCAGGACATCTTCGTTAAGGCTTATGCGTCCCTCGATTCCTACCGGCCGTCGTACCGGTTCGCCACGTGGCTCTTCAAGATCGCCTCGAACCACATGATCGACCACTGGCGGAAGAAGAAGATCCCGGCACTCTCTCTGGACACGGCCTATAGGGGCGACGAGAGCGTCCCGGGCATCCAGATCGAGGATCCGGAGGCCTCCGTGGCTCGGGGATACGAGCTCGCCGAGCTCCGGGCCAGGATCGAAACGGCCCTGGAGAGGATCCCCGCCGAGCTCCGCGAGCTCTTCGTCCTGAGGCACGTCAGCGAATTCTCCTACGAGGAGATCGCGGAGATCAAGGGCCTGCCCGTGGGCACCGTCAAGAACAGGGTGTTCCAGGCCAAAGGTCTGCTCCGGCGGGAGCTCCGGGAGGTCTCATGACCTGCGTGCCTCCGGACCGGATGGACCTGTACCTTGAAGGCGATCTCGCCGGGGCCGAGTGCCGCGAGATCGAAGCCCACGTCGAACGCTGCCCGGAATGCCGGCGGGCCCTCGAGAGGCGGCGGCTCATCGAAGAGGCCCTGTCCAGCCTTCCGGCGATCGAGGTCCCCTCCGGTTTCGCCGCGGCCGTTCTGGACAGGCTCCCGCTGTCCCGTCGGACCGCATCTTTCGGCTGGTTCATCTCCGCCGTGACGGGTTTCCTGGCTCTTCTGGCGGCGCTGCTGGGCTATTATCTGTCGACTGGCGAGAGCCTTCTCGATCTTCTGGATTCGATGGGCCGCTCGGTCCTGGCGTTCATCAGCCTGACCGTCCCCCTCGCGGCGAAGGTGTTCTGCCTTGTCCGCGTCGCCGTTTTTCTCGTCGGAGACCTGGGAACGGCGCTGGCGAGGAGCCTGTCCTCTTTCGCCTCGCTCGTCGGTCCCGAACTTCTCGCTCTCGGACTTCTCCTGAGCGCCGCCCTGGCCGCCTTGACCATCTTCGGAGTCAAAAGAATTCTTTCCCTTGGAGGGAAGCCATGATGAGAAAAAAGCTCCTTCCCGGGGCCTGCGCCCTGGCTGTCCTCCTGGCCTTCTCCGGCCCGCTCGCCGCGTCCCAGGGGATCACTATGCAGCGCGACGTCACCGTGGCTGCGGGCGAAACTCAAGACAACATCATCCTCCTGGGCGGGCGCGCCCAGGTCGACGGCACGATCCGCCAGAGCATCGTCGCCTTCGGCGGGACCGTCACGGTCGGCGGTGAGGTGGACGGCGACGTGGTCGGCTTCGGCTCCCGGATCATCCTCAAGCAGTCCTCGGCCGTCAAGGGCGACGTCGTCGCGCTCGGAGGAACGCTCCAGAAAGAGCCCGGATGCACGATCCGCGGAGACACGGTCTATTTCGAGTCAGCCGAGCTCGGCGAGAAGCTCTTCAAACGGGGGTTTTTCGGCGGCATCTTCGCCCTCCCCCTCCTGCCGGTCATCCTCGCCATCAAGCTGGCCGCCGTCTTTCTCTGGCTCATCATCGCTCTGGCCGGGGCGGCTCTCTTCCCCCGCCAGATCGTGTTCGCCTCCGGGGAACTCCGCAAGTCCTTCTGGCCCGCCTTCGGGATCGGCCTCATCGCCCATATCGTTCTCGCCGGCCTGCTGATTTTCGCCGCCCTGCTGAGCATCATCCTCATCGGCATCCCCGTGCTCGCCGCCTTGATCGCGGCCGCCTTCATCGTCAAGGTCTTCGGCCGCCTCGTCTTCTTCTATTTCTTCGGCGACAGCCTCCGCCAGGCCTTCGGCTCGCGGCCGGCCTCCGCAGTCGGAGCCATCCTTCTGGGCTTTCTCCTGGTCTCACTGATCGGCTTCCTGCCGGTTGTCGGCTTTCTCTTCACCATCGTCCTGAACATGGCCGGCTGGGGCATCGCGATCCGCACGAAGTTCGGCACGACCGAGAACATGTTCCTGAAAAAGCCGATGCCGGCCGCCCCGGCGCCACCCGCGCCCTCGGTTTGACGCGCCGCCTTGAGGGAGAGGCTACGGGTCTGGGGCACGGCCCTTCGAATTGACGGGCGGATTTCTAAAGGCGACGATGTCGAACGGGGCTAGCGCTCGAGGATCTCTTTTTCCTTGGCCGCGGCCAGCTCGTCGACCTTCGCCGTTGTCTCGTCGACGAGCTTCTGGATGTGTTCGAGTCCGAGGAATTTGTCGTCCTCGGTGATCTCCTTCTCCTTCTCGAGCTCCTCGATGAACTCCTTGGTCTCCCGGCGCATGTTGCGAATCGTGGTCTTTTCTTCCTCAAGCATGCGCCCGATCCTCTTGGCCAGCTCCCGCCGCCGCTCCTCGTCGAGGGGCGGGATCGGGACGCGGAGGGCCTTGCCGTCGTTGAGGGGATTGAAGCCGAACTCCGAACCGCGGACGGCCTTGTCCAGGGTCTCGAGCAGCGAGGGATCGTACGGCTGGATGACGATGAGCGTCGGCTCCGGGACTTTGAGCGTGGCGACCTGATTGACGGGCGTGGGGACGCCGTAGTAATTGACCTTGATCTCCTCGAAGATGGCGATGTTGGCCCGCCCCGTCCGGAGCAGGCCGAGCTCCTTGCGGAAATGCTCGATCGAGGTCTTCATCTTCTTCTCGAGGTCCTTCAGGGTGTCTTTGACCATGGCCTTCCTCCCCGCTTCAGTAGACCTTCGTCCCCACCGCCTCGCCCAGGACGGCCCGCCGGATGCCGTCCTTCCCGTTGAGGTCGAAAACGATGATCGGCAGGTTGTTATCGCGGCAGAGGGAGATGGCCGTAGCGTCCATGACCTTCAGACCCTTCTTGAGGACGTCGAGATACCGGATGGTCTTGAATTTCTTGGCGCTCGGGTCGAGCATGGGGTCGGCCGTATAGACGCCGTCGACCTTGGTCGCCTTCAGGATGACTTCGGCGCGGATCTCCAGGGCGCGCTGGGCCGCGGCCGTGTCCGTCGTGAAGAAGGGGCTGCCGATGCCGGCCGAGAAGATGATCACCCGCCCTTTTTCGAGATGGCGGATGGCGTGCCGCCGGATGAACGGTTCGGCCAGGGACCGGATCTCGATGGCCGAGATGTGGCGGGTGAAGACGCCCTCCTTCTCCAGCGCCGCCTGGAGGGCGATCCCGTTGATGACGGTGGCCAGCATGCCCATCTGGTCGGCCGAGGCCTGGTCGATGCCGATCTTGGCCCCCTTGACCCCCCGGAAGATGTTGCCGCCGCCGATCATGATGGCGATCTCGACGCCCAAGTCCGCCACGGTCTTGACGTCCCGGCTGATGGCGAGGGTCCGGTCGAAATCTATGCCGTAGGGGAGGTCGCCCAGGAGGGCTTCGCCGGACAGTTTCAGGAGAATCCTTTTGTATACGGGCTTCGGCATGGGCCTGGCCTCCTCTCAAAATCGGCGGGAGCCGATTCTCATTCCTGCCCGATCTCGAAGCGCGCGAACCGCCGGACTTTGATATTCTCGCCGATCTTGGCCACGGCCTGGGCGATCAGGTCGCGGACCTTCAGCTTGTCCTCCCGGATGTATGGCTGGTCGAGGAGGCAGACCTCCTCGAAGAACTTGCCCAGCTTGCCCTGGACGATCTTCTCCATGATCTCGGGAGGTTTCTTCATGTCTCCCATCTGGGCCCGGATGATCTCCTTCTCGGCCTCCACGGTCTCCGGGGGGATCTGGTCGCTCGACACGAAGCGCGGCCGGGCCGCGGCGATTTGCATGGCGATTTCCTTGACGAGCTCCTGGAACTCCGAGTTGCGGGCGACGAAATCCGACTCGCAGTTGACCTCGACCAGGACGCCGATCCGGCCGTTCATGTGGATGTAGGACCCCACAACGCCCTGGGAGGCTTCTCGGGACGCCTTGGCCTGGGCCCGGGCGTATCCCTTTTTCCGCAAGATCCCGATAGCCTTCTCCATGTCGCCGTTGCTCTCAGCCAGGGCGTTCTTGCACTCCATCATACCGATGCCCGTTCTCTCCCTGAGCTCTTTCACCATATCCGCAGATACGTTCATGATCCCCTCCTCGCCGGCCGGGGCGCCCTAGGCGGCGTCGTCCTTCTCCTCCGGCCCCGCTTCCCCCGCCGCATCCTTGGGCTGGCCCGCCTCCTCCTTCTTCTGCTCGAGAAGCTCCTTGCTGATCCGGTTCTTCTTGCCCTCGATGATCGACTCCGCGACCTTCGAGGCGAAGAGCTCGATGGCCCTCACGGCGTCGTCATTGCCCGGGATGGGATAATCGACGTTGTCGGGATCGCCATTGGTGTCGACGACAGCCACGATGGGGATCCCTATCTTCCTCCCCTCCTCGATGGCGATCTCCTCCTTGGACGAGTCGATGATGAACAGCGCGCCCGGAAGCTCGCCCATGGTCTTGATCCCGCCGAGGTTCTTCTGCAGCTTCCGGAAGACCTTCTCCAGGCGGGACTGCTCCTTCTTGGAGAGGAGGTCCCAGCGCCCGTCTTCTTTCATCTCCTCGAGCTCCTTGAGCTTGTCGACGCTCGCCCGGACGACGCCGAAGTTCGTCAGCAAACCGCCGAGCCAGCGCTGGTTGACGTAGCACGATTCGCATTTCGTCGAGTAGTCGCGGACGATGTCCTGGGCCTGTTTCTTGGTGCCGACAAAGAGGATGGTCTTTCCTTCCTCCGAAACGCCGCGGAGGAAGGTCAGGGCCTCCTTGAAATTCTTGATCGTCTTCTGGAGGTCGACGATGTAGATGCCGTTCCTCTGCCCGAAGATGTACTCCTTCATCTTCGGGTTCCAGCGCTTGGTCTGATGGCCGAAGTGGACCCCCGCCTCCAACAGTTCCTTCATTGTAACAGAAACCAACTCGAGCCTCCCCTATCCGACGTTACCGCTTATGGTACTGCGGAGCTTTGCGAGCGCCCAGCAAGCCATATTTCTTCCGTTCCTTGACCCGGGCGTCCCTCGTCAGCAGGCTGGCCTGCTTGAGCAGGGGCTTGAGCTCCCGGTTGAATTCCACGAGCGCCCGGGCGATGCCGAGCCGGACCGCCTCGGCCTGGCCCTTGATGCCGCCGCCGCTGACGCGCAGGAAGATGTCGAACTTGTTGTCCGTCTCCGTAAGGAGAAGCGGCTGCCGGATGATATAGCGGTGGGCATCGAGGCGGAAATACTCGTTGAACGGCCTCGGCCGCTGATTCACGTACAGCGTGACATCGCCCTTGCCGGACCGCAGGAAGACCCGCGCGATCGACGATTTCCTCTTACCCGTCCCGTAATATTGAATGAGACTCAACGTGCCTCCTCGAACTTGTATTCCTGGGGGTTCTGGGCCTCGTGCGGATGGCTGGGCCCGCGGTAGACCTTGAGCTTCCTGTAGACGGACCGGCCGAGCTTCGTCTTCGGGATCATGCCCCAGACCGCCCTCCTGATGACCTCTTCCGGCTTGCGCTCCAGGAGCTCTTTGAGCCGTTCCTCCCGGATGCCGCCGGGGTATTGAGAATGGGAAAAATAGGCTTTCTGCTCGATCTTACGGCCGCTGACCCGGATCTTCTCGGCGTTGATCACGACAACGAAATCCCCCGTGTCCAGATGGCTCGTGAACTGGGGCTTCTTTTTCCCCCGGAGCAGGTCGGCGATCTCTGTGGCCAGGCGGCCGAGGATCTTGCCGTCGGCGTTGACCAGCCACCATTTCTGCTCGAAATCTTCCTTTTTTGGGATAAACGTCCTCATTGGCCTCTAACCTTTAAGCAGAGATTCAGTAATTGACTAAGATACTAAATCTAAAGGAAATTGTCAATCAGCCGGTCTTCTTCAGCTCTTCCTCGAGCTTCTTCCTCTCGGCGGCCTTCTTCCTTAATTCCAGATACTTCTCGACGTATATATCGCCCTGGGCGTTGTAATAGGCCGATTTCTCAGGTTCAAGGCTGGCAAAGACCGCCTTGTAAAGTGGCCCCATATGGGCGTAGGCCTCGGGATAAGTCGGGTCGAGCTCGATGGCCTTTTTGATGGCCTTGAGGGCATCGTCGGCCACGGCCAGACGCTCCTCCCGGGAGACTCCCATCTGGAAGCGGTAGGCCCGGGTCCAGCGGTTGACGCCCTTGGCCAGCCAGGCTTCCGCCGATTTCGGCTCCAGCTCGATCCTCTTGTCCCAGAACGAGTTGGCCGTGTCGAAGTTGTCTATGGCCTCCTGGATGTGCTCCGGGGAAACCGGAAGGGTCTCGTAATAATTGGCCGCGTAGGCGTATCCTTGGGGACTGTCCGGGTCCGTCTCGATCCGGCGCAGGTACATGGCTTCGGCCTCCTTGGCCGCGTCCTTCTTTTCCCCTGCGTATCTCTTGTAAAACTCGGCGACAACGTAATAATTATTCATGTTCGTGGGCTCGAGCTCGATGATCCGGAGATAGAGCTTTTCGGCCTTCTCGTAGTCCCTCAGCTTGTCGTACATATCGCCCAGGGAGAAGATGATATCCTTGTTGTTGGGCTCGAACTCGAGGGCCTTGGTCAGCGCCTCAACGGCCTTGGCTTTCCTCTCGTTGTTCTCCCGGTTGTCGACACCGGGCTTATAGAGCTGTTTATAGCTTTCCCCGAGGAACCGGTAGGCGTCGGTCATCTTGGGGTTGTTCTTCAGGGTCAGCTCGTACTCGGTGATCGCTTGCCGGTATTTGTTTTCCGTAAACAAATGGTTGGCTCGGGCGAAGTGGTAGTTGGCGGCCAGCCTGGAAACGCTCAGGTTCGCACAGGCTGAAAAGGCGAAAACGACGAAGAGGGCGACGACAGCGAGGAGAAGCGCGTTGGTCCCTTTTCGAAACATCCCGACCTCCTTATTTCGTGGTCATCACTTCTTTGCGAAGAGAGAAAGACAAGAAACAATTTATAATCGAAGCGGAGGCCAAAGTCAAGGAAAAACGGGCCTCTCCGTCCCCCGGTCATCCGGCCCGGACAAGGAGGCGCAGCGGCGTCCCCTCGAATCCGAAGGCCTCCCGGAGGCTCTCCAGAAAATATGTTTCGTAGGCCGGCGACAGGGAGCCCCGGCCGCCGAGGAAGAGGATAAATGTCGGGGGGCGGACCCCCGTCTGGGTCATGTAGCGGAGCTTGGCCTGGGCCCCGCTTCTCAGGCGGGGCGGGTGCGCCCCGGAGACCCCGGCCAGGAACCGGTTGAGGCGGGAGGTCTCGATGCGACGCGACGCGTTCCGGTAGACCTTCTCCGCCGTGTCCAGGACCTTGACGACCCTCTGTCCCGTCAGGGCCGAGATGAACAGAACCGGCGCGTAGCCGACGAAGCCCAGCTTGCGGAAGAGGGCCTCACGGAACACACGGGGCCCGGCGGCCTTGCCGGCCGCGAGGTCCCACTTGTTGAGGGCGATGACCAGGGGCTTCCCGGACTCCTCGGCCAGCCGGGCGATGCGGGCGTCCTGCCGCGTGGGGAATTCCCCGGCGTCCAAGACCAGGCAGACGACGTCCGCCTGCCTGATGTTCGCTCGCGCCCGGAGGATCCCCGCTTTCTCGCGGCTGTCCCGAGTACCCGCCAGGCGCCGGATCCCGGCCGTGTCTACCAGGCAAAAGGGCTTCCCGTCACGCAGGACGACGGTATCGGTGCTGTCGCGCGTCGTCCCCGGACTCCTGCTGACCAGGAGCCGTTCTTCTCCGGCGAGCCGGTTGACGAGAGAGGATTTGCCGACGTTGATCCGGCCGACGACGGCCACCCGCAGCGCCTGCGCCTCCACGGGCCCGGGGGCCGCGCCGGGGAGCGCCGAGACCAGGGCTTCCTCAAGTGGGGCGATGTTGAGCTTGTGCTCGGCGGAGACGAACAGGACATTCCTTTCTCCCAGCCTGTAATATTCGGCCGTCATCGTTTCTTCCTGGACCGGAGAATCGACCTTGTTGACGACGACGAGGACGGGACGGCCAGTCCGCTTCAGGGAGATGTAGAGCTCTTCCTCGGCCGGGGCGATGTCGCGTTTTCCGTCGAGGACGAAGAGGATGAGCGCGGCCTCCCGGGCCTCCCGCCAGGCCCTCTCGCGGACTTTCTCGCTCAACGGCTCGTCCCCGACGCCAAAGAGCCCGCCCGTGTCGACGAGGAGGAAGCTCCGGCCGCCGATCGTGCAGGGGGTGGCCAGGCTGTCCCGTGTCATCCCGGCCAGGGAATGGACGAGGGCCTTCTTCTTGCCCAAAATCCTGTTGAAAAGAGTGGATTTGCCGACGTTCGGGAAGCCGACGATGACGACCCGGGGAAGGGCTTTCACGGCCGGCTCCGGCTCACTTGGCCAAGATGGAAAAATCGGGGAGAAACGGCCGTGTCAGGTCGATATGCCCGCCGAGCGTCTCCCTCTCCGCGCCCTCGACCAGGATGGCGACCTTCTTGATCGACTTGAAGTTGAAGGCCAGGGTGTCGACCACCGAGTAGACGGCCGCGAGTTCGGACGAGGAACCGTAGGAAAATTTCTCCATGATCTCCCTGCCGAAATCCACATACGCGGTCCCGTCCTTGGTCACGAAAACCTGCCGGACGCGCGTCTCCGAGGGCAGAGCCGAGATCAGGTTCTTCTCCGACCCCTTGATGAGCTCGGCCATAGTCCGTTCCGCCTCCGCGGCATCCGACGGGCCCGCAGCAATCTCCCGCGGCTCCCCGTGCAGAAGATCGTCATCCTCGGAGAGGAAAAAAAGGGAGACCGTTTTGCGCCGGGCGGGCTCCGCGGCAGGAGGCTGGGCCTTGGGGACGAGGACCTCGGCGGTCCGCTTAATGTTCTCCTTCTCTCCGCCCATAAAAAAGATGTAGACGAGAACGGCGAGCACGACGGAAAGGCCCCCCAGGATGAGGACGGGTCGCCACTTGCCACCGTCGTTCGTCATGACCGCCTAGGGGTAGATCCGAAAATAGTTCTCGAGCCCCCGGTAGACCGCCTCGGCGACGCTTGTCTGGAACTCGTCGGAGGCGAGCTTCTTTTCTTCTTCGGGATTCGAGATGAAAGCCGTTTCGACGAGGACGGCCGGGCAGGCCACGCCCGTCAGGACCTTGAAGGGGGCCTGCTTGACGCCGCGGTCCTTCGTCCCCAGCAGGGAGTTGAGCTCGGCCTGAATCATGTCGGCCAGCTGGCTGCTCTGCCGGATGTAGGCCGTTTGGGCCATGTCCCAGAGGATCAGCTTGATCTCGTCCTCGCTCGGCTTGTCCACGTGGTCGTCGATCCGGGAGGAGTTGTTCTCGAGGTAGGCTAGCCGGCGCGTTTCCTCGTCCGGGGTCGCCCCGGTGCTCAGAAAGTACGTCTCGGAACCCTGGGCGATCCTCTGCCGGGAGCTGTTGGTATGGATGCTGATGAAGACATCCGCCTTCTGGTTGTTGGCGGTGGCCGAACGGGTCTCGACCGAGACATCGATGTCCTTATCCCGCGTGAGCACGACGCGGAAGGACATGTCCTTTTCGATGAGCGCTTTCAACTTGAGGGCGATGGCCAGCGTGTCGTTCTTTTCGAGCGTGCCGGCCGGGCCTTTGGCCCCCGTCTCCATGCCTCCGTGGCCCGGATCGATCACGACGGTTCTGATCTTGTTGGCCCCGGCGGGCTGTTGCCCGGCGCCCCCGGGAGAAGCTTGGCCGGAGGCGAGGGCAGCCGCCGGCAGGGCCAGAAGCAGGAAGGCGAGGGCAAAGGACGCCGGGGCGTGCTCCCGCTCGTTCCGTATGCCCGCGTTCATCTGTTGCCGATGTGGTGGAGGCGGCGGGAATCGAACCCGCGTCCGAAGGCATTCGACAGCAGGTGCCTACATGCTTATCCTCTTCCGCCGTCTCGTCTCGCGGGTTCGAAGAGGAAAAACTCCGTGAAACCAGCCCCGAAGGTGATTCGCTCGCCGGCCTCAGGACGAAACCGGGTCGCTATCCCGCTCGGTCGACGCTCCCGACGCCCCGCGGGAGGGGGCCCCGGAAACGGCGTGCCTTTCTATCAGGCCGCGACTGCTAGAGGTTCTGCAGTTAATTTGTTTTCCACCGGTTTTACGAGGTGGGTGGGACCTCGGCATGCCACCTGTGTTTCACTACCTCCGTCGAAACCAGTTCGCCCCCATACTCCTTTCGGTTTTATTATAGGCGGGGCCGCCCGGGGGTGTCAACCCGCTGTATGGGGTCCTCCGCCCCTGCCAGGCCTTCGGAGGTCCGCCGGAGGGTCAGAGGCCTACTTTCCTTCGCAGGTGCGGCAGCCCGGCCAGAGCCAGGAGAGCGGCGGCCGTCGGGGGACAGCGCATCGGGGCAGTTACCAGGCGGTTCCGCCAGCCGGGGATGCAGACCACCTTCCGGCGGCCAAGCGCCCGGAGCGACGCCCGGACGACGTCCCGGGCGGACATCCACATGAAGCCGGGCACGAAGGACGTGTCCATCCCGATCACGTCGTGAAACTCCGTGTGCGTCATGCCCGGGCAGAGGGCCTGGACCCGGACGCCGGTGCCCGCCAGCTCGAACTGCAGGCTCTCGGAGAAGGCGACCAGGAAGGCCTTCGTCCCGGAGTAGGCGGGTCCGGAGAAGGGCGAAAACGCCGCAATCGAGGCCACGTTGATGATCCCTCCCCGTCCCCTTGCGATCATGCCTTCGAGAGCCGTCCGGGTCAGCCGGAGCGGGGCGGCCGCGTGAACCCGGATCATCTCCAGGGAACGGCCGGCGTCGCTCCGGGAAAACGGCCCCGTCCCCCCGAACCCGGCGTTGTTGACCAGGAGGTCGAGCGTCTGGATTTGCGCCATCCGGCCGGCGACCTTCTCTAGGTCGCTGTCCTTAGATAGATCGGCTGTGAGCACCTCGACGGTGACACCGTCCCGCTCCGCAAGCTCGGCCGCGAGGGCTTCCAGTCTCCCCTTCCGTCTGGCCACGAGGACGAGTCCACTCCCGGCCGCGGCCAGCTCGCGGGCAAACTCCTCCCCGATGCCCGCCGAAGCCCCGGTGATGAGCGCCGTCCGGACCGGAATCATCGGTAGGATTTCCCTTCGCCCAGAACGGCGTGGACCTTGGGCATCCATTCGCCGACCGGGATTCCCTGCGGGCACAACTTCTCGCAGGCGCCGCACTGGACACAGGCGGAGGCCCTCTCGACCTCGGTGAGAAATCGTCCGTAGAGCATGCGGCTCGTCGCCGGATCGTCATGGATGAAGCCGCTGTTGTAGAGCTCGAAATTCCGCGGGATGTTGACGCCGTTCGGACAGGGCAGGCAATAGCCGCATGACGTGCAGGGGATGGGGCTCGCCTTCAAGTAGATGTCCCGGACGCGTTCGATGAGCCGGAGCTCAGCGGCCGTCATGGAGCGGACCGCAGACCTGTCGGCCGAGCGGAGGTTTTCCTCGAGCTCGCTCATCCGGCCCATGCCGCTGAGGACGACGGCGACCTCGGGCTGGTCCCAGACCCACTGCAAAGCCCAGTCCGCCGGAGAGCGGCCCGGGTCGGAGCTTTCGAAGATCTCCCTGACGGCACGGGGCGGGCGGGCCAGACGGCCGCCGAGGAGAGGCTCCATGACGACGACGGGAATCCCCTTCGAGGCGGCGTACCTCAGCCCTTCCGTGCCGGCCTGGTTCGTGATGTCCATGTAATTGTATTGGATCTGGCAGAGCGCCCAGCCATCGTAGCCGTCGATGATGGCCTTGAAGACGTCGGCCTTGTCGTGGAAGGAAAATCCCAGACCGCCGATGCGCCCGTCCTTCACGGCGGCTTCGGCCCGCCGGAGCACGCCGAGCTCGAGGACCGACCGCCACCGCTCGGTGTTCAGGCCGTGGAGAAGATAGAAATCGAGGCGCGCCGTCTCCAGCCTCTTCATCTGCTCGTCGAGGTAGGCGTCGAAATCCTCGGCCTTTCGGATGAGCCACACGGGGGACTTCGTGACGAGCCGGACTCTGCCCCGGTAGCCGCCCTTGAGGGCCTCGCCTGCGACGACCTCGCTTACCCCGTTATGATAGGGGTAGGCCGTATCGACGTAATTGACGCCGCGGCCCACGGCCGTGCGGATCATGCGGACAGCTGTCTCCCGGTCGACGTTGCCGCCATGCGGCGCGCCGTCGAATGTCGGCAACCGCATGCACCCGAAGCCGAGCGCCGACACCTCCCAGCCCTGCCGTCCGAAATTGCGGAACCTCATGCCGCTCTCCCTGAAGCATCTATTATACAGGAGATCGCGGGGGGCCGGGGGGCGGAGGATACCGCTCTTGCCACCCATCTGCTAGAATATCTGGGTATACTCGATGAGAGTCTTTCGCTTCATGATCGCCCGACCCTTCCGGATCGCCGCCTGCGCCGTCCTGATCCTCGGCGGAGGCGGAACGGGGCTCAGGGCCGTGCGGACCTCAAGTCCTCAGGACCTCCTGCGCGACGCCATCGACCGACAGATCCATCGGAACCCGGCGACGCTTGTCGGGCATCCGAGGCGCCGGGCGCTCCCGGCCAGGATGAACGCGAATATCGTGCGACTCTACCATGACCGGGACATGGAGCCTTACTGGGTGACAGCCGACGGCCCGGATAGGAACGCGGAAATCCTCCGGTCGGTGCTCGAGGCTTCCGAAACGCAGGGCCTCGATCCTTCCGATTACGCCGTCGCCGAAATCGCCAGGGACTGGGTCGGCCGGGACGTCGAGACTCTCGCCCGGCTCGAGTTACTGCTCACCGTGGAGCTCGTCGCCTACGAATCGGACCTTGTCCAAGGCCGGCACCAGCCCCGCGATTTCGATCCTGACCTCTTCCCCACGGCCTGCGCGTGCGACCTCGACCAGGCATCCCTGTTCGAAATGGCCGTCGCGGCGCCGGACCTCAAAACCTTCCTGGAAAGCCAGGCGCCTCCCTTCCTGCAATACAGCGGCCTTCGCGAAAAGCTGGCGGAATACCGCCGGATCGCTGCTCAGGGCGGCTGGCCCGCCGTCCCTCAGGGCTCCTCCCTCAAGCCCGGCGCCCGGGACCCGCGCCTGGCCGCCGTCCGAAAGCGCCTGAGCGTCAGCGGCGAGTGGGGCGGGGACGGCGCCACGGATTCGCCTGATTACGATGAAGCCCTGGCCGCCGCGATCAGGAGATTCCAGAGTCATCAGGGTCTCGAGCCGGACGGGATCATCGGGCCGGCCACGCGGGCGGCGATGAATGTCCCCGTCGAGCGCCGCATCCGCCAGCTCATCCTCAACATGGAAAGCTGGCGGTGGGTGGACCGCGACCACGGAGACTGGTGGCTCGAGGTCAACATCCCGAGCTTCAGCCTTCTGGCCGTGCGGCACGAGAGGATCGATCTTTCCATGGAGGTCATCGTCGGCGACGAATATCACATGACGCCGGTTTTCAGCGACCGGGTCCGCTATGTCGAATTCAATCCGCGCTGGGACATCCCCCTGAGCATCGCCCGGAAGGAACTGCTCCCCAAGCTCCAGGAGGATCCGCTCTACCTGAAAAAAGAGCACATCCGCGTCTTCGAACATGGCGGTGACGGCGGGAAAGAGATCGATTCGGCGGCCGTCGACTGGAAAACGCTCGGTCCGGACGACATGTCCCGTTATCATCTGCAGCAGGACGCGGGCCCCGAAAACGCCCTCGGGCAGTTGGCCTTCATTTTTCCCAATCCTTACGACGTTTACCTCCACGACACGCCGGCCGCGGAGCTGTTCCGTCAGCCCAGGCGCGCCTTCAGCCACGGTTGCATCAGGGTCGCCGAAGCCCCCGAGCTTGCCGTTTATATCCTCGGGGGACCGGATCAGGGCTGGACCGTCGAGAAGGTCCACAGCCTGATGGCGGAAGGAAAATATCGGGCTGTCCACCTCAAGCTGTCGTTACCCGTCTATATCCTCTACAACACCGCCGTCGTCGACCTGCAAACGCATGACCTGTTTTTTTACGATGACATCTATGGCCGGGACACGATTCTCGCGAAAGCGATTTTCTGACATGAATGCCGGGAATCAGAGGGAAGAAGCCCAGAAGTGGCGGGGCGTTTCCGCCGCAGTCCTGGGGGCCGCGCTCATCTCGGCTCTGGCCGTGCCGCCGGCCGCGGGGCAGACCGCCGTCCGGCCGCCCGCGCCGGAGCGCGCCCTCTCTTTTCATAATCTCCACAACGGCGAACACTTGACCACCGTGTACCGCATCGGGAGCGAGTACCTTCCGGAGGCCCTGAAAGCCATCGAGCACGTCCTGCGGGATCCGCTGAACGGCGAAGAGCACCCAATCGACCCCGCCTTGCTCGACTTTCTCTTCGAACTTCTCGGGAGGGTGGGATACCGGGGCGAGGTTCAGGTCGTCTGCGGGTTCCGGTGCGTCGAGACGAACATGATTCTCCACAACTGCACGAGCGGCGTCGCCTTCGGCAGCCTCCACATCCAGGGCCGGGCCCTGGATTTCCGACTGCCCGGTGTTGACACCTGGAGACTTTACCGGATCGCCCGGTCCATGAAGCGCGGCGGGACCGGCTATTACAAGGGCTCCGACTTCATCCACATCGATACGGGGCCCGTCCGGTTTTGGTAGCCCCCGGCTAGCGGTTCTGGCTGATCTCGCGCCGGAGCATTTCTTCGAGGGCCTCCGGATGATGCCGGCAATAGGATTCGATCCGGCTCGCATCCGCGTGGGCCTTCTTGTAGCTCCAGCCCCGGGACATCAGGCGGCGCTCGTGCATCTCGTGGAGCAGGATGAACGGGCGCTCGCCGGGCATGACGTCGTCATCGATCCAAACCTCACGGTCGGGGATGAACCGGTAGACCTTGTCATGCCCGCCCTCCGTGAAATCGATGTCATAAAGGTCCCGGACGAGTTCGCCGTCGACAACCCAGACCTTGACGTCGGTGCTCCATTCCGCCAGCAGCTCTTTGTGGACCATCCGGAGGAGCCGCTCGTCCTGGTGAGTTCTCCTCAGTTCCTGCCCCTCCCGGTCCAGCCGGGTCTCGGCCCTCTCGGCCTGCTCGACGGCGTCGCCCTTGTCCAGGGCATGGGGATAGTCCATCCCCAGGGCCATGAGCTGGTATTCAACGAGCAGATGGTCTACGAAAAAACCCTTCTCGTCCGGAACGTTCTCGCGGTCGAGCCAGAATTCGCCGCGGGGGATGAAGGGGAAGCGATAGTGCTCGCCGAAGTTCGTGAATTCCTCGTCGAGGTTCTCGCGGACGTACTCTCCGCTGACGATCCAGACGGCGAAGCCGTCGACCCGTTCGAGCAACGTCAGATAAGGCTTGCCGGGAAAGGCGGGCGGGAGCACCTTCGACGGGGCGATGCCCCCACAGCCCCAGACAATCAGGGTCAGGAACGTCAAAGCCGCCGGCCGGGGAAGGCGGCGCCGGCGTCCGTCCCGCAAGGCCGCAGGTCTCATGAACATCGAGCGTCCTCCCGGGCGCGCCGCGCGGCTCAGGCGATTTCCGGCAGCGTTTCCTTGCGGACCCGCCCCTGGATCTCCTTGAGGGAAGTGTAGCTTTCCATGAGGTCAGGCAGGTACTCGGTGCTGGTGATGAACGTCCAGAGGTAGGCAACAACCGCGTACGTCTGTCCCGTCGTCAGGTTGTCGATGTCGATGGCGATGAAGAGGACGACAAGGAAGATGCCGAGCAGGAACAGCCGCAGCATGGCGAAGTTGACCGCGCTCCAGTTGGCGATCTTCCTCTGCGGCACCGCCGTCGAATCGTAATAGGCCCGGACCTCGCGCCGGTCCTTCTTGGTGAAGATGCGGAAGACGTCCTCGCGCAGGTCGTGCAGCTGCCCCTGGAGGCGGATGACTCTGTTGTTGTATAGGCGGTTGACGAAGAAGAGCGGGACGCCGATGCACAGGCAGGACAGCGACAGCCTCGGGTCGAAGAAATACAGCGCAATGACCGTGCCGCCGAGGTCGAAGAACTGCTCGATGAAATCCGGGAAGCGCTTCTTCAGGAACGACACGTACTCGCGGAACAGCTCGACGCGGGAGGCGCTCCGGGCGACGTCGAGCCCCTGATTTTCGCACGACTCGGCCACGTCGACGGCGATGTTCGTGAACATGTTCAGATAGATCTTCTCGTCTACGGACCGCCGGATCGCGCCCACTCCGGAGTTGACGGCGAAGACCCCGGTCCAGAGAAGAAGCCGGCCGGCGATAGAAGAGGTGCGCAGCCACAGCCAAAGCGTCCCGAAGATATTCAAATGGTGAGCCGCTCCCTTCGCGCTGGCGGCGTCGATCAGCGCGTCGAGCAGCCGCCCGAACACGCTCGGCTCGACAATCCAAGCCAACTTTTCGATGACAACGAGAGAGACCGTCAGGACGAAGGCCCATTTGAACTTTCGGAAGATGTCGATCAGGCTCATGATCGCCTCTCTGCCTGTTCTCTGATTTGATTGGACCCGATGCGGTCCATTGTTTTAGACGGCCCGAACGGGATCCTCTTCCCCTTTTCGGGCCGGGAAAAACCTCTTGGGGTCGCGGCCGCGTTGTCAGGCCGCAGAGGCGGGAAATGGCCGTCCGGGGGCCCGGTCGGCCCCCTGCGGAAGGAAAGCCGGGCGGCCGCGAGGCTCAACCCCCCGCGGCCGCCCGCCTGGGAAAGCTCTGTCAGCTGCTGATCTGGAAGATGATCACCGTGTAGGCATGCCAGCTGAACGTCCCGTCGCTGGCTTCCACCGGACGGACCCAGACCATCACCCCGGTCACGCCCGGGACGAGCAGGGCCGGCCACTGGCTCGGGTCGACGGGGAAGGTCGTCGTGAGGATTCTTGTCGTCGTGTCCCAGACGATCGATCCAACAACTGTCTGGAGGTCACCCGTCGTGTCCAGGTCGACCGTCATGGTTGTGGCTTGAGTGAGATTGTTCCAGCTGAACGTTGAAACTCCCATGGAGCCGCTCGCGCTCGTATAGGCCGTCGTGATCTCCGTGGGCTGCGGCAGCTTCTCCGGCTCGAGGATGCAGTTCTCGACGACCCACATGACATCGGTCTGGTCCCAGTAGAGGTCGACGCCGGCGAGGACTCTGAGGTTGGCGTTCATGGCCGCACCTACGGTGCTCTGGAAGTCGCTGACACTCGTCGACGCCGAGGAGGGCAGCCCGAAGAACCACCAGGAGAAGGCGTAACCAGTTATCGTGCTGTAAGGCCAGACGTGGCCGTAATTCTGGGCTGCAGTGCCGGACAGGGTGGAAACCCATGAGGCGCAATAGTCCGCTCCGCCGAACGTGATCCCGGTGGCCGACACGGCCTTGATGGCGCCCTCGTCATGAGCACTCTCGACGTTAATCGATGAGGCGACCAGAGGAATGGCCGTGGCGTCCACGTAGGTCACGGACACGCGGAAGCCGCGCCGGATGTACTGGAGGACGGAAGTGCCCGTCCCCATGGAAATCGTGTCCTGGAAGGTCCAGGTCGTGGCGTCGTTCACGGTCACCGTGACCGGGATCCACTGCCAGCTGCATTTACTCGTCGTACCGGTGTTCTTCTCCAACACCCTGATCCAGTTGTCCCCCACGCGGCGGACAAGGCCTTCGGGAGTGAACTGAGGGAGGTTGGCAATCGTGCCGTACCAGACTCGGCGGGCATAGAGAGACCCATCGGAGTTCATGTTGTAGGCCACGAGGGCGCCGTCGGTGCAGGAACCGGAGGTGCAGAGGAGCGCCGCCAGGCCTGTGAACGACCCCGTCGTGTTCGTGTCGACATCGAAGTAGATCGTGTTGGCGTCCACCCCGAACGTCAGCGCCGTGCCATCAAGCGTCGTCAGGCCGAACGAGGAATCGTCGCTCGCGACAGATGTCACGTTCCCGAGCGCTCGCGCGAATTGAAGCTTGCGCAGGTTCGCCGGCGCGGCCTTGTGGCGGATCTGGAGGTCGAGGATGACGTCCCCGTTCAGGACGAAGATCGACATCGGATGGGCCAGGTCGAAGTCGACCTGTAGGACATTCGTGCCGCCGGCCGACACCGTCAGGGGCGGGCTGATATCGACTTTGATCTCGCCCTTCCCGCTGGGGTCGACGACCTTGATGTTCGCCGGAGCGTAGGTATTCCCGTTGTCGTCCGTGATGGTCATGGTCGTCGGGTCGGTGTTGATGATGAGCTGCAGCCGATCATATGTTCCAGCCGAAATCCCCGCGCTCCCCAGGATCTGAGCCACACCCGAGAGATCGACGAGGTTCAGATAGGTGGGCGTGGAACCCGCCGTCCAGACCTGGTCCCATGACTGGTCGAGGGCGTTGTGCAGGCTGATGGATTTGAGCTGGACCTGGATCACCGACCAGTCGTCCGAGGGCGTATCGGTCGCGAGGACTCTCAGTTGAGCGGGCACTCCCACCCCGGGAGAGGAAGTGCTGCTGCACGCGGAAAGAAAGAGGAGGCCGGCGACGCCCGCAAAAGCCAGGGCGTACGTGGCCCACAGACGGACAATTCGGCTCATGGCTTATCCTCCTTGCCGAAACGAGTTAAAAGCTCCCTTTCCCTTCTTCTATTATAAGCCTTTTTAACCGGAGGGGTCAAAAAGGACTTCCCTTGGCAATCCTATTCCCTTGCTCTTATTTAGACCTCACCGGCCCGGAAACCTTTGCGCTCCGGGCCGGAATCCCGAGAAAACCAGGGGCCTCTTCGGGGGAACATCGAAAAATAAGTCGGAAAACTCCCCCGCCGGTTGACTCCGGGGGAACGGGGACGCGCCGTGGCGCGGGACGAGGGCTTCGGGGCACGGACGGCCCGTTTGCTCCGCGGAACTCCCTCAGAGATTCCCTGGGCGCTCAGGTCCCGTTTTCTTGGCTTCGATCCGGTTCCAGTCGGGGGGTTCGACGCCGAGCAGGTTCCGGACGAAGAAATCGCGCCGCACCCGCTCCCCGTAATCCCCCCCGCTGGTATGGTTCTCGCCGGGCAGGACGAGCAGCTCGAAGCTCTTCCCGCCCTTGATCAGCGCGTTCACGACCTGCATCGTGGACGAGGGGTCGACATTCGTATCGAGCTCCCCCACGAAGAGCAGGAGCCTGCCGCGGAGCCGCTGGGCGTTCGCGGCATTGGACGAGCCGGTGTACTCCGGGCCGACGGGCCAGCCCATCCATTGCTCGTTCCACCACATCTTGTCCATCCGGTTGTCGTGGCAGCCGCATGAGGCCACCGAGACCTTGTAGAATTCCGGGTGGAAGAGGACCGCTCCCATGGCGTTCTGCCCGCCCGCCGACGTCCCGTAGATGCCCACCCGGCTGATGTCGTACCAGGGATATCTGGCCGCGGCAGCCTTGTGCCACAGGATTCGGTCGGGCAGGCCTGCGTCGCCCAGGTTTTTCCAGCAGACGTCGTGAAAGGCCTTGGACCGGTTCGACGTCCCCATGCCGTCGATCTGGACGACGACGAAGCCCAGCTCGGCCAGCGACATCATGCCGTTCCAGGCCGTGAACGATTTCGGGACGAAGGAATCCTGCGGCCCGGCGTAGATGTTCTCGATGACGGGATACTTCCTGGACTTGTCGAACGCGGTCGGCCGGATGATGATGCCCCAGATGTCCGTCCCGCCGTCCCGGCCCTTGGCGGTGAAGACTTCCGGCACCCGCCAGCCGGCTTTGACGAGGCCCGCGATGTCGGCCCTCTCGACTTCCCGGAGGACAGCCCCGTCGGAGGCCCGCCGCAGCAGGCAGACCGGTGCCATGTCGACCCGCGAATACGTATCGACGAGGTACTGCATATCGTCCGAATAGGCGATCTGATGGTTGGCATGCCCGTCCGTCAGCAGGGTCAGCCCCGATCCGTCGAAACCGATCCTGTAGGCGTAGACAAAGTACGGGTCCTCGCCCGGATACATCCCGCTCGCCCGGAAATAGATCTCCCGCTTCCGCTCGTCGACCTTGTCGACGCCGCGCACGACCCAGCGTCCCTTCGTGACCTGGTTCTTAACGGCACCGCTGGCCCCGTCGTAGAGGTAGAGGTGGTTCCAGCCGTCCCGCTCGGACATCCAGACAATCTCCTTGCCGTCGTCCACGTCGGCCCGGAATCTCTTCGCCGAATAGCAGAAGAACGTCTTGGCTTCCTCATCGATGAGCGCCCGGGCCTTGCCCGTCGCGGCGTCGACCTCGATGATGCGGTAGATCTGGTGGCCGCGCTGGTTGTATTCGAAGGTCAGCCCCCGGCCGTCCTTCCACCAGGTGATCTCCGACAGCTCGTACGGGTTGGGGAAGAGGCTGTTATCGACGTCGATGTGCGTCCCCGCCGCGACGTCGAAGAGGACCGGCTGCTGGAGGTCGACGGGATCGCCCGGCTTGGGGTAAACGATCGTGAAGGCCTTGGGCTGGAGCTGGTCTTCGGGCGAAGACTCGACGTACTGGACGAGCCTCTTATAGCCCGGCCGGACGCGATAGGCGGCGAGCTTTTTCGAATCGGGCGACCAGCGGATGGAGTTCAGCGCGTACCCGTTGTCCCCGGTCCCGTCAAAGCTCAGGGCGGTTTCGTACTTCACGTCCTTGCCCGTGGAGCGGATCCAGACGTTGAAATTCCTGATGAAAGCCTCTGTCTTCCCGTCGGGGGCAACTTTGGGTTCCTTGGACTCGGGTTCCTCGTCCAGGGGCCACGGCCGTCGGCGGACCACGGGGCCGAGCTTCGTCAGGGTGTAGGACGCGAGGTCGCAGCGCCAGCGGAAATCGGCGGCTTCGAATTCGACGGCCTTCTCGTCCTCGGCGAACCGGATGAAGAAGAAGGGGAGCTTCGCCGCTTCGAACTTCTCTCCCGCCGCGGCGCTGAGCGCCGCCGCGAGCCTCGCGTGGTCGAAGGCCGGCTTTTTGGACAGCGCGTCGGCATCGACGAGATCGAATTCATACCCCGCCCGGACCGACTTGCGGTACCAGAAGCGATGCGTCTTTCCGATCCAGACGATGCGGCCCGGAACATCGAGCGCCAGACTCTGGTATTTGTCTCTGAGGCCGTCGGCCCTTTCATAGTCGGCCAGCCGGCCCTGCGCCGCGAGGACGGACGCCCACGCAAAAACCAGGGCCAGGAGCGAACAATAGACGACGAGCCGTCTGCGTTTCATGGAACCTCCAAGAGCTCGGGGAATGGGGATGAACCGGCCGTTCCCCCCGTGCCGGGGTCGAGGCGCGGCCATCCCGGAAGACACGCCGGGATTATAGGCCAGTCGGCCCGGAGAAAACAATCGCCGGACGGGGGGCCGCCGGGCAGCCCAAAACGGGAAACGGATGCTGCCGGGGGGACGGGCTCAGGCGTGCTTGCCCATGATGCAGTTTTCGAGCTTCTCGATGGCGACCTGCGGCTCGCCGATCAGGGACTTGACGACGGCGCCTATGGAGATAATGCCGACGAGCCTTTTCCCGTCGAACACCGGCAGGTGCCGGACATGTTTCTCCGTCATCAGGGCCATACATTCGCCAGCCCCGGTGAACACCTGCGCGGCGTAGACGGGCGAGGGCATGATCTCGCTCACCGGCGTGTCCACCCCCAGGTTTTCTCTCATCATGCCTGGACCGATTTTCGGGAGGCAGGCCGTCCCGGTTCAGCGGTTCAGGACGGCCAGCGTCATGACGGGATTGACCTCGTGCCACTGGCGGCCCGGCTGGGCATCATACCGCGCCATGCCGTAGACGCGGATGCGGCTGCCCTCGGGCGGGATGGCCATGCTTCCGGGGCTCCGGATCTCGCAGATCACGAACGGTTCGGACTTCTGCGGGATCTCGACGAGTTTGATGTGCAGAGTTTTTTCCTGCTCGTCGAAATACACTTCACGAACGAAGCCCTCCGTCACGACGGGAGACCGGTTATGGGAGGCGAACTCCCGGATCCGGACGGGAATAAATCCGGCGTATCCGATGGTCGCGGGCGAAACGGCGGACGGCCCGTCGGCCCTCCTCAGGATCCCGGGATTGAATACCGCGACGGCGATGAACGCGGCCGCGGCCAGCGTGATCAGGGCGGTCGCCGCGGGGGCCAGCCGCCGGCCGCGGAGAGTCGCCCGGGCGTCCCGGGCCAGCCGCTCCGGCCCGCCGGGCTTCGTCTCCTTCCCCTTCCAGAGCTCAGCGAATTCCGGCGACCGGCCTTCGATCCCGGGACCGATCCGCCCGAACTGCCGTCCCGCCTGATGCCCGATGCGGACCCGGGTGAAGAATTCGCCGCACTTCCGGCAGCCCGCGAGATGTTTTTCGAGGCGCATCGCTTCCCGCCGCGAAACCTCTCCCTCGAGATAAGGCAGGAATCGTCTGCGCCGGAACGAACAGCGCCAGCTCATCGTCCGGGGCTCCCTCTCTCCGGATGCTTCACAAGAACCCTCTCAGCGGCCGCAACCGCTCCTCGAGCTCCGCCAAGGCGCGGTTGAGCCTCGAGGCCACCGTTCCGGCCGGGCATCCGAGGACCCGGCTCATCTCTCTATAGGACATGTCCTCCAGATACTTGAGAACGACGACCTCGCGCATCTTGAAAGGAAGCTGCATCACCGCAGCGCGGAGCGCCGCCCTGCGGGCGTTCGACCAGTCCGAGGCCGAAGCCGCGTCGATCTCGTCGTGGCTGCCGATGATAGCCTCCAGCGGAACGAGAAAGACGTGCCTCCTCCTCAGGTGGTTCCGGCATTCGTTGAGGGCGATCCGGTAGATCCAGGTGAACAGGCAGGACTCGAACCGGAAGCCCCCGAGTCCGCGGAAGGCTTTGAAAAAGACATTTTGGCAGATATCCTGCGCCTGCAGGCTGTCGCCGACGAGTGAAACGACCAGCGTCCAGATCGGGTCGCGATAGGCTTCGTAGAGCTCGCGGAACGCCTCGTCGTCGCCCCGCTGCACGGCCAGAACGATGCCTCTCTCCACTTCGGGGGGGGCCTTGAGCGTCAGGCTCTGGCCGAGGGAACCGTCGGGGACCATGCCGTCACTGTAGCCCCGGCGCAGACCCATGTCAAGCTACCGTCCCGTGGATCTCCCGTAAGCGATCAGATGGAAGAAGAGCGATTTTCTGTGTGTCAAATATATATATGAGAGGGATTATATGCATCACAAATCATTAACGTCCCGTTGGATCGCGTTGGTTGCCGTTTTCCTGTTCGTTTTCTTGATCGGACCGTCTGCGGCCCTGTCCGATTCCGCCCAGGGCCAGGCCAAAAGCGAGCCCCAGAAGAAGACCGAGAAGGCGGCCGAGGAGAAACGAGCCGCCCAGTCTGAAACGAATGTCGAGATCACGGTCACGGCGCCGCGCGTCGAGATTCCGCTCAAGAAGAACCCCGCTGCGACGACCGTCATCGAAACGCCCATCCTCCAGACGGCCCCCCGTACGGTCGGCATCGACGAGGTGATGAAGCTCGTCCCGGGCGTCAAGGTCGACAACCAGGCCGACGGCGAGCGGGTCCACATATCGATCAGGGGAGAGGGGATCCTCACCGAGCGCGGCACGCGGGGCATCGAGACGCTCGTCGACGGCATCCCCCTCAATGATCCTTCCGGATACATTTCCGACTTCTACGACATCGACTGGGCCGCCGTCCGGCGGATCGAGGTCCTGCGCGGTCCCGCTGCGGCCTTCTACGGAAGCGGCTCCGAGGGCGGGATCATCAACGTCCTCACGCCCGACGGCGGGTCCGGGCCCGTCTCCGGCGACGCGTACCTCGTTCGCGGCGGCTTCGGCCTCAAGAAAGGCCTGGGCGAGATGGGCGGCACGGTCGGCATCATGAACTACAACATCTACGGTTCGATGCTCTCCGGCGACGGGTACCGCGACCACTCCGCCTACAACGGCGACAACGCCTACGGCAAGTTCGCCTTTACGATCAGCCCGAAGGTCAAACTCACGGCGATCCTGGGCTGGACCGACTATTTCAACCAGAACCCCGAGGGCCTCAACCTCGACTGGTTCAGCTCCGATCCGGAGGTCCTGCGGCGCCTGGCGAACCCCGATTCCATCACATACAACGAGTATCAGAAGACCCAGCGCCAGACAGGCGGGATCGTCGGGACCATGGAACTGGGCGCGAACTTCGACCTGAACGTGGCGGCCTACTTCCGTCACACAAAATACACCGAGTCCGTGCCCTCAGCCGTCGACCATCGGGACTATGACCTTCCGGGCTTCAGGGTCCAGCTGAACCACAACGCCGGCGACGGATGGCTCAAGAACCACCTGAGCGTCGGCACGGACGCGTCCTGGCAGACGTTCAGCGAGATCAAGCATCCGAACATCGGCGGCGCCGTCGAGACGCCCGAACTCCTGGCCGACCAGGACGTGACGCAGACGGGCGTTGGCGTTTTCGTCATCGACCGCGTCGAGCTCGGCCCCGCCTGGGGGGTCACGGGGAGTGTCCGTTACGACCGCGTCACCGACGCCCTCACGGACAACCTCAAGGCCGGCGGCATCGACCTTTCCAGCAGCGTCGCCTACAGCCACGTCACCGGCCGGGTCGGCGTCACCTGGAACCCCCTCCGGGATTTCGGTCTCTACGCGAGCTGGGGAACGGGGTTCCTTCCTCCCGGGACCGAGGAGCTCGTCGAGAACCCCTACGCGCTGGGCGGTTTCAACACCCATCTTGTCGCGGCCACTTCTTCCGGCGAGGAAGTCGGCGGGCGCGGCTCCGTCGGCAGGACATTCACCTACGACATCGCCCTCTTCCACCTGTCCACGGACAACGACTTCGGCCGCTACCGGATGGTCGACCGGCCCCTCGAAACCTTCTACGGCAACGTCGGCAACACCAACCGCTACGGCGTCGAAACGTCCCTGACCTGGTTCCCGATCGACCGGTTGGCCCTGAGGCTGGCCTACACCTACTCCCATTTCAAATACGACGGGGCCGTCGAAACCCTGACCGGGGGGACCTTTTACAACACGTGGGTTCCGAACATCCCCCAACACCAGCTCTATCTCGACGCCGAATATCACGTCACCAGCGCCCTGACGGTCGGGGCGGCGCTCGAATACGTCAGCGCCTGGTATATCGACTCAACGAACGAGATCCTCGAAAACGGCTACGGGCGCACGGACCCGTACGCGCTCGTCCACGTGCGCGTCGGCTACAAGTTCGTGTTCGGCGGGATGCCGATGGAGGTCATGCTCTCGGGCCACAACATTTTCAACAAGCTGTATTACGGCTTCACCGAGCCCGACCCGGACGGCAATTCGTACCAGCCCGCGCCGACGGCCGAGTGGTCGTTCAGCCTGAGGCTGGGCTTCTAGGACGGGGGCCGGTCAGAGGAGATCATCGCTTCCCGATTTCCGCCGTTTCCCGCGGATGGCGAGGATCTCCGTGGCGATCTCCTCGATCGGCTTGTTCGTTACGGTGATGATCGTCCAGCCCGGGTGCTCGTGGAAATACCGCCGGGCGTTCATCAGCTCGATCCGCACGCATTCCTGATCGGCGTATTCCGGGACGACGCCCGTGGGATAGTCGTGGCGCGCCTGACGGAGCTCGGCCAGCTGGCGCGCGTTGGTGTCCAGGCAGAAGATCTTTTTCGGAGGGAGTTTGGGGAGGATGGCCGGCGGTTCCTGGAGCAGAATGATCGGGACATTGGCGACGAACCAGCCCTTGAACGCCAGATAGATGCTGAGCGGGGTCTTGAAGGTCCGGGAGACGCCGAGGAGGACGATCTCCGCCTGGCGGAGGTCCTCGACGCGCTGGCCGTCGTCGTGGCGGAAGGCGAAGTCCATTGATTCGATGCGCCGGAAATACGACTTGTTCAGCTGAGCGAAAAGCCCCGGCTTTTCGGAGGGGGACGCGGCCAGGGTCTCGGTCAGCCGCGCCAGGAGCGGCCCCATCAGGTCGATCATCTCGACGTGCTTCTTCCGGCCGGAGTTGATCAGCGATTCGCGGACCGCGTCCGTGACGATGGTGTGGACGATGAATCCGCCCGCCCGGCCGGCCTCGAGGACGACCTCCCGTGCCCTCTTCGCCGTCCGGACATTCGGACGGACCCGGATCTCGACCTCGGCCCTGGGGAACTGGACCAGGGCCGCGCTCAGGGCCCGTTCCGCAGTGTGCCCGGTTCCGTCGGAGACGACGTATATTTTATTCAATCTCCCCTCTCCCGCGGCAATCTGAGACTCTTTATACCATTCATCGGGGAACGAAAGCCAGCGGCACGATCCGGTCCCCGGAGGGGCCGGATTCTTGACTTGGGTTCGCGGCCGGGAATATTCTCTGAAGGCATAGGGGCGTTGTCGGAACTTCCGACCCTATTGAAAGGCAGGACGTCCATGAGCGAAACATCGAGGGGCCGGCTGCGGCTTTGCCTAGCCGCCGGGATCATGTTCTTCTTGGGCGCATCGATCGTTGCCGCGCAGGGCCCGGATGACGCCCTCAGGCAGGGATTCCGCAACCCGCCCGACGGCGCCAGGCCGCGCGTCTGGTGGCACTGGATGAACGGCAACGTGACAAAGGAAGGCATCCAGGCCGACCTCGAATGGATGAAGCGCGCCGGCATCGCCGGCTTCCAGAACTTTGACGCCGGGCTCGACACGCCCCAGATCGTCGCCCGGCGCCTTGTCTTCATGACGCCCGAATGGCGGGACGCCTTCAGATTCGCCGTGACGCTGGCCGACCGGCTGAACCTGGAAATGGCCATCGCCGGCTCGCCCGGTTGGAGCGAGAGCGGCGGGCCGTGGGTCACGCCGGCGCAGGCGATGAAGAAATACGTCTGGAGCGAGACGCGCATCGAGGGCGGACGCCGCTTCTCGGGGATCCTGCCCAAGCCCCCCGCGACGACCGGTCCCTACCAGAACATGGACGGGGACCGCCGGGGGCCGGGCGCCGCCGCGGTCCCCGAATTTTACGCCGACAGCGCCGTCGTCGCCTACCGGGCGCCCGAAAGCGACCGCACGCGCGCCGAACTTGGGGTCAGGCTGACGTCGAGCGGCGGGACGTTCGACCTGGCCGCGCTTACGGACGGCGACCTCTCGAAGGGCGGCCTGCTGCCGGCCGTCCCGGCAGACGGGAAATCATGGATCCAGTACGATTTCCCCCGGGCGCAGACGATTTACGCGCTCACCCTGGTCGCGGAGAGCGCTTCCGGCGGCGGGCGGGAGACGGCCGCAACGGAGTTGGAATCGAGCGACGATGGTCTGCAATTCTGGACGGTCGCGGCGGTTCCCGCTGAGGCCATCACGATCGCGTTCCCGCCGGTCACCGCGAGGTTCTTCCGCGTGGTCTTCCGCGTCGAACCCCAGGCGGGCGCCCAGGTCCGGCGCGATGAACCCGCCGGAATGCGCGTTTCCGAGTTTGTCCTCCATCCCTCGGCGACCGTCAACCGGTTCCAAGACAAGGCCGGATTTTCCTCGGCCGAGGATATTTACAGCATGGCGACGCCCCCCGTCCCGGCCGCCGACGCCGTCCGCAAGGCCAACGTCGTCGATCTGACATCAAGAATGCGGGCCGACGGCCGGCTCGACTGGACTCCTCCTGCCGGCCGCTGGGTCGTCCTCCGCATCGGCTATTCCCTGACCGGCGCCCACAACGCCCCGGCCTCCCCGGAGGCGACCGGCCTCGAGGTCGATAAGCTCGACCGCGGCCACGTCAAGGCCTATTTCGACCATTACCTCGGCCTGTACAAAGACACCGTTGGGCCGCTCATGGGCCGGCGCGGCTTTCAGTACGTCGTTACAGACAGCTGGGAGGCCGGAGTCGCCAACTGGACCGACCGGATGATGGCCGAGTTCCAGAGGCGTCGCGGCTACGACATGCGCCCCTGGCTGCCGGTCCTCGCCGGCCGGGTCGTCGAGAGCGCGGAGTCGAGCGACCGCTTTCTCTGGGACTTCCGCAAGACGATCGCCGAGCTGACCGCCGAATGCCATTACGACCAGCTCACGGAGATCCTCCACGCGCGCGGCATGGGCCGCTACTCCGAATCGCACGAGTACGGCCGCGCCTTTGTCGCCGACGGCATGGACGTGAAGCGCGCCGCAGATATCCCCATGAGCGCCATGTGGGTCGAGGGGTCCGACAAGCCCAATAAAGTGTACGACGCCGACGTCCGCGAGTCGGCCTCCGTGGCCCACATCTACGGCCAGAACCTGGTGGCGGCCGAGTCCATGACGGCCTACCTGCACGCGTGGCAATACTCCCCGGAAACGCTGAAGCTCACCGCCGACCGCCTGATGGCCAACGGCCTGAACCGGTTCGTTATCCATACGTCGGTCCACCAGCCCGTCGACGACAAGATCCCGGGCCTCGGGCTCGGACCCTTCGGCCAGTGGTTCACCCGGCACGAAACCTGGGCCGAGCTGGCGAAGGCCTGGACCACGTATCTGGCCCGCAGCTGCTTTATGCTCCAGCAGGGCCGTTTCGTGGCCGATGTCCTCTACTATTACGGCGAAGACTCGAACATCACGGCCCTATTCGGGAGGAAAATGCCCGCGATCCCGGCCGGGTACAATTTCGATTTCGCCAGTTCCGACGTCCTGTTGAACCGCCTGACCGTGGCCGACGGGAGGCTCACGACCGCGAGCGGGATGAGCTACCGCGTGTTGGCCCTCGACCCCAACAGCCGGCATATGCCGCTCGTCGTCCTGCGGAAGATCCGCGACCTCGTGAACGCCGGCGCCGTGGTCGTCGGGCCCGAGCCCATCGACAGCCCGAGCCTGGCCGACGACCAAAAAGACCTCCAAGCCGAGGCCGACGAACTCTGGCGGCAAGGCGCCGGAAAGGGTAAGGTTTACGGCGAAAGGACGATCGTCCAAGCGCTCGAGGCCCTGGGGGCCGCGCCGGATTTCGAATACACGCGGCCCCGGGAAGACACAGATCTGATGTTCGTGCACCGGAGAGCGCCGGACGGCGACATCTATTGGGTCAGCAACACCAATGTCCGCAGAGAGGTCCTGGACGCGTCCTTCCGGGCGACGGGCAAGGCCCCCGAGCTCTGGCATGCCGATACGGGCCTCATCGAGCCCGCTTCCTACAGCATGGCCGACGGGCGCACGACGGTGCCTCTCCGCCTCGGCCCGCGAGATGCGGTGTTTGTGGTGTTTCGCCTGCCTTCGGAAACGGCGTTGAGACTGCTGCCGGATCGGGCCGAGGCCACTCTGGCGGGCGTCACCGGCGGCTGGAACGTCGTGTTCCAGGCCGGCCGCGGAGCGCCGGACAGCATCAGGCTCGATTCCCTGGGCTCGTGGAGCGAAAGCGCCGATGAGGGGGTGAAGTATTTCTCGGGCACGGCGACATACACGAAGACCATCCAGACGCCGGCGGACTGGTTCAAGGAGGGGACCGAGTTGTGGCTCGACCTGGGCGACGTGAAGAACATCGCTGAAGTGGCGGTCAACGACCAGCCGCTCGGCATCCTCTGGAGGGCGCCGTTCCGCGTGAACGTGACGCCCGCCCTCAAGCCCGGCGCCAACGTCCTCGAGATCAGGGTGACGAACCTCTGGGTGAACCGTCTCATCGGCGACCAGCAGCCCGGCGCGGCCAAAAAATACACCTACACGGCGCTGCAGTTCTACCGCGCCGATTCGCCGCTTCTGCCCTCGGGACTCATCGGCCCCGTGAGAATCGTGAGGGTGGAATAGGCACACTGGAATCGTCGGAGCCGCCGGCAGAGGGATCCGCCGGCGCGAGCAAAGCACTTCTCGTCCGGGCAATAGAATCCGTGGCCGGGCTTGACAACGTCTGTCCTACTATTATATATAACTATAGCAATGAACAAAGCGCGGGAGGATATCCAAATCCGAATTGACGCCAAATCCGCCGTCCCGGCCTACGAGCAGATCAAGCGCGCCCTCAAGCTGGCCATCCTGTCCGGACACATCCGGGAGGGAGAGCGGCTCATGACCCTCAGGGAAATGGCCCTCAAGCTCGTCGTCAACCCAAACACCATCATCAAGGTCTACGAGCAGCTCGAAAACGAGGGCTTCATCTATTCCCGCCCGGGAGCCGGGTATTACGTCAGGCTCGACCGCAGCAAGTTCGGCCGGGAGAGGCACGAGCTCTTCGGAGAGATCACTAGGGACTACATCTCCAGGGCGCTGGATCTCGGCTATTCCGGCGAAGACATGCTCCAGGAGCTGGCCCGGCTCGCGGGCATGAGCCTGCGCGGCACCTTGAGGAAGGGGCAGCCCGATGATTGATATCGCGGGCCTTTCCTTCAGCTACGGGAAGACCCGGGTTTTCAAAGACTTCAACCTCAGCATCCCGGACGGCCAGGTTTGCCTGATCACCGGGATCAACGGCGTGGGCAAGAGCACGCTTCTGAGGCTCATGGCCGGCGTCCTGAGGCCGGATAAGGGCGCGATTCGATTCGACGCCCGCCTGGGCCCGGACCCCCGGAGGAAGATCGGCTTCATCTCGGACTCGCTGAGCCTCTACGAGAGCCTGACTGTCTCGGAGGCTATTGCCCTCCACAAATCCGCCTACGGCCTTCCGGCCATCGACGATGCCCTCATCCGGCACACGAAAATCGGCTCCGGGCAAAAGGTCCGCGAGCTTTCGATCGGCCAGCGGACCATCCTCCACCTCGAGCTCGTCCTCTCGCTGGCTCCTGAGGTCTTTCTCATCGACGAGATCATCCATTCGATCGACGCCTATCTGAGGCGGATTTTTCTCGAGCAGATCGTCCAACTGCTCGCAAAGCGCCGCCTGACGGTGGTCATGGTCAATGTGAACTTCCACGATATCGAGCACCTCGTGGAGCGGGTGATCCTCCTGAAATCGGGGGAGATCGCCGTCGACGAGACCATCGACGCCCTCAAGGCCAAGGTCAAGAAGGTCAGTTCCCGCAGTGCGCCGGACTCGTTGTACGTCCTGTCCCGGATCGACTACGAAGACCACTCCGACTTCTTCGTCTATCCCTTTCACGAAGGGTTGCGCGGGACTCTGGGCGGCGAAATCCGCGATCTGAACCTGACGGAGATCGTCTCGGCCTTCATCGGGGGGGAATATGCTTAGAAAGGAAATCCGGGACGCTCTAAAGAGGTTCGTCGAGAGCCTGGTGGCTCTCATCCTCATTCCTTTCGTTTATGCCTGGGACAAGCTCATCACCAAAGCGGGCCTCGACTACAAGAGCCTTCTCCAAACAGGATTCGTTGTCACGCTCCTGATATTCTCCGTTTATGCCGGCGCGACGCTTTTCCAATCCGAGCGGAAGGACCGGGCGTTCGAGTACTTGTTTTCTTTGCCGCTCAGCCGCACGGAAATCATCCTGGCCAAGGTATTGCCGCGTCTCGGATTTCTCATCCTCTTGGCTGGAGCGGCGACCCTCGTCGTCGGCCGAGAGCTTCTCCAAGAGGCCGGGATCATATTCCTCTTGCTCTTTTTCAGCTCGATCTTCCTAAGCATCGGAGTTTTCTCCGTGATCCTCAATCTGTTCGGGGTCGGGCTCATTTATTTAATATATTTTCAGGGACAGCTCATCGTCTCGTCCTTCCTTCTGAAGCTCGGTCTCAGTTCCCACGGCCTTTGGGTTGCGAGCGTGATTTCCGCAGCTGTTCTTCTCATCCCGTTCGGCATCGCCTTTTGGCTGACGTTCATGAAAATCGACGTCCGGCCGATCAAGCTTCAGTTGCGGACCTATTACGCCATTGTCCTGCCGACTTTGATCATCCTCGTCTCCTTGATCGTGGCATATTCGAGAACCCATCCGCTCGGAAGCTAGGGCGACGACCCTTCCGGAGTTCCGGCTTTATCGAGCCCGGTCGGGAGAGATCATCCAGGCTGCGGGGCTTTTTGGGCGACGCAGAACAACCTGTCGCTATCGGTCGTGAACGGTTTCCTATCGAACCAGGACCAAGTCTGACGGACGCAAAAGCCCGCGTCGGCCAGGAGCGGCCGGAGTTCAACGAGATCGTAGGGGCGCTGTCGGTGGATTTCGGTGGCCCCATCATCAAACTTGAAGGTCGTGACCGACTCCCTTTTGGCCCGGCTGTAGCTCCAGCTCTGGACGAACGATCGTCCGCCGAGCGACCGCCGGAAGGAACCGTTCTCCCGGCTGACATAATGATGCGTCGTGTTGGAATCGAAGACGAAGAGCCCGGAATCCCGGAGCGTCGCCGCGACGCGGCCGAACACGACGCCCAGGTCTTCTTCCGTGAGGACATAATTCAGCGCGTCGAAGGCGCACGTCGCCAGGTCATAGAGGCCGGGAACCTTGAGCTTCCTCATGTCCTGCACGTCGAACGAGATCCTCTCCGAGCCGGCCGATTTCAACCTGGCGGCGGCGATCATCTCCGGCGAAAGATCGATGCCTCGGACCCGGTGGCCCCTCCCGGCCAGGGCAACGGCCAGGGTGCCGGTGCCGCAGGCGATGTCCAGAATCCGGGCTCGGCGGATGCCCTGTTCGCGGAGCACGCCGTTGACGAGCCCCAGGTATTCCCGGGCGAAATCGCTCCAGCCGAGGTCATAGACCTGACTCAAGCGCTCATAAGCTCTCATGGCAGCGGCCGAAGACAAAGCTGGACGTCCTCTGTGAGTCTAGCACACCCCCGCCCCGATGGCGCAAGCTCCACCCCTCTGCGGTCTCAGCCGCCGTGCGCATCTGCCTGATCAGAGCCTGGCCGTCGGGGACATCATTCCTATGATGAATCCGCTTCCGTTCTCGGCTTACGGGCCGATCTCGAGATGCCATTTGTCCCCGGTTCTGAGGATCTCCAGAGTATCGTCCCCCGGCCGGGCGGCGGCATTGAAGAAGACCTCCACGCCGAACTTCTCTTTGCAGATATAGGCGATCGTGTTCTGGAGGTCCCGCCGGCTTTCGGGCGAGAACGATTGAGTTGAATCAACGGCGGGGTTCATGGCGATCTGACCGCGCACGGCCCGCGCGGCGATCTTTTTCGCGGCATTGTTCTGTTCCCGATAAGTGACGCCGTATTCGCCGGCGGAGCCGTTATTCGCGTTCACATACAGGAGGACGAAAGGGTACTGAAGCGCATAGGAGACAAGGGCGGCCCCCAGCAGGACGCGGGCCGAGGTCATCCACGGCCTTGCATATCGCGCAACCGTCAGGATCCCCTCCGAAAGGGCCAGAATCAGAAACGGGAGGATAATCGCGTAATGATGGGGCCGGCCGTGGTCGAGAACGCAGCAATAAATGAGGGGAAGGAATATGATCGACGACGCGCACAGCAGGTCTTTCGGCCCGGCCCGCTCCGCAGGATTCCCCGGGGACGGCCGGAAGAGCGCTGCGGCTCTTCGGGCATATCCGAAGACTCCCAGGAGAAAAGGAACGATGAGCAGGTAGCACCATATCAGGACGGCGCCCGGAAAGGGCGGCGCGGGCCACCTCCATTCGCTCACCGCTCCGGAAAGCATGTGCCTCCAAAACTGGCTTCCGGTGGCCGTAAATAAGAGCCACTCAAAGACCGCCCGCGCCGGGAAGCCGTGGCGGGTCTCGGACACCCAGCGCGTGACGCCCGTCTCCTGGAAATGACGGAAAAAGAAGGCGATATAAGGCGTCAGGAGGATGAAAAAAACCGCGAAGCCCGCGGCGGCCCAGGGCAGGGACCTGGCCGCCTTCTGTATGTCCGGACCCCCTGCCGGATGCCCGGCACGCATGGGACGCCGGCGGCTTCCGGATTCGGGGCCCTCTCCTTCGGCCTCGATATCGGCCGCCAAATCCGCGGAACCCGGGGGCGCCGCCGCAGTCGGGAGGCCGCTCTTTCGGCGTTTCCTCCGCCAGCCCGGAAGTTTGAAGGACAGGAAAGCAAAAAAGACCAGCAAGGGAATATAGAATATGCCGCTATGGTGCAGCTGGACGACGATGGCTGAGAGCAGCCCTATGGGCAGAAAGAGGCGGGGGTTCCGCTGAGCCCCGAGGATCATCAGAACCAGGGGTATGACGAAAATTAGGTACAGATCCGGCTGCCATATTTTCCGGCTGAAGATGATCGCGTAGGGGGATAGTGAAAAAAGGGAGACGCACAGAAAAAAATGCTTTTTATCCCGCGAGAATTCGGCAAAAAACAGGACGGAGAGGAGCAGGACGATGATATTCGCGGCGAGGATGAAAGTCGTCAGCACGTAAGGATCCCGGCTGACGGTGGTCAGCCCGCCCATGATATAGGAAAACGCCGGGCCCAAGGGGATGCGGACGCTGGACGAGGCGCCGCGCTCGATCCACCAGTGCTGAGCGGGGGCGGCGAGCCCGTTCATGACGGCCTCCAGTTCGTCGCCCTTGAACTCGAATGTATCAAGGAGAAAAGCGCGCAGGAAGACCCCCAGGGCCAGGATGCCCAGCAGGCTCACCCTCGCCCGCGTGGAGGTTTGGGCCCACAGGCTCTTGAGCGCGGCGGCAGAAGAGATCATTTCTTTGTCGGGCCGGAGGCTTTCAAACCCGAAAGGAGCAAGACCGGCCGCCGGGACTGTTCCCCTTTCGGTCCCGCGCGCTGGACGGCGAGGCGGCGGTCCGGGCTATTTCCCGCCAACCTTCGAGGCCTCCGCGGCGATGCATTGCCAGCGGCCTCCCTTCTTTATCCAGGTATCCGTCGACCGGTATTCGCCGCTGACGTCCCGGGCTTTGACCGTCTCTGTATACGAGCTGAGGCCGGTGACAACCGCGAGCGCAACGCGTCTCATGACGAGCCTCCTTTTGCGTGACGGCGGGGGAATGAGGCCTTTGGGAACAGCCCTGGTTTCGGAGCCCGATTTTCTCCTCACTTGCCGCCCTAAATATCGCCCTGGGGCCGCCGAATGTCAAGAACGCGACTCTGTTTGACTATGTTGCACCCCTGACGTCGAATTTCTGCACCGCGGGGCCCGGGAAGCTGTGAATCCGCGTCGAGTCCAGAAACCTCAACCATGCTCCAGCCGGAGAGCCAGGCCGAGCGGCTGGAAATAACGGCCGCCGGACGGCCGGCCGCCGGCGCGCAGTATGACTTGACGGCGGGGGGAAACCGGGTCTATTTTAGGGGCAGATTTGTCTCGAATGAAAGCGCGCCGTTGCCTTCCCTGCGCCGCGGCGGGGGCTGTCATCCTCGCCGCCGTGTCTCTCCTTGCGTCCCTCCATGCGGAGCCGGGCTCCGCCCCGCCCGGGATGGCTCCGGGTTCGAACGTCATCGTCATCACTCTGGACACGACGCGGGCCGACAGCCTAGCCTGCTATGGATGCAAAGACATCGAGACTCCAACGATCGACACCTTCGCCGCCCGCGGCGTTCGGTTCGAGAGGTGCTACGCCCAGGCGCCCTTGACGCTCCCCTCCCACACGACGCTGTTCACCGGAACGCTGCCGCCGTTCCACGGCGTCCGGGACAACGGCGGGTTTTCCGTACCACAGAAGCTTGTCACCATGGCCGAGCTCTCCAAGTCGCAGGGCTACGAGACCGGGGCCTTTATCGGGGCTTGGATCCTCGATGTCCACTGCGGCCTGAACCAGGGTTTTGACACGTATTCTGGAGATCTCGAGCTGAGCAAATTCCATACGAGGTGGATGGGCGAGGTGCAGCGTCTGGCCAACGAGGTCATGGACCAGACCCTTCCCTGGCTCGAGGCGCGGAAAGGCAAGAGGTTTTTCGCCTGGATCCACCTCTACGATCCCCACTTCCCTTACGAGCCACCGTCGCCCTACGACAAGCTGTACGCGGCCCACCCCTACCTCGGGGAGATCGCCTTCGCCGACTCCCAGCTCCATCGCCTCTGGCAGTTCCTCGAAACGAACGGTCTGCTCGCGAAAACCTTCATCATCTTCGCCGGCGACCACGGCGAGCGCCTGGGCGAGCACGGCGAGCGGTTGCACGGGTTCTTCATCTATCAGGCGACCGTCCACGTTCCGCTGATCATCGTCACGCCCTTCAAGAAATTCCAGGGGGTCGTCTCACCCGAGGTCGTCGGCCTCGTGGACGTTCTGCCGACGGTCTGCGAGATGGCCGGGCTGCCGGTCCCCGGCGAGGTCCAGGGGAAGAGCCTCGTCCCGGCCTTTTCCGGCCGGCCGGTCCGGAAATCCGGCGTAGCCTATAGCGAAACGTATTATCCGCAGCTCCACTTCGGCTGGTCGGATCTCAGGTGCATCGTGAACGAGCGGTACAAGCTGATCCTGGCGCCGGTGCCGGAGCTCTACGACGTCGTCGCAGACCCCCGGGAGGAAACGAACCTCGTCTACGTCCAGAAGAATGTCTACGAGAAGATGGATGCCGAGGCCGAAGCGCTCATCAAGAAGGCCGGCCAGAACGCTTACGAGATGAATACGCCGACGGTCGACGAGGCGACTCGGGAGAGGCTCTCCGCCCTCGGCTACGTCGGCTCGTTCACGGATCCTGGCAAGATCCGAGGCAAGAAGCTGGCTGACCCCAAGGACAAGATCGCTGTCTACGAAGAGCTCTCGCAGGCTCGAGAATTTATCTCGGAGGGACGTGCGGATGATGCCATCCGGACCGTCCAGGGCCTCGTCGCGAGCGATCCGAATGCCACGGCCGCCGCCTACGAGATCCTCGGTGAGAGTTATATTGCAAAGCAAGACTGGCAGCGGGCCGAAGAGAGCATCCGGAAAGCGCTCGCGCTGGCTCCCCGGATCATGGACGTCCATTACAGGATGGGATTTGTCGCCGAAAAACAGGGCCGCCTCAGCGAGGCGGAGGGCGAGTACCTGGAGGACCTTGCGGTCGCTCCCGATCACTTCGAAGCCCTCTTCGGCCTGGCCCGCATCTACCATGCGACCGCCGACGCCGCGAAGGAATTGGCGACTCTGCAGAAATGCCTCCAGGCCGACCCGAGCTTCCCCGCAACCTACTTGATTCTCGCTCAGATTTATCTCTCTCGCGGCGAACGCTATGCCGAAGCCGTCGATCTCGTACGGAAGGGCATCGACCTCAAGCCCGAACGGCCCATGCTGCCCGTCGCGTATTCCCTGCTCGCCCAGCTCTACCATCGCCTGGGCGATGACGCCAAGGCCCGGGAGTGCGCGCAGCGAGCCCAAGCCCTGGCGGCCGAGATCAAGACGATAAAATAGGCGGAGGGCCGGGCGACAAGCTTCGGCCGGGACACGGTCAAATCGGCCCGATCCGACCCCAAGATTGATAAAGCCCCTGGATTCGGGCCCCGAAAGGGACGGCGTTTCGGGGGCAAACAAAGCGCGTCCCAAGAGGGATTGCGTTTGAAGAACAAAAGCGCCTCTCAAGACTTGGTTCGTAGTTCTTAACCCCATTATCCCCCTCTGTAATTAGTGGGGGCCCGTGGCACGAGGACTTTTCGAAGAACCCCGAAATGCTCCAAGAATTGACCTAAATGATATTAATCCCCCCTGCTCCCCTTGCACAATCAAGGGGGGATTCGGATAAGGATGACATTTCGGGGAGCTAAGGAATGGCGGGGCCGACGAGACTCGAACTCGCGACCTCCGGCGTGACAGGCCAGTGTGACCCCCTAGCTCTTCAGCCCGGCGAATCCATTATGCTCAAAATTGTGCTCAACGGATCCCTGAATGGTTTAAATTGGAGGCTTTGGAGGCCTGACAGTAGCGCTTCGACATGGAGTCCATGAGTTCCCCCCGGTAAGATTTCGGTAAGATTTTAGATGGCGCGATTCGGGGGAATTGACAAACCCCGTTAGCAATTGATAAACTTGCCCTGTTAGCCGAGGGCCGATGGGGATGGAGTGCCCCCATTGCGGGGAGGTCAATCCTTCGGGGTCGTCCGTCTGTTTGAAGTGTGCCTCGAGCCTCGGCATTCTCGAGCAAACCCTTCCTGTTGCCGGCCAGCCGCCGGACCTGACGCCGGAGCCCAGACCAGGCCCGATATTTGTCGGGAAATATGAGATCCTGGAGAAGCTCGGCCAAGGGGGGATGGGAGTCGTTTTCAAGGCAAGAGACACGAAGCTCAACCGCTTTGTGGCGCTCAAGTTCCTATCGCGCGAGGTGACCGCGCGCCAAGAATTCAAGCAACGGTTCATCCATGAGGCGCAGGCGGCCTCGGCGACGGAACATCTCAATATCTGCACGATCTATGAGATCGATGAGACGGCCGCCGGGCAGATCTATATCGGCATGGCCTTCTATCAGGGGGAGACGGTCAGGGACAAAATTCAGAGGACACCGTTGCCGCTCGAGGAGGCCCTCGACATCTTCACCCAGCTGATCCGAGGACTTTCCCAGGCTCATCACCAGGCCGTCATCCATCGCGACATCAAGCCGGCGAACATCATGGTCACGAGCGACGGGGTGGTCAAGATCCTCGACTTCGGCTTGGCTAAGTTCAGTGGCCCGTCGGAACTCACGAGAGTCGACCAGGTCGTGGGCACCGTGTTCTACATGTCCCCTGAACAGGCCCGGGGCGAGGATGTCGACCATCGGACCGACCTATGGTCCGCCGGGATGGTCTTCTACCAGATGTTGACCGGGCGCCTCCCGTTCAAGGGAGACCGCGCGGGCACCTACGTCCATTCCCTGCTCCACGACCCACCGATTCCGCCCTCAGCATTCAGGGACGATATTCCCGACGAGGCGGAGGACCTTATCCTCAAATGCCTGGAAAAGTCTCCCGAAGGGCGCTACGTGTCGGCGGATGCGCTGTTGACCGATCTCGCCAAGCTCAAGTCGGCCCTTGACCGGCGGGCGGCCCAGATGGCGATCGGACAACCCTCAAGGCCCGAGCGCACAAGGGAGACGGAACGACGCCTGGCCACAATCATGTTCGCAGAGATCACAGGATATGCCGAGATGGTCAGGTCGCTGGACGTCGAAGAGGCGCCCCGGGTCATCAGCCGCTGCCTGGCCATGCTGAACTCGAGCTGCCGGAAGTACGACGGACGGGTCGACAAGGTCTCGGAGAATATCCTAATGGTCGTGTTCGGCGTCCCCCAATCGGTCGAAGATGCTCCGAAGAAGGCCATCAACGCGGCCATCGAGATGCGGGAAAGCCTGGCCCGGCTTAATCAGGAGGAGGGCCTGAAACGGTCCTTGGGCATCCGGATCGGCATCGACACGGGAATGGTGATCGCCAGCCCCCTGGGCCCCGGCGACACGAAGGGATACTCGACCATGGGAGAACCCGTAGAGCTGGCTTCCCAGCTGAAAGACGCCTCCCCCGTGGGGGAGATAGCGGCTGGCGCTCTGACTTACAGGTATACACGCAACGAGTTCGAGTATCAGGAACTCCAGCCCCTGGCCCAGAAGGAAAAACGAGAGCCCAGCCCCGTCTACCGGCTGCTCTCGGTTGAAGCGAAGCCCTACCGGGCCAGGCTGGGAGCCGAACGGATGATCTTCTCTGAGATGGTCGGACGCAACCGCGAACTCGACCGGCTCAAGCTCCACGTCCTGAAGGCCATCAACGGGGAAGGGTCGATCGTCTGCATCATCGGGGAAGCCGGGATCGGGAAGTCCCGGCTGATCACGGAACTGACCCAGCAGGAAGAAACGGGGAGGGTCAATTTCCTCCTGGGCCGGGCCCTGTCCTTCGGGCAGACTCTGAGTTTCCATCCCGTCATCGACATCCTCAAGAGCTGGGCGGGTATCACGGACGCCGACACGGCCCTGAGCTCCTCCCTGAAGCTGGAGCGCGCCATCCGGGCCGTCGATCCGGAAGGCGTGGCGGAGGTCTACCCGTTCATCGCCACGCTCATGGGGATCAAGCTTTCGAGGGAGCACGCGGCGCGGATCGAGACCGTCATCGGGGAGTCGCTGGAAAAGCTGATCATGAAGAGCCTCCGCGAGCTCCTCATTCATGCTGCCGCGGTTCGCCCGATGGTCCTCGTCATCGAGGACCTGCACTGGGCCGACTTGAGCTCGATCGAGCTGCTCGGGTCGCTCTATCGCCTGGCCGAGAACCACCCGATCCTCTTCATTAATATCTTCCGCCCCAACTATGAAGAGACGAGCGAGCGCCTGATGAAGACCATCCGAACGCGGTATCCCAAGCTGGCCACCGAGATCTACCTGGAACCGCTAAACGGGAGCCAGAGCGAGACCTTGGTCGAGAACCTGCTGCACACCAAGGACCTCCCTGACCATGTCATGGGGCTGATTTCCAGGCGAGCCGAGGGCAATCCGTTCTTTATCGAGGAGGTCGCCCGCTCGTTCATCGACGACGGCGTTGTCGAGAGGAAGAACGGCCAATTCCGGATCACGGACAAGATCGATTCCGTCATCATCCCGGAAACCGTCCACGACGTCATCATGGCCCGCGTCGACAAGCTGGACGAGCAGACCAAGAGCCTGCTCAAGATCGCCTCGGTCATCGGCCGCTATTTCTTTTACCGTATCCTGGCCGCCGTCGCCACCTCGGTCCGGGAGATCAACGACAAGCTCGAGTACCTGAAAGAGATCCAGCTCATCCGCGAACGGCACCGACGCGCCGAGGTCGAGTACCTCTTCAAGCACGCTCTAGCCCGGGAGTCCGTCTACTCTTCCATCCCGCTCAAGAAGAGGAAAGAACTGTACCTCAGCGTGGCCCGGACGATCGAAGACATCTTCCGCGACCGGCTGAACGAATTCTACGGCATGCTGGCCCTCCACTACAGCCAGGGGGAGGACCTGGAGAAGGCTGAGGAGTACTTGATCAAAGCCGGCGAGGAAGCCCTGAAGGCGGCGGCCTCGAGCGAGGCCATCCACTTTTATCAGGAGGCCTTGAGGGTCTATCTCCACACCCACGGCGGCCGCGCCGATCCGCGGAAGATCGCAGTCCTGGAAAAGAACATCGGCCTGGCCTTCCTGAATAAGGGGCGCCATATGGATGCCGTGGTGCACTTGGACAAGGCGCTGGACATCTGGGGGTGGAAGAGGCCCCGGTTCAAGCTCCAGGCCATCCTGCTCTTTGTTTACAACATGGCGTATCTCCTGAAGGCCGTCTATTTCCCCAAGGGACGCTCCAAGAAAGAAGCGCCGGAGATCTACAGCGAGATTTTCGCCCTCCTGGTCAAGCGGGCAACGGCGGTCGTACTCTACGATCCCCTCCGGTTCGTGATGGACTCCGTGGCGACGGTCAAGGAGTTGCTCGAGTTCGACTACACGAAGATCAAGAACGGGATCGCCCACGCCTATTCGAGCAGCGCCATTTTCGCCATCACCGGGATCTCGGTCAAGCTAAGCCGAAAGATCAATGAATGTTTCTACTACACACCGATCGATGAGGACGCGAAGACCATCCTGATCCTGAGTTATTACAAGATCCTCAACGATTTCCTGTCGGGATGCTGGGCGGCGGTTCCGGCCTATGATGAGGACATGATCGACCAGAACCTGAGGATCGGCGAGTTCTTCCTGGCTACGGGCTACCACGTCTTCCGGGGGCTCCTGTTGACCGAAAAGGGCGATTTTCGCGGCGCGGATTTCTGCGCCGAGAAGATGGGCCGGATCGGCGAGGACTACGAGAACGATTACTCCCGGTCGAGGCGGAACTTCATCAGGGCCCAGCTGCTTTTTAAGCAGAGGAAGTTCCGGGAGACGCTGAAAGCGATCGAGGAGGAACAGGCCCTGCAAAAGACGGCCGGGCGCTATCCCCTCGTGATCCTCTACATGCTGGGCATCAAAGCCCAAGTCCAGCTCCTCAAGAACGACCTGCCGGGGGCTCGAGAGACGCTCAAGGCCGCCGAGGAGATCACCCTCCATCAGAAGCACATCTATCCCTACTTCCTCAGCAAGTTTGCAGTCGCGCAATTCCTCTTTGACCTGCGCTCCCTGGAGGAGGCCGCCCGGTCCGGCCAGCGTCCAAGGCTGGCCGCCTGCCGGAAACGGGCCCGCCGGAGCGGCCGGGCGGCCCTCAAGAATTGCACCAACTATTCAGCAGAACAGACGGAAACCTATCGCTCTATGGGGACCCTTTTCTGGCTCTCGGGGAAACCCAAGAAAGCCCTGGAGTGGTGGGGACGGAGCGTCCGGACCGGCACGGCGCTGGGGGCACGGCCCGAGCTGGGCCGGACGTATTTCGAGATCGGCAAGCGGCTGTCCGAGGAAGGGAGCCGCGTCAAGGAGTTCGACGGCCTGAACCCGGAGGCCTGCTTTTCGAAGGCCGAAAACTTGTTCCTAGAGTTGGACCTCGCGAGGGACCTTGAGGAGCTGGATCAAATGAGACGGGCAGCTCGCTGAATGGCCCGGGAGACTACCCCCTGAACGCCAGAGGTTCCTTGCGGCACGGACTCCGTGAGAAGGGATCCCAGTGAACATCCTGCTCATCTCCCCGAGCGGCAGCGAGATAAGGGCCCGGAAGAGCATGATCTTGCCGCAGCTGGCACTCTTCATCCTGGCGGGCCTCACCCCACCGGGACATTCCGTCACCATCATCGAGGAAGAGATCGAGCCGGTTCCTCTGGACCTGGATTGTGACCTCGTGGGACTGAGCTGCATGACCTCGAACGCGCCCCGGGCCTACGCCCTGGCCGAGGAATTCCGGAAAAGGGGAAGGACGGTCGTCCTTGGCGGGATCCACCCCACTGTCCTGCCCGACGAGGGTCTCCGGCATGCCGACGCGGTGGTTGTCGGTGAGGCAGAAGGCGTCTGGGAGCGGCTTCTCGACGATTTAGGCAGGGGGCGGCTCCAAAGGATCTATCGCGATCCCTGCCCGCCCCTCGAAAGATATATCCCCATCCGGCATTACAAGGGGCTGGAGAAGGGGTTCTTTCGCATCATCCCGGTCATGACGACGCGCGGGTGCCCCTACGATTGTGATTTTTGTTGTGTTCACGATATCTTCGGCCCCAAGATCAGGCATGTCCCCGTCGAGAACGTAGTCCGCTACTTGGGCGAATCAGGCGGGAAGAGGTTCATGTTCCTCGATGACAATATCGTCGGCGACCCCCGTTACGCGAGGGACCTGTTCAGGGCCATCCAGCCTCTCCGAATCAGGTGGGTCGGTCAGGCCTCCCTGTCCTTCGCCTTGGATAAGGAATTGCTCAGGCTTGCCGCCGACAGCGGGTGCGGGGGTCTGTTCTTCGGTCTGGAGAGCGTCTCCGAATCGCGGCTGGCCACGATGCGCAAGTCCCTCAAGAGGATCGGAGAGCTCGAAAAGGCAATCCAGGAAATCATGAGCTTCGGGATCATCCTTATGGCCTCCGTGATCTTCGGCTTCGATGATGACACGGCCGAAACGTTCGGTGAGACCCTCGAGTTCCTGAATAGGAACAGGGTCGGCTCAGCCGCATTCAATATCCTGACCCCCTATCCGGGCACCCGGACGTACCGGCAACTCAAAGGTGAGAACCGGCTATTAACCGAGGACTGGAGACGCTACGACCACTCCACTGTTGTCTTTGAGCCCGCCGGCATGACTCCGACACAACTCGCTCTGGGCAGGTTGTGGACGAGGAAGGAGTTCACGAGAACCTCCAACATCATCAGGAGACTGCCCCACAACCTGGCCCATCCTTTATTTTACCTGGCACTCAATATCCTCTCCCATCAAACCTGCAAGGCTGAAATCAGGGACTACCGCCGATCGGCTGCTGGCGGTGTCGATGGCCAGAAGGGGCAACTTGCACAGGGTCCCGAAAATTGAGATTCTCGTTTAACGAGCGAAGGGGCGAGAGCGTCTGAAGCTTCAGTCGCCTATGACGGCCGATCTCGCATGACGCTTGGCGCTCAGAGAATTTATCTCTGAGTCCCCCTTGAGAGGCATGGTAAGCGCGTCTCCTGGGCCTCCCTGAAGGCAAGACGCCTATGACCAGTCAGGCAGGACATGCATCCCAAAACTGAATTCAAGAATAGTGAGGCTTTCTTCGTGCTTATGGCTTAGGCAAAGCAGGCAAGGCTGGGCACAAGCCAATTTGCTTTTCCAAAAGCTAGGCTTATGGACTCAAAGTCCCCGGCAACTTAGCGAACAACCTTGTTTCTTCGATCTGCCGAATCCCACAGATATACCGCGTGAGTCTTTCAATTCCTATGCCGAATCCGGCAGAAGGGAAAAGCCCTTTTTCGGCAAATTGAAGGTAAATCTCATAAGCGCTCAGATCAATTCCCTTGCGCTCTATTCTCTTCTTGATCTTCTCATATTGATATTCCCGCTCGCCTCCCGACAACGCTTCGCCGAAACCCTCCGGATAAATCAAGTCCATGTCCTTGAGAATTCCCGGCCGCTCGGGATATTCACGGTCGTAAAATTCTCTATTCTGTTCCCAAAAATCGACCAGCCAGATGGGTTCCTTGAGGCTTTCGGAGAGCTCATGCTCATAGTACGTCCCATACCTCTCTACGGCTTCGGCATACGTTACCTGCCTGAAGGGAATGTCTGGGACTTCCAGTTCTCTTTGAAAAAAGGCGAGCTCCGGGGCAAATGCGGCCTTTACTCGGCTTAAGATATAGACAAATAACTTTTCACCCAGGTCCAGCAGGTCTTGCCGGCTTGCCTCTTTTATCTCAAGATCGAGCTGGACGAATTCGATGAGATGCTTGCCGCTGAATCGGCGCTCGCTGGCCTCGATTCTCACGTTGGGAGAGAAAGCGAATAGGCGGGGAAGAGAATAAAGGGCTAACTGCTTGTGGAAAATCATGCTCTTGGTGATCTGATACCTGAAGCCATAACATTCGATCTCTGCCCTGACCCTGAAGTCAGCTAACGGATCTGTAAAGGGCGAGACGATCACAGGCAGAATCTCGACAAATCCTTCTTGCTTCAGGAATTCTCGCGCGAACTCGAGAATTCCGCTTTGGATATGAAGGGCGTGCCTCATTTTATCCGAAAGCCAAAGACTCAATGGTTTTTCGATGTCAAACACGATCATTCTCCTTCACAAGAAATGGGGAAAAAGAAAAGTGAGGCCTTCAGTAGATATGCGTCCCCTAGAAGGGGACGTTATTGTTGGCAAAGAGGCCGAACCAAATAGGGAGAGAGTCACTCAAGAATGGAGCACAAATCAACTCTTCTCTCACCATACCGGCCTTCTAAATCATATTTACAGCAAATTTTTGAAGATAGCAAGTCCTTTGTTATCATGCGGCCAATCGTAGGAGCGTGCGATCGATTCTCGGGCAAATCGTCGCTCGGTTTTATAATGGCGTGTTATTTCTTTTTGCCAGGAGAGAGTGACGTGGACGAAGATGAAGCGAAACCTCAGAGCAGGCCGGATATGTTCAGTCTGCTCCCCTGATAGCCTCCCCTTTTGGGGGGATAAGAGACGCATGATAATCACCCCCAAAATCATTCTTTAAAGTGATTGGCCGACGTAACTAGTTGAAATAGATATAATTCGATACGGACCGAGTGGAGAAACTTCGTATTCTAGATGATTGCGTTAAAGCGCCAAATGTGTCTGTAGGGTAGGAAGAGAGACAGAATTGGGAGCAAAGAGGAAATGAGTGAAGAAGGACAGCACTTGCCGGTTAAAATCTCCGATAAGAGAACATCCGAAATTCAATCCCAGAAAACAGGACGGCTTCCCCTGGAAAGCAAGGAGGCCTATGAATTCCTTTTGGACCATTCCAATGAGATGATTCTCGTCCTTAATAAAAGAGGTCGGATTGTTTTCGCCAATAAAAGCGCCTTGACGACTTTTGGCTACCCTAAGGAAGAAATCACCGGAAAATCAATCACCCAGTTCTTGACGAAGAATAGCATCAAAAAGGCTTTATTTGCCCTGGCTCAAGAATTTCTCGGCCACCCTCAGCCGGAACTGGAGGTTCAGGCACAAACGAAATCTGGCGAGATTAGATATCTCCGAGTGGCCGAAGGATCAGCGCCTATTCGTGATGACGGGAGATTGATTGGCGTCATGATCAGCGCGAGCGATATCACTGAACAAAGAAAGGCAAGGATGGAGTTGGAGGAGAGCGAGAAGCGCTTCCGCGATCTCTGGGAGAATGCACCCATTGCTTATCATACCGCGGATCTGGAAGGCAAGATCACAGACGTCAATCAAACCGAAGCCGCAATGCTCGGATACGATAAAGAAGAACTCGTCGGGAAATCCGTCTTTGAACTCATTCTGCCAGACCATAGGGAAGAAGCTGAAGATCGCTTTCGAAAAAAGATTATGGGGCAGAGCGTATCGAGACCGGACGACAGGATCTATGTGAAAAAAGATGGATCCAAGATCTATGTCGCGGCCAATGACACATTGGAACGGGACGAAGAAGGTAAAACAATCGGTCTGCGATCAACTCTTGTCGATATTACGAAATTGAGTGAATCGGAGGAGGCGTTAAAAAAATCCGAGGAACATTTCAAGGATTTGGTCGAAAGATCTGGCATTGCCATACTTATCGACGATAAGGAAGGGAATTTAAAATATTTTAACGACCGATACGCCGAGATTCTTGGGTATTCCGTGGAGGAGATGAAAAGACAGACGATCTGGTCAACCGTTCATCCAGATGAAGCCCAGAAACTCAGCGAATATCATCGGGGACGTCTTGAAGGCAAAAATGTTCCGTCTAGATATGAATTGAAGGCGCAAAAGAAAGACGGCTCTATCATTTATCTTGAGCTGGATGTCGCTGTTCTGAAGGAGAAGGAACAGCTCATAGGGACACGGACATATATGTGGGATATCACGGAGCGAAAACAGTCTGAACTCCTCCAGAATGCCGTATATCAAATTTCGCAAGCGGCGGACACATTGCCCAGCCTCGATCATCTTTATAAATCTGTGCATGAGATTATTAGCACTGTTATGCCGGCAAAAAATTTTTACATTTCGTTATATAATGACAAGAACGATACAATCAGCTTTCCATATTGGGTCGACGAGTTCGATCCTCCTCCACAGCCGGTGAAGTCTCGAAAAGGATTAACAGAGTACGTCCTACGGACGGGTAGATCACTGCTCTGCGATGAGGCGACTGATCAGCAATTGCGCCAGCGGGGCGATGTCATGCTTATCGGCACACCTTCGCCCATATGGCTCGGGGTGCCCCTCATTGTGAACAATAAGCCGATTGGCGTCATGGTCGTTCAACATTATTCTGACCCCGCAGCTTATGGTCAGCGCGAATTGCGCATGCTCGAATATGTTTCTTCCCAAGTTGCTAAATCTATCGAGCGTAAGCGAGCAGAAGAGGCGATCCGCAGGCAGGTGACCTTTGATAAGTTCATCAATAAGCTTCTGGCCCAATTTGCCAATGCCAGCGGCTCGGCTATTGATGATCATATCAGAGGCGCCCTAGGAGAGATCGGTCCGTTTATGGGGGCTGAAAATATATCCGTCATCCTTGCCTCATCAGACTCAGCCGGCTTTAGTGCGGTCTATAATTGGCATGCTCGGGGAAGTCCTGATTGGCTAGAAAAATGCCAGAATGTTCCTATCGGAACACGCCTCTGGGCAGAAAGACGATTGCTTGGCGGCCATCTGATTCAGATATCGGCACTCGACGATCTCCCTCCAGAGGCCGCTACCGATCGTCAGATATACGAGAGGGAGGGCCTGAAATCTCTATTAGAAATGCCCTTCAAGGGCCTTGGCGGTTTCGTCAACGGCTGGATCAGCCTCAGAGCTTATACTCACCAAGTCCACTGGTCACAGGATGATGTCCAATGGCTGGGGATCGTTAGCGATGCCATTGCCAATGTCCTTGAGCGCAAGCAAGCAGAAGAATCATTGAAAATTTCCGAAAAGAAATACCGGAACCTCGTGGAGAACGCCCTTGTGGGGATATACCAAACCAATGTCAAGGGCCAGCTGCTTTATGTCAATGAGGCTTTAGCGAAGATGTTGGAGTTTGAATCCTCCGAAGAGATGATGCAAAGAAGTGTCCTCGAAATATATAAAAACCTAAAAGATAGAGAGTTGTTGATTGCCAATCTCATGGAGAAGGGCAAAGTTGCAGCCTTGGAAATAGAGCTGCTGACCAAGACGGGAAAAACTCGAACAGTGCTCTTGAGCGGCACTTTTGAGGGAGATATTTTGTCGGGAATGATTAAAGATATCACGGAGCGAAAGCAGGCGGAGATCGAACTTCGGGAGAGTGAGACGCGATATCGAGAGTTATTCGATCATGTGCCCGTTGGGCTCTATCGCACTACTCCCGGCGGGGAAACTCTGGACGCCAACCCGGCCTTATTGAAAATGTTGGGCTACCCGGATCGAGAGTCGATGTTTAAGAGCAACACGGCGGCTGACTATGTTAATCCTATGGATCGCGATTCATGGAAAGCAGCCTTGGAAAAGAATGGCCTGCTGGAGGACTTTGAGAACAAGATCCTCCGCCAGGATGGCAAGGTCATTTGGGTCAAGGATAGTGCCAGGGTTGTTAAGGATAGTGAGGGTCATATTTTATATTACGAAGGAGGCCTTGTCGATAATACAGAGCGAAAAAGGGCAGAAGAAAAACTCAGCCATACGGTGGAAATGCTGCGGAAAAATTTGGGGGCAACCATACAAGTCGTAAACAGGCTCGTCGAGGCGAGGGATCCTTATACGGCGGGACATCAAAAACGAGTCTCCGATCTTGCTCGTGCGATAGCCAAGGAGATGGGTCTCTCCCAAGAACAAATTGATGGAATCCGCATAGCTGGATTGATTCATGATATAGGCAAGGTCTCTGTCCCAACCGAGATCCTCGGGAAACCCGGCCAGTTGACAGAACTAGAATTCCGTATGATTAAAATTCATCCCCAGTATGGCTATGAAATATTAAAACCGTTGGAATTCCCCGGCCCAGTCGCCCAAGCTATTCTCCAGCATCATGAAAGGATCGATGGATCTGGCTACCCCGCCGGGCTAAAAGACAAGGATATTCTTATTGAAGCTAAAATATTAGCCGTTGCGGATGTCTTTGAGGCCATGATCTCTCACCGGCCCTACCGCCCGGCACGTAGCGAAGATCAAGCTCTCGAGGAAATTACAAAAAATAAGGGCACGCTTTATGATCCAAAGGTCGTAGACGCCTTCCTGAGGCTGTTGACCGAAAAAATTTTTAATTTCCGAGAGGAGCAGTCTCTAAATATATTTCCTCATTGATGATGGAGCTTCGAACAGCCTCAATAAACCTCTAGATGAACGCTTTGAACCGAGAATCGATCGTGAATAAGAACGATCGAGGGCGGGTCCCTCTCCTGGATTTCTGGCCGTCGTGCTGCGAGCCCTGTGTCGAGCATTTTCCTATTTGGCAGCTCTACGGGGTTCTGCCTGAGCACCGGATGCAGTTCCCTCTTTATGTCGTGATCGATGCTAAACGGATTGTCCGAGTAGGCAGCAAAGACTTGGCCAAAGCCGAGAAGGTCCTCGAGGCACTCCTCCGCTGAAGATTCGGCCAGCCGCTCGGTTGCGCCTGGATTATAAGTGCCAGCGGCCAATAACTTTTGGCTTACAGGCCGCCGGCACGGCACTATCGGTTAAAAACCTCGCTTCAGAGGTCGTATCGTGAGCGGAGGCGGGTTAGAGATATCCGCTCGGCTCGCTTACTGGGTTACCTGACTCTCCGCCTTTGCCTTAAGGCTCTTCAACCAGACATCGAGCGACATCTCCAGGAAATGGG
>CAZKFD010000029.1:0-58073 GCA_964551995.1 uncultured Eubacteriales bacterium
ACCGGGCGAATACCTTGCCGAGGTTCTGAAAGCCAAAGGCATGACTCAAGCCGAGTTAGCGCGGCGGATCGGACGTCCTGTTCAGGCAGTCAACGAGATCATCAGAGGAGAGAAGGCCATCACGGCGGAAACCGCCTTGCAGCTCGAGCGGGCGCTGGCCGTGCCCGCCCATATCTGGACAGGGCTCGAATCCCGTTATCAGCTGATCAAGGCCCGGATAGAGGAGAAGAAGCAACTCAAGCAGGAATCCACGGTTGCCTCGCGGATACCCTATAAGCAGTTAGCGGAATTGAAATGCGTTGATCAGACGCGAGACCCGGAGCACAAGGTCCGTGAACTCCATCGGTTTTACGGCGTTTCATCGCTGGCGAATGTGCCGGAGACAAGGACGTACCAAGCGTCTTTCCGTTGCGGCAGAGGGAGGGAAGCCTCCGGCTATGCTCTCGCCGCCTGGATCAGATGCGCCGAGCTGCGGGCGGCCGAAATCCGCACGAACACGTTCGATAAAAAGAAGCTAAGGAGCGCCTTGTCTGAAATCCGGAGCTTGAGCCTGACACCTCCGGAAGTATTTGAGCCGCGGATCGCGGAGATCCTGGCAAAGTGTGGAGTGGCTTTCGTCCTCCTCCCGCATTTTCCCAAGACTTATGCGAATGGCGCGACTTTTTGGGTCAAGACTGATAAGGCCGTCCTTCTCATGAGCATCCGGGGCAAGTGGGAAGATATTTTCTGGTTCAGCCTTTTTCATGAGATCGGGCATTTGGTCCTCCATGGGAAGAAGACGTTCATCGATGACGACGGCGCCGTGCCGGAACTCGCTGATAAGGAGAAGGAGGCCGACGAGTTCGCGACAAACGCCCTTATCCCACCGGGGAGCTTTGCGGAGTTTATTCGAAGAAAGGACTTCACCGAAGCGTCAATCAAAACCTTTGCCCGGGAGATTGGGATTCCCGCGGGCGTTGTAATCGGCCGCCTTCAGCATGAAGAACTCTTGGGATGCGATTCCGATCTGAACAGGCTCCACAGGAAATACATTATGTAATAAAATATAACATAATATTGACAAATAATCCAACATGCCCTATTATAGTCAGGAAAGAGACGTTCATGGCCGCCTTGGGACGACGCATCAGGGAAATCCGGGAGAGCCGCGGCCTGAGCCAGGAAGCTCTGGCCAAACTTCTCGGAGTGTCGCGGCCCACCCTGTCTCTGATCGAGACAGGCGAGCGGAAAGTCAGCGCCGACGAGATCAAGAGGCTCAGCGACATTTTCGATATCGCCGTCGATGCATTCTTTGACGAGGCGAAAGAGCCTCGCGTCGTGATCGGCGAAGCGGGGGCGGAATACAAAAAGGCGCGGGAGGAGATCCGGATCGACGTCCCCCGGAAGAATATCGAGAAGTTCAGGGAAGTGCTCCTTTACGTCCTCGGCAAGGTTGGCGCCAAGCCCAATGTCGGCGAGACGGTGCTCTATAAGCTCCTCTATTTCATCGATTTCGACTATTACGAACAATACGAGGAGCAGATGATCGGGGCGACCTACAAGAAGAACAAGTTCGGGCCGACCCCCATCGAATTCCGCAAGGTCGCGGAAAAGATGATCGAGGCCCGGGAGCTGCAGAAGCTCCCGAACAAGTACTTCGAGTATCCCCAGACAAAGTATCTTCCGCTCCGGGCGCCCGACCTTTCGCGGCTGAGCGGAAGGGAGATCGGCGTCATCGACCGGGTCCTCGACAGGCTATCCGACATGACGGCCGCGCAGATCAGCGAATATTCCCATAACGACGTCCCCTGGCTGAGCACGGACGAAGGCGGCGTCATCGCGTACGAGGCAGTTTTCTACCGCACGCCGGCTTACGCGACGAGGACGTACGATGCCGGCGTTTCGTGAAACGCGGCGGTTGCCCGAATTCGAGCGCGATCTGAAGAAGCTCGTCAAACGGTTTAGGACGCTCGAAGAAGACCTGGCAACGCTCATGACGGCCCAGATAGCGCTCTATCATAAGCGCGAAATAGACAATAAGGGCGTCTTCCGGGTTCCGGGGCTGCCGTTCAGCGATCCCGAGATCTACAAAGCCAAGAAATTCGCCTGTCGGGCCCTCAAGGGACGCGGGGCAAACTCTGGACTTCGCCTTATTTACGGGTATTTCAGGGAGGAAGACAGGATCGACCTTATCGAGATATACTTCAAAGGCGATAAAGAGAACGACGACCGGGAACGGATCCTGGCGAATTATGCCGAGAAGAAAAGTCTAGGGAGTTGACAATGCCCGAATATTCGATCTCGCAGCTCGAGAATTTCGAGGAGTGCCCGCGCCAGTACAAGTTCATCTATGTCGATAAGATCAAGCGCTACGAGGAGAGCGTCGAGGCGTTTCTGGGGCAGAGGTTCCATCAGGCGATGGAGTGGCTCTACGGGGAGCGGGCGGTCCGCGTCGTGCCGCTCGAGGAGCTGCTGGAGTATTACGAGAAGGACTGGGCTAAGCGCTGGCACTCCGACGTCAAGATCCGCAAGGAAGGGCGGACGGCCGACGATTACCGCCTGATGGGCCGGCGCTTCATCGAGGATTACTACCGGCGCTATCATCCCTTTGACCAGGGCAAGGTGCTGGGGCTTGAGCGGTTCATCCGGTTCCCGCTCGACAAGGAGGGCCGCTATAGGTGCAAGGGCGTCATCGACCGGCTGATGCTCGCCCCTGACGGCGCTTACGAGGTCCACGACTACAAGACCGGCTCGAACCTTCCCGAGCAGAAGGAGCTCGACGAGGACCGCCAGCTCGCCCTCTATCAGGTCGGGGTCCAGACGCTCTGGCCCGACGCGAAGGTCGTGCGGCTTGTGTGGCACGAGGCGGCCTTCGACGTCGAGATGCGGTCGTCGCGGACGCCGGAGGACCTCGATATGCTCAAGGAGGAGCTCGCGGCCCTCATCGACAGGATCGAGGTGGAGACGGAATACGCGCCGCACGAAAGCTCCCTTTGCGATTGGTGCGCCTACCGGGACCTCTGCCCGGCAAAAAAGCACCTTGTTAAGGTCGAGGCCCTGCCGAGGGATGCGTGGAAAGACGAGCCGGGGGTGAAGATCGCCGACGCTTACGCCGAGAAGTGGAGAAAGAGGAAGGGGCTCGAAGCGGAGGTGAAGGAGGTTGAGGCCGAGCTCGACGGGATCAGGGACGCGGCCATCGCCTTCGCCGAGCGGGAGGGCGTGACCGCCATCGCCGGGACGGACGCGCGTCTCCGTGTGAGCAGGAAAGACAGGCTCAAGGCCCCCGAGAAGGGAAGCGGGGCACGCGAGGCTCTCGAGGCGGTGCTGCGGACGGCGGGAGTCTGGGAAGAAGTCAGCACGCTCGACGCGGCGGCGCTCGAGAAGGCGGTAAGCGACGGGCGCTGGGCCGCGGAAGTGACCGAACGCATCAAGGCCTTCGTCAGCCTCGAGAAGCGTTATACGGTGATTTTGAAAGAAGACGAACAGTGAGGAAAAAGGCCGGGCTCCGGCCGCTGACCGCCGCCGAAGCCCGGCGGGCCGTTTTCATCGATTTCGAGGGAACGAGGGGCGACCCTCCGTCTCTGCTGGGCGTGTATTCGGCGCGCACCGGGTCGTTCCGCCAGACCGTGCTCGAGCAGGCGCTCCGGCCTGCGGCGGCATACAGCTCGCCGCGCATCACCTGGCCGGTCGGAGAGGACAGCCCGGTCGGGGCCCTCGAAAGCCTGAGGCAGGTCGTCGAGGCCAAGGGGCTCCGGGTGTTCGCGTGGTCGAAGCTCGAACAGCGGATGATCAGGAAGCTTCTCGCGGACTTCCCCCGGCTGAGGAAATTCTGGATGGACAGGGTCGAGGACGCCATCCCCTGCGCGAAGGCGTGGAAGCGGCGTGCGCACCGCGACATGGTCCTGCCCAGAAAGAAGGGCCGGGGCCCGAACACCCTCGAGAACTACGAGAAGCTCGTCGGGCTCAAGCGGCATAACATCCACGGCTGGGGGCTGACTGGAAAGAGGATCCGCGGGGTGCGGGCCGCCTTGGCTTTGCGGGGCTCGATGAAAAGGCTCACGCGGACGCAGAAGGGCTATTGGACGAACCTCCTCATCCACAACAGGGACGATTGCCTGGGAATGGCCGAGGTGCTGAGAGTCGCGACCGAACGGCCCCGGAGATCCGCGAAGGCGCGATAGATTCCATGGCTGGTGCAACGCCGGAGGGGACCTGGCCCTTGACAACATGTAGTTCATGTATTACATATAATACAGAGGTGATCACGATGGCCACTCTTTCCGTCAGGGTATCGGAAGAGATCTTTCGCCGGCTCGGCCGGCTGTCCGAGAAAACGAAGCGGACCAAGACGTCCTTTATCAGAGAGATGATCGAGGAAAGCCTCTCGGAATACGAAGAAGCCTATACGGCCCTGGAAAGGCTCAACGAGAAGAACGCCAAGTACCTGACCAGCGAAGAGTTGGAGAAAGAGCTTGGCCTATGACGTCATCTGGCACGAAAAGGTCAAGTCCGATCTCGCGTCACTGACGAAAGAGGACGCATCAAGAATCGTTTCGCGGGTCAGGAATCATCTTCTGCGTGACCCCTCGGCGAACGGCAAACCCCTGAAGGGTGTCTTCAAAGGGCTTTTCCGTTACCGGGTCGGCGCGTACCGTATCATTTACACCATCGATCATCCCGGGCGCTGTGTGATGGTCCTCCACGTCAAGCACAGAAAAGAAGTCTATCGTCGCCGGGCATAAGAAAGATAGCCGGATTCTAGGGTTCTTTTGGCGCCATAAATCGCTTTTTCGGCCACGCGAACCGAGTCTATGTGTCGCCCCATTTCTTTCGATCGCAGCGAAGAGGAATTGAAGGCGCGCGCCGCGACGCCGTTAGCCGCTATAGGGTGCGTCCGGCCCGAAGCTGTCAGGAAAGCGTCAAGTTGCTGTCAAGAATTCCTTGACAAAGCGCACGATGCACTGTATATCCATTGTATATACGTCAATCTCCGAGGGTTTGAGCATGAAAACGCGCGTACAGAAATGGGGCAACAGCCTGGGCGTGCGCATCCCCAAGTCTTTCGCCGATGAGATCGGCATCGGGCCGAACGCGTCTGTTCAGATAATGATTGAAGAAGGCGCCATCGTGATCGTGCCCGAACGCGAAGCTTCCTGGACGCTGGAGGATCTGCTCGCCCATGTGACCGACGACAACAAGCCGTTCGAATGGGACATGGGCACTCCGGAGGGCCGGGAGCAATGGTGAGCGGAGGAGCGGCGGGCTATGTCCCGGGGCGGGGCGACGTCGTCTGGATCACGCTGACCCCGCGGGCGGGACACGAGCAGGCCGGCCGCCGGCCGGCGGTCGTTCTGTCGCCGCGGGCCTACAACGCCAAGGTCGGCCTGGCCGTGATGTGTCCCGTCACGGATCAGGTTAAGGGCTATCCGTTCGAGGTGACGCTCCCGCAGGGACTGCCTGTCGGCGGGGTGGTCCTGTCCGACCAGGTCAGAAGCCTGGACTGGCGGTCGCGGGAGGCAGAGTTCGTCTGCGCGCTCCCGTCGCTTGTCTTGGCCGAGGTCCTGGGCAAGCTCCGGACGGTCTTCGATTAGACCCCGGTTTGTTGACCGCCGCGTCTCAGAAGTGCTATGTTTCCCTACTGGCTTTCGGAGGAGGGAACATGAGCGAAACAGCCCTTCGTGATGAGGCTGCCCTGCGCGACGACGCTGCGGCCACGATGAGTCGCTACGTACAGTTCGATACCACGAATCCGCCCGGAAACGAGATGGCTGCGGCGCTGTGGCTTCGCGACGAGATCGTCCAGCGCGGGGTCACGCAAGACGTCACCGTTTATGAGCCGGCGCCCGGGCGGGGGTTGGTCGTCGCCCGGATCCGGGGGAGCGAGCGGCTCAGGCCGCTCCTCATCAACCACCATATGGACGTCGTCGCCGCCGACCCGGCCCGCTGGACGCACGCGCCCTTTTCAGGCGACGTCGCCGACGGCTTCGTCTGGGGCCGCGGCACGCTCGACACGAAGGGCCTGGGCGTCGTCCATCTCCTCGCGCTCGAATCGCTCCTCAAGGAAGGCGTCCGGTTCCGGCGCCCGGTCGTCTTGACCGCCGTCCCGGACGAGGAAACAGGCGGCAGTCAGGGCATGCGGTGGCTCGTCGCCAACCACATCGCCGCGCTCGACCCCGAATGGGTTTGGGACGAGGGGAGCGGCGGCATGCGGGGCGTCTTCGGCTCGGCGCTGCTGTTCGCGGTGGCCGTCGCGGAGAAGCAGCTGCGGCACCTGAGGCTCGTCGCGATGGGCGACCCCGGCCACGGCTCGATGCCCCACGGGAACAACGCCAACATCACCCTGCTCGTGGCCCTGGATCGGATCCTCGAGCGGCCGCGCCCGCTGCGCGTCGGGGCGACGGCGGCGGCGATGTTCAAGGCGCTGGCCGGGGCGGCGAAGTTCCCCGTGTCCTTCGTCCTCGGGCACCTTTCGAGCCCGGCCGTGCTGCGCGTCGCGGCCAAGAAGCTCTCGGCCGATAAGCTCCTCAACGCCATGCTGCGCGACACCGTCAGCGTGAACGTCCTCAAGGGCGGCGTCAAGGTCAACGTCATACCGGGGCGTTCCGAGGCCGAGATCGATTGCCGCCTTCTGCCCGATACCGACGGCGATGAATTCATGAAGTGGCTCGCCGGGCGGATCGCGGACGACCGGGTCAAGATCGAGACCATTCAGGAATCGCCGCCGTCAGGAGTCGCGCCCGTCGATTCGCCGTTCTACAGGGCTGTGACGAACGCGATCGGCCGGCACGTGTTGGGCGCGCGGGTCTTCCCGCTGCTCCAGCCCGGCGCGACGGACGGCCGCTATTTCCGGGAGCGCGGCTACGCCGCCTACGGCTTCGGGCCGGTGGTTATGGAGCGCGCCGACCTCGACCGCGTGCACGGCATCGACGAGCGCATCTCGATCGATAATTTGATGCTGGGCATCAAGATGGCCCGCGACGTCATCGCCGAGCTGTGCGCGTGAATTTCACCAAAAATTGGGGACACCACTAATTTGGGGACACAATACTCAATTCCGAATTTCCTGGCGCCCGTTCAGGGAAGGCAAATAAGGGAATTGAGTATTGTGTCCCCAAATTTCCGCTGAATCTAGGTCATTGTGCTGAATATCTGAAAATAAGGCCAGGATTCTGGCCTTAACTTGTCGTTTCGGAGGCCAAAAACGGGGACTTAAGCCTTCCCCCGCACCTTTCCTTAAGTGCTCGTTTTTGGCCATAGAAATGAGGAGTTAAGGCCTCAAACAGCCTAAAAATGTCGTTTAATTATAATATTAATAATAAGATAGTATGGTCCGACCCCAAATATAAAATACAGCTTGGCGAACGGCTGAGGCACACATCAGCACATACCGGGAACCTTTTCAGGAGAGAATGCGTCTATCTAATCAAACGCACTATGTATAGAGGCATGCTATGAAAAAATGGTCGATGCGGGTTGTTCTCGCCCTTCTCATCCTCGTTTTCTTCTATTTCCTCCTCGCCTGCGGGAAAAAGAAGTCCGAGACGAAGCTCGTCGCCGTGACGCGCGGCGACATCCAGGAAAAGGCGCTGGGCGTCGGCACGATCGAGCCGGAAAAGGAAACCAAGGTGAAATCGACGATCCCGGGCATCGTCGCCGAGGTCCTTTTCAAGGTCGGCGACTCCGTCCGCGAGGGCGACCCGCTCTTCAAGGTCTCGCCCAACCCCACGCCCATCGAATACGTCGAGACGCAGCGCGACATGGAAATCGCCCAGGTGACCATGAACAAGCTCAAGTCCGACTGGGACCGTCAGATGCAGCTGTTCAAACAGGCCCTGATCTCCAAAGCCGACATGGACGCTACGAACGGCTCTTACCAGGAAGCGAACCTGCGCTACAAGATCGCCCAGGAAAGGCTCGAGCTCCTCGAAAAGGGCCGGATCAGCATGTCGAACCGCGAGATCAATTCCCTGGTCAAATCGCCGATCACCGGCGTCATCCTGACGCAGAGCGTTTTCCAGGGCGATCCCGTCGTCCCCCTGACTCAGTACCAGCCTGGGACCGAGCTCTGCTCCCTGGCCGACATGGGGAGCCTGCTCTTCAAGGGCACCGTGGACGAAATCGATGTCGGCAAGATCTCCTCCCGGATGCCCGCCGAGGTCACCATCGGCGCCCTCCCCGACGCTAGGATCAAGGGCCGGGTCGAGCGCATCTATCCGAAGGCTAGGCAGGAGGGCAACGCGACGCTCTTCGACATCGAGATCTCGATCGACAAGAGCGACGGCCTGGTCCTGCGGGCCGGCTTCTCAGCCACGGCCAGCATCCGGATCCGCGACCGCGAGCACGTCCTCATGCTCCCCGAACGCCTCGTCCTCTTCGAGAACGGCAAGCGCTACGTGGAAGTCCCGGAGAACCCGAACGACGTTCACGGCCCGGACATCAAGACGAAAAAAGTCGAGGTCCAGACCGGGCTCTCCGACGGCCTGAACATCGAGATTCTCTCCGGCCTCAAGGAAGGCGACAAGGTCGTGGAACGCCCGCCCCGGGAAATCAAATAAGAGACCGTCAGGTCATCCGATGATCGGCACCTTCTTCCGCAGCCTCTTCCGCGACCTCATCCGCCAGCCGCTGCGGACCATTCTGACCCTGTCCGGCGTCGTCTGGGGCACATTCTCGGTCATCTTGCTCCTGACCTTCGGCGATTCTGTCTCCAAGGCCCAGATGAAGGAATTCCACGGCATGGGCGAAGGCATCGTCCTGATCTTCCCGTCGCGGACCACCCTGCCGTGGCGCGGCCTGACCAAGGGCCGGCCGGTCAGGATAACCCCGGAGACGGTCGAGGACATCCCGGCCAAGGTCCCGGGGGTCGAGCTGATAAGCCCCGAGTTCGTGGGCCGGAAGATGATCAGCTACGGCCGCAAGCAGTTCAACAACACCGTCAGGGGCGTCAATCCCCAGTTCGAACGGATGCGCAACACGATCGCGGACAGGGGACGGTTCATCGATGCCGAGGACATGGCCGCCAGGAAACGGGTCGGCATGATCGGCAACGTCCTGGCCGAGGACCTGTTCGGGGACGAGGATTCCGTGGGCCGGACGGTCACGGTCGACAACGTCCCCTTTCTGATCGTGGGCGTGATGCGCAAGAAGAACCAGAACTCCAACTACAACGGCCAGCGGGACGAGCGTTGCCTGTTCATTCCCTGGACGACATACGCCTCGCTCTACGGAACAAAATACGTTTCCAACATCATCTTCAAGCCGGCCGACCTCGACCGGAGCAAGCAGGCCATGGACGCCGTCAGGAAGCACCTGGCCGAAGTCCAGGGCTTCGATCCGGCCGACCCCGACGCCCTGGGCGTCTGGGACACCATGGAGTTCGAGAGGCAGATCAAGATCTTCCTGCTGGCCTTCACCGTTTTTCTGGGCGTCATCGGCTCATTCACTCTCCTGGTCGGAGGGGTCGGCGTGGCCTCGATCATGCGGGTGGTCGTGGACGAAAGGACGCGCGAGATCGGCGTCAAGCTGGCCGTCGGGGCCCGGCGCCGGACCATCCTCCTGCAGTTCTTCGGCGAATCGCTGATGATCATGCTCATGGGCGGACTCATCGGCTTCGGGCTGTCGGTGGCGGCGGTGCAGGCCGCCCAGGCGCTGCCCAAGAGCGACTTCATGGACTTCATGGGCACGCCGGTCCTAGACCCGGCGGTCATCGTGGCCACCGTCCTGATCCTGCTCGTGATCGGCGTCATTTCCGGGCTCATCCCGGCCCGCACGGCCGCTTCGACCGATCCCATCGAGGCCCTGAGGAAGTGAGATGAACGCCACCCTGCCCCGGTTTTTCTGGAGCGAGTATCGCAAGCGCCGCAAGAAGACCTCGCTCATCACCTTCGCCCTGTTCTGGGGGACGCTCTCCATCCTGCTCCTGATGTCCTTCGGCCGGGGCCTGACCACGCAGTTCAAGACCGCCTTCAGCGGCCTGGGCGAAACGCTGATCATGGTCTACGGCGGGCAGACCTCCGTCGAGTTCGAGGGCCTGCCCAAGGGACGACGCATCTCCCTCTATCCCGAGGATGTCGATTACTTGAAGGAGCGCATACCGGAGATCCGGCGGATCGCCCCGGAGGAGACCCTCTACCTCCAGGTCTCGGCCAACGGCAAGGAGATCAACCGGGCCGTCCATGGGACGACCGAGCAATTCGCCATGATGCGGACCCAAGTCCCCCAGATGGGCGGACGGTTCCTCGACGCCGACGACTGCCGGGAGGGGCGCAAGGTGGCCTTCATCGGCTGGCAGGTAGCCAAGGACCTGTTCGGCGACGGAGACGCCGTCGGCCGGGAGATCGTCGTCAACCGCATCCCCTTCCGGGTCATCGGGGTCCTGAAGCAGAAGCTCCAGAACTCGATGTACAACGGCCCCGACGCCGACCAGGTCTATATCCCCTTCCATGCCTACATGCAGATCGACAACGACCGCCGTCTGGACCAGATCCACATCCAGCCGAAGGACAAAGACGACTCCACGCTCATCGAGGACCGGGTGCGGACGCTCCTCGGCCGCAAGTACCGCTTCGATGCCACCGACCGCTACGCCCTGAGCTTCTGGAATACCATAGAGAACAACCAGGAAGGCGAGGCCATCTTCAGGGGCATCGAGATCTTCCTGGGACTGGTCGGAGCCCTGACCCTGCTCATCGGCGCGGTCGGCGTCACGAACCTGATGTACGCCACGGCCAAGGAGCGGACCAAGGAAATCGGCATCAAGCTGGCCATCGGGGCCAGGCGCTCGGTCATCGTCCAGCAGTTCCTTCTGGAGACGGTGTTCATTTTCGCCAAGGGGACCTTCTGGGGCTTCGTCACGGCTTTCAATGTCGTCAATCTTGTCCGGCTCATCCCCATCGACTACAGCACGTTCGGCGTCCAGGCCTACCTGCTCCGGCCGGTCTTCTCGCTGGATATTTTTGTCATCTATATGGCCGTGGTCAGCGTCCTCGTCTTCCTCTCCGGCATCTTTCCGGCGCTCCGGGCGTCGCGGTCGAACCCGATCGAGTCGCTGCGGTATGAGTAAAAAGAATGATGAATCGAATCATGAATTGACAGGAATGGAAATGGAATGGAGATAGACAGATCAACGAGCGTGAATCGAGGGCCATCATGATCGAACTCAAGGGCATCACCAAGGTTTACCGGACGGGGAGCCAGGCCCTGGAGGCGCTGCGGGGCATCACCCTGAGCGTCGAGCGAGGCGAGTTCATCTCCATCATGGGCCCCTCGGGGTCGGGGAAATCCACGCTCATGAACATCATCGGCTGCCTCGACACGCCGACGTCGGGGGATTACGTCCTCGACAGCGACAACGTGGCCGGGCTGACGTTCGATCAGCTCGCCGCCGTGCGCAACCGCAAGATCGGCTTTGTCTTCCAGAACTTCAACCTCCTGCCGTACGCCACGGCCTGGGAGAACGTCGAGCTGCCGATGCTCTTCGACGGCAAGAGCAACCGCCGGCGCCGGGAGCGGGTGACCGAGCTCCTCAACGCTGTCGGGCTCTACGACTGGCGGGACCACCGGCCGTCGGAGCTTTCGGGCGGGCAGCAGCAACGGATCGCGCTGGCGCGGGCGCTGGCCAACGACCCGCTCATCCTGCTCGCCGACGAGCCGACGGGCAACCTCGATTCGAAGAGCGGCGAGGAGATCATGGCCATCCTGGTCGCCCTCTGGAAGGCCGGACGGACGATCGTCATGGTCACACACAACGACCACATCGCCGCCTCCTCCCAGCGCATCGTCCGGCTGTTCGACGGCGCGCTGGCCAACGGGAATCAATAGTCCCGGACGATTCGGGACGATTCGGGGTCGGACCATACTAACATATTGATATAAAATAAAATATCTAGGATTATTGGCCGAAATTCAGCCTTAACCTTGCATTTTCAAGGCCAAAAACAGAGACTTAAGGGTCAAACGTTCCTGTGCCGCACGCTTAGGTGTCTATAATATTCTCCGATTGGCACTTAGGATAGCGCCTCCCCATTGAGCTGCCCCGAGTGTTGCACTTCATTATTGAACTCGCGGAACTCGCGGCCCGAAAATCGACCCCACTTCGGCGGCGCCGCTTTGTCCGATGACGTGTTTTGCTGTAGGATAGTCGCATCCGGCCGCGCATGTGTTGCCCGGCCGGTCGGTCGTCGATCGGGCCCGGCGGATGACAACGGACAAGGTCTCTTTCGGCTACAGGGAGGTGACTTCGAGCGAGAAGCGGCGCCTCGTGCGGGACGAGTTCGGCGCGATCGCCGCGACTTACGACCTGGCCGATACCCTCCTGAGCTTCGGCCTGGACGCCCTCTGGCGGAGGAAGGCCGTCCGCCTCCTCGGCCTTGAGCCCGGAGACCGCGTTCTCGACGCCTGCGGCGGCACGGCGGCGCTGGCGCGGCTCGCCGCCCGGCGCGTGGCCCCCGGCGGCCGCGTGATTGTCTGCGATTTCAACCGCCCGATGATGGCGGCTGGCGGGGCGAAGCTCCGGACTGCACTCGAGCGGCGCCTCGTCTCCTTCGTCGAAGGCGACGTCGAGGAGCTGGGCTTCCTCGGCGGCTCCTTCGACGCCGTGACCATCGGCTTCGGCCTCCGCAACCTGACCCGCCCCGCGAAGGGCCTCGGCGAATTCCTGCGCGTCCTCAGGCCGGGCGGACGGCTGATGGTCCTCGAGTTCTCGCTTCCCGCCCACGCGCTTTTCCGCCTCCTCTATCACGCCTATTCCTTTTATTGGATGCCGTTCGCCGGGCGCCTCATCTGCGGCAACGGGACTTCTTTCCGTTACCTGGCGGAATCGATCCGCGTCTTTCCCGCCCCTGCCGAGACGGCTGCCCTCATCCGCCTGGTGGGTTTCGAGGACGTGAGTTTCCGGAGGCTGACGAACGGGATCGCCGCGGTCTATCTGGGGACGAAGCCGGGACGCCCACCGGGCCCCTCGGCTTAGGCCGGTGCGCCTTCCGCCGCTTCTCCGAGGGGTGCTCGAAGGGGAGGCGGAAAGGGGGGACGACGGGGAGAGCGACGGGGAGGGCGAAAGGGAGGCCGAGAGGGAGGCCGCCGCGGACTAGAAATAGTAGATCAGATAGAGAAGCTGGCGCATGGCGGTGAGGTCGCGCTCGCCGAGCTTCTCGCGCCGCTCGAATCCCGGCGGCGCCGAGTAGATCCCCTCGGGCGGGGCCGCCTCAGCGATCTCCGTGACCTCGGTCCCGTAACGGACCTGCCGCCCGAGCCGCGTGAAGACGTCCGTTTCGGACATCGGGAAGCCCTCGATGGATCGTATCCCGCCGAAGTAGGCCATCTGCGGGTTGAAGAAGGACGCCATCCAGAGGCAGAGGTCCCGGTTCAGGGTCCAATCGAAGGGGACGCCGGCCGAGGTGTAGATCGTCCGGTCCCGGTCGAAGAAGTGCCGTGTGCCGTTGAGGATCCACTCAGAAACGGCGTAGCCCCGGCATTCGCGCGAGAGGACGGTTTTCGTCTGAAGCGACGGCGCGACCGTCCCGTGGATCTGGAAGCCGCCGAGCGTCGCCAGATAACCGGGGACGACGATGTCCGGGACGTCGGCCGTCATCGAGACGTCAACTACGTAGCCGTCCCGGGTGTTGATGACGAGGATGCGGCCGCGGTTGCGGTCGAAGACGTAACGCCAGCCCTCGGTGACGAGGGCCATGACGCCCGTCCCGAACCACAATTCCCGGCTGATCGTGAGCGCTGTCGCCTTCTGGCCCCACTCCGGCGCCGGCTGGACGGCGAGCGTTCCCAGGACGCGGGAATCGGCGCGCGCGGAAACGGGGAGCAACATGATAGGGCTGATGACGCTGAGCGCGGCGAGCAGGCCGGCGAGTGCGCCGGCGAACGCGACGACGTTGAATGCCCGTGTCCTTCTCATTGTCCCTTGGCCGGAATGATAGCACGATCCCGCGCGCGGATTCCAGACGAATTGGGGACGGACCATATTAAGGTATTGATAGGAGAGAGGATATCTATGACAAACGCGAGGAATTTGGCCTTAACCCTGCGTTTTCAAGGCCAAAAACAGAGACTTAGGGGCGAAGGGCAAGCGCTAAGTACGCATTTTCGGGCCCGAAAATGAGGAAATTGACAGCGCCGCGCCCCTTCCGGTAATCTTGGCCCCATAACGGCCTCGTCCGTCCGGCTCGGCCGCCGAATCGTGGCTTGGAGATGATGCCATGTTATCCCGCCGCCGCTTTCTCGAATCCGCAGGCATGATCGTGGGGGCCAGCCTCATCGACCCCCGGCTCGCGGGCGCGCGCCTGCGCCCGGCCCCCGTCGCGCCCCGGAGCGCGCCCTCGCGCCTCTGGGCCGCGGATGCGGGCTCGGTCCGCGTCGCCCCCGGGCCATGGACGTCGCTTCCGGCCTCCGCGCCGGGTGTTCACCTTGAGAACCTCTACCTCCGCATGCCAGACAGCGTTCGCCTCAACGCCTTCCTCTATCTCCCCGCCGGCCTCTCCGGTGCCCGCAAGATCCCCGGCCTGCTCGAGACCATGCCCTACCGCTACGGCCCGGAGCGGGATTCCTACCATGCCCGCCACGGCTACGCCTCGCTCTTCGTCGACGTCCGCGGCACCGGGGGCTCGGAAGGGATCGCCACGACCGAGTATTCCGAGGCGGAGTACGATGACATCGTCCACGTCATCGATTGGCTCGCCCGCCAGCCCTGGTCGAACGGAAACGTCGGCATGCACGGGGGCTCCTACGGCGCGTTCAACAGCCTCTGGACCGCGGCCGCCATCAGGCCGCCCGCCCTCAAGGCCATCTTTGCCGAGTGCGGCACGGACGACCGTTACACCGACGACATCCACCATCCGGGCGGATCGATGCTCATGGTGGACAACTCCTGGTCCCTGGCCATGGTCACGAGCAACGCCATGCCGGGCGGGCCGGGCCTCGAGCTCGACAGCAAGGCCTCGCTCGACCGCTGGGAGACGCCGCCCTGGATCCAGGGATTCCTCCATCACCAGGTCGACGGGCCGTACTACCGGCGCGGCTCGCTCGCGCCCGGCTACGGCCGGCTGACCGTGCCGACCTATCTCGCTGGGGGAACGCTCGACGTCTACCAGAATTTCGTCCCCCGCATCATGAAGCATGCGACGAACGCCGTGACCATGGGCCTGCTGGGGCCCTGGCACCACAGCCTCACCGAGCCCGGCCCGAAGATCGACATCGAAAACGCCCTGATGACGCGCTGGTTCGACCAGTGGCTCAAGGGCGAGGATACGGGCATCCTCAAGGAGCCGAGGCTGTCGTTCTACATGCCGCGCTGGCGGCGGCAGACCTTCCGCTACACGGGTGACGTTCCCGGAGAGTGGCGCTACGTCGACGCCTGGCCGGAGACGGCTTTCAAGCCCGGCTTCCGCCTCTTCTTGCGGCCAGACCCGGAGATCCCCCGGGATAGGGCCCTGGCCATGGACCCGTCGCCGGGGCAGGGTGGCCGCCTTGCAGGAGAGGCCGGTCCGGCTTCGGCCCTCAAGCTCCGCTATTATCCGGGGACGGGCGGGAATGCCTCCTCCTTCGGCCCGACGACCTGGGAGGGCTACTACGGCCTCGACCACCGGGCGGAGGACGTCTGGGGCCTGACGTTCGGCACGTCTCCGCTCCGCGAGCCCGTCGAGATTCTCGGGTTCCCGAAGGCTCGACTCTTCGTATCGGCCACGGCCCCTGTGGCGAGCTGGATCGTCCGGCTGTGCGACGTCGCGCCCGACGGGACCTCATACCTCATCCACCGTGGCTTTATCAACGGGACGCACCGCCGCTCGCACACCCATCCCGAGCCGCTCGTCCCGGGCGAGGTTTACGAGCTCGAAGTGGAGCTCATGTGCGTGGGCTACCGGTTCGATCCCGGCCACCGCATCCGCGTCGTCGTGACCAACGCCGATTTCCCGGTCCTGTGGCCCTCGCCGTACGCAATGACCACGCTCCTCTACACGGGAGGCGACCGTCCCTCCCACATCGATCTGCCCGTGCTTCCCAAGCTCGCCTACCTGTCGGGGAACCTGCCCGCGCTGCCGCCGGAGCCCGCCGCTCAAGAGAACAAGGAGGCTGCGCCGGAATCGAAGGAGGGGGAGGAGCCGTGGCTGCGGGTGTCGCACGACCTCGAGCACGGCATCCACACGACGGCCGTGAACCTGCCCTGGGGAGGGAAGATCCGCTGCCGCGTCAAGGCCGACGATCCGGCCTCGGCCTCGCTCCAGGTCTCGGGTTCGTATGCCGAGAAGGCGGGGGACCGCAAAGTCGAGGTCAGCTCCGAGGGCTCGCTCCAAGGAACGAAAGACGAGTTCGTCCTCGACATCTCCTGTACGCTTTTCGAGAATGACAAGCCGAAAAGGACGCGCGAGTGGAAGGACCGGGTCCCCCGCGTCGAGCTTTGAGCCCAAGAACGGATTTCAGCGTGCGCTGAAGCGGCGGCGCTCTGGGCTAAGTCTCCGGCACGCCCAGGACCGCGGCGATACTCTTGAGCTTCGCGACGGCCTTCGCCACCGCGTTTTCGAGGTGCCCGAGGGCGGCGTCGACGCCGGCCGCGTTTCCCGCCTCGGCCGCCTCCGTGAGCTCGGGCAGAAGCAACGCCGCATATGTCGAGCGCGTCCCGAAGACGAGGTGCTTGAACCAGTCGCGGTTCGGGATGCCCTTTTCATACGAGAAGCAGCGCTCGACATTGATGAGGAGCCGGTCGGCCTCGAACCGCTTGTCCGGCGCGATCGCGCCCGCGGCCGGGTTTCGCACCGCCGCGACTCCGAGCTTGATCGCGACCCCGTGCTTGAACGGGACGCCTCCCTTCATCTCGGCCTCCGGCTCTCCGAAAAGGACCGGTCCGACGGCGGCCGCCGCGTGCCGCATCTCCTCGATGAGCCCGTAAAGCCTGGCCGATTTCCTCTTCAACGGGTCGAAATGCGCGGCCCAGTCGTCGAGATACGTTTTGAGCGCGGCGGCGTAGTTTTCGTAGTCGAGCGGGATGAGCGGGTCCGAGGCCAGACCGAGCGCGATCCGGGCCCAGATCATCGCCAGCGCCTTGGTGTAGCGCATTCCCGGGTCGCCGAAGTGCGACATCCAGAAGAAATCGTCGTACATCGAGTGATAAACGCCATAGTCGCCCTCGAAGCTCATGTCCAGGGCCGGGGCGCAGACGTGGTTGAGGAAGACCGTGTGGTCCGAGCCGCTGCCGATGGCGTTGATCTCGCCGCTGCCGCCCGCCGTCGCAATCGTGCCGCGCTCCTTCGGGCCGGCCTTCCAGCGCTCATACACCATCTTCCCTGTCGCCGGGTCGGGCACGTCGCGGAGGGCGGCGAGGATGACCCGGGAGAGGCAGGGTACGGCGGCGACGCTGAAGTCCTGCCCGGCGGCGGAGCTGTCGACGTTGAGGTAGGCGATAAGGTTTCTGGCCAACAAACTCTCGTTTTCCTCGCCCCACTCGGTCGAGCCGGTGAGCGTGAACTCCTCGGCGTCCCAGTTCGCGAAGACGATCGTGCGGCGCGGCCGGAAGCCGGCCCTCTTGGCCTCGCCGAACGCCCGCGCCAGGTCCATCAGGCATGAAGTGCCGCTCGAGGGGTCGAAGCCGCCGAAGACCCACGCGTCGCGGTGGTTCCCGAGGAGGACGAGCTCGTCGGGCTCCCCGGCGCCCCGGATGCGGCCAATGACGTTCGTGATCGTCCGCGTGGAGTTGTCCATCCGGACGTCCATGTGGACGAGCGGGCTCGCCCCGCCGAGGCGGTAGGTGAGCGGCAGCGCCCCGACCCAGTCCTTCGGGGCCTCGTCGCCGCCCATCATCTCGAGGATGGGCAGGGCGTCCCGGGCCGAGATGGGGACGCTGATGATCTTGGGGAGCGTCAGGCTCTCTTCGGGGGCGAGCCGTTTCGCGCCGGGGACGGAGGCCCAGCCGGGGGTCAGCGGGTCGCCGGGATAGATAAAGTCGAAGGGGATCCCGCCGCGCTGGATGTGGCTGATCGGGCCCCACGGGCCGAGGGGGTCGACAGGGCCGCGGGCGCAGCCGTCCTCTTTGGGGTCGGAGTAGATGAGGAGCGCGGCCAGGCCCCGCTTCTGGGCGGTCAGGGCCTTGAAGCCGCGGTAAGAGTAGGGCTCGGAGTAGCGGACCAGGGCGATCTTGCCCTTGAGGTCGAGGCCTCGCTTTTCAAGAAGATCGTAGTCCTGGGGGTTGCCGCTGTTGGCGTAGACGACGGGTGCCGTGATCTCCCCGGAGGCGGAGTAGGCGTTGTAGGGGAGTCCGACGTCGAGGCGGAGCGTGCTCGGGTCCTCGGGGATGGCGTCCTCTTTGAGGGCCAAGGCGACCTTTTTGGGCGAGACGATCTCGACCCGGATGCTCTCGGGGAAGGAGAGGAGGACGTCGTATTGGGTCTTGTGGACGTCCTCGAGGCCGTAGGATTTCCACTCGTCGAGGACGTACTGGGCCAGGGCGTTGTTGCGGGGAGAGGCGGCGATGTGGGGCTCGGCCGTGAAGTGCTTGAGATAGGCGACCATCCTCTCGGCGGACAGGTTCTTATCGATGCTCCGGGTGTAGGCGTTTAGAGTCGCGGCGTCGTCGGTCGGCGAGGCCGGTTGCGGGGGCGTCTGCGCGGCGGGGCTTTGAGGCGCTCCGGGCCCGGCGGCGGGCCGGAGGACAAAGAGGACGGCGACGGCCACGGCGAGGGCCGCAACCGGCATAATGAATCTTCGTGCGGTGCGCTTCATCGGCTCCCCCGGTTTTCCCGAATTCCGGATATTATTCTTCGCTTTTCGCGGCGGGATTGCAAGAGACCTTTGACTTCGGGCCGCCGGAAAAACATAATGAAGGGGATTTCACGACCGCACAAGATCGAGGAAGGAGGGCAGGCGATGATTCGCTCACAGAAAAGCTCGCATCAAGGGACAAGGCGACGGATTTTTCCGGCAGAGCTTGCCGCGCTGTCCGGCGCGTTCGCGGCCGCCGTGGCTCTGGCCGGAGCGCTCCTGGCCGTAGCGCCTCCTGCAGCCGGGGCTGCGGCGGGCCCGCCGCAGGCCGCGTCGGCCGGCCTGCGGTTCGCGGTCAGCTTTCCGGCCGAGCGGTCGAAGACGCCCCTCGACGGCCGGCTGCTGCTCCTCATCTCGAGCGACGGGAGCGCCGAGCCGCGCTTCCAGATCTCCGAGGGGCCGAACACGCAGGTTGTCTTCGGCGTCGACGTCGACGGGCTGGCGCCGGGCGTCGAGGCCGTGGTCGACGCGACGGCCTTCGGCTATCCGCTGCGGAGCCTGGCCGCGCTTCCGCGGGGCGATTATTATGTTCAGGCGCTCCTCCATCGCTACGAAACATTCCACCGGTCGGACGGCCATGTCGTGAAGCTCCCGATGGACCGCGGCGAGGGCCAGCACTGGGACCTGGCTCCGGGGAATCTCCTCAGCGCGCCGCGCCGGATGTTCCTCGACCCGGCCAGGGACGAAACGGTCCGGATCGCGCTCGACCGGGAGATCCCGCCCATCGCGCCGCCGAAGGACACGAAGTACGTCCGCCACGAGAGAATCCGCAGCGAGCTCCTGACGAAGTTCTGGGGCCAGCCCATGGAGATCGGCGCGTGCGTGCTTCTCCCAGAGGGCTTCGACGCGCACCCGGAGGCCCGCTATCCGCTGATGGTCTTCCACGGGCATTTCCCCGACACGGTCTCGGGCTTCCGGGAGACGCCGCCCGACCCGAACCTCAAGCCCGACTGGAGCGAGCGTTTCCACATCCCGGGCTACAACCGCATCCAGGAGCAGTACGCGTACGATTTCTATAAGGAATGGACGGGGCCGGGATTTCCCCGTGTCATCGTCATCGAGATCCAGCACGCCAACCCCTACTACGACGATTCCTACGCCGTGAACTCGGCCAACCTCGGCCCCTACGGCGACGCCATCGTCCACGAGCTCATCCCTTACATCGAGAAGAAGTACCGGGGCATCGGCCAGGGATGGGCGCGGTTCCTCTACGGGGGCTCGACGGGCGGCTGGGAGGCGCTGGCGGCGCAGGTCTTCTATCCCGACGATTTCAACGGCTGCTTCGCGGCCTGCCCCGACCCAATCGATTTCCGGGCCTACACGATCGTGAACGTCTACGAGGACCGCAACGCGTACTTCCTCGACAGCCAGTGGAAGCGAACGCCGCGGCCGGGCACGCGCAATTATCTCGGCCAGGTGAGCACGACGCTCGAGGAGGCGAACCACCTGGAGCTCGCGCTGGGGACGCACGGGCGCTCGGGCGGACAGTGGGATATCTGGCAGGCGGTCTTCGGGCCCGTCGGGGCGGACGGCTACCCCGCGCCGATCTGGGACAAGGACACCGGCGAGATCGACCACCAGGTCGCCGAAGCGTGGAAGCGCTACGACCTCCGGTACAAGCTCGAGACCGAGTGGAAGACGCTGGGGCCGAAGCTGCGGGGTAAGATCCACATCTACGTCGGCGAGATGGACAATTATTTCCTCAACGATGCGGTCTACCTGATGGAGGCCTTCCTCAAGGACACGAAGAACCCGCATTACGACGGCGAGGTGGACTACGGCGACCGGGCCGAGCATTGCTGGAACGGCGACCACACCCGGCCGAACTACGCCTCGCGCCTGCGCTACCACCAGATGTTCATCCCGCGGGCCGTGAAGCGGATGGAGCTGACGGCGCCGGCAGGCGCTGACCTCAAGAGCTGGAGGTACTGATCGGCCCGTGACGATCGAGAAGCACAGGCACCCCGTTCTTTTCTACGGCCTGTCGACGGCCGGCTGGCGTTGTCGGTCTTTGTCGTCCTCAGGAAGGTGAATTTCTTTTTCAGAAGGGGCTCTGTAGAATAAGAGAAGTCTGCCGCGCGCTCCGCGTCGGGCTTCGGAGGGCTGGGGAAGTGCTCTGGCCATGAAAAAGTCGAATAGGGCCCCGAACCGATCCCTGAAAAATGTCCGTTGTTGTATAATCGGGCGGACGCGACAGCCGAGGCGCGCCGGTTGTGTCGTTTTCGTTTGTTCATCGAGGATTTGTTGATGCTTCGCCGGGCCTTAAGTCCCGCTTTTGAGGGCCGAAATCATGGAGTTAAGCCTGAAAAGGGGCCTTTTATGATGGCTAAATTATTTAAAAAGAGCCAGTTGACATGGTCCGACCCCATTCTGATCCTGTTGATCGCGTGGGGGGCGGGGTGCGCGACGACGGCCGCGCCGCCGGCCGCGGGCCCGGCCGCGGCCCCGTCCAGCGAGTGCACTCGGGCCTTCGTCTTCGTGGACCGGGGCCGGCCGGCGGCGACGATCGAGATCCCGGAGGGCGCGGGCGAGGCCGAGCAGCGGGCGGCCGTAATCCTGCAGTCGTCGATCCGGAAGATGAGCGGGATCACGCTGCCCGTCCGGACGGCGGCCGAGCCCGGCCGCGAGAACGTCGCGGCCGTCGGCTTCCCGGCCCGGAGCCTGCCGCCCGAGATCGCGCCCCAAGTTCCTTCGCTCCGCCGCGACGGCTTCCTCATCGGCACATCCCACCGGAACCTCTACATCGCGAGCGGCGGCGGCCGGGGCGCGATCTACGGCGTCGTCCATCTTCTCGAAAAATTCTACGGCTGCCGCACGTACAGCCCGACGGTCGAGGTCTTCCCGCGCCGGGCCGACCTCGCCCTCGGCTGCACCTTCGAGATCGACAACCCGGCGAACGCCATCCGGATCGTCTACGGCGACTTCGCCCTCGACCCCGACTACCGAGACTGGATGCGGATCCAGATCCCGGACGAGTTTTACGGGAAGGGCTATTACGTCCATACCCTCGGGACGCTCGTGCCCTGGCAGACCTATTTCGCCCCGCATGCCGAGTATTTCGCCCTCGCCAGCGGCCACCGCGTCATCGACCAGCCCTGCCTGTCCCGCCCCGAGGTCCTCGACATCGCCGTCTCGAAGCTGCGGGAGGAGATGGCCGCCCAGCCGGACAAGCCGATCTGGTCGGTAAGCCAGAACGACAACGACACGTACTGTCAGTGCCCCGATTGCGCCAAGGCCGTCGAGGAGGAAGGCTCGCCCTCGGGGCCGGTCATCCGTTTCGTCAACCGCGTCGCCGCCCTCTTCCCGGACAAGACGATCTCGACGCTGGCCTACCGCTTTTCGCGCGCGGCGCCGCGCCTGACCCAGCCGGCCCCGAACGTCCAGGTCATGCTCTGCACGATCGAGCTCAACCGGAGCAAGCCCATCGACGACGACACGTCGAGCCGCTCGTTCATCCGGGATATCCTGGACTGGAGCCGGATCTCGAACAACCTCTACCTCTGGGACTACGTGGTCGATTTCGCGCACTACGTCTCGCCCTTCCCCAACCTCCACGTCCTCCAGCCCAACATCCGGTTCTTCGTCCGCCGGGGCGTCCGCCAGCACTTCCAGCAGGCCAACACGGGCGCGGGCCACGAGTTCAGCGAGCTCAAGTCCTACCTCCTGTCGCGCCTTCTCTGGAACCCGGATATCGACTTCAACGCCGCGATGAACGAGTTCCTCGACGGGTACTACGGCGCCGCGGGGCCGTTCATTCGGCGCTACATCGACGCGCTCCAGGCCGCCCTCGAGCGGTCGGGGGCGGCGCTCGGCATCTACGAGTCGCCCGTGGCCCACGCCGACGACTTCCTCTCGGCGCCCGACGTCGCGGCCTACAACGCCCTCTTCGACAAGGCCGAGGCCGCCGTGTCCGGAGACGCCGCGGTCCTCCGGCGGGTGAAGACGGCCCGCCTGCCCGTGATGTACGCGAGGCTCGAGATCGGCATGAACGACCTGTTCGGGCCGCGCGGCTTCTACGCCGAAAGGGGGGGACGGTTCATCCTCAAGCCGGAGATGTCGCGGCTTCTCGACGACTTCTGCGCCGGCTGCCTGGCCGCCGGCGTCAAGACGCTCAGCGAGGGAGGGCTCGCGCCCGGGGATTACTATGAGGCCGCGAAGCGTGCCATCCACTTCGAGGTCGAGGGCGACCTGGCTTTCCGGCGCCCGGTCGCGGCCGATCCGCCGCCCTCGCCGAAGTACTCCAAGGGAGATGTCGCGGTCCTGACCAACGGGGTTCGGGGCGGGAGCGATTACCACGTCCACTGGCTCGGCTGGGAGGGCGTCGATTTCACCCTGACGCTCGACCTCGGCAAGCCCGTCACCGCGCAGGAGATCTCGCTCGCCACGCTGTCCGATGCCGGCAGCTGGATCCTTCACCCGGACGCCATCGCCTGCGCCGTCTCCTCCGACGGCGTATCCTTCCGGGACGTCGGAACGATCGCGGTCGCGGGCGACCACCGGGGCGAGGAGTTCATCCGGCCCTTCACGTGGACGGGCCCGTTCGCCGGCCTCCGCGCCGTCCGCTTCCGGGTCCAGGGCACGAAGCGCCTGCCGGACTGGCACGTCTCGGCCGGCTCGCCCTCCTGGGTCTTCATCGACGAGATCGTTGTACGCTGAACCGGCCGCCGCCTCCCTCCGGCCTTGAAAACTCGCCTCCTCCCGGAGTACATTAGACGAAGCTGGATCGGATCGGAATGAACGCGTCAAGCGGACTTCGACTCTCTTCGGGAGGCCGACCATGAAATGGATGAAAAAAACATTATTCGCCTCGCTCCTGCTCTTTCTCGCGGCGGCCCTGCTCGCCTCGGCCGCGGACCGCCGCGGACGCAACTGCTTCACCGTGCTCGTCGGGAAGAAGGCCAGCGCCGACGGCGCCGTCCTCGTCGCGCACAACGAGGACGACTACGGCGACATTGTCGTCAACGTCCGCAAGATCCCGCCGCGCGACTTCGGCGCGCCCCGGGAGGTCAGCCTGGAGAAGGGCGGCGTCTTCGAAACGGGCGGGACGAGCCAGGGTTTCCTCTGGATCGAAGCGGCGGAGCAGGACTTCGCCGACAGCTTCATCAACGGGAGCGGCGTCGTCGTGACCTCGGACAGCTGCCCGTCGCGGGAGACGCGGCCGGACCTGACGGACGGCGGCATCGGCTACATGCTGAGGCGGATCGTGGCCGAGCAGGCGACCTCGGCCCGGGACGCGGTGCGGCTCGCGGGGCAGCTCATCGAGAAATTCGGCTATCAGGCGTCCGGCCGGACCTACTCGGTCGCCGATAGAAACGAGGCCTGGATGATCGACGTCATCCGGGGCCGCCACTGGTTCGCCGAACGGGTCCCGGACGACGAGGTCACCGTCGTCCCCAACAACTATACCATCCGCCTCATCCGCCCCGGCGACCATGACTTTTTCATGGGCAGCCCGGATATCGTGGAATACGCCCGCAAGAGCGGCTGGTATGACGCGGCGAAGGACGGGCCGTTCGATTTCCGGAGGGCTTTCGATAAGCCGACGACCCGGGACGCCGTCTCGGACGGCAACACCCTGCGGAGCTGGAGGGGCCTCGTCCTCCTCAGCGGCCGGGGCTGGACGCTCGACCGGGATTACCCGTTTTCCTTCAAGCCGGCGAAAAAGGTCACCCCTGAGTTTCTGATGGGGCTCCTCCGGGACCACTACGAGGGGACGGAATACGACGCGACCGACGGCTACAAAACGGGAACGCCGAACAACACGAAGTTCCGGACAATCTGCACGGCCTCGACGATCAACTCTTTCGTCGCCTCCCTCAACGCCGCCCTCCCGGAGCCGATCTCGATCATGGCCTGGCTGGCCTTCGGCAAGCCGGATACGACCGCGTACCTGCCGATCTACTACGGGGTGGAGAGCCTGCCCGCGGGGATGGGGCTGGGTCCCGGGACGCTCGACGACGAGGCGTTCACGAAGCAGCACTTCGACGGCGCTGCGCTCCGGGCGCAGCGCGACAAGCTCTTTCAGACGAAGGTCCTGGCGCTCCAGCGGGCGGCCGACGCGGACTACGGCCCGATGATCGGGAAGATCCGGCGGGAGCTTCGTCCGGCCGAGAAGGGATTCGTCGAGAGCGCGAAGGGCTTCGAAGCCGGCTTCTTGGCCCTCTACGCGAAGGACAAGGGAGGGGCTCTGAAGGCGCTCGACGACTACGTCTCCGCGGCCTTCGAGAAAGTCTCCGCGCTCTACGACAAGCTCCTGGCGAAGCCGCCGCGGCCCTGAACGCGGCCTTTTCGCCCGCCTGGATCGGCCCTTATGGGGCGGCCCAAAGCTGCCAGGAGATCAAGGCCGCAGTTGATTCTGCGCCCGGATTCCTTAAAATAAGAAACGATGAGGGCCATCATTCGGGGAGCGGGTGCGAGCGCGGCAACCATCCTGGCGCTCGGCCTGCGTCTCGCCGCCGCCGGCGGGCCGCAGGAGGCCGGGCGCAGGACCGTGGACACGGCCGCGTTCCGGCCCGCGCCCGGCGACGTCGCCTACGTCGAGGGATTCCCGGCGATCGGCAAATGGATGATCGGCCCCGACCTGTCCAACGCGAGCTGGCTGGGCGCCCATTACGAGCGCAAGAGCCTGCGCGAACCGGTGAACATCGTCATCGTCGACGCCCTGGCCAAGTCGGCCGAGGACGCCGTCCGCCGCTTCCTCAAAGCCTGCGCCGCGGCCGGATATGAAAGCCGACCCGGGCACTCGGGCGGCTACTTCGGCTGGCTCGGCGGCCGCCTTTATCCCCAGATTCCATCCGGTAAGCACCACGCCATCTCGAACGAACCCTTCGAGTTCCACAACAATCACGGGCGCTTCTTCGGGCCGTGCCTGTGGGAAGGGCGCTATTACCTGACGGGCGCCCTGAGCCGCGAGAAGATGGACCCGGCGAGCCGGGCCAAGCACGATTTCGTCTCTTTCGACCAGGCCAGGGACCAGTTCGCCCGGGCCCTCGTCGAGAAGGCCGGCTTCCGGATCACGGCTTTTCAATGCCTGGACAACGCGCTCCTCGACGACCCCGGCGTGGGGACCGGCGACCATGACGGGATTGCCATCGTGCTGACGGCGACTCGATAGCCTCCAATCCAGGTCGGGCAAGGGATGGGGCGGGTCCTAAAAAGGCGGGCGACCGTGAACTCCCTCGCCGGCCGGGCCGTATTTGAGAAAGAGAGGTAGCGCATGAAGCGGGAAAAAACTCTATTCCTGATTCTGACCGTCGCCGCCGTCGCCTGCGGGCTGACGGCGGGATTCGGCGAACAGAAAGACGCCCGCGCGATCCTGGCCAAGGCCAAGGAGGCCTCGGGCGGGACGGCCTGGGACTCGGTTCGCACCGTCTACACGAAGGCAAAGATCGTGACAAGCGGCCTGACCGGAACCGCGGAGGCATGGGAGGATGTCGTCGTCGGCCGGTCGCTGACGCAGTTCGCGCTCGGGCCGATGAAGGGCGCCGAAGGATTCGACGGGAAGGTCCTCTGGACCCAGGACACCTCGGGGCAGGCCCATGCCGAGCAGGGCGGGGACGCCCGGCTCGGGGCGGCCGACGACGCCTATCGCCGCACGATGGCCTACTGGTATTCCGAGCGCCGGCCGGGCACGGTCGAATATTCGGGGGAAAAGCAGGAAGGCGGCCGGACGTTCGATGTGCTCACGATGACCCCGAAGGACGGCCGGCCCTTCCAGGTGTGGGTCGACGCCGCCACGTTCCTCTTCGACCGCGTCATCGAGAAGGCGGCCATGGGCACGGAGACGGTCTATCTCTCGGACTACCGGGAGGTCTCGGGGGTGAAGCTCCCGTTCGCCACCCGCAAGACGAACGGCGAGGCGCGCTATGACCAGTTCATCACCGCAGAGAAGGTCGAGATCAACGTCCCGGTCGAAGACGCGATGTTCGTTATGCCGGTGGCCGCGCCGCCGGACTTCGCCTTTGCCGGGGGCGCGACGTCGACGACGGTTCCGTTCATGCTCACGAACGGGCACATCTACCTCGATGTCCGGCTCGACGGGCAGGGGCCGTTCCGGTTCCTGTGCGACACCGGCGGCGCGAACATCATCACCCCGGAGGTGGCGAAGTCTCTCGGGCTCGGGGCAACCGGAAGCCTGGAGGGCCGCGGCGTCGGCGAGAAGTCCGAGGACATCGGGCTGACGAAGGTCCCCAGCCTCGAGATCGGAGGTGTCACCCTCTCGGACCAGGTTTTCGCCGTCTTCCCCCTCGCGGACCTGGCCAAGGCGGAGGGCGTTGCGGCCCAGGGGCTCATCGGCTACGAGGTTTTCAAGCGCTTTGTGGTGACGCTCGACTACGAGCAGGGCCGGCTGACGCTCACGCTGCCGTCCGCGTTCTCGTACACGGGCGGAGGGACCGTCGTGCCGTTTCAGTTCAACGGGCAGATCCCGCAGATCGAGGGCGAGATCGACGGCATCCCCGGGAAATTCGACATCGACACGGGGAGCCGTTCCTCGCTGACCCTGCTCGCCCCGTTCGCCGAGAAGCACAGCCTGAAGGAGAAATACCGGGCCAAAATCGAGGCCGTGACCGGCTGGGGCGTCGGCGGCGCGGCGCGGAGCTATGTTGTCAGGGCCGGGACCCTCAAGCTCGGCGGTGTGCGCGTCCATGGGCCTGTGACCGAGATCTCGCTTCAGAAAAAGGGGGCGTTCACCGATCCCTATGTCGCCGGCAACGTCGGCGCGGGCGTCCTGGCGCGCTTCAACATCGTCTTCGACTACGGGCGCCAGCGGCTCATCTTCGAACCGAACGCGAATTTCTCACGTCCCGACCTCTACGACCGGGCCGGGATGTGGTTCAACCTGGAGAAGGGGGTCTTCCGGATCATCGACGTCGTGCCCGGAGGCCCCGCCGCGAAAGCCGGGCTGAAGAGCGGCGACACCATCCTCACGATCGACGGGCAGACGCCCGCCGAACTCCCGCTGCCCCGGGCCCGCCTGAAGCTCAAATCGGAGCGCCCCGGGACACGGGTCCGGCTGCGCGTGCGCGCGGCGGGCGGGGCCGAGCGGGAGGGCACCATCACCCTCCGCGATCTCATCTGAAGGGGGAAATTCCCCGCCGCCGGCTTAAAAGAAATGCCCAGGGCGGGACTCGAACCCGCACGGCCTTGCGGCCTCGACATTTTAAGTGTCGTGCGTATACCTATTCCGCCACCCGGGCTCTCATCCGGCGCGCTGAGAGACCGTCCTTCGCGTGAATCCCCGCGCGCGGCCCGATTATATGACAGGGAAGGAGCGGAAGACAACCCGCGTGAGCGGGCCCCTAATAAGCGGCCGCTCCGGCGCTTTCGAGAAGCCGGCCGATCTCGTCGGCCAGGTTCCGTTGCGAGCGGACATAGAGCGAGCCCGGGATGCCGGAGTTCGACAGGGTCTCCAGGACGTTCTTGAGAAGCCGGTCGCCGAGACGCGGGCGGCCGGCCCGGGCCTGGGCCAGGTGCCCGATGATCCCGTCCAGAACGGCGCTGCCCGTGTCCATGGTCAGAGACTCCTTGGGGAAGATCCAGCCGGACTTGTCTGTGAGCCGCGCGATGCGAGTCGCCGTTTCCTCCTTCAGCCGGGAGAGGGTCAGGTCGGCGGGAATGATGCAGGCGCGGCCCGCCTTGATCGAAGCGAAGAATTCCTTAAAAGTCGACCCCCGGGCGAGCGTGAGGGCGCGGCCGATGTCTCCGACGTGGCTGTCCGTCGCGGCCACGAGCCCCTTCCCCTTGGCCCGCGCCAGCTTGAGGGCCTGCTCGTTGATGCAGCCGATGCGGCCCATGTTGTATTCGAGGACGGGGAAGAGCTCGGCGATGTCGAGGACGGCGCGCAGGTTGGGGCGCTCTTCTGGCTCGTGCCAGAACGGGTGGTTGAACGTCGCGGGGAGGCCCTGATCGTCGAGATAGGCGGCCAGAAGCTCGATGTCCCGGGCCGTCCTGGCGATGCTCAGGATCTCGCGGAACTGGCCGCGGTTGAGCGTGTAGACGTTGATGTGGACGGTGTGGCCGACCTTGCGAGGGTCCAGGATCTTGACTTCGACGGCCGGGACGAGGCCATCGCGGGTCCACCCGATCTGGTCGTAGGCGGCCATGGTGTCGTGGTCGGTCAATGCGACGAACGTCAGGCCCATTCCCCGCGCCTTGCGATAGAGCGTCAGGGGGTGAACGTGCCACGTCGGGATGACGTCGTAGGAATGGAGGGTGTGAACGTGAAAATCGGCCGCCGCCCAGCCGTCGTCCATGAGGCGGCGCGCGCCTCGGCCGTCGACAATGCGGACCGCGGGGCCGCCGGCCGTTCGGGAGAAATCTTTATTGTCCACGTTACAGAGTACCGCTCGGCTGTTAAGCAATGATGAAGGCGCGGTTAATTTTCGGCAAAGGACGATCGGGCCGGGCCGCGGTGACTTGGCATCTTGCCGGCGCTAGAGGCGAGGCCGGAAAAGAGAGTGCGCCGCAATGGCTCCGGTCCGCCCGGAGCCCGGGATTTCGAGTCCTTGACAAGGCGGCCGAGGCCGGACTATTCTCTTGCTGTAATGGGGAAGAGGGGAATTCCCGTCCGTGGCCGCGGGTGATGAAGGTGATCATGCGCGTGTCCCTCGGGGATCGTTTTCAATCTCTCGCTTATAAAAAATGGAAAAGGGAGGAATCATGACGTCAAGAAAGCTCGCTTTCCTCGTCCTCGGGCTCGCGGTTGTCTTCCTGCTCGTCTCGAGCGGCTGCGTGTCGAAAAGCACGCACGTAGCCCAAATCGCCGAGAAGCAGGCTCAGATCGACCAGGCCCAGAACCGAATCGCCGAGCTCCAGAAGGCGAACGACGCGCTGACCAAGGGTCTGGCGGACGCCAAAGCGTCCCTCGCCGCGGCCCAGAATGAGAACGCCCAGCTCAAACAGGAGGCCGGGGCGATGAAGGACCAGCTCGCGGCCCTCGAAAGCCAGAAGGCCGAGCTCGACAAGGCTCTCGCCGCCGGCAAACTCACCGAGGAATCCTACAAGAAGAAGGTGAGCGGCCTCAACTGGGCCATCGCCGGGCTCAAGAAGAACCTGGCCGACAAGGAGGCCGCGATCACGGCCAAGGACGCCGAGATCTCGCAGCTGCAGTCGACGCAGGCCTCGCTCAAGGCCGCGGGGGAGGAACAGGCCAGAAAGCTGGCGGCCCTGACTAAGGACAAGAACGACCTCCAGGCCCTGATGGAGAAGACGGTCTCCGGCAAGAACACGTTCATCGGCGTCTTGATCGCCCTCCTCGTTGTGGCGGTGATCCTGGCGATCGTCGGGTTCAGCCGGAAACCCAGGCCCGCTCAACCCATGTGAGGCCCTCCGGCCCGATCTTTGGAAGCCGTCCTTCCGGAGCCGGCCGCTGCCGTTGACGACGGGGGCCGGTCTGCGGAGACGTTGAGACTGTTTTCCGGTACGGCCGCCTGCCGCTCAGGCCCAGCGCTGGAGAGCTGCGGCGCGGCCAACGGAGGTGAAGCGTGGCGGACTCGCCGGTCGCGCGGTTCTTCAAGCTGAGAGAGAGGGGGACGAACGTCCGGACCGAGGTCCTGGGCGGCGCGACGACCTTCGTCACGATGGCCTACATCATCGTCGTCAACCCGGCCATCCTGAGCTTTGCCGGCATCCCTCCGGGGCCGAGCACGGTGGCGACCATCCTGGCCGCGGCCTTCGGCTCGCTCCTCATGGGCCTCTACGCCAACCGGCCCATCGCCGTCGCCCCGTACATGGGCGAAAACGCCTTCATCGCCTTCGGGCTGGCCGCCATGGGCATCGGCTGGCAGCTGCGGATCGGGGCCGTCTTCGTCAGCGGGTTGGCGTTCGCCGTCATCACGCTTCTTCGGGTCCGGGGATGGCTGGCGAACTCGATCTCGCCCAGCCTCAAGCACAGCTTCGCCGTCGGCATCGGGCTCTTCCTGGCCTTTATCGGCCTCTACGAGACCGGGGTCGTAACGAGCTCGGTCGCGGGCATGGCCCCGGGGGCCCTCCTCCGCGGCGGCGCCTCGGTGCTGTCGGCCCCGGACGTGCCGGTCAAGATCGGCAACCTCCGCAGCCCGCAGGTCCTTCTCGCGGTCGCGGGGTTCGTCTTGATCGCGGCGCTTCTCTACTTTCGCGTCCGGGGAGGGATCCTGATGGGCATCGCCGCCACGGCCGTCCTCGGGTACGTCCTGAGGTTGGGCGAGGCGCCGCGCGCCGTGGCCGCCCTGCCGTTCACCGGGGCCTACAACCTGTCGGCCATCGCCCTCAAGCTCGACATCGCCGGCGTCCTGCGACTGAGCTTTCTACCCATCCTCCTCACGCTCTTCCTGATGGGCTTCCTGGACACGCTCGGGACGCTCGTCGGCGTCGGCGCGGCCGGGGAGATGCTCGACGAGAAGGGCAACTTCCCGGAGATCGAGCGGCCGATGATGGTCGACGCCGCGACCTGCGTCTTTAGCGCCCTGGTCGGTACCTCGACGAGCGGCGCCTACATCGAGTCGGCCACGGGCATTCGGGAAGGGGCCCGCACGGGGCTCGCGGCCGTCACGACGGCCGCCCTCTTCGGCGTGTCGCTGTTCTTCATCCCGCTCGTCGAGCCGCTCCAGCACCTCCGCTATGCCTACGGACCGGCCCTCGTCGCCGTCGGCGTCCTGATGCTCGGCTCCATCCGGAACATCGATTTCCAGGACATGACGGAGCTCGTCCCGGCCTTCGTCACGATCACGGTCATGGTCTTCACCTACAACGTCGCCAACGGCCTGACGGCCGGCCTCGTCCTTTGGCCCTTCTTCAAGGCCGTCACCGGGCGGTTTAAGGAGATCAAGCCGGGGGCCCTCGTCCTGGGCCTCCTCTGTCTGGTGTATTTCGTCTTCGGGCTGCCGCACTGAGGCCGGGTCGGCGTGTTGGCCTCAGGCCCAGGATGTGCTATAACCGGAGTCGCAGGGAGAGAACATATCCTCGCGAGGCAGGAGAAAAGCCATGGACACGTCCCGCCAAAAATCCTCCAGCAAGTGGCTCATATGGCTGGGCATCGGCTGCGGCGGCACCGTCGTCGTCGTCGTCGTCCTGGTGATCGCCGGCTTCTTTTTCGTCCGCAATCTGACCCGGGGGTTCAGGGATTCCGAAGGGCTCATGGGGACCCTCACGGCCAAATACGGCCGGGCGGAAGACTACTGCCCCGAACCCGATGGGACCATCCCCGCGGCCCGCATCGAGGTCTTCCTGGCCGCCCGCGAGGCCATAGCCCCCGCGCGCCGGACGCTCGCGGATTCGTTCGAAGAAGTCCTCAAAACGAGGGATGCCGAAGGACGCTCGTCCCGGAACGTGCTCACGGCCCTGCGCCTGGGCCTGGGGGTCGTGACGCCGATCTCGACGTTCTTCCGGGACCGCGCCGAAGCGCTCCTGGACAAGGGGATGGGACCCGGAGAGTACTCCTACATCTACATGATCGCTTATTATTCCTGGCTCCGGAAGCCGGCGACCGACGGCGTCGGCCTCGAGGTCATGGCGGAGCGCGCCGGGCAAGCCGCCCGCGACAGGGAAGAGATCCTCGAGGTGAACCGAGACATCACGCTGCGGCGTCTCAACCGGCTGGCGCTTCCCATACTCGAAAACGAGCTCGCCAAACTGAGGGCGGGCGCCGCGGCCGGGGAGAAGAAAAGCGGGGAGAGATGGGCCGCGGCCCTGGCCGCCGAGGTTAAAGCCCTGGCCGCCGACCACAGCCGGATTCCCTGGCAGGACGGCGCGCCGGAGGTCGTCGACCGCTCGCTCCGGCCCTTCCGTGAGCGGCTTGAAGCGAGCTATGTCCCCGTGGTGAACGTCTTCGAGCTGTCGTTCGAGCGGCGCTGACCGGCCATCAGGCGCGGGCGGCCGTGTGGCGCCGCCCCCCGCCGGAGCCGCACCGCGGCCGCGATTTCGACCTCCGCCCCGCCCGCCCGCTCGCGGGCCGGGGACCCCGGCCCCAGCCGTGCGGCGGCATCTTCTCCAGGCTCAGGTCCCGGGCGAACATGTCGTCGGTCACCGGCTTGACGGGGATCTTCATGCCGATGAACCGCTCGATCGCTTCGAGGTGTTCGCCCGTGCCCTCGCTGGCCAGGGTGATGGCCTTGCCGGAGGCGCCGGCCCGGGCCGTCCGGCCGATCCTGTGGACGTAGTTCTCGAAGTCCTGGGGGACGTCGTAGTTGATGACCATCTCCAGGTCGTCGATATGGAGGCCCCGGGCGGCGACGTCCGTGGCCACGAGGATGGGGAACCTGCCGGCCATGAAATCGTTGATGATGCGAAGCCGGTCTTTCTGGTCAAGGTCGCCGCTCAGATGACGCGTGCGGTAACCGTTGGCCTCGAGCTCCTTGGCCAGTCGGAACGTGTGGTGCCGCGTGTTGGTGAAGATGAGGACGTTGCGGGGTTCGTTCGACTTGAGGAGTCCGAGGAGGAGGTTCAGCTTGATGTGGCTCTTGATGTGGTAGAGCTCCTGGGTGATGGTGTCGACGGTCAGCTGCTCGGGCGTGACCGTGATCTCGGTCGGGTGGTTGAGATATTCGGCGGCGACGAGCCGGGAGAGGCGGCTGAGCGTCGCGCTGAACAGCATGCTCTGCCGGCGCCCGCGCTCGGGAAGCCGCTTGACGAGCTTCCTGAGGTCCGGCAGGAATCCCATGTCGAACAGCCGGTCGGCCTCGTCGATGACGAGGACGCCGACCTCCTTGAGGCCCATACGGCCGCTGTCGCTGAGGTCGATCAGCCGGCCCGGCGTGCCGATGATGACGTCGACGCCGTTCTTCAGGAGGTCGAGCTGGGTCGCGTAGCCGACGCCGCCGTAGAAGCAGCCGACGGAGAAGCCGAGATGGCGGTTGAGGAGATTGGCCTCGCCCTCGATCTGGACGGCGAGCTCGCGCGTCGGGCTGATGATCAGGGCCTTTCTCCGCGCGTGCGGGCCGCTCTCGAGCATCCGCTCGAAGATGGTGATGAGGAAGGCGGCCGTCTTGCCCGTCCCCGTCTGGGACTGAACGGCCACGTCCTCGCCCCGGAGCGTTCGGACCAGGGTCTGTTCCTGGACGTCCGTCAGCTCCGTGTAGCCCCTCTCGGCGATGCTCAGCTGGAGCTTCGGGTCGAGATTCAGTTCGGTGAAACGCATGTTCGGCCTATATCACTCGGAGTTCGCACATGGGAGGTCTATAGTCAGGTGACGCTGTCTCTTCCGCGTGGGGAAAACCGCTCGTATTGACTGTTCCCTGCCGGATTTTCGAGGGCGTATGATAGCACAATCGCCGTCCCGCTACAAGAGGCGGCGAATTCACAGGCGGCGGGTTTTCTGCTAAGATTCGGGCGGGGAGCAAGGGGCGTTCGAGCGACGATGAAGACGCGCAGGATGCGGATTGCCGCCATTCTCTTGGCGGTTCTGCTCCCTTTGCAGATCTTGTTCGCCCAGGCCCCGGTTTCTGGCACGAACGGGGACGGTCCGACGCGGATCTTCTCCCTCGCGATCGGCGGCCGGGCGGCGTCGGCTGAGCCGGCTCCGGCCCGCGCCGATCAAAGCGGCCCGCAACCGGCTGTTCCCGCGGCCGCGGAAAGATACACTGTCCGGAACCTGGCCGGCGATTTCCTGAAGGACGCCGGACAGATCTGGAGCTCGCCGGCCCGCATCCGGAGCCGCGACCTCCTGCCTCTTATGGTCTTCGCCGGGGCGGCGGGCCTTCTCATCGCCTACGACGAGCCGATCTATGCCGGGTTCCGGAATTTCCGAGAGAACAACGCCTGGGTCGGCCGCGTGAGTCCCGTGATCACCACGATGGGATCCTACGGCGCCTGGGGGACGGCCGCCCTCTTCCTCGGTGTCGGCCTCGCGGCCAAGGACGGGCAGGCGGTGGAAACGGCCGTCCTGGCCGCGAACGCCATGCTGCAGAGTGCGATCCTTGTGACGTTCGTCAAGGGGATGACGGGCCGGCAGCGGCCCGAGGTAGCCGGCGGGGTCGACCACTGGTCAGGTCCGGGCGACTTCTTCGAGCAGTTCGAAGCGGGGCAGACCGGGCGCTACGATTCGTTCCCCTCCGACCACGCGGCCGCGGCCTTCAGTCTGGCCACGGTCGTGGCCATGGAGTATGCGAAGAACGCCTGGGTGGGGATCGCCGCCTACACGGTGGCGACGGGCGTCGGGCTGTCCCGGGTCATGCTGGACAAGCACTGGCTCTCGGACGTGCTCGTCGGGGCGGTCGTCGGGCACCTGATCGGCCGGATGGTCGTCCGCAACCATCGTCGGCGGTACCCCGTGGTGCCGACGGTCGGCGTCGACCACGGCTCGCTCTCCTTCGCCCTGACCTACGTCCGCTAGCCGGGCCGCCGCGGAGCCCTGCGGGGCCTGCGGGGCGGCACGTCGTGCGCGGAAAGGCTAAGGGGAAGAGCTAGACGTCGCGCCCGCCGGAGGAGTGCTGGCGCTTCTTGCGCTTTGCGTACTGACGGACCTGGTGGACGAAAGCCTCGAGGCGGGTCCGCTCGGAGGCGAGCTCGGTTCCGCTATAGATGAACGTGGGGATCGGGATCTGGTCGTAGTCGCGCCGGATCTTCGAGGCGATGGCGGCCGATACGGTCCCGAGCATGCAGTTGAAGCACATGGCGTTGATGACCCCGTCGGCCCCCTGCTCCGCGAACTCGACCATCTTGGCGATGTTCAGGAGGAGAAGGTTGCTGCTTTCGAGCCCGACGTAGGGCGTGGCGAACCGGACGACATCGTTGAACGTCGGGTCCTTGGCGATCGGGCCGGCCCGCTCGAGGCTCCTGCGGATCTTCACCTTCTCCAGCTCCTTCCGGAGGTAGAGGATGGCCATGAGGGAGGACGCCCCGTACTTCCGTCCCACGAGCTTTTTCCGGAGGCTCCGGCCCAGGTCGAAGTCCACGTCGTCGACGAAGAACGAGGACGGCCGAACCTCGCAGCCGAGCTGCTCGAGCTTCAGAAACAGGTCGTGGTTGGCGACCGGGTTGATGCGGGTGTAGACGTCGCCGGCGATCCCGATGACCGGACGCCGCTCCCGGCGCTTTTCGACAGCCTTTAGCCGTTCGGCGCACCGCTTGAGCGCCGGGCCGATCCCGCCGGCGGCCAGCCCGGACTCGATGTCCTTGAGGTTCGCGAGATGGACCTCGTCGGTGACGCCCTTGCGGACTTCGTACGGCCGGGTCGCGCACGACGCGCGGACGAGGAGATCGATGGCCACGAGGCCCTGCCAGAGGAGTTTGATCCCCTTCATTCCCAGTACCTGGGAGAGAAAGTCCCCGGTCGGGGCGAGGGCCTCGATTCCCTCGAGCCCCAGATCCTCGGCCAGGTAGTTCAGCCCCCTGTCGTACTGGGCGAGGACGCAGTCGTTGTCGGTCCCCGGGAAATAGAAGACTTCCCCGCCGCTTCGGTTCGACCGGGCGAACTTGATGAAATCGCCGGCGATGATGGAGTAGGCGTGGCATTCCTTGCCCGAGCTGTGCTCTTCGCCCAGGGCGAGGGCGGCCGCGTCCGGCCGGGGGAGGACCTCGGCCTCGACGCCGACTCCCCTGAACGCTCCCGAGAACGCGTAGGCGTGGTCGGCGAAATAGGGGATGACGAACCTGCAGGACTTATAGCTCTCGTAAGTCTGCGGCGGGATCCAGGCCGGCCGTTTCGCCGGCCCCGGCGGGCGGGATTCCGTCCGCGATTCCCTGACTTCGTCTTGGAAAGCCTCGAGGCGCGTGATGAGGCCGGCCTCGGCCCGGTGCTCGTCGAACTCGAGGACCAGGTGCGGACGGGCCGAGACGATCTTGGAGACGTGCCTGAGGTTGAAGGCATCGAGGCCGCAGCCGAAGTTGGTGAGCACGAGGGGCTGAATCCCGGCCTGTTCAGTCGTCCACAGGGCGGCCTGGATGACCTGCTGGTTGTAACGCCAGGGCGGGGCGCCCGGCCAGTCCACCCCTTTCGTCCCGTCGAGCGGCAGGACGTCGAGCGGAAGCGCGAGCACGCCGAGCTTTGCCAGGTGCCGGGCTAGGTTCAGGTTGAGGAAGGGGTCGTGGAGCGTGTAGGGGCGTCCGAGGACGGCCCAGGCCGGCCGGCCGCCGCGCGCGGCCGAGTCGAGGACCTCCCGGCCCCGCCTCCGGAGGGCGTCCTGGAATTCCCTTTGGGCCGCCGCCGCCGCGTCATAGGCCTCGCGGAGTTCGGCTTCCGTCCGGCGGAGGACCTGCCGGAGCTCGGCGACCGACCTCAGGAAATCCTCGGGGTTCCCGTTGAAACAGACCGACGGCGCGAGGATCCGCGAATCGGTCGCGGCCCGGGCCATGAACGGGAAGTTCTCGGAATACGGGCAGAGGAGCAGGGATTCCGAAGAGTTCCGGTGAAGATCGAGCACGGCCGGGAGGAAGATCCAGTCCACGGCCTTGTCCCGGAACCACTCGACGTGGCCGAAGCCGATCTTGATCGGCAGGCAGGTCTCCGCGGGAAGCCTGCGGAGCCCCTTTTCCAGGATCTCGTGGCTGCTCGGGGGCGAGACGAGGACCTCGGCTCCGAGTCTGTTGAAGAACACCGCCCAGAATGGCATGAACTCCTGGAGGGCGGTGGCCCTGGGGAGCCCCACCCGGACCGCGGCGTCCGCCGGGTTCCTGACGAAGCTCTCTATGAGCTCTTCGCGTTCCCGGAAGAGGTCCGGGAGGGAGTCCGCTCCGGGCGCCGCGGCGGGCCCGCGACCCTGCCGCGCCGTGTACCTTTCGCACAAGTCTCCGAAGAAGAGGACCTTGTCCCCGAACGCGATCCTGTTGACCTGGCAGCGGTTGGAACAGTGGGAGCAGGTGAAGCTCGTGACCGAATACTCCTCGCCGAGCCGCCGGTCGATCTCAGCCGCGCCGGGGGAGGATTTTCCCGCTGCGGCGACTTTTTCCGCGGCCATGATCGCCGCCCCGATAGCCCCCGAGATCCTGTTGAAAGGATGGACCCTGATGTCGCGGCCGGTCTCGAGCGCGAAGGCCCGGACGACCGAGGGGTTGGAGGCCACGCCCCCCTGGAGGACGATGGACCGCCCGACCGGCCTTCCGGCGACAACCTTCTCCAGGTAGTTTCGGGCGATGGAGAAGGCCAGGCCCGCCGAGATGTCGGACACGGAGACGCCGCGCGCCAGCGAGTCGGCGAGCTCGGACTCCATAAACACGGTGCAACGGCTGCCGAGGTCGGACGGCTGGCAGGAGGCCGCCGCCAGGCTGGAGAACTCGTCTTCGATCCGGATGCCGAGGATCTCCGCCTGCTCCTCGAGGAACGAGCCCGTGCCCGCGGCGCAGATCTTGTTCATGGTGAAATCGAGGATCTTGCCGTCGCGGGCGCTGATGAACTTGGAGTCCTGGCCGCCGATCTCGAAGACCGTGTCCACGTCGGGGAAATATTTGACGGTGCTGCGGAGCTGGCACGTGATCTCGTTGTGCACGACGTCCGCCTGGAGGAGGGTGCCTGCCAGATGCCGCCCGCTGCCCGTCGTGCCGATCCCGAGGAGCTCGAGGCCCCCGGAGCATTTCTCGCGGAGAAGGCGGTATCCTTCCCGGAGGACCTCAATCGGACGCCCCTTGGTCGGCAGGTAGATCCCGGCCCGGACACGGCCCTCGGCGTCGAGGATGACCAGGTTCGTGCTCACGGACCCGATGTCGACGCCGAGATAGCCCCGAACGGCCTCGCCGGGTCCCGGAGCCGGCTCCCGGGCGGGCACGATCTCGAGGGCGCCGAGGGGCGCTCGCTGGACCTTGCGGGCGGATTTTCGGGGCCTGAGGAGTCGGGTCAGATATTCGGGCCCCGCGGCCTCGATCGTCCTTCCCGCGGCCGCGGCGCCGAGCGCCGCTCCGAGCGAGCCGAGCTGCTGAGGAGGCTCGGCGAGCCGCACTTGGTCCTCCCACAGCCCGAGGACTTCACGGAAGGCGTGGACGAGCCCCCCGTTTCGGAAGGCGCCTCCGGCCAGGAGGACCGGCGGCGCGGCCTCGCGGCCCCTGAGGACCGTGGCCACGAAGTTCCGGGCCAGGGCCAGGCAGAGTCCGTAGGCGATCTCTTCCGGGGGCGTGCCTTTCTGCTGGAGGTGGATCATGTCCGTCTTGGCGAAGACGGAGCAGCGGCCGGCGATGGGCGCGCCCTTCCGGGCGGAGGCGGCGAGCCTCGAGAACTCCTCGATCGGGAGCTTCAGCCGGGCCGCCTGTTGCTCGAGGAAAGCGCCCGACCCCGCCGCGCAGACATCGTTCAGGGAGAAATCGAGGATCTCGGGCTCCCCGGACATCATAACGGAGCGGTCGAGGAGGACCCAGCGGGAGGTCTGGGCCCCGATCTCGACGACGGACCGGGCCTCGGGATGAAAGCGGGCCGCGCCGAGGGCCAGGGAGACGACCTCGTTCGCGAGGGAGATCTCCGGCGGCGCTTCGATGATCTCCCGTCCGACGCCCGTGATCCCGACCTGAAGGCTCAGGCCGCCGCAGCCCTCGAGAATCCGTCCGACGGCCTGCCGGAAGGCCTCGGCCGGGTTCCCGCGGTTGGCCTGCTCGATGAACTTGACGGGGGACTGCGTCCCGTCAAGCAGGACGGCCTTGGTAATCGACGACCCGAGATCGAGGCCGAGAATCATCATTCGGAGCCCTTCCCTTCTCCGTGTTCCCTTGGATCATATCGGGATTCGCAGAAAATTGCCAGTCGCGGGACGGCCGGCTTGCGCCCTCTAGGCAGATCACCTCCGTGGAATCTCTGCGTCCGGCCGAATTCGCCGCCCCGCACGCCACCTGGCGGCAGAGGGACCACCCTTGCCCTCCGCGCTGTCGCTCCCCCGGGAACCAGTCCCGTCGGTGACAGGATAATAGGCAGAGCCAGGGCCAAAGACTCGTTTCAGATAATTCCCAGAAGTGCGGCTCCGGGCAGCTCCGCCACACGTCTGATGGTCGCTCCTAAGAATCCGCTCCCTGCCGGTCCCCTCCCGCTGCGGGGGTTTTCGGGTGGGCTTTGCACCGGCCATATAGAGCGACACGAGAAATCCCTGAGTTTGATCAGGCGATGAGCGTCCGGACGATGAGGAAGGCTCCCATGGCGACGAGGGCCGCGTCGACCCAGCGGGCGAACCCGCCCCCGGCGAGATTCCGGTTGAGGCGGCCCCCGGCCCAGACGCCGAAGAGGAGCGCCGGCAGCGCCCACAGATAGAGCCCGAGGACCTGGCGCGTCCACAGTCCCGCCGCCCCGTATCCGAGGAGGACGAGGATCCCGGTCGGCAGGAAATAGGCCTTGAGCGTGACCCTGAACCTCTCGGGAGGCCATTCGCGGAGCCTTGCGTAGACCACGACGAGGGGGCCGTTCGTGTTGTAAGCCCCGCCGAGGATCCCGGCCGCGAACCCGACGAGGCAGGGGAGGGCGGGCTTCTCGTCCCTGATCCGCAGGCTCGGCCTCAGGATCCCGAAGAGGCCGTAGGCGAGGATGACGAGCCCGAGCGCGATCTTGAGCGGGGCCTCGGGCAGCCGCGTCAGCAGATAGATTCCGACGGGGATGCCGGCGAGCGAGGAGAGAACGAGAAGGGTCGAGGCTTTCCAGTCGCCCTTCCGCCAATGCCGGGCGAGGATGAGGATGGCGATGGTCGAGCCCATGAAGGCCACGAGCGGTGTTGCCGTCTTCAGGCCGAGGAGCGCCGCGAGGAGCGGCATGGCGATGACCGCATCCCCGAAGCCGAGGGCGGAGCGCACGAACGCCGAGAGCAGAATGATGCCCGCGACGGCCGCGACCAGAGACGTTGGCGTCATGCCGAACAGGCCCCTGTGAACATGGACGATATCTTATCGAAACATGTTTTTCGAGGGAATCCGCTCTTGCGGAGGGAGGAGGATGTCTGAGCAAGACGAATCGAGGTTCCATGAACCGGGAAAAACGGGAGAATAAGCCCCCCGTTTTATAAACTCGCGGTTCGGAACCCTGCCTGCGCCCATGTCGCGCTCCTCCCGCTCAGAAGCTCAGCGTGACGGCGTTGCGGCTGGCGAACTCGAGGAACGTCGCCGCGCCTCCGAACTCGAGGCCGTCGATGAGGTCCTCTTTCTTGATGCCCATGACGTCCATCGTCATCTGGCAGGCGATGAGCCTGACCCCCAGCTCCTTGGAGAGTTCGAGCAGCTCGTGGAGCTTCGATACCTTGGCCTTCTTCATCCACTTGCCCATCATCATCGTGGCCATGGCCGTCATGCCCGGCAGCATCCCGATGATGTTGGGTATCGGGACCGGCATGGCCGGGTTGGCGATGGGGGCCACCCTGAGCTTGTCGATCTTCCCCTTTTTCAGAATCTCCAGCCCGTAGAACGTGAAGAAGATGGCCGCCTCCATGTCCATCGCGGCCGCGGCGGTCGCGAGGATGAACGGGGGATAGGCCAGGTCCATAGTGCCGTGCAGGGCGATGATCGCCAGCCTCTTGCTTGTTTCTTCTGCCATTGTCCATCTCCTCGGGAACCCGGCTCGGCCGTGTCGCCCGCCGGTCCCCGTCACTTCGTTTTCTTGATGTAAAAGACGAACGTGCCGCCGGACTCTTCATGGCCGAGGAGCTCGTGTCCGGTCTTGTTCGTCCAGGCCCGGGCGTCGCTGACCGAGCCCGGGTCCGTCGAGATCAGTTTCAGAATCTCGCCGACCTTCATGCCGTCGACGGCCTTCTTGGCCTTGACGATGGGCATGGGGCAGGCGAGCCCGCTCGTGTCGAGCGTCTGGTCGGGTGTGATGTCCAAAACGGACCCTTTTCTTTTTAATCCGGGACGGACTCCAGTCTACTCGCCGGAGGGCCCGAAATCAAACGGCCGGCGCTAGAATTTTTTCCTTTTCCGTCCCAGGATCCCTCCGCTCAGAAAGAGGCCGGCTCCCAGGACGAAGCCGAAGTTGTACCAGCTGCCGTTGTTGTGCACCTCGTAGAAGCGGACGTTCCGGGTAAAGATCGAGATGATGAAGGTGACAGGCGAGATCAGCCCGTGCCAGAGGCCGAGCCAGAAACCGGCCGTGTGCCCCTTGGCGTTGGGGGTCTTCTCGAGGCCGTTCGGGCCGGGCGCGCAGCTCGCCGCCAGGACGACCAGGGCCCCGATCAGGATCAGAAGCGGGATTCTCTTCACGGTCCCTCCTTTTTAAAGGGTCATTTTACAGGAATGCGGTCCGGCCGTAAATGTCCGAAGGCGTGCGGTCCGGCGCACGCACGGCCGGGCTGATTTCGGCGGCCCGGCTTTACATGCCGGACCAATCGGGTTAGAATAGAAATTCAAACGGGAAGTTTGAAAATCCAGGAACCGCAGGAGGCAATAATGAAAGGGGATCCGAAACTCACCAAGGTCCTGAATTCTCTCCTGGCCGACGAACTGACGGCCATCAACCAGTACATGGTGCACTCCGAGATGTGCGACAACTGGGGCTACGAAAAGCTCCACAAGGCCATCGAGAAGCGGGCCATCGACGAGATGAAGCACGCCGAGAAGCTCATCGGCCGCATCCTCTTCCTCGAGGGGCTGCCCATCGTCAGCGAGCTCAGAAAAATCTTCATCGGCGCCGACGTACCGAAGATGTTCGCCTTCGACCACAAGGCCGAGGCGGACGCCATCAAGGCCTACAACGACGCCATCGTGCTGGCCGGCCAGGTCAAAGACTACGCGACGCGCGAAATCCTCGAACAGATCCTCAAAGAAGAGGACGCCCACATCGACGACATTGAAGAAACCCAGGACCAGATCGGTCAGATGGGCCTCCAGGTCTTCCTGACGACGCAGGTCTGACGCTCCGGCTTGACGCCCATTTCCATCCTGATACAATGAGCGGGATGGACAAGAGGGGCGGCGCCGCGTCCCGGCTTCTCTTTGCCGCGGTTCTCTGGGGCTCGCTCTGGGGACTCGCGGAAGCCAGCCTCGGATACCTCCTCCATATCGTCCGGGTGCCGGGGCTGCCCGGCCTGGTCATGGCGCCCATCGGCCTGCTCGCCATGGGCCGGGCCTTCGTTCGGACGGGGGAATTGGCTGTCTTTCCCGCCACCGCGCTGGCGGCCGCCTCCTTCAAGCTGGCCGCCCTGCTGGTCCCTGGGATCAACGTCCTCGCCGTCGTCAATCCGGTCCGGGCCATGCTCCTCGAATCACTGGTCGCGGCGCTCCTGGCCCGGCTTTCGGTACGGTCTCGCGTCCGTTTGGCCCCTTCGCGTGCCGGGCTCGCTTCGCCGGGGAAGGGGACGGGCGGATTCCGCTGAGGGGAGAATGTCGCCCCTGAAGAGAAAAATGGAGACGGCCCCCATGAGCCGCCGGGGCTTCCTCCGCTGGAGCGCCTTCTTTGGGACCTCGGCCGCAGCGTCCGGCAAGCTCCTGGCCCGGTTCCGAAAGCAGGCCGCGCCTGGCGCGTCCGGCGCCGTGACCGCTGCCGAGAGGATGGTCCGGACGGGTTGCCCTTCCCACAACTGCGGCGGCCGCTGCCTCCTGCGAGTCTATGTCGAGGACGGCGTCATCACGCGGATCGACGGCGACGACCGGCCGGGCGACGGAATCGAAGACCCCCAGCTCAGGGCCTGCCTGCGGGGCCGGGCCTACCGACGCCGCCAGTACCATCCCGACCGGCTCAAGGTCCCGATGAAGAGGGCGGGGGAGAGGGGCGAGGGGAAATTCGTCCGCATCTCATGGGACGAGGCGCTCGACCGGATCGCCACCGAATTCCAGCGGATCAAGCAAACCTACGGAAATCAGGCTTTCTACGTCCCCTATGGGACAGGCAGCTACAACCAGCTGAACGGGCGTTGGACGGCCGAGCGCCTGATGAACCTCTTCGGCGGCTCGCTCGGCTTCTACAACAGCTATTCCTGGGCCTGCATCTCGGCGGCGACGCCCTACGTCTACGGCACGTCCGTCACCGGGAACCAGCGCCAGGATTGGCTCAACTCGAAATACATCATCATGTGGAGCTGGAACCCGGCCGAGATGCGCGACGGGACGAACAGCGAGTATCTCCTGCGCAAAGCGCGGGAGAAGGGGGCCCGCGTCGTATGCATCGACCCGCGCATGACGCTGAGCGCGGCCGCCCTCGCCGACGAATGGGTCCCGATTCGTCCGGGCACCGACGCCGCCATGATGACGGCTATGGCCTACGTCATGGTCAAGGAAAACCTCTACGACGCCGGGTTCGTCCGGACGCACTGCCTCGGCTTCGACGCGGCCCAGATGCCGGCCGGCGCCGAAACCGCCGAGAGCTACACGGACTACCTCCTCGGGACTCGGGACGGCGTCGCCAAGACCCCGGAATGGGCGGAAGCGGTCACTGGCGTCCCGCGCGAGACGATCGCCCGCCTCGCCCGCGAATATGCCACGATCAAACCGGGCGTCCTCTACCAGGGCTACGGCATGCAGAGGCGGGCCTACGGAGAGCAGGCCGTCCGGGCCGGGTGCGTTCTCGCCGCCCTAACGGGCAATGTCGGCGTCCCTGGCGGCTGGGCGAGCGGTCTGGCTCTGCAGGCTCCCGACGGGGGCCCTCTCGAGATCCTGTTCCCCACGGGCCCGAACCCGGTCAAGGCCCTGATCCCGAGCTTTCTCTGGACCGAGGCCGTCCTGCGCGGCCGGGAGATGGGGCCGCTGGACGGCGTCTGCGGCGCGGACAGGCTCGAGAGCGACATCAAATGCATCTGGGCCGTCGCCTGCAATGCGCTCGTCAACCAGCACGGGAACATCAACCGGACGGCCCGCATTCTCCGCGACATGAAGCGCGTCGAGTTCCTCGTCGTCCAGGACAATTTCCTGACGCCGACGGGACGCTTCGCCGATATCCTGCTCCCGGCCTGCACCCAGTTCGAGACCTGGGGCGTCGAGGACGGCTGGAAGTACGGCGACGAGGTCCTGCTCATGCCGAAGATCGTGGACCCGCCATACGAAACGAAGAGCGACTACCGCATCGCGGTCGATATCGCCGCGCGCCTGGGGCTGGGGGACGCCTATACAGAAGGGCGGAGCGAGAGGGATTGGGTCGAGTGGATTCTCGCCCGCTACCGGAAGACGCGTTTCCCCGGGCTGCCCGCGCTCGATGAGTTCGAAAAGTCTAACCGCGGCGTCTATTCCGTCCCCGTGACCAGGCCCGCGGTGGCCTTCGCGGATTTCCGCGCCGACCCGAAGGCGCATCCGCTCCCTACCCCCTCCGGGAAGATCGAGATCTTTTCCAAGCGGCTCCACGACATGAACCGGCCCGCAGAGATTCCGGCCGTTCCCAAGTACATCCAGGAATGGGAGAGCCCCTTCGGCCCGGAGGCGGCGAAGTACCCCCTCTCCGCCATCGGCCACCATTACCTCTCGCGCGTCCATTCGACCATGGAGAACGTGGACTGGCTGAACGAAGCCTTCCCCCAGCGCCTGTTCATCAACCCCCTGGACGCTGGGGCGCGGAAGATCCGCAACGGCGACCGGGTCAGGGTCTTCAACGACCGGGGCGCGACGGTCGTCGCCTGCCGTGTGACGCCGCGGATCATGCCGGGCGTCGTGGCCCTGCCCCAGGGGGCGTGGTGGACGCCCGACGCCGCCGGGATCGACCGGCGTGGCTCGATCAACGTCCTGAGCTCGGAGCGCTGGACGCCCCTGGCCTTCGGCAACGCCCAGCACACGATCATGGTCCAGGTCGAAAAGGCCGAAGGGAGCTGAGAAAGGCGGACTGATGGTCAACCAGTACGCGTTCTTCTTCGACGCTTCCGCCTGTACCGGCTGCAAGGCCTGCCAGATGGCCTGCAAGGACAGGAACAACCTCGAGACCGGCCTCCTCTGGCGCCGGGTCTATGAAGTCGCGGGCGGGAGCTGGGAGAAGCGCGGCGATGTCTGGGACCCGGCCGTCATCGCCTACAACGTGTCCATGGCCTGCAACCATTGCGAAAAGCCGCTCTGCGCCATGGCTTGTCCCGTCAAGGCCATCGGCAAGCGGGAGGACGGCATCGTCCTCATCGAGACCCAGCGCTGCATCGGCTGCCGTTACTGCGAATGGGCCTGTCCGTACAGCGCGATCCGGTTCGACATCCGGTCGAACACCGTCTCGAAGTGCCATTTCTGCTTTGACGCCGTGGACGCCGGCGAGCCCCCCGCCTGCGTCGCGGCCTGCCCGCAGCGGGCGCTCGATTTCGGCGACATCGCGGACCTCCGGCAGAAATACGGGGAGGTGAGGCAGATCCATCCCCTCCCCGATCCCGCCCAGGCCGAGCCGGCGCTCGTGATCAAGCCCCACAAGGACGCGGCCGCGGCCGCCGCGAAAGGCGCCGAGGTCGCCAACTGGGAAGAGGTATAGATGGCGGGGGAGTGGCCCCTCGTCGCGTTCACCATCATCGGGCAATCGGCCGCCGGCTTTTTCCTTTTCGCCGGAGCCCTTCTCTATTTTTCCTCGCCGGCCGGCGGCGCGGGGCTGACGGCGGCGCTGGCGGTGCTCGGCTCGCTCATCGCGGCCGCGGCCCTGTCCCTTTTCCATCTGCGGCGTCCCGCCCGAGCCTTCAGGGTCTTGAGCAACGTCGGGACCTCCCCGCTGAGCCGGGAGATTCTATTCGGGCTGGCCTTCACGGCCTTCGTCGGCCTTCTCGCGGTCTGCGAATGGCGAGGCGTCGGGAGCCGCGGGCTTCTGCAGGGGCTTTTCGTGCTGGGCGGACTGGCGGGTGTCTTTTTCGTGCTGAGCATGTCGCGGGTTTACATGCTTCCGGCGGAACCCGGCTGGGACCGCTCCCACACGCCGCTGTCTTTCTTCGCCACGGCTCTCATCCTGGGAGCCTCGGGCGCGGCTGTTTTCATCGGCTCGTTCGCTGCGCCGCCGGACGCCTTGCGGCCGCTCGTAGCCGCCGCTTTCGTGTCCGCGGCCGGCGGCCTGGCCTGCGTGGTCGTCCTGACCCCGGGGCGGGGAGTTCTGGGAGGCGGCCTCGCACCCTCGTTGCGGCCGCCGCGCGGCGTGCCGTCAGCGCTCTTCGCGGCCAGGGTCGCGGCCCTTCTTGCGGGAATGGCTCTCCTGGCCGCTGCGTGGGGAGGCCTGGGCAGGAGGGGCGCCCCGGGCTTCCTCCTGCCGGCAGCCCTGACCGTCTTGGCCGCCGCCGAGACCTCGGGCCGCTTCCTTTTTTATGCCTTGGCTGGAGCAACACGCACAAAACAAATTAGTTAACAATTTTTAAGGCCTCTTATTAGGCCCCATCCGGCTTTTTTGGGCCCCCAATCGTTGATTAAGGGAATCCAGATAAGCTTCGTAATCCTTCCGAGTGTTGAGGTTCCGGAGCCAGCCTGATTCCTCGAGCGGGACTCGGACCGTCCGGCAACGGTCGAAGAGCGGGATGAGGCTCCGCTCTCCCGCCCCGAGGAGTTTCTCGATCTTGGGAACGACCGGCCTCGAATAAACGGCGAAGAGGGGCTCGTGTTTTCCGCCGATTGTGACCGGGACGACGATCTCGGCCTTGTCCGCGGCCGCGACGAGCCGGCCGAGGAAAGGGATATGGATATCCGGGATGTCGCAGGCGATGACGGCGCAGACCTCGTGGGACGCGGCCTTCAACCCGGCCAAGATCCCGGCCATTGGACCCTGGCCGCCCTTTTCGTCTTCGACGATCCGCAATCGCGGCATTCCCCCCGCCGAGCCCCGTCGAGCCGGCCGATCCCCTTCCGCCCTTATCCGCGCCGCCCACCGGCCGCCTTGTATTCGGGACTTGTCGAGGCCGGCCTCCTGGCCCGGCGAAAGGCTGACCAAGACCTCGTCGAAGCGGGGGAGGACCTGCTCGAGTACGTGCTCGAGGAGCGTCTCCCCTCGGACAGCGAGTTTGCCCTTCTCGGCCTTCATCCGCCGGCCGCGGCCGCCCGCGAGCACGATCGCCGTGACCGGTCTCCCGCCGCACAGGATCCTGCGCGTCATGCGCTCTATCATAGCGCAATGATCGCCGTCCGCGATAGTCTTGCCGGCGGGCGGCCGCGGCTTGACATCGGCCGTCCCGGACCGGATAATGGGAGTCACTCCCGATGCTCCTCAAACAGCAGGAATTCTACAAGTCTCTGACCACCCGCTCTCCCGGACTCGTCGAACGCGTGCGCCGGCTCATCGAGGATTCCGAGAAGAAATTCACCGGCCGCAAGAGTCCCGAGGCGGGGTTCCTCTGGGAGCACACGGTCCTCGTTGCCTCCCTCTCCTTCCGGCTGGCCAGGCTGGAAAAGGCGGACGCCGATCTCGCCGCCATCACTGCCCTTTTTCATGACGCGGGGAAGTTCAGTGGCGGCCGTTACCATCGCGACCGGAAGCCCGAGGAGGAAACGGCCGCCTGCCTGGCCCGGGAGACGCTCGAAGATTCGGGACTGGATATGGCCGCTATCGGCCACGTCGTCCGGGCCCTGCGCTCGCTCTACAACGCGGGCCAGCGCCGGAACGCCCTGGCGGACATCATGCACGACGCCGATTTTCTCTCGAAGTTCGGGCTGCTCGGCGTCGCCCAGTTCTTCGTCAAGTCCACGCTCCGCGGCCGCAACCTCGAGGCGGCCATCATGAATCACCTGAGCAAGGAGCTGACCTACGCGTCCGTGCTGCCCCTCAACATGCGGACGGAATCGGCCCGCAAGCTCGCGGCCAAAAAGTCGCAGGAGACGCTCCGCTTCTACAAGGCTTTTCTGGTCGAGCTCGAGAAGGCCCACGGGATGAGCTTCCGGGTCAGGCCTCTCGAAGTCAAAAGGTCGGCGAAACGTCCGGCGAAGCTCAAGGTGATGCTGGTCGCGCCGGCGGCGTGCGGCGCGTGCGGAGGCGCCTGGGAGTTCGGGTTCCGGACGGAGAAAGGCCTCAAATGCGAAACCCTCGAGGCCTCGATCCGCTGCGGCGCCTGCGGGGCCGGCCACGAGGTTTCCTTCTGCCTTCCGGAGATGGCCTAGATCGGGAAGGCGGACGTAACGGCCCGTTCCGCCCGCCTCGGGCCACCGCCCCTCAGTCGCCCTATTCCTGGACGTTCCAGCCCCGGACCTTGAGGACCGGCTGTTCGCCCTGCAGGTCCTCGGCCGCGAAGACGCCCGCGATCGTGCGCTTCTCCCCCGGGAGGAGAGTGATGTAATCGTCGTCCAGGAAGATCGGCAGCACGGTTTCGCCAGAGACGTCCCGGACGACCCGGAGCTCGACCTGGAGGGCGAGGTCCTGGGAGGGATTTTCGATCTCGGCCGTGAGCTTATAGAGCGGACCGTTCTGGGAGAATTTCTCCTTGACATTGAGCGCGACAGGACGGAGTCCGGCCAGGGCCGTGAAATCGGCGTACTCCTGGACCGGCGTCGCGATCCAGTCGGCCTTGGCGAAATCGAGCGTGTCGGGTTTCGTGGAAAGGACGTAGAAGTTGGCGTCGATGAGGCTGTTTTTCTCGCCGAGGAGCCGGAGGTCCAGGAAATAGGTCGTGCTCAATCCCTGAAGAGCCGGAAGGCTATCGATGACTTTGACCTCGTCGGCCGCGAGGCCGAGGTCGACGGTCTTCGCGTATTTCTTGCGGAGGCCGAAATCGCAGACGCGGATCGCGGCCCTCAGCTTTTCCGCGGGCTCGAGCGTGTTGTTGACGGCGATGATCTGGCCGGTCCCGTAATTGTAGATGAGGTGGAGCGGCTCGCAGGCCTTCCGCGCCCCGTAGAAGGCGCCGGTCGGGTTGAGGTAATAGTCGTAGAGCTGCCACCAGAGCTTCGGCCAGGCCGAATTGAGCATCCACTGGATGACTCCCGTCGCCTTGGGCCGGCCGGCGACAAAGGCCTCGAACATGGCCCGGACCCCTTCGTAGTTCAGGAACTGCGCCTTGGCGGCGTAGTCCTCGACGTCGCGGGACGGGCCGAGGCGGCGGTCCATGGCCTCGTTGTAGCGTTTCAACCCGAAGAACTCGTTCCGGGCGCAATGGGAATACCAGACGTCAGTGATCGGCCACAGGTCCTTCTCCGGGATCATCTTCTTGAGACTCTCGACGGGCGGGACCTCGGGGCCCGGGCCGACCTCCGTGTCGAAGCCGAACGCGCCGCCGTTCCGGGTGTCGGTGTACCAGTAGACGGGAGGGACATAGTCGTAGGGGCCGGCCATCTTGACCCCGGACTTGCCGGTCAGGGGGCTCGTCCGGTCCTTGGCCGAAATGAGGGCCGGCCGCGTCGGATCGTCCTCCTTGAGGATGTCGATGTATTTCTGTTCGAGCTCGGGGCGCGGGTTGGTGTCGCTCCCCTCCATCCAGGCGAAGAGGCTCGGGTGGTTGCGGAGCCATCGGACCTGGTCGCGGAAGGACCGGGCGACGAGGTCCATGTCCTCCGGGCTCTTGACGCAGCCGAACTCGTCGTTCGGCTTGCCGACGAGGTTCTCCCACTCCCACTGGCAGCTCCAGCCGGCCATGATCAGGATCCCGTTGACGTCGCAGAGATTGTAGAGGTCCTCGCTCGTCCCCCAGAAACCCTCGAGACGGAGGGCGTTGAGGTTCATGTGCTTCGCGTAAAAGATCTCGGAATCGAGCTTCGGGCGCCGGTTGTCAAGGAAGATGTCGTCGGTCCAGCCGCCGCCCCGGATGAGGATCTTCCGGCCGTTCAGCATGAAACCCCGGTCTCCCTGTTCGTTGAAGTAACTCGAAACCTCGCGGATGCCGAAGCGGACGGTGCGGATGTCCGAATAGGGGCTGGCCAGCGCGCGCGGCACCTGCCGCCCGCCGCCCCAGGGGCCCTCGACCCTCTGCGGGGCCTTCTTCGGTTCCTCCTTCTCCTGGGCCTGTTGCTCGGCCCGCGCCTTGGCCTCCGCCTCGGCCGCGGCCTTGTCGATCTTCTCTCGGAAGGCGAGCGTGAGGAGGTACAGCTCGGGCTTTCCCAGATCGTGGGTCCACCAGACCCTGGGGGCATTGATGTTGAGCCCGGGATGGCTCTCGGGCGTCAGGACGACCTTCCGCGTTTCCTTCGGCCCGAGCTCGATCTCCGAATTGAACGACACGGACCCGACACGGCCCTCGAGGGTGCCGGACACCTTGTTCGGGGAGTTGTTCTGGAGCTCGGCGGTGACGGTGAGCCGGGCCTCTTTGAAGGTCGCCAGATCGAGCTTCGTCGTGACGAAGGGGAAATTGATGGCGACGTCGCCGGTCGCCCGGACCCGGACCTCTCGCCAGAGGCCCATGCTGTTGTCGGGAGGCTTGGGGTTCCAGTCGACGAAGCCGATCGTAAAGTCCCCCTTCTGCGGCGGGTAGACCTCGACCGCGAGGACGTTCCGGGCGCCGGGTTTGGCCGTGCCGGTCACGTCGATCGAGAAGCGGCGGAACGGGCCGAACGTCGTCGTCGCGTCGGCGACCTTCTTGCCGTTGAGCCAGACGTCCGCCCGGTAGTTGATGCCGTCGAATTCGAGGCGAACGTATTTCGCGCCCGGTCCGGGCGGCACGCTGAACTCCCGCCAGTACCACCAGGGCACCTGGAACGGCTCCGTGGGCACGGACTTCAGGTTCTCGCCCACGAAGACGCTGGGATAGACGTTGTTCTGGACGAGGGTGCCCATGACCGTCGAAGGGACGACGGCCGGGTACCAGCGGTCGACTATGAACTCGGGGCCGGAGATTTCTTCTCCGCCGGCCTTGACCTTTTCCGACGATTGGACGAACCAGAGGTCGTTGAGGGTGACCACGCGATCGAAGAGGCCCGCGGCCATGGGGACCTCGCGGCCCTGGTCCCGCATCCGGTCCCGGCCCTCGTACTGGCCTTGCGTCAGCGACGCGGACGTCAGCATCAAGACGGCTGCCAGGCATGCCGGAATCGTCCTTTTAAGGGAGTCAAAAAGCGATCTGTTCATTTGGCTTCCCTCCTCTTCAGGAGCACGTCTCTCATGACTGATCTTCCCGGCTGAGCTCGGCGTGACCATTATAGCAACTTGTCGGGGTTCGGCCAAAGGCGGCTACGGAGGGGAGAGCTCTGCCGAGACGGGACGGCTTCTTGACAGGATCGAAAAAAAGCTTATATTAATATCGCGATATATCGAGATATATTATGATAGAATGAAAGGAGACGCTTATGTATCCATGGCATCACTTCGGCAGTTGGGGTCAGGGCCGGATGTTCCAGAAAGGAGATTTCAAGTACCTGATCCTCGACCTCCTCAAGGAAAAGCCGCGGCACGGCTATGAGATCATCCGCGAGCTCGAGGGAAAATTCCACGGCTTTTATTCTCCCAGCCCGGGAACGGTCTATCCAACGCTCCAGTACCTCGAGGATATGGGCTACGTGACCTCCCGCGAGCAGGACGGGAAGAAGATCTACACCGTCAGTGAGGCCGGCCTGAAATTCCTCGAGGAGCAGTCGGACACGGTCGATGACATCCGGGACCAGATGAGGAGCCATTGGCGGGGTTGGACGGCCGAGTTGGGCGAGCAGTTCCGCGAAGTCATGCTCGAGTACGGGGAGATGGGCCGGCTGCTCGGCCGGCGGGTGCGCCGCATGAACACGGACAAGCTCCGCCGGATCGGGGAGGTCCTGAAGACGGCCTACTCGGAGATCGAACGGATCATTTCAGAAGAGCCGTCAACTCGCGCTTGAAGCGGCCGAGCAGCGCCGCCGCCGCCGGCCGGCTCTTCGCTTCGGCCTGGACGCGGATGACGGGCTCGGTATTCGACGGCCGGATATGGACGGACGCGCCGCCCAGCCCGATCTTGAGGCCGTCGAGCATCGAGATCGTCTCTGCGGCGTAAGTCCTCCTCAGCCGCCCGAGCATCCGGTGGGCCTGCTCTGGGGTCCCGGGAACCTTGTCCTTGGCCATCGCGTAGAAGGGGATCTCCGCCCGGAGCCGGGAGACCGTCCGGCCGGACGCCGCCATCTGCTCGAGGATGAGTCCGGCCGCCGCGAAGCTGTCCCGGCAGGGATGAACTTCGGGCCAGATGACTCCGCCGTTTCCTTCGCCCCCGATGACCGCGCCGCAGGCCAGGAGTTCCTCGACGACGTTCGTTTCGCCGATCTTCGTCCGGTAGACGGGGACGCCGGCCGCGGCCGCCAGGTCGTCTATGGCTTGAGTGGCCGAGAGGTTGACGGCGACGGGCCCCGGCCTGCGGGACAGGACGTACTTGACCGCAAGAGCCAGGGTCATCTCCTCGCCGAGGGCCTGCCCGCGCTCATCGACGACGGCCAGGCGGTCGGCGTCGGCGTCCTGCGCGAAGCCGACATCGGCGCGGACCCCCCGGACCCGGCGGCAGAGCTGGGAGAGGTTCTCGGGCACGGGCTCCGACGGGTGGGCGAAGGTCCCGTCGGGGGTCGCGTTGAGGACGTCGACTTCGCAGCCGAGGGCCTCCAGGAACTTCGGCAGAAGCGCGGCCCCGGCGCCGTTGTTGCAGTCGGCCACGACCCGGATCTTCCTGCGGCGGATGAGATCGACGTCGAGGCTCTGGAGCAGGCGGGCGAGGTGATGGCGCGTCGGGTCCGGCTCGGCGGCGACCCCACGGTGCTTTTCGGCCCCGGCGAACGAGAACTCGCCCTGGTGATAGATGTCAAGGAACTCGTCGACCTCGGACGGCGTCAGGTAAAGCCCGCGGTGGCTCAGGAACTTGAGGCCGTTCCATTCCCGGGGATTGTGGCTGGCCGTGACGACCACGCCGCCCTGGGCCCGAAGCGCCTTCGTCAGGAGAAGGACGGACGGGATGGGACAGATGCCGATCTCGAGGGGCTGGCATCCCGTCGCCAGCAGGCCGGCGACGACGGCGTTCTCCAGCATGCCGCCAGACGGCCGGGCGTCCCGACCGACGATGATCCGGCCGGGTCCGGTGTAGGTTCCGAACGCGGCGGCGAACCGGCCGGCGAGCTGCGGCGTCAGGCTGTCGCCGATGACCCCCCGGACGCCCGAGATGCCGATCTTGAGGGAGAGCCTGCCGTTCATGTCAGACCTGCTGGGAAATGAAGGCCACGACGCGGTCGAGCTCCTCGCGCGCTTTCTCCTGGGAGACGTTTTCCGCGATGACCCGGATCATGGGCTCCGTGCCCGACACCCGGACGTGGACCCAACCCTCCTTCTTTTCGAACTTGACGCCGTCGGCGGTCGCGATCTGGTCGTGCGGGAAGAGCTTCCGCGTCTCCGCGACGACGCTGTGGATCTTGGACGGAGGACAATAGACCTTTTCCTTGACGATGTGGTACTTGGGGATGCGGTCCACGAACTCCGATATCCTTCTCCCGGACGCGGCCATCTTCTCGAGGAGCAGGCCCATGGCCAGGAAGCCGTCGTGGGCCGGCTGGAAGCGGCGCACGGCAACGCTCCCGCTGCCCTCGCCCGCCAGGCTTCCGTCCTCGCTGAGAAGGGTCTGGATGACGTGGGACTGGCCGACCTTCGTCTTGATGACGGGGACGCCGAACCGGGCCGCCACGTCCTCGATCATCCGTGAGGTCGAATCGTTCGTGACGACCGGGCCCGGGTCTTTGCCGAGGTAGTGGCCGGCGATGAGCGGGAACGTGTATTCCTCCGAAAGCGTTTCTCCGTCCTCGGCTACGACGGAGACGCGGCTGACGTCGCTGTTCAGGAGGAAGCCGATGTCGGCCCGGGCGACCTTGACGATCGAAGACACCTCGCCGGCGTTGCGCGGCCGAGGCTCCGGGGCGTGGACGAAGAAGCCCGTCGGCTCGTTGTTGACGGGAATGAGCTCGCAGCCGAGGGCCCGGCAGAAATCGTCCACGATCCCTGCGCCCGCCCCGTTACAGGGATCGATGACCACCTTGAAACCGGCGGCGGCGATGGCTCGCGTGTCGAGGAAGCGGCCGAGGGCCTCGAAGTACCGCCCGAAGTCCCGGTCCGGCGACCTGACTTCCCCCAGGCGGGAGAGGGGGGCCTTGCGGAACTTCTCCAGGTGGTAGATATCGAGGACCGTCTGCCCCTGGAACTCGTTGAGGTAGGTCCCGTCCCCGTTGATGAAGGTCAGGGCGTTCCACTCGGCCGTGTTGTGGCCGGCGGTGATCGACACTGCGCCGGCCGCCCGCGCGCCCTTGACGAGTTTCTGGAGGATGGGGGTGGGGCATACGCCCAGGTCGGTGACGCCGCAGCCCGTCGAAGTAAGGGCCGCAAGCACGGCCCGCTCGAGCATGGGGCCCGAGGGGCGCGTGTCGCGCCCGACGAGGACACGGCGCCCGCCGAGAAAAGTGCCGAAGGCGCAGGCGAAGTCCATGGCGAGCTCCGGCGTCATCGTTTCGCCGACGATGCCGCGGACGCCGGAGATGCCGATCTTGAGAAGCTTCATCGCGCCTGGGCCCGGGCCCGGCTCTTCAAGGCGTCGTTGGCCATGATGGCGAGGCCCATGCGCCGCTGCGCGATGTGCTCGCCGGACGGCCCGTTCGCGCTGAAGCCCCTGGCCGTGAAGCGGGCCGGGCTCAGGTTTCGGCCGGCGAGGTAATCGGCCATGACGCGCGCCCGGCGCTCGGCGAGGGGGCCGTCGGGCGCGAACGTCCCGGGAGCATAGGCGCGGCCCTCGATGTAGACGTGGGTGTCGGGATAGCGGTCGAGGACGACGGCCATGCGGTCGAGGCGCGCGCGGCCCGGAGCGAGGAGCACGTAGGAGCCGGGCTCGAAAAAGAGTCCGATGTCGAAGGCCACGAAGATGCCTTCGCCGACGCGCTCGACGTCCGCGCCCTCGACGTCCTGCTGCATCTCGGCGGCCTGGCGATCCATGTAGCGGCCGATGTAAGCGCCCGCCGCGCCGCCGATGGCCGCGCCGACGATGGCGCCGAGGAGGGCGTTCCCCGAGGAGCCTCCGAGGAGGCTGCCGATGATCGCCCCGCCGGCGGCGCCGACCATCGCGCCCTGTTCGGCGTTATCGACGGCGACGCATCCCGCGCCCCAGATGATGATGGACAAGACCATGAAGCCGCTGACGATATTTTTCATTGCGGCCCTCCTGAAGCGAAGCCCTTGGGGCTGTCTTATCTAGGTTAGCAGGTGACGGGCCAATTTTCAAACCGGCGGGCGCCCTTGCGGCGCAGCTTCGAACGCTATAGTCGGGTCCTTTCGGACCCGTTTGGAGGAGGTATGAAAGGGGCAAGGAGGGCCTGGAGAGGAATCCCCGTAGTCCTGCTCCATTTCTCGCAATAGCCTTGGATGAGGCCCTCCTTGCGATGGCCCCATCGTCTCCGACCCGCGGACTCCGGTCAATCGTCCCTCCGGGCTAATCGAAGGGTGAGATTTCGGCCCTCTCCGTAACCGCTGGAGGTGCCGCTCCTCGCCGCCGGCGGCTAGTCGCGGAGGTCGCACTTTGAAGATTTGACCCCCTGTATTGAAACCGTTATGATGAGGAGACAATATGGCGGGAAAGGAGGAGCCATGCCGTACGCGGGCAAGAAGACATCAGGTGCCCCGGCCCTCGGCGTTTTCGTCCCCTGCGACCCCCGGATCGACGAGCCGTCACGGGCCCGGGCCTTCAACATCGGCAAGATGACGGCCGGCCTCCTGGCCCGGCGGCTCCGGCTTCCCGACGGGAACCCGCCCAACGTTTATTACTGCTCCCGGCTGGTCGACGGCGAGCGCACGGCCGACGCGGCCGCCCAGGAGCTGAAGGAGGCCAGCGCCGGCGGGATCGTCATCGTCCCCGACACGTGGTTCTTTCCCGGCAAAACGGCCCTCGCGCTGACGGCCCATTTCCCGCCGTCGACGCCGCTGGCCTGCGTCGGCGGCAACAACGCCCCGAAGCCCGGCGTCGTCGGCATCGACGCCCTCGTCGGGGCCTACGCCCAGACGGGCCGGCTCTGCCCCATGGTGATCGGGACGATGCCGGAAACCGGACCCGACCCGGAGTTCGACCGCCGGACCCGGGAGGAGATCGTCGACCTGGCCTACGGGGTCCTGGCGAAAATCGCCCTCCAGGGCAGGAGGTTCCTGGCCGTCGACACCGACTCCATGCAGATGGAGACGGCCCTCAACCACGTCCACGCCGTCCGGCGCTTCTTCGGGCTCGAGAGCACGCGCGAGTCGATGAAGATTTTCGCGGACATGCTCAGCAAGAAAGGCGGGTATGAGGGCGAAGAGCTCAAGGCCCTGCGCGACTGGGCCGTCAACGTCAAGTTCAAAGGCCGCATCTTCACCAACACGGAGGAGATCCAGAGGCGCGGCCTGGCCCTGCACACCGGAACCCCGGTCAAGCCTCCGGCCCTGTCCGCCGCCGACCGGGCGAAGCTCGACGAAGGTCTGGCCCTGTACCTCATCATCCGGAACTACATGCGCGACGTCAACGCCGTCGGGGGCGGGTGGACGAGCCAGCTCGCCTGGGGGTCGGACCGCCGCGGCGTCCCGCTCGCTACCGCGGACATCGCCGAGTCGCTCTTCAACTCGACCGAAGACCACACGGGGAAAAAGCCCGTCGTCCCCTTCGCTACCGAGAACGACATCCAGGGGCTCCTGACGATGATCTCTTACTGCTACCTCTCCGGCGGCAACCCGACGCTCTTCATGGATTTCCGCAAGGTCTACGAGCCCTGGGAGATTGAGAAAAACGCCCGCGAGCTCGGGCTCGACATGGACAAGAACCGGAACGAGCCCTGGGCCGTCCGGGGCTTCATCGACGGCGATAACTCTGGCTCGGCCTCCCTCGACTACGGCGAGAAGTGGTTCCTCTTCAAGGCGGTCGAGTATTACTTCCCTGGGCTCGGCTTCTCGGTGAGCTATCTCTCGCCGAAAGGGATCCGGGGGATGGCGGGCCGGATTGCCTTTTCGGACCTCTCCGGGATGTTCACCATGGTCCAGGACGAGGCCCAGAGCGTCGAACTCCCGGCGAAGCTTGCCGAGAGGGTCTGCCACGCCTCCGACTACACCTGGCCTCACACGTTCCTGACGTTCGATCACGTGTCCGCGGGGCTGGCCAAGACGGGCATGCCCGCCAACCATTTTCACATGGTGACCGGCATGCCGCGGCGCCGCTGGCAGCATTTCTCCGACTACGCCGGCATCCTCAACTACCGCTGGGAGAATGCGCCGGATTGCATCGAGGGGCTGGACCGGCCTCTTCCGATGCTCTTCCGGACCAACGGGGGAGAGGTCCAGGCCAAGATGCTGCTGGCCGGGCGGCGCTAGGGAGAGCCGAACCTCGATTGACACCCCGGGGCGATTTTGCTATTTTTGATGGACCTCGCGGGGCCATCGTCTAGAGGCCTAGGACAGGTGGTTCTCAGCCATCAGACCGGGGTTCGACTCCCCGTGGCCCTGCTTGCCTTAAAAGCCCGTTTTCCCCTGATTTTTCTGACAGTTACTTCGTTTTCTGTTTAGGCACCATTTATCCAGATTAGGCGAGTTTAAGCACATTTTGTGACACTGGCGTTACACGGCGGGAGGCGTCTGCCCGGACTATTTCTTGCCCGCCGGCACGAGCCGCTTGAGTTCCTCGAACCAGTTCTGGACAAAGTTGATTTGAATTACAGGCTCGGCCTTCCTATCGCCGACTTTCACCATCAGAAAACTCTGCCCATCGGGCCAC
>CAZKFD010000030.1:0-54111 GCA_964551995.1 uncultured Eubacteriales bacterium
GGACCAAGCATGGGAAATCACGGAAGCGGTTTTTCGCTGGGTAGGAGCAGAAGCCATCGAAAAGCACCGTAGTGAGGGGTATGCGCTTACCGGCACCGGTGTGAATATGATTACTGCGGGAGCGCTCATCGGGGTATGGATCGATCCTGTCGACAAAGACCATACTCGAGTGACCGTTGTCACGAAACGCAGGTTCATCATCGATCCAGCAACGGGTCTCAAAGAGAGCACGTTCCAACAGCTCTTCGCCAAGGCGGTCGAGATTCTCAAAGCAGGAAAGCCCCTGCCTATAAAGCTGGAAGCGCAATTTTAGATATTCTATTATAACCCCACAAGCTTGCTGGCACGACAGTCGTCCGATAGAAGAAGCGCGGCTCGGCGCCGGCGGACTGTAACCCAGAGAGCTATGTGGCCGAGGTGGTTATGCCCGAGACTCCATGTAGCGGCTGGCCGGGCTGATAAGCGATTAACTGGCAGAATCCCTCACACCCTAGGCATAGGGCAAAGGGACAGTCTGGCCTCCGTGAACCGATTTTTCTTCATCCTTTGCTTCTTCTCGGATCCGTGCCCACTTCTATGCGCAGGGCTTCCTTACATCCCCATATAGATCGCGTGGACGTATATCCCTGTATGGATGTTATAGAGCAAATACCAGCCGATATGGTCGGGATCATCGTAAATGACGAAGTCATCTCCGCAGTCCCAGCACCAGTCGACACAAAAGGGCCAATCCCAGGCGGCCACATCAAAAAAGAAACCGCCCGGCAGCCAAAACCGATGGAGGTTGAGATCGATCCGGATGACCTCATAGCGAAACGCCGCCCCGGTATGCGCAAAGCGGCCATGGGCAAACGGACGATCCAGATGAAACCGTGGATCATTCGGTGCCTCGTGGCCGAACCACTGATCGTGGTTGACGTGCGGAGTTTCGTTCACCCGGCCGTTGGGTAAACGCTCCACTCGGCGCTCGGCGTTGGGACTGCCTTTCGCTGGCGCAGGCGGTATGTGCCCTTGGTTTGCGCGTGGCCGATTGTGTGACTGCTGACTGCCCTTCTGCATCTCAGCCGGGCGCGCGAGCATGAAAGCGCCAGACAGAATGAAGATCGACGCAAATATCAGGACTGATTTATTTTTCATGGACGCTCCTCTTCCTGCTATTTTATAAAAAATGGACAAGCCGGTCAAGGAGAGCGCCCGGAGGTTCTAGAGAACCGTTATTTGGGAGACAAGACAAGCGTCCCTGTCGCCATCCAAGCGATCCCGAGGGAGCCATTTTCCCCGGCCACGGGCCGTCCATCAATGGGCAGAAAACCGGCCGTCAGTCCGTGTGGAAGACTTCATCCATGGGCGCCCACGTCCACCAGCCCTCGGGCCCGGCCCGCTGAGCGGCTGCAGGAGGGGCTTGCAGATGGCCCACCAACGCTGGGTGGCCGGGTGGCCGCCAGACGGCCTGGCGAAGCTCTCTGTAAATCACTGGAGCCGAGATGATTGGCTTTTCGTGCCGAGGATGATGAGAACGAGGCCCCCGACGGCCGCGAATGAGAGCGTTGTCGAGTAGATGAGAACATAGCTCCCCAGCCCGACCACGGACCAGAACGTCACAAGACGCCAATGATTCTTGAGAATAAGAATCGGCAACCACCAGAGAATATACCAAGGCAGGATGGTCCCCGTGGCCAGAAAAGCGAAGGCGGCCAGCACCATGATGATGGCCGGCTCGACGGACTTTGCCGATATGAGCGTTTTCACGTACACGGCCAGAAACAGGGCTCGCCCGACGATCAATCCCGGCTTCAGAGATTCCATCGGCCACCTCCGGGCGATGGCCACGACGAAAAGCATCAGGATGATGGGGCTGTATTGGTTGAAGGGGCGCTGAACGCCGGACTGATGAGGATCCAGGATGCCGCTGAATGTCGCCCACCCGTGCCAAAAAGGCAGATATCCGGCGGCAAGGAAAACCACGGAAAGCGCCCCGCTACGGAGGACGGTCTTGAAGCGGAGTCTCTTCTCGCGCCATAGAAAGACGAGGAGCAGGGGGATCAAAAGCCAGAAGACATACTTGACCAATCCCGCCAAGATCAGGCAAGGGATGATACCGACGTCTTTTCTCTTGTAATAACAATACAAAGCCAGCAATCCGAACACGACCATCCAGACGTCGTTGTGCCCGTTGTTCACGAACTCCATCAAAATGAACGGGTTCAAGGCATAGAGGGCGAGGATCTCGCGCGCTTTGCTCCGGTCCATGGCCCCGGCAATTCGATAGATCAGCCATAAACCCAGGGTGTTGCCGGCCAATCCCCATAATTTGAAGAGCAGGATGGTCAACGAGGGGCGGTCTCCCCCGATCCAAGTGAGAAAAGCCGCGAAGAGGGTCCATAGGGGGCCATAATTTTCGCGCTGAGCACGCCAAGCGGGGTCAGTCAATTCGAGGAAGCTGTCTTGAGGGAATTCGCTGGCCGGCACGATATAGGGGTTTTGATGATGCACGGAGACAATCCTGCCCCTCATTGCGTACGTGTAAATGTCCGAAGACAGGAGAACCGGCGTCAGCAGCAGAATGAGAGAGAAAACCAGGTAAGCCGCAGCGATGAAGGCGGTGGGGACTTTGCCGATGTGCCGATAGATGAGGACGTACAGCAGGGCCAGGCTGAAAAAGACCGCCGTCCAAAGCCACGAGAGTGCGACCTTGTACTCAACCGTGCCGAAAGGCGAGGACGCCTTTCTGATCCAGAAAACCAGGGCGTAGATTATGGCATTGGCGAGAAGCAACAGGCCGACGGCCTTCCAGGACATAACCTTGCGGACTTGCCCTGCCTGGGGAGCCATGTCACTCTTCCGAGACTTCGGCATATGACCTTAATTCCGTTTGCCATATCAATTTAGCATCTGTTGAAAAGGATTTTCAAGCCAAGTCCCTGATCAGTTCGGACTTTCTCAAGCGACCGAGGACGGAATTCCCGAATCCTGCTGGTAGATGTGCTTGATCAGGTACAGGACGGCGTTCGAGATCCTGTGCCGAAACTCGACCCCGAGCTCGAAGCAACCCCCGCCTTCCTGGACATTGAGCCATTTGACCTGCCCTTGGAGCCGGATCAGTTCCTTGGTGCCGGCGAGTTCGATCTCGATCTTGATGAATGAGCCGACGTCGAACAATTCCCTGGTGTAAAGCCTCGCCCCGCCGAGCGAAATGTCGTGGGTGTAGGCGTTGATGCCGGCGGTCTTTTTTGCGGAGAAGGGCTGAATCGAGACGCAGTTCCGCTCGATGAGCCGGTCTTCCTTGCGCTTGTTGGCCATGGCAGGCTCCTTGGTCCCCGTTGCTCTCGAGACACTTTCAGTTTTCTATGACCGGCAGGGGAAATCAATCATCGCGAGGGGTGATTCGCGAGGTGACGGCATCCCCCTCTGCGGGAGGGCCCCCCGAGCCGTCGCCTGGAAAGAGGGCAACACGGCTCTCATCCCCTACGATCGAGCCGCGCAGGGAGGATTCGGATAGGTTACGGGCCCTTCAGCCTGCCCGGTAGCTTATGGCCATCGACCTCAGGGGAAATCGGGCCGAGCGGCGTACTCCGCCATGAACTTCAGGATCAGGGCCATGGACAGGGCGCCGGGATCGGGATGACCGACGGACCTCTCCCCGAGTGTCTTGGCCTTTCCGACCTTCGCCGCCATCTCCCGTGTTCTCTCCATCCCGAGCCGGGCGGCTTCCGCGATCGCGGTCAATGCCGCGTCGAGAGGCGCCGAAAACTGCCGTTCCGATTCGGCGGCTGCCGGTTCCAGAGCATCGATCATGGTCTTGTCGCCCGGTTTCGCCTGTCCCCGGACTTCGACGGCCCGCAGTCCGTCGAGGAGCATGCGGGAAAAAAGCGCGGCGGTCAGGACGTTCCGGTCCCCGGCGTTCTCGGCCGCCCCGCGGAAGAACGTCCCGAAAACGGCTCCTGCGGCGCCGCCCGCCGAAGTCAGAATCGCCGTCCCCACGGTCCTGAAGAGATTCCCGATCGACGTGAATTCACGGCCTTCGACCGTCTCGATGACGCTGGCGAAACCGCGGGCCATGCCCAGGCCGTGATCGCCGTCTCCGATCGCCTTGTCGGCCTGCGTCAGCCGGTCCGCGCTCGAGATCATGCCACGCGAGACGGCGACGATCATCTCGCGGACTTCGGGAAGGGAGAGTTCCGGCTTTCCCATATGTCCTATTCTTTGACGAACCCGAGCGAGCGGGCGGGGAGGTCATAGTATTTTTTCAGCTCGTCGTCCAATCTCAACAGAGTGAGGGAAAACCCGGCCATTTCCTGGCAAGTGCAATAGCTCCCCACAACGGTGTCGTGTACGCGGAGGCCTTTGTCGCGGAGGATCTGCCGCGCGCGGCGATTGACGATCAACAATTCCATCATCGTCGTCGAGCCCAGGTCGTTGACCAGCAGCGCGACCTCGTCTCCGCGGGAGAAGGGGAGGTCGAGGAGTATTTTCCCCATCATTCTATCGACAAGGGGATCGGCGGGAAGGAGCTTCTCGCGAGACACTCCGGGCTCACCGTGCAGGCCCATGCCGATCTCGATCTCGTCGTCGGGGAGCTCGAAGGTGGGCTCGCCGGTTTCGGGGATGGACCCGGCGGCGACGGCCACACCCATCGAACGGACATTGTCCCGCGCCTTGGCGGCGACACGATAGACGTCGCCGAGGCTGTCGAGGGTCGCGGCGGCGCCGCCCGCGATCTTGATGACGAACAGGTCGCCGGCGATTCCCCTCCGGTCGGATGTCCGCTCGGGCGGAGCGGAAGCGACATCGTCCCAGACGCGGACGGTCTTGACTGCAATCCCCTCGTCGGCGGCTATCTCGGCGGCGATATCGAAATTCATGTTGTCGCCGGCGTAGTTCCCGTAGAGGTAGAGCACGCCATGGCCCTGGTGAACGGCCCTGGTCGCCTCCAAAATGAGATCCGGCGTCGGGGCGGCGAAGATATTTCCGCAGGCCGCTCCGTCGGCCAGACGGTCTCCGATGAAGCCGGGGAAGACCGGTTCATGCCCGCTCCCGCCTCCGATCAGAAGCGCGACTTTGTCTTTCGGGATATCGGCTTTGACCAGCGCCTGCACGCGGCTGAGCGGCCTGATCCGGCCGTGGGAGGCCTCGACCAGCCCCTCGAGAAGCTCCCGGACAGCGTTCCTGGGATCATTGATGATCTTCTTGGCACGGATCATACCCTTCCTCCCTCATAACGATGGGGACATTCTACGATAGATGAGCGATGAGGACAACGGTTTTTGCCATTCGCGACGGCACAGGCCGGTTCGAGAATTTCCTCCTCGCGGTTGATAGCGGGCCCATCGGCTCCTTCTGTTGACAACTTTGGCCTTGAAGCTTACACTCCTGAGTAGGGCGGAGGAGCGTGATCATGGAGAACCGATTGGATCCGCACGATCCGTTCTCCGTATATATTCGGGCCGAACGAAAATTCACGGAGGGCCTTCCCGTTCAAATATTCATCGCCTTCAAAGAGAGCGTGAAAACCATCATCCTGGAAGCCGACGATTTTCATTATGAGGGCTCAAAAAACAGGAATTCTTATGACGAACAGGGTCGGGCCGAGTTTCAAAAGGTCTCGCCGCAGTTCGGCAAGGTCGTTGTCAAAGTCCCCTTCACAGGGCAGGAATTCGGCTTCGATACGTATGAGGCGTTCATCAGGGAGATTTCGGGGAACGGGGAATCCTGATAGGCTCGGGTGGCGATAGCTCGTTCGAGTGCCAGAACGGTGCGAAGATCCTCTGCCGCGCCGGCCGAGGGGTTTGCTCATCTTCCTCGATTTCTCCTCGATATGTTCGCCGGCAGCGGCTAGCGCCTCACGGCTCGGCCGGGAGCGGGTGGGTTGATTTGACGGCGGACGATATTGGCGATAAAATATATAATGGATTAGAATAGAAGAAAGAAAATGTTAGAAGGACTCCTTCAGCCGACGCATCTCCTGCTGATTCTTATCATTGTCCTGATCATTTTTGGGCCAAAAAAGCTCCCCGAGATCGGCAAATCCCTGGGGCAGGCTATTCGAGGCTTCAAGGACGGAATCAATCAGGCCAAAGAAGCCATGAATGAGCCCGAAGACAAGAAGCCGAGCGATCCGTCTGCGGTCCAAAAGACAGAGGGCAAGAAAGACTAACCGGTCCTGGTTGCCGCATCCTCTATCGGACGGCGATCAGGCCCGACCATACGGACTGCGTCGAAGGGATCACGGTCAGGGTAGCGATCTGCCTTGATCAGGAGCCGGACCAGCTTCGCCAGCAAGATCGGCGCCGTCACAGACGCGCCCCGGCTGCTGCGGCTGGGCAAGGACGTGGCAAAGCCGCGGGATGCGGTCTAAACAAGCTCCCTCATTGCCGCATCGAGGTCCCCGGGATTGAACCGGACGAGAGCCAGTTCGGGTCCGTCGTGCGCCGCGGAGAAGGAGTAGGTCCGGCCGATCCTGTCTTTCCACGAGCCGGTAATGCGGGCGGACTCGTGGACGTGCCCGTGGAGGGTCATGAGCGGCTGACGGGCTTCGATGAAGCGCCGGACGGCGATGCTCCCGACGTTGGGATCCAGAGGCACATGATCGACCGCTTGGCCGTCCAGGGCGGCCCGGTCGAGGTTCGTTTGGTAAGGGGGAGTGTGGAAAAGGAAGATGGCCCGCGAGAGGTCGTCCCGGCCGGCGAGGCGCTCGAGGTCGGCTGTGATGGTCGCCGCCCTCAGTTCGGAGTCTGGGACGGCGACGGAGTGCGCTCCCTCCTCCGGGCCCGTGCAGCCTGGGTCGACGTCGCGTGAGACGTCGTAGCGCTCCCAATCCTTCAGCCGGAACGGAGTCGGGGGGACGTAGGCGTAGCCGAAGACCGGGAAATCCGACAGCATGACCCGGCGGTTCTGAATGTATTCCCAAAGGCCGCGGCCGGCTCCGGCCAGAATCGCCGGCTCCTCGGAGCGGGCGTCGTCATTGCCCAGGATGAGGAAGACCCGGGGATAATCCTTCCCCAGCGACTCCTTCGCTCCGGCGAATCTCGGCGCCAGGAAGTCGTTGACGAAATCCGGGAAGGCCCGGGCCTCCGACGACAGCGCGTAGAGATGGGACGGGAACAGGTCCCCGCCGAGGAACACGGCCATGGGATGCTCCGCGGTCACGGCCTGAAGCAGCTTTCCGTAGCGGTCGATATGTCCGTGCATGTCGGAGACAAAAAAGCACGTCGAGGCGCGGGGAGACGGAGGGCCGGACATCCCGCGGGGGCTTCTTGTACGCATTTGGTCGCGCTCGCACGTACGGCCTCGGGGGGCGGCCGTCGGTCGGGGACCTATTATAGCCCAAATCCCGAAGATCCGTCCCTGCCGCTCGGCTTCCGGCGCCGGAGGATCCGGGCTCTCGAATTTTCGGCGGCGCGGTGGTACAATGAGCGGCATCGCGTCTCCGAGGAGGCCGGCATGGACACAGGTGAACTCGCGGACCTGATCAAGAGCCGACGCTCGATCCGGCGATGGCTGGACAAGCCCGTCGAAGAGGAGAAGCTGCTCGGGGCCATCGAGCTTGCGACGTGGGCCCCCAACGGGGGCAACCAGCAGAACTGGCTGTTCACCATCGTCCTGGACAGGGCCGTCATCGCGTCCATCGCCGACGCGGTCCAGGCCCGGTCCGACTATGTCGCCTCCCTGCCCGAGGCCGCCCGGCTGGGAGAGAACGCGGCCGCCATGCTGAAGCGGGCGGGCTTCTTCCGCGGCGCCCCGGCGCTCATCGCCGTGGCGTCCTCGCGCTACCGCTCACCGCTCGACGAGATCGCGGCGGCCCGGGGCGAGATCGACGCGAAGATTCGGCAGATGAGCACGTGGAGAAGCGTGGTCGACACGCGGATCCAGTCCGTGTCGTCAGCGATCGCCTATCTCCTTCTCGTCCTGCACCAGGCGGGTCTGGGGGCCGTCTGGATGACGGGCCCGATGGAGGCCAAAGGGGAGATCGAAAAGATCCTGCACATCCCGACGGGGATGGACTTGGTGGCTTGCGTTCCCGTGGGCTATCCCGCCGAGAGTCCCGACCCGAGGCCGAGGAAGCCCGTCCGGGACGTGACCCGTGTCATTCGCTAAGCCGGGGGCCCGGTCGTCGCCGGCCCCGGGAGGAGGTCTCATGAACATTCCGCGGCTTCGCTGGACCCTGAGAGCGCGCGCCTTCGCGCTCGCCCTGGCCCTCGTTCTCTCATCGCTTCCCGCCCTGGCGCAGCGGCCCGCCGCCCCTCAAACGCCGCAGCCGCCGCCCTGCACGTGGCCGCGCAGCCACGATTACGATGTGCAGCACTACCGGATCGCGCTGAGCTTCGACTGGGCCACGAAATCCGTGACCGGCGAGACGGCGATCACGTTCCGTCCCTTCCGGGACGATCTCGGCGAGGTCGAGTTCGACGCCGGGGACATGACGATCGACTCGGTCCGCCTGGACGGGGCCGGAGCGCTCAAGTTCCGCTATGAAGGCCGCGAACGGCTCTTCATCACGCTCGACCGCGCCTATCCGGCCGGTACGGACATCGCCGTCACGATCAACTACACAGCCACGCCGACCAAAGGATTGACATTCATCACGCCGACGAAGGCCGATCCCCGCCGGCCCTACCAGATCTGGTCGCAGGGGGAATCGGAGACCAACCATTACTGGTTCCCCTGTTACGACTATCCAAACGACAAGGCGACCAGCGAGGTGATCGCCACGGTGGACGACCGCTACGAGGTGATCTCCAACGGAGAGCTGGCCGGCGTCGAACCCGGCCCGAAGCCCAAGACCAAGACGTGGCACTGGCGCCTGGATGTTCCGACGTCGAGCTACCTCATCTCCATCATCGTCGGCGATTTCGCCGAGATCCGGCAGTCCTTCAAGGACAAGCCGGTCGTTTCATACGTCTACCGGGACGAACTCGAGGAGGGGCGCCTGTCGTTCGCCAAGATCGCCGAGATGGTCGCCTTCTTCTCCGCGAGAATCGGCGTCGATTATCCGTACGCCAAATACGCCGAAACGACCGTTCGCGACTTCGGCGGCGGCATGGAAAACATCTCGGCCACGACCCTCACGGACCGGACCGTTCACGACCGGCGCGCCGCCCTGGACGTGTCATCCGATTCGCTGATCTCCCACGAGCTGGCACACCAGTGGTTCGGCGATCTCCTGACCTGCCATGATTGGGGCCAGACATGGCTCAACGAGTCGTTCGCGACGTTCTTCGAGGCCCTGTGGACCGAACACGACCAGGGCCGCGACGCGTATCTGTACGAAATGATGGGCAATCAGCAGCAGTATCTCCGGGCCTGGCACGGGGGCGACCGGCACCCGATCGTCACCGAACGGTACGCCGGCCCCGAGGCGATGTTCGATACCTACAGCTACCAGCGCGGCGGGGCCGTGCTCAACATGCTGCGGTTCGTCCTGGGAGATGACCTCTTCTGGAAGGCCATCCATCATTACGTCACCAAGTACCGGGCACAGACCGTCGAGACGCCGCAGCTCGTCATCGCCATCGAGGAAGTGACGGGCCAGGACCTCGGGTGGTTCTTCGACGAGTGGCTCTACAAGATAGGCCATCCGGTTTTCGAGCTCACGCCGGCCTATGACAAGGCGTCCGGGAGCCTCAAGCTCGAAGTCAAGCAGACGCAGAAGCCCGACGACACGCGGCCCTGGTTCCGCTCGCCGGACTATTTCACGATGCCGGTCGACATCGCAGTCACCACGGCCTCGGGCGAGAAGGTCCATCGGGTCTGGATCGACAAGCCGGACCAGGAATTCACGTTCGCCCTGGACGGCCCGCCCCTCTTCGTCAATTTCGACCGGGGGAACATCCTCATCAAAGAAGTGAGGTACAGCCGCGGGATCGAGGAGGCGGCCGCCGAGCTTCTCCACGATGCGGATGTCATGGGCCGCGTCCGGGCGGCCATCGAATTGAAGGCGCATCCCGGTGAGGCTGGTGAAAAGGCCTTGGCCGAGGCCGCGGGGCACGATTCCTTCTGGGGCGTGCGGCTCGAAGCGGTGAAGGCGCTCTCAGAGATGAAGACCGCCGGCTGCCGACAGGCGCTCATCGAGGCCTTGAAGGACGGCGATTCGCGCGTTCGGCGGGCGGCGATCCAGGGCCTCGGCGCCCTCAAGGATCCGAAGCTCGCCGGCCTGTTCATGGGCGTCACGAAGACCGACCCCAGCTATTTCGTCGTGGCCGAGGCGGCCCGCGCGCTGGGGCAGACCGCGGCGCCTCAGGCGTACGTCACGCTGACGGGCCTGCTCAAGCAGGACTCCTGGCAGGAGACGATCCGGGGCGGGGCGCTCCGCGGGCTGGCGGCGCTCAAAGACCCCCGCTCGCTCGGCGCGGCCTTCAAATACGCCGCTCCCGGGAATCCCTCCGAGCTGCGCGGACCGGCCTTCGCGCTGCTGGCGGAGGTCGGCAAGGGAAACGATCGCGTCCTGGCGATCCTGACGGCCGCGCTCAAGGAAGAGTCACGGCAGACCGGCTTCGCCGCGGTTCAGGCGCTCGGCACGCTGGCCGACCCCAGGACGATCCCCGCGCTCGAGGAATTCCTCAAGAGGCCGGATTTCCCGCCGTTCGCCAAGCCGATGATCACGGCGACCATCGAACGGATCAGGAACGCGGCCAAGAAGGCCCAGGAGAAAAAGGGCAAGTAGCCGTTTCCTCCGCCGCCGCTTCCGGCGCGGTCTTGAAAAACGCCGGCCTGCTCGGCTACACTAGGGACGGAAGCTGAGGCGCGTCCCATGCCCGCAGCCGAGCCGCGGCGCCTTCTCAACGAGAGCGATCGGCCCTCCAGGGAGCACTACGTCATTTTGGGGATGGCCTGGGCCGGCTGGCTCTTCGATTTTTACAACCTGATGCTCTTCTCCTTCTTGATCATCCCGATCAAGAAGACGCTGGGCTTGAGCGACGCCTCCCTCTCGCTCCTCCTGGGCGCCACTCTCGCCGCGACGGCCCTGGGGGGAATCGCCTTCGGCAACCTGGCCGACCGGCTCGGGAGAAAGGCGGTCCTCACCTGGACGATCCTGATCTATTCCGTGGGCACGTTCGCCTGCGGCTTCGCCCGGAACGCCTGGTGGCTCCTCGCTTTCCGGATCGTCACAGGACTGGGCATCGGAGGGGAGTGGGCCACGGGACAGACTCTCGTGGGCGAGACCTTCCCGGCCCGGGTTCGCGCCCGCTACGCGGCCGTGATGCAGACGGGCGCGCCGCTCGGGATCGCGCTGGCCTCGGTCGTCGGCGCCTTCGTCGAGCCGGCTATCGTGCGGTCCTTCGGGGAATCGTGGGGCTGGCGGGGCTGCTTCTTTCTTTCGGTCGCGCCGGCCCTGCTCGTCGCGGTCATCCGCCGGGCCATGCCCGAATCCGACGTCTGGGAGGAATCCCGCCGGCGGCGCGGGGAGGCTGGCCGGGCCGCCGCCGGCGGCGGGCTTTCACATCTCCTCCGGACGCCGCAGCTCCGCCGCCTTTTTGTCCTCGGGCTCGTGCTGGCGCTGACGGATATGTCGGCCTACTGGTTCACCTATACCTGGCTCCCGAAGTATCTCTATGACAGCCTCGGTTTTTCGCTAGCGAGGTCGGGGGTGTGGATGCTCGCGACACAGGCCGGCGGGTTTCTTGGCTATCTCGCCTTCGGGTTCGTGGCCGACCGGAAGGGCCGGAGGATCGCCTACACCGGGTTTTCCGCAATCTGGGCGGCCGGCCTGCTCGCGGTCACATGGTTCTGGGGAGCCATCGCCGTGTGGCCCTGGCTCACGCTGCTTTTCATGTTCCTTGTCGGATTCGGGACCGGCAACTTCTCGGGCTACGGCCCGATCTTTTCCGAAATCTTTCCCACCCGCGTGAGGAACACGGCCATGGGCACGGCCTTCAACCTCGCCCGGGGCGTCCAGCTGTTCACGCCGCTCGTCATCACCGTGATCGCGTCCAGCTACGGGCTCGGGGGAGGCATCTCTCTTGCGGCGTTTTTCGCCGTCTTCACCGGGATCTGGGTCTGGACGCTGCCCGAAACACGCGGCGCGCGGATCGGCGCCGAAGCCTGATGTCCCGCCCCGGGAGCGCGTCCCCTTGGGGGCTTTGATTCTAGAGGGCGATCCGCGACTTCCGCCAAAGATAGATGGCGGAAAACACGGCGAATGCGAGGCTCGGGCCGACGAAGCGGATTTCCGCGAATCTCGTGAGCCTGAGGACAAGCAGGGCGTCGAAGATCCACATCCCCATCGCCACCCAGGAGATGACGAATCCGGACATTTTCCGCAGGATGAGACCGCAGGCCCCGGCGTAGAGGAGGACCGATAGGACGACGTCCGGCACAACAAAGGCATCGGTGACGAAGGGATCGACCGTCAGGGTCCGGGGGAACGGCCTTCCCAGGAGCTTTGCCAGCCAGTAGACATCCGTCGCCGCGGCGGCGAAGATCATGACGACGGCGATGGCCACGAGCCCGAAAGGGACCGGCTTGAGCACTCTCATCGGTCTTCCTCGACGGCCCCGGCGCCGCACGGGGCTCGAAAGGCCGCCGGTTTCAGTCGACCCTGATCTTTTTCTTCGGCGCCGGCCTGGCCGCCGCCTTTTTGTCCAGGCTTTCGATCCGGGCGTCGATCAGGGAACGGAGGGCGTGGAGAAACTCTTTCCGGGCGCCCAACAAGTGTTCCCGGGCCTTCCCGGGGACGAGGCAGGCGAGCAGCTCCTCGGGGATGACGATCCGGATTTCCCGATTCTTTTCTCCGGCCATGGCTTCACCTTCCTTTTCGCGCTTCTTCCATCTATTGAAAAGTGATTTTGAGCCGGTCGTTCTCATATTTCGCCCCGAGAACGGAACGGAAGAGCAGGACCCTGGGGAGGAGGATGTTCCTCTTGATGGGCCCCGCCCGGACATGGAGTTCTTCCCCCTTCTGGAAGACGTCCAGGTCGCATTTCTCCATGAAGGGCAGATGAACGGACAGGACGTACTTTCCGTCCGCTTTCTCGATCCGGATCGGCTTCTCGCTCGAGAAGAGGCGGACCGGGTCGGCGCCCCGGTAGACGTCCAACCCGAGCTTTACGAGAAGCTCGACGCCCACGATTTCCTGGCTGTAGAGCTCGGAGGAGAGGATCGGGACCGGCGCAAACCTCTCTTCGATCCGCCGCAGGTAGCCCTGCTGGATGGCCTTCCACTTCCGGAAGTAGGGGTCCTCCACCTTCTCCGGGAGGACGCGGTTGACGATGACGAGGTCAACGCTGTAGGCGAACAGGCTGAAGAACGTGTAAGCGCGCTGGGCCTCCTTGATGACCATCTTTTCGGGATTGATGACCAGGCGGATCGAGGTCTTCCGGCTGTCCTCGAGGATCTCTTTCATCTCGGCGAGTTCGGTCGTCAGCTTGCGGACGGCTTCGAAGACGTTGTCCTCGGGGAAGGGGAAGGGCAGGATCCGGCTGGCCATCGGCCGGACGGCCCGCGCGGCCGTCCTCTGGACGGGGAAGATGTGCTTCAGGTACCAGCTCGTGATCTCGGGCGCGCTCAGGAGGCGGAGCGTGTCGGCCGTCGGCGCGCAGTCGACGATCACAACCTCGTAGGTCGCGTCTTTGCTGTGGGCGCGGATTTCCATCAGGCTGAAGAGCTCTTCCATGCCGGGGAAGACGCTCAGCTCTTCTGCTTCGATGGAGTCCACGCCCTGCGAGACGAAAAGGGCCGCTAGGTAGGTCTTGATCTCTCCCCACCTTTTCTCTATCTCCTCGAGGGCGCTGACCTCCTGGCCGGAGAGATTGGGGGCGATCGGCCTAGGAGTGTTTCCGAGAGCGACTTCGAACGAGTCGGACAGGCTGTGGGCGGCATCAGTGGAGATGACGAGGGTCTTGTGCCCGCGGCGCGCCGCGAGAAGCGCCGTCGCCGCGGCCAGCGTCGTTTTTCCCACGCCGCCTTTCCCAGTGAAGAGGATCGTCCGCATCGTCCTCCTTAGATTATAGCATCCAGGCCGGCCGGGGAAGAAACGGCCGGCTCCCGCCGCGCTCGGACCGCCGGGACGAGGGGAGTTCGTTGAAGCGGGCACCGCGATCTTATATAATGATTCTTTCGCGGGGCCCGCCGCGTCGGGCCTCTTCTCGGGAAAGGATGTTGGAATGTCCAAAAAGCCGAAACCGTACGCCCTGGCGGCCGCGGGCCTCGCCCTCCTGGCCGCCCCTCTCGTCTTCGGCGGCCAGAACGCGGCCCAAAAACCCGTCCCCAAGGTGATCCGGCTCGACCCCGGGGATAAGGATTATCTCCGAGTCCTTTCGGGCCCCCCCGAAACATCGACGATGCACGCCGGCCTGGTCACGCTGGCCCCCGGCAAATCGGTCGGAAAGCACAGCACGGAAAACTTCGAGGAGATGCTGGTCATTCTCGAAGGGCGCGGCGAGATGAGGATCAGCGGCGGGGAGGTCCTGCCGATCGCCCGAGGCTTCGCCGCCTATTGCCCGCCGCATACGGAGCACAACGTCCTGAATACCGGGACCGGTCCGTTGCGCTATATCTATATCGTGGCGGAAGCGAAAAAATAGGGCGCCGGCCGGCGGACCCGGGGCGCTCACGGGCTTTCTCATGCATATCCCGGACGGTTTCCTCGACACGAAGACGATCGCGGCCGCGTGGGCGCTTTCCCTCCTCGGAGTGGGGCGTGCGCTCTTCGCCCTCAGGACGCGCATGTCCCTCCGGAAGGTGCCCCTGATGGGGCTCGCGGCGGCCTTCATCTTCGTCGCCCAGATGATCAATTTCCCCGTCGCCGGCGGCACCTCGGGGCATCTCCTGGGCGCGGTGCTGGCCGGCGTGCTGCTCGGTCCCAACGAGGCCGTCCTGGTGATGTCGGTCGTCCTCGTCGTCCAGTGTTTCCTGTTCGCCGACGGCGGCGTGCTCTCCCTGGGGGCGAACATCTTCAACATGGGCCTCGTAGCGGCCCTGGCGGGCTACGCCATGTACCGGCTGATGGCCGTGCCGCTCCGGGGAGAGCGAGGCAGGTTCGTGGCGGCAGCCTTCGCGGCCTGGTTCTCGACCGTGCTGGCGGCCGTCTGCTGCACTGGGGAGTTGGCCTGGTCGGGGACCGTGCCGTGGTCCGTCGCCTTCCCGGCGATGACGGGGATCCACATTCTGATCGGGATTGGCGAAGCGCTGATCACGACGCTCGTCCTGGCCGCAGTTTACGCGACGCGCCCCGACCTTCTTCCCTTCGGCCGGGAGCCGGAGGCCGGAGGGCGGAAAGGGCGGCCGATCGCCGGAGCGCTGATCTACGGATCGCTCGTCGTCGTCGGTCTGGTCCTCTTCGTGCTGCCCTTCGCCTCGCGCTGGCCGGATGGCCTGGAAAGAGTCGCCGCCGTCTTCGGATTCCGCTCCCGGAGCCTCGCGTCGCCCGTGATCCGCTCGCCCCTGGCGGACTACCGGGTGCCGGGCATCGGCTCGCTCTCCTGGGCCACGGCCCTGGCCGCGTTCATCGGCGCGGCCATTGTCTTCGGGCTGTCCTTCCTGCTGGCCAGAACCGTCGTGCCCAAGTCCAAGGACCACGCTCGGTAGCCGACATGTGAGGGGTGCCCTATGCATCACGATTTTATCGACAGGTTCAGCCGGCTCGACAGCCCGATCCATGGCCTTCCCCCGGCCGTGAAGATGGCCGCCGCGCTGCTGTTCATTTTGGTCTCGGTCGCGGCGCCCCTCCGCACGCCGTTCCTTTTCCCGGGCTTGGCGCTCGGCGCCGCTCTTGTCACCGTGTTAAGCCGGATCCCCGCCCTCTTCATCCTGAGGCGGCTCTTCGTTTTCGAGCCTTTCGTTCTCGTCATCGCCGCCGTCTCGCTCCTTCAGCCCGGAGGGCCGATGAAGTTCGAGTCGATCGTCGTTCGGAGCACCCTCAGCCTGACGGCCGTGCTGCTCGTCTCGAACACGACGCCCTTCACGGAGGTGCTGGGCGTACTCCGCCGGGCCCACGCCCCATCGGTCTTCGTCACCCTGACCGCCTTGATGTACCGGTATGTGTTCGTTCTCATCGACGAGACCCAGCGCATGCGTCGGGCCCGGCTCAGCCGGACGTTCGCGAAAGGTGGGGTGCGGACGTGGCGGTCGGCCGCCGGGATCATCGGGCTGCTCTTCGTGCGGTCGACGGAGCGCGCCGAGCGGATCTTCGCCGCCATGTCGGCCCGCGGATGGAGGTGACGATGGTCGCCGTCGAGCTCAGGAACGTCTCGTTCGCTTACCCGGACGGCCGCGCGGCCCTGCGGGGCGTATCCCTGAAGATCGAGGAGGCCGAGAGCGTCGGGCTCATCGGTCCCAACGGGGCCGGCAAATCGACCCTGCTCCTGCACCTGAACGGCATCCTCCCCGAGGCCCTGACAGGGGAGCCGGGGGTGTTCATTCACGGCCTCCCGGTCGCCAAGTCGAGCCTGCTCGAGATCCGGCGGCAGGTGGGCCTGCTGTTCCAGGACCCCGACGACCAGATCTTCTGCCCGACCGTGTACGAGGACGTGTCTTTCGGCCCCCGCCAATTCGGCCTGCCGGAAAAAGAGGTCGGCGGCCTTGTGCGGGAGGCGCTGGCCAAAGTCGGCCTCCAGGGGTTCGAGGCGAGGTCCCCCCATCATCTGAGCAGCGGAGAGAAGCAGCGCGTTTGCCTGGCCGGGATCCTCGTCTCCCAGCCGAAAGTCCTCGCCCTCGACGAGCCTACGAGGGGGCTCGATCCGAGGGGGAAGCGCCAGCTTATTACCCTGCTCCGGTCCATCCCCGCGACGAAGATCATCGCCACGCACGACTTGGAGCTCGTCGTTGAGCTGTGCGGGAGGGCCGTGGTGCTGGACGAGGGCCGGCTGGTGGGGGAGGGGCCGACGGCGGCGCTTCTTTCGGACGAAGAGTTCATGCTGGCCCACGGCCTGGAAAAGCCTCACATCCTGAAACACGCCCATCCCCATTGAGCGTCATGACGGACGCTCCCGCCGGGACACCGGACCCCCCTCATCCGATGCCGCGGGAGAGGGCGCGGAAACCGGCTGTCTCAGTCCCAGACGAAGGGGCGCGGCTGGCTTTTCTCCGAGCGGATCGCCGCGGCGGCCGTCTTCAGCCCGTCGGAGGCGGCGCTGATCTCGATCGTTCCGGCCACTCGTCCCGCCTGCAGGATCACCTGGCAGAGGCCGTTGAAGGCCCGTCTCTGCCATGAGCCCGCCGGGCACTTGTCGGGCTCATGACTGCTGGGATTGCCGTTCCCGACGCCGATGATGCGCGCGTCTCCGGAGACCTCGAAGCGGACGAGGTTGTCCGCCACAGGGACCGTTCGTCCCTTCGCATCGACGATCGAAACGTTCACCACGGAGAGATCCTCGCCGTCGGCCCGGATGACGGCCCGGTCGGGCTCGAAGCGGACGGCCGCCGGCTCCCCGGTCGTTTCGACCCGCGTCACGATCGTCCGGCCTTTTCGCTGCCCCCGCGCTTCGAGCACGCCCGGCGCGTAGGGGACCTTCCACTCGAGGTGCGAGTTGGGCGTCATGGTCTTGCGGCCCAGGCTCCGCCCGTTCAGGAAAAGCTCCACGGTGTCGCAGTTGCTCTGGCACCAGACGTCAATCGGCTGTCCCTCCTTGCCCTTCCAGTTCCAGTGGGGGGCGAGGTGCAGGACGTCTTTGCCGGTCCACCACGATTGGTAATAGTAATAGTTGTTCTTCGGGAACCCGCACGTGTCCATGATGCCGAAATGCGAGTTGATGCACGGCCAGCGGTAAGGGGTCGGCTCGCCCCGGTAGTCGAAGCCCGTCCAGACGAACGCCCCGGCGAGCCATGGGCGGACGGCGTAAAACGGCCACCATTTCTCGGCCGTCGCGCCCCAGCGCGGGGCGTTGAGGTCGTAATCGCTCATGTATCCTTTGTCCTTGTCGTTGGCGTAGATGCCGCGCGTCGAGAGCGTGCTGGCCTCCTCGCTGCCCCACACGGGCTGGTCGGGATGGTCCCGGTGGTACGCGTCGGGGTCGCCGAGGATGATGTAGTTGATGCCGCGGACGTCCACGACGCTGTTGATGCCCCGATACTCGTTTCCGTTGTTGCCGGCATAGGTGCACAGACGGGTCGGGTCGAGCTCGCGCTGGATGCGTTTCAGTGACCCGGCGATCCGCTCCCCCACGGGCGTCCCCTGGATCGTGTCTTCCTCGTTGCCGAGCGACCAGATGATCACGGACGGATGGTTCCGGTCGCGGAGGACGAGACGGGCGAACTGGCCGGCAAGCTCCGGCGCGCCGCCCATCAGGCGGTTCTCATCCATGACCAGCATGCCCAGCCTGTCGCACGCGTCGAGCAGCTCCGGCGTCGGCGGGTTATGGCTCGTACGATAGGCGGTGACGCCCATCTCCTTGAGGCGCTCGATGCGGTACTCCTGGAGCCTGTCCGGCAGGGCCGAGCCGACTCCGGCGTGGTCCTGGTGGCAGCAGACGCCCTGGATCTCGACCCGTTTTCCGTTGAGGAAAAAGCCGCTGTCTTTGTCGAAGCGGACGCTCCGGATGCCGAAGGTCGTCTCCAGCCTGTCCGCGGCCGAGCCTCCGGACTCGACGAGAGAGATGAGCTTGTAGAGATGGGGCGTCTCGAGAGACCAGAGAAGCGGTTCCTGGACCTTCGCCTGTTGCCTCACGGTCGTCTCCCCGCGGCCGCCGAGGCTCAGGGGCTCCGAGGCGACGTCGGCCACGGTCCGGCCGCGCTCGTCGAGGACGATCGAGCGGACCGTGCAGTGGACGTCCGCGTCCTGCTCGTTCCGCACCCTGGTTTCGATGTCTATTCTAGCCGACGCCCCCTCGAGCTGAGGCGCCACGAAGACCCCATACGGAGGGATGTGGAGCGGCGCGTGCTTGATGAGCCAGACGTGACGGTAGATGCCCGCGCCTTCATAAAACCATCCCTCGTACTGGCTGGCGTCGACCCGCACGGCCAGGACATTTTTCCGGCCGAACGCGACGTAATCGGTGATGTCGTACCCGAAGCCGCTGTAGCCGCTCAGGTTCCGCCCGATATAATGACCGTTGAACCAGACCATGGCGTCGCGGAAGACGCCCTCGAACTCGAGGGCCAGGCGCAGGCCCTCGTCGGCTTTCGGGACGGTGAAGGCGCGGCGGTACCAGCCGATCGAACTCTTGGGGAATGCCCGGCCCACGGGCTTGTAGCCGTGGTCCTTGACCGACTCGTTCGGGACATCAACGAACTCGAGCTCGACGGCCCAGTCGTGAGGAAGGTCGAGCCTCCGCCAGGAGCTGTCATCGAAGTCCGGTCTCGCGGCGCCGGTGGCGTCGCCGGCCTTGGCGAAAGCCTCGCCCGCGCCGTATCCCTGGTCGCCTTCGATGGAGCAGACGTCGCCGAGGTGAAAGCTCCAGCCGAAGTCGAGAAGCAGCTTCTCCCGGGCCGAGGACGCCCAGGTGCCGATCTCCACCTCCGTCCGGCCCGTCCGCGCGGGCGCGCCCGCGGCGTTTCCAGACATCCAAACGAGCGAGAACGCCATCCAAACCGCCGGCCATCGCCTCATCGTTGTCTTCCCCTTTCTCCAAGAGTGTTCGACCCGGCCGCCTCTCCGCGCGGCCGCCGAGGGCAGATGATATTCCCGAGGGCGGAGCGCCGTCAAGACGAAGGAGCTCGCGGGTCCGGGCCCGGCGCCTCCGGCCGGTTGACGCCGCCTTCAAACGGTGATAATGGAGAAGGAAGGATCAGGGCCGGACGGGGACGGGAAGGCCCTTCCTCGGGACCCGGCCGGGAGGAGTCGCCCATGTCCAAGCGTTCGCGAACCCTATTCTGCGCCTTCGCCGCATGCCTCATTCTGGGGACGGCGGCCGGTGTCCGGGGAGCGGCCGGCCCGCAGGAGCTCCGGACGAACTTCGAAACCCCGCCGGACTCGGCCCGCCCCTGGGTGTACTGGTTCTGGCTCAACGGGAACATCACGCGGGAGGGCATCACGGCCGACCTCGAGGCTATGAAGCGCGTAGGCATCGGCGGCGTGCTGATCATGGAGGTCGACCAAGGCGCTCCGCTCGGGCCGGTGTCCTTCGCCGGGCCGAAATGGCGGGAACTCTTTGAACACGTGTGCGCCGAATCGCGCCGCCTGGGCCTCGAGGTCAACATGAACAACGACGCCGGCTGGTGCGGGAGCGGCGGGCCTTGGATCACGCCCGAGCTCTCGATGCAGCGGGTCGTGTGGACGGAGACGCGCGTCCGGGGACCCCAGCATTACTCGGGGCTGCTCGCCCGGCCTGAAGCCTTCCGGGATTACTACCGGGATATCGCTGTGCTGGCCTTCCCGACGCCGGCTGGAAACGCCCGGATCGGGAGCTTCCGGGCGAAGGCGTCGGACGTTCCCATGGACGTCAGCCCGGCCATGCCGGCGTCCTGGCCGCGGGTGCCTGCGGGTCAGGCGATCGCGCGGGAGCGCATCGTGGACCTTTCGGCCCGGATGGCCAAGGACGGGCGTCTCGCCTGGGACGTCCCGGAAGGCTCGTGGACGATCCTCCGTTTCGGCCACACCTCGACCGGCACCGACAATCACCCAGCGCCGGAGTCCGGGCGCGGCCTCGAGTGCGACAAGCTGAGCCGGGCCGCAGCCCAAGCCCATTTCGAGGGCCTGATGGGGAAGCTCATCTCTGATGTCGGCCCGCTCGCGGGCCGGGCCCTCGTTTCCACGCACATCGACAGCTGGGAGGTCGGGTCGCAGAACTGGACCCCGGCGATGCGGGAGGAGTTCCGGCGCCTGCGGGGCTACGACCCCCTGCCGTTCCTGCCCGTCATGACAAGCCTCATCGTCGACAGCCGCGAGGTCTCCGAGCGGTTCCTTTGGGACCTCCGGGAGACCGTGAATGAGTTGCTGCTTGCGAACTACGCCGGCTTCATCCGGGAGCTCGCGAACCGGCGCGGGCTGAGGCTCAGCATCGAGGCCTACACGACCTGTCCGGCCGACGAGATGGAGTACGCGGGCCGGGCGGACGAGCCGATGGGAGAGTTCTGGTCCTGGGACAAGTACGGCTCGGCCTGGTCGTGTACCGAAATGGCTTCGGCGGCGCATGTGTACGGCAAGACCATCGTGGGCGCAGAGGCCTTCACGGCCAACGACGCGGAGCGCTGGCAAGGGCATCCCGCCCTCGTCAAGGATCTCGGCGATTGGGCCCTCTGCGAGGGGATCAACCGCTTCGTCTTCCACCGCTACGCCCTTCAGCCATGGCTTGGCGTCCGGCCCGGGATGTCCATGGGGCCGTGGGGCCTGCATTATGAGAAAACAGAGACGTGGTGGGACGATTCCCCGGCTTGGCACCGCTATCTGGCGCGGTGCCAGTACCTTCTCCGCCAAGGGCTCTTCGTGGCCGACGTCTGCTATCTCGGGCCGGAGGGCTCACCGCAGACCCTGAACGGCCAGAAGGCGTTTCTCTCGAAGACCCCCGGCCAGGAAGGAATGCCGCGGGACCGCAGCGGGCACGGTTTCGACACCTGCCCTCCCGAGGTCGTCCTGACGCGGATGGCCGTGAAGGACGGGCGGCTCGTGCTCCCCGACGGCATGAGCTACAAACTCCTGGTCCTGCCCTCGGTCGAGACGATGACGCCGCGGCTCCTCGGGAGGATCAAAGAGCTGATCGAGGCCGGGGCGACCGTCGTGGGTTCGCGTCCCCTCAAGTCGCCGAGCCTCGCCGGCTACCCGGGCTGTGACGATGAGGTCCTGAGCCTGGCCCGGAAGCTCTGGGGACCGGGCGGGCCGCCGGCCAGGCTCACCGGGCGGCGGATCGGAAAGGGAACCCTGTTCTGGTCCTCGGATTTCCAGAAAACGTCCGGGCCGGAAGTCCGGCCGGCGGCCGACGATCTCGGCTCGGCTTCTTGGATCTGGTCTCCGTCGGGCCGGCCGGCGGAGGCCGCGCCGCCCGGGAAGCTCTATTTCCGGCGGCTTTTCGCCGTGGACGCCGGCCGAGCCGTCGAATCCGTTCGACTGGTCATGACCGCCGACAATGCCTTTTCGTGCTGGATCAACGGGCACCCGGCAGGCTCGGGCGGCGACTGGAAGAGGGTCTTCCGCTTCGATGTGACCCCCGATGTGAAACCCGGCCGGAATCTTCTGGCCGTCGAAGCCGTCAACTGGGGGAGCGCGCCGAACCCGGCGGGGCTGATCGGGGTTCTCACCGTCACGTACCGGGACGGCGGCGTTGCGGCCGTTGTCACCGACAAGACCTGGGAAACTGCCGCCGCAGTTTCGAAGACATGGAATGCCGTCGCCGGGCCGTTGCCGGGCTGGACGGCCGCCGGAGAGATCGGTGCGCTCGGCGTCGAGCCGTGGGGAGACATCAGCCCGGACTACACGGACCCCGAGATCTTTCCCCGGCCGGAGCTCGTCGCCGCGACGCTTGAAGAGATGGGCGTGCGGCCCGATTTCAGCTTCCGGACGTCGAGCGGGGAGCAGAGTCTGCGCTTCACGCATCGGGTGTCGGGCGGGACGGACATCTACTTCGTCGCCAACAAGCTGCCCCGTCCGGAGCGGGCCGTGTGCGCCTTCCGCGTCTCCGGGCGGCGGCCGGAGCTCTGGCACCCGGACACGGGCCGGATCGAGCGCCCGGCGGTCTACGACGCCTCGGGCGGCGAAGTCCGAGTTCCCATCTCGTTCGATCCCTACGGTTCGGTGTTCGTGGTCTTTGCACCGGACGCGGTGCCCGACGGAGGGAGGATCATCTCGGTGGCCCGCGACGGCCGGGTGGTCTTGAGCGCGGACGCGGCCGCCGGCCGCCAGAGCGGCGCCCCCGAGCCTCTGGCTGTCGATGACCCAGGCCTCGACCTCGTCACGGGAACGGATCACGTCCTGGCCGCTGAGATCCGGCGGCCGGGGGTTTACGAGCTCAAATCGGCCGACGGGAAGACCCGCGAGGTCGCGGCGCCGGCCGTGCCTCCGGCCCTGGAGCTCCAGGGCCCGTGGGAGGTCCGCTTCGCGCCGGGCGGCGGAGCCCCGGAGCGCCTGACCCTGGAAAAGCTCATGTCCTGGAGCGAGTCTCCCGATAAGGGGGTCCGGTATTTTTCCGGCGCCGCCACTTACAGAAAGACCTTCGCCGCGACCACGGACCTGGCCACGGCGGGCCGGGGGCTGTGGCTCGACCTCGGCAGGGTTCAGGTCATGGCCGAGGTGACGATCAACGGCCGCGACTTCGGCGTCCTCTGGAAGCCCCCGTACCGCCTCGACGTCACCGGCGCGGTCCGGCCGGGAAACAATACGCTCGAGGTGAGGGTCGTCAATCTCCTGATCAACCGCCAGATCGGAGACGAGTTCCTGCCCGAGGACAGCGGCCGCAACACGGACGGCACCCTCAAGGCCTGGCCGGCATGGCTTCTCGCGGGAAAGCCCAGCCCGACGGGGCGGTTCACCTTCACGAGCTGGCGCCTCTGGCATAAGAACGACGCGCTCCAGGAGTCGGGCCTCATGGGTCCCGTGCGCCTCGTCCCCACCATGCGACTGACGATCGCTCCGTGAGAGGGGCCGGACGTCGCCGGCGCGGAAGGCCGTGCATTTCGATTGACACTGCCGCCCTCGCGTGCTACATTTCCGGCCAAAGGGGAGCGTCATGAGCGAGGTTCGGAAAGCCGGCGGCTCGTTCCTCACGCCCGCTTCGAGGAAGCTCGTGGACCTCATCGAGCGCAGCGCCGAGGAGCTGACCAGCCAATATGTCGAGGCCATCCGGCAGGACCAGAGGATGCCGAGATACCGGGGATTCGACCGGCAGGAAGTCCACAACCGCGCCTACCGCGTCTACAGTCAGCTCGGCCGGTGGATCTCGCGCGAGACGACCAGGGAGGAGATGCAAGATTACTGGACCGCCCTGGGCCGTCAGCGCCGGAAGGAAGGGTTCCTGTATTCGGAGATCGTCCTGTCGCTTTGCCACATCCGGCGGCTTCTCTGGGAGAAAGTCGAGTCGGAGGGCGTCCTGGACACGGCCCTCGATCTCTACCAGGCCATGGATCTGTACAACCGGGTCGTCCTGTTTTTCGACCGGGCGATGTACTACGCGGCCGCGGGCTACGAAGAAAAAATCTGAGCCGCGCCGTTTTCTCGTTCCTCGAGAGCCGGTTCTGGCTGAAGGTCAGGGAATTCACGCTTGAGGCCAACCCGGACCTTGAGGATCTCTCCGCCCTCCCCAGGTGGCGGGATTCGCGTCCGTGATGGCCTTCCGGAAAGGGCGAGCGACTGGACGGACGCGGACGGGTTGTGTTATATTCCCCGCATAATTCAAAATGGAACGACGCCCGGCTGCTTCCTCCCTTGTCCGGGGGAAAGTCCCGCTTGCCGGCGTCGGATATCAGGAGACTGTGCAAGAGGAGGTCCGGTGAGAACAAAACGGATGGTGACGCTGGTGATTGGATTGCTGGCTCTGGCCACTTTCTCCTTCGCTCCGCAGGAGGCGCGCGTGATGCGTTTCCCCACGGTTTCGGAGGATCAGATCGCGTTCAGCTACGGCGGGGACCTGTATATGGTGCCCCTCGCGGGCGGCGTAGCCCGCAAGCTGACGGCCTTCTATGAGGGCTACGAGGCCTTCCCCCGATTCTCCCCCGATGGCAAGTCCATTGCCTTCACGGGGGAATACGACGGCAACCGCGAGGTCTATCTGATGCCCGCCGAGGGCGGATCGCCGCGGCGGCTCACCTACACGCCGTCGCTGCACCGGGACGACATCTCCGACCGCATGGGCCCCAACAATCTGGTCATAGGCTGGACTCCGGACGGCAAGGACATCATCTTCCGGTCCCGGATGCGCGAGTGGAACGATTTCAACGGGCAGCTCTACCTGGTCCCGGCCGAAGGCGGCATGCCCGAGCAGCTGCCGCTGCCCCGGGGCGGGTTCTGCTCGTTTTCCCCGGACGGTAAGAGACTGGCCTTCAACCGGATCTTCCGTGAATTCCGGACCTGGAAGCGCTACCGGGGCGGCATGGCCGATGACGTCTGGATCTACGACTTCGCGACGAAAAAGACCGAAGATATCACCAATAACCCCGCCCAGGACATCATCCCCATGTGGAACGGAGATCGGATCTATTTTCTCTCCGACCGGGACGAGAACAAGAGGATGAACCTGTATGTCTACGACCTCAAGTCCAAGGAGACGCGAAAGCTCACGAGCTTCGTCGACTTCGACATCAAGTTCCCCTCCCTGGGCCCCCATCACATCGTCTTCGAGAACGGGGGGTTCCTCTACACCTTCGACCTGGCCACCGAGAAGGCGGTCAAGGTCCCGGTCATCATTGCCGACGACCAGGTCATGACCCGGCCCCGGGTCATAAAGACCGAAAAGCAGATCACGAGCTTCGGCATCTCCCCCGACGGCAAGCGGGCCTTGTTCGGGGCCCATGGAGAGCTCTACACTGTCCCGGCAGAACACGGCAACGTCCGGAACCTGACGAACACGCCCGGCATCAACGAACGCGATCCCGAATGGTCGCCCGACGGCAAGACGATCGCCTTCATCTCGGACCGGAGCGGCACGGAGGAGATCTACCTCATGAACCAGGACGGGAGCGGGGCGCCCGAGCAGCTCACGACGAACGGCGATACGTACAAGTACGAGCTGCAGTGGTCTCCCGACGGGAAGAAGATCCTCTGGAACGACAAGATGCTGCGCCTGAGCTACGTGGACGTCGCGACGAAGGAGATCACCGTTCCCGCCACGGCCACCGCCGGCGAGATCACGGAGTTCGCCTGGTCCCCCGACAGCCGCTGGATCGCCTACGCCCTGCCCGAGCCCCGGAACGTGGACCGGGTCTTCCTCTATTCCCTGCAGTCGAAGCAGACCTTCCCGGTCACCGACACCTGGTACAACTCCAGCGGCCCGGCGTTCAGCACCGACGGCAAGTATCTCTTCTTTGTCTCGGACAGGGATTTCCAGCCCGTCTTCAGCCATACGGAATGGGACGCCGGCTATCTGTCGATGTCGGGCGTCTACTTCGTCACGCTGTCCAAGGACCTGAAATCGCCCTTCGAGCCGAAGAGCGACGAGGTGTCCGTCAAGACGGAGGAAACGCCGGCTCCGCCGGAGAAGCCCGGCCGGCCGGCGCCGAAGGTCTCCGAAACGAAAGAAGCGGCCCCCATCAAGGTCGACACGGAGGGCCTCATGGACCGGATCGTCGCCCTTCCCGTCGAGAGGGCCAACTACGGGCTCATCAACGCGATCGGCGATTCCGTCTACTACGTCCGCGTCAAGGACATGGAGAGGTCCCTGTCCCTGATGCTCTATGACCTGGCCTCCCTCAAGGAGAAAGACCTGGGCAAGATCAACAGCTACGTGATCTCGGCCGACCACAAGAAGATGCTGGTGGCCAAGGACCGCACCTTCTCCATCATCGACCTCCCCAAGGGACCGGTCAACCCCGAGGCCAAGCTCAACCTCAGCGGCATGGAGACGCTCCAGGATCCGCGCCAGGAATGGCTGCAGATCTTCGAGGAGTGCTGGCGGCAGATGAAGGAGTTCTTCTACGCCCCGAACATGAACGGCGTGGATTGGGACGCCCTCCGGCTTCGGTACAAGCCGTTGGCCGAGGCCGTCGGCCACCGGGTCGATCTGACCTATGTCATCGGCGAGCTTATCGGCGAGCTCTCGAGCGGCCACACCTACGTCGGCGGCGGCGATTTCCCGACCCCCAAGAAGATCGAGGTCGGGATGCTCGGCGCGAAGTTCGAGCGGGACCCCAAGACGGGCTATTACCGGGTCGTCAAGATCCTGAAGGGCGAGAACTGGGACCCGTCCCTGCGGTCGCCCCTGACCGAGGTCGGCGTCAACGTCAAGGAAGGCGAATATCTCATCGCCATCGACGGCAAGCCCTGCGACCGGATGACGAACATGTACGAAGCCCTGTACGACACCGTCGGCAAGCAGGTGACCCTCAGGGTTAACGGCACGCCGGCCGAAAAGGGGAGCCGTGACGTCGTCGTCGTCCCCATCGAAACGGAGAATTCGCTCTACTACTACAATTGGGTGGAGGGCAACATCGCGAAGGTCGACAAGGCCACCGGCGGGAAGGTCGGCTACATCCACATCCCGGATATGGGCGTCGGGGGCTTGAACGCGTTCGTCAAGCATTTCTATCCGCAGCTGCATAAGCAGGCCCTGATCGTCGACGTCCGGGGCAACGGCGGCGGCAATGTTTCACCGATAATCATCGACCGCCTGACGCGGCAGATGGTCATGATCGAGATGGCCCGCAACGAGGTCGGCGAACCCAACCCCGCAGCGGCCTTCGTCGGCCCCAAGGTCTGCCTGTGCGACGAGTTCTCGGCCTCCGACGGCGACATTTTCCCGTACCGCTTCAAATTCCTGAAGCTCGGCAAGCTCATCGGCAAGCGGACCTGGGGCGGCGTCGTCGGCATCCGGGGCACCCTGCCGTTGCTCGACGGCGGCTTCCTCAACAAGCCGGAGTTCGCGCCCTACAGCACGGACGGCAAGAAATGGATCATCGAAGGCGAGGGCGTCACCCCCGACATCACGGTCGACAACGACCCGGCGATGGAGTATGCGGGCATCGACCAGCAGCTCAACAAGGCCATTGAGGTCATTCTTGAGGAGCTGAAGACTCTGAGCTATGCCGTGCCTCCGCACCCGCCCTTCCCGATAAAAAAGTGAATCGGAAAGGGGGGCAGTCCCCCGGGGACTGTCCCTCTGGATGTAATTGATCAGCGCCATGGCGAACGACAAGGTCAAGGTGAGTTGCGGAAACTGCGGCACGACGAATTTCTTCCCCCTGGGCGCTGAGGGGAAGAGGGTCGTCTGCGGGCACTGCAAGACCAGGCTGGCGCCACCCGGGACGGTCCTCGAGCCGTCCGCCGCCCAGATGGAGAACCTCTTCAGGAACTCCGGCCTCCCGATTCTCGTGGATTTCTACTCGCCCACGTGTGCGCCGTGCATGATGATGCACCCCATCGTCGAGAGGCTGGCGAAACGGCGGGCCGGAGAGCTCGTTGCCGTCCGCATCAACGTCGAGAGCGCGCCGGAGCTGGCCCAGAGCTTCGACATCCGGGCCGTGCCAACCTTCGTGGTCGTCTCGAAGGGCGTCGAGCGCGCCCGGACGGCGGGGGCCTCCTCGGAAATGGACTTTTCGCTCTGGGTGGCGAGCCAGACCTGAATTGCTCGAAGGGAATTGGGAATGCCGAAGAGGGGACTCGAACCCCTACTCCCGGATTAATGGGAACTAGCCCCTCAAGCTAGCGTGTCTGCCAATTCCACCACTTCGGCATGTCATCGCCTATCCGGGGCGGTCACTTCTTCTCTCCCGTGCCCAAGGACGCCGCTGGCTTCTGCGGCGCGCTCTTCTGCGCGGGCTGCTGGGCAGGCTCCTGCTTCTTCTGCTCCGGCTTGGCGGGGGCCGTCGAGGCGGGAGCCGCCGTCTCCACGGGGGCTTTTTCGTTGCCCACGACAGAGTGCGCGCCCTTCGCCGACACGATCCACAGCCCGAGAGACGTCAGCATGAAAATGATGGCCGAGGCCGTCGTGATCTTGGACAGCAGAGACGTGGGCCCGCGGGAGCCGAACTTCGTCTGGCTCCCCGCCCCGCCGAATGCGCCGGCCAGGTCGGCCGCCTCGCCGGACTGCAGGAGGACGACGAGGCATAGGATCAGGCAAACGATGATGTGGACGATCGTGATGATAGCGTTCACTGCTCTTCCCTGTCAGCTCGGAGGGCCTCCCGGGCGATGCCGATGAACGAATCGGCCTCCAGAGAAGCTCCCCCGATGAGAAATCCGTCGATATCCTTCTCTTTGAATAAAGAGTAGGAATTGGCCCGCTTCACCGAGCCGCCGTAGAGGATTATAGCACAGGAGGCGGGCCCAATTCCATATTTTTCTTCGAGGAGTCCCCGGATACGGGCTTGGACCTCCTCCGCCTGGGCGGGGGAGGCCGTCCTGCCGGTCCCGATCGCCCAGATGGGCTCATAGGCGATGATGACGGAGGAAAACTCCTCGGGCGTCAGCCCGGACAACCCGTCTTCGATCTGGCGGGCGACCTTTACGGCGGTCCGTCCGGCCTCGCGCTCCTCGAGAGTCTCCCCGACGCAGACGATCGGGTGCAGCCCCGACCCCAAGGCCGCCCGGACCTTCCTGTTGACCGCGGCGTCGGTCTCCCCGAAGTACTGGCGCCTCTCGGAGTGGCCTACGATGACATGGCTGCATCCCGAGTCGCGGAGCATGAGGGCCGAGATCTCGCCCGTGAAAGCGCCCTTCTCCTCCCAGAAAAGGTCCTGGCCCCCGAGCCCGACGCCGGTCCCCCGGAGAAGCCGGGCGACTTCGTCCAGAGCCGTGAACGGGGGGAAAACGAGCAGGGACGCGCCGGAGACCTCTTCGGCGGCTTTGAGAATGCCGGCGACGAGCCCGCGGGCCTCCGCGAGGGTCATGTGCATCTTCCAATTGCCCGCGATGAGCGGCTTTTGCCGCGCTTCCTTCATTCAATCCTCCAGGGCGTCGATCCCGGGAAGGGATTCGTAGGCGATGTATTCGAGGGAGGCCCCGCCCCCCGTCGAGATGTGGCTGATCTTGTCCATGACTCCCGCCTTTTTGACGGCCGCGATCGAGTCGCCGCCCCCCACGATGGAGACCGCGCTGGAGGCGGCGACAGCCCGGGCCACCTGGACTGTGCCCGCGGCGAAGGGCTCGATCTCGAAGATTCCCATGGGTCCGTTCCAGAAGATGGTCTTGGCCGTGCCGATGATGAGGCCGTAAGCCGCGACCGTCTTCGGCCCGATGTCCACGCCCATCATGTCCGAAGGGAAGGGAAGGGTCTCGACGGTCCGCGTCACCGCCCCGGCCTCGGCCGCCGCGGCCAGAACGTGGTCGACGGGAAGCCGGAAATCGACCCTTTTCTCCCGGGCCTTGGCCAGAATGCCGAGCGCGACCGCCTTTTGGTCGTCCTCGGCCAGCGATTTGCCGACGCCTGAGCCCTGGGCCTTGAGGAAGGTGTAGGTCATGGCGCCGCCGATGAGGACGTGGTCCGCCTTGTTGAGGAGGCTTTGGATGATCTCGATCTTGCCGGAGACCTTGGCCCCGCCCAGGATGGCGACGTAGGGCTTCTCGGGCGAGTGTACGGCCTTTTTCAGGTACTCGACCTCCTTCATCATCAGGAAGCCGGCCGCCTTGGTCTTGACGCAGGCCGCGATCCCCACGACCGAAGCGTGCGCCCTGTGGCTCGACCCGAAGGCGTCATTGACGTACGCGTCGATCCCCTCGGCGAGCTCTCGGGAGAAGCCGGGGTCGTCGGCCTCCTCGCCCTTGTCAAACCGGAGATTCTCCAGAACAAGCGCTTCGCCGGGCTTGAGCGCCTGCTTGAGGCGGACGACCGCGTCGCCGACGACGTCGGGAGCCATGACGATATTGTTGGGAATGAGCTCGGCGAGCCTCCGGGCCGCCGGCCGGAGGCTCAGCTTCGGGTCGGGCTTCCCCTTGGGACGCCCCAGGTGCGAGGCGATGACGAGCCGGGCCCCGTGATCGAGAAGGTACCGGATCGTCGGCAGGGAGGCCCGGATGCGGGTGTCGTCGCGGATGCCGCCCTTGTCGTCGAGCGGCACATTGAAGTCCACCCTGAGAAAGACGAGCTTGCCCTTGACGTCCAGGTCGATGACGGATTTCACGGCCGCCTCACCGGGCGATGTATTTGACGAGGTCGACAAGACGGGAGGAGTACCCCCACTCGTTGTCGTACCAGGCCAGGACTTTGACCAAGTTGTCGCCGATGACCTTGGTCTGGGCCGCGTCGACGATCCCCGAATGGGAATTGCCCAGGAAATCGACGGATACGAGCTCCTCCTCTGTGTAACCGAGAATGCCCTTGAGCGCTCCCTCCGACGCCTTCTTGAAGAGGGCGTTGATCTCCTCGGCCTTAGCCGCTTTCTTGAGGACGGCGACGAAATCGACGATCGAGACGTCGGGGGTCGGGACACGGATGGAAATGCCGTCGATCTTGCCCTTGAGCTCTGGCAGGACGAGGCCGACAGCTTTGGCGGCGCCGGTCGTCGTCGGGATCTGGGAGAGAGCCGCGGCCCTGGCGCGCCTCAGGTCCTTGTGGGGCAGGTCCAGGATCCTCTGGTCGTTGGTGTAAGAGTGGATCGTCGTCATGAAGCCCCTCTCGACGCCGTAGGCGTCGTGAAGAACCTTGACGACGGGCGCCAGGCAGTTCGTCGTGCAGGAGGCATTCGAGATAATATGGTGCTTGGCGGGGTCATAGCTTTTCTCGTTGACGCCCATGACCACGGTGATATCGGGATCGGTGGCCGGGGCGGAGATGACGACCTTCGCGGCGCCGCCCTTCTCAATGTGCTGGACGGCTTCGGGCCTCTTGGTGAACCGACCCGTCGACTCGACGACGACCGTGACGCCGAGGCCCTTCCAAGGGAGCCGGCCGACTTCTTTTTCGGCCAGGACCCGGATCATGCGGCCGTTGACGACGATCGAATCCCCGTCCGCCTTGACCTCCGCCTTGAAGGTGCCGAGGACGGAGTCGTATTTCAGAAGGTGGGCCAGGGTCTTGGCGTCGGTGATGTCGTTGACGGCGACGTACTCCAGGGCCGGGTCGTTCCAGGAAGCCCTGAGCATGTTCCGGCCGATGCGGCCGAAACCGTTTATACCTATCCGTATAGCCATAAGAAACCTCCTCGATGGATAAAAAACTTATTGAAAAAATATCACAAACAGGGCGGCAATTCAAGGCGGGGTTCGGGCCCGCCGTCCGGGCCGGATCCTTGCGGCCCGGGCCTCACCGGGTTTTCTTATTGCGCTTGTTCTTGTACATGATGGCGTCGGCCCGGTTGACGAGATCGTCAATCGTCGAGGGCAGCTCCGGGTCGAACGTCGCGATCCCGGTGCTGATGGACAGCTTGTAGCGGCCATGGACGTCCGGACGCGCGTTGTAAATGTCGAGCTTTTCCTCGAGCCTCTTGATGAAGATCTCCGCGTTGGCCTTGGTTGTCTCCATGGCCAGGACGACGAACTCGTCGCCCCCGGTCCGGGCGATGATGTCGGAATCCCGGAAGCTGTTCTTAAGGATGGCCGCCAGGTCGGCCAGGACCCGATCGCCTTCCTTGTGCCCGAACCTGTCGTTGATCTGCTTGAGGTCGTCGACGTCCGCGTAGAGGAGGTAAACTCTCTTCTTCAGGCGGCTGGCGAGCTTGAGCTGCTGTTCGCCCAGGTGCTGGAAGCCGCGGCGGTTGTAGAGGTTCGTGAGGGCGTCCGTGAGCGACAGGGAGCGGATCTCCTCCTCCATCTTCTTCCTTTCCGTGATGTCCGTGAGGACGGCCATGGTCCCCTCATACTGGACGTCCTTGAAGCGCGGCCCGCCGCTCACGAGAAACGTCCTCAGGCTCCCGTCCTTGTGGATGAAATCGAGCTCATAGCGGTCGGCGAGGCCCTTGGCCCGCCGCTCGTCGGCGCGGCGGACCGTCGAGTGCTCCTCCTTCGGATGGAAGGACAGCGAATCCTTTTCGATCATCTCCCCGGGCGTGTAGCCGAGCATCGCGGCCGCCGCCGGGTTGACGAACGTGAAGCGCCCCTCGGAATCGGTCATGACGAGCCCTTCGCTCATCGTCTGCACGATCCCGTCGCTGAACTTCTTGATCTGCTGAAGCTCTTCTTCGGTGCGCTTGCGCTGCGTGATGTCGATCATCGTCGCGATCAGGCCGCCGACCGACCCGTCGAGAAGAGGATACGTCGACTTGATGAAGATGAGGTTGTGATCGGCCCCGTCGTAAGCTTTGAGGGACGACTCATAGACCTGGACGCCGGGCTTCTCGAAGAGAAGCCGGTCGGTCTCGCTATCCTTCTCCGCCAGGTCCTTCGGGGCCAGTTCGGCGAAGACCCGGCCGAGGATTTTTTCTTTGGAGAGGCCTACGAGCTTCCCGAACGCGGCGTTGCAGCCCGTGAATTTCCCCTGCGTGTCCTTGAGAAACGCAGGGTTCGGCATGACGTCGATCATGACCTTGAGGAAATCGTCCTGGCTCTTGACGGCCGCCTCCCATTTCCGTCGCTCGTCGGCGTCGAGCACGGCCTTGTGTTTCTGCCAGAAGAAGGCGAGAATCGTTCCGGCCGCCACGATGAGAAGGACGATGCCGAAATAGACCAGGCGGATCCATCCGCTCCATCCAGCGTAGATCTCCGCGAGGTCCGTCTTGGCCATGAGCAGCCAGGGCGAATCCGGAACGACTTTGATATACGCGAGGACTTCTCGGCCGCGGTAATCCTCCCCCTCCGATATCCCCTCCCACCCGAGGGAGGCCTGGGCCTCCGGCCGGCGGAAAGTGTTGTAGGGGAGACTGAGGGACAGGGCGCCGTTATTTCGGCCGCGGACGTTGCTGAGAAAAATAAACTGGTCGCCCGCGCGCCGAATAAGGAGGATCTCGGAGGTCGGACTGGCGGACGGCCACGGTTCAAAGAAAGGGAAAAGCGTCTGAAGCGGGTTGATATCCAACGTCATGGCGGCGATCGGCTTATTATCCGCTTCGCCGTCGAGGATGGCGAAGGCGACCGGCAGGAAGATCCTTCCGGACGCGTCATCCCGATACAAATACCCGACCTCGGCGTCCCGGCTGGCCAGGACCGCATCGACGAGCCTGGCGGTCTCCGGGCTGGGCTTGTACGAGGCCGCCTGAGGATTTTGGAAGAGGACCTTTCCGTCCGGAAGGAAGATAGCCGCCCTGACGAATTCGTTGGGAAAATTCCTCTCGATGTGCCCCAGCCCCTCCCTGATTTCGCCCTCGATTTGGGCGGAACCGGGCTTTTTGATCAGGGTCTTGGTCCAGGTCGCGAACTGCGGAGTCTTGGCCATATTCTTGACGAGGGCCAGGCGCTCCTGCCTCCATGTGGAGACCTGAACGGCCTTGAGGTTGGCAACTGTCGTCAGCTCGGTTTCCTTCGCCTTTCTGGCGAAATCTTCGAGATGAGAGGTGTACAGATACGTCAGGAAGAGAAGGCCGAAGGCGAGAAAGCTGAAAGCGATGATAGGCAGCCTGGGGACTTTTCTTGGGCTCGTCAGAATCGGCATAAAGAGCCTTTCACTCCGACGGCCTCCGGAACGTCCCCTTCGGCCCTTCGGAGAATACCGCGCTTTCGTTTTTTATTAGCACAGGGTCGTTGAGGATGTCAACAATCCGGGGGCGGACGCCCTCTGGCGCTGCCGGCCGGGTTTTATGATAAAATGGGCACGCTCGCGGGCGGCCGCGGCGGACCGCCGGAGGTGGTGCCATGAAGATCCTGACCTCCTCGGAGATGAGAGAGATCGACCGGACGACGATCGAGGACATCGGCATCCCGGGTACGGTGCTGATGGAAAACGCCGGCCTCCAGGTCGTGAAAGCCCTGCGGAAGAAATTCGCCCGCCTCCCCGAAGAGAGGGCGGTGATCGTGGCGGGCAAGGGCAACAACGGCGGTGACGGCCTCGTCGTCGCCCGCCATCTCTCGAACTTGGGCGCGAAGCCCGAGGTCCTCCTCCTGGCGTCCAAGGACGAGGTCATGGGGGACGCCGCGGTCAACCTGGGGATCGCCCTCAAGCTCGGCCTCGCGGTGAAGGAGGTCCGGACTCGTGAGGAGTGGGCGAAATGCCGCCCGACACTCGGCCGGGCCACGGTCGTCATCGACGCGCTGTTCGGGACCGGCCTCGTCAAGCCCCTCGACGGACTCTACGCCCGGGCCGTCGAGGACATCAACAGGTCCGGGGGCTTCAAGCTCTCGGTCGACATCCCGTCGGGGCTTTCGTCCGATACTTTCGAGATCATCGGGCCCTGCGTCCGCGCCGACATGACCGTCACGCTCGCGGCCCCCAAGATCGCCCATATCTTCCCTCCTGCGGAGGAGTGGGTCGGCAAGCTCGTCGTCGGCTGGATCGGCATCCCGCCGTTTCTCTTCGAGAAGCCCGGGCTTAAGTTTGAGCTCGTGGAGGAAGGCACCGTCAGGCCTTATTTTAAAAAGAGGGGCAGAGACACGCACAAAGGGACGTACGGCCACCTCCTCGTCGTCGCCGGGTCGCTCGGGAAGACGGGCGCCGCCGCCCTGGCCGGAAAGGCGGCCCTCAAGATGGGAGCGGGCCTGGTCACGGTCGCCACCGCCGGAAGCGCCCTTCCGTCCGTCGCCCGGTCGATGATGGAGCTGATGACCGAGCCGCTGCCGGAAACGCCCCGAAGGACCGTTTCGGGGGAGGCCCTGCCCAGGGTTCTCGGACTCCTCAAAGGGAAAAACGGGCTTCTCCTGGGGCCGGGAATCTCCACCGATCCCTCCACGGCGGAGTTCGTGCTCGGGCTCCTGCCGAAAGTCAGGGTCCCGGCGGTGATCGACGCCGACGGGCTCAATATTATCTCCTCCGACCCCGGGGTCCTGCGCCGGCTCGCTGCCCCCGCCGTGCTCACACCGCACCCCGGCGAGTTCGCCCGCCTGACAGGGCGGTCGGCCGCAGACGTCCTGAAGCACCGGCTGGAGCTCGTTCCGGACTTCGCCCGGAAGCACCGCGTGCACCTCGTCCTGAAAGGCTACCGGACTCTCATCGCCGCGCCCGACGGCCGGGTCTACGTCAACCCGACGGGGAACCCCGGCATGGCGACTGGCGGCTCCGGGGACGTCTTGAGCGGGATGATCGCCTCAGAAATCGTGCAGGAGAAGGATTTTCTCGGGGCCGTCATTTCGGCCGTCTATGTTCACGGGCTGAGCGGCGACATCGCGGCCGGCGCCCTCAGCCAGAAATTTCTGACCGCAGGCGACATCATCCGCTTCCTGCCGCGGGCCCTGCGGCCGCTCGAAGAGGAGTAGGTCCCGTGCCCCGTAACGGTCTGGAGCCCCGCCTGGACGGCTCTCCGGTCGTCACGGGCTCCGAGCAGGAGACCTTCCGCCTGGCTGAGCGGCTCGCCTCGCGGTTCTCCGGACGGGAGATCGTGCTCCTCACGGGAGAGCTCGGATCCGGAAAAACCGTCTTTGCCAAGGGAGTCGCCTCGGGGGCCGGCGTCCGGAACGTCCATCAGGTCTGCAGCCCCTCCTTCACTCTCGTGAACATCTACGAGGGGAAGCACCGCATCTTCCACATCGATCTCTACCGGCTCGAGCGTCCAGACGAGATCCTGGACCTGGGTTGGGAAGACTACCTCGGCGAGGGGATCGTCCTCGTCGAGTGGGCCGAGAAGCTGCCTTTTCCGCTCGCCGGGATCGCCGTCCGGATCGAGGTCGGCGCCGACGACGCGCGAACGATCACCATCCGCCGCGCGTGAGAGACGCCCGGACGCCCAGTCAATACGAGGACCGCGAAAACTCCTCGAGCGCCTTCCTGAGCGTTCCGGCCGCGTCCGGCACTTCGCCGACCTTCCCGGCGAAGATGTCCTGCGGGACGATCTTGTCCATTCCGTAGAACTTCCGGTTGGCCTTGGCGTCCACGTGAAGCGAGGCCCCCTGGACCGAGAGGCCGGCGTAAAGCCCGCGGCTGCGGGAGTAGGAGTAGATCTCGGCCTTCAGCTCGACGTCCGTGCTCGCCTCAGCCGCCCGTCCGAGCGGGCCGGCGGCGACCCCCGCGTCGGCCCCCAGCGTGAACTTGCCGTGGGTGATGTTGTCGATGCCCCGGGCCGTCCGGAAGACGAGGATGATATCGGCCGATTCCACGCCGAGCTGCCAGCCGAAGCTGCCGCCGGTGATGCTGATGAACACGGGGTTGCTCCAACGGCCGTCCTTGCCCCGGACGAGAAGGACTCCGTTGCCGTGGCGGCCGCCGATGATGTATGCGGCCTTGATGACGTCGGGTAGGATGGCGATGCCCGCGCTGTGCTCGAGGAGCTTCACGGGGATGCTCTTATCGCTCTCGCTCATCATCTCCTTGAGGACGCGCGCGGCGTCCTCGACCCTCTTGATCTCATCGGTCGGGGGCTCGCCTTTGTCCGCGGCCCGGGCCGCGGCACCCGGCAGAAAGAGTGTCAGAGCCAGCACCAGGGCGAGGAGCGGCCCCCATGACTTCCGATCAGGCATATCGTCCTCCTTTGACGACCCGGCGGCAGAAGGCCTCCTTCAAGCCCCGGGCGGCTTTTTCCACGTCCCGCTTGCCGAGGATGGCCGAGATGACGGCGATGCCGTCGGCCCCGGCCTCCCGGACCGCGCGGGCGTTATGGGCGTTGATCCCTCCGATGGCCACGACCGGGATCCGGACCCGTGCTTTGACCCGCCGGATGCCGTCCGGCCCGACCAGCGGAAGGTTGGTGGCTTTCGAGGCGGTGGGGTAAACAGGCCCCAGCCCGATATAATCCGCCCCCTGACGCTCGGCCTCTAGCGCCTCCTCGAGCGTGTTGGCGGAGATTCCGATGACCATGAACTTGGAGAGGACTTTTCTCGCGACGCGGAGCGGCATATCGTCCTGGCCGAGGTGGATGCCCGCCGCCCGGCAGCCCAGGGCCACGTCCGCCCGGTCGTTGACGATGAGCGGAACCCCGCGCACCTTGAGCGCGGCCGCGAGCCGCCGGCCGAGGCCGAGGAAATCCCCGAATGAAAGGTGCTTGCCCCGAAGCTGGACGACCGTCACTCCGCCCCGCACGGCCCTCTCGACGAAAGGCACGATGTCCTCCCCCGTGACAAAGGACGCGTCGGCGATGAGATAGAGGGAATAGTCGATCAGCATGATAATCCCCTCCAATATAGCCGAATCCTCCCGCCCCCGCGACCCAACGGAAATATTCTACCATAGATCCGCCCTTCCGGGCGGAAGCGGAATGACCCTGGCCGGCCTGAGGACTGAGGGGCCGCCGCCGCGGAGCGGAGGGTCCGCTATGTTGTTGACATCGCCCGCGGCTTTGTTCTTAAATGGGAGCGGCCCGACGAGCCGTTTACAGGAAAGGACGCGCCATGTCCCTCGACCTCAAAGCCTACGTCGTCGACGTCCCGGACTTTCCCAAGCCGGGGATCGTCTTCAAGGACATCACGCCGGTCATCCAGAGCGCCGAGGCCTTCAATTTTGTCATCGACGAGCTTGCGGCCTGGGCCGGGCCGAAGAAACCCGGCCTCATCGCCGGCATCGAATCACGGGGGTTCCTCTTCGCCGCCGGCCTGGCCCGGGCGCTGCGGCTGGGCCTCACCGTCATCCGCAAGAAAGGGAAGCTGCCCCGGGCGTCGATCAGCGTTCTCGCCCCCAACGAGTACGCCGTCGAAAGTTTCGAGATGCATGTGGACTCCTTCCCGGCCGGGGAGAGGGTCCTGATCATCGACGACCTTATCGCCACCGGCTCCTCCTCGATCAGCGCCATCGGCCTCGTCGAGCGTCTCAAGGGGGAGGTCGCCGGGTTCGGCGCGGTCGTTGAACTGTCGTCTCTCGGAGGCGTCGCCTCCATCCGGAAGAGTCATCCGGAGGTGGACGTCCGGACTCTGGTGCGCTTCTGAACGGCCCCCTCCGAGCCTCGGGCCGCGTAGAGCGCGGCAGTCCGTTTCCGGAGCTCAATCCTGAATGCCGCAGCGGGCCGGTCCACCTCCGGGTGGAACCGGCCCGCACGGCGTCGTTAAGCCTGATTCCTGAGAGAGGATCCCGGTTATTCGTAGACCAGGATTTCGACGCGCCTGTTCTGGGCCCGGCCTTCGCGGGTTGCGTTGTCGGCGATGGGCATCGTGGCCCCGAGGCTGACCGTCTGCATCCGGTACAGGGGGATGTGGTACTTGGTGTAGAGATACATCATGGACGCCTCGGCCCTCTTCTGGCCGAGCATCATGTTGTAATCCGCCTCGCCCGTGTTGTCCGTATGGCCCTGGATTTCCAGATAGAGGCCGCGGTTCATGGAGATCAGCTGCTGGACGAACGCATCGAGCTGGGCTTTCGCCTCGTTCGAAAGCTGGTAGCTGTCGAAGGCGAACTTGGTGTCGGTGTTCTGGATGGTCGCTTTCATGATGAGCTCGCCGCGGACCATCTTCCGGACGTCCTCGACCTTGCCGTCGACGGCCGTGATGTCGTTGCCCTGCTTGGTGATGAGCTCGCCGATCGAGGCCAGCTTTTCGTCGTGCTCCTTGAGGCGCTTCTGAGTGGCTTCGACCTCGGTTGAAACGGCCTCGACCTTCTTGTCAACCGACGCCATTTCGGTGTTGACGTAGCCTTTCGTGGCGCAGCCCGGTCCGATAAATAGGGCAATGAGGGCCACCAGACCGGCAAAAAGACCTACCCGTTGTTTAATCATAAAATCCTCCCTTCATGCCGGGGATCACCGGGGTCTTTCCCCACGGGCCCGTCTTCAGGCGCCCGTTTTCCGGCACTTTTAGGCTATTATAATACTTTTCCCCCTCTTTGGGAAGAATTTCTCGCGTCGCTACCGGGCCATGCCGGGGGCGTCAATAACCCTCTCGGGTCCGGATCCTGTAATTCTTGCCGGCGGCGGTGACGCGGATACGGCGGTAATCGCCGCTGGGATCCTTGTAGGACGTGTATCCGATGATGTACTGGTGGCTCTGTTCGCTCTTGAGCTCCCTTAGGGCGGCGTACATCTCCGAAGGCTGGTTGGCGAAGGCCGCCTTCCCTCCGGTCGCCCGGGAAAACCGTCCCAGGGTCTCGACGATCCCGGCCGAGGTCAGGGATTCCGAGTGCTTGAGGATCTTGAGGAGCTGCTCGCTCATGGGGATTTTGTAGCCGATCGTGTAGATGGGGACGTCCACTCGGCGCGCAATGTCCAGCGCCTGGTCGGGGGAGAGCTGGCTGTCGTTTTCGACGCCGTCGGTGATGAGAAGGATGGCCCGCTTCTCGTTGTGTCCGCGGTTGGCGAACTCAGGAGACACTGCCACGGCGTCGTTGAGAGCCGTCTGCCCGTAGGCCTCGACCTTGGCCAGGGCTTTGAGAAACTCCGTCTTGTCCTTTGAAAACGGGGCCGCGACCTCCACCTGCCCGTCGGCGAAGATCAGCAGGGAGACCTCGTCCCGGGGAGAGAGGACGTCGTCCACGAAATCCCGGAGCTCGAGCTTGGCCTCCGCGAGCTTGTTCTGGACGGCCATGCTCCCGCTGACGTCGAGCAGGACGGCCAGGCTCAGCGGCGCGTCGAAGTCGTGCTTGAAATACGTGATCGTCCGTTTCACGTTGTTCTCGGTGACGACGAAGTCCTTTTCCGTAAGGTCATTGATATATCGGCCGCCCCTGTCCTGGACCGTGACGGCGATGGTGATCGCGCTGACGGTGATGTCGACCCGGATGTCGTCCGTCTTTTTCTTCTCCTGCCGGGGCAGGGCGCACGGGGCCGCGATCCCCACGAGGGCCAGGGCGACGACGGCGCGGAGGAGGGCTTCCTTCATGACGCTCTCGTTCCCGTGCCCTCCGGGATGCACCCGGGCCCCGGGATGGACGCCGCCGTTCGTTATCATCGGACTTCGCTCTCAGACTGAGTTTTGTCGCGCGGGGGAGCCTAAAGTCGAGGCGCTACTTCTTGACTCTTTTCGCCGTCCAGTCGGCGCTGCCCATCTGGCCGAATTCGACCGTGCCGGTCATCGTGTCGCCGTCCACCTTGCCTTTGTAGGTCAGGGTGAAGTCGCCGCGCGGCGTGCTGACCGAGATCGTCCATTCGATGTCGTTGTCCTTGACCGTCCCTGTCCCGCTGATCTCGTCGCCCTGAAACCCCTGGGTTTTGACGGTGATGCTCTCCCCGTCCTGGGTGATGGCGAGGGGAGAGGTCCTTTCTCCGCGGGGCGACTGGACCGTCAGCTCCCAGTCTCCTGCAACTTTGGCTGTTTCCGCCCAGAGCATGAGAGAAGCGCCGAGAAGAACCGCGACGACGGTCAGAATTCCGGTTGATTTCTTAAACATGGTGGCCTCCTCGAATCCCTTGCGGGCCGGATCTTTCTCACCCTGGCTATTTAACCACAAGCCGGCCCAAAAAGCCACTGCGCCGGACGTGTCCGTGAGGCTGCGCAAAGCCGCTTATCTTCCGCCGTCTTTATTCTTTTTGATCCTGATTTCGCCCCGGTCGATGATCTGGATCGAGCGGGCGATGGGAAGGACCCTGACTGCGATCTCTTCTTTCGCTCCCGGTCTCAGGTCGAGTTCGAAGGTGTCCCGTTCGAGGACGTGGAATTCGGGCAGGTCGTCGGCGGAGACTTGGAGGGTGTACGTCCCGGATCTGAGTCCATCGAACAGGAAACGGCCGTCGGCGTCCGAGACTTGCTCGAAGACCTCCCCGCCTCCGCGGAGTTCGATGGTTGCGGCGCAGAGAGGCATTCGCTCGACAAGCTGCGGGGCCGCGCCTTCCCCGGGCGCTTTGGATGGAGAGGCGGGATCCGCCGGGTCCCGGGATTCTCCCTCCCTCCGGATGGACTGGCTCGAGTTGCTGTTCTCGAACTCATAAACGAGGATCCGGCCGGCGATTCTCGCCCCGGTCGTCAGCCCTATCGGGCAGTCGGTCGCCTGGCCGCCCTCGACCATGACTGTGAGGGGCATCCTGACGACGGGGACCTTGCCGGCCCCCGCCAGGCGGTCGTCGAGGCTCAGGGTGTAGAGCCCCGGCGCCAGGCCGTTGAAAACAAACTCGCCCTTGGCGTCGGTCACGGCGGCCAGGTCGTTCGCCTTGACGATCACGCCGGGGATGCCCCGGCCGGCTTCCTCAGTGTCATAGACCCTTCCGCGGAGCTTTCCGACCGATGTCTTTCTGCTGACAGGGATCCCGACCGGGACCGAATATTCGACGAGCCCGATGAGGGCCTTGGGGGGTTGACCGTCAAAGAGCGGGTTGACCACTCTCTGAAGCCTGAAGCCCAGCGAGTGGCCGTTCCTGAAGCGGTACGTCAGGCTCACACCGAAGGTGTCGGAGTTGTTGAGCAGGAAGGCCGGATCCTCGAAATTCTCCCGGGACAGGGGATTCTGGTAGAGGTCCTGAAGGACGGCCGTCCGGTAGAACCCATTGCAGGTGAAGCGGCCTAGAGTGAGGCCGATGTTGAAATTCATGTCCAGGCAGCGGATCTTGTCGCCGGTGAACGATTCTCCCTGGTCCCGGTAATGGAGATAGGCGGCCAGCGAGACGCGCCCGACGGCCAGATAATTCGCCGAGAGGGTGTACTCGGTCAGCGCCTCTGCCGAGCGTGTCAGCCGGTTGAAGGTCCGGCCGATGTCGACGAACGCCTGAAGGTTGAAAGTCCCGGCGAAGAAGAACGCGCCCGGCCGCAGGGTCGAATCCTGATAATCGAATTCGGGCTGAGAGGAAAGATCCTGGCTGTCATGAATGCGTACGTCGAGGGAGAAGCTCAGCCGCGGAAAGGCCTGATAGTAGGCTCCGCCCTGAACCGTCCGATCGTCGAACGGCTGGAAATAGGGCTCGACGGCCGTGTCGGTTTTCTGGTCGCGGAAGGAGCCCCGCACGCCCCATTTCGTCGAGCAGGCGTATGACGCCTCGACCGAATCGTAATCCATGTCCTGATAATAGCCGTGATATTGCGCCCCGGCGCGGATGAAGGTGATTTCGGAACTCCAATTCTTGTAGGACTGCCCGCCTTCGAACCACAGGGCGCTGTTGGCCGGCCGGATGCCGGGGAGCGTAGACCAGTCCCAAGAATATTCCAGGCTTAAATGGAACAGTTTCCGCACGAGCTCGGACCGGAGGCTGAGGATCTGGCTGGCCGTCGGGCGCTCGTTGTCCTGGCGGGTCAGATAGCTCAGGCTGAAGCTCGTCCGGTCGGCGGGTCTCCAGCCGAGCTGAAGGGCCTTCTCGCCTCCCGTGTCGCTTTGAAAGAGGAGGTTTTCGAAATAGCCCCGGACCGACCAGCGGCCGAAGGATGCGTCGACGTCGAGGCCGCGCCCGTAGCTGCCGGTTTCCGTCAGCCGGGTCAGGGCATACGTTCCGTCTCCCGCATGGATCCTGAGGCTGTCGGACGTGTAGCTCATCCGGTACTCGTCGGGCTGGAGGCCGAAGGCGTAGGCCAGGTTTCCGCCGTCGCTGCGCCCTGGGCCGCGGAAATAGAAGTCCAGGAGCCTTGTGCCGTCGGCGTCGAGGGCGCCGGACCCCGACAGCATGTATTGCCCGTATCCCGGTCCGGCGCTCGTCCCTATGGCCATGAAGCCGGCCTCGACCGGGAACCTGTTGAAGTAGTCGCCGTGACCCGAGACCCGGGGGATGACCTCGAGCTCCGTCGTCGCGCTGCCGCCGATCAGCCCCTTTTCCGGGACGAGAGCGGTGGCGGTCAGCTGGACCTGCTGTTCGAGCCTGTGGGTGAGCTTCGGGTCCGTCGCGACGGTGATCCCCACCGACCGCGACTCGCCGGCGTCGAGACGCGCCGACCGGAGCTCCTGGGCGACACCCGGTCCGTTGCTTCGGACCTCGAGAGTCACGCTCAGAGAGGCGTTGCTCCGGTTGCTGACGAGAAACGCCGAACGGCACGTCTCGCCGGCTACGGCCAGATGGTAGGTTTCCGTCGCCTCGACGGCGAGTTTGGCCTCCAGGAGCACCCTGACCTCTGTTTCGGCCCGGCCGGAAAGCGACGGGTCGTCGCGGGCGGCGAGCGCATAGCTCACCCGGTAGCTTCCCATGGCCGCGCGGACAGGGACGTAGACGGGGACGAGGCAGAGCCTCTCTTCTCCGGGCCCGAGCTCGAAGCCGGTTTCCTCGATGATCAGGCTCCAGCCTTCAGGGAGCGCGACGCGTGGCGCGAATTCGTGCGCCCGGGCCGTGGCGTTGACAACACGAAAAACAAGGGTGACTGTATTGAGCGGTCTGGCTTCCACGAATCCTGACGGGACGGCACAGACGCTGAGCCCGCTCTCAGGAGCGAGCGCCCGGGCCGGCAGGAGGGCGGCGATGAGCAGGGCGGCCCCGCCGATCATCGCTCCGGCCGACCGACGCGCCGACATAGCCCCCTCTCCGGTGCCTCATGGCTCAGAAATCTCTCGGGCCCTTCCCCGGAAAAGTGAAATCCAGTGTGTACTGGGCGCCGAAGACGTGGGAATCCTTGTTGTCGAGCATGACCAGCGCCTTGTAGCGGCCTTCGGCGACCCGGCTGACGTCGAAGCTGAAGCGGACGGAGGTCTCCGGAAAGATCCGCAGGCGCTCCCCCTCGAACTTCCCGGCCAGCTCGCCGTTTTGATGGTAGAGCTCGAGCGACGCCACGGGCCTCAGCCAGCGTTCGCCGGTGTTCTCGACGTCAACATGGAGGGTTTTCCGGCCGTTGTCCTGGAGGAGCTCGGTCTTGAGGAACTTGAGCTGGAGCGAACCGCTGTCGCCGATCTGAGTCACGATCTGGACGGCATAACGCACGACCTGATTGATGCCGACGGAGGGCTCCTTTTGCGGTGTGCCCGGCGGCGCGGCCTGGGCCTTCGCGACCCCCTCGACCATGATGACGCTCCAGTAGGTCCCGACGAGGCCCGGGTCGTCCGGGACTTTCACCGAGAAACGGACGTCGGCGTGCGACGCGCCGGCGATGGTCATCTGTTTGTGACCGATGGCGATCCAACCGGCGTTGGAGCGCGGCGCTTTGCCGGGGGGATCGTAGTAGCTCTTGCCGTCGAAGGTGAAGGCGTAATCCGTCTGGTAGATCCGGACGTCCTGGGGCTCGCGGCCATAGTTGCGGATGGTGATGAAGCTTTGGAAAGCCTCCCCGGGCTTGCAGACCTTTTCCTGCGTCAGGCCGTTGAGGATCCCGACCTGCGCTCGGCCCGTGAAGGGACAGCTCAGCAGGGCCAGGATGAGGATCGCGTACGCCTTTTTCGAGCGGGTCGTTGTTTTTCTGGTCATGTTCCTCTTCTCCTTTTCATTGGCCGGTGATCGTATACTGGATCGTCGTCGAGTAGGTCGCCGCGCCGAGGGAGACCGAAACGCCGGTCAGACTCTCCTGGAAGGGGACGCCCGACACATTGCCCGATCCAGTGAGGAACGTCTGGTTCGTCGTTGTCACCGTCAGGTAGCTCGTCCCGCCCGACACGGTTCCGGTGCCCGAGCCGGTGCCGGTCCTTCTGATGGATAGGACGAGATTGGCGTTCCAGCTCGAATCGATCCTGAGGACGCTGACGCTCCAGTTGCCGTACGATCCCGTCACGGTCATCGTGGCCTGGTTGGTGGCGCTCGTGTAGGTTGCCGTGAGGTTGCTGCCCGCGGCGCCCTGAAGGTTGCCCGAGCCGAGCGACAGGGACCAGCTTCCCAAAACCGTGATGCTTATGGCCGCCTCGGCGGTGGCCAGGAGCGCGAGTACGGCGGTCAGGGAAACGGCGGCTTTCGCCGCTCCCCGGCGCACCGTGAATCGCGCGTTGGGAGCCATCTGCGTCCGCCCCCTGCCATCGACGACCGGGCCGCTTCCGGACCTCAGCTGTCGGTCAAGGTCAGGGTGATCGTAACTGTATGGTTGTCGCCGGCGACAAGGGAAGTCATGGTGTTGATCGACAGAGTATAGGCCAGCTGAGCGCCGTTCGTGGCGCCCGTGCCGGTGGCGCAGCTCCCGATGCCGGTGACGATGTTCGTGGCCGTGGAGGACATCGTGATCTGGCCCGCGCTCGTGCCCTGGTTTGTCCCCGTGCCGGGTGTCGCGGTCAGGAGCAGGGAACAGCCGGCCGGAGCCCCGTCCGTGGTGCCCCAATTCGCCTGCAGCCTGCGGGTCACGCCCGTGGCCACGGTCGACGTGTATTGGGCGTAGGTTGTGTTGGTCGTTGGGTTGGCCGGAGTCGCGCCGCCCTGGGCCGGGGCGGATACGGCCAGGGTCGCGGGGTTGCCCGTCGTGCCCAGAACGCTGATCGACGAAATCTGCATGGTGACCGTCTGGGTCGTCGTGGCTGATGCGAACGCCAAGCCGGAGACCGCCGCGGTGATGATGGTTCCCATCAAGAACGTTTTCCAGGTCTTCATGTTTCACCTCACCTGATAATCTATTCAGGTCTATCCCCCTGAACCCGGCTAATATGAAGCTTGGCGGCTTGGGTGTAAATCGCCAGGTTAGACGAAAAGGGGGGTGACTTTTGCCCTTCCGAGATAACCCCCGGCGCCTAGCCGCGACGAGCAGACGCCTTCACCCTTCGGGGTGAGACCGCCTCCGGCGCGCCCCGTCCGTGAAAATCCCGATTGACGCCGGTCCTCTCCCGGGGATATCATCCTGTCCCGAAGCCGACGGAGGCCCATAATGCGCATCACAAAAAGGCTTGTTTCGTTTTTGCTCGTCGCGGCCGTCGCCTCGGCCCTCGCGTTCGCCGCCGATCTGACCATCGAGGAGCAATCCTGGCTGTCCAAGGCCATGCGGCAGGACACGAACGGCTGGATCTTCCTTCACATCGAGGGCCGGCCCTTCGCGCGCGGCTTCGAGCACGGCTATCTCCTGGCCAAGGAGATCGCCGAAAGCCTGCGCGTCTACAAATACATCACCTGGTGGGACACGGGCAGGGAGTGGAGCTACTTCGTCGCTCAAACCCTCAAGATGTTCACGCCCAAGATCGGGCCCGAATACCGGGAGGAGATGGAGGGCGTCACGGCCGGGGCCCGCAAGGCGGGGGTCGACCTGAGCTACGGCGACGTCGTCCTGCTGAACGCCTCTTCGGAGATCCTCGGATACTGGTATCCCTGGTCCAGGAAAGACGAAGGTCCGGCGGCCAAGAGCGGAGGCTGCAGCGCCTTCATCGCCACCGGAAAGGCCACGGCCGACGGTCGGATCGTCATGGTCCACAACACCTGGGCCAGGTACGTGACATGCGAATCGAACGTCGTCATCGATCTCGTGCCGGACAAGGGATACCGGATCCTGATGCAGGGCTTCCCGGCCGGGATCCACAGCGGCACGGACTTTTTCGTCTGCTCGTCCGGGCTCGTGGGGACCGAGACGACGATCGATTCGTTCAAGGGCTTCGACCCCGACGGGATCCCGGAGTTCATCCGCATCCGCGAAGCCATGCAGTACGCTTCGAACCTGGGCGAGGCCCTGAAGATCCTGATCGCCGGGAACAACGGCGGCTACGCCAACACCTGGCTTCTCGGCGACGCGCACACGAACGAGATCGCCCGCCTCGAGCTGGGGCTCAAACACCACTCCGTCGAGCGGACGAAGGACGGCTTCTACTGCGGTTCCAACGTCACCGAGAACATCCCGCTTCTGCGGCAGGAGACCGACGCGGAATTCGACAACATCAAGGACAGCGACATCGCCCGGCGGGTGAGGTGGCTCGAGCTCTTCGACCAGTGGATGGGGAAGGTTGACGTCGAGAGCGCGAAGATCATGCTGGGCGACCATTATGACGTCTATGCCGACAGGGAGCAGCCCGGCGACCGCACGATCTGCGGCCACTGGGACCTCGCTCCCGACCCCGGCACCGGGACCGGCGATTCCTGGTCCAAGCCCTATTTCCCGGGCGGCGCGCTGGACGGCAAGGTGGTCGACGCGCGCATGGCGCTGGGCATGTCCTTTTGGGCCAAATGGGGGAGCGCCTGCGACATCCCCTTCGACGCCGGGAAATTCCTGAAGGCCCACCGCCAGTACGCTTATCTCGCCGGCTACCTCAAGAGCCGCCCCACGGAACCCTGGACGGTCTTCAAGTCGCGGTAGCCCCGGCCGGGAGGCGAAGCCGCGCCGGCGGGAAACCTTTTGAAAAAATCCCCCGCAGCAGGGGGAACGGCCTCACTCGAACGGATCTTTGGAACTCAGGGACCGGTCTTTCTAAGGATCGCCCGTGATTTCTCGAGCTGGATCGCGACCATATCCGGATGGGTCGAGCCGGCTGTCTTCTTCCTCCGGACCGAGGCCGCCGGTTCAAAGAAATGCTCCGGGATGCATTCGAGAAGCGGATGAACGGCCGTCCATTCGGTCTTCGTGAAGGAGGCGATAGAACGGCCTTTTTCCTCCGCGGCGCGGATGGCCGAGGCCACGGTGCCGTGCGCCTCCCGGAACGAAACGCCTTTTTCCACGAGGAGGTCGACGAGGTCCGTGGCGAACATATCGGGCGTCACCGCGGCCCCCATCCTGTCGGCCCTCGGCGCGACTCGTCGCAGAGCCGCGGCGGCTGCGGCCAGAGCCGACCGGGCGTCCTCGACGCCCCGCTGCAGAGGGTCCTTGTCCTCCTGGAGGTCCTTGTTGTAGGAGGAAGGCAGTCCTTTCAGGACGAGGAAAAGCCGGCACAGATGGCCGAACATTCTCCCCGGCGCGGCCCTCAGAAGCTCGAAAATATCGGGGTTTTTTTTCTGCGGCATCAGGCTGCTCGAAGTGGCCACGGCCGGGTCGAGATCGAGGAAGCCGAACTCGGCAGTCGAAAAAACGACGAAATCCTCGGCCAGCCTTGAGAGGTCGAGAAGAAGGAGCGTCAGGGCGAAAAGCGTCTCGAGGATGAAACTCCGGTCTCCGACGGCGTCGATGGAGTTTTCGCTCACGCCTGAGAATCCCAGGAGCGCCGCGAGCCCGTCTCGGTCGAGGGCCACGCTCGAGCCGGCCAGGGCGCCCGAGCCGAGAGGAAGGACGTCGATCCGCCTCAGGGCGTCTCGGAGCCGCTCCTTGCCGCGTTCGACGGCCCAGAAAAACGACAGAATGTAATGGGCGAACAGGATCGGCTGCCCGCGCTGCAGGTGCGTGTATCCCGGCATGACCACTTCCGGGGCTCTCTCGGCCAGCGTCACCAGGGCCCGCTGAACGGCCGCGGCCGAGTCGATGAGGGCCGGAATTTCCTCCTTCAGGAATAGGCGCTCGTCCGTGACGACCTGCTCGTTCCGGCTCCGACCCGTGTGGAGCTTTTTGCCGGCCTCGCCGATCTCCTCGACGAGGAGAAGCTCCACGGCCGTATGGACGTCTTCAAACCGGCCGAGTGAGGCCGCGTCCCGGTCTCGTGCCTCTACGGCCGCCAGGCCGGCCAGGATGGAGGTGAACTCCTCCTCACCGAGCGCTCCGGCCGCCCGCAGCCCCTGGGCATAGGCCGACGAAGCCCGGACCTCGTGCTCGAACAGGAAGGCATCGGCCGAAATGGAGGCGTTGAACCGCTCGAGGACCGGGACCGCCTCTCGCCCCTGGAAGCGCTTTTCCCAGACCGTCCGGCTCATTGGCCGTTCCTCATGAAGTCCGTGACCTTTTTCCCCTGCTTGGACATGATCGCGTTGTGCGCCTTGAGGCGGATGGCGCTCACGGCGATGAAACCGCGCGAGTCCTGCTGATTGAATCCGCCCTCGATATCCATGCTCGAGAGGTCCCGATCGTAAAGGGAGCTGTGGGACTCGCGGCCGGTGATGAGGACGTTGCCCTTGTAGAGCGTCAGGCGGACGACGCCGTCGATCACCTCCTGGCTCTTGTTGACCGCTGCCATGAGGAAGTCCATTTCGGGTGAGAACCAGAAGCCGTTGTAGACGAGCTCGGAGAACTTGGGCGTCAGCATGTCGCGGAGGCGCATGACCTCCCGGTCCATGGCGATGCCCTCGATGTCCAGGTGAGCGGCCCGAAGGATGGTCAGGCCCGGCGTCTCGTAAACGCCGCGGCTCTTGATGCCGACGAACCGGTTCTCGACCATGTCCACGCGGCCGATGCCGTTCTCGGCGCCGAGCGCGTTGAGGTAGGTGAAGATCTCATACGGCGCGCTCTCGGTGACGCCGTGGGTCAGGTCGACGACCTTGGTCGGCACGCCGTCCCGGAAGTGGATTTCCAGATGTGTCTCCGTATCCGGGGCGTCCCGCGGACTCTTGATCCACGAATAGACGTCCTCGCCGGCCGGCATCGCGGGGTCCTCGAGGAGACCCGATTCGTGGCTGATGTGGATGAGATTGGCGTCTTCGCTGTAGGGCCGATCCGCCGAGGCTTTGATCTCGATTCCGTGTTTTACGGCGTAGGCGATCAAATCCTGCCGGCCCTGAAATTCGGCCAGGAACTCCGGGCTCTTCCAAGGCGAGATCACTCGGATTTGGGGATCGAGGGCGAAGTAAGTCAGCTCGAACCTGACCTGATCGTTCCCCTTGCCCGTGGCGCCGTGGGCGACGAACCGGGCGTTCTCCCGGTGGGCGATTTCGATCTGGCGCTTGGCGATGAGCGGCCGGGCTAGGGATGTCCCGAGCAGGTAGCGCCCTTCGTAGACGGCGTTGGCCTTGACCGCGGCGAAGACGTAATCCGTGACCAGCTCGCGCTTCAGGTCCTCGACGCAGGCTTTCGTCGCGCCGGTCTTCAGGGCCTTCTCTCTCGCCGCCTCGACATCGTCGTTTTGGCCGACATCGGCGATGTAGGCAATGACGTCATACCGCTTTTCCACGAGCCATTTGAGAATGACGGAGGTGTCCAATCCTCCGGAGTACGCCAGGACGACTTTTTCCATGATGTCTCTCCTTGTCAAGGACGGGGTTCCGGTCTTCAGGACGAGGACGAAGGGCCCTAGGTCAGGAGCCCGCGGAAGCTCGATTCCACGCTCCTCCTGTGCCCTTTCTGATCCACGACGATCAGGATGGTGTCGTCTCCGGCCACCGTTCCGAGGATCTCCCGGCGCTTCAGGCCGTCGATCAGGCTGGCGATCCCGTTGGCGTTGCCCGGCGACGTCTTGACCAAAACCAGGTTTTCCGTGCCGATGACATCGGTGACGAAGTTCTTGAACATGATCTGCAGCCGGCTCCACAAGGAGTTCTCGGACGGCTTTTCGAACAGTTCGTACCGGTAGGTCCCGTTGCCCAGGCGGGTCTTGACAAAGCCCATCTCCCGGAGGTCGCGTGAGACCGTGGCCTGCGTGATGTCGATGCCGCGGCGGGCCAGCTCTTCCTGCACGTGATGCTGGTCGCCCATTCCCTGCCGGCCGATGATTTCCCGAAGCAGTCGCCGCCGATGCTCTTTTGTATATTTATGCATAATGGCTGTATATTATGCACTCGCGGCGCGGATTGTCAAGCATTTTTGCTGATTTTTTTAAAGAAGGAAAGAAGCCGGACGATCCACGCGCCTTCGGCTGGGAGTCAGCCCTCGGAGCGCCTCGGGAAAATGGGGGGTCGTTACCACACGAAGGGGATCAGCGCCTTGGTGCGCTTTTTATAGGCGGGATATTCCTCGGGAAAATGTTCAGTCAGGAGAGCTTCTTCCCGTTTTATGCTGAACAGGAGGGACATGAACACCAGCAGAAACAGCAGGAGCGCACTGACCGTCCCGGCGAAGAGCGCGTTGCCCAGGAACATGAATATAAAACCCGAGTAGATCGGGTGCCGGACATGGCCATAAACGCCCCTCGTGATGAGCGCGTGCCCTTTTTTAATGACGGCCTGGTCGCTCGCGCTCCAATTCGCTCCCAGCGTTCGTCGCCCAAGGACCGCGACGACGAGGCCGGCCACGGTCAGGGCCGTGCCGATCGCTCTGAACGCCCTCGAGCCGGCGGCCAGGGAGAGGCTCAGCGGATAAACGGCGACGGGGAGTTTAAAACTCTCGAAGAACAGGACCGCGACGAGGACGGTCACGACGACTCGCCAAAGGCCGCCCATGGCTTTCTTTTCCTGCGCGGCGTTGACCGACCCGGCGGTCAAAACCCAGTAGAGGAGGAATATCATCCAACAGGCGGCGAAAACGATATCAAGACCGATCATCATTTTGCCGCCCGCGGCGTTCATGGCGGCGATCCGGCCGTCGCCGATGTCAACGAGCTCGCCGAAGACCTTGGCCATCAGGCTTCCGGCCTTCCGGGCGTCCGCCGCGAGATTCCACCCGGGCCCCTGCAGGAAAGCGGGACTCGCGAAATGCTCTTCAAGGGCGATCGTGCCCATGGCCTCGGCTTCCATTATAGCATGGCCCGGCCCTGCCTTTTTCGGCGACGCCGACGTATAATGTCGGGAGAGGCCATGAAAGACCTTTTGTCCCTCATGCAGAAACGCCAATCCTCCCGGGGGGTCTTCGACCCGCGGCGGAAAATCCCCGAGAAAGACCTTCGCCGGATCCTCGAAGCGGCGCGCTGGGCGCCGACCGCGCACAATATGCAGAACTTCGAGATCGTCGTCGTCGACGACAAGAAATTGCTCGAGAGAATCAGCGGGCTCCGCAAGCCGGTTTCGCTCGCGTTCGTGCGCGAAAATTACCGCCAGTTGTCGTTTTCGGAGGCGGAGCTTCGCCGCAGCAAGGTCGGCATCCTGGGCCTGATGTTCCCGGAGGCGTGGCGGGACCCGAAGGCCTCGGCCAAGGAGATCCGGAACGCGGGACGCGGCGCGTTTCAGGAACGGCAGATCGCCTCGAGCTAGGCCCTCTGCATCGTGCTCTACGATCCGAGGCGGCGCGCTCCGGCCTCGGGCCATGACTTCCTCGGGGCGATCAGCCTGGGTTGCCTGCTCGAGAACATGTGGCTCATGGCCGAGTCGCTCGGCATCGCGGTCCACGTCGTGAGCGGGCTCGCCGGAGGCGGCACGGAGCGGGAGATCAAGCGGATACTTCATATCCCGAGCCGGCGGCGCATCGCCTTTTCGGTCCGGCTCGGCTATCCCAAGTCACCGGGCAGGTATCTCAGGGTCCGACGGGAAGCCGGGGATTTCGTCCACCGCAACGTCTACTGACGGGAGCCTCTTCCGAGGCCGTGCCCGGAGGTCAACCCCAGATGTCGCCGACGGTGAAGCCTTCCGGGAACGGATCTTCGGGGTCGAGGACGTAGGTGCTCATCCCGGTGATCCAGGCCTGCCCGCTGATCGTGGGGACGACCGCCCGGTAAGGGCCGACCCGGGTTTCCTCGACCAGCCGCCCGGTAAAGACCGTCCCCAGGATCCCTTCGTGGCGGAAGTCGGCGTTCAACCCAAGCTGGCCTTTGGCATGGAGCGCCGCCATCTTCGCGCATGTGCCCGTGCCGCAGGGAGAGCGGTCGATCGCTCCCGTCCAGGTCGCCGGGCGGTCCCAGTCGAGCGTCCCGGTCGAGACCGTGACGGCATTTTTCATGTCCGCGTCCGGCCGCGCGGGAGGCCCGGAGAGCTCCGCGATCGTGATGCCGGCGAAGCCGGGCTGTTCGGGATGGACGACCGGGAGCTGCTCGCGGGCCGCGGCCTTGATCATCTCGCTGATTCGGACGATGTTGCGTCCTTCGTCGGGCGTCAGCCGGAGCCCGAACGGGGCCGCCTCGGCGATGACGTAGAACATGCCTCCGTAGGCTACGTCCACGGTCACTGTGCCGAGGTGCGGGACTTCGATGGGTCTGTCGAGATAGGCGGCGAACGCCGGGACGTTTCGGAACGTAACGCGGCGGACCTTGCCGGCGGCGCATTCGGCCCGGACGCTGATCAGGCCCGCGGGGGCCTCCAAAGTCAGCTCCGTGACCGGCTCGCGCATGGGCAGCATCCCGGTCTCGAGCAGGACCGTCGTGACGCAGATCGTGTTCGTGCCCGACATGCCCGGATATTCGACCTGCTCCATGACGACGAATCCCGCGTCGGCCCCGGGCCGCGTGGGCGGCAGGATCAGGTTGCAGTTCGCGGCAGGGTAGCCGCGGGGCTCGCGCAGCATGCGCTTGCGCAGTCCGTCCAGGTGCGTCTGCAGGTAGCGCATCTTGTCGAACATCGTAGACCCCGGGACGTCGAGGACGCCGCCGACGATCACCCTCCCGTGTTCGCCGCCGGCGTGGGCGTCCACGGCCTCGAGCATTTGGGTCAGGCGCATTGATCCCTCCTCGGCATAAGCCTGGATTGGACGGCAGAAGGCCGGAGGCGGGCGTGTCGTTGCTCACCGCCGCCGGAAATCCGACATCAGGCTTCTGGTCTAAAAGAATCCCGCCCGCTTGAGCGCATCCTGTGAGATCCGGTTGGACGCGCTGTCGCCCCGGGCCACGCAGACGGAGACTTTGTTGCCCGTGGCGCGGACAATCTCGGCGATGTCCTGATGGCTGAACCCGGGGCAAAGGAGAATGGACTCGATCTTCTTCTCTTTGTACAGCCGCGTCGAGACTTCCAGGGCTTCGGCCTGGCTCTTCACGATGACGACGTCCAGCTGGTATTTCCCCGTGTCGATGAACGAGCGGTGTTTGTCCTTGTCCGCGTCCGGGGCGTGGGCGAGAAAGAGCGTTCTGAAGGCCATGTGTCATTCCTCCTGACTCGATATTGTCTCAAAGACGACATTTTTGCAATGGGAAAAGGCACGCCTTTCGAATCGGGACGGCGCTTCTCTAGCGGCACTTCTTGATGAGGGCGTCGAGAGACGCCTGTTCTCTCGGCGGCAGGGTCCGGTAATAAAGGTCTTTATATTTTGTGAGATATTTCCGGGCGCCGGCCTTGTCCCCCTTGTCGAGGTAGGCCGTCCCGAGGTTGTAGAGGGCGTTTCCATAACCGGGGTCGACCGCAACGGCCTGCTGCCAGCAT
>CAZKFD010000031.1:0-28648 GCA_964551995.1 uncultured Eubacteriales bacterium
ATGTTCTCCAGCAGCTTGGTGGACTCGGCGACCTTGGTCGAAGAGACGGGGACGGTCCGGACGACGATCTGGTCGTAAAGGGCCTTGGCCACGTTCCGGCAATCCGGCGTCAGGCCGCCGACGACCTTGGGAGTTGTGGACGTCGAGAAGCTCTTGTTCCCGGGGTCCTCTCGCTCCGGAGAGAAGGCCAGGAAGAAGTCTTGTCCCGCCCGCAGGCCGTGCGACTCGAGGATGGGCCGCATCTCTTCGTCGGTCGTCCCCGGATAGGTCGTGCTCTCCAGGACGACGATCTGCCCCCGGCGGAGATGCTCGGAGACCGTGATCGTCGTGTTGAGGACATAGGAGAGGTCGGGGCCGCCGTGGCCGTCCAGGGGCGTCGGCACGCAGATGATGATGGCGTCGACGTCCCGGAGGCGCCTGAAGTCCGCCGTCGCGGAGAACTTCTTCGCCCGGAGGTATCCCTTGAGCTCGACGGCAGAGATGTGGCGGATATAGCTTTTCCCCCGGTTGAGCAGGTCGACTTTTTTCCGGTCGATATCGAAACCGGTGACGGCAAAACCTTTCTGGAGGAACGTCTTGACCAGGGGGACTCCGACGTATCCCAGCCCGATAATGCCGATCCGGGCTTTCCGGTTCCTGATTTTCGCGGCCAGCCTAGAGGCTTCGAGATTCATGCTCTCAACTCCTTTCCTGATACCACGAGACCGTTTCCCGGAGCGCTTCCAGGAAAGGGATCCGGGGCTCGAAACCCAGCACGCGCCGGGCTTTTCCGATGTCGGCGACCGAATATTCAATATCGCCGGGCCTCGGCGGCTCGAAAACGGCCTGAATGCTCTTGCCAGTGATCCGGTTCACCGCATCAAGGAGCGCGTTTACGGTCAGGCCGGTGCCGGAGGCGATGTTGATGGTCTCGCCGCCAGCGGCCGGCGATTCGGCGGCCAGGATATTGGCCTCAACGACGCTCTTCACATAGATGAAGTCCCGGGACTGCTCTCCGTCCCCGTAGATCACGGGGCGCTCGCCCTCGAGGGCCTTGGTGATGAAGACGGGGATAACGGCGGCGTACTCGGACCGTGGGTCCTGTCGCGGCCCGAAAACATTGAAATACCGGAGGGCCGCGGCCTTCATCCCAAAGAGGACGTGGAAGGCCTCGCAGTACTTTTCGCCGGCCAGCTTGCTGACGCCGTAGGGGGAAAGGGCTTTCCCTTCCTCCCCCTCGAGCTTGGAGAGCCCGGGGTCGTCTCCATAGGCCGCGGACGACGATGCCAGGACGAAGCTTCGGACGCTCGCGTCCCGCGCCGCTAGGAGCAAGTTGAGCGTGCCCGTGACGTTGATGGCGTTCGTCAGCAGGGGGTCGGCGACGGAGCCTATGACGGAGGCGAGGGCGGCCTGATGAAGGACGTGGTCCGCGCCGCGGACGGCCCGCCGGCAGGCGTCGATGTCGCGCACATCCCCCTCGAGGAAGTCGAGGCGGCCGATGACGCCAGACAGATTCTCTTTTTTCCCCGTTGAGAGGTTGTCGAGGACCCGGACCGTCTCTCCCCTATGGACCAACTCCTCCGCGATGTGCGAGCCGATGAAACCGGCCCCTCCGGTCACGAGATAAGTCGCCATCGTTCGCTCAGATACGCCTTCCGCCCGGCCGAGGCCCGATTATATGGAATCCTGCGCCAGGGTCAACCCCGGCCCGTCGCCGCCAGATAGCCAAGCTCGGCGAGTTTCTCCAGGACCCTTCCGACGCTCTCCTCGAGGCTTTCCTTGTCGGTGTCGAGGACGAGCTCCGGCGCTTGGGGCTCTTCGTAGGGGTCGGAAATTCCGGTGAACTCCTTGATCTCGCCCCGGATGGCCTTCTGGTACATGCCCTTGACGTCGCGCTCCATGCAGACCTCGACGGGGCACCGGGTGAAGATCTCGACGAAATTCGTGACCTCGCCGCGGGCCCGGTCCCTCATCTCCCTGTAGGGGGAAATGAAGGAGGTCAGGACGGCGACCCCGTTCCGCGAGAGAAGCTTGGCCACGAAGGTCACCCGGCGGATGTTCTCATCTCGGTCCTTCTTGGAAAAGCCCAGGTCCCGGGTCAGGTCGCGGCGGACGACGTCGCCGTCGAGCCGCTCGACGCGAAGTCCCCGTTCCTTGAGGATCGAAGCCACCCGATCCGCCACGACCGACTTGCCCGAGCACGGCAGGCCCGTGAACCAGAGCGTGAAACCTGTCTGCCTCTCTTCGCACATGGCGTCTCGGACTCCTTCTCAGCGGATGACCCGGCCCCTCATGTCCTTAGGGACGGGGATGCCCATGATGTCGAGGACCGTGGGGGCGATATCCAGGATGTTCGCGTGGACCGTCTTCGGCTTCCTGTCCCTTGGATCATATAGGATATAAATCCCTTCCTGGGCGTGGACGGCGTCGTCGGGGCCCGTGTCGTTCTCGGCCAGGTATTTCGTCCCGTAGCCGAGTGTCCCCGCCGAGCGCCAGGAGAGGTCGTCGAAATAGACCATGAGGTCGGGATATTCCCCTTCGAGCTCCTCGTAGAATTCCTGAGGCTTGATGATCTTCGTCTCCCAGGCTTCCCCGGCCGGGCCGCGGACGGCGCGGAGTCTCTCGGCGAGCCCGTCTCGCTCCTTTTCGTAATCCTCAGGCGGGATGACCCCTTGGGGTTCCCGTCCCTGGACATTCAGGAAGATGCGGGCATAGTAGCCCCCCCAGGCCCAGGCCTTGGTCCGGGCCCAGTTGATCTCGAGGTCCTCCAGGCTCGTCGGTTTCTCCGGCCGGGACTTGACGACGAGGTCGCCCTCCTCGATGAGCCACTCGTTGACGCAGAAGGCGCCCTTCATGCGCTTGGCCCCGTGGTCGGAGACGACGAGGACGACCGTGTCGTCGCCGGCGCGGGAGATGAGCCGGCCGAGCTTCCCGTCCAGGTACATGTAATAATCGATGATTGCGTTCTCGTACTTGTTGCCGGGCTCGTGGAGGTGGTGGGCCGGGTCCATGAACTTCCAGAAGGCGTGGTGGATGCGGTCGACGCCGATCTCGACAAACCAGAACAGGCTCCAGGGCTTCTCGACGATCAGCCATTCCATGACCTCGAACCGCTTGTCGGTCATGGCGTAGATGCCCTGCAGGATCTGGTCCCTGTCCTCCGTCCGGAAGACAACATCGAAAAGGTACGGCCCGAACCGCTCCTCGATCTCCTTCTTGAGTGTGGGCGGATAGGTGTATTCTTTGTCCGGTCCGGGCGGCGTGATGAAGCAGGAGATCATGTTCCCCGCGACCGGATAGATCGGGTAGCTCGGCGGGACACTGACCAGCGTGCTCGTCCCGCCCTGCTCCCCGATATAGTCCCAGAGCTTCTTTTTGCGGACGGCTCGGGAATTCGCGATCCACATCTGGTTGTAGGAATAGCCCACGCGGTGGCGGAAGCCGTAGAGCCCCAGCCGCCCCGGGTCCATGCCCGTGGCCATGACCATCCAGGCAGGGATGGTGATCGGCGGGTCGGAACTCCGCAGGTTGCCGGAGACGCCGTGGTCGGTGAGGCTCTTGAGGACGGGAAGGTCCCCGCTGCGGCCGAACACGATCTCTCCGGGGGCGCAGTCCAGGCCGACGATGAGGACCTTTCGTCCGTTCACGGTGCGACCCCTCTGACCCCTCCCCTATTCATTAAAGGGGTCCTTGAACTCCATGATGACCTTCGCGACCTCGGGCCTCATGAGCTCCGGCGGAGGGCACTCGCCCTTGACCAGCAGATCCCGGATCTTCGTGCCGCTGAATTGGATCTGCTCGGAGGGCGGGTGGGGGCAGATTTTTTCGTTGACCACGGAGCCGCATTTCCTGCAGTAATAGAATGACCTGAAGAACAGGGGTACGATGCCCAGGTCCGGAAACTCCTCGAAGATATCCTGGGCCGCGTAGGGATGATAGAAACTGCCGACGCCGGCGTGGTCGCGGCCGATGATGATGTGCGTGCAGCCGAAATTCTTCCGGATGATGGCGTGGTGGATGGCCTCCCGCGGCCCGGCGTAGCGCATTTCCATCTGGAGGATGGCCATGACCGCCCGCTCCTTCAGGTAATAATGGCGGATGAGCTCCTCGTAGGAGGCGAGAATGACCTCGTCTTTGAAGTCGCCCTTCTTTTTCCGGCCGATGACCGGATTGATGAAGATGCCATCGGTGAAGGTCAAGGCCGCTTTCTGGACGTACTCGTGGCCGATATGGGGGGTGTTCCTCGTCTGGAAGCCCACGACTGTCCGCCAGCCCTTCTCCCTGAACAGGACGCGCGTTTCCTTGGGATGGAGTTTCCAGCGGTCGAAGGGCGTCGGCGCGACCGCGATGAGGTCGACGGGACCGGACAGGAGGACGTCCTTCATGCGGATAACCTTAGCCACGCCGGGATGGGCGGGGTCGGCGGTTCCGAAGACCTTTTCGGCCGTTTCCTCCTTCGCGTATTCGTACTTCTCGTCGACCCGCATAAGGGCGATCTCCCGCCCGTCCTCAGCCCGCAGGAGGACTTCTTCGCCGGCTTTCAACGGGCTGGCCGTTTGCCTGTCGACGTCGAGGACGATGGGGATCGTCCAGGGGAGATCGTTTTGAAGGCGCATGCCGCTGAGCACCGCCTGGAAATCCCCCGAGCCCATGAACCCCTCGAGGGGGCTGTAGACGCCCGCGGCGATATTCTCGACGTCCGATACGAGCTCGGCGTCAATGGCGAGAGCGCGGAGGCTGCGGGCCCGGGCGAGCGCCTCCTCCTGGTCCCGGCCTCTGAGGACCCTGTCGACGATCTTACCTCCGTGGGGCTGGATCATGGGACGTTTTCGCGGCTAATCGATATACCCCAGGGCCTTGAGGCGCTCCTTGACCTTTTCCTCCTCTTCCTTGGTGAACGCCTGCGCGCCGGGGTCGTTCTTGGCCAGGCTGTCCCTCAGGATCTTGGAGACGTAGCTCGAGACCGACCCGTACTCGGTGCCTTTGATAAGCTCCTCGATTTTTTTATAAAGGGTCGTGGGGATTGAAATGGGGGTGAATTCCTTGTCCATGGTACCTCCTCGCACCCCGGGACGGGACGCCCGACCCGGGGAGGCGGAAATACCTTATATACCAGGCGGGCTGATTTTTCAATACTCCTCTCCGGGAGTGTCCTCTCCAGGGGACATGGCGGCGAGGTTCTTGCCGCGCCAACTTGACAAAGGCTGCCATTTAATGGTTATAATGGCCTCGATAATGGTTGAATCCGAAGACCATCCTCTTCCCTGAAGCCCCCAATGGAGAAAGTAACCCACCCCGGCTCGGGCGTTTCTGTCCTCTGCGGGGTTCTCGACAAGAACCTCAGGAAGCTTGAGAATCGGCTCGGCGTCAGCCTAGCGATCCGGGGTGACCAGATCATCATCGACGGAGAGCCGGAGAAGACCGAGTTCGCCAGGGGCTATTTTGAGAAGATCTGCGACCTGGCGAGCCGTGGCCATCACCTCAGGGAGGAGGATTTCCTGATCGCCCTGGACCTCATGGAGGAAGGGGCCGCGACGGCCCTGGAGGATTATTCGCCTTCCGAGCCGCTCAACTTGTCCCGGAAGTCCGTCACGCCCAAGGGGCTCAACCAGAAGGCCTATATCCAGGCCATCAAGGACCACGATCTCGTCTTCGGGATCGGGCCGGCGGGGACGGGCAAGACCTACTTGGCGATGGCCATGGCCCTCTCGTTCCTTCAGACCAAGGTTGTCAACAGGATCATCCTGACCCGGCCGGCCGTCGAGGCCGGCGAAAAGCTGGGCTTCCTGCCCGGCGACCTGGCCCAGAAAATCAATCCTTACCTCCGGCCCCTCTACGACGCGCTCTTCGACCTGTCGCAATACGATCAGGCGACGCGCCTCATCGAGAAGGGGATCATCGAGATCGCACCCCTGGCCTTCATGAGGGGGCGGACGCTGAACAGCGCTTTTATCATCCTCGACGAGGCCCAAAACACAACCCGTGAGCAGATGAAAATGATTCTGACGCGCGCGGGTTTCGACTCCAAGCTCGTCGTCACGGCGGACATCACCCAGATCGATCTTCCCCAGCCGCGCAAGTCCGGCGTCCTTCAGGCCATCAGGATCCTCTCGCACCTGCGGGAAATCGGCTTCGTCTATTTCAACGACCGGGACGTCGTGCGCCATCCGCTCGTCCAGAAGATCATCAAGGCCTACCAGAAGGCCGAGGCCAAGGCGGACTGAAGCCCATGCCCCCGACATTCTTCGACAAGATCAAGCTCTTCAAGGGGGCAGAGATCCAGCCGCGGAAGGCGCCGACCGAGACCGCCGAAGAGCAGAAAAAGCTGCGCCCGCTTGAGAACGCGCTCGGGAGTCCCTGGACGTTCCTGGCGCTGGCCGCCGTCATCATCTCCTTCTTTCTCGCCTACGCGCCGAGGAAGAGGTTGTCCACTCTGGCGCTCGGGGAGATCGCGCCGGCGGACGTCGTCGCGCCCTTCGACCTGACGATCGAGGACAGCGAAGCGACCAACCGGATGCGGACCGATGCCGAGAACCAGATCCTGCCCGTTTACGCATACGACCGAAACGTATTCGTCAACACCGAGGAGAAGATCGGCCGGCTCTTCATCATGGGGCAGGCCTGGCTGCTTAAAAACCCTTCCGGCCAGAACCTGGCGGGGTTGCGGAGCTCGCTCCAGGACATGCTCGCCGCCGACATCGACCCGGAGGACCTCGCCCTGCTCGCCCGGCTAAAATTCGCCAAAGAGCTCGAGGATACCCTGACCGCTGTCTTGGGGAAGATCTTCAACCAGGGGATCGTTCTCTCCAAGAACCTCTTCATCCACGGCGAGCCGGAGCTCGGGCTGACGCTCCTCACCCTCCAGGACGGCGAGCGCGTCGTCAACGTCGGCCTGATCCTGGACCTCAAGGAGGCCGAGGACCGTTTCGCCCTGGAGCTGGACAAGATCGAGATCCCCCAAAGGAACAAGATCCTTCTCACGAGCCTGGCCCAGACCTTTCTGACTCCCAACATCACCTACGACAAGTTCGAGACCGACAGGCGCAAGGCCGCCGCCCGGGCACGCTTCCCCATGGTCACGAACACGATCAAAAAAGGCCGCGTCATCATCCGCAAGGGCGACGAGGCCGGGGCTGAAGCGGTGAAAATCCTGGCCCTGTACAATCAGCGGCTTCAGAGGAGATCGAGCTGGCTGCCCGATTTCGGCGGCGCCCTCCTCCTCTACGCGCTCCTTCTCCTCGCCCTCTGGCGCTTCCTCAACTCGATCCAGAGGAAGGACCAGACCGACAAGAGCTTCCGCATGAGCGGCGCCTTCCTCGTGGCCAGCCTGGCCCTTTACAAGCTCTCTCTCATGCTGGCCGGGATGATCAGCGCCTCGATCGGGACAGGGCCCTTCGGGCAGATCGAGACGTACGACTTCGCCATCCCGTTCCAGGTCGGAACCCTCGTCTTCGCCTTCCTGGTCTCCGAGCCGCTGGGCCTCAGCTTCGCCATCCTCAACGGCCTGACCGCCGGGTTCCTCCTGGGTGGCGACTATCACGTCGTCGTATACTGCTTCGTCGGCGGCCTGGCTGCGATCTATGGCGTCCGGCAGTTCCGGAAAAGCCAGCGGGCGGCGACTCTCCGGTCCGGCCTGGTATTCCTGCCGCCCGCGAACGCCCTCGTCATCATCATCATCCACCTTGTCGCCAAGAGCGGCTCGGTCAGCACCATCGCGGCCGAGGTCTTCATGGGGCTCCTCGGCGGCGCCGTGAGCGGCGCCCTGGCCTTCCTCTTCCTCCCGGTCGTGGAAACGGCGTTCGGCTTCATCACCGCGTCCAAGCTCCTCGAACTGACCAACTCGGAGCTCCCCATCTTCCGGCAGATGTCGCAGGACGCCCCCGGGTCCTACCACCACTCGCTCGTCGTCGCCACCCTGGCGGAGAAGGCGGCCGAGGAACTCGGGCTCGACGCCCAGCTGGCCAAGGCCGGGGCCCTCTACCATGACATCGGCAAGACCAAGATGCCCGAGTACTTCATCGAAAACCGGGACCGGGAGGGCGACCGGCACAAGGACCTGACGCCCGCGATGAGCACCCTCGTCATCATCAACCACGTCAAGGAAGGCGCGGAGATTGCCAAGAAGCTGAAACTGCCCCGGGCCCTGCGGGAGATCGTCGAGCAGCATCACGGGAACTCCCTCGTCCGGTATTTCTACAACAAGGCCAAGCAGACCTACGATCCCGACGAGCAGAAGGTCGGCGAGGAAAACTACCGCTACCCGGGCCCTCCCCCCCAGAGCAAGGAGGCGGCCCTGGTCATGCTCGCCGACTCCGTGGAGGCCGCCTCGCGGAGCCTCCGTGCCCCCACCAAGGACAACCTCAAGCGCGTCATCACGGACATCTTCAACGGTTACCTTCAGGATGGCCAGCTCGATGAGTGCGATTTCTCGCTCCGCGAGCTGCGGTCCGTGGCCTCGGCATTCCTAACCGTCCTGTTCGCCATCTACCACCCGAGGGTCGAGTACCCCGGCTTCGAGTTCGAGGCCCGGAAACCCCGGAAGCCCGCTTCGCAGCTGAAAAAAGATAATGATCACGATCATCAACCGGCAGAGGAAACACCCGATCCGGACGAGGACGTTTAGGCGTCTGCTCGAAAGGCTCCTCGCCCGGCACCGGGTCGGGGACCCGGAGGTCACGCTGGCCTTCGTGGGCGCGGCGGCCATCCGGACCCTCAACCGGAAGTTCCGGAAAAAAGACCGGGCGACCGACGTCCTGAGCTTCCCGGTCGGGAAAAGAGGGGCCGACGGCCGGTATTACCTGGGCGATATCGTCATCTCCGTTCCCGTGGCCTTTCGCCAGGCCCGCCGCGAGGGCCACAGCCTCGAGCACGAGCTCGAGGCCCTCGCTGTCCACGGCTTCCTCCACCTCCTCGGCTACGACCACTCCGCGGTCATGGAGGAACAGGAACGCATTGCCTTGAGGCCGGTCCGCGCATGACGATCCAAGCGGTGAGCCTCGCCGGCTTGATCCTGACTTTCCTCGTCGCCTTCCTCTTCTCCCTCTTCCATGTCTCTCTGGCCGGCTTCTCCAAGATCTCTCTGAGCCGCTTCCTGGAGGACCGGGAGAAGACCGCGCGCGCCCAGATCCTGCAGGAGTTCGACGCCACCCGCTTGGCCGTCGAATACCTGAGGAACCTCCTTCTCCTCGCCTTCCTCATCTATCTGTTCCTCGCCTTTCCCCGGCTCCGGTTGTGGCCGCTGTGGTTCTTTCTCGCCGTCCTCGCCTGCTACACGCTCGTCTTCGATTACCTGCCCCGTCTCCTGAACTCGCTCGGCCGGGACGCCGTTCTCCACATGTTCCTCCCCGCTTTTCCGCTTGTTTGTAAGGTCAGCGCCCCCCTTCTGCTTCTCTCGCGGCGTCTCGTCGAGCGCGAGGAGCAGAGGGAAGACAGGGAGGAGGGACGGGAGGCCACCGAGGAGGAGATCGAGACCTTCATCGACGAGGCCACCGAGGAGGGGATCATCGACGAGGGCGAGGACGAGCTTCTGCGGAGCGTCGTCGAGTTCGGCGACACGGTCGTGCGCGAGATCATGACGCCGCGCGTCAACATGGTCTGCATCCGGAAGGACGCGACGATCGACAACCTCAAGGACCTCATCATCCGCGAGAAATATTCCCGCATCCCCGTCTATAAGGACCGCCTCGACAACATCGAAGGCATCGTCATGGCCAAGGATATCCTGGAGTTCGCGGACGAGAAGCACAGGTCCCAGCCCATCGAGCCCCTCATCCGCCCCGTGGGCTTCGTCCCCGAGTCCATGGCCGTCCCGGACCTCCTCAACGAGTTCCAGAAGGTCAAGCAGAAGCTGGCCGTGGTCGTCGACGAGCACGGGAGCGTCGTCGGCGTCGTCACGATGGAGGACGTCGTCGAGGAGATCGTCGGCGAGATCCACGACGAATACGACACCGAGGAGGCCCAAATCGTCGAGAACGGGCCCCGCGATTATACGGTGTCCGGGGCCACGGAGGTCGAGGAGCTCGAGGAGCTGTTCGATACCGAGCTCGCCGGGGACGATTTCATCACCGTCGGCGGACTCATCGCCCGCACCCTGGGCCGCCTGCCCCGGAAGGGCGAGACCCTGACGGTCAAGGGGCTGGATGTCGAGATCCTCGACGTGGACCAGAAGAAGATCAAGAAACTCCGGATGCGGAAGGTTTGAGAGAGGGCCGGGGAGCACGATGCCGAAACAGGCGGGCGCGAAAAGCGCTTTCAAAACGGGCTATGTGGCTCTCATCGGCCGGCCGAACACGGGGAAATCCACTCTTCTCAACACCCTCCTCGGGCAGAAGATCGCCATCGTCTCCGACAAGCCCCAGACGACGCGGATCAGCATCCTCGGCATCCTCATGACCGGAAAAGGGCAGATCATCTTCATCGACAATCCCGGCATCCACAAGCCCCTCCACACCCTCAACAGGCGGATGATGAACTTTGTCTATTCCTCACTCGAGACCTCCGATCTCGTCTGCCTTCTCATCGACGCGACACAGGCCTTCGGGCACGGCGACGAATATGTCCTCGAAACCCTCAAGCGGGCGAGGACGCCCGTCTTCCTGCTCATCAACAAGGTCGACATCATCCGCAAGGACAGGATCCTGCCGATTATCGACCGCTACAAGGACCTCTTTTCTTTCAAGGAGATCATTCCCATCTCGGCCCTCAAGGGCGACAACCTCGATGTTCTGGAAAACCTCATTTACGACGTCCTGCCCGCGGCGAAGAAGCTCTACTCGGACGACGAGATCTCCGACCAATCGGAGCGCTTCCTCCTGGCCGAAATCGTGAGGGAGAAGATCCTGAACCACGTCGCCGAGGAGCTGCCGTTCGTCACCGCGGTCTACATCGAGACGATCGAGAAGAAGGAGCAGCAGGACTGGAAGAAGCCCGGCGTGACGAGGCCCCTCACCCACATCCGGGCCTCTATCTTCGTCGAGAAAGACAACCACCGGGCCATCATCCTCGGACGGGAGGGCCACCTCATCAAGACGATCGGCATCGAAGCCCGGCGCGAGATCGAGCAGATCCTCGGGACCAAGGTCTACCTGGACCTCCATGTTAAAGTCCGCGAGGGGTGGCGGGACGCCGAGGACGTCCTCGACCTTATCGAAGGTCAGAAGGCCTGAGAGCCTGGGCGCGAATCCCGATAATGATTCGCCGCCGCCTCGGGGGCAGACGCCGTAAATCCCGTCCTTACAGCGACCTGACGGCTCCCCCGATATTGACAAGCGCCCTCAAGGATGGGAAAATTGTGTGCCACAAACAGGCGGTGAGTGTAGCTCAACCTGGTTAGAGCGTCGGACTGTGGATCCGAATGTTGGGGGTTCAAATCCCCTCACTCACCCCACCCACTTCCTCCCATAAGAACAACAACTTAGGTGGGAATTCTATGTGCGGATTCCCATGTTTTAGATTGTTCCATTTCAATCAATATTGATTCATTTTTGGAAAGGAATACGGAAAGGTCAATTTTGGCAGCTACTCTGCTCGAAACCTTCCTAGAACTCTGCGGAATCCTAAATGCGATTCTCAAATGCTTCGTCCGTGAGCGTTTAAAGGGGAAAAAAGCAAGATCCGCTGAATTCTAAAAAAGCCACTTGACAAATTATCATTTTCATGATATTGATAATCTCGTGAAAAATAAAAAACCTTCAAAGTTGCGTGAGCTCCGAAAAGGCCAGAATCTTACGCTGCAGGAGCTTGCACGCAAAGCGCGCGTTTCTTATACGACAGTCTGGAACCTAGAGAATGGCCCTGAGGAAAAAGTCGATTCCAGGATAAAATACAAGGTCTCTGAAATACTTGGAGTCGACCCTGCGGCGCTCTTTCCAAGTGAAGCTAGACTCGAACGTTTTTATCGCTTTGATTGTCTTTTTGATTTCTGCCCCGATATTGAATTCAAGAATGACATAGATGTTATGAATATTCTCGAGAAGATGACGCCTGAGCAACTCCTCCCACTCTTTCACATCGATATAAGGCCAAGCGTGCTGATTAAGCGCTTGAATCGGTGGGCCAAGAGGCTTGGACTCAAAGAGGTGGAATTAAAGAGGTGACAAGGAATATATGAGAAAAATCTAGCCCTATATAAAGATTCGGCCCCCCGGCTGCTCGAACAGCCGTTGATGGGGGCCTAAGGAGAAGAGTATGACGACCCAACTCCACAAAAATCGTAGCACTGAGGCAAAGCCCAAGTCAAGGCGACTAAAGACCTCCCCTCCCCTGTCCGAGGCCAGAAGATGGATTAATGCCAGAGAGACGGCCTCCTATCTGGGGATATCTCTCCACCATGTCTATCGAATGCACCACCGTGGACAACTTCCAAGCTTCAAGCTACCTGGCCTAGGCGTTCGCATCGACCGGAAGGCCTTGGACGCAAAAATCGCGGCAGTCAAGGAATCTCGAGCCCGAAACGCGAAAACGGCCTGGCCCGTCTAAGCTAGGTCTATCAGTTACACACGCCGACAGAGACTAGGATGGACCTCAACCAACTAAAGACGATAGATTTGATTTCATTCCTCAACCGCTATTACAGCCTAAACGTCAACAGGAGAGGAGCTGCACTGTGCCCGTTCCATGAAGATAAAAAGCCGAGTTTCTCGGTTTTTAAGACGGACGGGGCTTGGTTCTGGAAGTGTCACTGCTGTGCGATCAGCGGCACCATTATCGATTTCGTCATGAAAAAAGATGGCTTCAGCCTCCCCATTGACGCGGCTAAGCATATCATGGAACTCCGGGGAAGCCCTGAGGATCCAGGGCACCCCCCCAAGTTCAATCCTGAAATTGTCCGTTTCCATTCCTATACCGACGAGAACGGCATTGAGCTGTGGCAGAAGGTGAAGCTGGCAGACGGCTCCTTCCGGTGCCGCCGCAGGGTGCAGGACGGCACATGGATATACAACCTCGAGGGCGTTAAGCGTGTCCCGTACCGGCTACATGCCATTAAGAACTCGCCCTACGTTGTTATATGTGAAGGGGAAAAAGATGCAGACACGTTAGCGGAATTGGGATATCCCGCGACCTCCGGGCCGAGCGGTAAGGACTCATGGCCCGATGAAATCACTCCGATATTCCAGGGCAAGGAAGTTCGAATCGTCTTTGATGTAGGTCAGGACAATGCTGCTCGGGCCCTAGCCAAGAAGCTATCGCCAGTTTGCTCATATATCCACATTCTACGTGTGCCGCTACAGGACTATGAGGCGGACATTACTGACTACCTTAGCCAATTTAGAACGAACGACGAGAAGCGTTGCGCACTTTGGGAGATCTTGAAGAAGGAAGAAAGATATGAGCCAACGTTTTCCGATGCGGACGCCCCGTTGTCCATCCCTTTGTCGAGTGTGAAACCCAAGACTGTTCCTTGGCTATGGCAGGACTTCATCCCGCTTGGAAGGGCCACTCTCATTTCAGGCGACCCGGGCTCGGCCAAAACCTGGTTCTGCCTCGACCTCGCAAGCCGCCTCTCTCGTGGTTTGCCTTGGGCTGACGAGAGCTCGGGCATTAGTCCGGCGCAGACAATCTACTTAACTGTCGAGGACGATATCCACGACACCATACGCCCCCGGGTTGACCTGCTTGGCGGTGACGTTTCTATGATTTCTGTCTACAACTCTGATCACCCGCTCCACCTCAACCTGAGTTCTCCTGAAGGCATCAAGCGATTAGAGGACGAGGTCACTCGTCTCGGCAATGTCCGACTCGTCGTCATAGATCCCATCATTGATTTCTCTGGCGATGTCAACCCAAACGCTACCCAGGAGGTGCGCGCGCTGCTGACACCGCTCATCCAGCTAGCGGCCCGTTACAACTTTGCGCTTGTCCTAGTTGGGCACCTAAACAAGGCTCAGGCCCTGTCAGCCATATATCGCGCCAGCGGAACGACCTCTGGCTGGCTCGGTAAGTGCCGTTCAGCTTTCATGGTCTTCCGCGATAACAACGACAAATCACTCAGACACATCATCCCTATCAAAAACAATCTTCCAAGTAAGGACCTTCCGCAACTCGAGTTCCGCATCTTGGATTGCCGGTTAGATATCAAAATCTCAACCGAGGAGGTCGACCCAGATGAGCAACTCAATCCTCAGCATGGACCGTCCCCTAGGGAGCGAAACGATGCAGTCAAGTGGCTCGAAGACTTATTTGCGGGCCGCACCGAAATTCCGGCTACAGAAGTTGAGGAGAAGGCTAGATTCGAAGTGATTAGCAACTCAACGCTCAAGAGGGCTAAAAAAGCCGCTGGCATCATGTCCGAGAAGCGCGTCGACGGAACTGGGAAAGCCGCATGGGTTTGGATACTCGGAGCAAGCAGACCATGAAAACTAACTTGAACTTGTTGGCCCTCTTGACCGCCTTGGCAGGACAAGGGGCTCAAGTAGACCAGGATCCAGGAACTGGAGGACGTGAGCGCCTTGACATTATTAATGCTGCCTCAAGGCATCGGATATCCTGTCCAAGGGTCAGGGCCTTCGTCCATATGGGAAGAAAGCCCTTTGTCGGCGGATTCGACCTTTCCATGTTTCTCACTGGCGACGTCGAATTGACAATGCTAAGCGGCTGATAAAAATAGGCTTATGAAAAATGGCCAACGATACCGAAATCACGCGAATAAAAGGCCTGCACGGACTACTCGGTCTCGACGGGAACGCGAGAATCTGGGCAGAGAGATTAGGCCGTATGGCGAGAATCCATCAAAAGAGGTGCGAGGTATGACTAGATCAAGGGTAAACCCCGGTGTTAACGCATCAGGACGGGCAACGACTGCCCTGCTAGGGCAAAGCCACGGACGCTGCCGTGTTTGCGGCAGGCGCCTAAAGGCATATCGTGTCTACCAAGTCTACTGTTCACCGCATTGCCGGTTGATGGCTTGGGCTTGTCGTCAACTCATCAGCGACTTTGAGGCTGGCCGGTTGCCTGGGCTTGAGGCTGAAATCGCTAGGCTGCGGTGACTCTTGCTCTGCCCTTATTGCTCGTTAAAAAGACACGGGGCTTGTAGCTCAATTGGATAGAACGTCTGACTGCGAATCACCAGATCGGGTGTTCGACTCACCCCGGGCGCGCTCTCGTTTTCCCCTCATAATAGGAAGGAAATTAGCAAGTTAAGCGCTGATTCAGGCGTTTGGCCAAGTTGCCTGCATTCGCCTTGATTTGCCCACATCTTCCCATTGGCCTTTTACAAATGTGTCGCCAGCGCTGGTTGGACGATTTTAAACCTTGAATACCACGCTTGCGCCGCTGTATGTTTATAGCGGCGGAGGGGAAAAGTATGCCAAGTCCATTCGAGCTCACCGATGAACAGTTTCGGGAGCTAATGCGATGCAGTGTCTTGTATCGCAAGCAGGCAGACAAGTGTAGGGATGCAAAATCCTACTTGGCGAGCTGTGTTATGATAGGGGCTGCCCTTGAAGCTGAGCTCGTCGCCATCTGCCACTTATATTCTGACGAGATTTCAGCGGAGACTCTTTCGAGGTGTTTAAGACGCCGGGACAAGCCCCTCTTAAACTGGACACTTTCCGAGCTTGTTAACGTAGCGCGCGCATGTGATTGGTTGCCTGCAGGTTTGAGCTTGGATGAAGAATGGGACCAAGCACGAGCCAAAATAGGCGATTATGCAGAAGTCGTGAGACAAACGCGGAATTTAGTGCATGTGGGTTGCTACCTCAGAGATTTCGCGGGGAAAAGAGTAGCCAAGCGTCGTGCAGAAAGATGCTTTGAGATATTGGAAGTAGCCTCTGATTACCTAGTGGCGAAGATTAACACGTCGCTGAGGGCGGCGTTTGATAACGGAGAATTGTGAACTCTAGCGCCAAGAAAATTGATTCTGAGGAACGACGATGACCATTGAAGAACGTCTGGGAAAATTGGACCTTGAGTTGGGGCGCGCTAAACGGAGATCTGTTCCTCGGGTCTTGGTCCATTATGAAGGATAGTTTTCGGCATAAGAACCTAAATTATGTGTGGACCATTTTTAGAGGATGATGCCCCCGGCAATAATATTGTTCGAAAGAGAATTATCGAAGCTTAGTTATATCTCAGTTTGGTTTTTTGTTTCTTTATATGTCCTAATTAAGAATCTAATGGAAGATTCTAACCTTGATTTCAACAAATCAATTTGCGACCTAGTGAAGCGAGGATCAATAGCATGTGTGCCTTCTTCAAATACTTGCATCCCTGCCAAAACTGCATCGATATCTTTTATTAGAAAGTCATCAAACGGCGGGTGATTCAGTTCTCTGCAAATGTATAGCAGTCGCGCTTTTCTTGTGGGCCTTCCATTATGGAAATGATCAGGAGAACTACTCCAAGTCTTTACCTTTTCATCGGGCGAAAGTCTGTGAATTATCTGCGTTAAAAGTTCTCTCGAGGACACTGAAAAATGCCTAATGGCATCAGGATAAGATTGGTCATAAACGACTCCCGCGCCTTTCCAAAGATCTATTAATTTTGGATCTAGTTCACCCAGAAGAAGCTCTACATCGCTTAAGGTTTCTTCAATCAGTTCATGTGAGATAGCGGTATCCTCAGGAGATTCCTCCCCAACCAATTTCATCGGTCTAATGAGGCGAGTGTTAAGATAAAATTCAATCGGGGGAATGGTGCTCATAACCGGAGCATGAGAAAAAATGCCTAGTTGCTCTGCCTTAAAGGATTGAAAGAGATTTGAATAACTATCTAAGAAAGAAGAATTCGTTTCACGAGCCATCTTTTTTAAAGCACTAGAAGCATTTAGTTCATCGAATATATTGGGAAAATCTATAAGACTAAGAGTCCTCTCGGCTAGTATTGATATTTCCGAAATTCGCGCAATTTCAGATTGAATTCTTAACAAAGCTGGTTCGATTGACATACTCATTGAGGATATGTCCGCAAATTGCTTTTTCCATGAATCAGGTATTTTTATGGTTTCGTTAAGCAACAGCTGCAACTGAGGTGATAATGATAGATGCGAAATACTCTCATTTGCCTGTCTAATAACTTGAAGAATCGGCGAATCAATATTGGTCTTTGGCAAAAGAGACTTGAATGAATTGATTTTGTCTAGCTCTAAGAATGCAGATTCCAACGGGCTAATAGATGAATTTGTCCCAAGCATTTTCAGACTTCTCTGAATTTCTTCGAGTACCCCGTTTTGATTAATCATATAATTATTAAGGCTCTGTGCGATATCGAGAAAAGCATCCTTCTTATTCATTTCGTTCCTGTTCGAAGTTTATTCATCAATCATTAACATACACACGCACATTTTGCCCGAAAGCCAATCCTTATTTATCGTCCTATCTTGGATCTGCCCCTGATCAAGATATCAACTATAAGATAAAGTTTTCAACGATGCGGATTTGGTCCCTGGACCTTCCGCTCGAGCCAGCGGTCGACATCGGCCTTCCGGAATAGTACCTTCCGGTCGAACTTGATCCTGGGGAGCCCCTCCTTCACCAATTTCTCAAGAGAGGATTTAGAAATTCGGAGGTACTCCTGACACTCGGCCTTTGTCATATATTCCCCTGGCATGGTCGTGATTATAGCAAACAATGCGAGCTTTATAAATGGGCGGAAGTGCATGAATTTATGGATTTATTATAGTGATCTTAAGATACTAAAGAAGAAAAATAGTTGACAACCGGTTTTAATGAATTATAATGATTATTAAGGACGTTTTAAGATATGGAAAACGTCGAAAAGATTTATACCGTTAGGGAGATTTGTGACCTGCTTGGAGCCCCGCGCGGCACAGTTATTGGCTGGATAAGGAAAGGCGCTTTGCTTGCTTTCAAGCTTCCGGAAGGTCGCTTATGGCGGATAAGCAAATCTGACCTTTTGGCCTTTATCCAGGCCGGAGAGAATGAATACTTCGAATATGAAGAATGAACGTTAAAAAGACTTCTAGCGGCAGGTGGGCTTATGATTTCTGGTTCGCCGGAAAGCGCTACATTCGTGTCGTCGGAGAATCGAAGGAACAGGCAGAGAGCGCCATGGCCGTCCATCGCAAGAGGCTGATCGACGAAAAGTTTGGCTTGGCCTCTCCTATTACGGATCTCCGCTTTGATGACCTTGCCGAGGATTACTTCAAAAAGGTATCGAAGCAGAAAAGGTCATGGCGCCGCGACAGGCTGAGTCTCGACCACCTCAAACGGGCCTTCCGAGGCAAGATGGTCTCTGAAATCACGTCAAAGGGCGTCGAGGAGTATAAGGAGAAGCGGCTTAAGGACGTTTCCAAGAGTACCATCAACCGGGAGATTGCGCTGCTGTCCAACCTCTTTACTACAGCCGTCACTTGGAAACACGCCACGTCGAACCCAGTTAAGGGTGTAGCCCGCTATGAAGAGCCGGATCCCGTAGAGAGGCCGCTTACTACCGACGAAGAAGCCCGTCTCCTTGATGCCGCCTCAAGGCGACTTAAGCCGATACTAGTTCTCCTCATCAATACAGGGCTCCGCAGGAACGAGCTTCTCTCTCTTCGGTGGAACAACGCAGATTTGGTTAAGAGCCAGCTCATAATTCCAAAGACGAATTGCAAGCGAAAACAGCTGCGGATGGTCCCTTTAAACAGCATTGCACTCAAAACGGTCCAAGCTCTCCCCAGATCTCACGAATACGTCTTTTATAATAAGAGGACCGGAACGTACGTCCGCGACATCAGGACAGCGTTCCAGGCCGCGTGCGAGAAGGCCGGCATCAAGGGACTTCGGCTGCACGACCTCCGCCATACTTTTGCCACGCGTCTTCGCGATAAGGGCGAGAGCCTGACGACGATCATGAAGCTCATGGGCCACTCAAAGTACGAGACAACCCTAAGGTACGCGCATGTCCTTGAGAAGAGCCAGCATGAGGCCGTCGAGAAACTCGTCGAGTCACCAAGAACTTCCGAACTCCAGAAAGGCGTACGGAAGGGCCGTCCCTATAGAAGGCTTCCTCTCAGGCCGCATAACTCACTAATTCGTCAGAGGTTATTCCACTCAGTCGGGATTGCCTAATAGTCGGTTTGCCATCCGATTATCGCGTCCACAAACAGGGATTCGGTGCCAGTGTTCGTGATCCTGATCTTATGGGTGCGCACAGTTCCTTCCGGCCAGCCGGGCCAGCCGGGATTAGGAGGTGATCCCATTCCGATGGATACCCAATCATGGCGTTTGTCGCCCCGGAGGTCTCGAATGGGAATCCAGCCTTCGAGGGCAGCCGGCGTTTCTCCCTTAGCGACTATCGCGCCGCTGTAGGCGAGCCCCACCCAATCCTGACCTCCGACGGGGAAGACATAAAGCTCCTTCTCCATAAGCAGGACGAGTTGGCCGCCCGGCAGGATTTCCGTATAGTGACCGTCCGGCGCTCCGAGGGCATCTTTTGCGTTCAGGACGCCTTTTTCGGAAATGACTTGGACGGCATAAAATTTCGGCCGTTCCGCCTGATTCTGGTCCTGCCCCCTCCCTGAAAGACCATCCGGGTCGCCAACCAGCGACACGAGGAATACGAAAAGGAGAAGGCTGAGCAGCAATGCCCCTATTATTCTCATCACCTGCCTCTGAGAATAATATGTGTCCCGACAGAAGCTGAGTCAAGTATTGTTCTGCCTCCGTTCAATGTGCGATCCCTGAAGTGAAGTCCCCTCAGGGCAGGTTGCCCGAAAAGCGGCGATTCTAGAAAGGAAAACGGAAAGCCTACTCTTTTGTAAGGCTCCTCTTCAGACTGCATAACTCACTCATTCGTCAGCGCTTATCCCATCCGGTTCTGGCCAACCAATAAAGGGACTGTCCATCCGATGTCGGGGGTTCAAATCCCCTCACTTACCGGAGGGAGCCAGTGGCCGGACCTCGGACATAGCTCCCTCCGATTTCAAAAGGACGCTTATCGTGGTTTTCGTGGCCTCATTCAATAAAGACCCTGGTGGGCAAGGCGGACAACGGGAGCTGCAAGAGGTCAGGCAGTGCGCTTTGCCAGGAGGCTGTTTATGGCCTTCTTGTAGTCCCTAAAGGCAGCGCGACCCGTCTTGGTCAGACGCACCAGAGTCAGGGGGATCTTGCCCCGAAAGGTCTTCTCAATCTCAATATAGCCTGCTTCCTCGAGCCTGCTCAGATGAGAGGAGAGGTTCCCTTTGGTCAATGAGCTTTCACGGAGGAGGTAGAGGAAATCGGCCTCCTTTAACCCGCTCAATAAGGCGACGATAACCAGGCGTGCAGGCTCATGAAGCAGCCGGTCTAAATCGGTCAAGCTTCTCTCCCCTGGTTTCGGGGATGCCCTCGAAGAAAGCTTCGGAGACGGAGAGCTCCAGTTACAGCGGAAACCGTACCCAGCCAGAGCCACAGCCACAGAAAGCCATTTTCCCCAAGATGAAGAAGGGGCATTCCTATTGCGGAGACCAGCGCGGCTCCTGACAAGATTAGAAGACGTGGAGTTTTCAGCATGATTGCCAGGAACGCGATGAACGCTGCAAGCAGGAGGCTGCAGACGGAGGGAAGGAGATTCATCAGTCTGATGCCTATCCCAGCGAAGAGCAGGATGATTATTCCTGCCAATGCGAGCACACTGACCACGATGCCTATGGCCCAGGCGCTCCTAGGAGTTAGATAGCTCACATAGCCTGTGCGCGGATAGGTCACCCGTTCCTTAATCCGCTTGATGCCCCAAATAGTGAAGTAGAAACAACCGACCATCCAAACAAGCGGCATTACGATCCAGAAAGCTGTTCTAACTAGCCCGGGCCGAAGCCCTATTCCTGCCAGCTGCGACGCCGCATAAAAGATCCAGAGAGCGCCTATGACCAGCTCGGGAATTCCGTCCTCATTCCAATAGCAAGCCGGCCGCTCGGCAAGGGCTTTGAGATCTGGAGTAACCATCGTCGTTCCTCCTCCCCTGTGCTTATCGTTTTAAGCTTAAATTAACACATACTAGTTTATTCTACAGACTAGTATGCAGAACTGCAGCCGTTGAAGTCAAGTGTTTTCTTTGTTGGGGCCCGACCCTCACCTAGTGGCCGGGAAGCTTCGCTTCCCGGGAAACGAAGCGATTCCCGACGCGACCTGTCAGGCGTAGCACCTGCCTCTCACCCACCCGCACATCACCCCACGGTCACGACATCCCTAATAAGTTTCGGTTCCTCAAAGACCCAGAAAAAGCCGCAAAAACGGGCAGCGACTATATAAAACCGAACATATAAGCGGAAATCTGGAAAGGAAAACGGAAAGGCCGCCCTTTTAGTTGGTTACCCCAGAGACCGCATAACTCGTTCATTCATCAGCGGCTACGCCATTCGGCAGGGGTTAGCTGATAACAGGACTGTGGATCCGAATGTTGGGGGTTCAAATCCCCTCACTCACCCTGCCTTATTTTCCTGTTTTCCCCTGGCAAATAAGCAACTTGTGTCGTTTCCCTCTTTAGGCTCCGTTAGGCTAAGTTAAGCGGGTTTAAGCACAATCTGTTACATATTTGTGACATGGCGGGGGTGGTCTGCCCAGATTCTGTAAGCTAATTTAGCCGATTAGGCCTCGCCGTCCATAGCATCTAGAGCCAATCCCCCAAATGATTCCCCAGACACCGGGTCAATCCCCAATATCATTGTGTCTAGTATTGCAAGATGGATGAATGAATAGAACTGAGTTAGATAGATAAGATTAACGGGATTTCTTTCTTTGACTATCCTGCAACTTTACCCAAGGTACTCGGATACAGTCATATCCCCCAAATAGGTTTTAAAAAACGAGGTTACCCGCTCTCTAATTCGCGATGGTTTTCTAGCATATCGGCCGCCGGGGCCTGAGACTAAATGGCTCGAAAACCCCCACGAGGAGATGGGACATTGATAGTGGGCGGGTCAGTGCCGCTCATTGGCCTCAGGGAATTAGGCCGTCAGCCCGATAAATATGGCCAGGGGCTCCCGAGATCATTAGCCCGGGAGATCGCGTACTCCAGGGCGTGGTTCCACTCTGCCCGCTGGGCCGCCGGCATTCAGTAGACGTCAAGATCCCCACGCTGGATCTTCCGGGAATTGATCGGCCGGACGCGCTCGGGCTCGATCATGGCCGGGAGGTCCCGCAACCAGGCCCGTCCGGGCCCCGAGCGGGTCCCCGCTCCCTCACTTGAGCCGCGACTCGACGGCGGCCCAGTGGATGTTCTTGAAGAAGGCCTCGATGTAGTCGACCCGCTTCAGGCCGTAGTCGATCATGAAGGCGTGCTCGAAAACGTCCATGACCAGGAGCGGCCGGCCGCCCGCCGGATGCCCGGCGTCGTGCTCGTTGACCCAGAAGTTGACGAGCCGGCCGGTCGCGGAATCTTCATAGAGGACAGCCCAGCCGATCCCCCGCATGGCCCCCGTGGCCCGGAAGTCCTTTTCCCAGGCCTCGACGCTGCCGAACGACTCGGCCAGTTTCTTGGCGAGCCTGCCGCCGGCGGCGAGGGGCACCTTGCCGCCGAGGTTCTCGAAATAGAGCTCGTGGAGCCTCATGCCGTTCCATTCCCAGCCGAGCCGCCGTTTGAGCTCGGCGTACTCCGGAGTCGACATCTTGCCCTCGGCGGCCATCTTGGCCAGAGCGTCGAGGACCTTGTTGGTGTTGGCCACGTAGCCCTGGTAAAGCGTGAAATGGTTCTTGAGGAGCGTCTCGCTGAATCCCATCATGCCGACGAGTTTGCCGTAGTCTTTAGCCGTGTAAGCCATGTTCGGTGCCTCCTTCGGGAATGTCGGGGCGCTCACTGTCCGGGTGAATGGTCCGGCCGCAAGGACGGCCGCCCCTCCGGCGAATTTGAGAAAATCCCGCCGCTTGAGCATGTTCTTACCGTCCGCCTAAATCTTACTAAAAAAGTAGAGCCTAGGCAAACGCGGTCGAGTCGGGCGCCGGCATCGATTCTCCTTCTCCTGGTGGGCGGGCCTCTCGTCCTCGGCCTTGTCCCGGTCCAGACCGACCCTGACCTGCCCCCGGTCACGATACCGCCTCTGAAGTGAGGTTTTTAACCCCGGGAGCCTCCTGCCCCGGCGGCCTATGACTCAGGGAGTTATATAGCCAAAGTGGCTATGATCCAGACCTCAGGAAGCGGCTGACTGGGCTGACGGACAGGGGATTAAGATCTGCGATACCTAGGGAGACAAAGCGTTGCCCATGGAGTGTACCCGTCGAGATTCTTGACATGCCCGCCCGACGAGAAATATCATCTCCCCGTTATGCCGAATATGAAGACCGCGCCTAAGAAAGCGCTACTCGAGGAGAGAAGAACGGGGAATTATGCCTCGCCCGTTATGCCGATCCGGCCTCGGACCATGTCGAAAGTGCTTCTTTTGGCCGCCATGCTTGCCTGCGGGGTCGCTTGCTCGGGATCGGCGTCTCCTCCTTCGAACAACGCCAGAATTACAGTCACCGTTCAGGTGAACACTTCGGTGCCCGGCCGGGCGCTGAATTCGACCTTCGCCGGGTTCAGCTATGAAAAGAGCCAGGTTTCGAAGCCTTTCTTCAGCGCCGGCAATACGGCCCTCGTCAAGCTGTTCCAGCGTTTAGGGCCGAGCATTCTCCGCGTTGGTGGCAACAGCGTCGATAAGACGACCTGGAATCCCTCCGGGGCGGGGCTGACCTCAGGGACTGTAGCCCCCGCGGACATTGACCGGCTGGCGTCCTTCCTGCGCGCCGCCGATTGGCAGGTCATCTATGGCATGAACTTGGCGTCCAACACCCCTGGCCAGATGGCCAGCGAGGCCGCCTACGCAGCTCAGTCCCTAGGAGACCGTCTCTACGGGTACGAGATCGGTAACGAGCCCGACCTCTACCATTCCAACGGGGACCGGCCAAGCACGTATACTTTCAGCGATTTCCTCTCGGAATGGCAGAGCTATGCCGGCGCCGTCCGAGCACAAGTCCCGGATGCTGCCTTCACGGGGCCAGCGGCCGCCTCTAACACGAACGGGTACACTATCCCGTTCGCTAAGGCCGAAGCCTCTGTTCTCAAGCTCCTCACCCAACATTATTACCGGGCCAACGGTCAATCCCCCACGTCGACTCTAACTCTCCTCCTTTCGCCGGACCCGAACCTGCCCGGGACGCTCCAGGCCTTGAGCTCTGCCGCCCAGCAATATCATGTCGCCGAGGGCTTCCGCCTGGCGGAGGCCAACTCTTTCTACAACGGGGGCGCACCGGGCGTCAGCGACGCGTACGGTACGGCCCTTTGGGCCATCGATTTCCTCTTCATCAACGCGTTGAATGGCTCCACGGGGGTCAACTTCCACGGCGGGGGGAATGGGCCCGGTTACACGCCGATCGCCGACGACGGCACAAGCGTCGTTGAAGTACGGCCGGAGTTCTACGGAATCTACCTCTTCTCCATGGCCGCAAACGGAAACCTTCTCGGAACGACCGTGGATGCTTCGGGGCTGTCCTTTTCCACCTATGCGGTTCAGAGTTCCGGGGGTCAGTTGGCTCTGCTTTTCGTAAACAAAGATGCGACGCACACCGCCCAAGTCACCACGGTGGACTTGAACATGACCGCCACAGCGGCAACCCTGACCGTACTCACCGGCCCCACGCTCGAAAGCACGTCGGGCGAAGAGCTTAATGGCGCCGCCATAGGTAGCGACGGCAGCTGGGCCCCCCAATCTTCGGCCACCCAACCCGTCAGCAACGGGGTCCTTAGGATCTCCGTTTCACCCGCCAGTGCCGTCCTGGCCCTCATTCATTGAGACCTCATCCATTTACAATAGACCAGATCAGAGGGCAGGTCCATAGAGTTTATTGGCTGCCATTTTCGTTGGCAGAGTTTTCAGGGACGAGTTCCCCGGGTAGACCGAATCAGGGGGTAGGTCCTGCCAGCGCTATCAGTTCGGGCCGAACGTCCAAACCGCCGTGCCTCTGTGGACGACAAGCCGGGCATCTGGGCCGAAATCATATGCGGCTCTCGGTCCGACCAAACTCCTGAGCGTACACACGACCTTTCGGATCCTGTAAGTAGGATTTGCCCGTGTGGTCACAAAAAATGTGAAGCTTCCCGCATGATATGACTTTGCGTCGCGGGCTTTGGAAAGGACGAATCCAAGCGCCGTGACGAACTTGTCAAATGCGGCGCTTTCCGTTGCGGTAAGCTCGAGATGCACCTCCGAAAGGTCGTCAAAGAGCCTCGAGGCAAACGCCTTCTTCTCGGGGGCCCGGAACACCGCATCATTATACTCATGGCGATCAAAGAGACCGTCCTTTGTGAGCTTGATCTGCGCGAGCTTGATGAGTTCCGGCCGGAAGTCCATCAGCCAGGCCTGGAAGGGGCCTTCCCCGAGCGATTGAAGATGGATATTGTCAAACCAGGGAAAACTCTTCTGACCCACGACAAGTGTCTCGAGGCTGGAGACTGCTTTCTCTCCAGGCAGGGACTCGAGTTTCGATTTGATAACCCCTCCGCTTCCAACTTCTAAGGTGCTAAAGCCGATGCCGGAGGAGCCCTCGGCTACGTCCTGCGCACCCCCGGGTGCAAAGAGTTCCAGGTAGCCACGCCAGCCCCAAATGTAGCTTCCTGTCCACTGACGGTCGGCAGTCTTGGTCGTCGACTGATTGAACATAGCAAACTGCTCGGCGATAAACTTCGATTTGGCAATCGCATCGATCGTGTTCTTCTGAAGCGTCACGTAAACATGGTTAAGTTCGACAGGAGGCCGAGGTCCAGCGTCTTGGGCGATTACGGCCAGAGCGGCGGCACCGAAACCTATAAGTAGCATGGCCCTTGCAAGAAAAACTTTCTTCATCAATTAGGGTCCTTTGTTAAGTTCTCTATACTCCCGCTCACGATAACACCTCTGAAGTGAGATTTTCAACCCATTTTGCCTCCGGCGCCGGCGGCTGAGGAGAGCAGGTACTAGGAGTAAAGGCGGGATGGACTAAGGGTGAGGCCGCTTCGGGGGCCATCCCGGCTGGCTCATCGTCTGCCGCGCCTCCCAGCGTTCAGAATGCCAACCTCTTGACAACCCCCCGGGGCCGGATTATGTTCTCTTCGTGGCGGGCGGAGTTGATTCTGGGCGTGACGCCGGCCGATCCCGGCCAAGTGAAAAAAGGAAACTCCTATTAATCTGAGCGAGTCGCCGACTTCGCGTAGGGATGCCGAAGAAATCGAAGGACCTGCATCTCGAAACGATGCGGAGGAATAAGTTCGCCTTCATGATTGAAATAACCATGCTTCCCGGCCGACGATGTAAGCAGAGGTACTCCTTCTTAGTTCTGGCTCTTGCCCTTGTCATATCCGAAGCGAGTATGGCGGCTCAGCAGTCGCCGATGGCGCCCGCAGGCCAGCGGGGAGTCAAGATTGCGAACGAGCCGCTCTCTGCTCACGTTGGCAGAAGGATCGTTGTCGCGATCGGAATCGACCGGTATGAAAACTGGCCCAGGCTCAAGACTGCAGTCTCTGACGCGCAAGGTCTCCAGCGCCTACTGATCGACAAGTTCGCCTTCCAGCAGATCGAGCCGCCTCTCATCGACGGCGCCGCTACGAGGCCGGCAATTCTCTCTCTCGTTGAAGACCGTCTACGCACTGAGCTGAAGCCGGACGACGACCTCATCTTCTTCTTTGCCGGACACGGGACCACTCGCACTGATGACGTGGGTGGCGAGCAGGTCGATACAGGCTACCTCGTTCCAGTTCAGGCAGCAATACCCGGGACGGAGGAGCACTGGAGCGATTACATCCAGACAGACGAACTTCTGGAAGCCATCGGCAAGCTCCCTCCAAAGCACATTCTCGTGATTCTCGACTCCTGCGAGAGCGGTTTTGCACTTGGCAAGGCAGTGCAACTCACCCGCGGTTCCCCTCGATTTGAGGCGGATCTGGCGAGTCACAGATCGCGCCGCGTCATTACCTCTGCCGGCAAGAAGCAGCCCGCCAGCGACGGTGGACCCGTGCCGAACCACTCACTCTTCACCGGCCTATTGATTCAAGGCCTTGAGTGGGGGAAGGCCGATATCTATGGCGATGGCATAGTCACGTCATCCCAACTCGGTCTCTATATTCAGCGCGCTGTAGGTGCAGCTTCAGATTCGAAGCAAACCCCAGACTTTGGCTCCTTCTATCTGGATGATCGCGGCGAACTGGTACTGCCGCTCAGTGACCAGACCTTCACCGGCATCAAGTCGCGCGCCTTTGGCGCCCTGCGATGGGCGGAATATACGACGTTTCGCAGCCTCGTTGCGAAGGTCGCCGACCTTCGTCCCGACGCGCCGGAAACACTCTATCTGCAATACCGACTGGCGATGCTCGATCGGCATATCGACGATGCGTCCCAGATTATTATGAAGCTTATCGATATGAATGTCCCGGAAGGCCAGATCCCCCTTTCACGCGACGATCTCTGGAACCTGAAAGAGCGGCTTCCGTACTGGAAGCCTGTCTTGCTCCTGCCGGAGAAGGATTTTCCTGCAACACTCCAGCTCGAGGCCGGCCAGGATAGGAAACACATGACCCAGTTGACAAAAATTTCGCTGGGGGATACGTCGGCGTATTTCGTCGCTCCGGGCACGCCATTCCGCTGGCAGGTCACCAACAATTCAACGCATCAGCTCTTTCTCTATGCGCTAGCTATCGATCAGGACGGCCGCCTTTTCCCTTTTTCACCGTGGGAGCCTGGTCCCATCCTCACTACCGGCCTCGACCCCGCTGCGAGCTATGCCACTGCGCTCTTTCGTCAGGATGGCGAACTCGAGATGCAGGAGTTCCACTTCATTGCTGCTCCAAACCAGATCTACGGCCTGCTCTCGCCCGTCAGCTCTGCCACGAGAGGCTTGTCTAGCCTCGATACCAAAGACCTCTTGTCGGCCACGCAGAAAATCGAACACTACTCCACTATGGATATTTCGACCCATCAGGAAGCGGTGACGAAGTAGCGCTTGCAGTACTCACGTTGTGCCATCCACCTCCTCTCGGTACCCGATTTTCTGGGAGAATTGAGGATTTGCGTAGAACTCGCGGCATTTTTCGAATAGGTCCACCGCCCCCTTTATCAACATGATGTTCCTGTCCTTCAAGAATGGACGATTAAGAACCAACCCACCTTGGGATAGGTTTCCCTTTCGTCGGAATAAGGCGCTTTTTTAATGACCCGCCGCCTCTCACGATACCACCTCCGAAGCGGGGTTTTCAACCCATGGCGCCTCCGGCGCCGGCGGCCTATAACCCCAAGAGCTGCACGGTCGAAGTAATCGCGGCTCAAACTCTAGCGAGCGGCTGGCCGGGCTGAAGAGCAGCTATCTTAATAATCAGCCTTTCGTCAGACAGGTCCACCTGGCCGTTGAAGAGGCCTCGAAGAAATGGATCTCCCGTCACCGGGAGTGGGCTGTGATATACTCGCAGCTGACGATCTATTTTGGAGAACGGCTAGCGGAGCAGGTCTAAATGCGAAAAAGGGAGTTTACACTAAAAAGCTTACACTCCCCGCTCGGGGCGAGGGGAATAGTAAATGAGCTTGCCTTCAGGGGGATGAGAGGAGGTGTCCAATGAGGTTCCGGATTCATCGTTTCAGTTTGCTGTTCCTGGCTTTGGGAATGCTTACGCTATCCGTCTGGTCCAGAGAGGGTCAGAGCTCGCAAATGCAAGGCTCCCGGGGATCAGATGCTCAGGCCTCCGGCCAGCCTAGCCTCGCCGCGCAACTAGGCCACTCGGAGACGGTCAATAGCGTCGCCTTCTCGCCGGACGGCCGGCG
>CAZKFD010000032.1:0-315075 GCA_964551995.1 uncultured Eubacteriales bacterium
CGACGAGCCCCGTGTTGTTGATCTTGCCGACGAGCGAGAAGATCTTCGTCCCTTTGCTCGTCTCCGTTCCCAGGCCGGCGAACCAGGCCGCGCCGCGGCGGATGATGGAGGGGACGTTGGCCCAGGTCTCGACGTTGTTGATGACCGTCGGCTGGCCCCACAGGCCGTGCTGGGCGGGGTAGGGGGGCCTCTGGCGCGGATAGGCCCGCTGGCCCTCGATCGAGCCGATGAGGGCCGTCTCCTCGCCCGAGACGAAGGCGCCGGCGCCCTGGACGATCTCGAGGTCGAAGCTGAAGCCCGTGCCGAGGATGTCCTCGCCGAGCAGGCCGTACTCCTTCGCCTGGCCGATGGCAATCGCCATGCGCTTGACCGCCAGCGGGTACTCGCCGCGGATGTAGAGGAAGCCCTTTGCCGCGTCGATCGCCTTGGCCCCGATGACCATGCCCTCGATCACGGCATGCGGGTCGGCTTCGAGGACGGAGCGGTCCATGAAGGCGCCCGGGTCGCCCTCGTCGCCGTTGCAGATCAGGTATTTCGGGGTCGCGCTCTCCCGCCGGCAGAGGGCCCACTTCCGGCCCGTGGGGAACCCGGCGCCGCCGCGGCCGCGCAACCCGGCGGCCGTGACCTCGTCGATGATCGCCTCCGGGGTCATCTCCGTCAGGGCCTTGGCCATGCCCTCGTAGCCGTCGTAGGCGATGTACTCGTCGATCTTCTCGGGGTCGATGCGGCCCCGGTTGCGGAGGACGACGAGGCGCTGCTGCTTGAAGAAGTCGATTTCGGCCATCCGCGGGACCGGCGCCTCCCCGGCCGGCGGGACGTACATGAACTTCTTGGCCGGCCGCCCCTTGATCAGGTGCTCCTCGACGAGGAAGGGCACGTCCTCGACCTTGAGGCGCTGGTAGAAAACCCCGTCGGGCTGGACCATGACGATCGGCCCGCGCTCGCAGAACCCATTGCAGCCGGTGGCCACGACGAGGACCTCACCGCCGAGCCCGCGCCGCTCGATCTCCTTCTCCAGGGCCTCCCTGAGGGCGAACGCGCCGCAGGAGACGCAGCCCGTCCCGGTGCAGACGAGGAGATGGGTACGGTAGGCCTTCTCCGGGCTCATGCCGGCGCCTTCTCCTTGGATTTCAGTTTCGGCTTCTGCGGCTTCCGGATCGTCCCCAGCACCGAGCTGGCCTTGGTTTCATTCATCTGGCCGTAATACCGGCCGTCGACGATGGCCAGCGGGGCCAGGGCGCAGGCGCCCAGGCAGTTGACCCGCTCGAGCGTGTACTCGCCGTCGGCCGACGTCTCCCCGGCGGGGATGCCGAGTGCGCGCTCGAAGTGCTCCAGGATCGCGGCCCCGCCCCGGACGTGGCAGGCCGTCCCCATGCAGACCGTGCAGATGTGGCGGCCCCGGGGCTTGAGGCTGAAGGACTTGTAGAAGGTGGCCACGCTCCAGACGTGCGCGACCGACAGGCCGAGCTCCCGGGCCACCTCGGCGAGAGTCTCGCGCGACAGCCACTGGCACTCGTCCTGGACGTCCTGCAGGATCGGGATCAGGGCCCGTTTCTCTCGGTTGTGCTCGGCGACGACCCGTTGGACGACGGTCGGTTCCGCCATCAGGACCCGCTCCGTTTCGGCGGCGGGCCCTGGAGGAACCCTGAGATTTCCGCGGTGCGAACCATTAAGTTTCTAAATTACAGGAAAGCGGGGAAACTTGTCAACGCGGATTCCGGGATCACCGGCAGCGCTGCCAGTCCGATTCGCTGAAAAGCCGGTCGAGTTCCTTCCACAGGTCCTTGACGTTGCAGGTCATGACGATCAGGTCCTGCGGCCCGCCCTTGATGTCCTTGACGAAGTCGGGAATGAGCGAATCGTCCCGGAAGCCGAGTCGGCGGAAGATCTTCTGGGCGCCGACTTGGGGGCGCATCATCTTGGCCACGATCGTCTCCAGGTTGTTCTGGACGGCGATGAAGTAGAGTTCGCGGATCATGATCGTGCCGAGGCCCCGATGCTGGAACGGCCGGGCGATGATCACCCGGATCTCGCCCTGGTGCTTGCTCCAGGTTTCCCCCGAGAGCTCCAGGGCGCCGCTGGCGACGATGAGGCCCCCGTGGACGGCCGCGATCCGGATGTCGTCCCCATTTTCGACCCGGTTGAGCCTCTTGGCCACGACTTTCCGGTCGGTAACGTCGAATTTGAGGTATTTCCGGTCTTCCAGGGGAAGGGTCAGGTAGAAGTTCATCAAGGCGTCGATGTCCGTCGGCCCGATCCTCTTGATCGTCACTTCCGTGCCGTCTTTAAGTTTTTCGATCTTGTCCATTCTTGACCTATCCTCGTTCCATCCGGGATTGGGATGACCGCTCGTTTATCACTATATGAACGGGTGCCGGAATTGTCAAGCCGGCCGGATTGACACGCATCGGAGGGCGGTGCTATTGTGAGACGGGACGACGCGATGGCTAGCCGGGGATTCGTGCGCCGCTTTCTCGACAAGCCGCTTCGCCTCAAGCTCATCCTCAGCTTCCTGGCCGTGATCGCGGTCGGGGGGATCATCACCCTGTTCATCGGGACGCGGATCGAGAACCACACGATCATGTCCCTGGCGGAAGCCAGGGTCAGCCACGACCTGGCCTCGGCCTGGATGGTCTACCACGAAAAGCTCAACAGCATCCGGGACATCGTCGAGCTCAGCTCCCGCCGGAAATTCCTCGTCACGGCGCTCCAGTCCGGGAATACCGAGGGCGTCGCGGCCGAGCTCGACGCTACGCGCCGCCAGTTCGGCCTGGACGTCCTGACGGTCACGGACAGCCGCGGCCGCGTCGCGGCCCGCGGCCGCCGTCCGGAAGCCTCCGGCACCGACGAGTCGCGGGACCCGTTCGTCACCCGCGCCCTGGAGGGGAAGTCCGAGTCCGGCACGGCCATCGTTTCGCGGGCGGATCTCCTTGAGGAGGGTCCCAGCCTGGCCCAACAGGCCTATTTCCGGATCGTGCCGACCCCGATGGCGGCCGCGCGGCCGGACGATCATGAAGAGAACGGCATGATGATCAAGGCGGCCTCGCCGGTGGAGGACGGAACCGGCCGGATCATCGGCGTCCTCTACGGCGGCGTCCTCTTCAACCACAACTACCAGCTCGTCGACGAGGTCAAGGACATCGTCTTCAAGGGGGAAAAGTACAAGGGCCACGACATCGGCACGGCGACCCTGTTCCAGCGGGACCTGAGGATCTCGACGAACGTCCTAGACGACAAGGGGAACCGGGCCATCGGGACTCGCGTCTCCCGCGAGGTTAACGAGGCCGTCCTTGAGCAGGGGCATCCCTACGTCGGCCGGGCCTTCGTCGTCAACGCCTGGTACATCACGGCCTACGAGCCCATCCGGGACATCGGCGGTCGGATCGTCGGCATGCTCTACGTCGGCATGCTCGAGAAGCCCTACATCGACCTCCGCAACCGGGTCATGGCCACGTTCGCCGGGCTGGCCGGCCTCTGCACGATCTTCCTGATCGGGCTGCTGGCCTTCGTCGCCGGCCAAATCACACGGCCGCTGGCCGTCATGGTCGAGGCTACGGACCGGATCGCCCGGGGCGACCTCAACTACCGCGTCGAGATCAGCGGTCAGGACGAGATCGGCCGCCTGGCCCAGGAATTCAACAGCATGACGGACGACCTCCGCAACGCCCGCGAAAACCTGACCGAGTGGGGCCGGACCCTCGAGCGGCGAGTCGAGGAGCGGACGCGGCAGCTCCGCGAGGCGGAAGACCAGCTCATCCAGTCGGAAAAGCTGGCCTCGCTCGGTAAGATGGCGGCCGGGGTCGCCCATGAGATCAACAACCCCCTGACCTCCATCATCCTCAACACCCACCTCCTTCTTGAGGAGAAAAAGGAGGGAGACGAGGAGCGGGAGCCCCTGACCCTCGTCGCCGACGAGGCGGCCCGCTGCGCCCAGATCGTGAGCGGCCTGCTCAATTTCGCCCGGCAGACGCCAGCGGCAAGCGCCCCGGCCGACGTCAACGACATCGTCGAGCGGGCCGTCCAGCTCCTGGAGATGCAGGCCTCGGTCCGGAACATCCGGATCGAGAGGGACACGGACCCGTCTCTGCCCTTAATCAAGCTCGACAGGAACAAAATCCAGCAGGTCTTCTCGAACCTGACGCTCAACGCCTGCGAGGCCATGCCCCGCGGCGGGACGCTTCGCATCACGAGCCGGATGAGCCGCGACGGCACGGCCGTCGAGATCGTCTTCGCCGACACGGGGGTGGGAATCCCCCGGGAGAACATCCCCAAGCTCTTCGACCCGTTCTTCACGACCAAGAGCTTCGGCACGGGGCTGGGCCTCGCCGTGAGCTACGGGATCGTCCGTCAGCGCGGCGGGACGATCGATGTCCGCAGCGAGGTCGGGCGGGGGGCGACATTCACGGTCCGGCTCCCCCTGGAAGAAAAGCCCGAGGAGCCCGATCGAGAGGAGGCATCATCATGACGGAATCCGGAAAGAAGACGATCCTGGTCGTCGACGACGAAGTCACGGTCTGCAAGAGCATCCGCAAGGCCCTGATCTGCGAGGCCTATGATATCGACATCGCCGTGAGCGGGGAAGAGGCCCTCAGGATGGAAGAGGAGAAGAAGTACGACGTGATGATCGTCGACCTGATGATGCCGGGTCTGAGCGGCCTGGACCTCCTCAAGTCCCTCAAGACGAAACGGCCCGCGGCCCAGGTCATCATGGTTACGGGGTATCCGACGATGAAGAACACGCTCCAGGCCATGCAGATCGGGGCCTTCGATTACCTACCCAAGCCGTTCCTGCCGGTCGACATCCGCAATGTCGTCGCCCGGGCCCTGGCCGCGCTCGGGAAAGAAGGGGAGGGCGGGTCAGGGCCGGCCGGATAGCGCCTCGCCGAGCTTGGCCCCGATCTCGGCCGGGCTCACGGCGACGCGGACGCCCGCGGCGCGCAGGGCGTCCATCTTCTCCTGGGCCGTTCCCTTTCCCCCGGAGATGATGGCTCCGGCGTGGCCCATGCGCCTCCCCGGCGGGGCCGTCTGGCCGGCGATGAAGCCTACGACCGGCTTGGAGAAATCCTTCCGGATGTAGTCGGCCGCCTCTTCCTCGGCCGTGCCGCCGATCTCACCGATCAGGATCACGGCCTCGGTCTCCGGGTCGGCCTTGAAGAGCCGCAGGAGGTCGATGAACTTCAGGCCGACGATGGGGTCGCCGCCGATGCCCACGGCCGTGGACTGGCCGAGGCCCTGCCGTGTGACCTGCTGGACGGCCTCGTAGGTCAGCGTGCCGGAGCGGGAGATGATGCCGATCGAGCCGCGCTTATGGATATGCCCGGGCATGATGCCGATCTTCGCCTTGCCCGGCGAGATGACGCCCGGCGTGTTCGGCCCGATGAGGACGGTCGGCCGGCCCCTGAGGAATGTCTTCACCCGGATCATGTCGAACGTCGGAATACCCTCGGTGATGCAGACGACGAGGCGGAGGCCCGCGTCGGCCGACTCCATGACGGCGTCGGCGGCGGCGAACGGCGGGACGAAGACGGCGGCCGCCTCGGCCCCCTCGGCCCGGGCGGCCTCGGCCACGGTGTTGAAGACGGGGACCCCTAGGTGCGACGTCCCGCCTTTGCCCGGCGTGACGCCGGCGACGACGCGCGTCCCGTATTCGATCATGCGCTGGGCGTGGAATGTCCCTTCGCTGCCCGTGATCCCCTGCACGGCGACTCGGGTCTTTTCGTCGATCAGAATGCTCATGTCGGTCTCCTTGGTCCCGTTCTACTTGACCAGAACCACGATCTTCTCCGCGGCGTCCTTCATGCCGTCGGCGGCGTGGAAGGCCAGGCCCGATTCGCGGAGGATGGCCTTGCCCTCCTCCACGTTCGTCCCCTCGAGCCGGATCACGACCGGGATCTTCGTGCCGAGGTCGCGGGCGGCCTTGACAACGCCGCTGGCGATGAGGTCGCAGCGGACGATGCCGCCGAAGATGTTGATCAGGGCGCCCCGGACGTCGGGGTCGGAGACGAGGATCCGGAAGGCGTTGATCACGGCCTCTTCGGTGACCCCGCCGCCGACGTCCAGGAAGTTGGCGGGCATCCCGCCCGCGTACTTGATGATGTCCATCGTGGCCATGGCCAGGCCGGCGCCGTTGACCATGCAGCCGACGTTGCCGTCGAGCTTGATGTAGTTCAGATTGTATTTCGAGGCTTCCACCTCGAGCGGCGATTCCTCGGCCAGGTCGCGCATGGCCCGGATCTCGGGGTGGCGCGCGAGGGCGTTGTCGTCGAAGTTCATCTTGGCGTCCAGGGCCAGGACGTCGCCCGACTTCGTGACGAGCAGGGGGTTGATCTCGGCCAGAGAGGCGTCCGTGCCCTCGAAGGCCTTGTACAGCGCGGCCAGGAACTTCACGGCCTGCTTGTGGGTCTCACCGTCGAGGCCGAGGCGGAAGGCCAGCGAGCGCGCCTGGAAGGCCTGGAGGCCGGTCGCGGGGTGGACGTATTCCTTGAAGATCGCGTCGGGATTCTCGGCCGCGACCTTTTCGATCTCGACGCCGCCCTCGGTCGAGGCCATGACGACGGCGGCCTCGCGGGCCCGGTCGATGACGATGCCGAGGTAGAGCTCGCGCGCGATCTCAAGGGCCTCCTCGACGAGTAGGCGCTGGACCGTTTTCCCCTCGGGCCCCGTCTGGTGCGTCACCAGGGTCATGCCGATCATGCTCCGGGCCAGCGTTTCGGCCTCGGCCGGAGTCGCGGCCAGCCTGACGCCGCCGCCCTTGCCGCGCCCGCCGGCGTGGATCTGGGCCTTGAGCACGACGCGGGCGCCGAGGCGCTCGGCCGCCGCCCGTGCTGCGGCCGGCGTTTCGGCGACCTCGCCGCGGGGGACGCGGACGCCGAAGCGCGCCAGGATCTGTTTGGCTTGGTACTCGTGGATTTTCATCGCTCTTTTCCTTTTATAGATGTATGACGCCCCTCCGCCGCCTGGTGGGAGCAGTGAAAAGCCGCCTCCGCCGCCGGGGAAGGTCTCACCGGCGGCGCGACATTTTCTTATAACAGACGATTCCGGGGTTGTCAAACAGGCCCGCCGGCCGTCCCGCCGCGCCTTCGGCCGCCCGGGGGCCGTTTCCCGGCCTGTGGCCCCCGGCCGCCCGAAGAGGGACGGAGGGGCCGGCCAGGGCCCGGACCCGCGCCCCGGAGGGTTTGACGGCCGGGCGGGTTTCTGATAGTTAATAGAGTATAAGGATGCAGAGATTGCCGGGTGTCCCCGAGAGAAAGTGACGGCGCGCGATCCCGGCGTTGGCGGAATTTCCGGGGGTGTCGGGAGCAAAAAACTTGACACTCCCAGGGAAAGAATTTATAGTAAAAATTCTCGGATGACGGAAAAATCGTCCTGAACAGTTATTGATAATGAATTCTTCTCCGAGGGCCAAAGAACACGAGTATGCCCTCGTAGCCACCCGGAATCCGGGCTGCGGCCCGGGCTCCGATCCCCGCGTTGTGTCGGGGGCGCCCGTCCTCCCCGCCGGTTCCCCCTCCGGAGTCCGGACGGCGGCGCGGGAGCCCCGTCCGTCATCTGAACCCGAAAGGATGGCCCATGCCTAAGCCGAAATTCGCTCTCTACTGGGCGGCCAGCTGCGGCGGCTGCGAGATCGCCTTCCTCGACATCCGGGAGAAGATCCTGGATTTCGATGCGGCGGCGGACCTCGTGTTCTGCCCCTGCGTCATGGACACCAAGTACAAGGACGTGGAAGCGATGGCCGATGGGGAGATCGACGTCACCCTCTTCAACGGGGGGATCCGCAACGAGGAGAACCTCCACATCGCCAGGCTCCTCCGGAAGAAGTCCAAAGTCATGGTCGCCTTCGGCTCCTGCGCCACCGAGGGCTGCATCCCCGGCTTGGCAAACCTGAAGACGAAGGAGGAGATCCTGGACTACGTCTACCGCCGGTCCCCCTCGCTCGAGTCGGGAAACGGGACGCTGCCCCAGACAGTCACCGAGACTCCCGCCGGGCGGCTGACCCTGCCGGACATCTTCGAAACGCTGCGCCCGCTCGATCGGGTCGTCAATGTGGATTACCGGATGCCCGGCTGCCCCCCTGTGGCCGACCAGATCTGGGCCGTGGCGGAAGCGGTGCTGACGGGCAATCTCCCCCCGAAGGGCTCGCTCGTGGGGGTCAATCCCAAGACGGTCTGCGACGAGTGCAAGCGGACCAAGGAGGAGAAGAAGGTCAAAGCTTTCCGGCGTCCGCACCTCGTCGACCCGGCGCAGATCGACCCCAAAAAATGCCTCCTGGAGCAGGGGATCATCTGTAACGGGCCGGCCATCCACGCCGGCTGCGGCGCCCTCTGCCCCCAGGTCAACCTGGGCTGCCGGGGATGCTACGGGCCGGCCGATGGCATCCAGGATGTCGGGGCCAAGCTGGCCGGGGCCATCGGCTCGATCATCGACGAGGACGAGCCGGCCGAGATCGAGCGGGTCGTCAAAGAGATCCTCGATCCGGTCGGCACATTCTACCGGTTCGGCCTGGCCGGTTCGATCACGGGGAGGCGCGTGAAATGAGGACCATCACCATCGACCCCATCACCCGGCTCGAGGGCCACGGCAAGATCTCGATCTTCCTGAACGACGCGGGCAACGTCGCCGACGCCTACGTCCAGATCCCCGAGCTCCGCGGCTTCGAGAAGTTCTGCGTCGGGCGCCCCGTCGAGGAGATGCCGCGGATCACGACCCGCATCTGCGGCGTCTGCCCCGAGGCCCACATGATGGCCTCGGCCAAGACCTGCGACGCCCTCTACCACGTCGACCTGCCGCGCACGGCCCGGATGCTGCGCGAGCTCCTCTACGTCATCTTTTACGTCACCGACCACTCCACGCATTTCTACGCCCTGGGCGGGCCCGACTTCGTCATGGGCCCGGACGCGCCGGCGGCCCAGCGCAACATCCTCGGCGTCGTCCACAAGGTCGGGGTCGAGATCGGCCGCAAGGTCATCGGCATGCGCGGGGCCTGCCACGAGCTCATCAAGATGATGGGCGGCAAGGCCGTCCATCCCATCGGGGCGCTCCCTGGCGGCATGAGCAAGGGCATGAACAAGGAGGAGCACGACCTTGTCCTAAAGACGGGGCAGGAGGCCGTCGAGTTCGCCAAGTTCTCGATCGGCCTGTTCAACCAGATCGTCCTCGGGAACAAGGAGTACGTCGACCTCATCCTCAGCGACGGCTTCACGCACCACACCTACAACATGGGGCTGGTGGACGAGAAGAACCATGTCAATTTCTACGATGGGCGGGTCCGCGTCACCGGTCCGGACGGCCGTGAGCTGGCCAAGTTCGCCGCCTCGGAATACCTGGACCACATCGTCGAGCACGTCGAGCCCTGGACTTACCTCAAGTTCCCGGTCCTCCGCAAGATCGGCTGGAAGGGCCTCATCGACGGCCCGAAGAGCGGCATCTACAAGGCGACGCCGCTCTCCCGGCTCAACGTCTCGGAGGGCATGGCGACGCCCCTGGCCGACGAGGAGCACGACCGGATGTACAAGACCCTGGGCGGGAAGCCGGTCCACCAGACCCTGGCCACGCACTGGGCTCGGCTCGTCGAGCTCCTCTACGCGGCCGAGCGCTGGGTCGAGCTTGCTTCGGACGCCGAGATCACGGGGCCCGAGTACCGGGTCGTCCCCACCGAGACGCCGGACGAGGGCATGGGCGTAGTCGAAGCGCCGCGCGGGACCCTCTTCCACCATTACAAGACGGACAAGGACGGCATCGTCCAGGAAGCGAATTTGATCGTCGGCACGACGAACAACAACGGTGCCATCAACCTTTCGGTCAAGAAGGCGGCCATGAACTTCATCAAGAACGGCCAGGTCAACGACGCCCTCCTGAACATCGTCGAGATGGCCTTCCGGGCCTACGACCCGTGCTTCGGCTGCGCCACGCACGCCTGGCCCGGGCAGGGGCCCATTCACGTCCAGATCCGCGACCATGAAGGACATGTGATCCGCGACCTCAGGAGATGAGCCCCGCCATGAAAGTCCTCGTGCTCAACAGCGGCAGTTCCTCGGTCAAGTTCCAGTTCATCCGCATGGACGATGAGGGCCTCCTGGCCAAGGGGATCGTGGAGAAGATCGGCTCGAGCGATGCTATCGTCACCTACCAGCCCGAGGGCCGCAACCGGATCCGCGAGATCCGCGAAGTCCTCAACCACAGCGTGGCCATCGAGATGGTCCTCGCCCTGCTCCTTCACCCCCAGCACGGCGTCATCCGCGAAAGGGGCGAGATCGGCGGCATCGGCCACCGCGTCGTCCACGGCGGGGAGGATTTCGCCGAATCCGTTCTCATCACGGACAAGGTCAGGGCGACGATCCACAAGTGCATCCAGTTCGCGCCCCTGCACAACCCCCATAATCTCAAGGGCATCGAGGCGTGCGAAACGCTCCTCCCTGGGGTCCCTCAGGTCGCCGTCTTCGACACGGCCTTCCACCAGACGATCTCCCCGAAGGCCTACGTCTACGGGCTGCCCTACACCCTGTACAAGAAACTTGGCATCCGCCGCTACGGCTTTCACGGGACGTCCCACGCCTACGTTGCCCGGCGGGCGGCGGAGGCCCTCGGCCGGCCGATCGGCGAGCTCCGGCTCATCACCTGCCACCTGGGCAATGGGGCCAGCATCACGGCCGTGGACCGCGGGAAATCCGTCGATACGACCATGGGTTTCACGCCCCTCGAAGGACTGGTCATGGGTACCCGCTGCGGGAGCATCGACCCGGCCCTCGTCCCGTACCTCATGGAGCGGGAGAAGCTCGGGACCAAGGACATCGACTCCATCATGAACAAGAACAGCGGCATGCTGGGGCTGACCGAGACCTCGCAGGACATGCGCGAGATCGAGCAGGAGGCGGCCCGCGGCAGCGAGCGCCACCGCCTGGCCCTCGAGATCTACTGCCACTCCGTCAAGAAATACGTCGGCGCCTACATGGTCGAGATGGGCAAGGTCGATGCCGTCGTCTTCACCGGCGGCATCGGCGAGAACTCGCGGCTCGTCCGGCGGCTCTCGATGAGCGGGCTCGAGGAGTTCGGCATCCGCATCGACGAGGCCAAGAACGAGGCCAACGAGCGGGTCATCAGTTCCGGCCGCGTCAGGGTCCTCGTCGTGCCCACGAACGAGGAGCTGGCCATCGCCCGCGACACACAGCGGATCCTCCAGTCGATGAGCCGGGAGGAGGCCGCGGCCGTGGGCGTGGCCGCGCCCGTGCCGGAGGCCCCGACGGCCGTCAAGCCCGAGGAACTGGCCAAGCTCGTCCTCCTCTGGGCGCACAGCCCGAACGCGGAACCCGAGGTCCTGGCTAGGAAATGGGGGCACGAGCTCGGGCGGCCCGTCGAGGCCGAAGCGGTCAGGCGAGAGCTCACCCGGCTCTGCCTGCTGCCGGCCGCCCCGGCCCCGAAGAAAACGGCGAAGTCCAAATAAAGGAACGTGTCATGGATAAGATCGATCGTGAAGAAGCCGGCTGGCTGGTCGCCCTCTCCTGGCTGAGCGCCCTGGAGGAGACGGCCCGCGACTTTCACGGGACGCGGCCCTCCGTCTTCAGCGCCCGGGCCTACGAGCACTCCGTCCAGTACTATCTTCACCTCCTCGGCGACGAATACGGGATGCAGATCAAGAAGGCCAATTCCATCCGGGAGGCCGTCGAGAACTACATCCAGATCGGGATCGCCGGCGGACTGTTCCGCGACGCGAGCTTCTTCGACCTCGTCGACACCAACCCGTTCCATGTCGAGATCACCATCCACGAGTGCGCCTATCTCAAGAGCTGCCAGGCCCTGATCGACGAGGGCTTCTCGGTCCGGGACCTGACCTGCGCCCGGATCGGGTGCTTCCGGGCCGCCGTCAAGGCCCTGGCCAACCTCGACTGCGAGTACCAGGTCACCTCGTTCAATATCGACGGGGACTGCAAGGGATACATCGAAAGGACTTAGCGTGCAGAAAGCGACGGCCCCGACGCTCCAGGACCTGATCCACGCCGCGCGGGAGGGTGACGACGCGTCCTCGGTGAGGGCGGCGATCATGGAGCTGGGCTACGAGCAGAGGCCCGAGGTCTATCCGGTCCTGGTGGAGAAGCTGGACGACCCCAATCCGAGCGTCCAGCACGCGGCCGTGATCTCGCTCGGCCGCCTCGGCCGGGCCGAAGCCATCGATGAGCTGCTCAAGCCCAAGATCTTCCGTTCCGCCCATTCCCAGATCCGGTGGGCGGCCGTCACCGCGGTCGGCCACCTGGGCGATTACCGCGTCATCGACGACCTGCTTCGGGCCGTCGAGGACCCGGAGTGGATCGTCCGGACCCAGGCCGTGACCGAGCTCATGGGCAAGGTCAGGCAGATCATCTCCCTCAGGGATCCCCGGCTGGCACGGTTCCTGGTCCATATGTTTTCCCTCGAGAACGACGAGATCATCGCCCTGGCCATCGAGGGCTTCCAGGAGATCGGGTCGGAGAGCCTCCACTGGCTTCACGACGCCCTCCAGATCCCCTCGCCGACGATCCGGGCCAACGCCGCCCGGACCCTGGGCAGGATGACATCCCGCGGCTCCACGCCCTACCTCCTGGACCTTCTCGGAGACCCGGAATCGTTGCCCCGGGCCGCCGCCTGCGAGGCCCTCGGTCTCCTCGGCGACAAGATGAGCATCGAGCCCCTGGTCCTCATGATCCAGGACAACGTGGCCAAGGTCCAGGAGGCCGCCTCGGCGGCGATCGCCCGCTTCGGCCGCCCCGCCACGGTGCCGCTGCTCAACGCCCTGGCCCGGGAGCGGGACAAGTTCGCCCAGCGGGCCTTCATCAAGTGCCTCGGCCGCATCGGCGACCCGAAATCGGTGCCGGCGCTGATCAGCTACCTCCGGAGCAGCTATTTCCTCGTCCGGCAGGCCGCCGTCGCGGCGCTCATCCAGTTCGGCCCGATGGTGACCCGCCTTCTTCTGCCCACGCTCTCGTTCAACACGTCTGACATCGGGAAGCTCGAGGAGGACGCCTGCGACAAGGAGCATCCTGAGCTCCAGCTGCGGGCCATCAAGGCCCTTGGCGGGCTGGAGGATCACCGGGCCGTGGCCGTGCTCAAGGAGATCGTCGAGAGCGGGCTGCCCGACATCGAGGAAGCCGCCTCCCAGGCCTTGTCCCAGATCGGCTGCGCCGCCTGGGGCCGGTGCTGCGCCCTGAAGGTCATCGGCGAGGTGGCCAACGAATCCTTCGTCCCCCTGGTCGTGCCGTCGCTGCGGGACGATTCCGACAACGTCCGCTTCGAGGCCGTCCGGGCCATCGGCAAGATGGGCGGCCCCGAGGCCGTCCGGCACCTCATCCGAATGTTCCGGAAGGACAAGGCCGATTTTGTCCGGCGGGAGGCCATGCGCCTCCTGAGGTCGGCCGGCCTGGGCCAGGAGCCCGTCCTCGAGGCTGGCCGCCGCGGCCTGAAGGACCGCTCGCGGGAGGTCCGTGTCCAGGCCGCCCGGCTGCTGGGGAGCTTCCAGGACCCCAAGTCCATCCTCCCCCTGCTCAAGGCCATGGCCGACCCCCATTGGAGCGTCCGGGAGAGTGCCGAGACGGCCCTCCTCAATTTCGGCCGCGACGCCTTCGAGCCGCTCATCGAATCGCTGGCCAGCCCGTCCTGGACGACGCGCTTCCGGGCCGCCCGGCTGCTTGGCGAGATCGGGGATCCCCGGGCGGTCCCCGCTCTGAAAGCGATCCTCGCGCGCCGGGGTGAAAGGAGGGGAGTCCGGGAAGTCGCTGAAATCTCTCTCCGGAAGCTGGAGAAAACCGTTGCGAATTGAAATCATGGCATCTTATAAATATCATCCCACTCCAAACGAGGAGAGAGCATGAGAGTCAAGCTCAAAGCCGGTCCCGACGAGCGAGAGTTTATCAAAAGAATCGAGGAGCTTTCCGGCGAGAACGTCTACGCCTGCTACCAGTGCGGGCGGTGCTCCGCCGGCTGCCCCATGGCCTCGGAGATGGACCTCCTGCCCAACCAGATCATCCGTCTGGTTCAGATGGGCCTCGCAGAGGACGTCATCCGCTCCAAGACGCTGTTCCTCTGCGCCTCCTGCTTCACCTGCCAGTCCCGCTGCCCCAAAGGCATCGACCTGGCCCGCGTGATGGAGGCTATCCGGCTCATCCTCGACCCCAAGGGCAAGGACGCCTACGGCCCCGACGAGATCTCGCCGGAGCTGGCCCGCGAGCTGCCCCAGCAGGTCATGGTCTCCATCTTCCGGAAATTCGCCAAGTAGGGAACGCCGATGAAACTCCACTATTATCCGGGATGCACGCTGAAGGAGAAGACAACCGCGCTGGACATCTCCACGCGTGAGGCGATGAAGAGGCTCGACATCGAGCTCGTCGAACCCGAGGGCTGGACGTGCTGCGGCGCGGAGTATCCGCTGACCGAGGAGAAGATCGTCGGCCTCGCCGCCCCCATCCGGGTCCTGCGGCAGGTGCGCGAGGAGGGCGGGGACGTCGTCGTGACGACCTGCTCGTTCTGCTACGCCGTCCTGAAGAGGGCCAACCGGGCCATCCAACAGGACCCCCTGAAGCACAAGCGGATCAACGCCTACCTCCGCGACGACATCAAGATCAACGAATGGACCAAGGAGAAAACGACGGGCTTCGAGGACTACAACGGCGAGGTCAAGGTCCTCCATCTTCTGGAATACCTCCGCGACCGCGTCGGCTATCCCCGCATTAAGTCCCGCCTGAAGCGCGACCTGAAGGGCCTGCCGATCGCGCCGTACTACGGCTGCCGCTTGCTGCGGCCCGCCGACGAAATGAACATGGACGAGCCCGATTCCCCCCGGGTCTTCGAGGAGTTCCTGGAAGCCGTGGGGTGCAAGGCCGTCGACTATCCCTTCAAGCAAGAGTGCTGCGGATCCTATCTCTCCGTGTCGCTGCCGGCCGCGGCCACCGAGGCCTCCTACCGGGTCCTGCGCTCGGCGCGCATGAACGAGGCCAAGGCCATCGCGGTGACCTGCCCGCTCTGCTTCTACAATCTGGACCACCGGCAGGAGGCCGTCAAGGAGACGTTCCTCGACTTCCCGGGCCTGCCCGTCCTGTTTTTCACGCAGCTGCTCGCCTGGGCCCTGGGAGTCGACAAGGCGCTCCTCGGCTTGAAGGAGCATTCCGTCGCCGCGGACGGTCTCTTCGACGCGCATCAGGCAGCTGAGGTGAGATCATGACCGCGCCCAAGAAAAAGAAGGAAAAGCGCATCGGGCTGTTCGTCTGCCACTGCGGCGTCAACATTGCCGGCGTCGTGGACGTGGAGAAGGTCGCCGAAACGCTGAAAGACTATCCCGGCGTGAGCTTTTCCACCAACTACGTGTATATGTGCTCCGACCCCGGCCAGCAGATGATCATTGACACCATCAAGGAGAAGCACCTGGACGGGATCATCGTCGCCGCCTGCTCGCCGACCCTCCACGAAAAGACGTTCCAGGAGGCGGCCCGCCTGGCCGGCCTGAACCCCTACCAGATCGAGATCGCCAACATCCGCGAGCAGGACAGCTGGGTCCATACGGACGGTGCCCGGGCCACGAAGAAGGCCATCAAGATCGTCAAGTCCCACGTCGAGAAGGCCCTCCAGAACGAGAACCTGGAGCCGATCAAAGTCGACGTGACGAAGCGGGCCTTGGTCATCGGCGGCGGCATCAGCGGGCTGCAGGCGGCCCTGGACATCGCCGACCACGGCTACGAAGTTGTCCTCGTCGAGAAGAACCCCTCGATCGGGGGCAAGATGATCCAGCTCTCCGAGACATTCCCGACGCTCGACTGCTCGCAGTGCATCCTGACGCCGAAGATGGTCGAGGTCTCGCGGCATCCGCGGATCAGACTCCTGACCTACCACGAGGTCGATTCGATCTCGGGGTTCGTCGGCAACTTCAAGGTCCGCATCCGCAAGAAGCCCCGCTACGTGGACGAGAGGCTGTGCAACCTCTGCGGGGAGTGCGAGAAGGTCTGCCCCCAGATCGTTCCCGACGAGTTCAACATGGGGCTGTCGTTCCGCAAGGCCATCTACATGCCCTTCCCCCAGGCCATCCCGGGGACCTACACCCTGGACGCCGAGCATTGCCTCGGCCTCTCCCCGGTGCGGTGCGGCAAGTGCAAGGACGTCTGCGACAAGAAGGCCATCGACTACGACATGAAGGAGTCGTTCATCGAAGAGGAGGTCGGGGCCATCGTCGTCGCCACCGGGTACGACCTCTACACCATGCAGGCTCTAGGGGAGTACGGCGGCGAGAAGTACGAGGACGTCATCAACGGCCTGGAGTTCGAACGCATCCTCTCGGCCTCGGGGCCGACCGGCGGCGTCGTTCGCCGGCCGTCGGACGGCAAGATCCCCAAATCCGTCGTCTTCGTCCAGTGCAGCGGCTCGCGCGACACGGAGAAGCACAACCCCTACTGCTCGAAGATCTGCTGCATGTACACGGCCAAGCACGCCATGCTCTACAAGCACCGGGTGCCGGACGGCCAGGCCACGGTCTTCTACATCGACGTCCGGACGGGCGGCAAGGCCTTCGACGAGTTCTACCAGCGCGCCGTCGAGGAGGACAAAGTCCTCTACATCCGGGGCAAGGTCTCCAAGATCTTCAAGGAGGGCGACAAGCTCATCGTCTGGGGCGCCGATACGCTGACGGGCAAGAAGGTCGAGGTCGAGGCGGACATGGTCGTCCTGGCCATGGCGATGGTCAAGGCCGACGGCATCATGGATCTGCTGAAGAAGCTCAAGATCTCGACCGACATCAACGGTTTCCTGGCCGAGGCGCACCCCAAGCTCCGCCCCGTCGAGAGCCTGAACGCCGGGTTCTACCTGGCCGGATGCGCCCAGGGCCCCAAGGACATCCCGGAGGCTGTCGCCCAGGCCTCGGCGGCGGCGGCCAAGGTCGGCGACCTGTTCGCCCAGAAGGAGCTCATTCACGAGCCCACGGTCGTGCCTGTGAACGACGAGCTCTGCTCGGGCTGCGGCATCTGCATCGCGGTCTGCCCGTACGACGCGCGGAGCCTTGACCCGGAGCGGGGCGTCGCCGTCGTCAATGAGATCCTCTGCGAGGGCTGCGGGGCCTGCGCCGCGGCCTGCCCGAGCGGCGCCGCCCAGCAGCGCAACCAGACCGACGAACAGATCTTTTCGATGCTGAGAGCCATGTTGAGGGAATGACGATGTTTGAACCGCAAATCATGTGTTTCATCTGCAAGTGGTGCACGGCCACGGCCGCCGACATGGCCGGCACGTCGCGCATGCACTACGCGCCGAACAACGTCAACATGCGCGTCATGTGCTCGAGCCGGATCGACCCGCAGCACATCCTCTACGCGTTCAAGCAGGGCGCCGACGGGGTCTTCATCGGCGGCTGCCATCCCGGCGACTGCCACTACGTCGAGGGCAACTACAAAACCCTCCGTCGGATCACCCTCTTCAAGATCATGCTCCAGGACCTGGGGATCGACCCCCGCCGGCTCCGCCTGGAGTGGATCTCGGCGGCGGAGGGGAAGAAATACGCCGAAACCATGGACGAGTTCACCGAGCAGGTCCGGGCCATGGGGCCGCTCCAGCTCAATGAAAAAGCCTTAACCAGCGAGGTGACGAAAGATGAGTAAGACAGCAACCAAACCCAGGAGGGCCGCCAAGAGCGAGCCGCCAGCGAAGACCGAGGAGGGCACCCCCGTCTCCATCTTCATCATGGGAAAGCGCTACGAGGTGCCGCCGTCGCTGACCATCCAGAAAGCTCTCGAGTACGCCGGCTACCAGCTCATCCGGGGCTGCGGCTGCCGGGGCGGGATCTGCGGGGCCTGCGGGACCGTGTATCGCTTTCCGAACTCCTACAGGATCGAGATCGGCCTGGCCTGCCAGACCGTGGTCCAGCCCGACATGTACATTACCCAGATCCCCTTCTTCCCGGCGAATAAGGCGGTCTACGATATCGAGACCCTGCCCCCGGCGGGCGCGACCATTGCCGCCCTCTATCCCGAGATCTTCAAGTGCGTCGGCTGCGGGACCTGCACCCGGAGCTGCCCCATGGACATCGACGTCCTGGGCTACATCTCCAAGGCCATCCAGGGCGACCTGACGGCCGTGGCCGAGAGCTCCTTCGACTGCGTCATGTGCGGCCTCTGCGCGGCCCGCTGTCCGGCCGAGGAAGTCCAGTACAACATCGGCATCCTGGCCCGCCGGCTCTACGGGCGCCACATCGCGCCCCGGGCCGGCCACCTAGCCAAGGCCGTCGCGGCCGTGGAAGCGAAGAAGTATGACGTGGCCATCCAGGAACTCAAGAAGACGAGCCTGGACGACCTGAAGAAGCTTTACAAGGCGCTTGAGGTCGAGCCCGACATGGCCGAGGAATCCTGGACGCCGAAGAACAAGTCCTATCTGGGAGAGTGAACGATGCCCTACACCCCCGAACTCAAAGAACTCATCAAGAAAGTCGAGAAGACGCGGCCGGCCCGCGTGGAAAAGAAGCGGACGGGTGCGGAGTTCCCGGTCATGTCGCTCCAGGAGCGCGAAGCTATCCTGAGGTTCCATCCGGACTTCAAGGAGGAGGGGCGGTCCGAGATCCTCGTCGGGCCCAACAAGGGCTACCGGATTGCCAACGAGATGGTCCGGCTGTTCCACGCCAAGAGCCGCCTCGATCCCGACACTGTGGACTTGTCCCATGTTGACTACGAAACCGACCTCCTGATCATCGGCGCCGGCGGGGCGGGCTCGGCGGCGGCCCTCCTGGCCCGCGAGAACGGCGTCCGAGTCCTCATGACCACGAAGCTCCGCATCGGCGACGCGAACACGATGATGGCCGAGGGCGGCATCCAGGCGGCTTCGAAGGGCGAGAAGGACTCGCCGTATTACCACTACCTGGACGCGCTCGGCGGCGGCCACTTCAAGAACGACCCCGAGCTCGTCGAGACCCTGGTCCTCGAGGCCCCCAAGGTGCTGGCCTGGCTGGAGAAGCTGGGGGCCATGTTCTCCAAGTACGAGGACGGGCGCCTCAAGTCCCTTCACGGAGGCGGCACGTCGCGCAAGCGCATGCACTACGCGGGCGATATCACGGGCGCGGAGATCATGCGGACGCTCCGCGACGAGGTCAAGAACCACCCCGACGACATCAAAATCCTGGAGTTCTCTCCGGCCGTCGAGCTCCTTCTCAACGAGAAGGGGGCCTGCGCCGGAGCGGTCCTCTACAACCTCGAGACCGAGGAGTACCTCATCGTCAAGGCCAAGGCCGTGGTCCTGGCGACGGGAGGCTCGGGCCGCCTCCACATCCAGGGCTTCATGACGACGAACCATTACGGCGCGACCGGAGACGGGCTCATCATGGGCTACCACGCCGGCGTGCCGGTCAAGTTCCTCCACACCGTCCAGTACCACCCGACGGGCGCCGTCTTCCCGGAGCAGGCCGAGGGGCTCCTCATCACCGAGAAGTTCCGGGGCGCCGGGGCCAACGTCCTCAACGTCGACGGCGAGCAATTTGTCAACGAACGCGAGCCGCGCGACGTCGAATCCTCGGCCTTCATCCGCGAGTGCCTCGAGCGGGGCAAGGGCGTGCCGACGCCGACGGGCAAGTTCGGCATCTGGCTCGACTCGCCGATGATCGACATCCTCAAGGGCGAGGGAACGGTCCGCAAGGAGTTTCCCGGCAAGTGGATCCTCTTCCACCGCTACGGCATCGACATCACTAAGGAGCCGATGCTCGTCTATCCCACGCTTCACTATCAAAACGGGGGGCTGGCCATCAACCGCCGCACCGAGACGATCGTGCCGGGCCTGTTCGTCGCCGGCGAGGTCAGCGGCGGCGTCCACGGGGAGAACCGGCTGATGGGTAATTCCCTGCTCGACGTCGTGGTCTTCGGCCGGATCGCCGGCTGCACCGCGGCCGGCTACATCAACGAGGGCCACGATCAGGGCCGCGTCCTGTCCCTCGACCACGTCAAGGCCTACCACAAGGCCCTTGAGGCGGCCCACGTGCCCCTCGACCACCGGGTCGCGCCGATGCTCCTGCCCGACTACTCCAATCCCGACGTCCGCAAGAAGCAGCTGACGACGAAATATCTCGGAACGATGCGGTAATCCATGAACGAGGTTCAGCCATGCCGGTAAGGCAAAGAGAAAGACCGTTCGGGCTCCCCAAGCCGGAAACGCCTCACGGCGAGATCATCATCCTCGAGGAAAGATGCAAGGGCTGCGGCTTCTGCATCGAGTACTGCCCGCACCATGTCCTCATCACGGCCAAGAAGTACAATGCCAAGGGCTACCATCCGCCCGAGGTCGAGAAGGCCGAACTCTGCGTCAACTGCGGTTTCTGCCGTATGATCTGCCCGGAGTTCGCCATCTACACTTACGAACCCAGGACTGGGGAAAAACCATGAAAGCCGATCCCAGAGGAGTTCTCACAGGTTCCCACTACCTCGACGGCGACCACGCCTGCTGCGAAGGGGCACTGACCGCCGGGTGCCGATTCATCGCCGGCTACCCCATCACACCCTCGACGGAGGTCGTCGAAAGGTTCGCCCGCCGCGCCCCGCTCATCGAGGGCGCCCTCTTCATCCAGATGGAGGACGAGCTCGCAGCCTCGATCGCCATCCAGGGCGCGGTCTGGGCCGGCAAGAAGGCCATGACCGTGACCAGCGGCCCCGGCTTCTCCCTGATGATGGAGCACATCGGCCTCGCGGCCATGACCGAGACGCCGTGCCTCTTCGTTGACGTTCAGCGCGGCGGCCCGTCGACGGGCCTGCCGACGCTTCCCGGGCAGGCCGACATGATGCAGGCCCGCTGGGGCTCGCACGGCGACTACGAGATCATCGCCCTGTCGCCGAACTCGCCGCAGGAAGCCTTCAACCTGACCATCGACGCCTTCAACCTCTCCGAGCAGTACCGCGTGCCGGTGATGTTCATGATGGACGAGAGCGTCGGCCACATGATGGAGCGGGTTGTCATCCCGCCCGCGGACCAGATCGAAATCACGCCGCGGCGCTACACCAAGCTCCCGCCCGGGAAGTACCTGCCGTTCAAGCCGGAGCCCGACCTCGTCCCCGACATGTTCAAGGCGGGCGACGGCTACCGCTTGCACGTGACCGGGCTGACGCACGACTTCCGGGGATACCCGGACATGAGTGCCGACATCCAGGAACAGCTCGTCCACAGGCTTGTCGACAAGATCCGGGTCAATGCGCCCAAGATCTGGCGCTATGAGGAGACGAGCGTCGAAGACGCCGACGTCGTGATCGTCACCTACGGGATCACGTCGCGCCTGGCCATCGACGCGCTCAACATCGCCCGCGAGAAGGGGATCAAAGTCGGCATGCTCCGGCTGATTGTCGTCTGGCCGTTCCCCGAGCGCCGGATCCGGGAGCTGGCCGTCCAGGGCAAGGCCATGGTCGTGGCCGAGATGAATTACGGCCAAATGTTCTACGAAGTCGACCGCTGCGCCCAGGGCAAGGTCCCGGTCGTGCTGGCCGGCCACGGCGGCGGCACGGTCCACCGGGTCGAAGACATCGTCGAAAGAATTATGGAGGCCTACCGGTGTCGGTCCTAAACGAACTCGAGAAAGCATCCCTCAGCCCGTCCGTGGGCCAGACCAGTCCCGAGAAGCATCCGATGGACGATTTCATGCGGATGGACCGCATGCCGCACATCTGGTGCTCGACCTGCGGCATCGGCGTCAGCGTCAACTGCTTCGCCAAGGCCCTGGAGAAGTGCAAGATCCCGCTCGACGAGGTCGTCGTCGTCTCGGGTATCGGCTGCACCGGCCGCGTCGCCGGCTACGTCAAGGTCGATTCCTTCCACACGACGCACGGCCGGGCCATCCCCTTCGCGACGGGCATGAAGCTGGCCAACCCCAAGCTCAAGGTCGTGGTCTTCAGCGGCGACGGGGACATCATCGCCATCGGCGGCAACCACTTCCTCAACGCCGCCCGCCGCAACATCGACATGACGGTCATCTGTATCAACAACTTCAACTATGCCATGACGGGCGGGCAGCTCGCCTCGACGACCCCCGAGGGGTCGATCCTGACGACGTCGCCGTTCGGCAGTCACGAGGAGCCGTTCAACCTGCCTTTCCTGGCCGAGTCCGTCGGGGCCGTCTACGTCGCCCGCTGGACTTCCCTTCACATTTACAACCAGACCAACTCCATGGTCGAGGCCATGAGGAAGCCGGGCTTCACGTTCATCGAGATCCTGGCTCCGTGCCCGACGATCTACGAGCGCCAGCAGAAGTTCGGCGACGGGCTCGACCGTCTCCGCTGGTACTGCGACAACAGCGAGATCCGGAACGGGGCCAACACCAGGGATGTCGATATCCGGCTGAATGCGGGAGTCGTGGTCGGCAAGTTCGTCGACAAGGAGCGGCCGACCTACCTGGAGAGCATGAACGCCCACTACAAAGAGAAGCTGGGCGACCGCTACAAGCCGTACGAGGGATAAGATGGCAAGAACAGAAGTCAGAATCGGCGGGTTCGGCGGGCAGGGCGTCATCCTCACCGGATACGTTATCGGCAAGGCCGCCTCCCTGTTCGACAACAAGAACGCCACCATGACCCAGTCCTTCGGGCCCGAGGCCCGCGGCAGCGCCTGCAGCTCCCAGATCGTCATCTCCGAGGGTGCCATCCTCAACCCGTATGTCAAGACCCCTCAGGTCATGGTCATCATGAGCCAGGAGGCCTTCACCAAGTTCTCCCCGGGGCTCGACGTCAACGGCATGATGCTCGTCGAGGAGGAGCTCGTCGACCCGCAGGGGCTGCCGTCGACGGTCCGGCTCTTCGGCATCCCGGCGACGCGGATCGCCGAGGGGCTCGGGAGGAAAGTCGTCCTCAACATGGTCATGGCCGGGTTTTTCACTGCGGTGACGAAACTGGTGTCCAAAGACGCCATGAGGAAGGCCATCGAGACGTCCGTGCCCCGGGGAACCGAAGGGCTCAATCTCCTGGCCTTCGAAAAGGGCTTCGAGTACGGTCTGACCAAAGTTCAGAACTGACCCGGGCCCCGACCTTCCGCGAGGAGGAGGCAGTATGCCCGAATTCCTGTACACCCCCATGTTTTCCCTCGGCAAGGACGCGACCGACTACGAGCCGCTCGGCCGGGAGCACGTCGCCGCGGCCTCGTTCGCCGGCCGCGACGTCGTCACCGTCGCCCCGGAGGGGTTGGCCATGCTCGCAGAGCGCGCCTTCCACGATGTCGCCTTCCGCCTGCGGCCGTCGCATCTGAAGCAGGTTGCGGGCATCCTCAAGGACCCCGAAAGCTCGGCCAACGACCGCTATGTCGCCCTCGAGCTCCTGAAGAACGCCGTCATTTCGGCCGAAGGCGTGTTTCCCATGTGCCAGGATACGGGCACGGCCGTCATCAACGGCAAGAAGGGCCAGCAGGTCTGGACGAGCGGGGGCGACGAGGAAGCTCTCTCCCGCGGCGTCTTCAATGCCTACACGAAGAACTATTTCCGGTATTCGCAGAACGCCGCGCTCACGATGTACGAGGAGAAAAACACAGGGACGAACCTGCCGGCGCAGATCGACATCTCCGCCGTGCCCGGCGATGAGTATGGCTTCCTGTTCATCGCCAAGGGCGGAGGGTCGGCCAACAAAACGTACCTCTTCCAGGAGACCAAGGCCGTCCTCAATCCCGACTCCCTGATGAAGTTCCTGACGGGCAAGATGAAGGCCGTCGGAACCGCGGCCTGCCCGCCCTACCATCTGGCAGTCGTCGTCGGCGGGACTTCGGCCGAGCTCGTCCTCAAGACCGTCAAGCTCGCCTCCGCCCGCTACCTCGATGGGCTGCCCGCGAAGGGCGGCCCTGGAGGGCACGCCTTCCGTGACCTCGAGCTCGAGGCGAAGCTCCTCGAGGCGTCGCGGAACTTCGGCCTCGGCGCGGGGTTCGGCGGGAAGTATTTTTGCCTGGACGTCCGGGTCGTCCGGCTGCCGCGCCACGGCGCCTCCTGCCCGATCGGCATGGGCGTCAGCTGCAACGCCGACCGGAACGTCAAGGCCAAGATCACCCGGGACGGGATCTTCCTCGAGCGGCTCGAGACCGACCCGTCGAAGTACCTCCCCGAGCCGCCTGGCACCGAGGCGGAGGCCGTGCCCATCGACCTCAACCGGCCCATGAGCGATATCCGGGCGGCGCTCAGCAAGTATCCCGTGGCGACGCGGCTCTCCCTCAACGGGCCGATCGTCGTCGCCCGGGACATCGCCCACGCCAGGCTCAAGGAGAAGCTGGACAAGGGGGAGGACCTGCCGGCGTATATCAAGGACCACATCATCTATTACGCCGGTCCGGCCAAGACGCCGCCGGGCTATCCGTCGGGTTCCTTCGGACCGACGACGGCAGGGCGCATGGACGATTACGTTCCGATCTTCCAGAAACGGGGCGGGTCGCTCGTCATGCTGGCCAAGGGGAACCGGTCGAAAGGCGTCACGGAGTCCTGCAAGACCTACGGGGGGTTCTACCTCGGCTCGATCGGCGGGCCGGCCGCGCGGCTGGCCAAGGACTGCATCACGAGCCAGGAGATCCTGGCCTACCCCGAGCTGGGCATGGAGGCCATCTTCAAGATCACGGTCAAGGACTTCCCGGCGTTCATCATCGTCGACGACAAGGGCAACGACTTCTTCCAAAAATACCTCGGCTGACGCCGGCCTTCAGCCGGGCGAATGAGAATTTCCGGGAGGGGGGAGGTCTTGTATAAAGAATAATTTTCTTGACATTATGCACATTTGTGCATACAATAATAATGAATTATCAGTGGGATCCGAAGAAGGCTGAAGAAAACAGGAAAAGCATGGGATTCGTTTCTCGGACGCGGCATCCGTTTTTTCGGACGAGCGGATGATAACGATCGCGGACGATGATCCGGATGAACAGCGTTTTGTTGGTATCGGGTTGGACGCTTTTAGCAGGATATTGGTTGTCGTTTATTATTGGCAATTTGATGATATCAGGATCGTCTCTGCGAGAAAGGCGACAAGGAGCGAACGAAGACAGTATGAGAGTAAGCAATGAAAAGAGAATATGATTTCAGCAAGGGCATAAGAGGGGCTATCGACAGATCCTCTCCGAGGAAAATCCGCATCACCATCCGCCTGGATAATGACGTCATCGAATGGTTCCGATCTCAGGTGGAAGCTAAAGGCGGAGGTAATTATCAGACAATGATTAACAACGCGCTTAAGGAATATATTAATAATCCAGCCCAGGCGCTCAGAGATGCGCTCAGAGATACGATTGAAGAATATCTATATAATCAGCGCTTATCGATACCAGTGAAAACGGCCGTGACTGAAGAAATACGCCGCGATATTCCATTGAAGGCCGATTCTTCTGTCACAACTGCAGAAATGACTATTCATTGAAATTATGGAGAAGAACATAATGCCTGAAATCAAGAATATCGAGTTCAGTTATAGGGAAGTGGCCGAGGCTCTGATTCGTTTTAACAAAATCAGATCTGGGTTATGGGGAATATCCATTAAGTTCGGAATACAAGGAGCTAACATCGGACAGGGTCCGTCAGCCGATCTCACTCCGGCTGCGATTGTGCCGATTCTTAATATAGGACTGCAGAGATTTGACGCCCCGAATAATCTGACCATTGATGCCGGTCAGCTTGAGTCGGGAGAAAGTAGAAAGAAGAGCTGAAAGTCAAAGGCGTTTTCCACAAGCTTCTCAGGATCAACCTGACTGATCAAGCTTTTTCCTACGAGGAGATTCCCGATGAGCTTTTGCGCCGGACCCTGGGCGGAAAGGGGCTGGGAATGGCGCTCCTCGAGGCGGAGAACCCGCCCGGCGTCGACCCGCTGTCGCCCGAAAACCGGTTCATCCTGACCGTCGGCCCCGTCACGGGGTCGGCGATGTGGGGGCAGTCGCGTTTCGCGGCCTTCGCCAAGAGCCCGGCCACGGGGGGCTTCGCCGAGTCCTACTGCGGCGGGACGGCGGCGCCGAAGATCAAGGGTTGTGGCATCGACGCCGTCGTCTTCGAAGGGCGGTCGCCCACCCTCGCGTTCGTCGTCGTCGACGAGCGGGGCGTGGCTTTCAAGGACGCTGCGCCGTACAGAGGGTGGACGACCGCTCTGGCCGAAGAGGCGCTGCTCAAGGTTTCTCCCCCGGGGGCGCGGGGCATGTCCATCGGTCCGGCCGGAGAGCGCGGCGTGCGTTTCGCCTGCGTCAAGTCGGACCGCTGGCGGAGCCTGGGGCGCTGCGGGCTTGGCGCCGTCCTCGGCGCCAAGAACGTCAAGGGGATCTCGTTCAGCGGGGGGATGCGGGCGGAGATTGCGGACCCCGAGCTCATGCGGCAGGCCGTCCGGGACGTGGCGGAGAAGGGGAGAGAGCACCCGGTCTCGGCCCTCTACCGGAAGTACGGGACGCCGATGCAGGTCGCTGCGACGAATGCCCAGAACTGCTTCCCGACGCGGTACTGGAGATCGGGGCATTTCTCGGGCTGGGAAAACCTCTCGGCCGAATACATGGTCGCGAACTTCGACGTCGTTTCCCACCCCTGCCCGAACTGCTTCCTCCAGTGCACGAAATTCACGCGCGTCCGGAGGGGCCGGCACGCGGGCCTCGAGATCGAGGGGCCGGAGTACGAGACGATCTACGCCCTCGGCGGGCTCAACCTCGTCGAGAGCCTGGAGGAAGTGGCCTGGCTCAACGACCTCTGCGACAAGCTGGGCCTCGACACGATGAGCGCGGGCAACATCGCCGCCTTCGCCGTCGAGGCGCGGAAGCGCGGCCGGCTCGGCTGGGACATCGACTACAACCAGCCCGACAGGATGGCCGAGCTCTTCCGGCTCATCGCCGCGGGCGAGGACGTCGGCGCGGTGCTGGGGCAGGGGATCCGGCGGGCGGCAGTGGAACTCGGGCTCGAGGACCTGGCCGTCCACGTCAAGGGGCTCGAGCCGGCCGGCTTCGAGCCGCGCGCGCTCAAGGGCATGGCTCTGGCCTACGCCACGGCGGCCCGGGGGGCGTGCCACCTGAGGGGAACGTTCTACAAGGCCGAGCTCTCGGGCCTCGAGGATAAAGAGCGGATTCCGGGCAAGGCGGCCCATTTCGTCGACTACGAGGACCGGGCGGCCCTCTTTGACTGCCTCGTCCTCTGCCGCTTCTTCCGGGACATCGTCCTCTGGGAGGAGCTCGGGACGACCATCGCCGCGGCGACCGGCCTCGCGTTTTCGAAGCGCGAACTCGAGGACCTGGCGAACGAGGTGACGCAACGGACGCGCGCCTTCAACGCCCGCGAAGGGCTCGGCGCGGAGGAGGACCGGCTGCCGGAGCGGCTGCTCCGGGAGAAGACCGAGGAGGGCGCGTCCCTGCGGGCCGAAGATCTCGCCATCATGCTGCGCGAGTACAACGCCATCCGGTCGAGATCGGAGATTGGGGTCGGACCATACGATCTCACACAAAAAAAATAAATTAGACCCGTTCTTAGGGCCATTTTCCGCCTTAAGCCCCTGTTTTTGCCGTCAGAAACGGGGACTTAAGGAACGCCCGGAATCTGATCTCCCGAATCCTTAAGTCCCATTTTTCGGGATCGAAAACGAGGACTTAAGCATAGGCCTATTCGTCGGCGTTTCGACGATGGTCGTCTATCTCTTGATGGGCTGCAGGCTCCTCTTGGTCTCAATCGAAAAAGATATAGTTTTCGGAGGCCTTTTGGGGTTGGCCCTTGAATTGGTCTGGAAGGCTTCCGTACGCCTGAAATCTGGAAAACCTCAAATCGCAAAGGCCGAAAGCTGAGCCACGACCGACCGGAACGATTCCGGCTCCGGCGCCTCGATCTTCAGACGCTCGCCCGAGGGCAGGGCGAATTCGATCTCCAGGGCGTGGAGCATCAACCGCGGGTATTCCTTCTGCACGTCCCAGTCGCCGTACCTGAGGTCGCCCGCGATCGGGTGCCCGAGGTCGTAAAGGTGAACGCGGATCTGGTGGCGCCGCCCGGTGAGCGGGAAGGCGCGGAGGAGCGTGTGCCTTCTCAGGCGCCTGACGACCTTGAACTCGGTCGTCGAGGGCTTGCCCCGCTTCGCGTCGACGCCCATGCGCCCCGAGCCGAACTCGCGGACGGGATTGTCGATGATCCCCCTGTTGGCATTCATGACCCCCAGGACGAGGGCCAGGTAGGCCTTCCGGACATCGCGCCGTTCGAACGCGGCATTGAGGAAGCGATGGCTCCCGGGGTTCTTGGCGAAGACGATGACGCCGCTCGCCTCCCGGTCGAGCCGGTGGACCGGGTAAAGCCTTCCCGTATAAACCCCGCTGCCGCTCACGAGCGCGGGGAGGCCGCCCTGCCCCGCCTCGGAGACTGAAACGACGCCCTCGGGCTTGTCGACGGCCAGAAAATCGTCGTCTTCATAGAGGACGGGGACGGCGGCAGGGACGGTCACTTGACCTGGAATTCCTTGCTCTCGAGCTTCTCCCGGGCCATCTGCTTCTCCCGGGCGGCCTCGGGGTTAGGCTGCAGGCCGGGCTCCGTGTCGATCACGAACTCGAGATCCTGCCGCGCCTTCGCCACGTCCTTCAGGGCCAGATAGGTGTCGGCGAGGTAGATGCGGGTCAGCCCGACGCAGGGGCCCATCCTCTCGGATTTCAGGAGTTGCTCGAGCGATTTCTGCTTGCCGCTGCCGAAGATCCCGGGCAGCTCGTAGTACATCCGCCCCAGGGCTCGGTCTGGGCCGCCGTCGTCGTAGGACGGGTCGATGGCCAGCTCCTTGTTCATCTCATCCTTGATTGAGCCGACAAGGGACAAGCCGCTCAGGACGCCCTTGGCCTGGCCGTACACGCCGTAGTCCACGCCCAGCCAGTAGTGGCCCTCGGGCCTGCCGGGGCCGAGCACGAGCAGCCCGAGGAAACCGGCTCTCGTCCTCATTCCCGCGCCTCTCTTCAGGACGATATATACCACAAAGCCCCGGCCGGCAAAAGCGCGCTCTTGACACCTCTCCGCCGGCGGGCCTATCATCGGGCCGATCGCGAAAAGAGGTGCATGGACAGACGCCGCGCTGCGTTCCGGACGATTGACGAATACATCGCCTCGTTTCCAGAAGACGTCCGGAAGACGCTCCGGGAATTGCGGGAAACGGTACAGGAGGCCGCCCCGGGCGCAGAGGAGAGAATCAGCTACGGGATCCCCACGTTCGCCCTGGAAGGCTACGTGGTCCACTTCGCGGCCTTCCGGAAGCACATCGGATTTTACCCGACGTCGAGCGGGATCCGGGCCTTCAGGCGAGAGCTGGCCGGCTATGAGCTCGCCAGAGGGACCGTCCGGTTCCCCATCGGACGGCCGTTGCCGCTGGAGCTGATCGGCCGGATTGTCCGGTTCAGGGTGGCGGAGAACCTGAAACGGGCCGGGAAGAGAACGGGGAAAAGGGGCGGGAAAGGCCTCTCGGTTTCGGGCCAGTCCAGGTCCTGAGGAGCGGGCAGCCTTCAGATACTCCCTCCCTTAGCCCGGGCGGCCGGACGGCGGCGTCATCCTTTTTTCCCCGGCGTTCGGCCGGTTTCCTTCCGGTAGTCTCCGGGACGGTCCAGGTCCTTGAGGATGCCGGCCGCCTCGACGGGGACCTCGAGAACGTCTTCGGGGTGGCCGCGTACAAGCTGCTGTAGCCCGATCGCTGGGTCGAGCCCGAGGATCTCGCTCTTGTAACCTGCGTCGATCAGGACGGGGTGGCCGCGGCGTCCCCCGTGCACTGGGACGATGATGCCCCGGGTGCCGTCCTTGTATGCCCGGACGAGGCCGTCGACGATCTCCCGGGACACGGACGGCTGGTCACCCAGCATCACGACGGCCGCCCGGGTTCCGCCTGGCAGGGCCCGGAAGCCGGCCTGGACCGACGAGAGCATCCCCGAGCGATAGTTCTCGTTGACGGCGAACGTCAGCGGGTAAGACTGCAGGACTTCCTTGACTTTCTCGCGGTCCGCCCCCAGGACAACCAGGGTTTCCTCGACGCTCGATTCGAGCGCCGTGCGGACGATGGTCTCGATAACCGTGCAGCTGCCGAAAGGCAGGAGGAGCTTCTGCGTTCCCATCCTCCGGGACTCGCCGGCGGCGAGGACGATGGCGCAGATCATGGCTCGTCCTTCTCTTTCCGCCCCGCCCGGACGAGGACGAGCTCCGCGGCGATGCTGACGGCGATCTCCTCGACGGTCTTCGAGCGGATCTCGAGGCCGATCGGGGCATGGATTTCGGCCCACTCCTCCACGGTCGCCCAGCCCGCTTCCAGGAACTCGCGGCGCATGAGGTCGACCTTGGTCTGGCTGCCGATCATTCCGACATACGCGGCGCCGCGGCCGATGACCGCCCGGAGCGCCTCGGCGTCCCCCTCGTGCCCGCGCGTCACGATGACGAAGAAGTTGTCGGGCGAGTCCGGGACCGCCCGGAGCGCGTCGGCGATGCCGCCGACGACGATCCGGTCCGCCTCGGGGATGTTGCCGGCGTTGGCGAACTCGGTCCGGTCGTCGATGACCGTGACCTCGAAGTCGAGCAGGCTGCCCAGCCGGGCCACGGCCCGGCCCACGTGGCCGGCGCCGGCGATGACCAGCCGCGGCAGCGGACGGACCGGCTCCGCGAAGACGGAGAAATCGTCGAACTTCCAGAGCTTTGCCCTTCCCGCGGCCAGGACGGCGGCCAGGTCCGGCGGCCCGATGGCCGCGGCGTGCGGCCGCCCCGGGTCCGAAAAGCCGCTCTCCGGGACCCACTCGCGCGCCGTGTGGACAAATTCCCCCCCGAGGGGCCGGATCATTGTCAGGATGAGACCCGGCCGCCGTTTCCGGAAGCCTTCCAGGGCCAGCTCGAAGACGGGGCGGGCGTCCGCGACGAGGGGGTCGACCAGAACAGCCGCGGCCCCGCCGCAGACGGCACCCTCCTTGTCGCCGATGTCGGCGTCCAGCCGGAATTCCGCGAGCCTCGGGCGCTTGTCTTCGAGCGCCCGGAGGGCGATGGCCTGCGTCCGGCCCTCGAGGACGCCGCCGCCGATCGTGCCGGCCACGAGGCCGTGGTCCCCGAAGATCGCCGTGGCCCCCGGGACCTGGGGCGTCGAGCCCTCGGCCTCAACGATCGTCGCCAGCACGGGCCGCTTCTCCCGGATGACCGTTTCGAGCAGTTTCGGTAAGCTGTATTTCATTGTACCTTTCTTAACGATTTATTGGCTGGGGGTATGGGGATGGTCGAAGCGAGCCGTTCGAGGGTTTAGCCTTCCGCAGTCGGACGCTGAGGGCACCTGGGCTTCCGGGCGGCGAGGATGTGTGAGCACGCGGAAAGCGGGAACGAGGGCCTCAGATGCCATTAAGCCCGCTCCCCAGGCGCGGATCGAAATGCGCAGTTCCGCAGCCGCCGAGGCGGACGACGGAGGAACGGCGTGAAAAACCCGAGTGCGAGCGAGACCATCTCCATACCCCCATTCAGAGAAGCGCGAGGACGGCCCGCTTCAGGGCCGCCGCGGCGAGGTCTTTCTTATAGGCGTTCTCCGCGAGCGGGCTGGCCTCCTTCAAGGCCTCGCCGGCCGCCGCGGCGACAAGGGCCTCCGTCACAGGCCGGCCCCGGAGCATGTCTTCGGCCTTCCTCATGCGCCACGGGACGGGGGCGACCCCTCCCGCGACGATGGCGATCTCGGAGAAGGCACGTCCCCTGACGACGCCCGTGACGGCGGCCGAGGCGAGGGCGAAATCCCACGTGCTCCGCTCCTTGATCTTGACGTAGGCACCCTTCTGGCCCGGGTTCGGTGCCGGGACCCGGACGTCCTTCAGGAACTGGCCCACGCCGAGAACATTCTCCCGGGTCACGTCGACCGACGGAAGCCTGTAGAACTCCTCGAGAGGCATAACCTTCTCGCCCGCCGCGCCTCCGATCGTGACCCGCGCCCCCAGGCTGATGAGGGCCGGAGCGAGGTCCGAGGGATAGACGATGAAGCAGGCGCTCCCGCCGAGGATGGCATGATATTTGTTCCGTCCCTGGAAGGCGAAGCAGTTGAAGCCGCCCTTCTTGCGGCAGACGACTGCCGGGTCGCGGAAGTACCAGCACCGCGGCCTCTGGCAGAGGTTGCCGCCGACCGTGCCCACGTTCCGCAGCTGAGGGGTCGCGAGCGACAACGCCGCTTCCTTGAGGATGGGGTAATCGCGGGCGACGCCGGGGTCCTCGGCGAGCTCGACGACGCGGGCTGCCGCCCCGATCCGCAGACCCTCCCGGTCCCGGGAAATGCCGGCGAGCGCCTCGATCCCCTGGAGGTCGACGACGATGTCGGGCGCGGCGACGCCGCTCTTAAGCGTGTCGATGAGGTCGGTGCCGCCGGCCATGAGGGCCGTGCCGGCTTTCGTTTCCGCCAGGAGGGCCGCGAGCTCGTCGAGCGTCTTCGGCTGCGCGATCCTGAACTCTTTCATGATCCGGCCTCCTTGCGCTTGAGGGCCGCGAGGACCCTGTTGGGCGTCATGGGGATCCCGCCGACGTGGACGCCGATGGCGTTGTAGACGGCGTTGGCGATGGCCGCCGAGCTCGGGATGCGGGGCGGTTCACCGAGGCCCTTTGCGCCGAGGTTGTTGAGCCTCGGGTCTGCGACGCCCACGAAGATCGTCGTGATCTCCTCCGGCATATCCAGGGCCGTCGCGATCTTGTAGTCGCGGAGGTTGGGGTTGACGGGATAGCCGAGCGTCGAGTCCATGACGCGCTCCTCGAACAGCCCGGCGCTCAGCCCCTGTGTAACCCCCCCGATGACCTGGCTCTCGGCCGTCTGCGGATCGATGATCTGGCCGCTCTCGTGCGCGGCGACGTACCGGAGGACCCGGATGCGGCCCGTTTCGCAGTCGACCTCGACCTCGGCGAAATGGGCGCCGAACGTGTTGAAGGCATACTTGTCGCCGGGGTAGCCGGATCGCTCGCCGTGGAAGACCGCTTCCCGGCGGAGCTCCCGGCAGGCCTCGGCGAAGCCGAGCGATTTTCCGGGAACGCCGCGGACGCCGAGGGTGCGATTCTCCAGGACGATCTCTTCGGGCTTGGCCTCGAGCTTTCGGGCCGCGACCTGCTTCAGGCGCTCGACGGCCTTGAGGGCCGCGTCCCGGACGGCCGGCGCGACCGAAGGCGTGGTCATGCTGCCGCCCGAGGCCGGCGCCCAGGGATAGTCGGAGCTGCCGATCCTCACCGTGATCTCGTGCGGTTCGAGGCCGAGGGTTTCGGCCGCGACGACGGCCATGTGCGTCCGCGTGCCGGTGCCGAGATCCTGCGTCCCGCAGACGACCTCGACACTCGCGTCGGGGTAGAGGACGACGTCGGCCAGGGTTCCCGGCACGCCGCCGCCCCACCACATGCTCGAGGCCATGCCGATGCCCCGGCGGACGGGGCCGCTCCCGTCGCCGGGCTTCCTGTTGCGCCGCTCCCAGCCGATGGCCTTGGCGCCGGCCTCGTAGCATTTGTCGAGGCCCTTGGTCGAATACGGGAGGCCGGTGTCGCCTCGGTTGCGGGTCGCGTAGTTTTTTTTCCGCAGCTCGAGGGGGTTCATGCCGATCGCCGCCGCCAGCTCGTCGATGAAGCTTTCGAGTCCCAACGCACCCTGGGTGTTCCCGGGCGCCCGCGTCGGGCGCGATTCTCCCGTGTTCGTGAAGACCGTGTACTCCTCGGCCTTGAAATTGGGGCAGCGGTAGAGCTCGGCCGTCATCTCGGCGACCTCGTCGCCGGGGCCCAGACCGCCGCTGGTGTAGTTGAGCACGCTGAGGGCGGTCAGCGTGCCGTCCCTCCGCACGCCCCCCTTGTAGGTCTGGCGGCTCGAGGGGCGGTAGCCGACGCAGAGGGAGTTGTCGCGGCGGCTCAGGACGATCTTGACGGGCCGGCCCGCCTCCCTGGCGAGAAGAGCGGCGACGACGGTGTGCTCGTTGAGCCCGAGCTTGCTGCCGAACCCGCCGCCCATGTAGTTCTTGATGACCGTCACGTCGGCCTCCGGGATCTTTAGCGCCCGGGCGAGGCCGTCGCAGACTCCGTGGACGTTCTGCGTCGAATCGTACACCGTGAGCCGGCCCTCGTCCCAAGACGCGATGCTCGCGTGGGTCTCGGGGGGGTGGTGGATCTCGAAGTCCGTCTGGTAGGTCCGCTCGAGGACGACGTCCGCTTCCCGGAAGCCCTCCTCAACGTCGCCCCGGGCCGCCTCGTTGAGCTTCTCGACGTTGGGCTTCCCCTCGCGGACCTGCGGGGCGCCCGGCTCCCGGGCTTTTTCCCATTCGACGACGGCCGGAAGGGCCTTGTATTCAACCTGGATGAGGGAGAGGGCCTTCTCGGCGGCGGCCTCGCTCACGGCGGCCACGGCCGCGACTTGGTCGCCGGTGTAGCGGACCTTCCCCTCCGCCAGCGGGATCGCGGCCACGACCCCGGGCAGGCTCTTGGCCGGTCCGAGGTCGATCGACACGACCTCCGCCGCAGCGACCGGCGACCTCAGGATCTTTCCGGTGAGCAGGCCACGGAGTCGGATGTCGTGAGTATATTTGGCCTTTCCCATGACGATCAGGCGGCCGTCGATCCGGCGCGTGGATTTTCCGATGTACTTGTAGGCGGGCGTACCCGGCGCTTCCGGGGCTGCGGGAGCGGCCTGCGCGGGCGCGACGGCGCGGTCCTGGCCACGCGCCTCGGCGATATACATGCGGCTGTCGTTCCCGATGTCGGCTGGCGTCTTGCGGGCCATCTCACGCCTCTTTCATTTTGGCCGCGGCGGCCGCGACGGCCTTGCGGATCCTGACATAGTTGCCGCAGCGGCACAGGTTGCCCGAAAGCGCCTGCTGGATCTCGCCGGCCGTCGGCGAGGGGTTCTTTTCGAGGAGCGCGGCAGTCGTGACAAGGAAGCCGGGGGTGCAGAAGCCGCACTGGTAGCCGTCGTTTTCGATGAAGGCCTCCTGAACGGGATGGAGCTTGTCGCCGCGCGCCAGGCCTTCGACGGTCGTGATCGCCCGTCCGTCGGCCCGGATGGCCAGATACATACAGGCGTAAATCGGCGCCCCGTCGAGGAGCACCGTGCAGCCGCCGCACTCTCCCCGGTCGCAGACCTTCTTGGGCCCGGTGAGATCGAGACGGTCCCGCAGGACGTCGAGGAGCGTCTCGTTGGCGGCCGCGGCGACGGTTATCGCAGCGCCGTTGACGGTCAGGGAAATGGTCTTTTTGTCGTAAACGGGCACGCGGCCCTTTTTCGTCTCGATCGCCTCCTGGGCGAAGAGCCGGGCAAGGACGGCCGTGCCCAGGGCGCCGGTGCCCATGCCCTTGATGAAGTCCCTGCGGCTGACGCCGCGGGCAGTTTTCCGTTCAGAACGCTTTTCCACGGCGGAGTCCTTCGAAGGGGATGGGGCTCAAACCGCCCTGAGAAGGGCGAGGGCCGCGAGACAGAGGAGCAGAGCGGCCGGAGAGAGCCAGCCGAACACCCGCCGGCGTGTGGGCTCGAAACGGGCCTCGAGCGACGAGATCCCCCGCGCCGCCCAGAAGCCCGCCGGGACTGTCAGGGCCGAGAGGGCGACGGCGATCGGCGCGTAATAGAGGGAGAGCGGGTAGGACGTCCCCGGCACGACGCAGGCCGCGATCCCCGTGCCGAACTTGACCAGAGGAAAAAGGTTCACGGCGAGCAGAGCGCCGAGGCCGCCAGCCACCCCCTGTCCGGCCGGGCCGGAGACCAGGCCCTTGCGGACGACGCTCATGAGGACGAGGAAGGATGTCCCCTCCATGACGATGGCGAAGATCGGGTTGGCGACGGCGCCGTGGGCAACGGGCAAGCCGAGGAGCAGGGCGTCGAAGAGCTTGAAGAGCGAGGCCAGAAGGACCATCCCCGCGACGGCCTGAATGCGGGGCGAGACCGCCCAGGCCGCGGCCAGGAAGAACATGGCCGCCCCCGTCATCAGCGAGCCCGAGACCGTCGAGGCGCACTGACGGAGATACATGCCGAGGGCCGCTTCGGACAGGCCCCAGACGCTCCCAAGGATGATTATGGGGCCCCAGGCCGTTTTTTGCGGATTCAGAGACATCATTCCCTCCGGGCGTTGGGATTGACGAGTGACATCGGAATCAATCATACGCCGTCCTGGCGGCGGCCGTCAATAAACCGGCGCCCGGGCCGGAACGGCCGCCTGGGGAGCGCCCAAAGCGGAGTCTGTCGGTCAGGTGGCGCGGGCAGGACGGGATGGTGGACAGCCATTCACGGCGCAGGCGGCCTCGATCTCGGGCGACGCGCCCGCCTCGTCCGCGGTCCACATGCCGGGTCCGCGCCCCCGCTCCGGCCGAGAAGACGCGGACGGCGGGAATTCCTCGAACGGGAAGACTCGGGTGACATAGCGCAAGGCCCGGAGACGAAGACTCTCGCTATTGCCGGCGCCTGCTACTTCGTCCTGACCCTGACGCGCATCCCGACCGCAAGCGCCTCTTCCGAGATGACGACCATCGAGCCGGGCGGCTCCGGGTTGCGCTCGGACACGAACGGCTGGTCGATCCAGCCTCCGGCCAGGGCCAGGCGATAGGGGATCATTCAGAGCACCGTTCGCTCGCCGGCTTTGCGACGCCGGTACTGATCCTCGATCCAGGCGTACGTTCTGGCGATTCCCTCGCGGAGGGGGGTCGACGGCTCCCAGCCGAGGACCCTACGAATCATGGTGTTGTCGGAGTTGCGGCCGCCGACGCCCTTCGGCGCGCCGAGGTCATAGGTGCGTTTGACTTTGACTCCGGCCGCCTCTTCGATGATCGTCAGGAGGTCGTCGACGGAGACGAGTTCGGAGGAGCCCAGGTTGATAGGCGTCGCGATGAGCTCGTCGCAGTGCGTGATCATGTCGATCCCGTTAAGGCAGTCGTCGATGTACATGAAGCTCCGGGTCCGCGTCCCCTCGCCCCAGATGTTGACGGTCAGGCTGCCCGTGTCGCAGGCCTCGATGACCTTCCGGCAGAGGGCCGCGGGCGCCTTCTCGCGGCCGCCATCCCAGGTCCCGTTCGGGCCGTAGACATTGTGGAAGCGGGCGATGAACGTCTCGAAGCCCCGCTCGGCCCAGTACTCCTGGCAGAAGATTTCGGAGAACAGCTTCTCCCAGCCGTAGCCTCGCTCGGCCATGGCCGGATAGGCGTCAGATTCCTTGAGGGCCCGGTTGCCCGGCTCCTTCTGGAGGTCCGTGTTGTAGGCGCAGGCGGAGGAGGAGAAGAAATACCGGTCCGCCCCGGCCCGATAGGCGGCCTCGATCATGTGCGCATTGATGAGGACGCTCCGCAGGCACTCGACGCGGTAGCGTTCGATGAAACCCATGCCGCCCATGTCGGCCGCAAGCTGGTAGACCTCGACGGCGCCCTCGCAGGCCCGCACACAGCTATCCCGCTCACTCAGGTCGAGGCACAGGTCCTCGACGCCCGGCGTCCTCCGGTACCAGTCGGGGAGGGGCTTCTTGTCGACGGCCCGGATCCGGGCGAAGCCCTTGTCGTGGAAATAGCGGACGAGGGAGCCGCCGATGAAGCCCCCCGCGCCCGTGACGACGATGAGTTCGTCTTTCTTGTGGAAATCCTCGATGCGTTTCTGCTTTCCTCTCATGTCGCGACCGTCCTTTCCGTGGGATTCGTTTCATTATAGCCCATTTGGCGGCCGTTCGGACACGACCGTTTCTGAGAGGTCAGTTTCGACCGGGCGCGTCGGAGGCCGGGCGGCGAGGCGCGTCGAGGGGCGGCACGGGCCTGCCGGAATGAACCTTTGGCCAGCGGTTTTCGTTTATCCTTATGAACAGGCGGAGGCGTTCGCGTGCCGGCCCCTCCGCCGACGAGGAGGTTTCCATGAACCCAAGGCAGTCGATGAGGAAGAGTCTCGGAGTTATCTGCGGATTTCTGATGGTCGCGGGCATCGCTGCTAGCCCCGTCCTCGTCGCTCAAAGCCTGGACGTTCCGGCCAAGAACTGGGGCGTGAGCTTCGGCAATTCGAAGGAGTTTACGGGGCTGCGTTTCAATTTCCGGGACGGCGGGGTCCGGCGGTTCACCGGGGTCAACATCACCCTCTGGCAGCCCCGCACGGACAACAGGGATTCCGTCGTCCGCGGCCTCTCGCTGGGGCTGATCCCCGGCGGCGGGGCCATAACGGGCTTTCAGTTCGGGATCCTCGGTCCGGATGCGGACAAGAGCATGACGGGCGTCAATATCGGGCTCGTCGGCGCCGGCAGCGGCGGAGACATGACCGGTATCAACATCGGCGGCGTCGGGATGGGGTCCGGGAACAACCTCAGGGGTATCAACGTCGGCGGGCTGGGAGCGGGCGCGGGCGGGGACGTCGTCGGTCTGAATTTGGGAGGTCTGGGCTTCGGAGCGGGCCGGAGCCTTTGCGGGCTGACCATCGGCGGATTGGGGGTGGGGGCCGGTGACGACGTGACGGGGCTGGTCGTCGGCGGACTCGGCGCCGGGGCGGGCAAGGATCTGACCGGGGCGGCCTTCGCCGGCCTGGGAGTGGGCGCGGGCGGGATCCTTAAGGGTGTCGTCGTCGCCGGCGTGGGCGCGGGCGCCGGAGACGAGCTCGTCGGGATCACGATTTGCGGGGCTGGCGCCGGGGCGCCCGAGATCCGCGGGCTCGCCCTCTGCGGGCTCGTCGTCGGCGGGAAATTTCTGACGGGGGCGTTTGTCGCCGGCGGCACGGTCTATGTGGACAAGGACGGCCGGCTCTCCGGCCTGGCCGTGAGCTCGTGCAATTTCCTCAAGGGCACGCTGAGCGGGCTCGCCGTCGGCATCGTGAATTATGCCTGGAGCGTGGACCACGGGTTTGAGCTCGGCCTCGTCAACATCGTTCGCGACAACCCGAAGGGGCTCAAGGTCCTGCCCGTCTTCAACACCCGCTTTTAAGCCGCGCCAGGGCCTTCGCGGAAGAAAGCCTTAGCTCAAATCCGAAGTTTCGCTCCTTACCGGACGGGCCCTGTCCCGGCGCGTCCCCATCCGGCAGAGAGCGGAGCTTTGCGACCGTCGGGCAGCACTATGGCGGAGCAGCCCAGCCCGACACGGAGGTTGTCCCGGGACGTCCCTTAGAACAGGCTCTTGATCAGGTTGGGAAAGATGAGGAAGACGCCGAAGCGGATGAACCTTCCGGCCAGGCCGCAGAGAAGGAAAGTGAGGAAGTTGAGCTTGAGCAGCCCGGCCATCAAGCTCGTGGCGTAGAGGGGAGGAAAACCCGTGGAGGCGCTGACGAAGATAAAACCGCCGGCCCCGTAGCGCCAGCGGTCGAGCTTCTCCTGGGCCCGGGCGAGCTTGACTTCGTACTTTCGGGGAGGCTTGCGAAACGACGTCCGGACGCCTATGTACAGGATGCACTTTGCCGTCATCTGGCCCAGGGCGGCGAGGCTCGTGATCAGGAGGAGCTGGGACCTGGGGAGCAGGGCGGAGGAGATGACGACGAGGAAGACCTCCGCGTTGATGACGGGAATGAGGCCGCTCGCGAGGCAATAGATGTACGTGGCCGCCGGCAATCCCCACGTCTTGATCAGAGCCGTCGTGTCGAGTTTCATGCCCGGCCGGCGTTTCCGCCGCCGATCCCTTCGAACCTTCAGAAAACGTGGCGGGAACTATATCACCCGGTCCGGAGGCTGTCAACGCCGTCCCCGCCGCGCCGCCCGGCCTATCGACCGTCCCGCTTTTTCCTGAGGGCTTCCAGAAACCCCGGATCGACGGTCGCTCCTAGGGCTTGAGCCTTGCGGATGTGCTCCCAAGCCTGTTGGAAGGCGCCCTTTTCGAAATACAGGACAGCGGTCGCGGCGTGGAGCGTTCCGTCCTTCGGGTCGAGCGCCGACGCCTTGAGAAAGAGGTCCAAAGCCTCTTCGGGCTTTCCGAGGCGCATCTCGAGGCGGGCGAGGTTCGCGATCGCCTCCTTGCTCTTTGGGTCGATCCCGCAGGCCTTCCGGAAGGCCTCGTCGGCCTCGGCGAATTTCTGCTGCCTGGCCAGGGCGATGCCCAGGTTGTTGTAGGCGAGGGCCTGCGACGGATCGATCTCCAGGGCCTTGTGGGCCTCTGCGATCGCCGGGTCGAACATGTTCTTCTGCAGATAGGCGTAGCTGAGGTTGACATGAGTTGTCGCCGAGACGAACCCCAGGTCCTGGGCCATCCGGAGCTCCTTGATCCCCCGGTCGCTCTCCCCGCTCCTGAGCAGGCAGTATCCGAGGCTCGCATGGGCTTCGGCGAATCCCGGGCGCAACTCGATGGCCTTGGCGAACAGCCGGCCGGCTTCGGACATGTCGCTGGCCTCGAATCGGCAGATGCCGAGGTTATAATAGGCCTTTTCATAGCCGGGGTCGAGAGCGATCGCCGTCTCGTATTCGGAAACGGCCTCGCCGGTCCTTCCCTCGCGGTGGGCGAGATTTCCCCGGACGTTGTGCGGGCCCGGCAGGTCCGGGTTGAGCCGGAGGGCGCACGCGACCTCCGCCGCGGATTTTTCATATTCCTTCTTCCGAAGATAGACCTCGGCCAGATTGGAGCGCGCGAGGGCGAAGGCCGGGTTGAGCGCGACGGCCTTGAGGAAGGCCGCTTCCGCTTCGTCGAGGCGCCCGTCGCCGAGGTCGAGGTCGCCGATATTGTTGAAGACCTCGGGGAAGTTCGCCTTGAGCCCGATGGCGCGGCGATAGCTGTCCATCGCTCCCGCGGTGTCGCCGGCCTTGGCTTGGGCGATGCCGAGGTTGTACAGAGACCGGGGAGACCGTGGTTTGGCCTTGAGGATGGCCCCGTAGGTCTTGATCGCTTCCTCGAGATGCCCCTTCCTGCGGAGGATGATGCCTTCGAGATTCCTCGTCTCGAGGTTATCGGGGTTGAGCTCGAGGGCCGCCCGGCACGCGGACAGGGCCTCGTCGTAACCCCTGTCTTCCAGATAGATGCGGGCGAGAAGGACATAGGCGTCGTCGAGGTAAAGGGAATTTTCCGGCCCGCCCTCCGGGGCCATCCCCAGGAATTCGTAGGCCGTCGACACGCCGGCCTTCGCCGGCGCGGCCGCCGCGATATCCGCGCGCACCGGGGCCCTCCGGTTATAATCGCAGATGGCCCGGTAGATCGCGGCCGCCTTCACCCGGGCCTCCTTGGAGAGCGGGAATTCGACAGCATTGAAGGACCTGTCCTTGTTCAACCGGATCGCCTGGGCGTTCAGGTCGTCGAAGCGCGTGCCCCTGATGAAGTGGCCCATGATCGACCCGGGGTCCGCGATGTGGGCCGCGCCGAACATATGGCCCCACTCGTGCTCGAGGACCCGTTCGAGCGTCTGCGCGTCGCGGTTGAACGTGGACAGGATGATCCCCTGCTCGAAAAGGGAATAGCCGCGCGTGCCCGAACGAGGCGTTTCCTGGGCCGTGAACGCAAGGACGACGTCGCAACCGGCCTTGTCGGCTTGGGCGTCGAGGTCGTCGAGGAGCAGGTCCAGCGATTGGATGGAGTCGTCGGAGGTCCAGGCCCCGAACTCTCTGATGTCGAGTCGGATCCCGAAGAGCCTCTCGAAATCGGCGGAGACCTTTGCCATGAGGCCTGTGACCGAGTCTTTCCACGCGGGAATGGCCCGGGTCTCCTCGTCGGCCAGCACCCGGACGCTGATGATGCGCACGTCTTTCCGGGCGGTTTGCGCGGCCGCGACGCCGGCCACGAGGGCAAGGGCCCCAACGAGGGCGAAGGCCGCGGACAGAGTTTTCATCCGAGCCGCCTTTTGCCTGCGGGACTATTCTAACTCGTCGGCGCGGTGGAAAACAAGAGCGGCATGCCGTAGGGAGGCGGGAGAGGGCTCAGCGGACCTGCCGCTCGAGCTTCTCGAACTGCTCGCGTATCTCGGCCGGCAGCCGGCCGCGGTAGGGCTTGAGGGAGTTCCGGATCTCGTCGACCTCGGGCTTCCACTCCTTCATGTCGACGGCGAAGAGCTTCTCGAGCTTTTCCTTCGGGATGTCCAGGCCGCCTATATCGAGGTCCTCGAGCCGGGGGACCAAGCCGGCCGGCGTTTCTCGGGCGCCGACGGCGCTTTTCACCCGGTCGACGATCCACTTGAGGACGCGCATGTTGTCGCCGAAGCCGGGCCAGATGAACTTTCCCTTCTCGTCGACCCGGAACCAGTTGACCGAGAAGATCTTCGGCGGCCGCGTCAGCCGGTTCCCGACGTTGAGGTAGTGGCGCCAGTAATCAGCCATGTTGTAGCCGCAGAATGGCAGCATGGCCATGGGGTCTCGCCGCACGACGCCCACCTTCCCGGTGGCTGCGGCCGTCGTCTCCGAGCCCATCCGGGCGCCCAGGAAGACGCCGTGGGCCCAGTTGAGACTCTCGACGACGAGGGGGATCAGCTGGGTCCGCCGGCCGCCGAAGATGATGGCCGATATCGGGACACCCCTCGGGTTGTCGTATTCCTTCGAGAGCATCGGCGAGTTCGAGATGGCGACCGTGAAGCGGGAGTTGAGGTGGGCCCCCTTCGTCCCGGACGCCGGCGTCCAGGGATTTCCCTGCCAGTCGAGCATATGCCCGGGGACGGGCCCGTCGAGGCCCTCCCACCACGGCTCGTTCCGGTCGGTGTCGAGGGCCACATTGGTGAACAGGGTCGGGTTGTAGGCCCCGCGCCGGACCGTCCGCATCATATTTGGGTTCGTCTTCATGGACGTGCCGGGTGCGACGCCGAAATAACCGGCCTCGGGATTGATGGCCCAAAGGCGGCCGTCGGGCCCGATGTTGAGCCAGGCGATGTCGTCGCCGAGCGTCCAGACCCGGAAGCCCGGGAGGGCCGACTCCATCATCGCCAGGTTCGTTTTGCCGCAGGCGCTGGGCAGGGCGGCCGTGACGTAGGTGATATTGCCCCGGAGGTCCTCGATGCCCATGATGACCATGTGCTCGGCCAGCCACCCCTGCCGAAGCCCGAGGTAGGAGGCGATCCGCAGAGAGACGCACTTCTTGCCGAGCAGGGCGTTGCCGCCATAGCCGGAGCCGACGCTCCAGACGAGGCTTTCCTCTGGGAAGTGCATGATGTAGCGTCGATTGGGGTTGAGGTCGCCGATCGAGTGGAAACCCTTGATGAAGTCCTCCCGGTTGCGGAGCTTCTCCAGGATGGGCGTGCCGATGCGGGTCATGATTCGCATGCTGACGGCGACATAGGTCGAGTCCGTGATCATGAGGCAGGCCTTGGCGTAGGGCGAATCGGGATGGCCCATCATGTAGGGGATGACATACATCGTCCGCCCGCGCATGCAACCGTCCGAGAGCCCCGTCATCAGCTTCTTGGCCTTGGCCGGCTCCATCCAGTTGTTGTTCGGCCCCGAGGCCTCCCGCGCCGAGTGGCAGACGAAAGTCAGGTGCTCGGTCCGGGCGACGTCGTTCGGGTGGCTGCGGTGGAGGTAGGCGGTCGGCCAGGTCTTGTGGTTGAGCTCGAGGAAAACGGGCCCGTTGAGGCGCTCCTCGTTCATCCCGATCTCGAGGAGTCGCCAGGCCTCCCCCTCGGAGCCGTCGCACCAGTAAACATGTTCGGGCCGAGCCAGTCTCTCCTGCGCCTCGACCCACTGTTCGGCTGCCGAAGTCACTCTCGAATAATCCTCATCTTCAATTTAATCAATGCGTTAACGCCATCCCGAAGGAAAGAAAAAGTATATCTGTTCAACGCCTGGATGTCAAACCTCCAGCCCTCGGCCCGATGCCGGCTTGGCCCAGGCCATCGGGGCGTCCGGCACGGGCTCCGAGGCTTGAAAAAGCCCCCCGGCTAATGCTATCGTAGGGACTCGTTCGGGGAACCCCGGCCGTCCCGACGTCCGCCGGCTGTGTCCCAGGAGGCCCTCATGATCCGAGAAAAGGATATTGAATCGCTCTTCCGCAAACAGCTGGACGGCATCCGGGACCGGGAGCTACGCGCCAAAGTCGTCAGGACATTCGTCCTGGCCTGCGAACGAGGCCGCTGGGCGTCGGTCGAGGAGCTGAAGAAGATCCCCTTCACCCTTCTCACGGACACGTGCGGGGTCAGCTTCGTCGAGCACACGGTCGCCGTCACGGAGGGCGCCGCGGGCCTCGGGCGCGCCCAATCGGAGGCCTACGCCCGTCTGCCCTACGGGGTCGATTTCGACCGGCTCTACGCCGGCGGGCTCCTACACGATGTCGGCAAGCTCCTTGAGATCGAGCCCGACGGCCTGGGCGGCTACCGCAAGAGCCTGGCCGGAAAATACGCCCGGCACCCCGTCTCGGGCGCGATGCTGGCCGCCGAATGCGGCCTGCCCGGCGACATCATCAATATCATCGTCTGCCACGCGAAGGAGGGGGAGGGCCGACCGCAGGTCGTCGAGGCCGTGCTCATTCACCAGGCGGACTTCGCCACGTTCGATCCGCTGGTGATGAAACAAAAAGGGGCCCTCATCGAGGGCTGATCGGGCAGGGCCGGCTGCGGGGCGGGAGAAGGCCGGCCCTCATCGGGCGAAAACTTCGAAACGGAGGCCGAGATGGGCCACACCATGATCGAGAAGATCCTCGCGGATCATTCCGGGCTCCCGGTCGTCAGACCGGGAGACATCATCGACGTCTTCATAGACGCCCGGGTCGCGCGGGACTTCGGCGGCGCCAGCGTCGTCAAGAACCTGCGGGCGAACGGCCTGCCGATCGACGACCCAGCCCGGACCTTCTTCACCTTCGACTGCAACCCAGGCGGATCGGACCAGAAATACGCCGCCAACCAGCAGCTCAGCCGGGTCTTCGCCAGGGAACGCGGCATCGCCGTTTATGACATCGACTCCGGCATCGGCACGCACATCGCGGTCGACGAGGGCCTCATCGTGCCCGGAGGGACCTTCGTTTCGACCGATTCGCACGCCAACATCCTGGGGGCTGTCGGGGCCTTCGGACAGGGCATGGGCGACCAGGACATCGCCGCGGCCTGGGCCTATGGGCGCATCTGGTTCAAAGTCCCGCCCTCGGTCCGGATCGTCCTCGAGGGCGCGCCGCGCCCGGGGACGACGGCCAAGGACATCGCGCTCCGGCTCCTCCGCGAGTTCGGCGCCTCGGGGCTTCTCGGCGCGAGCGCCGAGCTCCATGGCGGTGCGGTAGACGCCCTCGGGCTCAGCGACAGGATCACGATCGCTTCCATGGCCACGGAGATGGGGGCCATCATCCTCCTCTTCCCTCCCAACAAGGCCGTCCTCGACCACTTCGACAAACTGGGGAAGGCGTACAAGCCCATCTTCGCTGACGGCGACGCCGTCTACGACCGGGAGGTCGCGATCGACCTCTCGGACCTCGTCCCCCTCGTCTCGCGCCCCGGGCATCCCGAGGACGTCGTCCCGGTCCGGGAGGTCGCGGGCACGAAGATCGACTCGGCCTTCGTTGGGTCGTGCACCAACGGCCGTTACGAGGACCTGTCCGCCGTGGCGGCCATTCTCAAGGGCCGCCGCGTCGCCCCGGGCGTCGTCCTCAAGATCGTGCCTTCGACGCGGGCCGTCTGGCAGCATGCGCTCGACGACGGCCTTATGGAGACTTTTATGCAGGCCGGGGCTCTGGTGGGCAACGCCGGCTGCGCCGGCTGCGCCGAGGGACAGATCGGCCAGAACGGCCCGGGCGAGGTCACTGTCAGCACCGGCAACAGGAATTTCGCGGGGAAGCAGGGCAAGGGGAACGTCTACCTGGCCTCGCCCGCCACGGCCGCGGCCTCGGCCGTCGCCGGCGTCATCACCGCGGCCGATGCGATCCCCGAACGGCCGGTCCCGTTTTTGGCCGTGAAGCCGGCCGCCGCGGCGCCTGCAGTCGGGACCGCCCCCAAAGCCGTGCCCCCCGCGGATCGGCCCATCGTTGTCCGGGGGAGGGTCTGGGTCATCGACAAGGACAACATCGATACGGACATGATCTTCCACAACCGGCACTTGGCCATCATGGACATCGCCCAGATGGGCCAATACACGTTCGGCAATCTCGCCGGCTGGGAGGATTTTGCGCGGAAGGCCGCGCCCGGCGACATTGTCGTCTCCGGGGGCAACTTCGGCGCCGGCTCCTCGCGCCAGCAGGCCGTCGACTGCTTCAAGAGCCTCGGCGTGCGGGCGATCATCGCCCGCTCCTTCGGCGCGATCTACGAGCGCAACGCCATCAATGCCGGGCTTCCGGTCCTCGCCGGCGACCTCGTCCGGTTCGGCCTCCGCAGCGGCGAGGAGATCACCATCGATTTCTCTTCGGGCGAAGTGACCCGGCACGGGACCGGCGAGAAGCTGCGGGTCGAGCCGTTTTCCGGGATCCAGATGTCGCTCTACAAGAAAGGCGGCCTGCTCACCGCCGGCTGAGTTCGGCGGCCGGGAAGAAGCCAACATGCGACTCTATGAAAACGAAGCGAAGAGGGTCTTCGAGCGGGAGGGCATTCCCGTTCCCAAACTGTACGGTGTCGTCGGCCGGGCCGACGACGTCGGCGAGCTTGGCGGGATGGCATTCCCGGTCATGCTCAAGTCCCTCGTCCTCGTCGGAGGCCGCGGCAAGGCGGGCGGCATCGGCAGGGCGAAAGACGCGGCGGAGGCGGTTTCCCTGGCCCGGCGTATGCTGTGCGGAAAGATCCGGGGCTGCGCCGTCGAGCGGCTCATGGTCGAGGAAGCCGTCGAGGAGAAGGGGGCCTGCTACGTCGGGGTCACGATGAACCCGGCCGATTTCAACGTCAGCGTCATCGTCAGCCCCGCCGGCGGCGTCGACATCGAGCAAGTGGCCCGGGAATCACCGGACAGGCTCCTGGCGGTCGAGCTCGCGGCGAATGAAAAGATCCTCCCCGACGGCAAGGCGTCCGAACTCGTTTCGTTCCTGAGTGCCGGGCTCCCCGGGGGAAAGGACTTTGCCGGCGCCCTCAAGGACATCGTTTCCAGGCTCTATTCTCTGTTCCAGAAATACGACTGCAAGGTGGCCGAGATCAACCCGCTGATCATCACGCCGCGAGGCCCTGTGGCCGCGGACGCCAAGATCGTCCTCGACGACAACGGCGTCTACCGGCAGGGCGGGCTGTTCGCACTCCTCGGCCTGGAGGAAGTCCGCCACGACGTGGCCGAGCCGACGCGGAACGAAGTCCGCGCCCGGACCGCCGGATTCCTCTATGTCGACCTGCTCCCGGAGGACCATGTCAAGGATCCGCGGCGCCTCTACGTCGGGCTCGTGCCCGGCGGCGCGGGCTACGGTATCTTTTCCATCGACGAGGTGGCCAACGTCGGCGAACGCTTCTTCGGCGGGCGCGTCGTGCCGGTCAATTTCATGGATTCGGGCGGCGGTCCCGCGGTGGAGACGGTGGCCGAGATGTTCGACCTGCTCATGGACTACGAGCTCGTCGACCTCGTCATCACTTCCCGGTTCGGAGGCATCTCCTCCTGTGACGTCTTCATCCGCGGCTTGGTTTCGTGCCTGCGGGCGAGGCACGCCCAGGGGCGACGGATGGTCCCGGTGTTCGGCCGGATGGTCGGCACCGACCTGCCCAGAGCCCGGGAATTCCTTGAGCGCGCCAATCGCGAGACGCCGGAGGAGCTCAAAGACATGCACATCACGGTGGGCAACCGGAAGATCATGGCCGAGGTCATCCGGGAGGGGATCCGCTACGCCTTCGACGTCAAAGGATGGACATGATGGATGCCAGGGTCAACGCTACGGACGGCATGCTCTATCACATCGTACAGTCGATCCGACCGGAGCTCGCGGCGCGGATCGCCGCGACGGGCCGCCTGGATACGGTCATCATCGGCCTCGGCGGGCAGGGCGCCAAGCACGCCGGTCTGATGCTCGAGTTCGGGACGTCGCTCGTGGCCGGCATCGCGCCCGGCAAGGGAGGCACGCGCGTCCACGAGACGATCCCGGTCTACGGGTCCGTCGCGGAGTGCCTGGTCGAGCACCCCGACGTCGTCGCCGCCTCCGTCTGGCGCCATCATTCGACGGCCCGCGAGGCGGCCCTCGAGGCAATCGAGTCCGGCATCCCGCTCGTCGTCCTCATCTCGGAGGGCCTTCCGCTCAGGGACGTCCGGGATGTCATCGTCGCCGCCCGGGCCCGCAACACGGTCCTCATCGGCGGAAACACGCCCGGGCTCATCTTCCCGCCGGAGCGCATCAAGATCGGCATGCTACCCGACGTCTTCTATCCCGAGGAGACGGCGCCCGGCAAGGTCGGATCGAGGGGGGTCACGATCATCTCGCGCAGCGGGGCCATCCTCTACCACATGTCCGACGCCATGGCGAGCGTCGGCATCGCCCAGAACGCGGTCATCGGGGTCGGCGGCGACGGCGCCGTCGGCTCGACTTTCTGTGACCTCGTGCCCCTGGCCATGAGCTACGGGAACACCGACCTGGTCATCGTCGCCGGCGAGATCGGCGGCTGCCAGGAGGAAATGCTCGCGCAGGACATCCAGGCCCATGCCGAAAAATACCCCAAGCCGCTGGTGGTCCTTCTCTCGGGCGCCCACGCTCCGGAAGGCAAGACCATGGGCCATGCCGGTGCGGTCGTCACGCCGGGGCTCGAAACGGGAACGTTCCGGTCCAAGAAAAGAGCGCTCGAAGCGGCCGGCGTCCCGGTCGTCAACAGTCAGTTCGACCTGATCGACGTCGTCCGGGCCAAGCTCGGGAACAGAACATATTTCGCGCCCGAGCGTTATTACGCGCGGATGCAAGCCCTGTGGGACGCGCCGCCGCCCAAGCCCGGCTGGACGACGCTGATTACCAAGGTTGAGCCCAACAAGCTCCTCGTCCGCGGCTACAGGCTCCAGGACGTCATCGAACGGGCCGCCCTCCTTGAAGCCGCCTACCTCGTCGTGGGAGGTGAGCTGCCGGGTGCCGGGCGCGCTGAGGCGCTCGCCCGGCTGGCGTTCCGGGCCGCCTCGGAGCCTTTGCCGGCGGTCGTCCGGACCGCCGAGGAGGACATGGCCAAGACGTTCCAGAAGTATCTCCTGACCGACGCGGCGCTCGCGTCCTTCCGACCAGAGGGCCCGACGGCGGAGGTCGACAAGACGGTATTCGCGCTGGGGCGGTTCGCCGCCTATCTCGCCGATATCCACGGGCATGCCCCGGTTTTGCGGGAAGCGGCCGGCGGGACGTTCGCAGGCCTGGTGGAGCGGGCGATCTCGGGCGCGCCAACCGCAGACGCCGCCCGCGCCCGCATGCTGGAAGCGATCATCGTGGCCTCGGTCGATCACGGCGTGACGCCACCCTCCGCCGAGGCGACCCTGATCGCATCGTCCGTCCGGGCCTCCTATGAGGTCTCCGTGTCCCAGGGAGTGGGAGCCATCACCGACGTTCACGGCGGCGCAGGGGAGAAGGCGGCCGTCTTCTTCCGCCGCGTGGCCGCGCTCGCCGCGTCCGGCAAGCTCCCGATCGAGGACGCAACGCGGGGCGTCATCCGCGAATATATCGACGGGGGGAAACGCATCGAGGGCATGGGCCACCGCGTTCACACGCAGGACCCCCGCCGCGACGTCCTGTGGCGCTTGGCCGAGCGGTCCGGACTGGCCGGGATGTGCGTCGCGGTCTCCAAGATCGCTGGCGGCGTGCTCCGGGAGGTCCGCGGCCTGGACCTGCCCATCAACGTCGACGGCGTCATCGGGGCCATCGTCGCCGACATGGGGCTCGAGCCCCGGATTGCCAAGGCCCTCTTCATCTTCGGCCGACTCACGGGCCTTTCCGCGCACTACTTCGAAGAAGTCTCGTCCCAGCCGCTGATGCGCGCAATCAACTTCGGCGAGGCCGTCTACCGGGGCCCGGCCGAGCGCCCCTTCCCTGACCGGCGATAGCCGGAGGGACGTTTCCGCTCAGCGGACGACGAGCCGCGTGAAGGGGAAGACGTAGGCCTGGAGGAGGACGAGAATACCCATCAACCCCGCCAGCGCCAGGCTGTGGAAAAAGACGTAGCGCAGGATGTCGCCTTCGTGGCCGTACCACCCGGTCGCCGTGCTGGCCACGACGATGCTCTGGGCGTCGATCATCTTCCCCATGACCCCGCCGGAGCTGTTGGCCGATGCCATCAGGACGGGATTCAGGCCGAGCTGGCCGGCCGAGATCCTCTGCAGGCTCCCGAAGAGGACGTTGGAGGATGTGTCCGACCCCGTCATGGCCACGCCGAGCCAGCCGAGCATGGTCCCGAAAAACGGGTACAGGATCCCCGTCCGGGCGAAAGCCAGTCCCAGCGTCGCGTCGAGCCCCGAGTAGCGGGTGACGTATCCGAGCGAGAGCATGGCGGCCACGGTGAAGAGCGAATAGCGGACCCGTTTGAGCGTGCGCCAATACGCTGTGATGAACCGGCGCGGCGAGCACGCCATCAGGAACCCGGAGAGAAGGGCGGCGATGAGGATTCCCGTGCCGGTGAACGACAGCCAGTTGAACGTATAGACAGCCGTTTCGGGCGCGGCCCCTGCGACGACGGGCGGGACGCGGAAAACGAGCTGGTCCAACCCCGCGACCGGATAACGGATGACGGAGATCCCGTCCAGGAAGGCTTTGACCGCGGGGATCCCCCACAGAAAGACCAGAACGGTCAGGACGAGCCAGGGCATCCAGGCGCGAGCCACGGCCCCTGGGGCGTGGGGGCGGATGGGGGCCGGGCCGGCGGCTCCCGCCTCGCCTCCGAATCCGTAGATCTCCCTGGGCTTCCATTTCAGCAGAAAGAGAACCAGGCAGGCCATGGAGATGACGGCCGCGCCGATCCCCGCGAGCCACGGACCGTGGAAGTTGGAGATGAACCACTGCGGGACGCCGAATGACACGCCCGCGACGAGGAGCGCCGGCCAGACGTCCCGCATCTTCCGGAAGCCGCAGAAGGCCCAGACGAGCCAGAAGGGGATGAGGACGGAGAAAAACGGGAGCTGCCGGCCTACCATGGCGCTCAGGTCTCTGACGTCCAGGCCAGTGACCGCGGCGAGGGCGATGAGGGGCGTGCCGAGCGCCCCGAAGGCCACGGGCGCCGTGTTGGCGACGAGCGAGAGTCCCGACGCCGGGAGGGGCGGGAAGCCGAGGCCGATGAGGATGGCCGCGGTGACGGCCACCGGCGTCCCAAAGCCCGCCGCCCCCTCGAAGAAGGCGCCGAAGGAAAAGGCGATGAGGAGGAGTTGGAGGCGGCGGTCCCTGGTGATGCCCGTCAGGCTGTCCTGCATGATCCGGAAATAACCCTTCTCGACGGAGAGGTCGTAGAGGAAAATGACATTGAGGATGATCCAGCCGATCGGGAAGAGCCCGTAGGCGGCGCCCAGGCCAGCGGTCCGGAGGGCCATGCCGGCGGGCATCGTGAAGACGAAGACTGCCGCGAGCAGGGAAGAGGCGAGTCCGAGCGAGGCGGCCACGTGGGCCTTGAGCCGGAGGACGGCCAGCCCGCCGAGCAGGATGACGATGGGGAGCGCGGCGACGAGGGTCGAAAGCCAGCCGCTCCGCAGCGGGTCATAGACTTGGTGCCACGCCATGATCGCCTCCTCGCGGGCCGCGCGCCCTCCGGGGGCGCGGCCCGCCGTCTACAACGCCCCTTCGGTCTCCCTGTTCAGGCGGTCGAAGAATCCGACCATGAACCTGTGCCGGGCGGCGGCGATCCTCTTTCCCTCGCGGGTGTGCATCCGCCCCCTGATCCGTGAGAGCTTGACGAGAAACTCGCGGTAGGCTGTATCGTCCCTCGTGTACGGTTTCGTTTTGCGGACGTCGATGCCGGCGTCGTGGAGGCGGGCCCCGATCTCCCCGGCGAAGAGGAAGGCCCGGCCGATGCCGACGGCGCCGATCGAATCGAGCTTGTCGGCGTCGAAGAGGACCTTCGCCTCGAGCGTCCGGGGGACGGACCGTTTCCGGAAGCGGTGGGTCCGGATGCAGCGGACGACGTCGCGGGTGGTCGAGCCGTTGACCCCGTGCCTTTCGAGGAGTCTGCGGGCCAGGACGGCGCCGGCCCGGGCATGGCATGTCCTGCCGCCCGACCGGTCCTCCCGCCCCCGTCCGATGTCGTGGAGAAGCGCGGCCAGCTCGAGGACTCCCAGGTCGGCGCGCTCCTTGCTGCCGATCCGCAGGCAGAGCCGGCGGACGCGCTCGGTGTGGTCCCAGTCGTGACTGCCGCGGGCGCTGCGGAAAAAGGCCCGGGCTTCCTTTTCGATCGCGGCCAGGAGCACCGGCGAGACCGCCGGCCGGACCTTCGGCCATGTCGCGGCGCAGGTCATTCGTCGATCATGTGGACGGCCAGTCCGTCCTTGAGCTTGGGCTCGAACCAGGTGGACTTCGGCGGCATGATCTTGCCGCTGTCGGCGACCGTGAAGAGCTGGTCGATCGTCGTCGGGAACAGGGAGAAGGCTGCCTGATAGGCGCCGCTCCGGACCTTCTCTTCGAGCTCGTCCGGGCCCCGGATGCCGCCGACGAAGTCGATGCGCTTGTCCGTGCGCGGGTCGGCGATCCCGAGGACGGGCGCGAGGAGGTTCTCCTGGAGGATGGAGACGTCGAGCGACCTGACGGGATCGCCCGCGTCGTAGGTCCCTGGCCGGGGCTCGAGGAGATGCCACTGGCCGTCGACGAACAGGCAGAATTCCCTCGGCCGGCCGGGTGTCTTCCGGTCCGCGGCGCGGCGGGAGAACCTCTCGTCCACCCGGGCCAGGAAGTCCTTAGGGGCGAGCCCGTTGAGGTCCCGGACGACGCGGTTGTACGGCAGGATCTTCATCTGATTGTGCGGGAAGATCACCGACAGGAAGAAGCTGTACTCCTCGTTGCCGGACGGGTGCGGGGTGGCCGCGTCGCGCCGGACCTTGATCCGGGTCGCGGCCGCCGAGCGGTGGTGCCCGTCGGCGACATAGAGAGGGTTGACGCCGGCGAACGCCTCCCGGATGCGGGCGATGAGGCCGGGCTCTGGGACGGCGAAGATGATGTGGCGGATGCCGTCGTCGGTCGCGAAATCGTATTCCGGGGCGCGGTCCATGCCGGCCCCGACGAGTCCGTCGATGAGCGCCTGGCGCCTGTACGTGAGGAAGACCGGGCCCGTTTGGGCGCCCAGCGCTTCGATGTGGCGCATCCGGTCGTTCTCCTTGTCGGGGCGGGTCAACTCGTGCTTCTTGATGACGTCGTCCAGGTAATCCCGGCACGAAGCGACGGCCACCAGGCCGACCTGGACGTGGTCACCCCAGATCTGCTTGTAAATGTAGAACTCCTTCCGCGGGTCCGGGGCGATCGTGCCTTCGCGGAGGAAACGGTCGAAATTCTCCTTGCCCTTCGCGTACACTTCGTCCGCGTAGGGGTTCGTGCCCGGAGGCAGGTCGATCTCCGGCTTGCCGACATGCAGGAAGGAGTAGGGGTTTCCGGAGGCCATCTCGCGGGCTTCCTCCGTAGTCAGCACGTCGTACGGCGGGGCGGCCACCAGGCGGGCGATGTCGGGGCGGGGCCGGACCGCCCGGAACGGCTCGATGCGCGCCATATCTTCCTCCAAAAGAGAATTTTCTATAGCAAAGTCCCGCTGCCGTCAAGCGGAATCGGAACCGCTGCCGCTCTAAATCGCGTGGCATTGCCATGGCGTTTTGTGGCATTGTTGCCTGCGTTGGCGCCGGAGCGCCCCGCTCTGCTGTGGGTGGAAGGGGACTAGCGCCGCGCCATCCGTCCGGCAGGAAGCGCATTCCGATTTATTATACTCCAGCCTTCCGCGAGACTCGATCGTTCCCAGGAATCGCAAAAATTCAGTGGAGAATGACGGCCGGGCGGCTTAAAATAGGGACATGATCACGAACCGGGGGTCGGCGCCGTCCGGACGCGGCCCGGGCCTCCGGCATGCGGTGCTGATCGTGCTCGCCGGCCTGGCTTTTCTCGCCGCGGGTTGCGAGACGGAGCAGAAGGCGCTGATGGAGAGCCGCATCCACAAGGTCGAGAAGGGCCTGCTCCGGGCGATTTATCTCAAAGGCCAGACGCCCGAGAAGCTGCCCCTCGAAACGCGCCTGCAGTTCTACAAGGTCCCCGGAGCGAGCATCGCCCTCATGGACAAGGATGGCCTCGAATGGGCGCGGGGCTATGGCGTCCGGGACGCTCACGCGCGCGAGCCCGTCACCACGGATACCATCTTTCAGGCCGGCACCCTCGCCCAGCCGCTCGCTGCGGCCGCGGCCTTGTGGCTCGTCGACCAGGGGCGGCTCGGCCTCGACGAGGACGTCGACTTCCGGCTGAAGAGCTGGAAAGTCCCTCGCAACCGCTTCACCGAGAAGGCCAAGGTCACGCTGCGCGAGATCCTAGCCGGATCGGCGGGCTTCGCCGACGTGGAGATGCCCGGGTTTCCCGTGGACCAGAAGCCGCCCTCTCTGGAGGACCTTCTCGAAGGGAAGCCGCCGTCCGGCGGCGGCCCGGTCGAGCCGGTGTTCGTTCCCGGGATTGACGTGCGGCCCTCCCAGGCGGGCTTTGCCGTCCTCGAGCGGCTCCTAGAGGACGTGACATCGTCCCCGTTTCCCGCCTTCATCCGTGAAAGGGTCTTCGGGCCTCTCGGAATGACGGCGAGCACGTTCGCCTGCCCGCTGCCTGAGACGGAGAGGATCAACGCGGCCTCCGGCCACGGACGCGACGGCAGCCCCATCGGGGGCCGATGGCTCAACTACCCCGCCGCGGCGGCCGACGGTCTCTGGACAACTCCTTCAGAGCTTTTGGACTTCGCCTCCGATATCCTGCGGACGGCGATGGGCAAGGGCGGCCGGATCCTGTCGACGGACGCGGCCCGAACCATGCTCAGCCGGCAGGCGGGAAACCGGGGGCTCGGGCTTGGGATCGAGGGGACGGGCGAAGACATCCGTTTCGAGCTCCGGGGACGGACGCGGGGTTTCACATGCTCGCTCGACGTTTATCCTTATAAGGGCCAGGGGGCCGTGATCATGACGAACAGCGACAACGGCTTCATCCTTGCCGACGAAATCCTCCGGGCCGTTTCGGCGGCCTACGGATGGCCCGACTTCAAGCCCGAGGAGCGGCCCCTCTGCCGCCTCGACCCCTCGATCTACGAGCAGTACGTCGGACGCTACCGCGTCACCCCCGACTACATCCTGAATGTGACCTGGAAAGACTATTACCTGGTGATCCAGCCGACTGGTCAGGCGCCGACCAAGTTCTACGTGGAGAACACGACGTTCTTCTTCTCCATAGACCCCTATATCCGGATTCAGTTCCTTCTCGGTGATCAGGGGAAGGTCACGGGCCTCCTCCTCTGGCAGCAGGATTTCAAGCAGGAAGCCGTGAAGATCGGCTGATTCCCGGGCCGCCGGCCCCCGCCGGAACTCGGCCGCGGGCTCCGTTTCGTCGGCTCACGCCGCGTCCGGCGCGTGTCTTTGTGCCGGCCCCTGCTCCTGGACGAGGGTGTTGCCGATCTCGAGGAAGTGCTCCACGACCTCGGGATCGAACTGCGTCCCGGAACACCGGATGATCTCCTTGACCGCGTACCTGTGGGAGGCGGCCTTCCGGTACGGCCTCTCCGATGTGATCGAATCGTAGGCGTCGGCGACGGCCATGATCCGGGCGCCGAGCGGGATCTCCCGGCCTTTCAGCCGGTCGGGGTATCCTGAGCCGTCGTAGTGCTCGTGGTGGGCGCGCACGACCTTGGCGATCTCCTTGAGCTCGAGGACGGGCTTGAGAATGCTCTCGCCCCGGGCCGGGTGCTCCTTGATGAGGGCGAACTCCTCGTCGGTGAGCCGCCCCGGCTTGTTGAGGACGGTTTCCGGCACGGCGATCTTGCCGACGTCGTGCAGGAGGCCGGCCAGCTCGAGGTCGCCGAGCTCCTTTTCGCTGAAGCCCATCGTGCGGGCGATCTTCAGCGTAAACTCGGTGACGCGGGTCGAATGGTGCCGGGTGTATTCGTCCTTGGCGTCGATGGCCGTGACGAGGGATTTGACCGTGGAGAGGAACAAGGAGCGCTGCTGGTCGACGAGGTCGGACGTCCGCATCTTGAGATTGCGGTTGAGAAGGGCCAGTTCGGATTCGACCTGCCGGATCCGGAGCAGGGACCGGATCCGGGCTTTGAGCTCGACGGAGTCGAAAGGCTTGGAAATGTAGTCATCGGCCCCGGCCTTGATGCCCTCGGCCAGCATCTCGGCCCCCGTCCGCGCAGTCACGAGCATGACCGGGATGTGCTTCAGGGCTTCGTCGGCCTTGACCGCCTTGGCGAACGCATAACCGTCCATTCCGGGCATCATGACGTCGCAGAGGACGAGGTCGGGATTCTTGTCCCTCAGGATCGTCAGCCCCCTCTCGGCCGACGTCGTGAGCTCGATGTCGAACTCGTCGGCCAGGAGCATCTTCATCAGCTTGAGGACCTCGGGGTTGTCGTCGATGGCCAGGATCTGGGAGTCGTGCGTCTTCGGGGCGCCGGCCTCCTCGCGACCGATGTCCACCCGCTCCAGGTCGACGAGCTGAAGCCGGCGGAAGTCGGTGACGATGTCCTGGACGCGGGGCTCCTGGGTGTCGGTGATCCTTCGCCTGAGCCCGACGGGCTGTTCCTCCTGGCGGCGGTCGATGACCTCGTCGGAGAAGTGATCCTCGCCCTTCAGGATCTCCACCGTGAACCGGGCGCCCTTGCCGAGCTCGCTCTCGGCGCGGATAGTCCCCTGGTGAAGGTTGACGATCTCCCTGGCCAGAGCCAGGCCGATGCCCGTCCCCTCGTGGGCCCGGGAGCTCGAGCCGTCGACCTGGGAGAACCGGTCGAAGATCGACTCGATCATGTTCGCGGGGATGCCGATCCCGGTATCTTCAACGGCCATGGATACGATGTTGTCCTTGTCCTCGACGTAGAGGGTGATCTTGCCGCCCTTAGGCGTGAACTTGAGGGCGTTGGAGAGGAGATTGAGGACGACTTTCTCGAACTGGTCCGGGTCGATCGTCAGATCGATCTGATGCGGGGGATGCTGGAAGTAGAGCCGGATCTGCTTCTGGTCGGCCAGCGGCTTGACCGAATTCAGCAGCGAGCTTGTGAAGTCGATGAAATTCACGGGCTTCGGCTTGAGCCGCATCTTTCCCTCCTCGAGCTTGTTCAGGTCGAGGAGGTTGTTGATGAGTTTGAGGAGCTTGTATCCGTTGCGCTGCATCGTTTCGAACGCCTCTCTCTGGCTCGCGGAGAGCTTTCCCATCGTGCCGTCCAATACGGCCCGGAGCGGCGCGAGCATCAGGGTCAGGGGCGTCCTCAGCTCGTGGTTGACGTTGGCGAAAAACTGGGTCTTGAGCTCGTCCAGGGTCTTGAGCTTGGCATTCGACTCCTGCAGTTTCTGCGTCGTCTCCTCGAGCTCGATGCGGTTACGGAGCTCGCGGCGGCGGATGTTATCCATAATGTAGGAGCCGAGCGCGCCGACGACTATGATCGAGGTTAGAAAGAGTGCGTTGTTCGTCACGAACCGCCAGAAATGTATCACCTCGCCGTTGACGACGGCCGGCTTCTGGCCGCCCATGATCTTGACGGCGCTCGGAACCATGTACATCAGCCAGATCGAGGCATAGACGATGGCCGTTTCTCGGAAGGCGAGCGGGATGAGCACCATGATGCCGATAACGATGATGTTCAAGCCCTGATAGTAGCTCGTCAGGAACCCTCCGAGCATCTGGATCATGACAGCGATGCCCGCCCCATCGAGCAAGGCCAGCAGGACCGCCAGACGGATGACTCCCTGGAGAGTCTTCGCTCGGGAGAGGAGGGCCATGATCACGATGACGAGGAGAACGACCGCCACGCGGATGATGAAAAACGCTTTCAGATATTGGGGGGAATAGACGGCGTCCAGGCCCAGAAATGTCAGGTACAAAACGATGCTCAGCAGCGCTGCGGTCCGCGTGCGGCCCCTCAGGTTATATTCCTTATTGAGGCGTTCTTCGAAATTCATATCTTTTTTAGGCATTGATGTTCCTCGCTCTGGCCACGACGATGTATCCCTGGGAGGGGTCGCCATAGGAGGGGATGATCCTGTCGATGTCCCAGCCGGCGCTCTCCAGCAATCCTTCGAGCTTCTCCGGGTCGAAGAAGTCGAACGTCCCGGCTTCTTCCAGATCAACCAGGGCCTGGGCGTCGTTGAGGAAGGCCCGCAGGGATTCGAGGAGAACGGACTTCGGCCATTCTTTCGGCAAGGCCTCATCGGGCATGGCTTCGATCTTCTCCAGAAGGCGCGTGAACGGGCCCGAGGCGTCCGTATCCGGGTGCATGCTCGAGAGGACGAGCCGGCCTCCGGGCCTGATGATCCGCCGGACCTCCCGCAGCGTCTCTTCTGGATTGAAGATGTAGGACAAGACAAGGCTCATCAGGATCTTGTTGTACCACCCCGCCCGGACCGGGAGATGCATATTCCCCTCCAGGAATCCGGGGAGGGCGAGCCGGCGAAACGCGGGCTTTTTGTTTGTCCATCTTCTGACGTAGCGCGAGGCCATGTTGAAATCGACGACGGTTCGGTATTCATGAAGCTCGTATTTCCTTTTCAGCCAATCGTCCAGAGTCGGCGAGATCGGCTCGCCGCGCAGAATCCGGTGCAACCGCGGGGAGTAGGTTTCCTGGATTTTCGTGGCGCTCTCGAGGCTCAGATTCTCGATCTTGTCGGCCAGCTCCTCGAAGCTTCCGGTCTCTCCGTTGAGGAACCGCTGGATGGGGAGGAAACGGCTCAGCTCAAGGTCTAGGCACAGAAAGTCAAGGCGTCCCGGGGATTTGAGGGCCTTATAGCGGGATACGAGCTTCTGCCAGGCCTTCCGCATTGCATCGGGAATCAGGTCAGCGATGGTGATCTGGGCCGGCAGCTCCAGGCCGCTTTCGAGGAGGTGCTCGACGAAGTTACCAGTCCCTCCGCCCAGGTCGAGAACCCGGTCGGTGGACAGGAGCTCTAGGGCCAGAAGCTGATCCTGCATGAGCTGCTGATAATCGTCCGACATGGCCATGATGTCGAAGCCAAGAAGGTTGTTTTCGCCGATCAGGTAACGGTGCCAGTAGGCCTTGCGGTTGTTGAGAGTGCGGGGCGGGAGCCGGTCCTTTTCGGACCGGCGCATGATCTCCATCTCTCTTTTTGCGGGCAAAATGGGATGGATCATCGTCTTGTGGAGGAAACGATGAATCAACGAGGTGATTGTGCCGAACATGCGGAGAGCTTCTTTGGATGTTCGGGCATTGTGGCCGATCGGGACGGAGATCACCTCGCGGGGGGCGTCGGCCTTGATGCTCATGACGTCCCTGACGAACTCAGCCCGGACCCACTTGTCATACTGGCCGTAGATCCATGTGATGGGGATGTGGATCTTGCCCATGTCCTCGCGGGCTTGCTCGAGCGTAGCGACGGAATTGGCGACTCCGTCGCCGACGTAGGCATCCACGTTGACCAGGTTCCCGAGGACGGGCATCACGCCGAGCTTGATGCCCAGCTGGTAGTTCTCCAGAAAATCCAGGCCGCAGTTGACCCGGACCATGAGGTCGCGGAACTCGGGGGTCCCCATGCAGGCGATCCAATATTGGATGCGGTGGCGGTTGCCCTCGTCTCTGAGAACAACCCGAGCATCCAGGGCGGAGAACGAAAACGTCAGAAGGATGACCGGGCCCGGCCGGAGCTTCGGATTGAGATCGAGCCAATCCAGGATAGCGACGATGTCCGCGGCGCCCTGCGTGAAATTCGTGTTGAGCATCTCGTAGGGCGGCTCCGAGGATTCGGGATCGTTGTGGCTTTCCCCCTTCTTCCGGATGCCGTCGAAACGGATCACGGCGAGGGGCTTGTTCAGTTTCCGGAAGTTTTCGGTCAAGGTCAGGGCCAAGCCGAAGAGTGTTTCCTTGGTCTTTCCGAACGCCGGGGGGACAATGACGACCGGTACGGGCTTCTCATCCAGAGGCAACGAGGAATCGAGAAGGCCCACGATCTCCTCCCCCTTGCGGGTCTCTACCCGGATGACGTCATGGGATCGAGGGACGGAAGAGAGTGTGTCGGGTGTCTCGTCTTGCCTCGGCTTTGCGGCGGGCCTCTCCGGCAGTTCCTCGGGCGTGTGCCCCGGGTCAAACTCGGGAGCCTGGACCGATTGTATGCTCATCCGCCCGATCCCGAACTGGATGCCGTATTTCATGCCATAAAGGGAATCGTCGCCGGCGCGGGCCACGTAGCGGACCTCGCCGCTCTCCGTCCAGAGAGGCCGGCGGCCGTCGAGGATGGTGATCGTTTCGAGGGGCGTCCCCCGCAGCAGGACCTGGGCGTGGGCGTCGGCGACGAAGCTGACGCCTCCCGGACTGATATCCGTGATCCGGCCGGTGATGCTCGAGCTGAACGGCGGCGGCAGGGGGATTTCGATCCGGAGATTGCCGTAGGGGGAGAAGCGCTTCTCGTTCCGCTTCTCTGAGTAGAACATGACCCTGGGGAAAAGGCAGACGAGCTCCCGGCCGTCCGGCGCGATCCGTGAAATCATTGTCTCGAAGTTGTACGTTGCGTACCCGATCTGGAAAGAGACGAAAATGAGGTCCGAAGTCTTGAACTTGATGTTGAGGTCCTCGCCCTTCAGGGTGCACGTGGACGGCGGTTTGAGGTCGGAGAACTCCAGGATCTCGGGGGGCCGGGACTGGGTGTGGACGGCCGCCACCTCCACATGGTCCCGGTGGGCCGCCCGCATGAGCGATTCGATCTTGAAGGCGTCCGAGAAGAGGACCATCTCGTCGGTCTTCAGGAATGGGTACCGGACTTTGAGTTCGGCCAGGTCCCGGACCGTCACGTAGTCGGAGAGAAACTGGAGGATCGAGCCCCGGCTCTCTTCGTCGAGGGTCTTGAACTCGATGCCGACCCCTCCCTGGTCGATGTCGTGACGGACGATGCGGCCGCTCACCTCGTACTGGCGGCCGTCGGGGAGCGTGATCTTCATGGGGACCGCCGAGCCCTCGGGGACGAAGGACATCGTCTTGAGGAAGATCCCGTTCTCGCTGAGGTTGAGGACCTCGGCCTGGTCGGGTCCCTCGGTTTCGATCCGGATGTCCGAGGAGCCGTTCAGGTTGACGCGCATGGACGTCCGCTTTTCGCGGGAACGCTGGGCGATGAGGAAGCCGACATTGTGCCGGATCTCGACCGGGTCGGCGGGCTTGGGGCACGAGAAGTCGATCCGGCCGTAGCTCGCGAGATCGGCAGCCGTCCCGTTTGACGGGGAGTCCGTCAGCAGGATCTTGACGACGGAATCAGAGCCCTTGAACATCTCGTGGAGGAAACGGAGGAGCTCCGTCCCCTTCATCCGGGGGAGGTCTTCGTTGACGATAAGGACATTGACTTCCGGAAGGGCCTTGATCAGCTGGATGGCTTCGATGCCGCTTGTCGCAGTATGAACCGTGTACGAATCGCGGAAGGTCCGCTGGAGCTTCTCGAGGTAGGACAGGTCATCGTCGACGCAGAGCATGACGGGTCCATTGGTAGCCGCTTGGGGCCTTCCTGTGGTCATTTGGGCCATCGACCGTATACTTCGGCGCATAATATTCCATGTCGAGAATTTAGTCGCGCTGAGGGGGCTTGCGTGAAAATCATGTATGTCCTTGAAAATAAACAGCTATTTTAGCAGGAATTCCACGCGGTTCAAATGATTGCAAATCGATACACCTATATTTATTAGCGTCCATAACTATCCACACAAAATGTAGTAGATTCAGGGAGGGCTGTCAAGCGCGGCTTTTCTTTTTGTAGCTCAGGGAGATGCCGCCGCTCGGCGTGGAGTCGATGACTGTTTCCATATAGTCGAGCCCTCGGACGTATTCCAGGAAATCCCGGATGCCCCTCATGAAGCCGAGGCTGACGACGTTGTGGACGGCGAAACATCCGCCGACCTCGAGCTTGGGCAGGACGGCCTTGAAGTAATTGAGGGTCCAGTTCTTGTCCGCGTCGATGAAGACGAAGTCGAAGGGGCCGGGGAGGTCTTGGATAAGCTCGTGGCCGTCGGCCAGCCTGGCATCGATCAGGGATTCGAGGCCGGAGGCCTTGAAATTCTGGATGGCCCGGAGGTGGCGGAACTCGTCGATCTCGACCGTAATCAGCCGCCCTCCCGTCTTGCTCAGGGCCCAGGCCTGCCAGATGCCGGACCGTCCGGTCGAGGTGCCGATCTCGAGCGCCCGGGTGTAGTGGTGCTTCAGGATAAGATCGTAGAGAAAGCGGCCGTCGGCTTCGGTGACGTTTTCCTCCCGCCACTGACCTCTCTGGGATGCCAGGAAACTCCGGACCCGCGCGTCGAGGGCGGAGGTATCGCCGGGCAAGGCCGTTTGCCGGGCGGGAAAGGACGCGCCGTGCGGCGGGGTCAGAATGGCCAGGCCGAGGAGCAGGCCCCAGAGGAGAGGACGGCGACCGGCGCTCATATCATTTCACCGCCGCCGCGGGGAACTCGGCGGCAACGCCCCGGCCGGCAGTCCCCCGCGTCTAAGAAAAATATACGGGAGCCGCCCCGGGATGTCAAACGGACCCGGGTTTATATGCCTGCCGTCCCGCCTTTCTCTTTGGCCATCGCGTCCTTGATCTTCTTGACCAGGGCTTCGAACTGCTGGGTGGAGTACCCCGGATATTTCGCGGCCATGGCTTTGGCGAGCTCGACCGCCTTCTCCGCAGGCTTCAGGGCCTCGTCGTATTTCTTCATCTTGAAGAGGATATTCGCCAGCGTGAAATTGTTGTAGTAGTCGGACCTGAGGTCCACGGATTTCCTGGCCGCTTCCAACGCGCTGTCGAGGTTTTTGTCCTGGTGATTCCAGAAGGACGCGTAGCTCGCGAGGATCGTTTGGTCATCGGCATTTGACTTGACGAACTCGGGCCCGTAGACGCCGAGGGCCTTGTCGGGCTTGTTGAGCTTCATGTAGATGCCGGCCGCGGTCTGGAGCGTGTACCACCGGGTGGAGGAGGGCGGCGCCGTTTTGACCGCCAGGTCGGCCGCGGCCTCCGCGCTGTCGAGGTTCTTCCCCTGATCGAGCCAGAAATCGGCGTAGCCGGTCAAGGCGTAGACGGCGGTGGAAACGTAGCTGTCGAGGAAATCCTTGCCGTATTCCTCCTCGGCCTTGGCCGGATCGCCCTTGAGGATGTAGAGCTGGGCGAGGTTCTGCTGGTACTCGGGGTTCCGCGGATAGCCGACGATCTCCTGGACCTTCTTGGCCAGCTCGATCCCCTTGTCGAGAGGCTCCTTGTCCTTGATGATCCGCCCGACGTAGGCGCTGAGCACTCCTGCGTCCGTAGGGTACTTGGCCGTGTATTCCTGGTAGAACTTGGCCGCGGCCTCTTTGGGGGCGGAGTACTGGAAATAGTAGTTGAGGGAGGAGTAGGCTTCCTTGACCAGGGGGCTCTCCGCGTATTTCTTTATGAAGGCCTGCAGGGGCGCCGGGTCGGCCTTGCGGTCGTAAGCGGCGGACTGGCCGAGCTCGAACTCCGCGGCTTCTGTATACGGAACGGTCGCTTTGATGTACTCGAACGTGTAGGAGCCCTGCTTTCCCTCGGGGTCGAGGGCGATGACTTTTTCGAAGAGCTCCTTCGATCGGGCGGTCATCTCGGCCGCGTAGCGATTTTCGCACTTCATGGCCAGCTTGAAGTCCACGGCGATGTCGTTCGGGCTCTTCGCGTACTGTGCGTTGAGCGACGTGTAGGTGTCGACGCCGTTCACGGCGTTTTGGACCTTTTCCAGGTATTTGTCCGGGTCCCCGCCGTACCCCACGATCCAATCCACCTCATGGCCGTCCTTGTCGACGAAAAGACCGGTCGGCGTGGCGTTGATATGGAAGCTGTCGAAGAGCGAATCCCCGATCTTTTCGCCGCGCGTGGCGAGGTAGAGGATGACATTGTTGTTGAGGAAGTTGGCGTACTTGGGGTTGTTGTAGAACTGCTGAACCAGCAGTTTACAGCCCCCTCAGCCACCCGAGAAGAAATCGACGAGGATGAGCTTGTTTTCCTTCTTCGCCCGGGCCAGAGCCTGGTCGAAGGGACCGCTCATGACCGTGGCGGTCTGGGTCGCCGTGAGCGAGGCGAGGAGGAACAGGCCGACAATCGGAGCGAGCTTTCTCATCGTGGCCTCCTTGTCCTTCCTGATGGGCTCTTGGCCATCATATCCGAAACGGGCCGGAGATGCAACCCCCGGCGACTTTAGTATCCGCCCCCGTCCGGACGGACCTTCCCTTTGAACACCCGGTAGGCATAGACCGTGTAGCCGACCACGAAGGGCATCCCGACGAGGGCGATGACGAGCATGACCTTGAGAGTCAAGGCGCTCGAGGAGGAGTTGGCGATCGTCAGGCTCAGGGCGGGGTCCGTCGCCCGGACGAGGTTTGGATATTGGATGGACCCGACGACGCCCCAGAGGCTGAGGAACGCCGCCGACGAAAGGGCGAAGGCCGCTCCGTCCCGGCCCCTCCGGACGGCCGATTGCAGGAGGATGAGGAAAAGTACGAATAGAACGGAGAAGAGCCACGCGGGGATCTTCCCCAGCACTCCCGGGAGATAGATCCACACGGCAATGAAGGAGAGGAGAAAGCAGGCGCCGGCGGCGAACGCCGTCACGAGCGCCGCCTTCCTGGCCCTCAGCCGGAGCTCTCCGTCCGTCTTGAGGGCGGCCCAGGCGCTTCCGTGAAGCAGGAACGCGGCCAAACCCAGGAGGCCGAAGACCAGCGGCAGAGGCCGGAGGAGGGTGAAGAACGTCCCCGCGTATTCCATGCCCGGCCCGATCGGGACCCCAGCGACGACGTTCCCCAGGGCCACCCCGAAGAGGAGCGCCGGGAGGAAGCTTCCCGCGACGAAGGCCCCCTCCCAGATCTTTTTCCTTGCCGGGTCGTGCGCCCGGAATTCGAGCGACACCGCTCTCAGGATGAGGGCGAAGAGGACGACCATCAGGGCCAGGTAGAAGCCGCTGAAGACCGTCGCGTAGGCGTGAGGGAAGGCGGCGAACAGCGCTCCGCCGCCCGTCAGGAGCCAGACCTCGTTGCCGTCCCAGAACGGCCCGACGGACCCGAGGAGGATCGTCTTCTCGCCGTCGTTCCGGGCCAGGAACGGGAAAAGAACGCCGACGCCGAGGTCGAAGCCGTCGAGGAGGGAATAGCCGGCGAGAAGCACCCCGATGAGGACGAACCAGATATTCCGGAGAAGGACCCAGGTTTCCATCAGATGCCTCCCTGCGGCCCTGTCGAAGAGGGCTCGCCGTCGAATCCCCTCCGGACGAGCCGGAGGATGATGGAGATTCCGGCCGCGGCGACGAGCGCGTAGATGGCCGTGAACAGGGCCAGGGAGAACAGGATGTTTCCGGCCGGGACAACCTTCGAAACGGCGTCCGAGGTCCGCAGGACCTTATATACGGCCCATGGCTGGCGGCCGACCTCGGCGGCCAGCCAGCCGAGTTCGTTGGCGAGGTAGGGGAGAGGGACGGCAAGGATAAGGACCCTGAGATAGAGCTTCGACCGGGGCAGCGTCTTCCGGATCATAAGGACCAGGCCCCAGACGGCCATAAGGATGAAGAGGAGACCGAGGAGGATCATCAGGTGGTAGCCCGCGAAGGGCAGGAGAACAGGCGGCCTCTCGTCTTCCGGGACGTCATCGAGCCCGAGGACCCGGGCGCGGGTGTCGAAGCCGGCCAGGAAGCTGAGCAGTCCCGGGATCCGGACCGCGAGGCGCGTCGTTTCGTTTTTTTCGTCGGGGATGCCGAAGAGGGTGAACGGCGCGTCGGCCTTCGTCCGCCAGAGGGCCTCGAAGGCGGCCATCTTCTCCGGCTGGGTCCTCGTGACCTGGACAGAGTGGAGGTGCCCGCTCCCGAGCTGGAGGATGGACGCGGCGATGAAGACCGTCAGGGACACTCTGAGGAGGCAGAGCGCGCTCTCCTTCGACCGATTCTTCAGAAGGTGCCAGGCGGCAGCCGCCGCCGCGGCGAGGGCGCCGGTGATCCAGCCGCCGAGGACGGTGTGGACCAGCCGGATGACCGTCGACGGGTTGAACGCCGCCTGGAAGAAATTCGTGAGGACGGCCCGGCCCCCCTCCATCCGGAAGCCCGCCGGCGTCTGCATCCAGGAGTTGGCGATGATGATCCAGAGGCCCGACAGGTGGGAGGCGAAGAAGACGAGGAGAGCCGAGAGCCAGTAAGTCCGCGGCGAGACGCGCCGCCGCCCGAAGAGGAGGATGCCGATGAAGACCGATTCGAGGAAGAACGAAAAGACGCCCTCGGCGGCGAGGGGCGCGCCGAAGATGTCGCCGACCGCCCGCGAGTAGGTCGACCAGTTGTTTCCGAAGGCGAACTCGAGGGCGATGCCGGTCGCGACGCCCATGACGAACACGACGCCGAAGATCCGGATGAGGAAGTCGGAGACTTTCCTCGAGATCTCGTCCTTTGTCCGGAGGGCGCGGGATTCCAGGATCAGGATGACGAGCGTCAGCCCGAACGTCGTCGGCGGGAAAAGAAAGTGAAACCCGGCCGTCAGCCCGAACTGGAGCCGGGCCAGAAAGACAGAACTCATGCTGTCCCTCCTTTCCTGCCGGAGTGCCGCTCTCCGCGTCGTGAATATAGACGAGGTTCCGCCGCAAATCAAGAGGCCGCGTTGTCGGTCCCGGACCGCTGTGATAAAATGAGAAGCCTGCCGAGGTGGCGAGTGAACATGCCCGGGGACGCGTCGCCGGCCGTCGATCTGTCCGTCGCGGAAAAAAGGACCGCCGCGGCGGCTTCCGTCGCCGCCGCCCTGGCCCTGACCGGGATGAAGCTCGCCGTGGGCGTGCTCACGGGATCGCTCGGCATCCTGGCCGAAGCGGCCCACTCGGGGCTGGATCTCGTCGCGGCCTTCATCACCTTCGCCGCCGTCCGGGCGTCCGCGCGGCCTCCGGACGAGGCCCATCCCTACGGACACGGCAAGATCGAGAACTTCTCCGCCCTCGTCGAGACACTGCTGCTTTTCGTCACCTGCGCCTGGATCGTCTTCGAGGCCTTCCGGCGCATCTTCTTCCGCGCGGTCGCGGTCAGTCCCGATGCCTGGGCCTTCCTCGTCGTCCTCGCCTCGATCGCCGTCGACGTCAACCGTTCGCGGATGCTGTCCCGGGCGGCGAAAAAACACCGCAGCCAGGCCCTCGAGGCGGACGCTCTCCACTTCCGCACGGACATCTGGAGCTCGTCGGTCGTCCTCGCCGGGCTGGCCCTGGTCTGGCTCGGTCTCCACGTCCTGCCCCGGCACGCCGCGATCCTGCAAAAGGCCGACGCCGTGGCCGCGCTCGGCGTCGCGTTTCTCATCCTTTTCGTCAGCTACGAGTTGGGGAAGCGGACCATCGACGTCCTGCTCGACCGCGCCCCGGACGGGCTGCCTGGAAGAATGTCCGCCGCGGCGGCCGGCGTCGAAGGCGTGATCCGGGCCGGCCAGGTCCGGGTGCGGCGGTCGGGGCCGCGCCTGTTCGTGGACATGAACGTGGAGGTCGACCGCAACCTGCCGTTCGAGCGCACCCACGCCATCGCCGAGACGGTCGAGGCCCGCATCCAGGCGGTCGCTCCCGGCGCCGACGTCGTGATCCACACGGACCCGAAGGAGAGCGGGCGGGAGACGATCGCGCGGCGCGTGCGGGCCGTGGCCGACCGGAACATGATCCCGGCGCACAACATCAGCGTCCACGACGACAGGGGCCGTCTGTCCGTCGACCTCCACCTTGAGGTCGACGATCGTCTTCTGCTCCATCAGGCCCACGACCTGGCCAGCCGCATCGAACAAGACCTCAAGACCGAGATCCCGGCTATCCGGTCGGTGAACACCCATATCGAATCGTGCGGCATGGCCGTCGAGCGCGGCCGGGACGTGACGGCCCGCGAACCGGAGATGGTCGCGGCCGTGCGGAGGATCGCCGACCGCATCGTGGGCCGGGATTGCTGTCGCAGCATCGTCATCCGGCGGCAGGGCGACAGGCACGACGTTTCCCTCCGCTGCGGCTTTGACCGGGACCTGCCCGTCAACGAGGCCCACCGGGTCGCCTCGGAGATCGAAGCCGCGCTGAAGAGGGAGATGGCGTCGGTCGAGCACGTCCTCATTCACGCGGAGCCGGAATCGCGCTGAGAGGACGGGACGGGAACCGGAGGGCCGCGCGCCGGACGCGCCGTCCGGCACGGGAGAGGAGGGGTGGAGATGAGCAAGGACAAGACGCCGATGACGCCGGCCGTGCGCGCGCTGCGTGACGCCGGCGTACCGTTCACGGAGCATCCGTACGGCTACGTCGAGCACGGCGGGACAGCGGCCTTCGCCCGCGAGGCGGGGGTCGACGAACACGCCGTCATCAAGACGCTGGTCATGGAGGACGACGAGCGGCGGCCGTTCGTCATCCTCATGCACGGCGACCGGGAGGTCTCGACGAAAGAGATGGCCCGGTTGCTGGGCGTCAAGGCGGTCCGGCCGTGCGTGCCGGAGACGGCCCAGCGGCATTCGGGCTACATGGTCGGCGGGACCTCGCCGTTCGGCCTGCGCAAGGAAATGCCGCTCTACGCGGAGGCGACGATCCTCGACCTTCCCAAGATCTACATCAACGGCGGCAAGCGCGGCTTCATCGTCGGCCTCGAACCGGCGGACCTCGTCCGCGTCCTGAAGCCCACGTCCGTCCGCGTCGCGACCGTGTGATCGCCCGGTTCACCCCGCGGTCTTCGGCGTTTCCCAGTCGCGGATGATGCGCACGACCTCCTCGGCCGTTTCGGCCGCGCGGAGGGCCTGGAGGAGGTGCCGGCTCTGGGCGGCCCGGCTGGCCAGGCTGAGAAGTTTCACCTGGACGTCGGGCGTCCCGGCCGGGGACAGGATCAGGAAGACGAGCCCGATGGGCTTCTCCGTCGCCACATCGCTGACCCCCGCCTTGGTCAGGCCGAGGACGATACCCGATGCCGCCGTCTCCTCCATCCGGACGTGCGGGAAGGCCACGCCCTCGTTGAAGAAAGTTGAGCCCTGTTCCTCCCGCTTCAGGATGGCCTCGAAGAGGGCTTTCGAGTCCTCGACCCCGTCCTCCTTTCCGAGCTTGGAGGCCAGCGTCCGGAGCACCGTTTCCTTGTCGACCGGGACGTTCCAGATGACGACGCGATGCGGGGAGATCCAGAGGCTCAGCAACGGGCGGTCGGCAGCCGCGGGCGGCGCTTCGGCCGCGGCCGTCGGAGGCGGAGCCTCCTCCGGGATCTCAGGCTGCGGCCGCACCGACACCGGCAGCTCCTCAGACGTGTCGAGGACGCTGATCGTCAGCCCCCGGGCGTTCCTCAGGATGTTCTCGACGACGGCCTTGTTCCGGCCGCACCTCTTCCAGAAGGGCCGCGGGTGGGGCTTTCCGATGACGATGTGGCCGACCCGGTATTCTTGCGCGAACCTGAGTATCGTGTCGGCGATGTCCTCTCCCTTGTATGTGAAGACCATGCCGCCGAGCTCCTTGGCCAGGGTCAGGGTCTCCGAGAGATGGCGCTGGATCCGGGCGTCGATGACGGTGGCCGCCTCCGACGGGGTCTGGACGTAAATCGCGTACCAGTTCCGGTTGAACCGCCCGGCGAGGCGCGAGCCGTAGCGCAGGAGTCTTTCGCTGTTGGGCCCGTGCGAGCTCAGGCAGACGAGGATCTGTTCCGCCGACGGGCCGGGATCCTCCCCCTGCGCTTCGCGGCGCCTGAGGTCGATCTGGGATGCGAGTTCGCGGAGGGCGAGCTCGCGGAGCTTCTCCAGGTTCGAGGGCGTGAAAAAATTGGCCAGCGCCGTTCCGATGCGGTCGGAGGGGTAGATCTTCCCTTCCTCGAGGCGCTTCCGCAGGTCCTCGGTGGCCAGGTCGACATCGACGATCTGGTCGGCCTCGGCCAAGATGGAGTCCGGCAGCCGCTCCCGAACTTTGACGCCGACGGCGTTTTCCACGATGTTGTAGAGGCTCTCTAGGTGCTGGACGTTCAGCGTGCTGATGACATGGATTCCCGCGGCGAGGATGTCCTGGACATCCTCGTATCGCTTCGCGTTCCGGCTGCCCGGCGCGTTGGTGCGCGCGAGCTCGTCGATCAAGGCGACCTGGGGCTTGCGCGCCAGGATGGCGTCCACGTCCATTTCCTCCAGCCGGATGCCGTGATACTCCTGGGACCTCCGGGGGACGACTTCCAGCCCCTCGGCTAGGCTGGCGATATCGGCCCGCCCGTGCGTTTCGAGCAGGCCGATGACGATATCGATCCCCTCGTTCTTGAGGCGGTGCCCTTCCTGAAGCATCTGATAGGTCTTGCCGACGCCGGCGCTGTAGCCGAGATAGATCTTGAGCCGCCCCCGCCGGGACCGGCGGATCATCCGGAGGAAGGCGTCGGCCCTATCTTCCGCCATGCCGGACTCCATCGAGGGCCATGTTCAGGCGCAGGACGTTCACGCGCGGCTCGCCGAGAAGGCCCAGAGTCCGGCCTTCGGTCGCCCTTCCGATCTCGCGCCGGACCGCCGCCTCGCTTATCCCCCTGGCGCGGGCCACGCGCGGCGCCTGGAGGGCGGCGTTCTCGGGGGAGATGTCGGGATCGAGACCGCTCGCCGAGGCCGTGACGGCGTCGGCCGGGACTGCCGTTTCGTGAGACAGGCCGTTTTCCTGCCGGTACTCGGCGGCGCGCCGCCCGACGGCATCCACGAGGGCTTTCGAGAGCGGCCCGAGATTGCTGGCCCCGGAACTCATGGCGTCGTAGCCGTCACCCGCCATCGAGGGGCGGGGATGAAAATACGCGGGCCCCGAAAAACGCTGGCCGATCAGGCTCGATCCTAGGACATTCCCGCCCTGCGCGACCAGGGACCCGTTGGCCCTCGCCGGGAACAGTCCCTGGGCCAGGAGCCAGACCGCCGCCGGGTAGAGCCCGCAGACGATGACGGCCAGCGCGGCCACGGCCCGCAGCGACGTCAGGAGTTCGGCCCTCAGGCCTTTCAGGTCCATATGTCGTTCACCATCCTAGACAAGATGCAAGGCGTTGACAATGATGTCCACCAGCTTGATACCGGGAAACGGCGCGATCAATCCTCCCAGCCCGTAGATGAGGAGATTGCGGCGCAGCAGGGCGGCCGCGCCCAGGGGCCGGAAGCGGACGCCGCGCAGGGCCAGGGGGATCAGGGCGACGATGATCAGCGCGTTGAAGATGACCGCGCTCAGGATTGCGCTCATGGGAGACCGGAGGCCCATGATGTTGAGCGGCGCGATGACCGGGAAGACGCCGACCAGCATGGCCGGGATGATGGCGAAATACTTGGCGACGTCGTTGGCGATGCTGAAGGTCGTCAGGGCGCCGCGGGTGATCAGCATCTGCTTGCCGGTCTCGACGACCTCGACGAGCTTGGTCGGGTTGGAGTCGAGGTCGACCATATTCCCGGCCTCCTTAGCGGCCTGGGTCCCCGTGTTCATCGCGACGCCGACGTCCGCCTGGGCCAGGGCCGGGGCGTCGTTCGTGCCGTCGCCCGTCATGGCCACGAGATGGCCGCCGGACTGTTCCCGGCGGATGAGCGCCAGCTTGTCCTCGGGCTTGGCTTCGGCGATGAAATCATCGACGCCGGCCTCCCGGGCGATGGCCGCAGCCGTGAGCGGATTGTCGCCCGTGATCATCACCGTCTTGATGCCCATGGCCCGGAAACGGTCGAAGCGGTCCCGGAGCCCCCCTTTGACGATGTCCTTGAGCTCGATAGCCCCCAGGACCTTCTCCCCGTCGGCCACGAGCAGGGGCGTGCCGCCCGAGAATGCGATCCGGGTCACGGTGTCCTCGATCTCGACGGGGATCTTGGCCCCGATGAACGACGCGATCGCGTCCGCCGCCCCCTTCCGGATGCGATGGCCCTCGAGGTCGACGCCGCTCATCCGCGTCTGGGCCGAGAAGGCCATGAAGACCGCTCCCGGCAGATCGGAGATGGATCGGCCGCGCAGGCCGTACTTTTTGGCCAGAATGACGATGCTCCGTCCCTCGGGCGTCTCATCTGCCAGGGAGGCGAGCTGGGAGGCGTCGGCCAGCTCCTCCACCGTGACGCCGGGGCCTGGCAGGAACGCGGTCGCCTGGCGGTCGCCCAGGGTGATCGTCCCCGTCTTGTCGAGCAGGAGGACATCCACGTCGCCCGCGGCCTCGACGGCCCGGCCGCTCATGGCCAGGACGTTTTTCCGGACCATGCGGTCGATCCCGGCGATCCCGATGGCGTTCAGAAGGCCGCCAATCGTCGTCGGGATGAGGCAGACGAGCAGGGCCACGAGCTCGGTCGTCGTCAGCGCGACCCCGGAATAGCCGCCGAAGGGCTTGAGCGTAATGACGACGACCAGGAAGATGATCGTCAGGGCCGAGAGGAGGATCGTCAAGGCGATCTCGTTCGGGGTCTTCTGGCGCTTGGCCCCTTCCACGAGCCCGATCATCCGGTCCATAAAGCTCTTGCCGGGATCGGCGGTGACAAGGACCCTGATCCGGTCGGATAGGACGCGCGTCCCGCCGGTGACCGCGCTCCTGTCGCCGCCGGCCTCGCGGACGACGGGCGCGGATTCGCCCGTGATAGCGGATTCGTCCACGGTCGCCGCCCCCTCGACGACCTCTCCGTCCGCCGGGATGATCTCCCGGGCGGAGACGATGACCAGGTCGCCCTTGCGCAGCCGTTCCGCTGGGACCTGGACCGTCGCGCCGTCGGGCTGGAGGAGGTTGGCGACCGTCTGGGTGCGCGTTTTGCGGAGCGCGTCGGCCTGGGCCTTGCCGCGGCCCTCGGCCATGGCCTCGGCCAGGTTGGCGAACAGGACCGTGAACCAGAGCCAGAGGGATATCTGCAGGACGAAGCCGGCCGACTCGCTCTTCGACCGCGAAATAAGCTCCAGGGTCACGAGCAGGGCGCCCACCTCGGTGACGAAGATGACGGGGTTCTTCAGGAGGGACAGCGGGTTGAACTTCCTGACCGCGTCGGCCGCGGCGCGGCCGAGGAGGGCCCGGTCGAAGAAGGGGCGGGTCTCTGCACGCACTCTCGGTCCCCTCTAGAACAGGATCCTGGTCCCCGTCATCAGGAATTGCTCGACGATCGGCCCGAGGGCCAGGACGGGCAGGAACGTGAGCGCGCCGACGACAACGACCGTCCCGATCAGGATGACGACGAACGTCGGCCCCGATACGGGGAAGCTCGCTTCACTCGGCGGAATGAGCTTTTTCCGGGCCAGGTTTCCGGCCAGGGCCAGGACCGGCACGATCATCAGGAAACGGCCGAAGAGCATGGCCAGGCCGAGCGTGATGTTATAGAAAGGAGTGTCCCCATTGAGACCGGCGAAGGCGCTCCCGTTGTTGCCCGTTGCGGAAGAGAAGGCGTAGACGATCTCGCTCAGCCCGTGCGGCCCCGAGTTGTTCAGGCCGGCCAGCCCTGCCCGGCTGGCCGCGGCCCAGGCGGCGAAGCCCAGGATGCTCCAGATCAGGACGAGCACGGCCAGGACGGAGACCTTGACGTCGTAAGATTCGATTTTCTTGCCGACATACTCGGGCGTCCGCCCGACCATCAGGCCGGTCAGGAAGACGGCCAGGACGATGAACACGAGCATCCCGAAGAGGCCCGACCCGACGCCGCCGAAGACGACCTCGCCGAGCTCGATGTTGAACAGCGGGACGAGCCCGCCCAGGGGCGTGAAGGAGTCGTGCATGGAGTTCACGGCGCCGCACGACGCGGCCGTCGTCGTCGCCGCGAACAGGCTGGAGTCGAAGATGCCGAAACGGACCTCCTTGCCCTCCATGTTCCCCCCTCCGGGATCGACGCCCAGGGAGCGCCAGCGGGGGTTGCCGACGCTCTCCGCCCGCCAGGCGACGAGGACCGAAGCCAGGAAGAGGATGGCCATGGCGCTCCACACCGCCCAGCCGTGCCTCTGGTTCCTGACCTTCCGCCCGAGGTAATAGGTGAGGCCGCTCGGGATGAGCAGGATCGAGAGCATCTGGAGGAAGTTCGAAAGGGGGGTCGGGTTCTCGTAGGGGTGGGCGGCGTTGGCGTTAAAGAAGCCGCCGCCGTTGGTCCCCAGCATCTTGATCGCGACCTGCGAGGCCGCCGGGCCCTGGGCGATGACCTGCGCCCTCCTCGCCGCTTCCGGCGCGGGGGCGGCGGCTTCGAGCGGCGCCGCTTTCACCGCGGGCCGGAAGTTCTGGACGATCCCCTGGGACGTCAGGAAGATCGCGAAGACAACCGAGAGGGGGAGCAGCAGATAGAGGTTCACCCGGACGAGGTCCACCCAGAAGTTGCCTATGCTCTTCGCCGAATGGCGGGCGAGGCCGCGGACGAGGGCCGCCGCCGCGGCGATGCCTGCGGCCGCCGAAGCGAAATGGTGGAAAACGAGCCCGACCATCTGGGAAAAGTAGGACAGCGACGACTCCCCCGCATAGTTCTGCCAGTTCGTGTTCGTCGCAAAGCTGGCCGCCGTGTTGAACGCGAGGTCGGGACGCACCGCTCCGAACCTCTGTGGATTTAGAGGAAGAAGGTGCTGGAGCCTGAGGACGGCATAGGTGAAGAGCAGGCCGGCCAGGCTGAACAGGAGGAGGGACCGGGCATAGCTCCGCCAGTCCTGCTCGGCCCCGGGGTCGACGCCGAGGATCCTGTAGATCAGGCACTCGACGGGCTTGAGGGTGCGGCCCAGCGGGATCTTTCCTTCGGACTCGAGGACCCGCACGAGATAGAGACCGAGGGGCTTGGTGATAAGGAACAGGACACCCATGAAGAGGGCAAGCTCGAGCCAACCGGTCCAATGCATGGGTCACCGCTTCAGAACTTCTCCGGTTTGAGGACGCTGGCCAGGAGATAGAAAATGAGCAGGAGTCCGACGACCAGACCGACGAAAGCGCTCATGGCTACAGCTTCTCGCAGGCCCGCGCGTAGAGGACGCAGAGTCCGAAGAACAGAATCGTGACGCAGATCAGGAGAAGATCGGTCATGCCGCAGCCCCGCCTTTCAGTGGAATGTCCGCTCGCCGGAGGGTGAAGCAGAAGGTCGATCCCTTCCCCTCCTCGCTCTCCACGCCGACACGGCCGCCGTGGGCCTCCACGATCTCCTTGACGATGGCCAGCCCCAGGCCGGCCCCTGTTTCGTTCCCGCCGCCAGGGACGCGGAAGAAGGGCTCGAAGATGCGGGGCAGGAAGGGGGCGGGGATTCCGGGCCCCGTGTCGGAGACGAGGAAGCGGACCGAAACCCCGGCGGCTTCGGCGCTCAGGGTGATCCGGCCGCCCGGCGGCGTATGCTTGAACGCGTTCGAAAAAAGGTTGCTGAAGACGTGGCCGATCCGGGAAGTATCCACCCAGACATCGGGCAGGCCGGGAGCTATGGCGACGTCGAGGGCCACCCCGAGGTCCTGGGCGGCCCGGCGGAAGGGCTCGGCCGCGTCGGCGACGAGCGCCTGCGGGGAAACCGGTCGGAAATCCATCGGGACCTTGCCCGATTCCAGGCGGCTGATGTCGAGGAGGCCGTTGAGGATCTCGTGCAGCCGGTCGCTGTCCTCCCGGGCGGTCACCAGGAGTTCGGCCTGCTTCTCGTTCAGCGCCCCGATTTTTTCTTCCAGGAGGAGGTGGATCGCCATGCGCACCGAGGTCAAGGGGGTGTTCAGCTGATGGGAGACGGTCCGGATGACGCCGCTCTTGATCTCGTCCTGCTGCTGGATCTGAGTGACGTCCTTGAGGACGAGGATGACACCCGTCGTCGAGCGGTCGTTGTCCAGGATCGGCGCGGCTTCTGGACGATAATATCTTTCCTCGCTCCCGACGAACTGCTGGATGGATTTCCGGCCCTCCGGGGCTGCGCTCCGGCCGTCGGCGAGGGCCTTGCGGAAAAGCCCGCCCAGCCAATCGAACGGCAGGTCGAAAACCGAGACGCCCGGCTTCAGCCCGAAAACACTCCGTGCGGACTCGGTGGCGACCTCGACCTTTCCGTCGGTATCGAGGACGGCGACGACGTCGGGAAGGCTGTCGAAAGCCTGCTGTGTCGCGCGCTGGACGCGGATGAGCCGGGCCTGGTCGGTGCGACGGAATTCCCGGAGCCCGGCGGCCATGACGTTGAAGGCTTCGGACAGCTGCCCGATCTCGTCCCGCGAGGTCACGGGGACGACGAGGTCGAGGTTTCCGCGCCGGATCTCGTCCGTATACCCGATCAGCCGATGGACGGGACGCAGGACCCATCTCCTGGAGAAGACCACGAAGCCGGCGGCGGCGGCGGTTCCGGCGAGAAGGAGGACGTACATCTGGCTTCGCGCCGCGGCGGCCCTCTCCCGGGCGCGGTCGTTGGCTTCGCTCATGTTCTCCTGGTTCATCTGGAGAATGGCGTCGGTCGTGCCCCGGATGTCGTTGAAAACAGGAAGGACGAGGCTGAAATACGCTTCGCGGCGAACTGCGGCCGTCCGCCGCGTGTCCTCGACCTCCTGGATACGGGCATTGTACTGCCGGTAGAGATCCCGGATCCTGGCCGCCTTTTCGCCTTCGCCGGGGAGGGTGATGTTGCTCAGCTCGTCCTGGAGGGCTTTTTCGAACCGGGCTTCGTTTTTCCCGATGATCTCTCGCGCCTGGCCGGTTTCTCCGATCAGGTCGAAGAGCAGGCCGCTGTCGATGCGCTCCAGTGCGTCCTTCATCTGTTCGCAGGCGATGACGCTCAGGTAGTTCTCCCTGAGGATCACGTCGATAGCGCCCCCGAGCCGGGAGAGGTTCACGATGCTCTGGATGCCGATGATGGCGATGATGACGGACAGACCGGCGAATCCGAGGGAGATCTTATGACGCAGGCCTAACATTATAGCTATCCTTCCCCCTTTTTATAGCAAGGAGCATGCCACTTTCGTCCGCTCGTATCTCATTGATAATAAAACAGCAACCTCCGGAAGCGGGCTACATTCCTGGCATTTTGCAAGCGCGGGGCCAGGGGGGGTTGAAATTTGCAATGTGAAGCCTCGGGCCCGGCTGGACGGCAACCGGGGGCTTCAGATGCCGTATTTCTTGCGGCGCCGCCAGAGGGTTGCCTGGTCGATGCCGAGAATGGACGCCGCTTCCTGGAGGGACTTGGCGTTCGCCAGGACCCGGCGGATGTGCCGCTCTTCGATCTTTTCGATCGTGACAGGGTCGCCGATCTTGATATCCTGGTCACGGGGCTGGAGGTAGGCGGGGAGGCTCTCGAGGCCGACGCGGTCGGCCCGGCACAGGATGGCGGCGCGTTCGATCGCGTTGCTCAGCTCGCGGAGGTTCCCGGGCCAGCCGTAGCTTTCGAGCGCCCGGAGCGCCTCGGGCGTGAATTCGAGAAAAGACCGGTGGTTGTTCCGGCCGTGAAACGCCAGAAGCTTGGTCGCCAGCGCCGGCAGGTCTTCCGGACGCTCGCGAAGGGGCGGGATCTCGATCGGGATGACATTGAGACGGTAATACAGGTCCTCCCGGAAGCGCCCGTTACGGACCGCTTCCTCCAGGTTCGCGTTCGTGGCCGCGATGAGACGGACGTCCGCCCGGCGGGTGAGGGAATCGCCGACGCGCTCGTACTCCCGGTCCTGGACGAAACGCAGGAGCTTCGGCTGGAGCGGGAGCGGCAGGTCGCCGATCTCGTCAAGGAGAAGTGTCCCGCCGTCGGTGGCCGCTATCCGGCCCGCGTTGTCCCGCACGGCGCCGGTGAAGGCGCCCTTCACGTGGCCGAAGAGCTCGCTTTCCAGCAGGTCGGCGGGGAACGAGGGGCAGGAGATCAGGCCGAAGGCCCGGCCCGCCCGGCCGCTCCAGGAATGGATCGCCCGGGCGATGGCCGTCTTTCCCGTGCCGCTTTCGCCGCGGAGAAGCAGCGTGGCTTCGGAGGCGGCGGCCTCGCGGGCCAGGCTCACGGCCCTCTGCATGCGGGGGTTCGAGCTCGAGAAGTCGATCTCGGGGTGCTGGCGTCCCAGGTCCTCCTGCAGGGCGGCCACCTTCTGTTCGAGGGTCCGGACCTCGAACACTTTCCGGACGGCGAGGCTGATCTGGGCCGGAGTGAATGGCTTCGGGATGTAGTCGGTGGCGCCGCGCCTCATGGCCTCGACGGCGGAGTCGATGGACGCGTAGGCCGTGACGACGATGACCTTCAGCCACGGCGCCGCGGCCAGCAGGGCCGGGATGAGTTCGAGACCGTCCTCGGCTCCCAGGCGGAGGTCGACGAAGGCCAGGTCGAACGATTTCCGGGCGGCTTCGGTCAGGCCGTCCCGGAAATTGCTGACCGCGGTGACGGAGTGACCTTCGGTCTCGAGGCAGAGCGCGAGCGTCTTGCGGATGTTGAGCTCGTCGTCGACGACCAGGATGCGGAGCGACGGGCTGCCTGCCTGAGCGTCTTTTTGTGAAGCCATCTGCCTTCCCCTCCCGTGCCTCCAGCATAGCGTACAATCGTGCAAAGTGCAATATACACCCGCTCCGGTTCGGGACGGCCCATAGTCAAGGCCTTCCGGCCTCTGAATGAGCGGAAGGGTAACACGACGCCAATCCCTGCCCACCCGCAGCGGAGGCGGGCGCTCCTGCGCCCCGCTCTTCAGGCCGCAAGCTCGCCGCGGATGACGGTCACGGCGCGGCCGGCGATCCGGACGCGGTCCCCGTCCAGGCGGACCTTGAGGATGCCGCCGCGCGAGGACGCCTGGAACGCGGTCATCGAGGCCTTGCCCAACCGCTGCGCCCAGAACGGCGCTAGGGCGCAGTGGGACGAGCCGGTCACCGGGTCTTCGGAGACGCCGACGGCGGGGGCAAAAAAGCGCGAGATGAAATCGAATTCCGGGTCGGCTGAGCGGCTCGTGACGATGATCCCGCGGACGGGAAGGGGCCGGAGCGCGGCGAAGTCCGGCTCGAGCGACCGGACGGCGGCCTCGTCCGCTGCCTCGATCAAGAGATCTTCGGCGCTCATGCCGACGAACGACGGCTTGATGCCCAGCGCGCCCACCGCCGCGTCGGTCCACTCGGGGGGCTCGGGGCGGACGGGCCGCGAGGGGAAGTTGAGCTCGATCCAATCGCCATCCAGGCGCGCCGTCAGCAGACCGCTCAGAGTCTGGAAGCGGGCCTCGTCACCCGGGCCGAGAAGGCCTTCCTCCCAGAGGATGTGGGCCGTGGCCAGCGTTGCATGCCCGCACAGCCGGACCTCGAGCTTGGGCGTGAACCAGCGCAGCCGGAAGCCGCTTTTCTCGGGGAGGGGGAAGGCCGTCTCCGCCAGGTTCATCTCGGCGGCCACATTCTGCATCCAGTCCGGGTCGGCGGGAGCCTTGAGCAGGCAGACGCCTGCCGGGTTGCCCCGGAAGGGCTTCGCGGTGAACGCGTCGACCTGGTAGATCGGAATGGACATGTTCATCTCCCTTCGCCCGTCTCATCACGGGGCAGGATTTCACAACTCCGGCCGGCCCGGAAAACGGCCGCGCGAGCTCATCTTTTCTGCGCCCCGGATATCTTTTCTCCGGGCTTCTTGAACAGAACATCGATGTCGCGTCGGCCCCGCTCGAGGTACGGCATGCCCTTGGATATCCACTCGGGCTCCGGTTTTCCGAGCAGGGAACGGTCGAAGAAACCGATGCCCTGGCACCAGGGCACGGCGTTGTCATCGTCGTCGTGGAAGGCGAGGTAGGGCGTCTTCATGCGCTCGAGCCAGAAGATGGGGCCTGAGGCCATGGAGGCCGATCATATCAAGGACGGGCCGGGGCCGTCAATCGCCGTCCCGGTCCGGGACCCATGTCACAGCCCATAACGGATAGGGCGCGGCGCTGCCCTTGACGGCGTGCCAGAGGATGCGGTTGAGCGCATCCTCGGGGCAGGCGTCGGCCGTGCGGAAATTCAGGCGGGCCGAGAGGGCCGCGTCCCGGCGCAGGACGGGGTCCTTGACCGTCTTCGCCGGCGGGTTCATCTCGCTCAGCGGGATGATGTTGAGGACGGCCTCGAAGGGCCGGAAATTCGGCGTCGCCGTGAAGCACTCGAACATGGGCGTCGCCGAGGCGTCGAACTGGTTCATCGGCGGCAGCCCCAGAATCTGTTCGATCGTCCGGACGAGGCTCGTCGTGTTGTACTGCGCGGAGACCACGGCGCCGCGCTTCGTGTAGGGGCTGACGCAGTAGGCCGTGGTCCGGTAGCCGCTGACGTGGTCGAAGCCGTTCTGTGGGTCGTCCTCGATGGCGAAGATGACCGTGTCCTTCCAGAAGCGGCTGTGGCTGAAAGCCTCGACGATCCGCCCGAAGGCCAGGTCGTTGTCGGCGACGCTCGCCGCCGGAGTGGGCATGCCCTCCTTCGTTCCGCTGGTGTGGTCGTCAGGCAGGCAGATCAGGATGAGCTGCGGCATCTGGCCTTCGCGGTCCCAGGCCGCAACCTGGTTCACGATGTACCGCGCCCGCCAGACGTCCGGGACGGCCAGGTTCCAGCCGACCGTGTCCTGGGGCGAAAAAGGCGCGATGGTCTCGATCCCCGGGATGCTCCGGATCACGACCTCGCCCCCGCCGTTGCGGAACTCGTTCCAGTAGTCCTTCCACCCCGGCTCGCCGCCGCGGGACCGGTCCTTCCAGCCGCATTCATGCATCATGAACTCGCCGAAGTTCCAGAGCGAGACGCCGTGGCGGAGGGCGTTGTCCCAGAGGAACCCGCTCGGGGCGTAGGCCAGCGCGTCGACCTCGTCGGACCCCATGCCGTCGGGGTAGCTCCGGGGCCAGCCGGCGAAGGACTTCTCCAGGTAGTCGGTTCCGAAGGCGGTGGTCGACCATTGGTGGCCGTCAGCGCTCAGGATGGCGCTGCAGGAGGTGTTGTCGAGCAGCGCGAATTCCCGGACGATCTTGTGCTGGTTGGGGGTCACATGCTCGCCGAAGAGGACCAGGCTCAGGTCGCCGTTTCCCTCGGGAATGTCCCCCAGGACCTGGTCATAGGTCCGGTTTTCCTTGATGACGTAGACGACATGCTTGAGCATGCTGGGCTCGCCAATCCTCTCGGGAACGGGCCGGGCCGGCTGGTTGGGTCGGGGTTCGGCGAGGGCCTCTGCGATCCGGTCGCGGCGGTCGTTCGCGTAGACCGCAGCCGTCATCTCCTTGAGCTGCTTCGGTTTTGGAACCGGGATGAGGGAGACGGATCCGGAGTACTGGTGAGAGTTGAAGCCCACGCCTCCCGTCATCCGGTCTCGGGCGCGCCTTGTAGGAAGGCCCTTGATATTGGCCACGCACAGCAGGTTCCGCTGCGCGTCGAAGAGGATCGCGCCGGGAAACCAGCCCGTCGGGATTAGGCCGAGGAATTGCGACCTGCGGCCCTCGGGGCTGAAACGGATGACGGCCACAGCGTTTTGCGTCCCGTTGGCGGCGTAGAGCGTCTTGCCGTCGGGAGCGAAGGCGAGCGCGTTGGGCGAGGCCCCGAAAAGGTCGGCGGGGCTCGCCTTGGCCCATATCGTCTCGGCCACGGCGTCGGTATGAGTGTCGATGACCGTGACCGTGTCGGCGGCGGCGTTCGCGCAGGCGAGGTAGCGGCCGTCCGGAGAGAGGGCCAGACCCGAAGAGTGGAGCCCGGCGGGGATCTCCCGGGTCACGGCGCCTGTCCCGATGTCGACAACGCTCACGGAGCCGTCGCACGCAATGCGGCGGACCGGGTCCACCCGGACCTCCGTGCCGCGGCCCGCCGGCCCGGTGAGGTCGCCGGGGCCCGGGCGGCGCCCGCCCCAGTTGCTCACGTAGGCCTTGCGGCCGGCGAGAACGACGTCGTAGGGCGCGGCGCCGACGTCGATCGTCCGCAGGATCCGGCCGGTGTCGGGATCGATTTCGAAGAGCCGGTTCGAGAGATTGCCGCAGACATAAAGGCGCCGCCCGTCTTCCGAGACGGCAAGGCCGGCGGGGATCTCTTCATTGCGCCGCGGGGCGGCGGCGGACGGGAGAGGGATCGAGTGCGAGGGCCAGACGTCATCGTCGGGCCCGACCGAGAAGACCTTGATGCTGCCGTTGACGTTGCTGAGATACAGGCGGCGGCCGTCCTTGGAGAAGGCGAGCCCGGTGTAGCTCAGCTGGCCCTTGGTGTCCGGCTCGAGGACGCTGGCGGACGGCGCCTGGGGCTCCGGCGTCGTCGCGTCTTCCGAAGGCAGGCTGACAGTCTGCCGGATTCTCCCGCCCCCGGCGTCGAGAATCACGACCTCGTTCGTCTTGCCCGAGACGGCGAGCAGGCGGCCGTCGGGGGAGAGGGCGAGGGCCTGGGGACGGAGGCCGGGGAGCGGCACGAGCCGGCCGGCGGGCGTCACGACCTGGTTCACGGGGACGACGGCCCGTTTCGGGCCGGTCCAGCCGACCTTCTCGTCATCTTGGCGCGCTCCCATGCCGAAGGTTCCGGCGCCGATAAGGAGACCCAGCGCGGCCGCCGCGAGAGCCGCCGCCGGGCGGCGCCGATCACCGGCCGGACGGCTGCATCCCGCTCTCTCCGACCTTGGGAAGAACGATCCTGAGGACGATTCTCGCGATGTTCTCGTAATGGACATCTCGGTAGCTCTCCATGGTGACGGTCTTGGTCCGGAGGTCGCGCCGGACCGAAATGAACGAGGTGAATCCGCTGCCGCCCGACCGGGAACCCAGATCGTCGAACCGGTTGTCCGCGAGGGATCTCCCGACGGCCGCGAACTCCGCGTCGCTGATCGTGAAATCCTTCTGCACGATCTCGCCTGCGGTGGACCTCTTGTGCAGGGTGCCGGTCCGGTCCATCCGGATCTCGATCATGACCTGCCATCGCTCCGGGCCCACCGGCCCGTACGCGTACCGCAGAAAGACATCGTGGGTCCTCCGCTCCTGCTCTTTTTCTTCAGACGTCCGGCCGAGCTCCCGCGGGTCGCTCTGGACGTCGACCCCGATGATCAGGCCGGAGCTTGAATAAAAATACCGGTAGGTCCAGCCAAACTGGCCGACTCCTTCCAGGTCGCACGCGACCGCGGCGTGACCGGCGATGACCGCCGGGCGGCCCACCTTCTTGACGCATTCCGACCACGTCGACAGGAAATCGGCCACGGAGCCGGCAGCGATCTGTTCCTGGTCCTCTGGAGTGAGGGGGGAATACTGGATCTCGACTTGGGCCACGGTCCGGTCGCCACGCACTTGCTGATACACGAGCAGGCCGATCGGGTCGTCGCTGTCCGGCTGCTTCTCCTGCGCAAGCTGCCAGTCGTCGGGAAGCGAGATCAGGGCAGGCTTGTCCAGACCGCGGTCGTTGACGACCTCGATGTTCCGGGCGACGTCCATGGCCTCGGTCTTTGTCGGATGCCAGCGGTCTCCGGGCGGAAGAAGTTCCCAGAACGACTGGGAGCAGGAATTCGAGCCGCCCGACGTGAGGGTGAACCTCCAGTCGGGGCGCCGGAGCGGGATGATGAAGGTGTCGCCGGGCTCCAGCTGGGCGGGGTCCGTTCCGTCCACGGTGAACTTGAGCGAGGAGAGGTTGAACGCGGATGTCGGGGTGACGGCCTGGAACCGGTCCTTGACGGCGTTCCCGGGGTCCACGCTCTCGACCCGGACCACGGCGTCGTAGTAGTTGGACCTTATGTCCGGGCGCAACTCGACGAGCGCGCACGCCAGAACCGGCTTGGGCTCGCTCCGACGGCAGCCGCCCGACAGGAGGACAGCCGCCGAAACGATCCCCGCCAGGCAGAGCCGCCGCCGTCCTCCGTGGAACCGCATGAACAGCCTCGTGATCCTCTCCGCACGCCTCTCTGCGTCGCCGGGCGCACGTCCCTCCACTACCACTCACTACCACAGGCGTCCGCCGTCGTCAAATGCTGGCGCTTCCGGCGCGCCCTTGAACGGGCGGCCGCTCGGTGATAAAATCTGTCTTTCGAGGAATCCCGCGGACAAAGAGGAGAGGGACATGAACGAAGTGACCTACGTATGCTCGGTCTGCCACCGGCAAGTCGCAGTGCCGAAGGGACGCCGCGTTCCTCTCTGCTGCCATAAAGAGATGGAGCCCCTTCCGTTCTGCACCTCCGTTCCCAACCCGGAGATGGTCCGTGACCACGAGGGCGACGAGCCCTGCGACGACGGGACCGCGCCCCAGAAACGCCGCTGACCGGCGGGCTCTGCCCTGCGCCGCGGCCGGATCCGTCCCTCAGCGGACCGCGCGCGGCGCCGTGCCTTCGGAACCGAAAGCCTTGAGGGTTGCGGTTTCCGCGGCCCGAAGGAGGGATTCGCAGTCTCTTCGGGCGGGCGACTCCAAGACAAGGATTAGGAACGGCCCCGTCCTCAGGGCGCCGGCGAAGGTTCCGGGTTCGATCTCCACGACGACCTCCGGCCCGGCGGGATCTGCCCGGAGGGCGAAATAATTGCGGCTGAGCTTCAGGTAGGCGCGCCGGGCTTCGCCGGGCGCCGGGTAGCGGCAGACGAGAAGCGTCGCCTCTCCCCGCTCCCGCGGGTATTGGCCGAGCGCCGCCTCGGTCCTTTCGTTCAGGAGGAGCGCGTTTTCGTCGGCCAAATAATAGACGGGGTCGAGCGAAACCTGCCTGTGGAAATAGCGGACGGTTCTCGCGTTCAGGCCTTCCGCGGGGAGACAGGCAACGAGGGCCGGCCGGCCTTCGTCGTCCGGGATCGCGGCCGAGATCCGGGCACCAAGCCCGAGGACGGCCTGCCGGTTCTCTCCCGTCTCCTCTCCGGCGCGGACCTTGATGCAGTAGCGACCTTTCCAGAAACGCAGGATACCTCCGCCGTAGATCCCCTCCCGGCCGATCCCGGCTTCTTCTCCGTCCTTGTCGGTCGAGAAAAAGCCGAAGGCGTCCGCCGGGACCGACATGTCGTAGACCTCGGCGGTGAGGACCGCTTGGCCTGCCGGGTCCGCATAGGTGCGGACGAGCAGGCGGCGGAAGCAGAAGGCGAGGCACGCCTCGGCGCCGCCGTCCAGGTACCGGTCGAGCGTTTCCCGCGTGAACAGCCTATCGCTTCCCCTCGGTCTCAGGCCGGCGATCTCGTGCGGGAGAAGAGCGGAGAGGTCTGCGCGGCCGGCGGCGGGGCCGGGGAGCGGAGCCAGGAGTCCGAGGACGAGGAGGACGGCGGCAGAGGTTCGCATCGCGCCCCGAATGTAGCTCAAAGCCTTCGGGGGTGTCAATTTGCGTCCGGGCAGCCGGCGCCGGGAAATGGGTCCCGGATCAGATGGACTTCCCGGCGAGCGCGCGGAAGAGGAGATAGAAGGTGCCGCCGATGAAGCCTGCGCCGGGGATGGTGAAGATCCAGGCCCAGACGATCCTGAGCGTGACCCCCCAGCGGACGGCGGACAGGCGCTTGGTCGCGCCGACGCCCGAGATGGCCCCGGTGATGACATGGGTCGTGCTGACGGGGACCCCCAGGTGGGTCGCCAGGAAGATGCTCATGGCGCTGGCCGTCTCGGCGCAAAAGCCGTCGATGGGGCGGAGCTTGGTGATCTTCTGGCCCATCGTCTTGACGATACGCCAGCCTCCCGACAGCGTGCCGAGGGCGATGGAGGCGTGAGCGCAGAGGACGATCCAGAGCGAGATGTGGAACTCCTTGACCCAGCCGGCCGCGAACACGAGGCTGGCGATGATCCCCATGGTCTTCTGGGCGTCGTTGCCGCCGTGGCCGAGGCTGTAGAGGCCGGCGGAGAAAAGCTGGAGATGGCGGAAGCGGCGGTTGATCCGGGCCGGGTGGCTCTTCTGTACGGCGCGGACGGTCAGCCAGATGAACAGGACGCCGAGGACCATGCCGAGCAGCGGCGCCAGGAAGATGAAGACGACTGTCTTGACCCAGCCGCTGGCGATGATGACCGCCGGCCCGGCCTTGACGATCGCAGCGCCCGCGTAGCCGCCGATGAGGGAGTGGGACGAGCTCGTCGGCAGACCGAGGAGCCAGGTGAAGAGGTTCCAGCCGATGGCCCCGAGCAGGCCCGCGAAAACGACGTAGGGCGTCACGACGGAGATGTCGATCATCCCGGCGCCGATGGTGCGGGCCACGGCCGTCCCGAAGATGAGAAAGGCGACGAAATTGAAGAAGGCGGCCCAGACGACGGCCTGCCGCGGCGTCAGGACCTGGGTCGAGACGACGGTGGCGATCGAGTTGGCGGCGTCGTGCATGCCGTTGGTGAAGTCGAAAGCGAGGGCGACGAGGATGACGAAGAGGACGAAGATGACGCTGGCGCCGGGCATGAAAATCAGCTGGACTTGACGATGATCCCTTCGATGATGTTCGCCACGTCCTCGCAGCGGTCGGCGGCGATCTCGAGCCGGCCGTAAATCTCCTTGAGCTTGATGAGGTCCTTGAGCTGCTCGACCCGCTGGGTCTTTTCGAACAGGTCGGCGATGGCCTCCCGGCAGACGACGTCCGCCTCATACTCGAGGAGGTTGATCTGCTTGCAGAAGGCGTCGACGCGGCCGAGGGATTCGAGGTTGTCGAGCGCCGCCGAGATCTGGAAGACGGCCTGGCTGATGATGTCGACGAGCTCCCTGATTTCGGGCGTGGGCTTCTGGATCCGGAAATAGCTCATCCGGCTGGCCACGCCCTCGATGCAGTCGAGGACGTCGTCGAGCCCGCTGGCCAGGCCGTGGATGTCCTCCCGGTCGAGAGGCGTGATGAACGTCTCGCGGAGCTTGGTGAAGATCTCGTGGGTGATCATATCGCCCTGGTGCTCGATGTCCTTAATGTGCAGGTACTTGTTTTCGACGTCTTCGTACTTGTCCACGAGGTCCTGGAGGGCCTGGACGCCGGCCTTCAGGTTGGCCGCGTCCTGGCGGAAGAGCTTGAAGAATTTCTGGTCCTTCGGGAAAAAGCGGATCTTCATGGGAAATTCTGCCCGGGACGTGAATATATTCGAGCCCGGGGCCGATGTCAAACCGGAATTTGCGGGGCAAAAGAGAGGCCCGGCCGCAAAGGTGCGCGCCCGGCCGTTGTCTAATAGACTGGAAAGAGAATAGGCAAGCGGAAAGAAGCCTTTCCGATAAGGCTTTTCTCTTCTTTTCCACCTCCCATCGGGGCGGGGCCGCCTGAGGACCCCGCCATTTTTTATCCTGCCGCCCGGCGCTGTCTGCCTCCAGGCGCCTTCTCGGGAATCTGGCCTCCGCGCTGATAACCCGGCCGGAGTTCATACGGGCGGAGGGGCATTCTAAATGCACGACTTGTCGCCGGGAAAAAGGGCTCGATAACTCATTAATTAAAATAATAATAAAAAAATAATTAAATAAATTAATATTATACTTGACAAAATAAATGAATTTTATTATATTTATTGTGATAATTAAGGCGAGGTCGAGAAATGAGCATGGACTGGAGTGAGTTGACAAGGCTCACGGGCGGCCTGCCGTTGGTCATCGAGCGCGTCCGGCTCACGGACAAGGGGATCGCCGTCGAGGGAAGCTTCGACCTTCCGCCCCTGGCCCGGTTGACCGCCGAGGAGCAGGTCTTCGTCGCGGCCTTCGTCCGCAGTCACGGCTCCATTAAGGAGATGGAGTTCCTGTTCGGAATCAGCTATCCCACGGTCAAGAACCGGCTCACCCACATCGCCGGCAAGCTCAATTTCGTGGACGTCAATCCGCCTTTGGGGCGCGTCGAGGTCCTAGATGAACTCGAGAAGGGAGAGATCACCGTCGAAGAGGCCCTGAAAAGGCTCAGGAGCGTATGAGTATGCTGCCGGTCTTATTGAGGCTGGACATCGGGGAAAGGGAGAGGAGGCCTTTCCGGCTGTGGCTTCCGGTCCTCATCGTCTGGCTCCTTCTCGCCGCCGTGATGCTCGTCTGCCTTCCGCTCGTGCTCCTGGCGGCGCTCTTCGCCTGGCCGTCGGGATGCGGCGGGCCGATCCTGGCCGTCTACCCGCTGCTGATATCGACTCTGTTCAACCTGTCCGGCCTTCATATCGAGCTCGGGCGGGCCGGCGAACGGTTTTTGATCGACTTCCAATGAAGGAGACCGATATGAGCGAGGAACGGAAAAGAATCCTGGACATGCTGGCGGCGGGCCGGATCAGCGCCGAGGAGGCGGAGAAGCTGCTGGACGCCCTTTCTGAGACCGAGCACGACGCGGCCCCGAGGACCGCGGAAGCCGGCTCCGGCAAGGTGAAATACCTGAAGATCATCGTGGATCCGGGCCCGGCAAGCGAGCGGCGGGACAGGGTCAACATCCGCGTCCCCCTGGGGCTCATCCGGGCCGGCCTCAGGTGGGCCGCCTTCGTCCCCAAGGATGTCCAGTCCCGGGTCAGCGAGGCCCTGAGGGAAAAAGGCATCGCCTTGGACTGGACGAAATTCACGCCCGAGGAGTTCGAGGGCCTCATCTCGGAGCTCAACGACCTGACGGTCGACGTCGAGGGCCAGGACAAGATCCGCATCTTCTGCGAGTAGGCGCCGGGAGGCGCCTTCCGGCCGATAGAGAGTGGAGGCGGCTGTGTGGACTTTCATCAAGATCATCGTCTTTCTGATCCTGGTCGTGGTGTTCGCTTTCGTTCTGGACTGAGCGGCTTTCCCGCGGAGCGGGCGGGGCGGCGGTTTTCAGAGCGCGGCCAGGACTCCCCGCACGTACCCGACCGACTCGGCGAGACCAGGCAGGGGAGGTCACAGGGGTCCTTTTCGTACTCGAACGAAGCGGTCCCGCGGCAGCGTTTTCATGCGGCCACCTCGACGACAGCCTTCATCTTTTCGGGGCGAAATTCAATCCCCCGGGCGCGGGCGGCGATTGCCAAGGCCGGCTCGATCTGCTATAAAGAAAGCGGTCGTCCGGAGGACGGGGAGGCATGAGGACCATCGGCGGCAAAGCGCGGCTCGTGACGCTCGGCCTGCTGCTCCTCGCCGTCGTCGCCGTCGGCACGGCCGGCTACGTCCTCATCGCGCACAGCTCCGCGCTCGATGCCCTCTACATGACCGTCATCTCCGTGACGACGGTCGGCTACCGCGAGGTCTTCCCGCTCGACGCGGCGGGAAAGATCTTCACCATGGTCCTGATCATCACGGGGTTGGGCCTGGTCTTCTATTTCCTGAACACGATCATCGAGAACACGATGGAAGGGCGGATCCGGAAGATCCTGGGGAGACGGAAGATGGAAAAGAACATGTCCCGCATGAAGGGCCACGTCGTCGTCGCCGGCTTCGGGCGGATGGGAGAGGTCGTCTGCCGGGAACTCTGGACGGCCGGCGTCGATTTCATCGTCATCGATAATGCGGGGCCCAGGTTCGCCCTGGCCGAAGAGCGGAATTATGCGGTCCTGAACGCCTCGGCCGCCGACGAGGAGGTCCTCAAGGCGGCTGGCATCGAAAAAGCCCGCGTCTTCATCTCCCTGCTGTCCGACGACGCCGACAACATTCTGGCCGTCCTGACGGCCCGGGACCTCAATCCCGCCCTCGTCATCATCAGCCGGGCGCTCGACGCCGCGAACGAGAGCAAGTTGCTGAAGGCCGGGGCGACGCGCGTCGTCTCGCCCTACGAGCTCTCGTCGCACCGGATCGTGCGCATGGTCCAGAAGCCGAACGTCGTCGATTTCATGGACTTCCTGCTGAGCTCGCCCAAGTACTCGCTTTCCCTGGAGGAGCGCGTGATCGGCGAGCGGTCCGACCTCAACGGCAAGGTCATCCGCGAGGCGGGGTTTCGCGAGCGGTTCGACGCCATCGTCGTCGCCGTCCGGCGCAAGGGAGAAATGATCTTCAACCCCAGCCCCGATTTCGCCCTCCAGGGCGGGGACATCCTGATCCTGCTCGGCGAGCGGGAGGGGCTCCAGTTGATTGCCTGAACGGGCCGCCCGGGAGGCCCGGCCGGCGCCCGGTTGAACATCCGCGGCAGTTGGGATACACTGGGGACCGGAATTCCGACGGGATGAACGAAAGGACCGAGCCATGGTCGAAAATTTCATCGGGGAAGAGACGCGCAAGATTGCCCTCCTCATCGACGGCGACAACGCCCAGCCGTCGCTGGTCAACCAGATCCTGGCCGAGGCCGGGAAGTACGGCCTGGTGACCATCCGCCGCATCTACGGCGACTGGACGACGACGAGCATGTCCGGCTGGAAGGCCGCCCTTCACGACAGCGCCATCCAGCCCATCCAGCAGTTCCGCTACACGATCGGCAAGAACGCCACCGACAGCGCCATGATCATCGACGCCATGGACATCCTCCACAGCCACCTCGTGGGCGGCTTTTGCATCGTTTCGAGCGACAGCGACTACACGCGGCTGGCGACGCGCATCCGCGAGATGGGCTTCTTCGTCATGGGGATCGGCAAGCGCTCGACGCCCAAGGCCTTCGTCAACGGCTGCAACGTCTTCATCTACACAGAGAACCTCGTGCCGCGGGGCCGCGAAACCCGGCGCCGCGAACGGAGCGGGACGGCCCGCAAGGGCGGCGGCAAGGACTCGCACGAGGAGCGGGAGCCGGTCGAGGAAAAGGACGACCGGAGCGGCCGATACGACCCCGTCCCCCTGCTTAAGGGTGCCTTTGATATGGCCGTGCACGAGGACGGCTGGGCCAACCTCGGGGAGCTCGGCTTCTATCTCCGCCAGCTCGACCCCGGGTTCGACCCCCGCACCTACGGCTTCAAGCAGCTCTCCCAGCTCATCAAGAGCCAGCCCGGGCTGTTCGAGGTGCGCGCGCGGGACGAGGAGGGCGGCGGGTCCGCCGTCTACGCCCGGCTGAAGGAAAGCCGCGACGAGCCCGACCGGACTTAGAGCCGGAAACGGTAGCCGACCGAGAAGCCGATCTTCGTCCGACGCCCGAACTCCGGGTCCGAACTGCCCCCCAGGTGGAGCGGCGTGTAAGCCTTGACGGCGAAATCCAGATCGCGGACCACCCCGAAGATGTCGTACACGAGCGGCGCTTCCACCCCGTTCGTCAGGAAATAGCTGCGCCGGCCTCCCCCTCCGAGCCAGGCCTCGAAGCCAAGGAGGGGGAAGCTGATGAGGTTGGAGCCGGGCAGGTGGAAGTCGACCGTCAGCGGCGAGACCCCGATGACGGCGGCGTTGACCCGGGCCTCGGGACTTGTGTTCCAGGCGTCGTAGCTCACGATGCCGAGGCTCACGGAGGGCCGCCAGTTGAGGAAGGTCAGATATCCGTTGAGTCGGTTCATCCCCCAGTCGCCCAGGGAGAAATCCAGGGACGCCGCGGCGCTGCCGGGGGCCGAGAGATAGGCCGCCGCGAGCGTTAGATGGGGGTTGAATTTCGGCTTGCGGAAATCCTCCGGGTCGGTCCAGCGGGGCGTGGCGTCGACGACCCGGCCGTCGGCAACGTGGACGAGCAGATAGTGATGTCCTTCGCCGACGACATCGTCCCGGATCTCGACCGTCCTCCCAGCCAGGGGGCCGCCCAGGTCCTCGAGCTTCTTGTTATAGGCGTTGACCCAGGGTCCGGTCTGCCCGGCGTGCAGGTTCACCCGCAGCGGTCCGCCCCCGCCGCCGGAGATGGTAATGGGGATGATGCGGTCGGCCGCTCCCGGCGCGCGCACGATGAGGGTGTAGTGTTCGTAGGCGTGAATGCAGGAGCCGAAAACGTCGGAGACGTCCCTGAAGAGGGCATCGTCGAGGATGCTCGGAGCCCCCTTCTTGCCGCCGGGCTGGGGAAGCCCGAGGTCCAGCCAGGTGTTGTAGCCGACACCCGGGTTGGTGACGGCCCGGGAGCTGTTGAACAGGGGGCTGTGCATGGAGACGACAAGGGTCCGGCCGCGCTCCCGGGCATACGCGGCGACCGCGAAATAGAAATCGGACTGGCCGTTGAAGGGGCTGACGGAGAAGAGGTTGAGCAAGTGCTGCTCGGCCTTTTCCGCGTAGAGGGACCGTTTCAGGCGGGCGAAGTTCGGATAGTGCCAGCCCCGGGCCATGGAATCCAGGAGCAGGTAAACGACGCCTCCCGCCTCGAACGCGTAGCAGAACATGTTGTCGGAATTGAGGACCGGGAGCGTGCCGTAACCGGCTTTCCGGAAGATAGCCGCGAGCCGGGGGGCGAGGCGCTCCTTGCCGGCCAGGTACCGGGCCTCGTCGAGGGGCGGGTCCTCGTTGAATTTCAGATAATAGCGGCCGTCCTTCTTGACGACGTACTGCTCGGCCAGGTACCGGGCGTCGTCGCGGTCCCGGAGGTTCGCCAGGATCTCGCGAAAGGCGTTCTCCGGAAGGTCGGCCGGCACGGAGTAAAGGATATACGGGCTGTGGATCCAGCGGTCCCAGTCGAAGAAGTCCTTGAGGTAGACGGGTCCCTTCGTGGAGTCCATGAGGTCCGTGTAGCGGTTCGGGACCTCCGGCCGGAAGCGCAGGAGCTCGTGGTTGCCGGTGACGGGGATGATCGGCTTCTCACGGATGAGCGCCCGAAGATAGGGATAGGAGGCCCCATCGGGCCCCTGCCCCTCGAAGGCCTTCCCCAGGGCGTCCCATTGCCTCGGGCTCGAGCCCTCGTGGACGAGGTCGCCGTTGAGGATGATGAAGCGGATCCGGTCGTAGATGCGCTCCCCGGTCTGCGGGTCCACGGCCTCCTTCATTTCCTTGGCGATGGCATTGAAGACCGGGTGCCCGAGATCCTTGGGGCTATTCTGGATATCGCCGATGAGGACGAAATAGTAATCGTCAAATCCGGGCCCCGACTTCGAGGCGTCCGCCAGGAACTCCCGGACGAGGTCGATGTTGTGCGACTGGAACGCCGCGATGTCATCTCGGGCCGCGGCGGCCCGTCCCGCCGAAGACAGGGCCAAAAGGGCGATCAGGCCGGCGAGGCCGGCCCTCGATATCTTGTTCATCGGCTGCCGTTCTCCTCTTAAAGGGTTCTCCTCTTAAAGGGTAACCATTATACTCCGCCGTTTTCCGCGCCCGAAATCCGCCCTCCTTGCCACCCTGTCGCCCTTCCTTTATAATCGGCCCCGAGAGGAGATATCCCATGAGGAGAAAGAACCCGATCCGAACGACTGCGGCCGTCTTCCTGGGCACCGCCGCCTTCATCCTCGTTTTCAGCCGCGTGGACACGCGGGCCCTGTCGAACGGCCTGGCCCTGACTCCGCCCATGGGCTGGAATTCGTGGAACAAGTTCGCCTGCGATAACAACGAGAAGACGGTCCGCGAGATCGCGGACGCCATGGTCGCGAGCGGCATGCGCGACGCCGGCTACCAGTACGTGGTCATCGACGACTGCTGGCAGGTCGACCGCGACGCCAAAGGCAACATCATCGCCGACGCCCGGGCCTTCCCCTCCGGAATCCAGGCCCTGGCCGACTACATCCACTCCAAGGGGCTTAAGTTCGGCATCTATTCCGACGCTGGCACGAAGACATGCGCGGGCCGGCCCGGAAGCTGGGGCTACGAGTTCCAGGATGCCCGCCAGTACGCGGAGTGGGGCGTGGATTACCTGAAGTACGACTGGTGCAACAACGGCGGCCAGAACTCGGCGGCCGCATATTCCCGGATGCGCGACGCCCTCGCCGCGAGCGGCCGTCCCATCGTCTTCAGCATCTGCGAGTGGGGGAGCACCAAGCCGTGGCTGTGGGCCAAGGACATCGGCAACCTCTGGCGGACGACCGACGACATCCAGGACTTCTGGGAGGGCAAGAAGGAGTGGGGCGGCCTGGGCGTCGTCCAGATCATCGACCTCCAGAACGGGCTCGAGGCCTTCTCCGGGCCCGGGCACTGGAATGACCCGGACATGCTCGAGGTCGGCAACGGCGGCATGTCGGATGTTGAGTACCGGTCGCACTTCAGCTTCTGGTGCCTCCTCGCCGCGCCGCTCATGGCCGGCAACGACCTCCGGACGATGTCGGTCGAGACGCGCGACATCCTGACCAACAGGGAGGTCATCGCTGTCGACCAGGATCCGCTCGGCAAACAGGGCAGCCGCGTCCGGCGCGACGGCGACCTCGAGGTCTGGTCGCGGCCGCTCGCCGACGGCAGCCGGGCCGTCATCCTCTTCAACCGCGGTACGAAGCCGGCCGAGATCGCCGTGACGTGGCCGGAGATCGGCTACACGGCGGGCCTGAGCGCCCGGGTTCGGGACCTCTGGCAGCACAAAGATATGGGAACGTTCAGGGGGGGCTATAAGGCCGTCGCGCCCGGCCACAGCGTCGTCATGGTCCGCATCACGCCGTAAGAGAGGCCGCAGGCCCCCTTTACTTTCGACGGGAAATTCCCTATATAATAATCCCCTTTAACAGCCGAAAGATGCGCCCTGCGTCCCTTCGAGCGAGAGGACGGTGACCATGCACCTCCAGGTGATCGACTGGCTCATCGTCTTGGCCACCCTGTTCATCTGCTTCATCCCCGCCCTGTTCTTCGGCAAGCGGGCGGGCCGAAGCACTTCCGAGTTCTTCGTCTCGGGACGCGCCGTGCCCTGGTGGCTGGCCGGGCTGTCCATGGTCGCCACGACCTTCTCGAGCGACACGCCCAATCTCGTCACCGACATCGTCCGCCGCAACGGTGTTGCCGGCAACTGGGTCTGGTGGGCCTTCACCCTAACCGGGGTGGCGACGGTGTTCTTCTATGCCAGGATGTGGCGGCGCTCCGAGGTCATGACCGACCTCGAATTCTACGAACTGCGCTACTCGGGAAAGGCGGCCAGCGTCGTCCGCGGCTTCCGGTCCATCTACCTGGGCTTTCTCTTCAACTGCATCATCATGGCCACCGTCAACCTGGCCGCCTGCAAGATCGCCGCCATCCTGTTCAACCTGGAGCGCTGGCAGACGCTTCTCCTCATCGGCGTCCTCAACGTCATCTTTGCCACCTTCACGGGCCTGTGGGGCGTCCTCGTCATCGACATGATCCAGTTCTTTATCAAGATGACGGCCGTCATCGCCGCGGCCTATTTCTCGGTGCGGGCGGTCGGCGGGATGGACGCCATGCTGTCCAAGATCTCGGCCATGACCGGTCCGAACGGGGTGCATTTCCTCAACATGCTGCCCGACTTCCGGAGCAATTGGGACCTGGCCATCGCCATCTTCATCATGCCCCTGGCCGTCCAGTGGTGGTCCGTCTGGTACCCGGGCTCGGAGCCCGGCGGCGGCAGCTATATCGCCCAGCGCATGCTGGCCTCCAAGTCCGAGAAGGACTCCCTGGGGGCGGTCCTCTTTTTCAATGTCGCCCACTACGTCATGCGACCCTGGCCCTGGATCCTGACCGGCCTGTGCTCGCTTATCGTCTTCCCTCAGCTCTCGGATATCCAGAGGGCCTTCCCGCGGCTCAACCCGGCCCTTCTCGGGCACGACATCGCGTTTCCGGCTATGCTCAAATTCCTGCCCGTCGGATTCATCGGGCTCATGGTCGGGGGGCTCATCGCGGCGAACTCCTCGACCAACCTCACGCATCTCAACTGGGGGGCGTCCTACCTCGTCCATGATTTCTATCGGCGCTTCCTGAAAAGGGACGCCGCGGAAAAGCATTATGTCCTGATGGGGCGGCTGGCGACCATCCTCCTGTTCTTCAGCGCGGGGAGCCTCGTCTTCTTCCTGGAGACGGCCAAGGACAGCTTCGACATCATCCTCCAGGTCGGGGCCGGAACGGGGCTGCTGTACCTTGTCCGCTGGTTCTGGTGGCGCGTCAATGCCTGGTGCGAGGTCAACGCCATGATCAGCAGCTTTGCCTTCTCCGTGCTGCTTCTCGTCCTCCGGAAATTCGGCCTCTTCGTCCCGACGCACTACGCCCTCATCCTGACCGTCCTGGCGACCACGATCGTCTGGATGCTGACGGCGTTCTTCGGGCCGCAGACCGACCCGGAGACCCTTGTCCGGTTTTACAGGAAGGTTCGCCCGTTCGGCCCCGGATGGGAGCCCGTCCGCAAGGCCGCCGGCATCTCCAAGGACGAGGCCCGGTCGACGAGCGACAGCTTCCCTGTGGCCCTCGTTGGGTGGGTATCGGGGTCGCTGACGATCTGGTCGGCGCTGTTCACAGTCGGGAACGTCCTCTACAAGCGATGGACCTACGCCGCCGTTTTGTTCGCGATCTTTGTCGGGAGCGGGCTCGCCCTCGTCTGTGTCATGAACCGGCTCTGGGGCAAGTCCTCCGGCGCGCCCAGAACGGCCGCCCCGCCCGGGAGGGCGGCGTGAGCGCGAGGACTCGATGAACGCCGCTCCCATCGTCATCGGCGTGCTGCTCTTGGTGGCCCTGGCCTACCGTTATTACAGCGCTTTCATCGCCGCCAAGGTCCTCACCCTGAACGACGGCCGGGTAACTCCGGCCCACGCCCTGAACGACGGCGCGAACTACCATCCGACCAACAAATGGGTCCTTTTCGGCCACCATTTCGCCGCCATCGCCGGCGCCGGGCCCCTGATCGGGCCGGTCCTGGCCGCCCAGTTCGGCTTCGCTCCGGGGCTCCTCTGGATGCTCATCGGCTCGGTCGTGGCCGGCGGCGTCCATGACTTCCTTGTCCTGGCCGCCTCGGTCCGGCGCAAAGGCAAGTCGCTTGCCGAGATCGCCCGGCAGGAGGTCAGCCCGCTCGGCGGGGCCGTGGCCTCCGTGGCCATCCTCGTCATCATCATCGTCGCCCTGTCCGGGTTGGGGCTGGCCGTGGTCAACGCCCTCCGCGACAGCGCCTGGGGCACCTTCACCATCGCCATGACCATCCACATCGCCCTGTTCGTGGGGCTGTGGATGAACAAGATGCGTCCCGGGAAAATCGGCGAGGCCAGCGTCATCGGCGTCATCGGCGTGTTCGCCGCCGTCATCTTCGGCAACACCATCGCCCATTCCTCCCTGGCCCACATCTTCACGCTGCCCCGGGAGGGCATCATCCTGGCCCTGGCCGCCTACGGGTTCGTCGCCTCCGTGCTCCCCGTCTGGCTGCTCCTCACGCCACGCGACTACCTGAGTTCCTATCTTAAGATCGGCACGATCGTGGCCTTGCTCGCCGGCGTCCTCATCGTCCGCCCCCATCTGAAGATGCCCGCCTTCACGCAGTATGTCCACGGCAACGGGCCGATCATCCCAGGAAAGCTCTTTCCCTTCCTGTTCATCACCATCGCCTGCGGGGCCATCTCCGGCTTCCACGCCCTGGTCTCTTCGGGGACGACGCCCAAGATGGTCATGAAGGAATCCGAGACGCGGATGATCGGCTACGGAGCCATGCTGGTCGAGGCGGTTGTCGGCGTCGTCGCCCTGGTCGCCGCCTGCTCGCTCTTCCCGGCCGACTACTTCGCCATCAACCTGAGCCCTGAGAAGTTCGCCGCCCTGAGGATGACGCCGGTGAACCTCGCCGCGCTCTCCCGCGAGGTCGGCGAGAATGTCATGGGCCGGCCCGGCGGGGCAGTGTCCCTGGCCGTGGGGTTCACGCAGATCTTCACGGCCATCCCCGGACTGCGGACCCTCATGTCCTACTTCTACCATTTCGCCATCATGTTCGAGGCCCTGTTCATCCTGACGACGATCGACGCGGGAACGCGGATCGCCCGCTTCCTGGTCCAGGAATTCGCCGGCCGCGTTTGGAAGCCCATGGAGCGGACCAACTGGCTGCCGGGGTCCCTGGGGGCGACCCTCTTCGTCGTCTTCGCCTGGGCCTATTTCATCTGGACGGGGAACATCAGCAACATCTGGCCGATGTTCGGCACGGCCAACCAGCTCCTCGCGGGCGTGGCCCTGGCCGTGGTCACGGTGGCGCTCGTCAACGCCGGGAAGGTCCGCTACGCTTGGGTGAGCCTCGTCCCTCTGGCCTTCGTGGCCGTGACGACCCTCTACGCCGGCTGGCGGAACATCTTCGACAATTTCCTCCCCTCGGTCGCGGTCCCCGCCGAACGGACCCTGGGCATGGTCAACGTCGTCTTGACAGTCGTCATCATGCTCTGCGTGGTCGTCATCCTCGTCGAATCCGCGCGCCGTGCCTGGCGGGTCCTCGTCCACGACCGCTATACGGTTCGCGGAAAGGCGGTGTCCGCTTCAGAGCCGGGATTCAGTCCGCCCGACTTCGGCGAGGCGTGAGCCCTAAAAACCGTCCCTCTAAGTGATGCCCGGAAAAAGCTGGCGCGTTGAGCTCTCGAAATCCCTGTAGCGCTTACTTGTTGACACCCCTCGCTATGCGGCGCTATATTTCACCCGAGGCGTTGGATTCTGAATGTATGATTTAGGGGGTTGTCCAAGCCAATGAGCCTTCCCAAAGAGATCGCGCGCCTCATCGATAAGTTCAGCCAGCACATTGAGTCTTATCGCTCCAGCCAGTACAACGAAGCGCAACTCAGGACCGAATTTCTTGACCCGCTCTTTAAGGCCTTGGGCTGGGATATGGAAAACGCCGAAGGCTTGGCCGAGGCCTATAAGGATGTCGTTCATGAAGATGCCATCAGGATCGGCGGCGCGGTAAACGCTCCCGACTATTGTTTTCGGATCGGGGGCACCCGCAAGTTCTTCCTTGAAGCGAAAAAGCCGAGCGTAGATATCAGTGGAGAGACTTCGGCCGCCTATCAGCTCCGCCGGTACGCCTGGAGCGCCAAGCTTCCTTTGAGCATCCTAAGCGACTTCGAGGAGTTTGCCGTCTACGATTGCCGCGTCAAACCCACTAAGACCGATTCCGCGGCCACGGCCCGAGTCTTTTATTGCCGGTTCAATGAATTTCCTGAGAAATGGGACTGGATCTCGTCTATCTTCTCGAAGGCTGCTGTTCTTAAAGGGTCTTTCGATAAGTATGCCGAGGACAATAAGACAAAACGAGGCACGGCGGAAGTCGACGACGATTTCCTGGCCACCATCGAGCGCTGGCGAACCGAACTGGCAAAGAACCTCGCCCTTCGGAACGGGCGTCTATCACAGAGGGAGCTGAATTTCGCCGTCCAGCGCATCATCGACAGGGCTATTTTTCTCCGAATTTGCGAAGACCGGGGCATCGAGCTTTATGGCCGGCTCCTGGCGCTGACTAACGGCCCGGACATTTATCGCAAGCTCTGCGAAGTATTCGAGGACGGCGATTCAAAATACAATTCCGGGCTTTTTTATTTCAAGCCTGAGAAGGGGCGTCACGAGCTGGCGGACGAAATTACATTGGGGCTCGATATAGACGACAAGCTCCTGCGCGACCTGCTCAGAGGGCTTTACTATCCGGAAAGCCCTTACGAATTCACGGTTTTTTCCGCCGATATTTTAGGGTAGGTTTACGAGCAGTTCTTGGGCAAGGTTATTCGCCTGACGGAGGGCCACCGCGCGGTTGTCGAAGACAAACCTGAAGTAAAGAAGGCTGGCGGCGTTTATTACACGCCCACATATATCGTGGATTATATCGTCAAGCAAACGGTCGGGAATCTCGTTGAAGGGAAGACGCCCAAGCAAGTTGCTAAGCTTCGGATCCTTGATCCGGCCTGCGGCTCGGGCTCCTTCTTAATAAACGCTTATCAGTTCCTCCTCGATTGGCACCATAATTGGTACCTTGGGAATAAACCGGAGACTTGGACAAAGGGTAGAAACCCAGCCCTCGTGCAAACCACCGGTGGCTGGAAGCTGACCATATCAGAGCGAAAAAGGATTCTGCTTAACAACATTCACGGGGTTGATATCGACCCTCAAGCTGTCGAGGTTACGAAGCTTTCTCTTTTGCTGAAAGTCCTCGAGGGAGAAAGCGAGCAGACCATACAACCGTACTTAAGGCTTTTCCAGGTGCGAGCCCTTCCGGATCTCGGTGATAACATCAAGTGTGGAAATAGTCTGATTGGCCCGGAGTACCTTCAAAGGGATGGAACGCTTAAATTACTTCAGGATGATATGCTCAGGCTCAACATCTTTGACTGGAGCGGGAGAGCGGGCTTCTCGCAGATTATTGATGGGGGCGGGTTTGACGCCGCAATAGGCAACCCTCCCTACGGCGCATCCTTAAGCGAAAATGAAACAAACTTTTATCGAGAGCATTATGCTTCCGCAACCAAAGACATCGACACCTATTCAATGTTTATTGAAAAAGCCCTGCGAGTCATCAAGGAAGATGGATTGATTGGCATGATTGTACCTACGGGTTGGTATAGTGGGCCGAAATTCTCAGCCCTTCGGCGAATAGTTGCCCAGCAAACTGATCCCTTGGTTTTTGTTAACCTTCCCTACGATATCTTCAGAGCATGGGTGGACACGACCGTCTTCATAATCAAGAAGCGCACCAAAGCCCTTGGATGGCCTCGAAAGGATTCCCATAAGCTATCGCTCGTGACCTTTCCTAAACGATTTAGAATTCGGTCTGAAGCGGACTTTACCGGAAACAAAAAAGAGGTGCGCTTTTCCTCTTGGTTTGAGAGGGGAGGTGATCTATACCTTACCTATGCAGACGCGGACGCAACATGCCTTATGAATAAGATCCAATCCCGGGGGGTGCCCCTCGGGCAGCTCGCCGATATACAACGGGGCGTTACGCCATTCAGTCTAGCACCTCGCCCGACCTTTCCAAGTTCAAGGAGAGCTTTTAATGGGTCAGTAAGAAGGTATCAGCTTGATCCTGGCGAAAAGTGCTACATACGCTTTGATGATTCTCTCGCAGAACTCAAGCCAGAAAAGTATTTCCAGGGACCTAGAATTCTATTGCGGGAGCTGATAAGTCGCCAGTTCCGTCTTCAAGCAGTGAAGGTTTCCACCGATTTTGTGACCAATAAATCTATGCAGAGTATCCTCAAACTCAACGAGGGCCCGGACCTGAACCTTATACTCGGCATCCTAAATAGCCGGCTGATATCCTGGTATTTTCTAAAGCGATCGAATGTCGCTCAAAGAGACGATTTCCCAAAGATCGTTCTCAGAGAGACTCGAGCCCTGCCCATTGCCATTCCGAGTGGAGAAAGCAGGGAAGGAAGATCAATGCATGAGAAGCTAAGCTCTCTTGTAGAGGAGATGTCTGCTTCTTATGCGAGGCTGAGTGACTCCAAGTTGCCCCACGAGAAAGAAGCAACCGTCCGTCGAGTAGCAGCAATTGATACGCAAATCGATCAATGCGTATACAGATTATATGGTCTCTCCAAGCGAGATATCAATATGATAGAACGTTCCGACGACCGCAGTGACAATCTCCCCTGATTCAAAGGTTGGTCCTGCAATGCAGAAAGCTGTCTTTTATGTTGGAAAGAAGCCGTATGCAGTTTGGGATCCGGATATCCGCGAGAAAAACCTAAGACTTTTAAAGTGCTTCGATACTAGCTATTTTGAGGTATCAGCGAATGCGCAATGCCGATTTTTTAAAACCGATGCTCAACGAGCTGCGATAATACTACGGTTATTATATGGGTTCGCGCTTGAAACCCTCTTTTCTTTATTGGCGGCGACTATACAAGCACCGGATTGCGTCTTCGGCTGGCTGGACAAGTATCGACAGGGGGACCTAGAGCTCGTAGTTAGGGCCATTACGAATTCAGAGAGCCTTCATACAAGATTCTGAGGCGAGCTTTCTTGGCTTGCCCTATTGAATTTTATTCATCGATGCCTTGTTCTCTCTGACAAGGAAAAAGAGGCCGAGATCAAGAGCGCTTTCGGTTCGTTCTGGAAATCACTGGCCTCAGATTATCTTGATCCGGGGCTAAGAGATGAGTTTAATAGCCTAAAACACGGCCTCCGTGTTCAGCCTGGAGGATTTCGAGTCGCTTTCGGCCTTCAAGAAAGTCCTGGCATACCAGCCCCTCCGAGACGAATGCAGATAATTGGACAAAGCAAGTTTGGATCGACGACCTTTATTCTTGAGCGTATTGGGAGGAACGGATTCGATTATCGGGTGAAAGAATATTCGCGAAATTGGGACGTCGCTTCCCTTGCGGGTCTCATCCGCATCATTAATATGTCTATTAATAACGTTGTTTCCTCGTTGCTTATACTTAATGAAGAAGATCCTTCAAAACTCCAGTTCTTCTGGCCCGAGGACATTACAGACTTTGATAGAGTATGGGAATCTGCGTGCGGAACAGACACCTTATCTACTATGGTCCCTATTAGCGAAGGCGCGATATGTGCCACTAAAGCAAAGGAAGTAGAAAACCTATACTGCTGCGGGAATAAGGAGTCTGCGGACAACGAATAGCAAGGACTATGAAGTTTTCCGCATGATAAAGTGAAAGCCCGCCGAAAGAACCCGGGCCCAATAGATTTCAAAGAGATGTATCCCCACTCTAACGCCTATTCAATTAGCAAAGTAGGGAGCGGTGGTTACGACTATGACAGGGCATTGCCCGGCAGGGAGTCCGATTTGAACGATACATCGCCATTGACGTCGCTGCGGCGAGCCAATATAATTATGGTATAAAATATTGAGCATATGCCCCAAAAATTAGACTTTATTACCCCGACGACCGCAATTGTACTGGAGTTGTTTTTGGCCCGGCCCACATCCGAATTCCATGAACGCGAGGTCCTCAGGGGCACGGGAACTAGCAAGGGATCGGCCAATCGTATTCTCCGGCGGCTGGCGGCGCTCTCCATCCTTCTCAGGACGAAAAAGGGGCACATGGTCTTCTATAGGCTGAACGCCGGCGATCCGGTAGTGAAACAAATCAAAGCCCTCCGCAATGTCTGGATGCTGAGGCCGGTCATAGAAGGCTTGAAAGAGTCCTCAAGAAGAGTCATTTTGTTCGGGAGCTGTGCCGAGGGAACGGATGTTGCCGGTAGCGACATTGACATCCTGATTCTGACAACCGACAAGAAGAGCGCTAAGGAGAACGTCAGTTCATACAATCGCCGAAGCGAAAGGCCGTTGGCTCCCGTCATCGTGGGCGCCGAGGAGTTCGCGCTTATGCGCAAAGAGGATCGGCCGCTTTTCGAAAGGATTGATAAAGGGATTGTGCTATGGGAGGCGGCCTGAATCCCGCGATCCAGAAGTTGCTCGACGAGCGGAAGCTGTTGAGGATAAGGCCAGACGCGAAGCTCGTCGAAAAAGAGTTGGCGGCGGCCCGGTCTGACCTTAAGGATGCGCGTGAGTCCCTGAGGCTCAATAAATTCAAATGGGCAACCATTCAGGGCTATTATGCAATGTTCCACAGCGCAAGGGCGCTCCTTTTCGAAAAGGGCTACCGAGAAAAGAGCCACCATGCGCTGCTGGTAGCGATCAGGGAAGTGTACGCGGACGATATTGAGCGTTCCCTGATTCAAGAATTTGAACACGGTATGTACCTACGCCAGGAAGCGGATTACGGCCTTAAGTTCTCCCAGGGCGGCGCGGCGGATGTAATTGAGAGTGCTGAAAAGATCCTTGGCAGAGCAAAAGCAATTCTAAAAAAGAAGTAAGGCGTATCGTCGCGCAGCCGCGACGATCCCGCACTAAGAATTCCGCTGTTTCTTCGGGAAGAACTTGACGACGTAGACGATCCCGAGGAGGAACAGGAGGGCTCCCCACCAGACGCCGGCATGGAGCTTGGCCAGGACGACGGGATGGGAGGAGGGGACCAGCCAGCCGTAGATGCCGGCACCCAGGATGAGCGCGCCGTAGACGATGAGGACGATACCGATGAAGAACCAGATCGAGATGGCGTGGGTTTCGGCGTGTTCTTGCTCGCCGTGAGGTCCGGGCTGTCCGTGCTCTTCCATGGTCCCGTCTCCTACCAGAAGATGATGTTCAAGACGATGAAGGCGGCGAAGACGATGCCCGCCCAGAAGATGGGCCGCTGATAGAATCTATAGTGGCCCTCTGACGGCAGCGGCGTGCAGCCCCGCACGAGCCCCACGAGCTGGATCTCCGGCTTCGGCCGCGTCGCCCAGCTGACGACGAGGGTCACGAAGGCCGCGATCAGCCACGACCAGAGAGCGCGGTACATGTTCTCGGACATGGCCTTGGCGTTCGGGGACAGGGCGATGACCGCCAGCGCCTTGGGGTTGAGCTTGACCCAGAGCCACATGCCGATCGAGGACGCCGTCCCCGCCAGCAGCCCCCAGAAGCCGCCGGCCGACGTCGTCCGTTTCCAGAGCATGCCGAACAGGACGGTCGCGAGGAGGGGAGCGATGAAGAAGCTGAAGAGGGCCTGGACGTAGTCCATGATGCTGGCGAATTGCATGACGAGGTAGGCCGTGCCGATGCTGATCAGGACGCCCAGGATCGTCGCCCAGCGGCCGATCCGGACCAGGTGCCCGTCGGTCGCTTTCTTGTGAAGGTGCCGGTAGATGTCATAGGTCCAGACGGTGGCGAAGGCGCTGACGTTCCCGGCCATGCCCGACATGAACCCGGCGATCAGGGCCGTGATCCCCAGGCCGAGCAGGCCCGGCCCGGCGTAGCGGGCCAGCATCAGCGGCAGGACCTCGTTGTAGCTGTGGGCGCCCGTGGCCACGGCCTGTGACTCTCCGACCAGGCCCGGCATGACGGCCAGGCCGAGGAGGCCGGGCAGGATGACGATGAATGGGACCATCATCTTGAACGCGGCGCCGATGATGGGGGCCATCTTCGCCGCCCGCAGGTCCTTGGCCGAGAGGACGCGCTGGACGACGAGGAAGTCGGTCGTCCAGTAGCCGAAGGAGATGACGAAGCCCAATCCGAAGACGATCCCCGTCCAATGGATACCCATGGGGTTAGTTGAGAACGAACCGATGCTCCGCCAGAGATGGGTCAGGTCGGCCCCGGCGAAATTCTGGTGAATGCGGGCCACCATCTTCGACCATCCGCCCGCTTCGATCAGACCGATGATGGGAATGATCAGGGCGCCGGCCCAGATGAGGACGAACTGGAGGACCTCGTTGAAAATGGCCGAGAGCAGGCCGCCGAGGGCGACGTAGACGGCGACCGTCACCGACGAGACCCAGATGCTGAAATGGATGTCCCAGCCCAGGACGACCTTCATGACGAGGGCCATGGAGTACATGTTGATGCCGCTCATGAGGACGGTCATGAAGCCGAAGGACACCGCCGACAGGGCCCGCGTGGCGTCGCCGTAGCGGAGCTGCAGGTAGCCCGGCACGGAATGGGTTTTGGAGATGTGGTAGAACGGCATCATGATGATGGCCAGGAAGAGCATGGCCGGGATGGCCCCGATCCAGTACCAGTGCGTGGCCAGGATTCCGTATTGGTAGGCGGAGGCCGACCAGCCCATGAGTTCGAGCGCTCCGAGGTTGGCGGCGAGGAAGCTCAGGCCGGCAATCCAGGCGGTCATCTTCCGGCCGGCCATGAAGAAGTCGTTGCCGGTCCGCGTGAACCGCTTCAGATAGAATCCGATCCCCAGGACGAGGATGAAATAGAAAGCGACGATGACGATGTCGGTCGGGCTCAGCGAGACGATTTGGGCGGGACCATGCATAGACCTCTCCTCGGCCTGCGAAATATACCTTCTTCGATACTCTCTGTCAATCGTCTGCCGGGCGCGGCTCCGCCGGCGCGCCAATCGAGTTGATCGAGTCTGCGGCCGGCCGAAAGACGCGGGGCCGCCGCGTCGTCAGAGGACGAGGGTCGCGGCGGAAAAGCCGGTCGGCCGGACGACGTCGATGACCGTGCGGCGGGGCTCGGCCGTCGTGATGACCAAAGCGGCTTCCGCCTCATCGCCGGGCGCGAGGTCGGGCAGGGCTGTCTCGCCCCGCTCGACCGGGATGTTTCCTTCCCCATAGACCGTCCAGCGCAGCTTGTAGCCGTGGAGCGTGTGGGCCGGGATGTCATCTCTGGAGCGGACACGAATGGACTTCGAGACGCCGGTTTGGCGGACCGCCAGTTCCTCCACGGGACTCGACTCCTCCCGGAGGGCCTCGTACGACGGCTTTCGGGCCCCGAGGAGGTCGACGACGCCGTGGACGCGCTGCCTGAGGACGCCGATGCCCTTATCGCCGATGTGGGTCCGGTAGTCGTTGTAACAGAAAAAGATAAGACCGCCCACCCAGGGGCACTCGCGAAAGACGCGGTTGTGGCCGCGGAGGATCGCGACCCGGCGCGCGTCGCCCTCCGGCCTGTCCGGGGTGCAGGCGCAGTAGCCGTATTCGCTGATGACCACGGGCTTGTCCGGAAACCCGGCGTGGATCATCTCGAGATTTCTTCTCATCGCCTCGGCCGTCCCCCCGTACCATGTTTCGTAGTATTCGTTCCACTCGATGAAGTCCATCTCTCCGGCGACATCCCTTTCAGGCGTCGTTTCGAGCGAGTTCGAGGCGTAGGAGCAGAGCCGCCCCGGGTCGAGACGCTTCGCTTCACGAAGCATCTCCCGTACGAACTCCGCAGCCGCCGGGTCCTGTCCTCCAACCTCGTTGCCCAGCCCCCAAGAGAAAACGCAGGGATGATTCCGGTCGCGGCGGACGATCTCCCCGAGTTGCTCGAGACCGTTTCTCATGATGAACTCCGCGGGCGCCCCCGTCATGCCTTCGAAGGTCGCGCCGCCCCAAGCCGGGATCTCCACCTGGATGAGGATACCGTTCCGGTCGCAATAGTCCAGGACGCGCCTGTCCTGCGGCCAATGGACGCGGGTGAGCACGCAGTTGAGGTTCTTGAGGTCGTCGTGTTCGTGTCCGATCCAGGAGCCGGGCTCTGCCATCCCGTACGCGGGGTTGCTCCCGGCCATGCGTTCGACGCCGTGGAGCCGGATGGGCTCGCCGTTCAGCAGGAACTCGGTGCGGCGGACTTCGATCCGGCAGACGCCGAATGTCGTGGCCAGCCCATGGATGTCCTTTCCTCTTTCACGGACCCGGACCTCAAGGGCATAGAGGTGCGGGCGATCGAAGTGCCAAAGCTTCGGCTGGTCAAGCGACGCAGCGGGCAGGAAGACCTCCCTCAAAGCGCCCGGCGGGACGCGCACCTCGAGTGCCGCGGGCTCCTTCCGGACCTCGAGCCCGGTTGCTTCTTCGGCGACACGCCAGCCGACTGTCAGGACGGCCTCTTTTCGCGAGGCGTTCCGCACGGCAGCCCCGATCTCGAGGGAGGCCGTTCGCCCATCGGCCGTGGGCCGGGCGTCGATCCAGATTCTTTCGAGGTAAACTTGAGGCGTTACGAGAAGGCTCACAGGCCGGGTGATGCCGCCGTCCGGCGCCCAGTCGTAAGAGCTGTTCCGGGGCAGGATGGATGAGGAGAAACTATTGTCCGCCCGGACGGCGACGAGGTTCCTCTTTCCCGGAACCAGGAAGGGCGTGATTTCGACCGTGAAGGCCGTATAGCCCTTCCCAATGTGAGAGCCAGCCGGCCGTCCGTTGACCCAAACATGGGCCGTATGAAAGACGGCCTCGAATTCGAGCCGGGCGACCCGCTCCGCCCAAGAAAGAGGGACATCGAATTCCCGGCGGTACCAGGCCTTGCCCATGTAGTCGGCCGTCTTTTCGGCGACCTGCCAGGTGTGGGGAACCTCGACATCCTCCCAGCCTGCGCTGATTGGCCCGGGATTCTGCCAGCCGAGGCCTTCGCCCCGGCCCTCGGGGTCGGTCCGGAAAGACCACGTCCCCGTAAGGGGGACGGCCTCGTGAAAGAAACTCGGGCACGTAACGTTGCTGGCGGGGGAGCAGGCACCCCCGACGGCCACCGCTCCTGCGGCGGCGGCTTTCACGCCGTCTTCAAGGAATCTCCGTCGCGTCCAGTGACCCATGTCCTCCCTCCCTGGACCACCAGTATGTCAGCGGAGGGAGGGGAAAATCAATCCCCCGGGCGGCGCTCCCCGCTAAGCGTCCTTCGGTTTTTCTAGAAGCCCCATCTTCACCAGGGCCATATCGCCGCGGCTCATCTGAGGGCCGTCCTCGGGGAAGTAGAGCATCACGCCGCCCTTAACAGGTCTCAGCGTGATCTTTCCCTGCCGGGCCAGCTCGCCGGTCGTCTGGATGGGGTCCGCGCCCTCGAAGTAGGTTTTGAAGGCTTCATTGAAGCCGCTGTAGACGGAGTGGATCCCTTTGTAGTTCGCCAAGCGCAGCTTGGTGATCGCCAGGCGCACGAAGTCCTCGGGCCCGAGTTTGCCTTTCATCAGAACCTCCTTCCGCTGAAGCCTCTCGAATCCGCATGGATAAAGACGGACGACGCGGCCCGGATTCTCTCGGGTCGGACGGCTTATCCGCGTGATTTTGCCCATCGCTCTCCGGTTCGGCTTATAATGGAAGCCCGAGATCGCGACAAGGAGGCAGCGGTGCTAAGAAAGTCAGGGAGCCACGAACCCGGTCGTCTTCGAGCTCGCGAGGATCTCCGAGGAGTAGCCCGGGCGGGCGTTTCGCGCTATTTCCGCCTCGCCTCAGGCACGATCCGGACCGTCTCGACGGCGTGATGACCGAGCTTGAGGGTCAGGCCGTCTTTCCGTGATTTGAGGGGCGTCCCGCCTTCCTCGATGATGTTCGTCTTTTCGGCCGCCTTCACCGGAACGAAGAGACGAACCGCCGTTTCCGCGTCCTTTCCCTCGATGTCATAGACGCGGAGGACGACACTGTCGTCGTCTTCGGCCTTCTTGAGCGTGCTGACCAGGACGTTCGGGGCAGACAGAGTGAGGAAGCTCATGGATTCCGGAAGTTGCGCCGCCGCATCGGCCCTCGGCATGGCGTTAATGGGTATCAGCGGATTATTGGCCTGGATGCTCTGCTTATAACCGTTCCGCCAGCCGGGCGCGTGAGAGGTCATGGAGAAGCGGTACTTGTGATCGCCTTCCTGGAGGTACCAGTTCCCTTCGCCATGACAGCTCCGCCGCGACGCGAGGAGGATCGGCTGGAGGATGGGGTAGGGGACGGGCGACGGCGTCGGGTCCTTGAAGTCGCAGACGGCGACACTCGTCGTCAGTGTGACGCCGAAGGCGTCATCGCCGGTACTGATGAAATTCTGGACCTCGCGCGGCCGGATGTTTGAGCAAAGTTCGTCGTAGACGAGATTTCCGTAGGCGGGGCCGCCGGTGCCGGCGATTTCGCTCTTGCCGACCTCCACGACGCCGAGCGGGACCTCATAGGCCACGTGCCCGCCGTTCGCCGCGACAGGCAGGGCGATCCGGAACTCCCGGTAGGGATCGCCGTCCCAGCCGAGGATCGCGACTTCGCAGTCAATCCGCTTGATCGCGTTCCAGACGATGAGCTCTTCGGTGATGCGGCAGTTCTTGAGCTGCTGGCTCAGGGTGTAGACCGTTTTCAGGGGGCCCGACTCGGCGGCCAGGAAGAACCAGCCCGGCGCACGCGGCGGGATCTTGAGATCGCTTGGTCCACTCGTCCTCGACGCGCTCAGCCGGTCGAAGCCTTCCATGGTCGGCTGCTGAACCCGGCCGAACTCGCCCGCGCCGTTGCCCACGGACTGCATGGTAAAAACCTCGAAGCCGAGGAACTTCCCCGTGTCGAGGACCTCCCGGCCGAGCTCCTTGTCGAAGATGATCTTGACACCGCCGGCGGCGAGCTTTATCCGGTAGTAAGCATTCTCGACGACATTCGGCTCCGCCGTCGCATTTTTTTTAATGGAGTCAGTCCCCTTTTCCCCGGGCGCCTCGTCGACGAGGAAGTAGAACGTCTTGTACCCCAGGGCCGGAACGTTTTCCGCGACGAACTGGACAAGGGGGTGACTGTACACCTCACCTTCCGGCGCCGGGAAGAGTTGATAGGCGACCTCCTTCCCGGTTTCGTCGACGATGCGGAACTCACCGCTCGTCGGGGGCTGGCCGTCGACCAAGTCTGTCCGGGTCCACGACAGCGGATTGAAAACGACCACCGGGCTCCCGAGCTCGGCCGGGAGCCGAGTCTTGACCCGTCCGGCGATCGCCGTCATCGCCCCCCGCATGATATCGAGCCCTTCGTCGCGGGCGAACTCGTACTTTTTCCGGAAGAGGCGGTCGGTGATCTGCCCCTCCTTTCCGCCCCAGCCGTGGTCGGGATAGATGGCCGCCTGCCAGGCGGCGTTGAGCCTGTCCGCGGGATAGTCTTTGAACGTCCCGTAGAGGAGAGCGCGGATCGTGCTGAACGTCTCCGCCGCCGGGAGGAGGACGGCCGCTTCGCGTCCGGCTGAGACGGCCCAATGGTGCGTCGGGCCGTGGATGTAGAGCCAGAGATTCGGCCGCTCGCCGGTGATCGTCGCCGGGCGCGCAGCCGGAGTGTCGAGGGCCTCGAAGAAGCTCCTCGCCAGTGAATAGCGCATCGTGAGAGGGAAGGGCGACGCGGGCTCGGGCGTCGCGTTCCAATCGCGGATCAAAGCGCCGAAGTCTGTGGGCTTGGAGAAATCAACGGAGTTGAGCAGCGGAAATACATGCGGGAGGCCGTGCTCGAGGTAATAGTCCTTCAAGCTGGCGACTTTTTCGGCGATGGCCCGGGCCGCTTCGGCCCGAGGCGCGTTCAGCATGGCGGCGGCGTTCCCGTAATGGCCGGGCGAATAGGCCAGAACCGAGCTTCCGTCCGGGCTCACCCAGCGGTAAAAGCCCTCGTGGTAGCGGCTCATGACCAGGTAGGGGACGCCGGACTTGGCCAGGACCTGGGGCATCTGCATAGCCCGGCCGGGGACGTCGACGCTGAAGGCCACCCGGGCGTCGCAGCCGGGGAAGTTCGTCCGGAGCCAGCGTCGTCCGAAATAGACCTCCCGGATGAGCTGCTCCCCGCCGAGCAGGGACTCGTAGGGCTGGTTAAAAGTCGCGCCCCATTCCAGCCGTCCTTCCCGTGTCAGCCGGGCAATCTCGTCCCTGCGGTCGGGATGCCTCTCGAGATACTCCATGAGGTTGAGCATGTTTTCCATCGAGAAGCAGTAGGCCGGGTCGCTCTCCATCATGGCCAGTGCCGGGGTGATGACGTTCGTATCGCGGTACTCGACGCATTTTTCCGGCGAGTCCATCCAGGCGATGTCCTGGTGGCTTGAGGAGATGATGGCCAGAAGCCCGGCGGCCGTCTGCGTTTTGGGCGCCGCGCCCTTCGTATTTTCCGCGGCTGGCTTTTCTTTTTCCGCGGCGCCTCCGGCGAGGGCGGCCGCGGCGATGACGGCCAGGGCCAGGATCAGACGGAGGCCTTTCATGGGGGATGCGTTCATGGCTGACTCCTGACTGGCTTGATAGCAGCCTCGGACCGGATCATCTCGCCTCCGTAAGGATCGAGAGGTCGGGCGCGAGAAGGCGTCGGACGGCGGGTTCGTTCATGTTGTCCGGCGTGGCCATCACCACCGCCGTCGCCACGGATCTTTCGTACGGCCTGCCGCGGAGGCGGGCCAGGGCCGTTTCGACGCTTCGATAGCCCATCTCGAAGGGGTCCTGGAGGACGAGGCCGCGGATTTCCCCCCGGGCCAGGGCCTCGACGAGCTTGGCCGACGAATCGAAGCCCACATGGACGACCTTTCCCGCCAGGCCGTGGTCTTCGAGCACCCTCAGGCAGCCGAACGTGGTCGATTCATTAGGCGTGAAGAGCGCGTCCACGTCCGTGAAGCGCTCGAGGAGGCTCTCCATCGTCTGGTAGGCCGTTTCGGTGGACGCGCCGCCGTACTGGTTGTCAGAGAGGATCGTGACGCCGGGGAACCATTCCCGGATCGTCCGGAGGAACCCTTCCTCCCGGAGCCGGGTCCCCTCGACGCCCTCCGTCACCCGGACGAGAATGAGACGGCCCCGGCCGCCGAGGAGGCGTCCGAGGCGCTCGGCGGCGATGACGCCGCCCTTGAAATTGTCGGTCGTGATCGAAGCGACGGGGCCGCCTCCCGAGAGCGCAGTGTTGAAGACGACCGTCGGGATTCCCAGCCGGGCCGCCTCGGCGACGGGACGGATGAGGGCCCGGTCGTCGATCGGGGAAAGGACGAGGGCGTCGATGCCGGTAAACGAGAGGGTCTCGACGATCTGAACCTGCTCGTTCCGGTCGGTTTCCTTCAGGGGGCCTTTCCAGATGATCTCGGCCCCCAGTTTCCGGGCCGCTGTCAGCGCGCCGGCGTGGATGGCCTTCCAGAACTCATGGGTCGTTCCCATGGGGACGACGGCGATCAGCGGTTTTTTCGCGGCCCGCGTTCCGGAGCCCGGACCAGAGCAGGCGGCGAGAAGGGCCAGGGCCGCGAGCAGAGACGCCGCGGCCTCAAGACCCCGACGTTCCGGCCTGGCCATGGTCTTCCTTGATCTCGACGAGTTCCTTGTCGGGGTCGAGCGGGGGCTTGGCCCGGAAGTAATCGCTGATATCGGGAACGGTCAAGGAGCGGGAATCGACGCGGACGTATTTCCCTCGGCTGTAGGAATAGTCGAAGACGACGGCCATGTCCTCGCCCTGTTTCCAGTAGGTCTCGAGGCGCGGGAAACCCTCGTCGGTCTCCCGCTCGATGAAGATGATGGTCCCGATGACGAGTCCGAGGGCGGCCCCCCGGGCTGGGTCCCAGATGAGCCACTGGAGCCCCTTGGAGTCGGACAGTTCGCTGTCGAGGACGAATTTCACTTCTTTCCCGTCGCCGCGGAGGTCGACGGCGACCGACTTGAAGGGTCCGCCCTTGTCGTTCTCGAAGAGATCGCGGTCGATGCCGCCCAGCGTGTCGTCGGGCTTGGCCGACCGGACGGTGAAAAACATCCTCACTGTTCCGCCGGCGGGCTGAGCTTCCTGGCCTCCCGAAATGTGGGACAGGCCGGGAAGGAGAAAAAGCAAAAGGAGGAGCCGGCCCGGCCGATGGCATCGCATCAGGGACAAGTATAGCCCCCGGCCGGGAAAAGTCAATTTGCCGGGGGAGAGGGGAAATTGACATTTCCGGCGTATCCCTTAGAATGATGGTGTCGGCCGCGGAGACCGGAACCGGGATTTTTCCGAAGGAGGGAGTTATGCCGAGAGCCGAAATCGACCTCAAGAGAAGGGCCTTCTTGAAAACGAGCCTGGCCGGTCTGGCCGCGGCCGGGGCCGTGCCTGCGGCGATGAAGGCGGCCGCACTCGTCCCGGGCGCGACCGGCGAGGCCAAGACGGCGGCGAACCCGATCGTCCGCGCCCTGGGCAAAACGGGCCTGAAGATCCCGGTCGTCAGCATGGGCGTCATGAACGCCGACAACCCCGCCGTCGTTCAGGCCGCCCTGGATGGCGGCATCTATCTCCTGGACACGGCCTACGCCTATCAGCGGGGCCGGAACGAGCAGATGATCGGCGGGGTCCTCAAAGGGCGGCCGCGACGGTCCTTCGTCATCGCCACGAAGATCCCCGGCCCCAACCGAGACAAGGCCATGCAGGGGCAGCCGTCCGCGGACGTGATCCGGATGTTCCTGGATAAGCTCGATACGAGCCTCCAACGGCTCGGCCTTGACCACGTCGATATCCTCAACCTCCACAATAACACGGCGCCCGGGGACGTCCAGAATCCGGATATGATCGAGGCGCTCCGGAGAGCCAAGAAGTCGGGCAAGGCCCGCTTCATCGGCTTCACGACCCACGGGAACCAGCCGGCGGTCATCCGGGCCGGGCTCGCCACCAAGGCCTACGACGTCTGCATCACCGCCTACAACTTCCGGCAGGACGGTATCGACGACCTCCGTAAGGCCGTCGCGGAAGCCGTCAAGGCGGGGATGGGCGTCATCGCCATGAAGACCCAGGCCGGTGCCTTCTGGGACAAGGAACGCCAGCAGCCGATCAACATGAAGGCCGCGCTCAAGTGGGTGCTCAACGACCCCAACGTCACGACGGCCATTCCAGGCTTCACGACATTCGACCAGCTCCAGGAGGACCTCCAGGTCATGACAGACCTGAAGATGACGCCCGAAGAGATCAAGGATCTCAAGCTTGACGAAACGGCCGGGGGGCTCTACTGCCAGGAGTGCCGCAGGTGCGAGCCCGGATGCCCCCGGGCGCTGCCGATCCCCTCGCTGATGAGAAGTTACATGTACGCCTACGGCTACAGGAACCTCCAGGCGGCCCACGAGCTCGTCGCCTCGCTCGACGTGCCCGACGATCCGTGCGGCTCCTGTTCTTCCTGCACCGCGCGGTGCGTCAAGGGCTTCGACATCTCCGGCCGGGTGAGGGACATCATCCGCCTGCGGGCGGTCCCCGGCGATTTCTTCGCCTGAGGCGCCGCCCGTCCGCTGTCTGGAAATCGGACGGTTCCCGTGGTGCCGCGCCGCACGCGCGGGGCTCTCTTGACTCTCCCTGCGACCTGATTTAACTTGAAGCCGGAGAAAGAAGGTGCCATCATGACCACTGGCTTCCGGAAAGAGCGCATCGGAGCGGTCCCCGTCGTGATCGTCCTGGCCGCGGTCTTGACCTCCGGGCCCTCGGCGGCCCAGACCCGCAGCCTGACGCCCCAGCCTGCGCCGGCCCCGCACATCAACGGGCCGACGATCTGCGGTTGCCGCCCTGGATCGCCCTTCGCGTACACGATCCCGGCGACGGGCGACCGTCCCATGGAATTTTCCGCGGCCGGGCTTCCGCCGGGCCTCAGGCTCGAGGCGAAGACGGGGAGGATCACCGGGGTCCTCTCGAAGAAGGGGACTTACGCCGTCACGCTCCGCGCCCGCAACGCCCTCGGCCGGGCCGAGCGGCTCTTCCGAATCGTCTGCGGGGACGAGATCGCCCTGACCCCGCCGATGGGCTGGTCGAGCTGGTACATGGCGTACACCGGCATCAGCGACAGGCAGATCCGGGCCCAGGCCGCGGCCATGGCATCCTCCGGTCTTATCAACCACGGCTATGCCTATATCGACATCGACGACGGCTGGAACGTCAAGCTCAAATCGGACGACCCCGTCGTCGGCGGCGCGCCGCGCGACGCCGCCGGCAACCTCCGGCCGAACAGGAATTTTCCGGACATGAAGGCCCTCTGCACCGCGGTCCACGCTCTCGGGCTGAAGATCGGCGTCTATAGCTCGCCCGGGCCGGCGACGTGCGGCGGATACGCCGGCAGCTACGGCCACGAGGAACAGGATGCCCGCCAGTTCGCCGCGTGGGGATTCGACTTCCTGAAGTACGATTGGTGCTCCTACGGGCAGATTGCCCCGGACAAGAGCCTCGCCTCCCTGAAGAAGCCCTATCTTCTCATGCGCGCCGCGCTGGACAAGGTCCGCCGCGACATCGTCTACAACCTCTGCCAATACGGGATGGGGAACGTCTGGGAGTGGGGGCGGGAGGTCGGCGGCAACTTTTGGCGCACCACGGACGACGTCGGCGCCCCGCCCGAGGACAAGAGCCTGTGGACTTCCGTCTCGCGGACGGGATTCGGTCAGGCCGGCAAAGAGAAGTTCTCGGGCCCGGGCGGCTGGAACGACCCGGACAACATCCTGGTCGGCTATATCCTCTGGGACGACAAGCTCGTCCCGACGCCCCTCAGCCCAGATGAGCAATACACGTACATGACCCTCTGGGCCCTGCTCGATGCCCCGCTCGTCTTCGGCGGGGACCTGACGCGGCTTGACGACTTCACGCTCGGGCTCCTCGGAAACGACGAGGTCATCGACATCGACCAGGACGCCCTGGGGCGGCAGGCCGCGCCCGTTTCGAAGAGCGGGGATTGCGAAGTCTGGGCCAAGGACATGGAGGACGGGTCCAAGGCCGTCGGCCTCTTCAACCGCGGCCCGTCCGACACGACGGTCACTGCCCGCTGGGAAGACCTCGGAATCAAGGGGAAATGGAAAGTCCGGGACGCCTGGCGGCAGTACGATTGGGGCGTCTTCGAAAACTGGTTCACGCAGAGGGTCAATTCGCACGGCGCCGTGCTGCTGCGGCTCTGGCCGGTCCGGGAGGCGCTGGCGCCGAAGTGAGGCCGATCCGTCGCAGCGTGGCGAGCGGGCCGCGGAGAGGCGCGCGGCGGCGTTCGCGAGAGACCTGGGGGCGGAACCGAGAGAGGCCCTGCGTGTCAGATCCGGGTAACTCGCCAACGACATGACGATCAAGAGAATCCTCCCGTGGGCCGCCGGGCTGGCGGCACTCTTCGCCCTGGGCTTCCTCCTCTTCCGGGCCCCGGGGCGGGCCCCGAACACGGTCGTGCTGGACGGGCGCGCGGGAGCGGTCGCCGCCGCGGAGGAGGCGACGCTCCGGAACGTGACGAAGAAACCCGTCCTCTACACCATTGAGCCCAGCCCGTACGTCCGTCAGCCGCGGGCGCGGACGCTCGCGGTCGGCGGCGTGGACCGCATCGCGACCGCGATGCCGGTCGAGATCACCTATAACAACGGGGCGCGAAAAGACAGCTACACTGTTTTCCCCGGCAGGCCCTACTCTTTCCGCTACGACGAATACGGCTTGATCAAGGTCTATCCCGGCTCGCACGGCCGCGCGGACGCCGCCGACTTGGCCCCGTTCGTGCCGACGCCCATGCGGGTCGTCAGGAGAATGCTCGAGATGGCCGGGGTCGGCCGGGACGACGTCGTCTATGACCTCGGGTGCGGCGACGGCCGCATGGTCATCACGGCCGCGAAGACGTTCCTGGCCCGCGGCGTGGGAATCGACATCGACCCCAAGCTCATCCGGGAATGCCGGGCTGCGGCGAAGAGGGAAGGCGTGGACGGGATCACACGCTTCATCTGCATGGACGCGACCAAGGCCCACATCACGGAGGCGACGGTCCTGGCGCTCTATCTGCTTCCGGAATCTCTGGAGACGCTCAGGCCGCTGTTCGAACGGGAGCTCAGGCCGGGATCAAGGGTCGTCTCCCACAACTACCGGGTCCCGGGGTGGGACGGCCGGCTCGCCGCCGCGGACGTCCTGGCCGATGAGGACGGCCGGCCGCACAAGATCTTCCTCTATAAGATGCTGGAGGGCCGATGATGGCCGGGCGAACGGCCGGCCGGCCGCCGAAACGAGCCGCGGCCCGGAAGGTTGCGGCGGAGGGCCGCGCCGGGACGGGCAGAGGCGCCAGCGCCACGGTCCGGTTCCTCGCCGATTTCTGCCGCGCGCACCCGCTCGACGAGAAGATCTTCGTCGTCCCGTCTTTCATCGTCGGGCGCCAAATCGGCCAGGCCCTGGCGCGGGAGGCCGGCTCCTGGGTCAACCTCCGCTTCCTCACGCCCGCCTCGCTGGCCCACAGGATGGTCGCTGCGGAAATGGCTCGGGCCGGAACGGTCGAACTCCCGGCGACCGAGCTCGTCATCGAAGTCGACAGCCTCTTCCGGGAGCTCGTTACGGAGGACCGGCTCGAGTACTTCGGCCGTCTGGTTCCCAAGCCCGGCGTGGCCCGGGCGCTTTATGTGGCCATCCAGGCTCTGCGTCTGGCCGGGTTGGAGAGCGGAGGACTCGAGGCGTCGCCGTTCTGTTCCTCCCGGAAACGACGGGACATAGCCCGCCTGCTCGGGAGCTACGAGGAATTCCTGGAAGCTCAGAACAGCGTCGATCTTCCCGGGCTCTATCGCCTCGCCATAGCGAAGGCGGCAAATATCGTCAGGAGGGCTGGCGCTGCGGAAGAGGAAGCCGTATGGCTCCTCTGCCTCGAGGATCAGAGCCCGAGCCGGCTCGAAAGGGAGTTCCCCGAAGCCGCGGGCGGCGCTCGGCTCGTGCTGGTCCCGCGCGACCGCGTCTTTGGCCTCGAGCCGCCCCGCCTCCGCTGGGGAGACGCGCCCGAAGGCGCCGCCCCTCCGGCGCCTCCGGGCTCCGACGTCGAACGCCTGCCCTGGCTGTTCGATCCTCGAGAAGCTCCGGCGCCGGCGGGAGACGGCTCGGTCGGGATGTTCCGGGCGGTCGGCCCGGCCAACGAATGCCGCGAGGTCGTGCGCCGGCTCGCGGCGTCAAAAACGCCGTATAACGCCGTCGAAGTCATCCATCCGCCGGGCGCGGCTCACGCCGCGATCTTCCATATCCTCGCGGCCCGGACGGGGCTGCCGGTGACGTTCGCCGATGGAATCCGGCTGGCCTTCACGTCCCCCGGCCGCGTTTTCTTCGGCCTCCTCGACTGGATCGAGAACTCGTTCGCCGTTTCCGACCTCTGCCGCCTTGTCGAGGCCGGGGACCTTGTCTTTCCCGGGGCCCCCGGCGGAGAGGCACCCCCGCCTCTGACGATCGGCCGCTATTTGAGGACTTCCGGGATCGGCTGGGGGAGGGAGCGGTATCTTGACCGCCTGAGGGCTCTCGAGGTCGATCTCAAATCCAGGCTAGACCGGCCGCTCGACGGGGATGAGGGCGATGAAGAGCGCGGTCGGTCCGAATCCCTCCGCCGGAGTCTCCTCGAGATCCGATGGCTTGAGCGAGCGGTCGGGGACCTCCTGTCCCTCATTCCGGAGTCGGAGCCGTCCTCGGCCGTGAATTTCGCGGGCTTGTGCGCGGGGCTTTCGGAGGCCGTGCGGGCGCTCGCCCGAATCCGGCCCGGAGGCGCCGCCGGTGCCGGTCTCGACGAGGCGGCTGCGGATGCCCTCCGCGCCGATCTCCTCCAGGCCGGCGGGGGCCGCCCGGATCGGCGCGGCGGGATCTTCCTCGGAGAGGCCCTGGAACGGCTGCGCACGCTCGGCTCGTCCATAATGACCGGGTCTTCCTCTCCCGCCCCTGGGCACATCCACGTGTCGAGCATTCCGTGGGGCGGGTTCTCAGGGCGTCCGGTGACTTTCGTCGTCGGCCTCGATGAAGCGGCCTTCCCGGGCCGCGGGCTTCAGGATCCCGTTCTTCTCGACGCCGAACGGGAGAGGCTCTCGCCTTCGCTCCCCACGAGCGCGGACGCGCTGCGGGCCGGTCTCTATTCCGCGGCCGTCCTCCTCGCCTCGCTCCGGGGCCGGGTGACTTTCAGCTATTCGTCCTACGACGTCATCGAAGAGCGCGCCTCTTTTCCCTCCTCGCTCCTTCTCCAGGTCCACCGGCTTGTCCGGGGAAACGCGGCTCTCGACTACTCGAGCCTCGAAGAGAGCCTGCCCGAGGCCGCCGGCTTCGTTCCCGACGCTCCGGAAAAGGCAATCGACGAGACCGACTGGTGGCTCGGCCGGCTCTGCCGGGGAGTGCCCTTCCTCGACGGGTCCGCCGCCGTCGCTGGAGCGTTTCCCCAGCTCAGAGACGGAGTCCGGGCGCTCGAGGCCCGCTCGGGAGAGACGCTGACGGCTTACGAGGGACTTGTGACACTCGACCGCGGCCGCCTCGACCCGACCGTCAACCACGATCTCAGCATGTCGGCTACGAAACTGGAGTTTCTGGCCAAATGTCCGTACGGCTACTTCCTGAAACATGTCCTGCGCGTCGAACCGCCCGACGAGCTCGAGCGTGATCCAGCCCGATGGCTGGACCCGCCCGAGCGCGGCAGCCTCATCCACGAGATCCTTTGCGATTTCATGCGGCGGGTCACCGCGCGGGGGGATAGGGTCGATCCCGCGCGGCACGGCGGGTTGATGGATGACACGGCCACCCGCCTGATTCTCGCCAAAAAGGCGGAGATCCCGTCGCCTTCTGAAGGTATTTTCGAAAAGGAGCGCCGCGACATCGCGGCCGCCCTGGCGATCTTTCTCGACATCGAAGGCCGGCGCCCCCGGACCATCGAGCCGCTCGAGTTCGAGAGGCGCTTCTGCAGCGTCGAGATGCCCCTGACGGCCGCCAAGGGACAGCCCCGGTTCTTCATGCTCAGGGGGATCATCGACCGCGTCGACCGGACGGGCCGCGGCACCTACAGGATCGTGGATTATAAGACCGGAAGCTATGCGCCCTTCGAGAAACTCGTCGCGTTTGGACGGGGGAGAATCATCCAGCACGCCTTATACGCCGTCGCCGCCGAGACGTTCCTGGAAGCGGAGGAGCCGAGCCGCCGTCCCCGGGTTACCGAGAGCGGCTACTACTTCCCGACGCGGCGTGGCGAGGGCCGGGAGATCATGATCGGAGAGTTCGATCGGGGGAAGTTCGGGGAGCTTCTCGTGGATCTCCTCGACCTGGTGGCCAAAGGGTATTTCATCGCCGGCCCCGACGCGGACTGCGACTTCTGCGACTTCGCCGCAGTCTGCGGGGGCGCCCCCGCGGACGTGAAACGCAAGGCTGAAGCCAACCGCGAGATCTTCGAGGCCTATGAAAGGCTGAAGAGCTATGATTAAGACGAAGAGTCCCTCGGCGGGCCGGCCGCCCGGAGCGGCCGCCGCCGTCGACCGGCGGGCCCGCGAGAGGATCCGGCACGACCTCGACACGACATTCCTGGTCGAGGCCGGCGCGGGATCGGGAAAGACGCAAAGCCTCGTCGAAAGGATGATCGCCCTCATCGCTTCAGGCCGGACGACGATCCAGGGTCTGGCCGCCCTGACCTTCACCCGCAAGGCCGCCGCGGAGCTCCGCGGCCGCTTTCAGCTCGCCCTCGAATCGGCCCTGGGAGATGGGGAGGGGGTCTGGACCGTCGAGGAAAAAGCCAGGCTCGCGACGGCTCTCCGGAACCTTGAGCAGGGCTTCGTCGGCACGATCCATTCGTTCTGCGCCCGGCTCCTGCGCGAGCGCCCCGTCGAAGCCGGGGTCGATCCCGAGTTCAGGGAAGTGGAGGAGCTCGAAGACGGCGTGTTCCGCAAGAAGTGCTGGGAGGACTATCTCGGCCAGGTCCGGCTCGGCAATGACGCCATCCTGGGCGCGCTGGACGCTGTCGGGCTCGAACCCGGCGACCTGAAAGACGCTTTCGAAGCCCTGGCCCTCTACCCCGACGTGAGGCCCGTTACCGCGATTGTCGGGCCGCCCGACTTCCGGACGATTCGATCGAAACTCGAAGAATTCCTCGACGCCGCCGGGGAAGCCCTGCCCTCTGAGAGGCCGGAGAAAGGCTATGACGATCTCCAACGGCTCGTCCGGCGGGCCCTGCTTCGCCGCCGGAACCTGGGCTTCTCGGACGACCGGGACCTCATGGCGACGCTTGAGATCCTCGACCGGGCGCCCCGCGCCACCAAGAACCGGTGGAGGTCCAAGGAGGAGGCCGAGGCGTTCGAGTCCGCGTTCGAAGCCTTCCGGAACGGCCACGCCCTCCCCGCGCTGCGCGCCTGGAGGGAGTGGCGGCATCCGACCGTCCTGGCCTTTTTGGCGTCCGCCGCGGCTTTTTATGACGGGCGGCGGCGGGCAGAATCGCGGCTCAACTTTCAGGACCAGCTGATGCTCGCGGCGAGCCTTCTTCGCGACAATCCCGAGGTCAGGCGCTATTTCCGGGCCAAGTTCGGCCGCGTCCTGGTGGACGAATTCCAGGATACGGACCCCATTCAGGCCGAGATCCTTTTCGCCCTCACCGGGACGGACGCGGATGAGCGCGAATGGACGCGGATTTGTCCCGCGCCCGGGTCCCTCTTTATTGTCGGCGACCCGAAACAGTCGATCTACAGGTTCCGCCGGGCGGACATCGACGTGTACAACCTCGTCAAGGGGCTCATCCGGGACGGCGGGGGAGAGGTCCTCGAGCTCGCGGCCAACTTCCGCTCCCTCGGTTGCATCGCCGATTGGGTCAACCCCGCTTTCCGGGAAACCTTCCCCGCCGTGGGCGACAACTGCCAAGCCGGATTCGCGCCGCTCGAGACGTCGCGCCGCGCCGTCGCCGGGGCCGCCGCCGGCATCTTCAAGGCCTCCGTGCCGGCGGTCAAGTTCCACCGTGAAAAAACCATCGCCCAGCTCGACGCGGCGCGCCTCGCCAGGTTTGTTTCCTGGGCCGTTTCCGGCGGGCTCAAGGTCGCCGGCCGGCCGAGCGGAGTCCGGCCGGCCGGCCCGGGAGATTTCCTCGTCCTCTTCCGCTACAAGAAAAACATGAACATCTACGCCCGGGAGCTCGAGGAGCGCGGCGTTCCCTTCGAGATCTCCGGGAGCGACGCCTTCACCGCGAGCCCCGAGATCGGCGAGATCGTCAACCTCCTCAGGGCCATCAGGGACCCGGGCAATCCGGTGGCGGTCGTCGCCGCCCTAAGAGGGCTTTTCTTCGGCCTGAGCGACCAGGACCTTCTCGGCTTCCGGACCGCGGGCGGGGAGTTCGCCCACCCCGGGCCGCCCGTGGTCGGCTCGGAGACCGGCAAGGTCGGACGTGCCCTCCGGACGCTCGAAGACTGGAGAGAATGGACCATGAAGTTCCCGCCGACGGCGGTCCTCGAAATGGTCCTCGAAGCGTCGGGCCTCCTCAACCACCTGGTTTCGGTCGAGATGGGCAGCAGCCGGGCCGGCAACGTCCTCAAGCTCGTCGAGGTCGTCCGGGGCTTGGAGATGGAAGGCCGGACATCGTTCGGCGCGGTCGTGGATTATATCAGCGAATGGGTCGAGGTCCAGGCCGTCGAGGAGATGAGCCTGACGCCGGGACGCCGCAACGCCGTCCGCCTCATGAACCTTCACAAGGCCAAAGGCCTCGAGGCGTCCGTCGTCATCCTGGCCAATCCCGTCGGCGTCGCCGGACACGAACCCGAAAAGCACATCATCCGTGTCGGCGGGGATCCCCGGGGATACTTCCTCTTCAGCAAGAAGTCCGGCTGGCAGGGAACGGTCGTTTCTCAGCCGGGAGGCTGGGAGGAGAAAGCCGGGGAGGAGAAAAAGTACGAAGAGGCGGAGGAGGCCAGGCTCATGTACGTGGCGGCGACCAGGGCTCGGGACATGCTCGTCGTCAGCGCCTACGAGGGGGATCTCGGGGGCCGGGAGGCCTGGGGGATCCTCGGGAGCCGCCTGGGCGGAGCCCCGGAGCTCGGCGAGCCGCTCGCCCCGGCGGCCACCCGGCGGGCCCGGGGCAAGCTGGCTCTCAAACCCGGCGAGCTTCGCAAGGTCAGGCTGGGCATCATGGCCGCGAGGGGGGCGGCGTCCATCTCCTCCTACCTCCTTGAGAGTGTGACGTCCCTCGCCAGGCGGGACCGCGAATCTCCGTCCTGGGGGGCGGGCGGCTTCGGCTTGAAGTGGGGGACCGCCGTCCATGTTTTACTGAGCTCGCTCGCAAAAGCCCGGCCTCCCGGGAATGGGGACGGGAGCTCGGGGTTTCCCGAACGCGCGCTCAGCATTCTTGCCGGAAACGCTCTCGAGTCTGCCGGGCTCGAAGCCGGCCAGGAAGAGAAGCTCCTCGCTCTCGTCCGGGGCATCCTCGGCTCGGAATTCTGGGCCAGGGCCATGGCGGCGGAGAGGCGGCTTTTCGAGACGCCGTTTTCGATCGAGGTGCGGCCGGGCGACGCCGACTACGGGAGGCTCGTGGCACGGCCGGGATTCGTTTCCGCGGCCGGCGGAAAGCCGCTCGCGGCCGTCGCGGCGGCTCCTCTTCTCGTCTCGGGAGCGATCGACCTGGCCTTTCTGGAGCGGGACGGCTGGGTCATCGCCGACTACAAGACCGACCGCATCCCGGAGGGCGCCCTGGCGGAAGGGGCGGAAGAGGCGCGGCGCGCGCTCGACCTTCTCGTCGAGCATTACCGGCCTCAGGTGGAGCTCTACTCGCGCTTTTGGGAAAAGATGACCGGTCGGCGCGTCAAGGAGTCGGGGCTCTATTTCACGTCGCTTCCGGCCTGGGTCAGGATCGGCTGAGCGTCGGCCCGTCGCGCCGAGGAGCGGGAGAAAAGATCCCGGCCGGCCCCCCGGCTGTCCCGTCTAAAGCTGTTCTGTCGGCTGAGACTCCCGGGGTGCGTCCAGGCTGTCGTAGCCGAAATAGGCCTGGAGCTCGCGGACCCTGTCGGCACGCTCCCAGCTGAATTCCGGCAGCTCCCGGCCGAAATGGCCGTAGGCGGCCGTCTTCCGGTAGACGGGCCGCCGCAGGTCGAGCATCTCGATCATGCCCTTCGGCGTCAGCTGGAAGATGGTCCGGACGGCCTGCTCGATCCGGCGCTGGCTGGCCCGGCCGACGCTGTGCGTGTTGACCATGAGCGAGAACGGCTCGACCATGCCGATCGCATAGGAGATCTGGATCGTGCAGTGATCGGCGAGGCCGGCGGCGACGATGTTCTTGGCGATGTAGCGGGCCGCGTACGCGGCCGTGCGGTCGACCTTCGTCGGGTCCTTCCCGGAAAAGGCCCCGCCGCCGTGGGGGCAGCTCCCGCCGTAGGTGTCGACGATGATCTTCCGGCCCGTCAGGCCGGTGTCGCCGAGCGGGCCGCCGATCTCGAACCGCCCCGTTGGATTGATGAGATACTCGATCCCGGCCGACCGCAGCCCGGAAGGGATGACTTTTTCGATGATCTCCGCGATGACGCCGTCGCGGATCGTCCTGCTTTCCACGTCCCTCGAGTGCTGCGTGGAGAGGACGACTTTCTCGACGGCGACGGGCTTCTTGTCCTTGTAGCGGACGGAGACCTGGGACTTGGCGTCGGGCCTCAGCCAGGGGAGAATGCCGGCCTTGCGGACCTCGGCCTGCCTCTGCACGAGCCGGTGTGCCAGGAGGATGGGCAGGGGCATGAGCTCGGGCGTTTCCGTCGTGGCGAACCCGAACATCAGTCCTTGGTCGCCGGCGCCGATCTCCCCGTCGTCGTGGTCGACGCCGAGGGCGATGTCGGCCGACTGCTGGCCGAAATATATGTGAACCTGGCAGGTCGCGGCGTCGAATCCCGTGGCCGCGTCCGTGTAGCCGATCTCTGCGGCGACGTCGCGGACAATGGGGTCGATCTCGACCGCCGCCCGGGTCCGCCACTCGCCGGCGACGACCGCGAGGTTTTTCGTGACCAATGTCTCGCAGGCGACCCTCCCCCACGGGTCCTGGGCCAGAACGGCGTCCAGGACGGCGTCGGAGATCTGGTCGGCCATCTTGTCGGGATGGCCTTCGGAAACGGATTCCGAAGTGAAGATGAAGTCTCTGGCCATAACAGCCTCCTTTCCGGAACACCGGAGCGCCCGGGATCGCTTCGGAGGGGAACGGGCCGCGGCTGGCTTCAGACCGGCAACAAAAAACCCGCTTCTCCGTCATCAGGAGAGCGGGTCTTTTGCCGTTGGACACTTGGTTGCCGCTTGCGCTTGCGCGACCACATCCTCGCCGGAGGCGAGTGAGCACCTCGGGTGTCCGCCCCAGGTTGCCGGGCTCGATCGGATAAGATCGGGCCTCTCCTGATGTCGAAAGAGATGATACGCCGAACGGCCGGAAATTTCAAGCGGCGCCGGCATCGCGGAGGAAAATTTTCCCGGGGCGCCCCGGCCCGTCAGGGCGCCTGAATGCCGGCAAGGTTGACGTCGGCCATGACGGAGAACGAGAACGGCCACTCGAGGAGACGTTTATCTCCTTTTTTCACCACGAAGGAGGCGTCGGTCCTGAAATCCAGCCGGTATTCCGTGAAATATCCGCGGTCGGCGAGGAAGTTGACGAATCCCGTGCCCGAACCTTTGCCCTCGAAGACGCCCGTCGAGTCGCCGAGGTCCTTCGTGCCCGAGACGCTGACCGTGTAGGCTGCTGCGACGACCGCCTCACGGCCGTCATTGGTCGGGACGATATCGTTCAGCGTGTAGTCGACCGTAAGGATGACCTGCAGGTCGAGGCCCTGGAAGGGGATGCTCAAGCGGCGGCTCTCCCGCCACTGGTCGCCCGGTCCTACTGGCTGCGTCGGGAAGGTCGGAAAGTAATCGCGCAGGATCTGCGGGATCGAGAAATTCAGGATGTCTTGCTGGGCGAGGGCCTCCGGGTTGCGGATGTCCATGACCTTGCCCGTCCGGTTGAACACGACATCGAGGGCCTGACCCTCCAGCGTCCTGAGGGTCTGGGACTGTGTTTTGTCGGGCAGCTGGACCCGGACATCTATCCCTGGGCTGGTCAGAGACGCCCGGACCGCGTCCAGGGTCAGGGCCGTGACCGCGAACCTGATATCCCCCTGGGAATCGGCGTTGAGGCCGATATCCTGTCCGAGCAGATTCTTGCCCGAAACGTTGACCTGCCCGGTGACGTTGTAGGTCAGGGCCGTGCCCACGGACGGCCCGAACTGGAGCGCGACCTTCTCCTCCTGGGCGGGGGAGAGAGACGACGAGATGAGGAGGCACAGGGCCCCCACGAGCACAAGCCGTCTTTTCATCGGCTGCGTCTCCTTGTCGGCGGGAATTTCAGCACGCATTGATTCTACGCCTGTCTTCACGGAATCTCAAATGGCCCGTCCTAATAGACGGCGTCCGGCCGGGCCGCGCGCGAGGCGGAATCGCGGTGCGGCCCGCCGGGCGTCCGTCGGACGGCGAGCTCCAGGTCGTTCTCGTCCGTCAGCTCGTTGCCGGGGATGAGGACCTCCCGGACCCCGCTGACCCGGATCTCCCGCCCGCACCGCCCGATGCCGGTGATCTCGAGGTCCGGCGGAAGGTGAACGAGGACGCGCGCCGGGTCGGACCGCTCGGGCCGCGTGAAACGGACGAAGACGGAGTCCTGGCCGGCCTCGACCGATACGGAGATCTTGCCGAACCGCGTCGGCGCGTTCTCGAAGACGACCGCCTTTCCCGGCTCGAGCCACGCGGGAGGCACGGCCGAGAAGAGGTGGAGGGTTTCGTCCTCCTCGCGGATGATCATGTTCCGGAGCGTTATCACGCCGAGGGCGGCGGCCCAGAGGGGAAAGAGGGCGGCCCCGCCTGGCGCCGCGTCGTCGATGCCTCGCGGATCTTCGAGGGGCGCGGACGGGCGGAGGAGGAAGGCGTAAAAACCGCCCACGGCTCGGTCCTGCTCGCCCCGGAGGATGCGGGCATTCGTCACGAAAAGGGACGGAAAGGGGATGGTGTCGTTGAGGGTGGCCGTCACGCGCCTGTTCCAGGGGTCGATCAGGGGCGTCGGGAACAGGGCCTCCAGGTTCTCCCAATGGGCCCCGTACTTTTCGCAGCTCGGGGGAAGCCCGGCGCGGCCCGTCCGGTCTTCGGCCGGAGGACGGCCGTCCGGAGGTCCTCGAACTCGGATTCCCAGGCCGCCGCGTCGCCGAGCCGTCCCAGCCGCCGTGCGGCCAGGGCCGCGGATTGAAGGGTCCGGAGGCTCCACCAGTCGCAGCCCGGGCCGGGGCTGCTTTCGACCCGATCATCCTCGCTGCCGCCGGCGGGGCCGGACGGCATGTCTGGCAGGGGCGCGCCGGCCCTGCCGGACCGCCGGGAGGTCAGGATAAAGGCGGCGGCTTTCGCGATGAGAGGGTAGATCCGATCGAGCCAGACGTCGTCGCCGCTGAGCAGTCCGTATTCGACCAGGGCCCAGACGGCGCAGCCGGTTCCGTCGGGACGGCCGTCCGTGGCCGCGAACTGTCCGCTTCGCTTTTGCCAGCGCGGGAAAAGCTCCAGACTCCTGCGGGCCTCGTCCATGTATCCGGCCAGGGTCAGGGAAGCGGCCCTGTAGGCGGCGTCGCGCAGGGAGAATTCGCCGCGCCGCTCCTCGGGCGCGGGCTCGCCTCTGCCGCGGCCGATGAGGAGGCAGACGAGCGAGGCTGAATAGGATTGCAGGACCTCCGGCTCCGGCACTTCGAGCTTCGCCCCCCGGGCCAGGAAGTCCTCCCAGAAGCCGGCCGTCCGGTCCTTCCATTGGGTGAAATCCCGGCCCGCGAGATCGAGGCTGACGCCTTCGGCGGGATGGTCCGAGGCCCGGTAGGGAAGGCACAGGACGGCCGCCGCCGACCGGTCCGGGGGAAGCTCCGCGCGCAGGCAGAGCCTGTCTCCTTTGCCGGGACCGAAGACGAGTGGCGGGCCGGCGCTCACCGTGGCGATGAGACGGCCTCCGGCGAAAACGGCCCGTGAGCCGTCCGCCGCGAAGAGCGCGGCGGCGAGGGCGAGGAGGAGAACGGGAACACGCCTTGCGCGGACGGCTTGAGCGGGGCTCATAACCGGCCATTATAAAAAGGAGGCGCGCTTTGCGCAATAAGAAAAGACTGACCCCCGCGGCCGGCCGCATCAAGCCGGGGGGCCGGGCTCCTTGGCGGCCCTTTTCCTCAACACTGGGATCAAACCGATGCCCGCCCAAGCCAGACCGAGGATTCTCCTCATAAGGATGACGGCCATGCCGGTGGACATCCGGATCCGGAGCAGGGCGAACAGCGAAACGTAGGTCATCTCGTAAACGCCCATGGACCCGGGAACCGGGATGAAGGTGTAAAAGGACCCCAGCGTCACGATGATGAAACATTTTAGGAACGTCGCGCGGCCTCCTCCGAGGAAGCGGAAGGTGAGGTAGATCTCGACGGTCCAGAGGAGGGCCTGGAAGAGGTACGAGCCGAAGAGAAAATAGAACAGGCCGCGGCGGGAATTATAAAGATCGGAGATGTGGGCGTCCGTTTCCCGGATCTGCTCCCGGTGCTTCTCGACGGCCGGGATCCTGATGCGCAGCCCCGCCAGGCCGTCCAGCATCCAGGTGAAGAGGCCCTGCCGCTGCTTGGCCAGAAGGAGGAGTAACAGGGCGAAGACGGCCCCTGTTAGGGCGAAGAGGACGAGCTGATGACGGAAGGACAAGGCGAAGGAAGTGATCAGCAGGATGACGGCGACGGCGACGGTGAAGATCCCGGCCAGGAACTCGACGGTCTTGTCCACGATGACGGAAGCCAGGACCTTCTTGCGGTCGATCCGGTCGAACATGAAAATCCGCATCGTCTCGCCGCCGATGTTGCCGGCCGGGGTCAGGTAGCTCACGGCGGCCCCCGCGATCCGGGCGCCGAAGACCTCGGCGTAGGAGACGTGCTCGCCGGAGGAATGGAGGATGACCTGCCAATTGAACGCCCGGACGCCCCAGTAAAGGGCCCGCAGGCCCATGAGCACTAGGATCTCGACGACCGTGAGGTGCCGGACCGCGGTCCAAATCTGCCGCAAGCCGGCCTTGAAGATGAGGTAGATGAAGAGTCCGAGGCCCGCGAGGCCGATGAGCCTCATGACCAGGGCCCCGACGCGGGACCTCGGCGGCGGGGCGACGCTCTCCCTGTCTCCCAACGCGACCTGTTCTTCCATGCTTGACGAATCCCGATGAAAGACTTATTTTAACTGTTCCCGGGGAATTTATCTATTGGTGCGAGGTTTATGGCGAGGTTTACACTGAGAAAGCCCCAAAGGCGTTTCGGCCATACGATTCTCGCCGCCTCCCTGGCGGCCCTGTGGCTGGCCGTCTCCCTGCCTTCCCGGGCCTTCGCGATGCCGGCCTCTTCCGGCGAGGGGCTGCAGGAGCCGGCCGCCCTTTCTTTCTCTCTCTCCGGGCGCGCCGGGACTCCCGGCCTTTTTTCTGCGACGAAGCCCTTCCCGCTGCTCGTTCCGGCGGATGTCGACAGTGCCGGGCGGTCGAACGGCCCCCCATCGCACGGCCTGAAGCCGAAAAAGAGGACACTCAGGGCCTGGCTCGAGCTGGGCGCCTTCCTGACCTATACGACGACGAGCTACTGGGTGCGGGCCGCGTTCCCCGAGGATTGGCAGTTTCAACTCAATTTCGGCGTGCAGCTCCAGCGCATCCTCGGCCTCCAGGGCTGGCGCTTCGATTCGAACGTCTTCAAGCTCAACTGGACGCACGCGCTGGCCGGCGGGATCTATTACGAGTTCGCCCGAGCGAACCATCTTTCGTGGCTTTCTTCCTGGATGATGGGCATCATCTCCTCGACGTACTGGGAGGCCGTCGTCGAGTGGAAAGAGGTCATCTCGATCAACGACCAGATTATGACCGGCATCGGCTCCTACGCTACCGGAGAGCCCTGGTACCAGCTCGGCCGCTACCTCAGCTATCAGCCCGGGGTCGTCTACCAGGCGCTGAGCTTTCTCAACCCGCTCGTCAAGATCAACCGCTGGCTGGACCGCCACGACCCGGCCGACAAGACCGACGCGCCTCAAGGATGGCACGACTTCACCCTGTTCGCGGGGGCGAGGCAGCTCGGCCGGTCCGGCGAGGACACTCAGACCGCCGCCTACTTCGGCTTCCGGACCCAGCTCGGCGCCTTGCCGGAATACGGGAAGCCCGGCGAGGTTGAGGAATCCGTCAAGGACACGTATTTCAGCGAGATCGCCCTGGACTACGCCGTCCGCGACGGCCACGCAGACGAGACGCGCTTCCTGACGAAGGCCGTGACGCTCGGGATCGTCCGCCAGAACATTAACGAGAGCCTGGAGGGCTACAGCCTGACCCTGGGGATCGGCTCGTCGTTCGAATACTTCAAAAAAAGGCCTCTCGCGCCCTACGACTCCAACCCCGTTTCGGTCAAGACCGGATGGGACCCGCTTCTGCTCGACGAGCCGCGGGACTTCACGGACAAGCTGGCCATCCTCAACGTCGTCGGCCCGGTCCTGGATTGGACGATCTTCCGCCGGGGACTGAAGATCAGGACGGTCCTTGAGGCCTATGTCAATTTTTCCCTGGTCAACGCCTATGCGCTCAACGCATACTCCGTCTCTCACGATATCGTCGGCATGAAGACGACCGTCTTCTATTATGGGTACTACTACGCCTACGGCGGGACCTTGTCGGGGAACACGGAACTGCAATGGGGGAGCTTCCGGGCCCGGGCCATGGCCGGCTTCAACGCCTGGGGTTCGTTCGACGGCCTGGACAGGTTCCAGGCCGATGTCACCAACAATGCCCACCTGAGCGACACGCGGGCGCGTTATCTTCTCGGCGTCGGCTGGAAGATCCCGCGCGCGCCGCTCGAGGTCTTCCTGAATTTCGAGGGCGTCCGGAGGTGGGGGAGGATTCAGGAGGTCTGTTACCAGGACCTCGAGAAGAAAACCTACGCCGGCCTGCAGTTTTCCTTCTAGCCAGCCTTCAGGCGATGATCTCCCAGCCTCGGCTCCGGGCGTGGCGGCGGAGGCCCGCCGTGGGGTGTACGGCCACGGGATGGCCGACGAGCTCGAGGACCGGAAGGTCCGACAGCCGGTCGGCCAGGGCCCAGGATTCCTTCCAGTCGACTTCGTCCGGCCGAATCCTCTCGAACAAGGCCTCAACTTTCTGCCGAGCGTAGGGATAGATGCCGCGGCGGTGGCCGGTGAGCCTGCCCTCGGCCGTCTCGAGCTCCCGGCCGATGACGATGTCGACCCCGAGCTTTTCCTTAAGCTCGGCCGCCAGCACTTGGAGGGAGCCGGAGAGGAGGATGATCAGGCAGCCGGCGTCCTTGAACTCCCGGATCCTTTCCTGCAGGCCTTCGGGAACAGCCTCTCTGAGGAAGGCCGCGCCATACCTCTTGGCCCAGGACTTGACCGCCTCCGGCGTTTCGCCCCGAAGGTAGGTGGCGTTCCAGCCGATGGCCTGCCGGAGACCGAGGCTCAGGGAGTCCCTGAAGAAGGTCAACAGGAACGAGGCCAGGCGAACGGGCCCGATCTTTCCGCGGACCAAGAGAAAGCGGAAGAACGAATGCTCCGAGCTCGTCCTCCTGAGGAGGGTGCCGTCGAGGTCGATGATGGCCAGGCGCTTAAGGGTCATTCTCCCGAAGTCTTCTCTCCGTGATCTTTCGGAAAGCTCAAGGTATAGCACATTAAAAACCGGGCGTCAAAAGAAGGAGTCGGCGGGGCCCGCGTTTCCATGGCCCCGACGGTGGCCGCGGAGAGAGGGACGCGCCTTCAAGCCGCCTTGGCTGCGTCCTTGGCGATCAGGAGGGTCGTCGGGTCGAGCTTCAGCCTCAGGTTGTGGGGCGCCAGGCGGTCGTGGTCCTTGACGAGGGTGAAGTGCACGTGGTCGCCGTGGTGCAGGAGGGAGATCAGGACGTCGATGACGCCGACGTGGCTCTCGAGCAGGAGCGGGATGCCCCGCGCGTCGAACAGCGGCTCCTCGCCCCGGAGCGAAGCGCTGAACCAGACCTCGAGGCCGAGGCGCGCGGCGAAGTCCTTGAATTTCCGCAGCTCCTCCGGCCCGGCCTGGCCGAAGTCGAGTCCGTCAACGATGATGGTCTCGGCCGCGAACTGGCCGTGGACGATCATGGCTTCCAGGCTCCGCAGGACCTGCTCGGTCCGGGCGCCCTCCTGCTTGAAGTTCATGATGACCCGGTTGCGGATGAGTTCGTCGTACATCTCGAGGGCGGAGGCCATCCGGGGCGCCTTGGCGATCTCCTTGAAGATGTCCTCGTACCAGTTGATGATGTGGTCGACGCGGCTCGAGTAGGAGACATGGATGACGGACTTCCCCTGGAGGAGCTTGTCCACGGCGATGTGGACGAGACAGGCGGTCTTGCCCACGCCCTTCCGCGAGGCGAGCACGGCGATGTTCCCCCGGCCGAGTCCGCCCGAAATCGACTTCTCGAGGATCCTCAGGGGGCTCCGTTTGACGAGCTCTTCTTTGACGCTGGGGCTCATGACCTCTCCTCCCGCTATTTCGGCGCCGACGCCCGCTGTTTCTCCGCGTATTGCTCTATCAGGAGCTCGCCGATCTGGCCCGGCACACGGCCGTACTTCAGGAATTCCATGGTGAACTCGGCCTTGCCCTGGGTGAGCGACCGCAGGACCGACGAGTAGCCGAACATCTCGCTCAGAGGGACCTCAGCGTCCACCCGGGCGAACATCCCGTCCTCGACCGAGCTGACGATGACGCCGCGTCTTTGGCTGATCGTGGCGAAGACATTGCCCGCGAACTCGCTCGGCCCCTCGATGGAGACCTTCATCAGGGGCTCCAGGATCTGCGGCCGGGACTTCGCGTAGGCCTGCCGGAAGGCGCCCTGGGCGGCGGCCTGGAAGGCGATGTCCGAGGAATCGACTGGGTGGAACTGGCCGTCGGTGAGGACGGCCCGAACGCCCGTCACCGGAAAGCCGATGAGGAGGCCCTTGCGGAGGGCCGCCCGGAAGCCCTTGTCGCACGATGAGATGAACTCGCGCGGGATGCGTCCGCCACGCACTTCGTTCGCGAACTCGTAGCCGCCCTTGGCCAGGGGTTCGAAATGTCCGATGACCCGGGCGAATTGGCCGGCTCCGCCCGTCTGTTTCTTGTGGGTATAGTCGAACGCGACGCGCTGGCCGATCGCTTCGCGGTACGCCACCTGGGGCATACCGGTCTCGACCTCGGCCCGGTACTCCCGCTTCATGCGCTCGATGTAGATGTCGAGATGCAGTTCGCCCATCCCCTGGATAATCGTCTGGTTGGACTCAGGGTCGACATAGGTCCGGAACGTCGGGTCCTCCTTGCTGAACCGGTTGAGCGCCTTGGCCACGCGGTCGGCGGCGGCGTTGTCCACGGGCGTGATGGCCAGAGAGATCACCGGGTCCGGGACGTAGATAGCCGTCATGGCGAGGTTCAGCCCCGGGCTGCAGAAGGTGTCCCCCGAGGCGCAGTCGATGCCGAACAGGGCGACGATGTCGCCGCAGACGGCGCCCGGAATGTCCTCCATCGTGTCGGCGTGCATGCGGACGAGGCGGCCGACCTTAACCTTCTGGCCCGAGCGGGTGTTGACGAGCTCGTCCCCCCGGCGCAGGCTCCCCTGGTAGATCCGGATGTAGGTCAGCTGTCCGTAGGAGCCCTCCTCGAGTTTGAAGGCCAGCGCGACCGTCTTTGCCGAGGGGTCGAAGACGAGCACGCGCTCGACGCCATCGCGGTTGAGGTCGACGGCCCTATTTTCGACCTCCGACGGGTCCGGTAGGTAGCGGACGACGGCGTCCAGGAGCGGCTGGATGCCCTTGTTCCTGAAGGCCGAGCCGGCGAGGACGGGCACGAGCCGGCGGGCAATCGCGCCCCTGCGGACGGCAGCGTGGATCATGGCCTCGGTGGCGCGGCCCTCGAGCGCGGCCTCCATGAGCTCGTCTGAGAACATGGAGGCGGCGTCGACGAGGCTTTCCCGCGCGGCGCGGGCCTCGGCCTCGAGCTCGGCCGGGATCGCCTCGGCGCGAACAATCTCGCCGTCGGGCCCGTCGAAATACAGGGCCTTCATTGAGACGAGGTCGACGATCCCCCGGAAGTCCTCTTCCAGCCCGATCGGGATCTGCAGGAGCACGGCGTTATGGCCGAGCTTCTCGGCGATCTGGTCCCGGACCTTGAAGAGGTTGGCGCCGGTGCGGTCGAGCTTGTTGATGAAGGCGATGAAGGGTACGTTGTAACGGCGGAGTTGGCGGTCGACGGTAATCGTCTGGGACTGTACGCCGCCGACGGAGCACAGCACCAGGACCGCGGAGTCGAGGACCCGGAGCGAGCGCTCGACCTCGATCGTGAAATCGACGTGCCCCGGGGTGTCGATGATGTTGATGGAGTGGTCGCCCCACAGGACGTTGGTCGTGGCCGAGGCGATGGTGATGCCGCGCTCGCGCTCGAGGTCCATGGAGTCCATCGTCGCCCCCACGCCGTCCTTACCCTTGACCTCGTGGATTTTGTGGATTTTTTTGCAGTAAAAAAGGATCCGCTCCGTCAGCGTCGTCTTACCCGAGTCGATATGGGCGCTGATGCCGATGTTGCGCATCTTCGCGAGTTCTGTGCTCATCATGCGTGGCCTGTGCGATATATCACGCCGTCCGCAGGGTCGGGATGGAGCCGCCTCGGAACTGGCGGGATGGGCCGGAAAATCTAACCCAAAAACCATTATAGCCCAAAAATCCTCCGGGCTCAATTCGACCCCTTGAGGCTTGAGGCGCGGCGGCCCGGGGGCTATAATCGTGGCGCCTTTCATGGACCTGATTCCGGCCGTCGACGAAGGAGGCTTCATGACCATTCGGGAATCACGGCTAGGGGCCGTCCCGCTCGTTATTTTTCTGCTGGTCGCGCTCGCCGCGGGCCCGGGACGGGGCGATTCGGCCGCGGCCGGCGCGGCCGTTCTCAAGGTCTACGCTCGTCCGGCCGGCGAGGGTCGCATCAACCCGATGATCTACGGCGGCTTCGTCGAACTCCTCGACGACCTCGTCCCGGGGATGTGGGCCGAGATGCTCGGGGACCGCGGCTTCGAAGGCGTCCTGCCGGCCTCCACTTGGGACTACTTCCGGGGCCAGCCCGACCTCTGCGACCGGGACTGGGACAGGAGCGCGGACTGGGCCTACGATACGGATAAGCCCTTCAACGACAGGCAAGCCTGCCGTATCGACGTTCCCGGCGACCGGCCGGCCCGTCTGACCCAGGGTAACCTCGCCGTCAGCAAGGGAATGTCCTATACTTTCTCGGGCCACATCCGCGCCGACTCGACGTTTCCAAGAGTCCGCGTCTCCCTGAAGGTTCTCCTGCCGGACGGGTCATGGGTGATGCTCGCCGGAGCAGAGCTCTCTCCCCCGGGAGCCGAATGGAAGAGGGTCGCGGCCAAGCTCGTCTCCCGAGGAACGACGGACCGGGCTGTCTTCGAGGTCGAGGCGCGGGGCCGGGGGCGCGTCTGGCTCGACGCGCTCTCGCTCATGCCTGACGACAATGTCGAGGGCTGGCGGCGGGACGTAGTCGAAGCCGTGAAGGAACTCGCCCCGCCCGTCATCCGCTGGGGAGGGTCGACCGTCGATCCCGGCGGCTACCGCTGGAGCGACGCGATCGGCGACCGGGACCTCCGGCCGTCGTTCGTCAATCCGGTCTGGGGCCGGCGCGACACGAACGACGTCGGCGTCGAGGAGTTCGTCCGGCTGTGCCGGGCGGCCGGCGCGGAGCCCCTGATCTGTGTGAGCCTCGCCGACGGCGCCGAGAGCGCCCGCCGCATGGTCGAGTACCTTAACGGCCCTGCGTCCTCGGAGTGGGGCGGAAAGAGGGCCGCGAACGGCCATGCCGCATCCTACGGCGTCAAGTACTGGCAGATCGGGAACGAGATAGACTCCCCCGGCTACGTCCGGAGCCTGGCGGAATTCGCCCGGGCCGTGCACGCCGCCGACCCGGGGGCCGTGGTCCTCTCCTCCTTCCCGACCAAGGAGATCATCGACACCGACGGGGCAGACATCGACATCGTCTGCCCTCATTATTATCAGCCGGACCTCGACGGCGTGGACGCCGACCTCGGGGAGATCGAGTCGTGGATCGGGAGCTCGGCGGCCCGCGGCCGCCTGCGGATCGGCGTCACCGAGTGGAACATCGACGCCGGGAACTGGGGCCTGGGCCGCGGCAAGCTCAACAGCCTCGGCTGCGCTCTGTTCGAGGCCCGCTTCCTCAACGTCCTCCACCGCCACGCCGATTCGGTCGTGCTGGCCTGCCGCTCGAACATGACCAACAGCTTCTGCGGCGGGGTGATCCAGACGGACGCGGCCGGCCTCTACCGCACGCCGAGCTTTCTCGTCATGGAGATGTACCGCCGGCATTCCCGGCCCGTGCCCCTGCGGGTCGCCGAAGGCGTGCCGGCCCGGGTCGACGCGACCGCCTGCGCCACCGAGGACGGGTCGGCGGTGACGGTCTTCGCGGTCAACGCGCGCGAGGAGCCGGCGTGCGTCAGCCTCGATCTTTCCGATTTCGGGACCGCCTTCATCGTCCGCGGAGGGGAGGTCGTGAAGGACTCCCGGGACCGCGGCGAGATCGATATCGTCAACGGGTTCGCCGATCCCCAGAGAGTGATCCGGGCGCCGCTCGAAGTCGGGCCCGGAAACGCCGTCACGATCCCCGCGCTCTCGGTCGTGGCGATCGAGTGCGTCCGGCGGTAGGACGAACGGCCGCCCGTATCACTCGCCCTGGAGCGGGAGCTTCTCCGGATCCTCCAGGAAGCGCACGAGGTCCCTGGTGAACCGGGCCGCCTCGGCCCCGTCGTTGACCCGGTGGTCGAACGAGAGGCAAAGCGGCAGGGTCGTGCGGACGACGACGCGCCCCCCCTCGACCCTGGCCCGGTCTTCGATCTTCATCGTGGCCAGGATGGCCACTTCCGGGTAGTTGATGATGGGTGTGGCCGCATACCCCCCGATGACACCGACGTTGGTGACGGAGAACGTCCCGCCCTTGAGGTCGGCCAGGTCGAGGGTCCGCTCCCGGGCGGCCTTGGCCAGGTTCCCGATCTCCTCGGCGATGTCGAGAACCGACTTCTGGTCGGCCGCCTTAACCACGGGCACGATCAGCCCCTCGGGGACGTCCACCGCGATCCCGATGTTGTAGTACTTCTTGACGATGATCTCGCCTTCGTCATCGTCGAGCGAGGCGTTGAGCGTCGGATGGAGTTTGAGGGCCTCAATGAGTGCCTTGACGATGAACGGGAGATAGGTGAGTTTGGCGCCCTTGGCCTCCGCCTCGCCTTTCATCTTCTCCCGGAGCGCCATGAGCCTCGCGGCGTCGGCCTCGTCAAAGTGCGTGACGTGGGCGGCTTTGTCGAGGGACTCGCGCATATGCCGCGCCGTGGACCTGCGGATGCCCCGGAGCGGGATCCGCTCGAGGGTCCCGTAGAAATCGAATTTCGATTTGACCTTGATCTCGAGCTTCTTTTCGGCCGGCTTCGCCTGAGCCCGGCGAATGTCCTCCTCGGTGATCCGGCCTCCGGGTCCCGTACCGGCGACGGACGCCAGGTCGACCCCCGCTTCCTCCGCGAGCTTGCGGACCTTGGGCGTTGCGAGCGCCCGGCCCGGCGGCCCGGCCGGCGAGATCGGCCCCTTCACGCCCGGGGCCGGTTCCGCCGCGGCCGGCGCGCCTCCCGCAGCCGTCTCCGCCGCCGCCCCCTTGGGCACGGCCTCGCCCTTCTCCCCGATGGTCACCAGGACGTCTCCGACCCTGACGATGTCCTTTTCCTTGAAGTGAAGCTTGAGGACGGTCCCGGAGTACGGCGAGGGCATCTCGACGATGGCCTTGTCGGTCTCGATCTCGGCCAGCGTCTGGTCGGCCTTGACCGTCTCGCCCTCCTTCACCAGCCAGCGGACGACTTCGCCTTCGGTGATGCCTTCTCCGACGTCGGGGAACCGGAATTGCTTCGCCATGGTCAGAACTCCATGATTTGATGGATGGCCCGGAGCAGCCGGTCCGGGTTCGGATAGTAATAATCCTCGCTCTTGGGGAGCGGGACGGTGATGTCCGGGGCCGTGACGCGAAGGACCGGCGCGCTGAGACTGAGCAGGGCCCGCTCGCCGATCAGGGCGGCGATCTCCGCCCCGAGGCCGCCCGTCCGGGGGGCCTCGTGCAGGACGATGGCCCGCCCGGTCTTTGTCACGGATGCGAGGACCGTCTCCGCGTCCATCGGCGAGAGGGTCCTCAGGTCGACGATCTCGGCGCCGAGGCCTTCGGCCTGGGCCTTGTCCGCAGCCTTCACGGCGACCGGGATCATGGCGCCCCAGGCGATGACGGTCACGTCCTTTCCTTCGCGGGCGACCCGGGCTTTCCGGAGGGGCACTTCGTAAAGAGCTTCCGGAACCTCCTGCTTCTCGGCCCGGTAAAGGCGAGCCGGCTCGAGGAAGATGACCGGGTCGTCGCTCCTGAGCGAGGCGACAAGAAGCCCCTTGGCCTCGTAGGGGCTCGAAGGGACCACGACCGTCAGGCCTGGGATCTGGCAGAACAGGGCCTCGGTGCTTTCCGAGTGGTGCTCGAGCGCCCTGACGCCGGCCCCGTAGGGGGTGCGGATGACGAGGGGAACGGTGAAGCGGCCACGGGTCCTGTTGCGCATCCGGGCGGCGTGGGAGATGAGCTGGTTGAAGGCCGGGTAGATGAAGCCCATGAACTGGATCTCGGCGATCGGCCGCAGCCCGAGCGCCGCCATGCCGATGGCGGCCCCGACGGCGGCCGACTCGGCGAGGGGAGTATCAATGACGCGTTCGGGCCCGAACTGGTCGACGAGCCCGTCGGTGACCCGGAAGACTCCGCCGTCGCGGCCGACGTCCTCACCGAAAAGGACGTACCGGCTGTCCCTCTCCATCTCCTGGGCGAGGGCTTGGTTAATGGCCTGGACCATGGTCATGATCATCGGGAGCCTCCCTTCGCGGAGGCCTTCAGCCCGGCCAGCTGTGCATCGAGGTTCGGTGTCATCACCGCGTAGGTGAAGGTGAACAGGTCGTCGAGGGAGGCGGGCGGCCGCGCCTCGGCGTCCTCCACGGCCTTCTCGACGAGGGCGGAGGATTCCTCCTGGACCTCCTTCTCGTAGGCTTCCGTCCACAGGCCTTTCTTCTTCAGATAGGCCTGGAACCTCGCGATCGGGTCCCTTCTCTCCCACTCGCGGAGGTCGTCCTCGGCGCGGTAGCGGGCGGCATCGTCGGAGGTCGTATGATCGCCCATGCGGTAGGTGTAGGCCTCGATCAGGGTTGGCCCGCCTCCTCCCCGGGCGGCAGCCGCGGCATCTTTCGTCGCCGTGTACATCGCCAGGACGTCGTTCCCGTCGACCTGGACGCCCCGGAAGCCGTAGGCGAGCGCCTTCTGGGCGATCGTGGCCGCCGCCGTCTGACGGCTCCGGGGGACGGAGATGGCGAACTGATTGTTGTAGCAGATGAAAACGTTGGGCGTCTTGAAGACGCCGGCGAAGTTCATGCCCTCGTGGAAATCGCCCTCGGAGGTGGCCCCGTCGCCGAAGCTGCAGGCGACGGCGATCTTGAGCTTCTTGATGTTGGCCGCCATGCCGGCCCCGACCGCGTGGAGGATCTGCGAGGCCACCGGGATGGCCAGGGGGAAGAGGTTCAGGCCGTCGGGCGTCCGGAGGCCGGCCTCGTTCCCCATCCAGTAATGGTAATAGTCCGCGAGCGGGTAGCCGAGCGTGAGGTAGGTCCCGAGATCCCGGAAGTACGGGAAAAACCAGTCGCCGGCCCGGAGCGCGCTGGCCGCCCCGACCTGGCAGGCCTCGTGGCCGCGGCTCGGCGCGTAGGTCCCGAGCCGTCCCTGACGCTGGAGCTTGAGGGCCTTGACGTCGGCGGCCCGGGTCAGGGCCATGCGGGCGTACATCTTCCGCAGCTCCCCGTCCGGGACGGCAGGCTCGAGTCCCTCGCGGACGCTCCCCGACTCGTCGAGGATCTGGAATCTCTCCCCCTTGAGAGGGTCGAACCGCTCGATCATGGGGTCCCTCCTCCCGGATTCGTTGTCTTTGCGGACGCCGGAGGGCTCCGGCCGTTCCCGGTCCGCAGTCGCCGCGCGGCCGCTATTGCCGGGCGACCCAGTCTTTGAGCTTGTCGTATTCGACGTCGCCGCAGAGGACGTCTTTTGTGTCGGCATTGAAGAATGTCGGCACCCGGAGCTGGCCGCCGCACTTGGGCGCGATGTCGTCCCGGTAGGACCGCATGAGGTCGGCGTTCTTCTCGTCGTGCCAGACCTCGTATTTCTCAAAGCGGATGCCCGTCTCCTGTTCGAACCTTTCGACGAGGGGCATCATCTTCTTGCAATGGGGGCAGTCCCTCCCATGAAACATGAGCAGCTTGGCCATCATTTCCTCCTGACGAAGAGCCCGCACCAACATTCTCCGTCCGGCTTGCCTTTGTAGGTTTCGTGGATGAGAAAGTTGCAGGGGCAGATGATCCTTAGGTCCTCTTCCCAGTCCTTGGTCCGCAGGCGGCACGGACAGTATTTGAGGCCGTGATTCTGTTCGTTCTCGAAGATCCCCCGGAGAAGAGTCTCGACCTTGTCCTCGTCCGGATTGACCATGAACTCGTTCCCGGCCGTGAAGCGCTCGATGGCTTTCTGGAAATCTCCGGCTGCGAAAACGGCGTCGGGGCCTCCGCCCAGGATCTTCCGGGCCTCCTCGGCCGTGATCTCCACGTAGGCGTTCAGGGCCTTGCACGTGGGGCAAAGCTCGGGAGGGACGACGCCGTAGTGGATATCGTTGCAGACGAAACACCGCCAATATCTCTTTTTCATGGAGATCCCTCCTCGGAGATGGAAACGCCCTCGCGGGCCGGACTCCATTCTCTAGTATTTTATTAGGAAAGGTGGGCGGGGTCAAACCGCGTCTTTCGGCCCGGCCGGGGCGGCGGTCAGAAATTGATGACGACCGAGGTCGTGAAAAAGGTGTCGAGCCCCTTGAGCGGGACGGGGACCGTGAGGCCCGTGTTCGTGCCGTCGGGATCGAACAGGGGCACGGGCTGATTCGCGGGCAGGTGGGCGTAGAGGAGCCGGACGCTGGCTTTGAGCGCCAGGCCCTTGGAGATCGCCGCGCTCACGGAGCTGGTCCAGTCGTAGCGCCAGTCGACGGGCTTTTTCAGGTTGTCGTCGAAGATGAACTGACTCGCAAACAATGAGTTGTCGAGAATCTTCTGGTCGAAACCGGCGATCCCCCGGAACCCGGCGAAAGAGGTCGCTGGCACCCCGATGTACTTTCTCAGGGTGTAGGTGAGGCCGGCGTCCATCTTGAAGTGCGTCTTTTTCGTATCGACCCACGCGTAGCCCGTGCCCGCCGTGAGAAGGCCCCGGCTCTCGACTCCGGCGAACCGGTTCCGGTCCCAGCTCAGCCCGACCTGGAGCACGACTTTCTTGGCGAGATTATGGTCGTACTGCCCGGAGAGGAGGTAGTTTTCGGCGACCAGGGTGCTCGTCCTCGTTTCCTCGACGACATAGTCGGTCTCCGTACCGACGGCCGTCTTCGTGGTCGTGGCGGCGTTGCCCCGGAGGATGAAGGTTTTGAAGATGAGGGCGTCCTTGTCCCATTTGCGGATGAATGTCGTGCCCAGGCTGAAAGTCGATGTCGAGGTGTTCCCGCCCGTCACGACGTAGCCGAGTTCCGCGGTCGCATTCCAAAGGCCGAGAAGGCCCCGCTTCGGCTCATCGGCGCGGGCAGCCGCCGGGAGGACTGCAAGGAAGGCCGCCAGGCCGAGCGTCACGGCGGCCGCGTGGAAGAGAGGATATCGGCATACGGTCATAGAGCGAACTCTCGGTACAGGAATTGTGATAAGTCGAATAAAATAGCGCCCCGGGCCTGACGCTGTCAAGAGGGGGCGGAGCTTATGCGGCCGGCGCGTCGTATACGAGGGCGGCCGCCCCGAGGATGGCGATGTTCTCAGTCTCCGAGACCTCGACCTTCAGCCGCTCCCTGGAGATGGAATAGGCGAAGGTCCGGAACGTCTCCCGCATCGTCCCGCTGAAAAAGCAGAAGGCCTCGCTGACCGACCCCCCGAGGACGATGATCTCGGGGTCGACGGCGTAGCAGATGGCCTTGACGGCCTCGCCCAGGTGGCGGCCGTACTCGGCGAAGACGGCCCGGGCTTCCGAGTCGCCATTCTCCGCCCGGGCGAAGAGTTCGCGGCCCGAGGTGTGATGCACGCGTTCGAAGAACTGCCCGCTGCAGTAGGCTTCGAAGTTTCTGTCCAGGTAAGGGAGCATGCCGAATTCGCCGGCCCCGCAATTGATGCCCGAATACAGGCGGCCGTTGGCGATGATGCCGGCCCCCAGCCCCGTGCCGAGGATTAGGCCGACGGCGTGATCATAGGGTCTGGCCTTGCCGAAATGCTTTTCCCCGACGGCGAAGCAGTTGGCATCGTTATTGACATAGGCAGGGAGATGATAACGTTCTTCGAGCTCGGCCTTGAGGGGGACCTTCTTCCACGAGGGGATGTTCTGGACGTCGTAGACGACGCCTGTCCGGAGGTCGACGACGGAGGGCACGCCGGCGCCGAGCGCCGTCACGGCCGGCCGTATGACCGGGTCGACAGCGCTGAAGACGTCCTCCAAGACCTCACGCTCCGTTCCCCGGCTGCGGATGGCGACGGACCGGACCTCGGCCAGTCGGCCGCCCTCGACCCGCCCGGCCCGGACGTTCGTCCCGCCGAGGTCGACGCCGACGACGGCCGCGTCGCTCATGCGGCCCGCCTTTTCCTGCGGGTGAAGATCGTCTCGTTCGCGATGAGGGGCCTGGCCCAGACGCCGATGCTGAGGATGTACCCCAGCGTAAGGTAGAGGACAAACATTCCCTGCCGCAGGCCGAACACGTCGCCGAGGCGGCCGATGACGAGCGGTACGAGCGCCCCGCCGATGATCCCGGTGCAGAGGATGCCGGAGAATGAGCCGTGGTGACTGGCCACCGAGTTGAGGGCCAGGGAGAAGATGATCGGCCACATGACCGAGGCGGCGAAGCCCATGAGCGGGAACGTGACGAGGGCCACCGGCCCCGGCCCGAAGAGGGATAGGCTGAGGATGACGACGGCCGCGGCGGCAAACCCGACGAGGATCCTTCGGCTGTCGAAGAGCTTCAAGAAGACGAGCCCAACGAGGCCGCCGACGGTCATCAACCCCCAGAAGAGCGCGACCCGGGCAGCGCCGACGGTCTGCGGGTCGTAGCCGTGGTAAGTCTGGAGGAACTTGGAGATCCAGTAGGAGACGCCCTGCTCGGTGCCGACGTAAGCGAAGATCCCGAAAAAGAAGAGGACGACGGTCCTGTTCCTGAAGAGCTCCTTGTGTGTCTGCCAGGCCCCCGCCCGTTCCGCGTCCGTACGCATGACGAGCGGGAAGCGGACGGCGGCCAGGACGGCGATCATGACCGCGACGAGGGCCGCGAAGATCCAGTAGACGGAGACCCAAGGGAGCGATGGCGGGATGAGCTTCGCCATGAGCCCGATGAGGGGCTTGGCGTGCCCCTCCGGGCGCGCCAGGTTCTGGACGAAGTACGAGTAGATGAGCGGGCTGAGGAAGGAGGCCCCGCCGAAAATGAGCTGGGCCATGACCGAGTTGAGGGCGAAGTGCTCCTCGCCGCCCGAGACCCTGAGGAGCGGGTTGATAGCGACCTGGAGGGCGGCGAAGCCGGCGCCGATAAGGAAGAGGGAGAGGAGGAAAACGAGGTAGCCAGGGAAGAGGGAGATGAGGAGCGCCCCGGCCAGGGCCAGGGCAAAGGCGGGCATCATGACCGTCTTTTCGCGGCGGCGCTCGACGAGCATCCCGGAGGGGATGGACATGACGCCGTAGGCGATGAAGAAGGCGAAGGCGAGGAGCCCGACGAGAGTCAGGTTAAGCCCGAAGCTTTTTCCGACGTCCGGGTTGATGGCCCCGATGACGTTGGTCACGAGCGAGATGACGAAGAAGGTCAGGAAGACGAGGGCGACCATCCCGTAGTGGCGGACGGGCTTGGCCGCGGAGGCGGGGCTTGCCGGGGGGACCCGCGGGACGGCGGGCGTTTCCGGCCGGACTTCGCTCATGTAGGCCACCTTTCTCCCATCCTTTTATTACAATCGGCCGTAAAAGGGAAGACGTCCGTGGCACACCGCGGCTCGAAGACGCGCGGCGTTGGGGCCGTCCGGCAGAGGACCCAGGGTTTGTTCCAGAGATTTCTGAGAAGCTCGGCTCCGAGTGACTCCGCCGAGCTCCTCATGGTCGCTGGCAAGGCTTCGCTCCCTGCCGGAGGGGGGCCCGTCGGCCTTGCGATGGGGGGACCGGGACAGGTTCCCGGGGCCGGGGGATAAGGGCGGCCTCAGCGCCGCCCACCTCGGGACAACCCCTCGACAGAGCCCCAGAGCTTAGCCCGCTTACTTCCCGCGCTTGTCGCCGGTCTGCTCCTGCTCCCGTTGCAGCTCGATCAGGTCGACGGTCTGGGAGAAGTCGCCGAGGAGGTACTTCGCGAAGTAATCGGCCCGGATCCAGAACCAGTAGTCGTTCATGTCGCCGTATCCGTGGCGTTGCCCCGGGAAGAGGAAGAAATCGAAGCGCTTGTTGGCCTGGATGAGGGCGTTGGCCAGGCGGATGGTGTTGCCCGGGTGGACGTTGTTATCCATGTCGCCCGTCGTCAGGAGAAGGTGGCCCTTGAGGTTCTTGGCGATCTCGGAGTTCTTCTCGATGCTGTACTCGAACGTGACGTTCCCTCCCTTGTCCGTGACCTCCTTGACGCCGTTGTGCTTCTCGCTCCACCAGCGGTTGTAGATGTTGTTCTCGTGGTTGCCGGACGAAGCGACGCCGACCTTGAAGAAGTCGGGATAGGCGAGCATGGCCGCGGCCGTCATGAAGCCGCCGCCAGAATGGCCGTAGATACCGACCCGGTCGATGTCGATGAACGGGTATTTGATCGCCAGCTCCTCAATGGCCCTCTTCTTGTCGGCCAGGCCGTAGTCGCGGAGGTTCCCGTAGCCGTAGTTATGGTACCACTTCGAGCGCTGCGGGTTGCCGCCCCGGTTGCCGACCTCGATGACGACGAAGCCCAGCTGGGCCAGGGCGACGTTGCCGTTCTTCGGCGAGAACGTCTTGGTTACGCTTTCGGTCTGAGGACCCGGATAGACGTAGGCGATGATCGGGTATTTCGTCCCGGGGTCGAAGTCGAAGGGTTTGTACATGACCCCGTAGAGGTCGGTGACGCCGTCGTCGGCCTTGACCACGAAGGGCTCCGGAAACTTGTAGCCGGCGGCGAGGAGGGCGCTCGTGTCGGTCGTCTCGAGCTTGAGAAAGGCACTGCCCGCCGTGTCGCGGAGCTCCGAGACGGGGGCCGAGTCGACCCGCGACGACGTATCGACGAAGACGCTGAGCGAGTCATCGACGTCGGCGGCGTGCATGGCCTCGCCGGGATTCAGGAGCTTGAAGTCCGTGCCGTCGAGGCCGATGCGGTAGAGGTGGAAATAGTAGGGGTCCTCGTTCGGCTCGCGGCCGCAGGCGTTGAAATAGAGCACGCGGGCCTTCTCGTCGATGCCTTCGATCCCCTGACAGGTGAATTCGCCCGAGGTCAGCTGCCTCTCGAGCTTCCCGTCCCCGTCATAGAGGTAGTAGTGGCCCCAGCCGTCGCGCTCGGACCACCAGACCATTTCCTTCCCGCCGTTGACGAGCCAGAGGGGCTCGACGTCGACGTAGGTGTTCAAACGTTCCTGGATCAGGGCTTTGGCTTCGCCCGTGGCCGTGTCGGCCAGACAGAGGTCGTATCTGTGGAGGTCTCGGCTCTGGCGCCCGAAATAGAGCTTGTCCGAGGTGTCGCTCAGCCACAGGGACGGCGGCGTGTTGTCTTTTTCCCGGTCCAAGGCCTTGCGAGGGGAGGTTTGGATGTCGATGGTCTGGTCCTTGAACGCGTCGGCCTTGACCTTGAGCTTGCCCCGGCTCGCGATGTCGAAGACGAGGAGCTCGGGCTGAGGCTGGCTCTCCTCGCCGGGCATGGCGTAGCGGTAGGTTTCGAGCGTCGGCCGGGGGTTGGAGAGGGAGTTGATGACCCATAGGTCGCCGACCTTGCGCTCGTCATCGCGGATGCAGGCGAACTTCCGGGAATCCTTGGACCAGACGAGGTGGATCGAAGGGACCCGGTAGTCCTTGCGATCCTTCTCGTCCTTTTGGAATTCCTTCTTCTCCTCCTCTTCCAGGAAGCGGGCGTAGGAATAGTGTTCCTCGCCGTCGGTCGTGAGCTGGACCTCCTTGATCGTGGGGTCGTCGGCCTTCGTGAGCGCCTTGGCGAAGTTCGCGGCGTCCATCATGAACAGGTTGTCGCCTCGGGCGAAGACGACCGTCTTCTCGTCGGGGGAGACGGATGCCCAGCGGGGCCGCTTCGGAGGCTCTTCGTAGTCGGGGAGCAGGGTGAGTTTTCCCGTGGCCAGCTCGTATTCGAGGAAGAGCGTCGTCGTCTTTTTCTCGGGTTCCTTGCCCTTGTCCTTCTCGGTCCCCTTTGTCCCTTGCTCTTTTTTCTCCTGCTCCTTCTTTTCGGTTGCTTGGGCGCCCTCTTTGGCCTTCTTGGCCTCTTCGCGCTTCTTCTCGATATCGCCTGCCTTGACGATCTTGTCGCCCACGCGGACGTCCGAATCCTTCTGGACCTCGAGCTCCAGGCGGAGGGCCGTGTCCTTGTTGATGAACTTGACCGTCTTGAACGGTAGGTGTTCGGAGTCGTAAGGCGTCAGGACGATCTCAGTCAGCATGGCGGCCATCTTGGCGTTGTCGAAGAGCGGGGCTCTTGCCCTGGCGACCGGGTCGACGATGACAAACGACCGGCCTCGGCTCGTCTCCCAGCTGTACCAGAAGCGGTTGCTGAATTCGAGCCAGTGCGGCCGGACCGAAGTGTCGAAGACAAGCTTGCCGACCTTGGCCGCGGTGAACCGGGCCGCGAGCTCGTAGTTGGCCTTATCGGCTTTTTTCATCTCGGCGCCGGACGCCGTGGCGGCGGCTGTGACGACGAACCCGAGGATGACGACCGCGGCGATAAGGGCCGGCCGGCGGAACAGGATACGAGGGAACATAGCAGGCACCTCCTTGGGGAAAGATGGGCATTTATCGATGATCGGGCTCTGCGGCCGGCACCGTCCCAAGGCGGTTCCGGAATCCGAACCGGCGGCAGGGCATCGGTGCGCACTCGGGCTCATGGGCAAGGCGCGGATTATAGCAAAAGGCGCCGTGAATGGGAATCCGCTTTTCTATTCCTCGAGCGTGAACACCTCTTCGACCGTCACGCCGAAGACCCGGGCTATCCTGAACGCCAGCCGCAGGGAGGGAACGTACCGGTTGGCCTCCAGGGCGATGATGGTCTGGCGGGTGACGCCGGCCCGCTCTGCCAGCTCCTGCTGCGTCATCTCGCCGTGATCGAACCTCAAGCGGCGGATCCGGTTGCCGAGCTCACTCATCGCCCTTCGGCTCCCCGCGCCGGTAATAGACGAGGATGGCAACGGACCAGGCCAGATAGAAGACAAGAACGCTCGACATTAGGAACCAGGGCGGCCATTCCACGGAGATATAAGGGGCGGCCACGGTGTCCAGCCCCGATCGAATGACCACCCAAACCCACGGGGCCATGCAGGCCACGGTCGTGAACAGCATGACAACCCGCCAGGCGATGATCTGCGCGCGGTCCCCGATCTGCTTGTCGCGCTCGTCGATGACGACCCCCGTCTCGCCCGGCCGTTGATGGTAGAAGACGGGTCCCCGCCCGAGCATTCCCAGAATACCGAAAAAGCCGAATGCGCCGCGGGCCCTGTGCGGCCCGAAGACATGCAGAAAGATTATGTAAGCGGCCAAGACCAGCACGGATGTGACAACGCATACGATAAGGTTGAACCTGGCGTGCTTGATTTGCGGATGCATTTTATAACCTCCTGCTTTTTAATGACTCTACAGCCTTCAGCCTAAATGTAATGCATAGATTACATAATGTCAAATATGAATTACATTATAACGCATCGCTTAAAGTCTTTTTTCACGCCGTCGATAGGGCCGAAGAAGCGCCCTGCCTGTTTTTTTCTTCTTAGAAGAGCGCCAGGGAGTATTCCCGGAGGCGTTTCTGGCGGCGGCGGGCGTCGGGCATGTGCCGCTCGAGCTCCCGCCAGAAGGCCCGGCCGTGTCCCCGGACGACCGTGTGAACGAGCTCGTGGACGATGACGTAGTCCGCGAGGTCGGAAGGGAGGCAGGCCAGGCGCGCGTTGAGCTGGATCCGGCCCCGGGGCGAGGCGCTTCCCCAGACAGTTCCCTGGCTCCGGACGCTCAGCCGCCCGCAGACAAAACCGTGCTCGGCGGCGAGCTCTGCCAGCCGCCCGGCCAGCTGGGCCCGGGCCGCCCGGCGGTCGAGCCTCCCGGCCGCCACGACGGCCTCGCGGCAACACTCCCTGGCCCGTTCGATCCGGCCGCACGTTCTGAGGATCCAGTCACGCTTGGCGACGACGAAGCGCCGCGCTTCGTTGAAGGAGACGCGCCACGGAACGGCGACACGGACCCCGCGGGAGGCGCGCAAGGAAAGGGAGACGCGTCTGGCCCGCCGGCTCTTTTCGAAGCGGACGGGTCCGATGCCCTCGAGGACGACGACCCGCCTCGGGTCCGGCCCCGCCTGCACTCGCACGATCTGTGTCTCGGCGTCAGTCTTCTTCGTAGAATCTCCGACGCTTGTCCTTCTCGTTGATCGGATTGGCGTCGAGGGCCCACATGCCCCGCCCGTGCGTGGCGATGATGATGACGTTGTCCCGGGGATGGATGATCAGGTCGTGGACGTAGACGGTCGGCAGGCCCGTGCCCAGAGCCAGCCAGGTTTTTCCGGCGTCCTTCGTGACATACACGCCCATGTCCGTGCCGACGTACAGGATGTTCTCGTCCACGGGGTCCTCGCGGATTACGTTGACCGGCCCCACGGGGATGCCCTTGGAGATATCCTGCCAGGTCTTACCGAAGTCCGCGGATTTCCAGACGTAGGGCGTGAAATCGTCGTCGCGTTTCCCGTTCTGCGTCGCGTAGACCGTTCCCAGCTTGAAGGCCGAAGCGACGACGCGCGACATCCATTTTCCCGGCGCGAGGCCGGCCGTGATCTCCTGCCAGGCCTTGCCGCCGTCCCTGGTGACCCAGACCCGGCCGTCGTCGGTCCCGGCGTAGATGAGGCCGTAGTGAAGCGGCGATTCGGAGATCGTGAAGATCGTCTCATAGGGAATGTCGCCCCTCGTCGCCGGGTCGTTGGTCGTCAGGTCGGGACTGATCATCTCCCAAGTGTCGCCGCGGTCGAGGGACCGCAGGACGAACTGCATGCCGAGGTAGACGATGTGCGGGTTCTCCGGCGAGAGGATGAACGGTGCCAGCCACTGTCCGCGGAGTCGCGGCTCATCTTTGTACGGGGTCGGCAGGAGCGGTTTGGTTTCGGGGAAGCCGGGATATTCTCCAGGCTTGCTGTAGTCGGTCCGCTCGATCGTGCCGTAGAATTCCGCCGAATAGACGATGTTGGGATCGCCGGGGTCGATCGCCTGGTTCGAGCCCTCGCCTCCGGGGGCGTACTCGAACTTCTGGGCGGGGATTTTGTCCCGGCCCGCGCTCAGGTCGACGGGAGCGCGGAAGCTGCCGTGGTCCTGCATCGAGCCGTAGACTTTGAAGGGCGTTCCCATGTCGTAAGCGACGTTAAAGAATTGGCAGACGGGGATTTCGTTTTGGAAATACCGCCAGTTCTGGCCCTTGTCATAGGAGACGGCGAGGCCCTGGTCAAAACCCTTGACGAGGTAGTTCGAGTTGCCCGGGTCGATCCACAGGGCGTGGTGGTCCACGCCGGGGCCGGGTAGCCTTTTGAAGGTCTTCCCGCCGTCGGTCGAGACGCTGAGCGGGAGGCCCATAATGTAGACCGTATTCTCGTCGTTGGGGTCGACGCGGACCTGGCCGAACACCCAGCCGTAGGTGTTGGAATGGCTCTCCATGAATTTCTTCTGCTCCGGCGTCAGTCCGCTGACCTGCTTCCAGGAGGCGCCCGCGTCGTCGGACCGGTAAACAGTCGCCCCCTTGATGATGCCGCTTGAGGGGAGGCCGTAGGAGTCCACGAGCTCCTCCGGCGTCGGCTTCCGGGCGATCTCATAGTTGTCGATCAGAGCGTAAAGAACGTTGGGCTTCGTCCGGCAGAGGTCCAGGCCGATCCGGCCCCGGAACTTTGCCTCCGGCAGGCCGGCGTTGATCGGCTGCCAGGTTTTCCCGGCGTCCGTCGTCTTATAGATGCCGCTCCCCTTGTAATCGGCGAAGTTCCGCGGGTCGTTCCATTTCTGGCGCATCCTCTGCCAGGTCGCGGCGTAGAGCGTGTCGTTGTCGACCGGGTCCATGACGAGGTCGATGGCGCCCGTCTGATCGTCGACGAAGAAGACCTTTGCCCAGGTCCGCCCGCCGTCGATCGTTTTGAAGACCCCGCGCTCGGAGTTCGGAGTCCACTCGTGTCCCGAGGCCGCGACGTAAACGATGTCCGGGTTCTGGGGATGGATGACGATCCGGGCGATGGTGTTGGTGTCGGCGAGGCCCATGTTCGCCCAGGTCTTGCCGCCGTCGGCGGACTTGTAGACGCCGCAGCCCGCCTGGGAGCTGCGGAAGATGTTCTGCTCGCCGGTTCCGGCCCAAATCGTCTGCGGGTCCGATAGGGCCAGGGCGATGGCGCCGAACGCCGCCGTCGGCTCGTGCTCGAAGACCGGCGCCCAGGTCGTGCCCTCGTTGTCCGTCTTCCAGATCCCCCCGGACGCGGAAGCGACATAGATCGTATAATTCTTTCCCTTGGGGGCGACGATGGCCACATCCGTGCAGCGGCCACTGATATTCGTCGGGCCGAGGTACTGCCATTTGAGGTCCCTGAACGGGGAGGCTGGAACCATGGCCTGGTACTCCTCGAACCCCTTGAACCGCAGTTCGGGATTCGTCGATTGCAGGGCCGTCGCGGGCTTTGTCTTCTCCGCCGAAAACAGCAGCGCCGCCGCAACGACGAGAAGCGCGGCCGCGGCGAGAAAGACAGGCTTTTTGGCGGAACCTTTAAGGCTGAGAAACATCACGCACCTCCTCCAGGGTCTCAGGGATGACGAGTGTCCACTATAATGAAAAGCCGTCAATGGCGCAACACGACGCCGGGGCAGACTCATGTGATGATGAGCGCAGAGTTTGTGCCGCGCCCCGGTGTTCCGGCCGTTCCGACTCGTATCAATCGGTTGACTCGCCCGGGCCCTCGATGTACGAGAGGCGCTCGCCGATTGGCGGGTGCGTGGAGAAGAGGACTTTCACCCACCACGCTGGATAGGCGTTGCCCAAGTTGCGGTCGGCCAGGCCGGCGAGCGCCGTGGCGAAGGCGTGCTTGTCCTTGATGTGGCCTGCGGCATATAGGTCGGCCTGCTTCTCGAAGTGACGCGACAGGGCGTTCGTGAGCGGCCCAAAGACGAGGCCCGAGGCGGCCCCGCCGATGATGAGCATGAGCGGCAGCACGGCCAGGACCTGGCGCGTCGAGCCCGGGAATCCCGGGAACAGGACCCTCATCACGACGCTCAGAAGACAGAACACGGCCAGCTCGTCGACGGTCCCGGCGGCGATGCTCTTCCAGATATGCTTGTAGCGGTAATGGCCGACTTCGTGCCCGATGACCGAGACGATCTCCGGCACGGTCATGTGCTTGATCAGGTTGTCGCCGACGACGACGCGCCGTGTCCGGCCGAGCCCGACCAGAAAGGCGTTCTCCTTTCGCGTGCGCCGGCTCATGTCTTCCTGGAAAAAGCCGCCGCTCTTGAGTCCCTCCTGAGCCAGGATCTCCCGCAGGGCCCCGGTGAGCTCGGGGTCCTCGATCGGCGTGTAGCGGTGGAAGATAGGCGCGATCACCACCGGAAAGAGCGTGGCCATGACGACGCTCACCAGGGCCATGGCCAGGCCCGCGACAAGCCACCACGTTATCGGGAAGCGGGCCATGATCCAGAGCAGCAGGGCCAGCACCAGCCAGCCCAAAACGAGGCCGACGGCGAACGATTTGGCCTGGTCGGAGAGCCAGCCCGCGATCTTCTGCGTCGAAAAATTCCACCTGTGCTCGCGCACGTAGCCGTCGTAGAAGCCCAGCGGAAGACCGAGAACGGTCATCCACGCCAGGAAGGCGGCGGTGTATGTCAAGAACGGCCAGATGACCGGTCCGCCGGGCCACAGGCCGGCGAGACGCCGGCTTAAGCCCGAAAAATAAAGGACGACGAGGAGGGCGAGCGACAGCGCCGAGCCGGCCAGGCCGAGGAGCCGCTTTTCTCTTTCGTATCGCCGGGCCATCGCCTGGCGCCCACGGTCGAGCAGCGGATGGATTCGAGACTCGCGGTGGGCTTGCCGGTCCCGGTTAGGCTTGCTCATAAATTGTCCGCCGCATTGTTATTCTAGGTATGCCTGCTTCCATTTTATCTCATTTTGCCGTGGAAATTCCGTCCGTCCTGTTCTCGGCGGGAGCCCCGGAAATCCCGTCATGCATGGTATAATGGAAGGCCGATGCGCATCCGCAAGGCCATCCCCCAAGACATTCCGCAAGCCGTTCGGCTGGCCGGGTCGCTCGGCCTCGACTACGCCGGCATGGCCGCGGACGAGCTCTGGGTCGCGAAGGAGGGGGGGAGGCTCGTCGGCGTCGTAGTCCTTAAAAAACAGCCTGATTGCCTGGAGCTCTGCGCCCTCGGCGTCGCGCCGGAGCGCCGGGGCCGGGGCATCGCCAGAGCCCTCGTCGAAGCCCTTATGGCTGCGGCGCCAGGCGATGTCCATCTGGCGACCATCATCCCTGATTTCTTCGAGAAGTGCGGCTTCAAGAAGGCGGGCATCATCCCCGCCACGTTTCCCGAAAAGCGGAAGACAGTCTGGTGCGAAGGCTGCGACCAGCGTCTGTGCAGCGTCATGCTCAGGAAGGTGTCATGAATCCTCCCGTCTTTCCCGAATTCAAGCCCGTCAGCCTTGAGGACGGCGACTTCATCAGAAGCTTCCTCGACGCCTACCCTCTCGGCATCTGCGAGATGAACTTTCCTAATATCCTCATTTGGAAGGATTCCGAACACCCGCGGTACACGCTCCTTAACGGGAACCTCTGCCTGCTCCTCGAGCCGACCTTCGAGCCGGCCTATTTCCTGCCTCCCATCGGCGAAAACGACATCGAAAGGACGATCTTGACCTGCCTCAGCGCGGCCCCTCGGCTGTCTCGCGTGCCGGAGGAATTCGTCCGGAGATACGGCGCATCCTTCAAGGTCGAGGAGGACCGGGACAACTTCGACTACATTTATCTGGCCAAGGATTTGGCCGAGCTCAAAGGCAAGAAGTTCGACGGAAAGCGCAACCGCATCAGGAAGTTCGAAAGGGAATGCGACCACTCCTACGAGCGTCTCGAAAAAGAGCGCGTAGAGGACTGCCGCCGGCTGCTTCTCCAATGGTTCGAGGATAAAGGCAACGGCGACCCTTACATGAAAGCGGAGAAGGACGCCATCCTCGAAGCCCTGGCTCTGTTCGAGGCCCTCGGACTCGTCGGCGGCGTCGTGATCGTCTCCGGCCGTGTGGAGGCGTTCACGATCGGCCTGCGCCTCTCCGGCGACACGGCCGTCATCCAGATCGAGATCGCCAACCCTGCCAGCCCCGGACTGGCTCAGTGGATCAACCGCGAGTTCGTGCGCCGCGAATGGATGGCCTACCGGTTCATCAATAGGGAGCAGGACGTGGGCGTACCCGGCCTGCGCAGCGCCAAGCTCTCCTACCAGCCGGATCACTTCGTCAAGAAGTACAACCTCTCCAAGGCCTGAACCGCCGCGAAACGAGGCCATGCCCCGGCCTCCTTTCGCGGGCCATCGTCGGCGCCGGGCCCCGGCGGCCTCAGGCCATCAGGCTGCAGATCGCGGCCACATTGACCATGTCGTCGACGCAACAGCCGCGGCTGAGGTCGCAGAACGGCTTGTTCAAACCCTGCACGATCGGGCCGACGGCCTCGGCGCCGGCCAGACGTTCCGTCAGCTTGTAGCCGATGTTGCCCGCGTCGAGGTCGGGGAAGATGAGGACGTTGGCCTTCCCGGCCACTGGGCTGCCCTTGCACTTGCGCTCGCCGACGGACGCGACGAGGGCCGCGTCGGCCTGCATCTCGCCGTCGAGGAGAAGATGGGGCGCCTTGTCCTTGGCCATTTTCGTGGCTCTGATGACTTTGTCCACGTCCTCGTGCGTGGCCGATCCCTTCGTAGAGAAGGACAGCATGGCCACCCGCGGCTCCTCGCCTGTTACGGCGTGAAAGTTCTTGGCCGAAGTGATGGCGATGTCGGCGAGCTGGGCGTCCGTCGGGCTGGGCACGACGGCGCAGTCGGCGAAGCACAAGAGCCGGTCCGGAAAGACCATGATGAAGTAGCTGGACACCGTCGAGATCCCGGGGGCCGTGCCCACGGTGTGGATGGCGGCCCGGATGATGTCGCCCGTCGCGGAGACGTTGCCGCCGACGACGGCCCCGACCCGGTCCGACGCGAGCATCATCCCGGCGAAATAGAGGGAGCTCCGGAGGGCCTCGGCGGCTTGCTCGACGGTCCAGCCCTTGGCCCGGCGCTTTTCGTGAAGGCCGCGGACGAACTCGTCTTTCCACTCCGAAGTCGCGGGGTCGATGACGGCGATCCCTCCGAGATCAAGGCCGCTGTCCTTGGCCAGCCGGCGGATCCTGTCCGCGGGGCCGACGAGGAGCGGGGCGGCGATCTTCTCCTTCTCGAGCTCGAGCGCCGTCCTCAGCGTGCGCACGTCCTCGGCGTCGGGAAAGGCGATGCGGATGTGCTTTTTCCGGGCCTTTTCGCGGATGTCCGGAATGAAGGTTTTGCCTGTCATGATGACTCCTTCAGAAACGCGGATAATTCCTCGGAATGAAGCGCATCAGTATAAAGGAAACGGGGCCGAAATTCAACTTCGCACGGGCGTCGCGCTGGCGTCAGAAGGACAGCGTTTCCTTGAGGGCGAAGCGGCCCTTCTCATCGAGATGAACGCGCCCGGCGGGGACGTCGGGGTCGTGGACGAAGACGATGATCCAGTTCCCGGCTGCGGCCCGCCTCAGGAACGCTTCTTTCTCTTTGAGGAGCGTCTCGGCCGCCATGTCGTACCCCATCGTGTAGGGGAGGGGGAGATGGCGCGCGGTCGGCACGAGGTCGGAAGGAAAGACGACGGATTCCCTGCCGTTCCGGACCTCGAGCCACTGCTGGCCGCGCGTGTGGCCGTTGTTCTGGTGGACCCAAAGGCCGGGGTGGATCTCCTCGGACCCCTGCGTGAGACGGAGGTCGGCCCGCTCGAGGACCCCGACATTCTCCTTGAGATAGCTCGCCCGCTCGCGCGGGTTCGGGTCCCGGGCCGTCTCGTAGTTGTCGGCTTGGAGGTAAACCCGGGCCCTGGGGAAGGCGAGCTCGACCTCGCCTCCGCTCCCCGGCCTGTACTGCGAGATCCCGCCGCCGTGATCGAAATGCAGATGGCTCAGGACGATGTCCGTAAGGCGGCCTGGGTCGAAGCCGCTCTCGGCGGGCGGCAGGTTCCGGATGCCGTAAATCGCCCGGAGCTTGTCCGGCCACTTCTCACCGCAGCCGACGTCGGCGACGAACACCCGGTCGACGGCGTCGACGACCAGGGAGCGCGTGGCCAGCCGGATGCAGTTGTCCGCATCCGCTGGGATCAGGCCGGACCAGATGGTCTTGGGGACCGTCCCGAACATTGCCCCCCCGTCGAGGCGGTAGAAGCCGTGGTTGACCAAGGAAAGCTTGAACCGGCCGAAGGTCATCATGTTCGTCCCGCCCGGCCATCTTGCCATGGACGGGGAAATCGGTTATCTTGGGGTCTCCTGATACCGTTTCATAACATATCATAAAGGCCAGGAGAACCGAAATGATCCGCAGACCGGCCGTCATCAAGCTCGGCGATATCCCGGACGTCCTCGCCCGGGAGTTCAAGGGCCGGGAGATGATCACCTGCTACCTCGGCTCGAACGCGGCGGTCCCCACGGCCAGCGTGGAATCCCTGACGGCGGCTCTTACGGCCCGGACCCCCAAGCTGCCCTACATCCGGATGGTCCATCTCCTCCTCCAGGGCCCTGTCCCGTACGTCGAGGAGGGGCTCCAGGACCGCATCATGACCTACTCCATTTTCTCCTCGGGCGTCGTCCGGAAGGCGGCCAACGAGGGCCGGGCCTTCTATCTCCCCTGCACCCTGGCCAACCTCGAAAGCCTCATCGGCAAGGACCGGCCGTACGTGCCGGACGTGGCCATCATCAAGCTCCGCCCCCACGAGATCACCCGCGAGTACAGCCTGGGCTTGTCGGTCGAGGCCCTCCACACGGCCATCGACCACGCCACGTGCGTCATCGCCGAGCTCGACTACAGCATGCCCTTCACCCAGGGCCAGAGCATCGTCGACGCCCAGTCCATCGATTACCTCGTGGACGACGACGACGTCAAGAACTGCTATGATTTCCCGAGCCCCGACTTCGAGAACCTCCCGAAGGCCGAGCGGCGGATCGGCGAGCTCATTACCGAATACTTCATCCGGGACGGCATCACCCTCCAGGCCGGCATCGGGCAGATCCCCGACGCCGCCGTCGGCACCATCCAGCAGGCCGGCTACAAGGACCTGGGCATCCAGACCGAGCTCTACGGCGACGGCCTGATGCGCCTGCAGAAATCGGAGATCGTGACGAACCGGAAGAAGAAGCAGCACATGGGCTACAGCACGACCTCCCTCATCATGGGATCCATGGAGCTCTACGAGTTCGTCCACATGCGGGCCGGCATCCAGATGCGGCCCTGCATGGTCACGAATGCGGCCGAAGTCATCCGGAGGAACAGCCCCTTCGTCTCCATCAACACCGCGATGGGCGTCGACCTTAACGGCAACGTCTGGGCCGATTATATCGACGCGCGCCGCTACTATAGCGGCGTCGGGGGCCAGCCGGACTTCGTCCGTGCGCTGAACGACCCGGCCTACGGCGTCGCCCTCATCGCCCTCAAGAGCCTCACCGACGAGGGGGCGTCCAAGATCGTCAAGGTCCACCCCCCCGGCGTGAGCCTGACGGCCTCGGCCTACGACAGCGTGGTCGTCATCGACGAGTACGGCATCGCAGACCTCCGCGGCCTGACCGCGGGCGAGAAGGCGCTGGCCATCGCCAGCATCGCCCACCCCCGCTACCGCGAGGAATATCTCAAGAGCATCTACGACGACAAGCTCTTCACCAAGTCCTATGGGTCCTTTCTCGGCAAGACGCCCCGCGGCGTGACCATGTACAAGGGGACCATCAGGATCGACGACTAGGCGCCGGGGCGGCCGTCGCTAGCCGAGGAAGATCCCTTCCGGGTCGACCTCTTCCCGGAGGATGCGCAGCTCTTCGGGCGTCGGGGGGACTGTCTCGACCGCGCCGGCGACCTCGAGCGCGAACCCGGTCTCCCCGGCGACGGCCTGCGGCGTCAGTCCGGGGTGGTAACTCGCCAGGTAGACGATTTTGGTGTCCGGGCGGAAGCGCATGACGCCCATCGTCGTGACAACGGTCGACGGCCCGCCCCGGACGAGCCCCGAATCGCGACGGCTCGTCCCTCCCGCGAGCCAGCCCGGGCTCGTGACGTAGTCCACGGTCTCCGGGAAACGTCTCTTCTCGTGCTTGGCGATGATGATCGTCCGCTTGGCTAGGCAGGCGATGTCGCACGCCCCGCCGCTCCCGGAGAAACGCACCGCGGGATGCCGAGGGTCGGCGCCGATCGAGGTGCTGTTGATGTTCCCGAAGCGGTCCACCTGGGCGCCGCTCAGGAAGCCGACGTCGACCCGGCCGCCCTGGAGGACGTAGGTGAAAACCTCCATGAGCCCGGCGGCCGTGGCCGCGCCCCGCATGACTCGCGGGTCGCCCACGGACATCGGCAGGTGGGCGAGCCGGCTCGCGACCGTGCCCGCCTCAAAGATGATGATGCAGCCTGGTGCGTGGGTCCGCTGGGCCAGCATGACACCGAGCATGGGAAGCCCCGTGCCGGCGAAGACAACCTCTCCGTCCCGGATCTCCCGGGCCGACACGACAGCCATGAGCTCCGTCAGTGTGTATTCCGGCGCGGCCATGGTCAGAGCCGCCTCCGCCTGAGATTCGGGCTGTAACCGTAGTCCGGCGCGGCCCTCAGGCTCTCGAGCCGAGCCCGGCCCCCCACCGCCTCTAGATACTCCTCGTGGCTGTTCACGCCGGTGACGTACTTGTCGAGGTATTTCCGGAAGGCGGTGTCGTCCCTCGCCCCGTCATGGTATTCCTTGAGCTGGAGAGGATCGTAGTCGTAATAGTTGTAGACGGCGTAGGGGTGGGCGCCGAAAGGGACATGACAGATGTGCCGGACGATGAAATAGGGGAGCTGATTGGCCTCGGGCTCGCGCCGCAGCTCGTCCGCGTCGACGATCTCCTCGGCCGTCACGATGACGGTATCGGCCGCGAAGGCCTGCTGGACGTCGGCGTAGGTCTGGCCCATGATGCGGACGGTCCCGTTCTCGCTCGCCTTCTGGACGTGGATGACGGCGAAGTTGGTGTGGATGGCCGGGACGAGGACGACCTTATCGCGGGGGTCGAAGGGCGAGTCCATCACGTGGAGCTTCTTCGGCGCGGTGCGCGGGTCGGCCCTCCTCTGGGCGGGGAGCAGGGCCTCCCGGCCGACGATATCGCTGCCGATCAGGCTGCGGACCGGCATGAAGGGAATGCCCATGGCCCCGGCCGTGAAGCGGGCGACCATGGAGAAGTTGCTGTAGTCCTCGAACTCGATCGCGCCGCGCTCGACGGCCTGCCGCCAGCGCGGGCCGACCGTATTGAAGGCCTCGTCGGCCTCGTAGGCCAGCTCGACCCGCTTGACGCAGCCGGCGCCGATCAGGATGTCCCAGTCCCCGCCGGGCGAGTGGCCGAACAGGTAGAGGTCGTGACGGCCGAGGCGGATGAGCTCGTAGACGAAGGCCATGGGGTGGCGCTGCGTCGTGAAACCGCCCAGAGACAGCGTCGCCCCGTCGGGGACGAGGGCCGCCGCGGCGCGAAGGTCGATCATCTTGCCGCTCATGAGACCACTCCTTTGTCCTATTCTATATCGGCTTTCCCCGCGGAAATCAACTCGCTTTCGGCGCGCCCGGTCGCAGAGCCGAAGACGGGAGGCCGGTCGCCGGCGGCGCTTGACTTCGGCCCCGAGATGTGGAAGGATGAGGTTCATCCCGGTGATTCACGACGAAATTCCGTGGCCTTCCCAGGAAAGCCATCGGCATTCATACCCGCGGTCGTTCGCGTCCGCCCCAAAAGGAGGTCCGAATCATGGCTGGAATCGTCGGCTATGGGGCCTATATCCCACGAAACCGGATCCGCGTCGAGGAGATCGCCAAGGTCTGGGGAGCGGACGCGCCGAGCTATAAAAAGGGGCTGATGCTCGAGGAGAAGTCCGTCCCATCGCCGGACCAGGACACGATCAGCATGTCCGTCGAGGCCTCCCGGCGGGCCCTGAAGCGGGCGGGCATCGACCCCCGGGAGATCGGCGCGGTCTACATCGGGTCGGAATCCCATCCCTATGCCGTGAAACCCAGCGGCACGGTGCTCGCCGAGGCCATCGGCGCCACTCCCGACGTCCACACGGCGGATTTCGAGTTCGCTTGCAAGGCCGGAACCGAGGGGATGTTCGTCGCCCTGAGCCTCGTCCAGGCCGGCGCCGTCAAGTACGGCCTGGCCGTCGGCGCCGACACGTCGCAGGGCGCCCCGGGGGACGCCCTGGAATATTCCGCTGCGGCCGGCGCGGCCGCCTTCATTTTCGGGGAGGACGGCCTCGTCGCCGACTGCCTGGACACCTATTCCTACACGACCGACACGCCGGACTTCTGGCGCCGGGAATATCAGTATTATCCGCGGCACGGCGGCCGGTTCACGGGAGACCCCGCCTACTTCAAGCACATCACGGGCGCGGCCCGGGGCATGATGGCCAAGGCCAAGATGAAGCCCGAGGACTTCCAGTATGTCGTCTTCCACCAGCCGAACGGAAAGTTCCCGCTGCGCGCCGGAGAGATCCTGGGCTTTGCGAAAGAACAGATCGAGCCGGGCTGGCTGGTCCCCAAGCTAGGGAACACCTATTCGGGCTCTTCCCCCCTCGGCCTCACGGCGACCCTGGATGTTGCCAAGCCTACAGAATTGATCCTCGTCGTCTCTTACGGCTCGGGCGCCGGGAGCGACGCCTTCGTCTTCAGGGTGACAAAGCGGATCGACGAGGTCAGGGAATTGGCCCCTCGGACAAGGGATCTCCTGGACCGGCGCAAGACCTACATCGACTACGGTGTCTACGCCAAGTACCGCCGCAAGATCCGGAAGGCGGAGTAGGAGAGAACGATGAGAGACGTGGCAGTGATCGGCGTGGGCATGACCAAGTGGGGGGAGCTCTGGGAAAAATCGCTCCGGACGATCTTCACGGAAACGGCGCTCCTGGCCATCGACGACGCGGGCGTCGAGCGGATCGATTCGATGGTCGTCGGCTGCATGTCGTCGGGCTTGTTCGTCGGACAGGAGCACCTCGCTTCGCTCCTTTCGGACGAACTAGGCCGTAACCCGGTCCCGGCGGCCCGGGTCGAGTCCGCCTGCTCCTCGGGGGGCCTGGCCCTCCGGCAGGGATTCATCGAGGTCGCCTCCGGTATCAGCGACATCGTCCTCGTCGGCGGCGTCGAGAAGATGACCGACGTCACAGGCTGCGAGGCGACGTACGCCCTAGGGACGGCGGCCGACCAGGAGTATGAAGGCTATCACGGGCTGACCTTCCCCGGGCTCTATGCGATGATGGCCGTGGCCCACATGCACAAGTACGGGACGACGCGCGAACAGCTGGCCAGGGTCGCCGTCAAGAACCACGAAAACGGGTCCAAGAATCCCCTGGCCCAATTCCCCTTTAAGGTTTCCGTGGAGGCGGTCCTCAATTCCGTCCTCGTGGCCGACCCGCTCCGCATCCTGGACTGTTCGCCCATCACCGACGGCGCCGCGGCCGTCGTCCTCTGCCCGATCGATATGGCCCGAAAAGCGGGGAATCGGGTCGTCCGGATCGCCGGCAGCGGCCAGGCCACGGATACGATCGCCCTGAGCTCGCGCCGAGACCTCACCTGGCTCGAATCGACGCACCTGGCGGCCGAAAAGGCGCTGGCCATGGCGGGCCGCAAGATCGAGGACATGGATCTTTTCGAGGTCCACGACTGCTTCACGATCGCCGAGATCATGGTTACCGAGGCCCTGGGGCTCGTGCCCAAGGGGCGCGGCGGCCCGGCCGTGGAGGAAGGCCTGACGGCCGTCGGCGGGAAGTTCCCTGTCAACCCGAGCGGCGGGCTGAAGGCCAAGGGACATCCTGTTGGCGCGACGGGCGTGGCCCAGGCCGTCGAGGTCGTCAAGCAGCTCCGCGGCGAGGCCGGGGAGCGGCAGATCAAAGGGGCCAGGCGCGGCCTGACCCAAAACATGGGCGGCACGGGCGGCAGCTCGGTCGTCCACGTGTTCGAGGCGGCGTGAGAGGAGGCGGCGATGCCGACACCATCGAGATATTGGCGTGAGATTCCCCAGCGCTACCGTCTCGAGGCCGCCAAGTGCAAGGGCTGCGGCTTCGTCTCGTTCCCTCCCCGGCTCGTCTGCCCGCGGTGCGGCTCGCGCGAGTTCGCGCCGGTGATGCTCGCCGGGTCGGGCCAGCTCCTGACCTACACGATTATCCGCGTTCCCCCCGACCCGTTCGAGGACCAGGCGCCCTACGCCGTGGGCATCGCCGAGCTCGACGACGGCGTCCGGCTGACGGCCCAGGTGGTCGACTGCGACTTCTCGGAGCTCAAGGTGGGCATGCGGGTCAGCCTCGAGTTCCGGAAGCTCTCCGAGGACGGGGACGCGGGCGTCATCTACTACGGATACAAGTTCGTCCCGGAATAGGCGATGTTCAGAATCGAGTCCAAGGTCGACACGCAGAGCCCGGAGTACCGGCAGAACTTCGAGGCCATGACCGCGGCGGTCGCGGAGTACAAGGACAGGCTGGCCCGGGTCCGTCAGGGAGGGCCGGAGAAGTACCGCGAGCTCCACAAGTCCCGCGGCAAGCTCCTGGTCCGCGAGCGTCTCGAAAAGCTCTTCGACCGCAACACGCCCTTCCTGGAGTTCAGCCCGCTCGCGGCCTGGGGCCAGTATGAGGACGAAGCCCCGGGCGCAGGCATGATCACGGGCGTCGGCGTCGTCCACGGCCGGGAGGTGCTCGTCGTCGCCAACGACGCGACGGTCAAGGGCGGGACGTACTTCCCCATGACCATCAAGAAGCACATCCGGGCCCAGGAAGTGGCCATGGAGAACAGGCTGCCCTGCGTCTATCTCGTCGATTCGGGCGGGATCTTCCTGCCGCACCAGTCGGGGACGTTCCCGGACAAGGAGCACTTCGGGCGGATCTTCTACAACCAGGCCCGGCTCTCGGCGCTCGGCATCCCCCAGATCTCGATCGTCATGGGCTCGTGCACGGCCGGCGGCGCCTACGTCCCGGCCATGAGCGACGAGACGGTCATTGTCCGCCGCCAGGGCACGATCTTCATCGGCGGGCCGCCGCTCGTCAAGGCGGCGACGGGCGAAGAGGTCAGCGACGAGGACCTGGGTGGGGCCGACGTCCACTGCCGGATCTCGGGCGTTTCGGACTACTACGCGGCCGACGACGCCCACGCCCTCGAGATCGCGCGCAACATCATCGAGACCCTCGACCCGCCCCGCCGCTTCCCGCTCGACACGGCCCCCGCCGAGGAGCCCTGCTGCGAGCCGCGGGAGATCTACGGCATCGTCCCCTCGGACCTGCGCAAGTCCTTCAACATCAGGGAGATAATCGCCCGCCTGGTCGACGGCAGCCGCTTCCAGGAGTTCAAGGAACTCTACGGCCAGACCCTGGTCTGCGGCTTCGCGCGGATCATGGGCTACCCCGTGGGCATTTTGGCCAACAACGGCGTCCTGTTCTCGGAGAGCTCGCTCAAGGGGGCTCATTTTGTCACCCTCTGCGCCATGCGGAAAGTCCCGCTTGTCTTCCTCCAGAACATCACTGGCTTCATCGTCGGCAAGCAGTACGAGCATCACGGCATCGCCAAGGACGGGGCCAAGCTCGTCCACGCCGTGGCCAACGCCGACGTGCCCAAGCTGACGGTCATCGTCGGCGGCTCCTACGGCGCCGGCAACTACGCGATGTGCGGCCGGGCTTACGGCCCGCGGCTGCTCTGGATGTGGCCCAACGCCCGGATCTGCGTCATGGGCGGCGAGCAGGCGGCTTCGGTCCTGGCGACGGTGAAGATCAAGCGGCTCCAGGACCAGGGCGTCCGGATGAGCGAGGAGGAGAAAGCCGCCATCATGAAGCCCATCATCGACAAGTACGACGAGGAGGCCACGCCCTATTACAGTACGTCGCGGCTCTGGGACGACGGCATCCTCGATCCCCTGGATACGCGGGCTGCGCTGGGCCTGGGGATCGCCATGAGCCTCAACGCGCCCATCCCGGACTACAAGGTGGGCATCTTCCGGATGTGAGAGGGCGTCGGATGAGCGGAGAATCCTACCTGACGATCGAAGTCGAACGGAAGGACCGGGTCGCCCGGGTCCGGCTGGCCCGTCCCGAGGTCCGCAACGCCTTCAACGCCGACATGATCGGCGAGCTGCGCCGGGCGATCGGCGGGCTGGCCACCGACGATTCGGTCCGGGTCATCGTGCTCACCGGTGGGGGGACGGCCTTCTGCGCCGGCGCCGACCTCTCCTGGATGCGCGAGATCGTGCGCTTCTCCCACGAGCAGAACCTCCGGGAGTCCCTCGACCTCGCCGGCTGCCTCCACGACCTGTATTCCGTCCCCAAGCCGACCATCGCCCGGGTGAACGGCCCGGCCATCGGCGGCGGGACGGGGTTCGTCTCTGCCTGTGACATCGCCGTCGCCTCGACGGACGCCCGCTTCGGGCTGAGCGAGGTCAAGATCGGCGTCGTGCCGGCCGTGATATCGCCTTACGTCGTCCGCCGCATCGGGGAAAGCCGGGCCCGTCAATATTTCCTCACCGGAGAGCGCTTCGACGCCCGTCGCGCGGCGGAGATCGGCTTGGTCAATCTTGCCGTCGAACCCGCGGACCTCGACCGAAGGGTCGGAGAGATCGTCTCGGCGCTCCTCTCTTCGGGCCCCGAGGCCCTGGCCAAGGCCAAGGAGCTCCTGTCGCGGGTGCCGGGGATGAGCTTCGACGAGGCCCGGCGGTTCACGGCGGAGATGATCGCCCGGCTGCGCGTGAGCGACGAGGCCCAGGAGGGCATGACCGCCTTCCTCGAGAAGAGAAAGCCGAAATGGTCGGAGTGAAGAAGAAGGCGTTCGGCAAGGTCCTCGTCGCCAACCGGGGCGAGATCGCGGTCCGCGTGATCCGCGCCTGCCGGGAAATGGGCATCCGGACCGTGGCCGTGTATTCGGAGGCGGACGCCTGCAGCCTCCACGTCGGGCTGGCCGACGAGGCTCTCCCGATCGGGCCCGCCCCGGCCGCCGAGAGCTACCTCGACATGGGCCGGATCATCGAGTCCGCAAAGAGCGCTGGGGCCGAGGCCGTCCATCCCGGCTACGGCTTCCTCGCCGAGAACGCCGATTTCGCGGCCCTCTGCGAAAAGGAGGGCATCGTTTTCGTCGGGCCGAACTCCCGGGCTCTCGCACTCGTCGGCGATAAGGTCCGCGCCCGGCAGACCATGGAAAAGGCGGGCATCCCGACCATCCCGGGGATGAAATCCGTCTCCCGGTCCCCCGAAGAGTTCCGGGCCGCGGCGCGCCGCCTCGGCTACCCGGTCATGGTCAAGGCCTCGGCCGGGGGCGGCGGGAAGGGGATGAGGATCGTCCGCGACGAGGACGGGCTCGTCCCGGCGGTCGAGGCCGGCATGCGGGAGGCCAAGTCCGCCTTTGGCGACGATTCCGTCTATCTCGAGAAGTACATCGAGGAGCCCCGGCATGTCGAGTTCCAGGTTTTGGCCGACAACTTCGGCGGCACGGTCCACCTGTTCGAGCGGGAATGCTCGATCCAGCGGCGCCACCAGAAGATCCTCGAGGAGACGCCCTCGACTGCGCTCGACCCCGGCCTCCGCGCGGAGATGGGGGAGACGGCGGTCCGGGCCATGCGCGCGGCCGGATACAACAACGCTGGGACGGTCGAGTTCCTCCTCGACCGCGACCGGCGCTTTTACTTTCTCGAGGTCAACGCCCGCCTCCAGGTCGAGCACCCGATCACCGAGCTCGTGGTTGGGGTCGACCTCGTCCGGCAGCAGATCCTCGCCGCCTCGGGCGAAAAGCTCGCTCTGAGACAGGAGGACCTCGGCCAGCGCGGCCACGCCATCGAATGCCGCATCTACGCCGAGGACCCGAAGGCCAATTTCCTCCCCTCGCCCGGCCGCATCGTCCTCCTCCGCGAGCCGAAGGGTCCCGGGGTCCGCTTCGACAGCGGCATCTTCGAGGGCTGGGACGTCCCCGTCCACTACGACCCGATCCTGGCCAAGCTCATCGTCTGGGCCGAGGACCGGGAGGCAGCCTGCCGGAGGATGTCGGCGGCGCTCGAGGACTGCGTCATCCTCGGCATCCGCACGACGGCCGGCTTCCTCAGGGACGTCGTGAACCACCCGGAGTTCCGCGCCGGGCGGACGACGACGGCCTTCATCGAAAAGAACCTCGGCTCCTGGAGGACGGGCTGGGAAGAGGACGAAAGGCAGCGGCTGGCGCTGGCCGCGGCCGCGCTCGAGGCGCTGTCGCGCCCGGGCGGCCGCGCCCCGTCTCCGGGGCGGGCCGCGGGCGCCGAAACCGCAACGCCGTGGACGGCCCTGGGCCGCTGGAGGGCCGGAGGAGGCGGGCCCGATGGAGTTTGAGTTCCTCATCGATGGCGCGCCCCGCAGGATCAGCCTGGACGAACGGGAGGGAACCCTCAGATTCTCGGAGGGGGAGTCTGTCGTCGAGGCGAGTGTGCGCCGGGTTTCGGGAAGTGAGCTCCGCGTCTCGCACGGCGGGCGGACGTTCCGGGTGCATCTCGTCCGCGACGGGAGCCGGACCTTCGTCAGCGTGGACGGACGGGAATTCACGATCGTGACGGCCCCGGCCGAAACGGCCCGGCCCCGGGACGGGGAGGAGCGGACACCGGAGGGAAGCCTGCGGGTCAAGGCCCCGATGCCGGGAAAGGTGATCAAGCTGGGCGTCCGGGAGGGTGAAAGGGTCCGGAGGAACCAGACGCTCGTCATCGTCGAGGCGATGAAGATGGAGAACGAGATCCAGACCTCGATCGACGGCGTCGTCAGGAAGGTCCACGTGAGCGTCGGGGATATCGTCGACGCGGACAGGATCCTGGCCGAGATCGAGCCCAAAGAGACCTAGCCGGCCCATCCCGGGCCCGGAAGACGCGAAGCGGGCTCAGATCCCCAACTTGCGGGCGATGATCAGCCGCTGCATCTCGCTCGTCCCTTCCCCGATCTCGAGCAGCCGCTGGTCCCGATAGAACTTGGCCGCGGGGTATTCCTCCATCAGTCCGTAACCGCCATAGATCTGGACGGCTTCGTGAGCGACCCGCTTCATCACTTCGCTCGCGTAGAGCTTGGCCATGGCTGCCTCTTTGCCGAAGGGTTTCTTGTTGTCCTTGAGCCAGCAGGCTTTGTAGAGGAGGTTGCGGGCGGCCTCGATCTCGGTGGCCATATCCGCCAGTTTGAAGGCCGTGACCTGGAACTTGCTGATGGGTTGCCCGAACTGCTTGCGCTCCCGGGAATATTTCAAGGCCGCCTCGAAGGCCCCCTGGGCCCCGCCGACGCCCATGGCGGCGATGGCCAGCCGTCCGTTGTCGAGGGTCTCGAGCATCTGGTGAAAGCCTTCGCCGCGCTTGCCGAGGATGTCTTCGTCGGCGACCTCGACGTCGTCCATGTAAATCTCCGAGGTGTTGCTGGAGCGCCAGGTCATCTTCTTGTGCATGGGCTTGGCCGTGAAGCCGGGCCGGTCCTGCCGGACGAGGAAGCAGGTGTACTCCTTCTTGCCGCCCTCCGTCTCGCCGGTGACGGCCTGGATGATCGAGCCCATGGTGATCCTCGTGGAAGCGTTGGTGATGAAGATCTTCGAGCCGTTGAGGACCCACTTGCCGTCCTTCTGGACCGCTTTGGTCTTGGTGCCCCCGGCGTCGGATCCGGCGTCGGGCTCGGTCAGCCCGAAGCCCCAGAGCTTCCCTTTGAGGATCTCGGGGAGCAGCTCCTGCCGCTGTTTCTCGCTCCCGTAATAGTAGATGGGCGCGGTTCCCAGGGAGGTGCCGGCGGCGACCGTGGCCGCCTGGCAGCCGTCCACCCGGGCCAGCTCCTCGACGACCAGGATGTACGACTGGTAGTCCATGCCCATCCCGCCGTATTCCTCGGGGATGATGACGCCGAAATACCCCAGGTCGAACATCTTCCGGGTGATCTCGTAGCTGAACTCTTCCTTCTCGTCCAATTCTTCCCGGACGGGCAGGATCTCCTTTTCGGCGAAGGTCCGGACGGCCTGCCTCAGCATCTCTTGCTCTTCGGTCAGCGCGAAATCCATGGTCTTCCTCCTCCGGTGGATGGATAGGGAATTCCTTTCTGCGCTCGGCCCGGAACGGCCGGCGTCGCGCTCATCATCAACGCCTCCTTCCACAAGGAGAGCATAAGCCGGCCTTGGGCATGTGTCAAGAAGTTGATCTACTCGTAGTCCGCGCTCTGCTCGGCCGCCGCCCGATCCAGCGGCTGGTCATCGCCCGAGAGCTTATGGGCGGGTGAGCCCGGCCATTACGCGGCGCAGCGGTAGACGACGGCGACGACGGTCTTGTCGTTGCCACCCATGTTCACCGAGAGGGCGTAGGGCCTCTTGGCGGGGACCTCGACCTGCCACTTTCCGGCCTTCCCCGTGAGCTGCTGCCAGACGGTGACGGCCTGGCGCACCCCGGTCCCTCCCGTCGGATGGCCCCAGCCGATCAGTCCCCCGGACGTGTTGAAGGGAACGGCGCTCTGGCGCGACGTCCGGCCTTCGAGGATGTAGTCCGGCCCCTCGCCCGGGCCGGCGAAGCCGAGGGCCTCAACGGACAGGAGCCCGGAGATGGTGAAGCAGTCGTGGCACTCGACGGTCGCAAGCTCCTCGCGCCGGACGCCCGAGGACTCGAAGGCCTTCCGGACCGCGCGCTCGGTCGTCTCGAGCGCCGTCGGGTCGGCCGGAGGCAGGGTCAGGTCGGCCTCGACCTGGCCCCATCCCAGAATCTCGACGGCGTCTTTCTTGGAAATGCCGCAGCGCTTCAGCCCCTCTTCCGAGACGACGGCGATGCCGGAGCCCGCGTCCGACACCTTGGAGCAGTCGTAGACGTTGAGATGGTCGACGAACGTCCGCGGGTTGGGCTCGATGAGGCCCAACGCCTCGAGGTCCTCGCAGGTGTTATGGAATTCCTGGGCCGTTTCGCAGAGCCGCGCGTTTTCGACGGCGTTCCGGTACCAGCGGGCGAAAGCCCGCCGCGTCTTCTCGCGGCTGTATTTTTCGAAATAGGCGCCGGCCCGGTCGCTGAAGAGCGAGGGGAAGAAATAGGCGTGGCCCTTCTTGCGCTCGCCCCGGTACCAGCCCGCTCCGGCCAGAATGTCGGCGCCGTAGATGGCCTTGACCGTGTTCTGGACCTCGACGCCGATCGTCAGGACGACGTCGGCCGTGCCGGCCAGGATGGACTTGACGGCCGTGAGGAGGCCGAGGCCGCCGGAGCCGCAGGCGCCCTCGACCCGCACGCACGGCTTCCAGCGCAGGCTCTCGTCGATCGCCGGGATGAGGGCGGCCAGGTTCCCCTGGCGGTTGAAACGGGCCGCCATGAAGTTGGCGATGACGCCCTCGTCGACATTCGTCCCGCCGCCGATCTGGGCGAGGACGCCGCGGCCCGCCTCCCTGATATAGTCCTCGAGCTCCGGGCGGGGCTTCCGGGGGTTGAATTCCTTGCGGCCCGTTCCGAGGGCGATCGTGTTGTATCCCGCCGTCATGAAAACCTTTTTCCGGCTCTTTGTCATGGCTTGCCCTCTCAGTCGAAGTAGCGGTTGATCGGGCCGTAGGCGTGGTAGAAGCCCGTCAGCAGGACGGTGTTTACATCCTCCTCGCGGGCGGCGACGCCGTCCTTAACCAGGCCCAGCCCGATCTCATGGGATTTCCGTCCGTAGCGTTTCGCGAGGTCGCCACCGAGCGTGCCCATCGCCTTGAGCTCGCGGAAGTAGCCGTCGAGGAAGGTGCCGCGCTCGCTCATCTGGATGACGGCTTTCCACGGCTTGAAGGCCGACGGCGGGGGGCCGAGCCGCTCATCGCACCTCGGCGTGATGTCCGCGAAGGGCAGGTAGGCCTTTTTATCGGGATCGAAGACGCCGGCTGGCCGGCCCTTCTCGTATTTCAGGAAGCCGTCCTTCTGGGACCCATCGGGGAACTGGCCGCCCCGGACGCCGAAGGAGATCAGCCGGTCGATTAGGGGGCTCCGCAAGCCGCCCCCGGCGAGCCGCTCACTCATCACACCGAGGATGCTTTGGCAGACGTCCAGACCGACGTAGTCGACGAGCTGGAAGATCCCCATCGGGCGGACGAGGAAGTCCTGGCTGACCTTGTTGACCGCGTACACGGCCCCGGCGAAGCCGAACTCCGCGGCGAGCCGCTCGACCTCGGAGACGGCGAAGAGCGCGTCCCGCATGAAGTGCCCGTTCCCGATGAATCCGGCGACGTCCCGCGAGGGGACAACGGTCTTGCGGAGCTTCTTGGCGAACTCTCCCGCGAACTCCGCCAGCTCGGGAACGGTGGCCTGCGCCCGGATGAGCTCGACGAGCTTCTGGACGGCCGGGGGGTTGTAAAAGTGGAAGCCGATGATGCGTCCGTCGAGACCCACGCGGTCGTTGAGCTCGGAGATGGGGATGGACGAGGTATTGGTCAAGAACCAGGCGTCCGGCCGTCCATGGGCCTTGACCTGGGACAGGATCTGGACCTTGAGGTCGGGGTTTTCATTGACGGCCTCAAACACGAGCTTGGCGTCGTAGGCGGCCTCGAGCCGGGTCGAGGGCCGGACGACGGACAGGACGTCCGCGACGTACTGCCGGATCACCTCCTCGTTCTCGACGAGGTCGGCGCGGCTCTCGTAGGCTTTGCGTAGCCAGACGGTCTTTTTCTCCGCCGCCCGCCGGGCCTGGTCGGAGACGTACTTCAGGAGCCCCTCGAGGGCCGGCCCGACGACGTCCACGGCGTGGAGCGTGAATTCGGGCGGGGCCGCCCCCGAATCCAGGCGCAGGTCCGCTATCTCAAGGGCCGCGAGCAGGACGATGCCACTGCCCATCTTGCCGGCGGCCCCCAGGACCGCGACGTTTTCCATTCGATCGGCGTAGGCCATGGCTTTCTCCTCCGCGGTCATTCCGGCCACTTCGGGGCGCGTTTCTCGAGGAAGGCCCGCATCCCTTCGGCCGCTTCGCCCTCGAACAGGGAGCCGAAGGTCTCCGACTCGAGGGCGCACCCGGCCTCGAAGTCCATCAGGAGCCCCCTGCGGGCGACCTGCTTGACGAGCCGGACTGCCTGGGGGCCCTTGGAGGCGATGATCTTGGCCAGCTCGCGGACGGCGGCGAGGAGCTGGTCGGGCCCGACGACCTTCTGGACGAGCCCTATCCGCAGGGCCTCCTCGGCGCCGATCATCTCCCCGGTCAGGAGGAGGTAAAGGGCGTGGCCGAGGCCGATGAGGCGTGGCAGCCTCTGAGTCGCGGCGTACCCGGGGATGACGCCCAGGTTGACCTCGGGCTGTCCGAACTTGGCCGTGGCGCTCGCGATCCGGATGTCGCAGGCCATGGCGAGTTCGCACCCTCCGCCGAGGGCGAAGCCGTTCACTGCGGCGATGACGGGCTTGGGGAAAAGCTCCAGGCTCCGGAAAGTCTTCTGGCCGGCGCCCGAAAACTCCCGGCCCTCGCTCCGCGTCTTCGTGACCATCTCGGCGATGTCGGCCCCCGCGGCGAAGGCCTTCCCCTCGCCCGTGATAATGAGGACCTTGACGTCCCGGCGCCCGCCGAGCTCAGCGAGCAGAGTATCCATCTCCTGGAAGAACCGGGAGTTGAGGGCATTGAGCGCCTGGGGCCGTGAGATCGTGACCGTCGCGATCCCATCAGTGATGACGGATTTCAGGACTTCGTATTCCATGATGAAACTCCTCAATCGGTCAGGAGCGACCGGGCGATGACGAGGCGCTGGATCTCGGAGGTCCCCTCGTAGATCTCCGTGATCCTCTGGTCCCGGTAGAGCCGCTCGACCTTGTAATCCTTCATGAACCCGTAGCCGCCGTGGATCTGGAGGGCCTTGTGGCAGACGCGGTGGGACATCTCGGAGGCGAAGAGCTTGGCGATCGCCGCTTCCTTCGTGAACCTCTTCTGCCCGGAGTCCTTCATCCAGGCGGCGCGGAACAGCATCGTCTTGGCGACCTCGACATCGACGGACATGTCGGCCAGCATGAACTGCAGGGCCTCGAAGTCCGCCAGGGGCTTGCCGAACTGCTCCCTCTGCTTGGCGTAACGGACCGATTCCTCCAGAGCGCCCTCCGCGATGCCGACCGCCTGGGCGGCGATCCCGATGCGTCCGCAGTCGAGCGTCGCGAGGGCGACGTTCAGGCCGCGGTTCTCCTGGCCGAGGAGACTTGAGGCCGGGATCCGGCAGTCCGTGAACACCATCTCCGTCGTGCTCGAGCTGCGGATGCCCAGCTTGTTTTCGTGCTTGCCCACGGCGAACCCCGGGGCCTCCTTGGGGACGAGGCAGGCCGAGATCCCCTTGGCGCCCTTTTCCCTGTCCGTGCTGAAGAAGGCGATGATGACGTCGGCGAAGGCGCCGTTCGTGGTGAAGTTCTTCGTGCCGTTGAGGACGAAATGGTCTCCGTCGCGGACCGCGGTCGCCCGGAGCGCGCCCGGGTCGCTGCCGGCGCCGGCTTCGGTCAGGGAGAAGCAGCCCAGCCATTCGCCCGACGCCAGGTTGGGCAGGTATTTCTTTTTCTGCTCCTCGCTCCCGAACATCATGATGGCGTCGTTGACCAGGGAATTCTGGACGGAGACGCCCACGGCCGTCCCCGCGTCCACCTTGCTGAGCTCCACCATGACGCCGGCGTAGGCGACCGCTCCGATCCCGGTCCCGCCGTACTCCTCGGGAACCGTCATCCCCAGATAACCCAGCTCTCCCAGCGCCTTGAGCGCGGCGATGTTGGGCTCCTGCTTGGCATCCAGTTCCTCGGCCATGGGGGCGAGCTCCTTTTCGGCGAACTTCTTCGCCCCGTCGATGGCCATCCGCTGCTCTTCGGTCAGCTCAAAATCCATGGTTTCATGTCCTCCTTGGGTCGTTCATCCGCAATGCGCGGCGTGCCACTTCCGGATGTATGCCACGATCTCGCCAAGGTCGTCCCCCGGCCCGAAGACTCGTTCGACGCCGATCCTCTTCAGCTTCGCCTGGTCCTTGGTGGGGATGATCCCCCCGCCGGTCAGGAGACGGTCGCCCAGGCCGTTCTTCTCCATGAGCTCCCGCACGCGGCGGAAGTTGGGCATGTGAGCCCCGGACAGGATGGAGAGCCCGATGACATCGGCGTCCTCCTCGACCGCGGCCCGGACGATCGACTCCGGCGTCTGCTGCAGCCCCAAGTATACGACCTCCATGCCGGCCTCGACCAGGGCGCGGGCCACGACCTTGGCGCCGCGATCATGGCCGTCCAGCCCCGGCTTGGCGATGATGACTTTGATTTTCGGACTCGCCATCTTTGCCCCCTCGCTCGCGGATTTCTAATAAAACGGCTGCTCCCTGTATTCCCCGAAGACTTCGGTCAGGGCCCGGCTGATCTCGCCGACGGTGGCGTAGGCCCGGGCCGCGTCCAGCAGAAGGGGGATCACGTTGCCGGTCCCCGCGGCCGCCTTTTCCAGCGCCGCCAGCCGGTCACGGACGGCGACGTTATCCCGCCGCGCCCGGACTTCGCGCAGGCGCCGGAGCTGGTCCCGCTCGACGGACGCGTCGATCTCGAGGACGGGGATCTCCAGCGACTGTCCCGCATTGATGAAATCGTTGACGCCGACGACGATCTTTCTCTTCCGGGAGAGGGCCATCTGGTATTCGTAGGCGGCCCGCGTGATCTCCCTCTGGAAGAACCCCTGCTCGATGGCCCGCACGACGCCCCCCAGCTCGTCGATCCGGCGGAAATAGCTTTCCGCCTCCTCCTCCAGCTCGTTGGTCAGCTTCTCGACGTAGTAGGAGCCGCCCAGCGGATCGATGACGTTGGGCGCGCCGCTCTCGTAGGCGATGACCTGCTGGGTCCGCAGCGCGATCTCCACCGCCTTTTCCGACGGCAGGGCCAGGGCCTCGTCCATGGAGTTCGTATGGAGGCTCTGGCAGCCGCCCAGGACGCCGGCCAGCGCCTCCAGCGCGGTGCGGACGACGTTGATCTCCGGCTGCTGGGCGGTTAGGCTGCAGCCCGCGGTCTGGACGTGGAAACGGCACAGCCACGACCGGGGACTCTTGGCCTTGTATTTGTCCTTCAAGGCGCGCGCCCAGATCCTCCGGGCGGCGCGGAGCTTCGCAATCTCCTCGAAGAAGTCCATGTGGGCGTTGAAGAAGAACGACAGCCGGGGCGCGAATTCGTCGACGTGCATCCCGGCCTTGAGGGCGTGCTCGACGTAGGCGAACCCGTCCGCCAGCGTGAAGGCCAGCTCCTGGGCCGCCGTCGACCCGGCCTCGCGGATGTGATACCCGCTGATCGAGACCGTGTTCCACTGCGGGACGTTCGCGGCGCAGAAGGCCATGAGGTCCGTGATCAGCCGGAGGTGGGGTTCGGGCGGGAAGATCCACTCTTTCTGGGCGATGTACTCCTTCAGGATGTCGTTCTGGAGCGTGCCCCGCAGCCGGGCCAGGGGGATGCGCCGCTTTTCGGCGTTCGCCAGAAACATGGCGAAGATCCAGGCGGCGGGGGCGTTGATAGTCATGGACGTCGAGACCCTGTCCAGGGGGATGCCGCTGAAGAGGCGCTCCATGTCGTCGAGTGAGTCCACGGCCACGCCCGTCTTGCCGACCTCGCCGAGCGAGAGGGGATCGTCCGAATCGCGCCCGTAGAGGGTCGGGTTGTCGAAGGCGACGGACAGGCCTGTTTGCCCCTTGGCGAGGAGGAATTTGTAGCGCTCGTTGGTCTGCTCGGGCGTGCCCATGCCGGAGAACTGGCGCATCGTCCACAGTTTGCCCCGGTACATGGACGGATGGATGCCGCGCGTGAAGGGATAGTCCCCGGGGTAACCGAGGGAGACGTCGGGGTCGAAGTTCCCGAGGTCTTCCGGCGTGTAGAGCGGCCGGAGAAGCCGCCCGGAGATCGAGGAGAAGTCCGCCTCGCGCAGGCCGGACTTGCGGGAGCTCTCTTTCCAGCGTTGTTTATTGGTCTTAGTCATGGCGGGCCTTTTCCGAGGTGGGGATGAATCGGATGCGGGAACAGAGCCGACGGATGAACGGATAGGGGGACCGGCGGCCGTCGAGGAGCCTGGAGGACACGGCGCGGATCTCGTCGTCGGCCTTCGTCAGGGACGCGAACCTCCGCCACAGGTCCCGCTGGACGGAGGCCCGGATCTCCTCCTCCATCCGCGCCCGCCGGTTTTCCCGGTGCTCGCCCGACTCGACGAGCCCGCGGATCCGGCGTTCCGTCTCCTCGTAGAGTTCGTCCATCCCCCGGTCCTGGACGGCAGCGGCCGTCAGGATCGGAGGCGTCGTCCCGTCCTTCTGGCGGGCGCTGATGTCGAACAGGAAATGGAGCGAGTCCACGAGGGCGTCCGCTCCAGCGAGGTCGGACTTATTGACCAGGAAGATGTTCGCGGCCTCGAGGATCCCCGCCTTGAGCGCCTGGATGACGTCGCCCGTGCCGGGTTGAAGAACGAGGATGACGAGATCGGAGCAGGTCAGGACGTCGAGCTCGGCCTGGCCGACGCCGACGGTTTCGATTAGGATCCTGTCCATGCCGAAGGCGTCGAAGATGTCGGCGACGTGCGGGGCTGCGGGAGACAGGCCGCCGTGCCCCTCCCGCGAGGCCAGGGACCGGATGAAGATGCGGCCGTCGCGGTCCAGGCCCTGCATGCGTACGCGGTCGCCGAGGAAGGCTCCGCCAGTGAAGGGGCTCGACGGGTCGACGGCGATGACTCCGACTGAGTGTCCCTTATCCATCGCCCGGCGGGCCAGGGCGGCGGTCACGGTGCTCTTCCCGACCCCCGGAGGGCCCGTGATCCCGATCCGGATCGCGCCCTTCTGGAGAGGGATCAGCCGGTCGCGGATGCCCGGGACGAGCTCTGGGTGGTTCTCGACGGCGGTGATCAGACGGGCGCAGGCCTGGCGCCGTCCCTCGAGAAAATCGTCCCAGAGCTCCGGAGCGATGGAAGCTCCGGCTGTCCGGCCGGGACGCGAAGACCTTTTCCGCTGGCGGGGTTCAGAAATCATTTTTCCCTGACGGGCCATGCGACGGGCACCGAGGAGCAAATATATCGCCCTGTGCTGCCCGTGTCAAGGAATCGGGGGACGCCCGGAAACGGGTTTTCTCAGGTTGGGCAGATGCCGGGCTGACGGCGCCATGGCCAGCCCTCCCCGGGCGGTGCACCGGAGCTCGACCGGGAGCATCTTTCCGGACGCGAACGCGGCGTCGATCGTCTCATCGAGAGGGATCGGATTGCGGTATCCTCCCAGGACGAGATCCGCGCACACGAAGGCGCTCGCGGCGGCTACGGCGTTTCGGGTATGGCAGGGGATCTCGCACATTCCCTGGACGAGGTCGCAGACCGAGCCCATGGTGTTCTGGAAGGAGACCGCCGCGGCGTCGGCGGCCTGCCGGGCGCTCCCACCCGCCGCTTCGATGACGGCGGCCGCGGCCATGGCTCCGGCCGCGCCGATCTCGACCTGGCATCCCGCCACCTCGGCGGCGAAGGTGGCGCATTGCGCGACCACGAGGCCCACGGCCCCGGCGGCCGCAAGCGAACGGACGACCGTTTCTCCCGGGATCCTCCACTCTTCGGCCAGAGTGACCATGACGCCGGGAAGGACGCCGGCGGAACCGCCCGTCGGGGCCGCGCAGACGACGCCCATGCTGTTCGAGACGTGCAGCGCCGCGAGGGCGCGGACGGCGGCCCGCGTGTGCAGGCCGGCGGACGGGAGACGGCCGGACCTCGCCGCTTCCCAGATCCTGTGGGCCGTCGGCCGCAGCAGCTGCATGCGGATTCCCCGGTTTCCGAGGCCGTTCTCGACAGATCCCCTCATGATCGCGAAGCGGCGCCGCAGTTCCCGCGCGACCGCCGCTTCCGAGATGTCGAGGAGGGCGCTCTCATAGGCGAGGCCCGCTTGTCCTATCGACCAGCCATTCCGGCCCGCGAGGCGGACGATCTCCGAGGCCGGGTCGAAGCGCGCGCGGCCCTTCTGGACGAAATAGACCGGGGCCGCCGTGCGACATTTCCTGACGCCGGGCCGGGCCGCCCATTCCGCGAGCTCAGGCGAAGGTGGCGGTTCCGTGAGGCGGAGGGACAGGAGCCGTCCGCCGCCCCTCTCCCGCCAGGACGGCCTTCCGAGGAGCGTCCGGCGCTTCCGGAGTTCATCCTCCAGGGCCGCTCGCGCGCCCCGCTCCGTCCAGATGAGGACTTCATACGCTTTGCCGTCGATGCGGACGGGCCAGCCGTCGAGGGCCGTGATCAGGAAAGATCCTCCGCCGACCGATTCGGCCCGGGCCGAGAGCGTTCCCCCCTTCGCGGCTTCCAGGCGGACATCGACGGTGTTCGGATGGCCGGCCCCCGGGATCGGCGCGACCGTGAAGCCGAGCCGGAGGCCTTGTCTCCGGGCCTCGACCAGCGCCCTCCCGAAGCGGCGGTCGGTAATCGGCCAGCCCATCAATCCGGCGGCCAAGGCCAGGTCCACGCCCTGCTGCCGGAAGGTCCGGGCGTACGACCCGGACGGGTCGAACGTGAATACCGCCTGGACCGCCTCGCCGCCCAGGAGATCCCGGAGGGTCCGTCCGATATGATAGGAGCCGGCCGTGTGCGAGCTCGAGGGGCCCCGCATCACGGGTCCGAGGACGTCGTTCAGGATGCTCGGGCTTTCCAAGGTCTCGCTCCCGCAGCGGGCGCGGCTTCCGACTCCTTTATATTAAAGGAGAAGGGACGCGCCGGCGCCCCTCACGGGCCTGGCGCCCGGCGGCACGGGGGAGCTTATATCACAGGGAAAACCCGGCGTCAAACCGGCCGCCCGCGCCTATTTTCTTTTACCGCCTTTTTGGTTATGATGGGGCCGGAGAGGGAGATTGGACAAGGACAGGTTCGTCAAGATCGGCCTCGGCACGATCGTGGTTTTCCTGCTGGGCGTCTTCCTGAAGCTGGCCAAGCCCGTCCTCGTCCCCTTCTTCCTGGCTCTCTTCCTCTCCTTCGCCCTTTCGCCCGTCCTCGATTTCCTGGCCCGGCGGAAGATCCCGAAGGCCGTGGCCGTCGCGGCTATCCTCCTGCTGACGTTCGTCCTCCTCTACCTGATAGGCGTCCTCTTTTATTCGAGCGGCAAAACGCTTGCGGCGGAGCTTCCCTCCTACAGCGAGATGATGAAGTCGATCCTGGAAGGCCTGGATCAGACGATCCAGAACGCGCGGCTCAAGGCCGAGGTCGTGAACTGGATCAACAGCCTGAACGCCCAGAAGGTGGGGGGGCTGATTCTGTCGACCCTCGGGCCGTTCGTCTCCTTCGTCACGGAGCTCCTGATCGTCTTTGTTTTCATGATCTTCATCCTGGCCGGCCGGGGGCGCATGGAGAAAAAGATCGCCCGAGCGTTATCCACGGAGCAGGCCACGTCGGTCGCCCGGGAGCTGAGAGAGATCGACCGCCAGATCCAGAGGTATCTGGCGGTCAAGACGTTCGTCTCCCTCCTCGTCGGCGTCCTGACTCTCGTCGTCCTCGCCGCATTCGGGGTGCCCTTCGCCGTCGTGTTCGGCGTCCTGGCCTTTCTCCTGAATTACATTCCGAACCTCGGCTCGATCATCGCCGCGGCCCTGCCGGTTCTTCTGGCAGCGTTCTATTTCGCCTCCTTCGGCCCGGCGGTCGTGATTCTCGTCATCCTGATGGCGGTCCATATGGTCGTCGGGAACTTCGTAGAGCCGCGACTCCTGGGAAAGGGGCTGGGGCTCAGCCCGCTCCTCGTCTTCTTTTCCCTCTTCTTCGGGGCTTGGCTCTGGGGGATCCCGGGGATGATCCTCTCGGTCCCCATTCTGGCGGTCTTCAAGATCATCTTCAGCAACGTCCCGTCCCTGCGGATTTTCGAAGCGATGATGAGCTAGCGGCGCTCCGGCGTCCGGGCGCGCCTTACCGGTCGAGCCCCAGGCGGTCAATCATCTGCTCCAGGCGGAGATCGATCTTCGCCGCGGCCGCTTTGAAGGCGTCGTAGTCGAGACCGACGGGGTCCTCGATGTCCCATCCGAACAGCCTGTCCCCGGGGATGACTTTCAGCTCCCTGAGCCGGCAGTAGATCGCAAGATCCATGGCCACGATGTAATCAAACGACGGGAGGTCGTAATCGCTGATGTTCCTGGCCACATGGCTCGAGATGTCCCGGGCGTAGATGATCTTCATGACCATGACCGCTTCGTCGGCCGGCGGGCCTCCGGCCGCGGCGATGCCGGCGCTCGCGGCGTCGACCCTGTCGCCCAGGCGAAGCCGGGCCAGCTCAGAGGCCATCGGGCTCCGGCAGATGTTGCCGTAGCAGACGAAGAGGATTCTCGCTTTTTTTGGCCGGGGCGTCGGGTCCATAGGCCTGATTCGCTCCGGTCCGCTCATCTCTGCCTGGCCGCGGCGCTGTCAGCGGCCACGTCCTTGGCCTTCTCGTACAGGAAGGCAGCCAGGATATACCTCTCGGCCGACTCGGGGACGGAATTCTGCCGGGCGAGCCCGTCGGCCGCGGCCTCATCTTCCTGGGCGCGGTTGTAGAGCCAGGCGTCCGTGGACTCGGGCCGCACGGCTTCGGCTTCTGCCTGGGCCGCTTTCGTCAGCCCCTGGAGAGCGGCCAGGCACTGGGCGTCGGTTCCGCCCTGAAGGCTGAGCCTGTACACCTTGCTCAGGATGCCGTACAGGATCCGGGCGCTGGCGAAGTCGTTCTTCTGGTAGCTGTCGAGGGCGTCTTTCTCCTTCTCGGAAGCGATCCAGAAGAGGAGGTTCGGGCCGGACTTCCGGGTCGCCGCTTCCGCGTTCTTCCGGGCCTCTTCGGTATCGGCCTTGGCCCGGTCGGCTCTCTCCTTTTCATTGATCTCCGCCAGGAGCTTCCGCATTTCGGACTCGCCCTTGGTATAACTCTTCCGGGAGGCATCGACCTTGCCGGCATCCCGGAGTTTCCGGGCCTCCTCGATCCGGCCCCGGATGCTGTCCAGGAGGCCGGCGAAGGAAGAACCCGCCGGGATCTTGCCTTTAAGAGCGTTCAGGAACTGTTCGGCCTGGGCGGTGTTTTTTTCCTCGAGGGCCGATTGGAGTTCTTTGCCGAACGAGGCGATCAGGGCCCCGATGTCCGCGGCGTTCGACAGGTCGGGGACCGCCGTCGCCCCGGCCTTTGTCTGGGTTGGCGCCTCGGAGGCCCGGCCGGAAACGGCGGGGGCCTGAGGCGGTGCCTGCGGCGGCGCGGCCGGCTCGAGCGCCGCTCCCCTCGACGGCCTCCGGAACTCGGTCGCGATGCGCCGGGAATTCAGGGTGATGATCCCGGCGACGATCAGGGCCGCTGCCAGGAGTACCGGGATGAGGAGTTTGCGGAGCGCGAATTTGACCGTGATCTCCCGCCCCGTCGCGGGCCTGCGGCTGATCGTCGCCTGGCGCGGCGCTGGGAGTCCCCGGGCCAGGCCGTCGAGATCGGCCAGAATGTCCTCCGCTCTCTGATAGCGGTCTTCCTGCCTCTTTTTGAGGCACCGCAGGATCACCCGGCTGAATCCTTCCGAGACCTGGGCGTTGGCCTCCTTCGGGTCGGGGGCCGGCTCGCTCCGGTGCTTGAGCACGATGCTCAGGGGCGTTTCTCCCTCGAAGGGCAGACGGCCCGTCACCATCTCGTAGAGGATGACGCCGAGGGAATAGATGTCGCTGCGGTGGTCAACCCCCTTGGCCTCGGCTTGCTCCGGGGCCATGTACTCGGGCGTCCCGATGATGACGCCGGTCGCGGTGATGCCCCGCGCGTGAAGCGAGCGGGCGATGCCGAAATCCATGATCTTGGCGTTGCCGTCCTGGTCGATCATGATGTTCTGGGGCTTGAGGTCCCGGTGGATGACGCCCAGGCGGTGAGCCTCGGCCAGTCCCTCGGCGATCTGCCGGGCGAGGTCCACGGCCTTCTCCTCGTTCAGGTGCCCGGATCTGCGGATGAAGCTCTTGAGATCCTCCCCCGGGACGAACTCCATGGAGATGTAGACGAGCAGGCCCTCTTCGTTGATGTCGTACATCCGGCAGACGTGGCGGTGGGCGACCTTACGGGAGAGCCGCATCTCGTTCCGGAACCGCTCGATGACCCCGGGATCTGAGGCGATCTCCGGCTTAAGGAGCTTGAGAGCCACGGTTTCCCGGATCTTGGTGTCAAAGGCCTTGTAGACCGTCCCCATCCCGCCCCGGCCGACCTCCTCGATGATCTCGAAGCGACCGGCGAATGTCGTTCCCCTCTCGAGCCCGCGGGCGGAGGTCGGGTAGGTCATCGTCGCCGAGACTGGCTCGCGGGAGGCCGCCGTCCCGAGCTCGCGACCGCACTGGCCGCAGAAACGCGTGTCATCGGGATTGTCGAACTGGCAATTCGGACATATCATCGCGGCGGCCCGCCTCTTAAGCCTAACAATAACAGCCCGCCGGGGAAATTTCAAACCCCTTCTTATGTACGCGCCGGGCGCCGCTTTGGTTTCCCGGCCCCGTTTCCCGGCGAGCCCGCGCCTGCCGGTCCGGCCGGCCGCCCGTCAGGACGCGGCCCAAAGGTCGGGCGGATAGACGCCCCGGCGGACGAGGTCGAGGATGGCGGCGCGGACCCTCGGCCTGTCCTCCTGGTAGGTCACGCCGAACCAGCGCTCGGGTGTCGGGAGAATCTTCACCCGCGACTTCGCGGCCCGCACGAGGGCGCCGACGGCCTCGGGGATGAGGAACTCGGCCTTCTCCAGGTGCGCGGGGCCGGCCCGGAGGAAGTCGCGGAACAGGATCTCGAGATCGTCGAACAGGCCCGGCTGGAAGCCCCAGAAATTCATGGACACCAGGCTCTCCGGGGGAAGGGGAGTCCAGGTTGTGCCGTCTTCAGTGAACTTGATGGCGTCCGGGAACCTCTGGACCTTGAGTAGCTCGCGAATGTTGACTAGGTAGCCGTCGGGGGTGGCTTCGCAGACCCCCCGCGCCACGTGGCCGTGCTCCGAGAGGGTATTGGCCAGCACGTAACCGATCATGGCCGCGTCTCCAGACCGGCGGCGGTGCCGGATCCGGCGAAGCTCGGCGGCCATGATGTCGAACGTGGAGCGCCCGTAAAAATCGTCGGCGTTGATGGCCGCGAACGGCGTCCGGACGGCCGGCCGGCAGGCCAGGATGGCCTGGGCCGTCCCCCAGGGCTTGACCCGGTCCTCGGGGACCGGGAACCCCGCTGGCACCTGGCTGACGGACTGAAAGACGTAGGCGGTGTCGGCAGCGTGCTCGACCTTGCGGCCGGTCCTGTCGCGGAAGGGGGCTTCGAAGTCCTTGCGGATGATGAAGACGACCCGGTCGAAACCAGCCCTCAGGGCGTCAAAGACGGAATACTCCATTACGACCTCGCCGCCCGGCCCGAAGGCTTCTATCTGCTTCAGGCCGCCGTAGCGGCTGCCGATCCCCGCCGCCATGACCACCAGAGTCAGAGAAGACATGCCTCGCTCCTTCTGGATGCCGGCCTCCCTCTGCCCGTATCTTAACGGATCGTTTCCGGCAGGTCAAACGGCCCCGGCCGACCTTTACTTATGCCCCCCCATCCGTTATGATGAAGGTGGAAAAGCAGGTGACCCGATGATCCGATCGACGACCGTTATCTGTGTTCGTCACAAGGGGAAAATCGCCATGGCCGCCGACGGCCAGGTGACGATGGGCCAGACCGTGCTCAAGAAGACGGCCCAGAAGATCCGCCGCCTCCATAAGGGGGAGGTCCTGGCCGGGTTCGCCGGCGCCACGTCCGACGCCTTCGCCCTTTTCTCCCGGTTTGAGATCAAGCTCGAGGAGTACCGGGGCAACCTTTCGCGGGCCGCCATCGAGCTGGCCAAGGACTGGCGGCTGGAGAAGGCCCTGCGCCAGCTGGACGCCCTCCTCGTCGTCGCCGACAAGGTCAGCACCTTCCTCATTTCCGGGACCGGGGACGTCGTCGAGCCCGACGACGGCATCATCGCCATCGGCTCCGGGGGGGCCTACGCCCTGGCCGCGGCCAGGGCCCTGATCAAGCACACGGACCTTCCGGCCCGCGAGATTGCCGAGGAGGCCCTGCGGATCAGCGCCGACATCTGCGTCTATACCAACCAGCACATCACCCTCGAGGAGTTGTGAATGGCCATCCCGCTCCCCGAGACCTTCGAACCGAGCCGCACCGACCGGCTTGAGATCGAGCTCACACCCCAGGAGATCGTGGCCGAGCTCGACAAGTACATTATCGGCCAGAAGGCCGCCAAGAAGGCCGTAGCCATCGCTCTCCGGAATCGTTTCCGGCGGCGGAAACTCCCGGCCGAGCTGGCCGACGAGATCGCCCCCAAGAACATTCTGATGATCGGCCCCACGGGGGTGGGGAAGACCGAGATCGCCCGGCGTCTGGCCAAGCTGACCTCCTCGCCCTTTCTCAAGATCGAAGCCAGCAAGTTCACCGAGGTGGGCTACGTCGGCCGGGACGTCGAGTCCATGATCCGGGACCTCGTCCGGATCTCCGTGGACCTGGTCAAACAGGGGAAGATCGCGGAGATCGAGGAAAAAGCGCGGGGCCATGTCGAGGAGCGGCTCCTCGACCTTCTTTTGCCGCCGTTCCCCAAGCCCGCCGAAGCGCCGGCAGCGGATGACGATCAGACCCTCCGCGCGACCCGCGAGAAGCTGCGGAAGCAGCTCCAAGAAGGGGCCCTCGACGACCGGGCCGTGGAAGTCGAGGTCAAGGAAAAGAGCCTCTCGCCCTTCGAAATCTTCTCGAACTCGGGGGTCGAGGAGATCGGCATCCAGATCCAGGAGATCATCCCCGGCTTCATGGGCGGGCGGTCCAAGAGGAGGCGAATGAAGATCCGGGAGGCCCGCGGCCTCCTGCTCGAGGAGGAGGAGAAGCGACTGGTGGACATGGACCAGGTCTCCCAGCTGGCTATCGAGCGCGTAGAGCAGTCGGGCATCATCTTCCTCGACGAGGTCGACAAGATCGCCGGCCGCGAATCGGGGCACGGCCCCGACGTCAGCCGCGAGGGCGTACAGCGCGACCTTCTGCCCATCATCGAGGGCACGACCGTCAACACGCGGTTCGGCCTGGTCCGCACGGACCACATCCTGTTCATCGGCGCCGGGGCCTTCCACGTTTCGAAGCCGGCGGACCTCATCCCCGAGCTCCAGGGGAGGTTTCCGATCCGGGTCGAGCTCACGCCGCTCGGCAAGGACGATTTTGTGCGCATCCTCACGGAGCCGGAGAATGCCCTCATCAAGCAGTACCGGGCCCTGATGGCCACGGAGGACGTGGAGGTCGAATTCACGCCCGACGCCGTCGACGAGATTGCGGTCATTGCCGAGCGCGTGAACGGCGATTCCGAGAACATCGGCGCCCGCCGCCTGCACACCATCATGGAGAGAGTCATGGAGGATATCTCCTTCAGGGCCCCGGACATCCGGGAGAGGTCGATGACCATCGACCGGGCCTACGTCCAGAGCCAACTGAAGGACGTTCTCAAGGACCAGGATCTGCGACGCTTTATCCTCTGATGAAGAGACCGGCCGGAATTCTCACCTTTGGGCTCGCCGCCCTCTCGCTTCTTCCGGCCTGCGGGAAGAAAGGCCCTCTTCAGGCCCCCTACGTCCGGGAGCCGGGGACGGCCGAGGGCTTCCGCGCCTTCCAGCGGGGCGGCGCGATCGTTCTCGAGTGGACGAACCCCGCGAAATATATGGATGGGCGGCCTCTCCGCTCCATGGCCGCGGACGAACTTTGGGCCCTCGAGATCCCGGCGCGGGCCGCTCGGGAACCGCTGAAACCCCGCGAGTTCGAAAGCCGGGCCCGGCCGGTTCGGAAGATCACGAAGGAGGAGTTCCGCCCCGCCTTCAAGCCGGCCTCCGCCAAGGCCCCCGACGCGGTCTTCGCTTACCCCTTCGACGTGAAGAAAGCCGGCACCGAGTTCCTGGCCCTGTCAGTCCGGGTCCTGGACGCGGCCGGCCGCGCCTCCAAGCTCGCCGCCCCGGTCGTCGTCCGCCTGCTGGCCTGCCCCTTGCCTCCGGAGATCCGGGATGTCCGTTCCTTCAAGGACCGGATCGAGGTCGATTGGGAGCCGCCCGCGGCCAACATCGGCGGGTCCCGTCCGGCAAGCGTGGCCGGCTACATGGTCTACCGCGGCGAAGACGGGGGGGAGCCCGAACGGCTGACGGCGTCCCCGGTCCCCGGCCCGAGCTACGAGGACCGGAATTTCGAATTCGGACGGACCTACGCGTATTTCGTCCGGGCCTGCACGGCCGGGACGGACCCGTGCATCGAGAGCGGGGATTCGGAGGTCCGCACGGTCGTCCCCCGGGACATCTTTCCTCCTGCCGCGCCCGCGGGCCTCGTGGCCGTCGCGGGGCCGGGCGTCGTCTCTCTGACCTGGGAGTCGGTCTCGGACAGGAACCTCGTCGGCTACAAGATCTGGCGCCGGGAGGCGGGCGGCGCGGACTTCCGCCTGCTCGTCCCGGAGGCCGTCCCCGGCAACACTTACACCGACGCCTCGGTCGAACAGGGCAAAACATACGTGTACGCCGTGAGCGCCTGCCGGCGGAACGGCACGGAGAGCGGGAAGACGGAGAGCGGCCCGGTGAGCCTGAAGGGAGGCCGCCCATGAAGATCTACCGCTTCCGGTACACGAGGAAGATCCTTTACGGGGTCCTCAAGGAGGAGTTCCTGTTCCCCGTGAAGGGCTCAGTCTTCCGGGATTTCGAGATCGGCTCGAGCCCTATCCCGATGGGCGACGTCAGGCTGCTGCCGCCGGTCGTCCCCTCCAAGATCGTCGGCATCGGCCGCAACTACCGGGCCCATGCCGAAGAGCTGGGGCACCCGATCCCGACAACGCCCCTTATTTTTCTGAAGCCCTCGACGGCCGTGATCGGCCCCTACGATCCCATCGGCTATCCGGAGATGTCCGCCCGCGTCGACTACGAGGGCGAGCTTGCCGTCGTGATCAGGAAAAAGACGCGGCAGCTGCGCGATGGGGACGCGGTCGAAGACCACATCCTGGGCTATACCTGCTTCAACGACATCACGGCCCGCGACCTGCAGGAGAAGGACGTCCAGTTCACCCGCGCCAAGTCGTTTGACACCTTCGCCGCCCTGGGCCCTTGCATCGTCACCGACCTCGAGCCCGGCGCGCTGCACCTCAAGACGTTCCTCAACGGGAAGCTCGTCCAGTCCGCCTCGACGGCTCATCTCATCTTTCCGGTCGCGGCCCTCGTCCGGTTCGTCTCGCGGGTCATGACGCTCAATCCCGGCGACCTGATCGCCACGGGGACTCCGTCGGGCGTGGGCCCTGTGAAGCCCGGCGACCGCGTGGACGTCCAGATCGAAGAGATCGGCGTTCTGTCGAACCCGGTGGCGCGGGCCAAACCCTAAAGGAGGACTTATGAAATTCTTCCTGGACACGGCCAACCTGGATGAGATCCGCGAGGTCGCCGCCTGGGGAATCCTCGACGGAGTCACGACGAACCCCTCGCTCGTCGCCAAGGAGGGAGGGACGTTCGAGGACCGCATCCGGGCGATCTGCGCCATCGTTCCGGGACCCGTCAGCGCGGAAGCGGTCGCCACGCGGGCCGAGGAGATCATCCCCGAGGCCCGGCGGCTGGCGGGCATCGCGCCCAACGTCGTCGTCAAGATCCCCGTCGGGATCGAAGGACTGAAAGCGACCAGGGCCCTGGCCGCGGAAAACATCGGGGTCAACATGACCCTCGTGTTTTCGGCAAGCCAGGCCCTGCTCGCGGCCAAGGCTGGGGCCCGCTTCGTGAGCCCGTTCATCGGGCGGCTGGACGACGCCTCTGAGGACGGCATGGCGCTCATAGAGGAGATCACTGTCATCTTCGAGAACTACCGGATCGCGACCGAGGTTATCGTCGCCAGCATTCGCCACCCGAGACACGTCGTCGAGGCCGCCCGGCTCGGGGCCGACATCGCAACGATCCCGTACGCCGTCATGGAGAAGCTGGTCCGGCATCCCCTGACGGACGTCGGCGTCGAGCGCTTCCTGAGCGATTGGAGGAAGATCAAGAAGTGAGGGTCCCGCACCGTCTGCATCTCCATCTGCGGATCCGGGAACACATCCAGGGGCTCGTCCGGAGGACCCGGCGCTTTGCACTCATGCTCTTCGTCCTGATCCTTCTCTTCGGCAGCGTCGTCGTCGGCAAGAACATCTTTTTGGGACAGCTCAAGAGGGAGATCCGAAGGACCTTCCGGTACGGCGATCTCCGGATGTCGTATTTTCCGCCGGCGATCGTCCTCGAAAACGTCCGTTCCGTGCCCGAGCCTCCGGTGTTCCGGGCGCGCCTCATCCGGGTCGAGCTCCCGTTCCTGTCGCTTCTTAGGAACGAAAAGTCTGTGACGGTCTTTCTCGACAGCCCCGAGGTCCGGATCCGCGCCGGGGTGCTCCCGGCGGCCGGCAGGGAGCGGCTTCCCCTCTCCCTTCCGTTCACGATCGAGCGCGGGCTCATCCGCAACGGCAGGCTGCTCTACGAGGGTCAGGGACGCTTTTTCGAAGCCTCCGGCCTCAAGGCCGTCTTCACCGAGAGGGGGGCGGGGTTCGAGTTGAAGGCGGACTCGGACAGGCTGACGGTCGCACCGGTTCCCGGCAAGCCGGGGTTCACCGGGGTCTTCGGGATCGATCTCGCCGGCAGCGGAGACGACGTCCGCGTTCGGCGTCTCACCGTCGAGGGCCCGGACGCAGTCCTGAAGGCGGAGGGGCACGTCCGGAACCTCCGCCATCCGGAGTTCGACGCCGATATCCGCTATGAAATCGAAGCCGCACGCGCCGCGGACATGCTCCAGCTTCCCTTCACCTGGAAGGGAAGGTTCGGGGGCTCGGGCAAGCTCGGGATCAAGGCCGGAGCCGTCACCCTGACCTCGGACCTTGCGGGCGAAGCGCTCGTCGTGAGCGGCGTTCCCATGGGGCGCGTCCAGGGGCGCCTCAAGTACGGCCCGGGGGCCGGCGGCACGCTGGACCTGGACATCCAAAAGCCCGGCCTTCCCGCCGAATCCCTTTCGCTCGCTTTTCAGGGGAGCCGCGTCACGGGCCAGGCCCGAAGCGTTTATCTCGACCCCGTCATGAGCGAGATCAAAACGGCCTGGCCCGTAGAGTCTCCCCTCTGGGGGACGTTCACCCTGGACAACGGAAGGCTCGAGGCGGAGGGCGAGTTCCGTGACAAGACCCTGGAGAGGCGCGGAAACCGCTTCTCCCTGCGCGGCGAGGTGAAGGTCGGGTTCAACGTGGCGACCCAGGACCTCGAGATCTCCACCGGCTCCATCCTGTCCAGCTTCGGCCGATTTGACGCCCGGTCGGTGTCCCGGATCAACGGTCCCATCGACGCGGAGATCCGGGGAACGGTCACGGACGTCAAGCAGACGCGCGAGTTCCTGTCGCTCTTGCTCGAGCAGACATTCGTTTTTCCCGAGATCCGGGGCGCCGGATATGCCGACGTGCGGTTGACTGGGAGCTCGCTCGATCCGAAGATCGACATCAAAGGCTCCTTCTCGCCCGGTGGCTTCGGGCTGTTCAACGCGGCCTTCGTCGACGGCGAGGCCATAATATCCGGCAAGGACTTCCAGGGGACTTTCCATGTGGACGACCCCGACCTCAAGGCCGACCTTCGCATTTCCGTGGACCCCGAGAAAACCGAGGCGGACATCGACAACGCGGAGGGCAACATCGGCAAGGTCTTCGCGGACCTGGAGGTCCCCTTTCCCCTCCAGGGCCGCGCCTCCGGCCATTTCCACGTCGTCCAGACGCTCACCAGTCAGGACATCACCGGGACGTTTTCGTGCCCCGAAATCGCTGGACTCGGCGAGCGGGCGCGCAACGTCCGGGGGAGCCTCGAATGGAAGGACGGTAGCCTGTCTCTTTCGGATATCAGCCTGGACATCTACGGGGGCACGGTCAAAGGGCGGGCCCGGCTGGAGCTCCCGGGCAGGGCTTTCGACGCCGACATCCGCGCCGACAACGTCGACCTTGCCCAGGTGGCTCCCGGCGTCAGCGGAGTTCTCTCCCTGTCCCTCGCGGGTCGCGGCACATTCGGAAAGGACCGGCTGTCGGGCCGGTACACGGTAGAGGACCTCCTCGTGCCGCCCCTCCAAAAGACAGAGGCCGATGGCGAGGTCAGCCTGGCTTATGTGCAGAACCGGGTGTCCGTCGAGGCCTCCGGCCGCTTCGCCCCCGGCGACAACGAAGCCCAAGCCGCCTTCTCCATCCCCCTGACGGAGAACTCCCTCGCCGGAAGCCTCAAAGGGCACTGGACGAACCTCGACCTCCTCCTGCCGTGGACGGGAGCGAAGGGCCGCCTGGAATTCGCCGTCGAGTTCAGCGGCCCGCGGACCTCCCCGCACGTTTCCGGAACGGTCGGTTTTCAGGGCCCCCTGATGCCGTTCCCGCGTTTCGCCCACGCCGTCACCGACTACTCGGGCACGGTCCATATCGAGAACGGGCGGCTCATTATCACGGACCTCAAGGGGAAGCTCGGCGGCGGCGATGTCTCCGCGGCCGGGGAAATCGGCCTCGGAAAGTCCGGCGTCGAGACGATCCGCATGAGCATGAGCGGGAAGGACATGCAGGTCGCGCTGCTCGAAGGGACCCGGGCCCTCGTGGACGGGAACGCCCAGATGATCAAGGACAGCGGCCAGTTCGTCTTGGACGGAGATTTCCTGATCAAGAAGCTCCTCTGGCGCCGCGAGTTCTTCGAGACCTTCAGCTTCTCCTCGGCCGCGCTCTACGAGGCGAACCCGGAGCCCTCGTTTTTCGACGACATGACGCTCAACCTCCGGCTCAGTGCCCCCGATAACGCGGTCGTAGATAATTCGCTCGGCCGGGCGACGGGGCGCTTTGACCTCGCCGTAAGCGGGAACGTCCTTGACCCCGTCCTGCTCGGCGACATCGAGATCCTGAAGGGGACGTTCATCTTCCAGGACCAGGATTTCCGCATCCTCAAGGGACGGGTCAGCTTCGCCAACCCGGCCTCGACCGAACCCTACATCGATTTGCGGGCCGAGACCTACATCAAGAACTACCGCGTGTCGCTGAACCTCACGGGCTATCCCAGCCGCCTCAAGCCGGAATTCGCCTCGTCGCCGCCGCTGCCGCCCGAGGACGTGCTGGCCCTGCTGACGATGGGAGAGGCGTTCGAGAGCGCGTACACGTACAACCCCGAGACGAGCATGACCATGGACACGGCCTCGCTCCTGTCCTTCCAGATCGCCGACGAGGCCAAGAAAAGGGCCGAGAGCCTGTTCAGCCTGGACCGTTTCCGCATCGACCCATTCGTCATCAGCTCCTCGTCTGAAATCACGGCCCGGCTGACGGTCGGAAAGAAGCTGTCCCGGAACGTGCTCTTCATCTATGCCACGAACCTGGCCACGCAGCGCGACGAGATCTACAACATGGAATGGGAAGCCCGGAGCGACTTCTCGCTCGTCGCGGTCCGCAACGAATTGGGGCGGCTGAGCTTCAACCTCAAGTACCGGACGAGGTTCTAGGGGATGGGCTCGCGGAAGATCGGTCTTCTGCTCGTCGCGGCGGCGATGTTCGCCGCGGCGGCCCCGGCCGCGCCGTCTGATGCTCCGATCGTGCAGAAGGTCAGCGTCGTCATGGACGGCCGGCCGTCTCCGCCGGCGTTCCGCGACCTCATTCCCATTGTTCCGGGGGACAAGTATTCCCTGTCGGCCGTCGACCGCGTGGTCAAGCAAATGTATCAGACCGGCCTGTTCACCGACATCCGCGTTGCGCTGGGCGGCGAGGGAGGGTCGGAGCTGACGTTCTTCCTCACCCGCAACCTCAGCGTCCGCCGCCTCGATGTCCTGGGCGCCCGGATCAAGACGTCCGGGCTGGCCGAGACGCTGGAGACCTACCGGCCGGGGAGCGTGTACGTTGAGGATCGGATGTCGAAGGCGGTCGCGGAGATCAAGGACGCCCTGCGGCGCGAGGGATATTTCGGCGCCGGCGTCAGCCCCATGGTCCAGCGGGTCCCGAACGAGGCCCGGGTGGACATCTTCTTCCGGATCGGCGGCTGGAGGAGATACCGCATCGAGTCCCTGGCCGTCCTCGGAACGACCCTGGTCCCCATTTCGGACCTCGAGAAGCGGATGAAGAGCCGGAAAGGCAGAGATTACGTACCCGCACAGCTTGATAGGGACATCCAGTCCCTCGCGGCCTATTACGCCTCCCTCGGATACTCGCGGTCCGAGATCGACCTCGAAACCGAAACGTTCAACGAGGCGCGCGGGACGGTCGCCCTGGCTATCCGCATCGATCCTCAGGAAAAGATCACCATCGTCATCAACGGTGCCAAGGTCTCCAAGAGCCTCGTCGCGCCGATCTGGCAGGAGCGCATCTTCGAGGAGTGGGGCCTGGCCGAGGGAGAGGTCCGGGTCCTGAGCGCGCTCAGGAAGAAGGGATACGTCTTTGCCGCCCTGAAGAGTCGGATCGAGAGAGGCGAAAACGAGATCCGCGTCGTCTACGACGTGACTCCGGGCCGGAAGTACCGGATCGAGGAGATCACCTTCGAGGGTGTGAAAGCCTTCACGCCGAAGCGACTGAGGGACGAGCTCGTCGTCAGTGAGCGAGTCCTGTTCTTTTCTCTCTTGAGCTATGACCGCCTGTTCGTCCTCCCGCGGGAGGTCGAGTACTTCTACCAGTCGCACGGCTTTCCCGACGTGCGGGTCGACCTCCAGATGCGCGGCATCGGGACGAAAGGCGTTCAGGCGGTCTTCAAGATCCAGGAAGGGCCGCAGCAGAAGATCCGATCCATCGGCTTCCCCGGCGCCCGTCTCTTTCCGCCCGCCGCGATCCTCAAGGGCATGGTGGAGGCGCCGGGGGGTCCGTTCTTCCCGCCCAATGTCCAGCGGGACCTCGGCATCATCGAGACATTCTATCTCAACCACGGCGTCCGCGGGACGAGAATCACGCCCCGCGTCGAGAGGGCGGAGGCGAACCTCTTTGACCTGAATTTCGAGATCGACGAAGGGCAGGTCGTGACCATTCGCAGCATCCTCGTCACCGGGAATCGGACGACGCGGCTCTCGGTGATCAACAAGGAGATCCGGGTGAAGAAGGGCCAGCCTGCGGACTATTCGCTCATCCAGGAGTCCAAGCGCCGGCTCGAGAGGCTCGGCATATTCTCGAACGTTAGGATCGACGAGATCCGGACGGACCCGAAGAGCGAGAATCTGATTATCGACGTCACCGAGGGGGAGACGAACTACGCCGGCGTCGGAGCCGGCCTCGAGACGGTCAGCTCCGTCGACTCCCTGGCCCTATGGAATAGTCAGTACCGGCCCACGGGGACCGGCGAGTACATCCGCAGCAACGTCCTGGGGACGGCCGCCCAACTCAGCCTGATCGGCCAATACAGCATCGTCGAGAAACGGGCCATCATCTCCTGGACCCAGCCGTATCTGTTCGGCCTGCCCCTGCGGCCGTCGCTGCTCGGCTGGACCGAAGCCGAGGACCTGATCAGCTACGCCTACGAGCGCCGCGGCATCAGCTTCAACACCGCTCAGCCGCTCGGAGGGGGAAACTTGCTGCTGCTGACGCTGAGCGCGACGCGGACGATCCTGACCAAGCTGGAGATCCCCGAGTCCGACGTCGACCGCCGGCTCCAGCCCTATTCCACCGCGCTTCTTTCGGTCAGCCTGGTCCGAGACCGGAGGGACGACACGCTCAACCCCGAAAGGGGCTACTTCCTGAGCGCCGTCGGCCAGCTGGCCTCGCCGATCCTCGGGACGGAGTCGGAGTACTGGAAGGCATTTTTCAAGTTCCAATATTTTCACCCGGTCGTCACCCGGGTCGAGTTCGGGCTGACGGCGCGCGTCGGGCTCGGCCACGGCCTGATCTCCATCGCCGAGCGGTACTTCGCCGGCGGCGCCAATTCCTTCCGGGGCGAATCGTTCGACATGCTCGGGCCGAAGGACCCGAGCACCGGGAACCCCGTCGGCGGCAAGGCCCTCTTCGTCCTCAACTCGGAGCTCGGCTTTCCTCTCATCCCGGCCCTCAAGGATCTTTCCGGGGTCGGGTTCTATGACCTCGGAAACGTCTTCGCCGAGATCTCGGACTTCAGGATCGCCGCGCTCGAGTCGGCCATGGGCTTCGGCCTGCGCTACCGGACGCCCCTCGGGCCGCTGCGGCTGGAGATGGCCTGGAAACTGGGGACCCCGGATTCCAGCCGGGGGCACAAGCCCCTCCTCTTCATCACCATCGGGAACATGTTCTAAAGCCATGAAAAAAAGCATCGCCATCACTCTTCTCTTCGGCTTGGCTGCCGTAGCCCCGGCCCGGGCCCAGACGGTGGATTGCCTCGTCGCTGTCGTCAACGGCCAGCCGGTGACTCTGGCCGACCTCCGCATCGCGCGCGAGTTCGGCCTCCCGGCCGCCGCCGGCTCCGATGGGACGCCGATGGCCGTCCTCGACGCCCTCGTCGACCAGAAGATCGTCCTCGAGGTGGCCCGGGAGCCGGTGGCCATCAGCGGCGACGACCTGAACCGAGCTCTCGACGCCCTGAAGAACAGGCTCGGCTCCGACGCGTTCGAGGCCAAGCTCCGGGCGTTCGGTCTGACCGAGGCGGACCTTTATCCCTTGCTGGCGGACCAGATCCGGTATGATAAGGTAGTCTCCAACCGGTTCAGCCCTGCGATCCCTGTGCTGCGCGGCGAAGCCGAACAATATTACCGCGAGGTGTACGTTCCCGAACGGAAGGCCCGGGGCCTCGCGCCCGAAGAGTTCGAGAAAGCCCGCCCGGAGATCGAGAGCCGGCTGAGGGAGAAGCTCAAGGCGAAAAAAGTGGCCGAGTGGGTCAAGAGTCTGCGCGGCCAGGCCGAAGTCCGGATCGACACGAGCTGCCTCACCGGCGAGAAGGAGGGCATGCCATGAGCCGGATCGCCTGCCTGTTCCCCGGCCAGGGCTCCCAGGCCGTCGGCATGGGGCTCGATCTTTTCGAGCGGTCGCCGCTTGTCCGGGACCTCTACGGCCGGGCCGACGAGATCTTGGGCTTTCCGGTCTCCCGGCTCTCGTTCGAAGGGCCCGACGCCGAGCTCCGACTCACCGCCAATACGCAGCCGGCCCTTCTCGTCCACGGCATTGCGGCCTACCGTCTTCTCGACCGGGAACCCGTCGTCGCCGCCGGGCACAGCCTCGGTGAATACACGGCCCTCGTCGCCGCGGGTTCCCTGAGCTTCGAGGAGGCCGTCGGGCTCGTCCACAAGAGGGGTCTGTACATGCAGGAGGCTGTCCCCGTGGGGACGGGGGAGATGGCCGCCGTCCTCGGCGTCGGCGGCGAGGTGATTCAGAAGTCCCTGGACGCGGCGCGGACGGGGGTCGTCGAGATCGCCAACTGGAACAGCGGCGAGCAGATCGTCATCTCCGGCGAGAAAGCGGCAGTCGAGGAGGCCCTGGCGCTGATCAAAGCGCCGCGCGCGGTGATGCTTCCCGTCAGCGCCCCGTTCCATTCCCGGCTCATGCGGCCGGCCGAAGAGAAGCTGGCCGCCGACCTGGACCGGGTCACCTTCCGGGACCCAGGATTTCCCGTGATCACAAACGTGGACGCGCGGCTCATCCGCACCGGGGAAGAGGCGCGCGACGCCCTCAAGCGCCAGGTCAGCCGGGCCGTCCTGTGGGCGAGCTCCATGAAGATCCTGGAGGGCATGGACATCGACATCTGCGTCGAGCTCGGACCGGGAAAAGTCCTGTCCGGGCTGTTCAAGCGCATCAGCCGCAACTGGCCCAAGGCGCCGGCCGTGGCCAGCGTGGAGAACTGGGAGGGCCTGGAGAAAACGAAGGCGGCCCTGTCAGGGCTGCTTTGAGAGGACCTGGGGCCCGAAGCGGATGTAGTACTCGGCCGCGGACGCCAAGGCCACGATGATGACCAGCCAGAGCAGGATCTGAGCGAGGAAGAAGAGCTTTCCCAGATAGATCGGGCCCAGGATCAGGGCGCCGACCGCCCACGACTCGATCCCCATCTTGGCCTTGCCCAGCCGCAGCGCAGGGATGTGCAGACCCTTGGAGGAGGCAATGGCGCGGAAGCCCGAGACGGCCAGCTCGCGGCCGATGATGACCACGGCGGCCCACGCCGGGACGCGGCGGAGCGCGACGAGGCAGATGACCGCCGATGTAACCAGAAGCTTGTCGGCTGTGGGATCGAGGAGCTGGCCTATGACCGTCACGAGGCCTTTTTTTCTGGCCAGATAGCCGTCCAGCCAATCGGTGATGGACGCGAAGACGAAGATCGCCGTGCCGATCAGGTCCCGCGCCTGAAAGTTCGTTAGGAGAACGGCGACCAAGGCCGGGATGGCGACGATCCTGACCAGGGTCAGATAGTTGGGAGCATTCACGAAGCGGAGATTACTATAGCTTTCCGCAAATTGTCAATCTCGTCCTCGTCGTCTTGAAAATCGCCCGGGCCCTCGGTATAGTGAGGGGGTTCCGCAATGGCCAACGACACATCCCTGACGCCGATGATGGAGCAATATTTCCGCGTCAAGGACGAGCACCGGGACGCGCTGCTGTTCTTCCGCCTCGGCGACTTCTACGAGATGTTCTACGAGGACGCCAAGCTCGCCGCGCCCCTGCTCGGACTGGCGTTGACCTCCCGCCAGAAGATTCCGATGTGCGGCGTGCCCTACCACGCCGTGAATTCTTACCTGAAGAAGCTCCTCCGCCAGGGTTACAAGGTCGCCATCTGCGAGCAGGTCGAGGATCCGCGGACGGCCAAGGGGGTCGTCAAGCGCGAGGTCATCAAGGTTCTCACCCCGGGGACGGCGGTGGAAATCGACGCGGACGACGCCAAGGAGACTGCCTTCATTGTCTCCCTGGATCTCGAGGCGGACGGCTGGGGGCTCGCTCTCGTGGACCTCTCCTCCGGCGCGATGAGGACCCTGCAGGGAGGATGGGACGAGGTCAAGGCGCTGGCCGACGAGATGTTCCGGGCCGACCCCAAGGAGATCCTCTATGCCGAGGGAGCCGAGGACCGTCTGACGGCGGTGCTCGCCGTGAACGGCCTGACCTCGGTGCCGAAGAGTGCCGCCGAAGCCTGGCTCTTCGATTATCCGCAGGCGAGCCACGTCCTGCTCGAGCATTTCGGGGCCAGGTCCCTCGCGGGATTCGGCCTCGCGGACAAGAACCTGGCCGTCTCGGCTGCGGGCGCCCTCTTATCCTACGTCAAGAGGGTCCGCCGCGACTCCCTGCGCCTGGTCGACCGGATCTCCTATCTGCACCCGGGCGACAGGCTCAGCCTCGATGCGACGACGATCCGGAACCTGGAGCTCGTCCGGAACCTGAGGGACGGGAAGGTCAAGGACTCCCTCGTCGACGTCATCGACTTCACCGTCACCGCTCCTGGAGGCCGACGGCTCCGCTCCTGGCTGCTCCAGCCGCTGTTCGACCCGGCGGCGATCCGGGCCCGACTCGACGCGGTCGAGGAGGTCCTGGGCGCGACCGTCGCCCGGCACGAACTGAGGGAGACGCTCGGCGGCATCCACGATTTGGAGAGGCTTGTTGGCAAGATCTCGCTCTCGGTCGCGCACCCCCGGGACCTCGTGGCCCTCAAGAAATCCCTCCTCCCGCTCCCGGCGCTCGAGGAGGGCCTCCGGCGGTTCGCTGCCGGGCTCTTCCGGGAAATCGCCGCCCGCTGGGACAATGCGCGCGACGTCGCCGAGCTCGTCGACCGGGCGATCCTCGAGGAGCCCGCGTTCCTGCTGACGGAAGGCGGCATCATCCGGGACGGATTCAACGCCGACCTCGACGAGCTGCGCTCCGTCAGCCGGTCGGGCAAGACCTTCATCGCCCAGATGGAAAAGAGGGAGCGCGAGCGGACGGGCATCTCTTCGCTCAAGGTCCGCTACAACAAGGTCTTCGGCTATTCCATCGAGGTGACGAAGCCCAACCTGTCCCAGGTCCCCCCCGATTACATCCGCAAACAGACGCTCGTCGGCTCCGAGCGCTTCCTGACTCCCGAGCTCAAGGATTACGAGGAGAAGGTCCTTCACGCGGAGGAGCGGATCGGCCAGCTCGAAAACCGCATTTTCCTTGAGGTCCGCGACGCCGTCGCCCGGGAGACGGGCCGGCTGCAAACGATCGCCGCCGACGTCGCCCGCGTGGATGTCCTCCTGGGTCTGGGCGAGTGCGCGGCCCAGAGGAACTATGTCCGGCCCGACGTCAACGACGGCGAGGCGATTGTCATCCGCGAAGGCCGGCACCCCGTGATCGAAGTCAGCCAGGGGGAGCCGTTCATTCCGAACGACACGGACCTGGACTGCGGGGAAAACCAGATCCTCGTCATCACCGGCCCGAACATGGGCGGCAAATCAACCTTTCTCCGCCAAGTCGCCCTGATCGTCGTCCTCGGCCAGATGGGCTCGTTCGTCCCGGCCCGCTCGGCGACCATCGGCCGCGTCGACAGGATCTTCACCCGGATCGGGGCCACGGACTTCCTGACCGTGGGCCAATCGACATTCATGGTCGAGATGCTGGAGACGGCCGGCATCCTCCACAACGCCACGTCCCGGAGCCTGGTCCTGCTCGATGAGGTCGGGAGAGGCACGAGCACCTTCGACGGACTGAGCATCGCCTGGGCCGTCGCCGAGTATCTCCACGAGCGGGAGGGCCTGCGGCCCCGGACGCTCTTCGCCACGCACTACCACGAGCTGACCGACCTGGCCCTGACGATGAGCCGGATCAAGAACTACCATGTCTCCGTGCGGGAGTGGAAGGACGAGATCATCTTCCTGCGGAAGATCGTGCCTGGGCCGTCGGACAAGAGCTACGGCATCCACGTCGCCAAGCTGGCGGGCATCCCGCAGGACGTCATCGACCGGGCCCGGGAGATCCTCTTCAACCTCGAGCGCCAGGAGCTCGACGAGGCCGGCGCGCCGCGCCTGGCCCATCGGACTTTCGAGACCCGGGACCGCAGCCAGCTCCTGCTCTTCGCCGAAGACCGGGAGATCGCGCGCCTCAAGGACCTGGAGCGGGAGATCGGCGGCCTGGACCTCTCCTCCCTGACCCCCCTGGAGGCGCTGAATATCCTAGACGGCCTCAAGAGCCGTCTCAAGCCGGGGCCCGAGCCCTAGAAAGCTTCGGATTCGTCTTCGGCGTCCGACTCCGGTTCGTCCTCTTCTTCTTCCTCTTCTTCCTCGTCTTCGTCGTAGTCCCGGTCTTCATCCTCATCGTAGGACGTCTCGCCGACGTCCTCTTTCCGTTCGCCGAGGGCCTCGTCGAACTCATCCCGGTCCTCGTAGCGGCGGATGGAGTTGGCCGCGGAATCGCTGTAGCAGAGCTCGAGGTAGTCCTCCTCGATGACGCAGAAGACCGACATGCTGTGGCCCGTCTGCAGGTTGCCGACCGACTCGACGACTTCCGCGGCCTTGGACTTTTTGATGGCGTCAAGGGTCAGCCAGCTGGTGATCTCCATCTCTTCCATGAATGAACTCCTACCAAGAATAAATATCGATTTTGAGTCGTTTGTCAAGGGGCCGGCGGGATGCGGCAGCCGGCCGCTCCGGCACCTTGACAGTTCTCCGGCCGGACGGTTAAATAAGAGAGATCCGGAGGTTAGAGAGGCGCATCATGAGATGGGACAAGTTCACGGTCATGTCGCAGGAGGCCATCCAGCAGGCGCAGGCCAAGGCCGAGGAGTCCGGCCACCAGGAGATCCGCCCCGAACACCTGGTCTGGAGCTTCCTCCACCAGGACGGGAACATCGTCAATGCGCTTTTAGCCAAGGTCGGGGCCCCGACGGCGAAGATCCGCGCCGACGTCGAGGCGGCCCTCGCGGCGCTGCCGAAAGTCAGCGGCGGCGCGGAGGTCTCGCTCTCGCCGGCCCTGCGCCAGGTCCTCACAGTGGCCGAAAAGGAAGCGGAGGCGCTGAAGGACGAGTACGTCTCGACCGAACATATCTTCCTCGCTATGCTTGAAGAGCGGGGTGGCGGGGTTTCGCGGATCCTCGGCGCGAACGGCGTCAGCGCGGACGCCGTGCTCAAAGCCTTGGCCTCGGTCCGCGGCTCGCAGAGGATCACCGACCCCCAGCCGGAGGGGAAGTACCAGGTCCTCGAAAAATACGCCCGGGACCTGACCGTGCTGGCCCGGCAGGGCAAACTCGACCCCGTCATCGGTCGGGAGGACGAGATCCGGCGCGTCATCCAGGTCCTGTCGCGCCGGACGAAGAACAACCCGGTCCTGATCGGAGAGGCGGGCGTCGGGAAGACGGCGGTCGTCGAAGGCCTGGCCCAGCGCATCGCCAACGGCGACGTGCCCCAATCGCTCAGGAACAAGCGGCTTCTGGCCCTCGACATCGGCGCCCTCGTTGCGGGCACCAAGTATCGTGGCGAGTTTGAGGACCGCCTCAAGGCCATCCTAAAGGAGATCCGGGAGTCGGGAGGGGACGTTGTTCTTTTCATCGACGAGCTCCACACGATCATCGGCGCCGGCGCGGCCGAGGGCGCCGTCGACGCCTCGAACATGCTCAAGCCGGCCCTGGCCCGGGGCGAGCTGCGGTGTGTCGGGGCGACGACCCTCAACGAGTACAAGAAATACATCGAGAAGGACGCGGCCCTCGAGCGCCGCTTCCAGCAGATTTATATCGGCGAGCCGTCGGTCGAGGAGACGATCTCGATCCTCCGCGGCTTGAAGGAGAAGTACGAGGTCCACCACGGCGTCAAGATCAAGGATGCCGCCCTCGTGGCGGCGGCGGCCCTCTCCAACCGCTACATCTCGAGCCGCTATCTGCCCGACAAGGCCATCGATCTCGTCGATGAGGCGGCCTCTCGTGTGCGAATCCAAATCGACAGCCTGCCGGAGGAGATCGACCAGCTCGACCGCCGGACGCTTCAACTCGAGATCGAGCGCCAGGCTCTGCGCAAGGAGAAGGACACGGCCTCCACCGAGAGGCTCGAGAGGATCGAGGCCGAGTTGGCAAATCTCAAGGAAAAGGCCGGCGCCCTGCGGGCCCGCTGGCAGAACGAAAAGACAGTCATCGAGTCCATGGGCCGGCTCAAGGAACAGAGCGACGCTCTCAAAGTCGAGGAACAGAGCGCGGAGCGCCGCGGCGACCTCGAGCGCGCAGCCGAGATCCGCTACGGCCAGCTCATCGAGAACCAGAAGGAGCTCGACCGCCTCGGCGCGGAGCTCGCCGCGCTCCAGGCCGGCGGCAAGATGCTCAAGGAGGAGGTGGATGAGGAGGACGTCGCCCAGGTCGTCTCGAAATGGACCGGAATTCCGGTTTCCAAGATGCTCGAGGGCGACGTCGACCGGCTGATCCGCATGGAGGATATCCTGTCCCGGCGCGTCGTCGGGCAAGACCAGGCCATTCAGGCCGTGTCGGCCACGATCCGCCGGGCGAGGGCCGGTATCCAGGACGCCTCCCGGCCCATCGGGTCCTTCATCTTCCTGGGGCCGACCGGCGTCGGCAAGACCGAGCTGGCCCGGGCCCTGGCCGAGTTCCTCTTCAGCGACGAGAAGGCCATGGTCCGGCTCGACATGTCGGAGTACATGGAGAAGCACACCGTCTCGCGGCTGATCGGCGCGCCGCCGGGCTACGTCGGCTACGAGGAGGGCGGGCAACTGACGGAGGCCGTCAAACGGCGCCCCTACTCGCTGGTTCTCCTCGACGAGATCGAGAAAGCGCATACCGACGTCTTCAACGTCCTCCTTCAGATCCTCGACGACGGGCGCCTGACGGACGGCAAGGGGCGGACCGTGGATTTCAAGAACACCGTCATCATCATGACCTCCAATCTCGCCAGCCAGGCCATCAAGGAGCTCGGGGGGGATTACGGAAAGATGGAGAAGGAAGTCCGGGCCGTCCTCGAAAATCATTTCAAGCCGGAATTCCTCAACCGCATCGACGAGGTCATCATCTTCCGGGCCCTGACGAAGGCCGACATCCTGCGGATCGTCGACCTCCAGCTCGAAGAGCTCAGGAAGCGCCTGGCCGAGAAAAAGATCGGGCTCGCGGTTTCGTCGGACGCCAAAGACATCCTGGCGGAGAGGGGCTGGGATCCCGTTTACGGCGCCCGCCCCCTGAAACGGACGATCCAGAGGGACATCCAGAACCCCCTGGCCATGAAGATCCTGGCGGGCGAATTCGGGGACGGGGACACCGTGTCCGTGGGGACGGACAAGAAGGGCGGACTCCTTTTTAAGAAAAAAACGGGCGCGGAAAAGGACAAAGCGGGGAAAATAAAAAATGGCTAGGGACGGAATCGAACCGCCGACGCAAGGATTTTCAGTCCTTCGCTCTACCGACTGAGCTACCTAGCCATGAGGCCGGGCTCGCGGCGCACGGCCCCATCAGTATAATTATCCCCCCGGCCAAAGTCAACACGCCCGAACGGCCCCGGCAGGCCGCTTGAAGAGGCATTCCCTCCCGTCCCCAAGCCCTTGCCCGGGAAGAGGACGGGCCCGCCCGCGTGCTGTCCGCCAAATTGAAATGGCCCGGGGGTTATGATATCCTGAGTCCGGAGCGCGCCGCGGATGGATGAAGAGACGCTGAAACAGATCCTCTTGAAGGAGAACCGCGCGTTCCGGAAGGCCTTCGGCGATCATCGGAGCTGCGAGCTCGAGCTCGAGCGGCTCCGGCTGAAGCCGCGGCTCAGCGAGGCCGAGGCCCTGGCGGAGCGCGACCTCAAAAAGCGCAAGCTGGTCCTCAAGGACCGGATGTACCGAATCATGCAGGAGCACGGGAACACCCGGTGAGGAGTCCTTCCGTGTCCGCCCCGAATCAGAAAAAACTCTCCCTGGCGCTCATCGGCTCGGAGACCCTCCGCGGCCGAGAGATCAAGAGCGTCCTGCGCGTCAAGAGGTTTCCCCTCCGGTCGCTCGAGTTGTACGACCCCGATGTCGAGGAGGAATACAGCAAGCTGACCCAGTTCGGCGACGAGCCGAAGGTCGTGCACCACCTAGACCGCAAGTCGCTCGAGGGGCTCGACCTCGTCTTCCTGGCGGCCGACGCCGAGACGAACATGAAGGTCGGGGAGAGCGCGGCAGACACGAATTATCGGGCCCTCGACCTCGCCGAGACGTTCAACGACCGGGAGGATGTGCCGCTCGTCGTCGCCGGGGTCAACGACGCCTCGATCCGGGGGAGGAAAGTCCCCCTGATCGCCAACCCGAACCCGGTGACGATCATCCTCGCGCGTCTGCTCCATGCCCTCGTCGTCTCCTTCGGGGTCCTCAAGGCCGTGGCCTTCGTCCTCGAGCCGGCTTCGGCCTTCGAGGAGGCCGGCATTCAAGAGCTCGCCGACCAGAGCTTCGCCCTCCTCAACAGCTCGTCCATTCCGAAGAAGGTTTTCCGCGAACAGGTCGCCTTCAACCTCCTCTCGCGGGCCGAAAATCCGGCCCGCGAGGCCCGGATCCTGTCCGAGTGCCGGAGGGTTCTCGCGCCGGCCGATTTCCCCATGTCGCTGTCCGTCGTCCTGGCCCCCGTCTTCCACACGTATTCGGTCATGCTCTACGTTGAGCTTCCGGACAGCTTGGCGATCGCCGACCTGGAAGCCTCGTTCCGCGGGTCGGACATGATCAAGCTCGCTCCGGCCGGGCGGGGTGGCCGGATATCCGCCGCGAGCGTCGCCGGAAAGGACAAGATCTTCGTCGGCCAGGTCAAGAAGGCCGAATCTATCCCGGGCGGATTCTGGGTTTGGGCCGTGGCCGACAACCTGACCGTGGGTTCGGCCCTCAACGCCTACGAGATCGCCCGGACGCTGCTGGGCATCCCCTGATACGAAGGAGCTCATCCGATGCTTCAAGGCATGACGGGCTTCGCGGAGAAGAATTTCGTTTCCGGCCCCCTGCGGCTGAAGATCAGCGTCAAGACCCTCAACCATCGCTTCTTCGACTGGTCCTACAAGGGCGCCCCCATCGGCGGGGCGGAGAACCGGCTCCGGGCCCTGTGCCAGAAGCGGATCCGCCGCGGGCGGGTGGAGGTCTTCGTGGAGATGATCTCCTCCAGCCCATCGAGCTGGAGCTTCCGCATCAACGAAGGACTGCTCGAGAAAGTCCTGGGCTCACTCGACCGGATTTCTCGGAAAACGGGGCGGCGGGCGGACATCTCCCTCGACGGCATCTTCCGCGTCCCCCAGCTCGTCGAGATCAGCCGCCGGGGGCTCGCCGCGGCGGAATCCCGTTTTCTCGAGCACAGCTTCGACCGGACGCTCGAGGGGGTCCTCCGGCTGAGGAGGAAGGAAGGGCTCGAGGCGGCCCGCCAGATCCTGGGCCGCATCCGGAACATCCGCCGGGCCACGGCCCGGATCGAGGCGCGGTTCAAGCGGCAACCCTTCCATATCCAGGAGAAGCTGCGGCGCCGCCTCCGGGACCTCAATGCCGGGTCCTCCGTCTCCGAGGATCGGCTGGCGGAAGAGGCCTCGATCCTGGTCCAGCGCTATGACGTGGACGAGGAGATCGCCCGGCTGAAGACGCATCTCACGTCCCTCCACGGCCTGGTCGTCTCCCGGGGGACCGAACCCGTCGGCCGGAAGCTCGACTTTCTGGCCCAGGAGCTGCACCGCGAGGCGAACACCCTGAGCGCCAAGTCTCAGGATATCCGCATCACCGAGGACAGCCTGGCCATCAAGAACGAGCTCGAGACGATCCGGCAGCACATCCAGAATATCGAATAGCCTTGCGCCGAGGCGCGGCCGGAGTATCATAATGACGAGAGGGTGGCGGAAATGATTTTTGTCATCAGCGGGCCATCGGGCTGCGGCAAGTCAACCCTCATCTCGAGGGTCCGGCGGTCCCTCGGGAGCCTGGCGTTCTCCGTCTCCCACACCACGCGGCGGCCGCGCCGGACCGAAATGGGGGGCGTCGACTATCATTTCGTCACGGAGCGGACCTTCCGGCGCATGGTCCGGGAGAAGCGGTTCGTCGAGTGGGCCGAGGTCCACGGGCACCTCTACGGCACGTCGAAGGCCGAGCTCTTATGCCGGGGCAGGGACGGCGACGTCGTCCTGGACATCGACGTCCAGGGCGCGCGCCAGGTCCGCGGCAAGGTCCCGGAGGCCGTCCGGATCTTCATCATGCCGCCGATGTCCGCGGAGCTGCGGCGGCGGCTCCGCAAGAGGAAGCAGGATAGCCCTGAGGACATCAACCGGAGGCTCCGGGATGCCGCGGCCGAGGTCCGCGCCTTCGCCGAGTTCGATTTCGTCGTGGTCAACGACGACCTCGTGACGGCGGCCGAGGAGCTCAAGTCCGTCATCGTCGCGGCGCGGTGCCGCACGGGCGAGAGGGCCGACGCCCTGCGGCCCATCCTGCGGAGTTTCACGAGGAAGGGGAAGCCATGAAGAAGATCGCTCTGGGCGTGTCCGCCTCGATCGGCATCTACAAGGCCTGCGAAGTCCTGCGCGGCTTCCAGAAGAGCGGCTTCGCGGTCCAGACCGTCATGACCAAGAATGCGATCCGCCTCGTCTCGCCCCTCCTCTTCAGCAGCCTGTCGGGCCTCGAGACGATCGTCGATCTCTTCGACGCCCCGTCGGCCCGGACCATAGGCCACGTCGATCTGGCCAAGGAGATCTCGCTCTTCTGCGTCGCCCCGGCCACGGCGAACGTCATCGGCAAGCTTGCGGGCGGCGTTGCGGACGACTTCCTGTCCACCCTGTTTCTGGCCGTCCGCTGCCCCGTGCTGGTCGCGCCGGCTATGAACGAGGCCATGTATCTCCACCCCCGAACCCAGGCGAACATCGCCGCCCTGAAGGCCATGGGGGTCGAGGTCGTCGAGCCCGACCGAGGCTACTTGGCCTGCGGCGACGAGGGCTGGGGGCGGCTGGCGGAGCCGGAGAAGATCGTCCGCGAGGGAGCGGCCCTCGCGGAGCGGTCCGAGAGCCTCAAGGGCCGGACGGTCCTGGTCACGGCGGGGCCGACCCGGGAGTTCATGGACCCCGTCCGCTTCCTCTCGAACCCGTCGTCGGGGAAGATGGGCTACGAGCTGGCCGCGGAGGCGCTTCGCCGCGGCGCGGATGTCGTCCTGATCTCCGGCCCGGTCTCGATCCTGCCGCCGGCGGGCGCAAAGCTCGTGAACGTGACGACCGCCGCCGAGATGAAAGACGCCGTGCTCAAGGCCTTTCCCCGCTCGGATGTCGTCATCATGGCCGCCGCCGTATCGGATTTCCGCTTCCGGGAGGTCCGCGCGGAGAAAGCGCGGAAGAGCGAGGTCGCTGGAACTGTCGTCATCGAGCCGACCGACGACATCCTGGCCCTCATCGGGAAAAAGAGGAAGCGCCAGCTCGTGGTCGGCTTCGCGGCGGAGAGCGGAGACGCGGTCGCGGGCGCCCGGGCGAAGATGACGGCTAAGGGCGCGGACATGATGGTCGCCAACCTGGTCGGGCCGGGGAAGGGTTTCGGAACCGACGACAACGCCGTGCACATCGTCCGGCCGGGCGGGACGTCGCACTCGACGCCCCGGCTGAGCAAGCGGGAGATCAGCCGGATCATCATGGACGAGATCGGGGGAGTCCTTGAAAAAGCGCGCCGGTGAGGTCGTGGACGACCTCCGGGACCGCCTGGCGTTTTTCGAGGAGATGGGGGCGGGGTTCGTGCCCGCGGGAGCGGGGAGGGGCGCGGAGGGAATCCCCCCGTCCGGCGGCTCCGGAACCAAGACGCTCTCCTCCGCCGCCGAGCGCGAGCTCCGGGAGATCGACCGTCAGATCCTCGGCTGCCGCCTCTGCCCGCTCCACCGGCTTCGGACCCGCGCCGTCCCCGGCGAGGGGAACCTGGCGGCGGAGCTGATGTTCATCGGGGAGGCGCCCGGGCGCGACGAAGACGTTCAGGGGCGGCCGTTCGTCGGCCGGGCCGGCCAGCTCCTCCGGAGGATCATCGCCGCTATGAAGTTTGCGGAGCCGGACGTCTATATCACCAACGTCGTGAAGTGCCGCCCGCCCGAAAACCGGGTTCCCCATCGCGAGGAGGTCGAGGCCTGCTGGCCCTATCTCTCCCGCCAGATCGAGCTTATCGCTCCCAGGGCCATCGTCACGCTGGGGCGGACCCCGACTGAGTATTTCATGCCCGGCCGCGCGGGCATGAGCGAGCTCCGGGGGAAATTCGGAGATTACCAGGGCATCCCGGTCATGCCCACCTTCCATCCGTCCTACCTCATCCGCAACGAGGGCAACCGCGAGCTCCGGCGCATGGTCTGGGAGGACATGAAGCAGGTGATGGCCCTCCTGGGCAAAGAGTGAGCGTGTTCGTCCAGGTCGTTTTCCCGCTTCCCCTCGAGCAGTCCTTCACCTACGAAGTCCCCGAGCGCCTCCGGGACCGGGCCCGGCCGGGCTGCCGCGTCCTGGCTCCGTTCGGACGGAAGAGACAGAGCGGCTTCATCGTCTCCCCCGGCTCCGAAGCGGGCCCGGCCGGGCTTCACGTCAAGGAGATCTTCGAAGTCCTCGACGACCGGCCCTTCTGGGACGGCCGCTTCCTGTCTTTCACCAGGGCCCTCAGCGCCGAATACCATTCCTCGTGGGGGGAAATGCTCCAAGCCTCTCTCCCGCCCTCCCTGGCGCTCAAGGTGAGAGTGACGGCGGCGCTGACCGACCTCGGCCGGGAATCGCTGGCAGGCCGCCGGCTCGGGCCCAAGGAACGGGCCCTCATGTCGCTTCTCGCGGCAGCGCCCCGGGGCCGGAGCGTCCTTTATCTGCAAAGAAAGGCGGGCCTCAAGAGCGCGCCGTCCCTCGTCGCCAGGCTGGCGCGGAAGGGCTTCGTCGCCGTCGCCGAAACCCCGCTCCGGCCGCCCCGGGCCGCGAAGCCCGGCCCAGAACCGGACGCCCTCCAGCTGCGGCTCGATTTTAGCGGGAGTTCTGGCCCGGCGGGGCCCCTCGGGCCCGTAGAGGCGGCCGTCGACTGCGGGCGTTTCGCCTCTTATTATCTTTACGGGCCGCGGACTTTCCTCCGGGCCGCCTATGCGGGCCTCATCCGGAAGGCCGCCGCCGGACCCGGCAAGATCCTCCTGCTGGTTCCCGAAGTCGCGCTGACGAGGGAATTCATCCGGAGCGTCGCGGCCGGTCTCGGCCGTCCCGCGGCTGTCTTCCACAGCCGGATGACGGAAAAGCAGAAGGAGGCCGCCTGGCGGGACCTCCGGGGCGGGCGGACGGCCCTGGTCGCCGGAACGCGCTCGGCCCTCTTCCTCGACACGGGCCCCCTTCGCCTGGTCATCCTCGACGAGGAACAGGAGGAATCGTACTTTCAGGCGGAGAGCCCCGCCTTCGACGCCCGGCGGGGCGCCTGGCTGCGGGGGCACTCCGAGAATGCCGTCGTCGTTTTCGGCTCGCCCCGTCCCTCGGTTGAAGCCTATTACGCGGCGGCCCGGGACGGATCGCTGATCGCGTTGGGTCGGCCGCCGGCCGGGGCCAGGATCTCCTGGATCGACCGGGGGGCCGAGGCGCCGCTCCTCTCCCGCGACCTCGAGCGCAGGATACGGGAGAGCCTCAAGCGGGGCGAGCCCGTCATCCTCTTCCTCAATCGGCGCGGATACGCGGCCTCGCTCGTCTGCGAGGCCTGCGGCAACGTGCCCCGCTGCCGGCGCTGCGACATCCCGCTCGTCTATCACAAGAAGGAAGGGCAACTCGTTTGCCACTATTGCAACGCGTCTGTCCGGGCCGGAACATCATGCCCGGCATGCGGCGGCCGGCTGACATCCCGGAAAGGGGCCGGAACGCAGGCCCTGGAGGAGGAGATCAAGGCCCTCCTCCCCGGCGTTCCCGTCGCCCGCCTGGATGCAGACACCGGCGCGGCCGTGGAGGACCGGGAGAAGATCCTCCGCGGGTTTTTGGGCGGCCGGATCCCCATCCTCGTCGGAACCCAGTTCCTGACCCATCAGCCGGGGGTTCCCAAGGTCCGCCTCGTCGGGATCCTCTCACCCGAAACCCTTCTTGGCCTTTCCGACTACAGGGCAGGTCAGAGGACCTACCAAACGCTATCCCGGATGATGGAATTCTGCGAGACCGGCGCGGGGTCGGAGGCCCTCATCCAGACTCCGAGCCCGGTCCATTACAGCATCCGGGCTGCCGCCGACGCCGATTTCCGGATGTTCTATGACCGAGAGATCGAATTCCGCCGCGTGATGAAGTATCCGCCTTTTGCGGCTCTGGCGGAGGTCACGCTCCTCGGCCGGGACGTGAGGGCGATCGCAGCCGGCTCGCGGGAGCTGAGGGCGCTTCTTCGCGGGTACGAATCGGCGGGGCTCGAGGTCCTCGGCCCGGCCCTCGCCTCCGTCGTCCGCCTCCGGGACATGTCCGGGGTCCAGCTCATCCTGAAATCCGCCCGCCGGGAGACGATCGACCAGGCCCTCGAAGAGACCTTGCCCCGGATCCGCCTGAAGAAATCCCTGGTTTTTTCCTACGCGCCCTTCGGATAAAAAAAAGCCCTCCCCGGACCGGGGAGGGCGGTGGTTCGGTCAGTCCGGAGGCGTCAGGACCCCGTCCTCTTTGTGGCCGAGGACGTCGAGGTGCTCGTGGGATAGTCCCCGAAGACGATGTTCAGCACGCCCGTGGCCTGGACCGGGTTGTTGCTCATGTCCTGGCCCTGGATCGTGATCTTGGCGTTGACCTGAAGCTGGTTGGTCGTCCCCGCTAAAGCGGCGAGAGGAGGCTCGAGCTTGGCGCTCGCCAGGACGACGATGACGGTGATGGACTGGCTCTGGGCGACTGTGAGCAGCACTGACCCGATCGCTCCCTGGATGGGATTGGGGACGGTGACGCCGGGAGTGCCCGTGCCGTCGGGGAGGAAGTACTGGACATTGTATCCAGTGAGGGTGACGTTGTTGTATTGGGACGGTCCCGTGGGGGAGTTGGGGTCGATGAGTTCGGCCTCGAGCGTGATCGTCGCGACGTCGGACGTGCCGCTCGTGACGCTCGATTCGAGGTAGTTCGCGGCCGTTCCGCTGGCCGTCGTTCCCATGATGCTCTCGACGACGAGCATCGTGGCTGACTTGGCGCCCTTGGAGACAGTGTTGCAGGAGTTCAGGACGACCAGCGCGAGGGCAACGGCCAGTATCTTGAGGGCCGATGTGGTGGTTTTCATTGTTCTTCTCCTCTCTAGTCCCTGCTTATTTGATGATCCGGGGAGTGATGAAGATGAGAAGCTCCCGGGTCGTCTTCGTCCGGGCGAAGTTCCTGAAGAGGCTTCCCAGGATCGGGATCTCGGTCAGGAAAGGCACGGCTCCCCTCGTCACGGAATCTTGCGTCTTGTAGATGCCGCCGATGACGGTCGTCCCGCCGTCGGGAACCATGATCGTTGTCTTGGCGCTCTCGGTCGTGATCGGCGGAATGCCGTTGACGAGGTTGGAGAAGTCGGCGGCATTGTTAACGAGCTCAATGTTCATGATGATCGTCCCCTCGGCCGTGATCTGCGGCGTGGCGTGGAGCTCGAGAGCGGCATTAACGTAGCGGGTGGTCACGGTGAAGTTGGCCACGGTCTGGACGGGGATCTGCTCGCCTTGGATGATCTCGGCCTGCTGATTGTTCTGTGTCGTGACCTGGGGATGAGAGATGGTCTTGCCCTCACCGGTCGTCTCCAGGGCCGTCAGGGCCACGTCCAGGCGGAACGTGTCGAGGACGTTGGCGAAGGAAAGGCCCAGGGCCGTGTTGAAGGACGGCGCAGGCAGGTTGATGGCGTAGCCGCCGAGCGGGCCGGCGATGCCCTCGGTCGTCGTGCCCTGGGGAATCAGCGCCCCGTTGACGTTGATCGAATTCGGGAACTGGACGGAGGTCTGGTTCCCGTAGAACGGCTCGGCCAGGGCCTTGAAGCCCCACTGGATGCCGAGGTTCTTGACGAAGTTCGTCGTTGCCTCGACGATCCGCGCTTCGATGGAGACTTGAGGGGTGGGCGTGTCCATAACGCCGATCAGCTTCTCGACGAGGGCGAGCTTGTCTTTCACATCTGTGATGATGAGGGTGTTGGTCCTCTCGTCGATGATCATCTCGCCGCGGCTGGAGATCTTGTTCTTGAGGAGGTCGGCGATGTCCTTGGCCTTGGCGTAGGACAGAGCGAACGTCTTGACCGAGACCGGCCCGGCGAGCTCTTGGCTCTCCTTCATCTTGATTTCTTCCTCCTGCTCGCGCGTCAGGACGCTGATCGGGGCGATGCGGAGGACGTTGCCTTCGATCGTCTTCCCCATCTTGTTCTGCTTGAGGACGATGTCGAGGGCCTGGTCCCAGGGGACGTCCCGCAGGTCGCAGGTCACGGCCCCGCGGACGTCGGCATCGAAGACGACGTTCAGGCCGGCGAAATCGGCCAGGAACAGGACGACGTCGCGGAGGTCCGCGTCTTTGAACCTCAGGCTGACGATCTGGCCGGTGTACCTGGTTTCCTCGGCAGCGATCGTCTTGGGCTTGTATTTGTCCTGAAGTTCGGTGTCAACCGCCTTCTTGTCCTGGGGGGCGCTCGCCGGGGCCGGGTCGACGGAGGCGGTTGCGCGCTTGGGGGCCGGCTTGGGTTCGCTCTGCGCCAGGACGGGGACCGGGGCGGCGGCGGTTGCCGGCGGGGTGTTCACGGTGGCGGCAGGAGTGGCGGCGCCGGCAGGAAGCTCGTTGACGGCGACCGGCGCTGGCTTCGGGCTTTCCTCTTTAACCGCGGCGGCAGTTGCCGCGGCGGGCTTCAAGGTCGCCTCGGCTTTCGCCGACGGAGGGGGGACGGCGTCCACGGGCGCGGCCGGCGACGGCTGCGATTTGTAGAAGGAGACGACGAGTCCGTTGCTGTCCGAATCGAGAGAATACAACCCGGGCTCCTTGAGGTCGAAGACTAGGCGGGTGATCGGCCGGGGGTTCGAAACCTGAAATTGGCCGACCCGGGCCTTTTCGACAGACACCTGGGGGTTGTCGACGTTCCAGACGTTAGCCTTGGCCGTCAGGACCGTGTCGTAAAGGTCGACGACCAGCCTCGAGGGATTGTCCAGCGCGAAAACCTGGGCGACGGCCTGGTCGCTCAGCTCGGCCCGGAAAGAGACCCGGTCGGGGGCCTGCGTGTAATCGATCCTGTCCAGGGTGATCTGGGTCTTGGGCCGGCGGTCGAGTTCGGCCTGCGTCGAGGCGTCGATCAGATAGCCGTCCTGACCGCTCTGGATCTTGACGAGATCAACGACCGTGCGGCCGGATTCGGACCGGATCTGGATGGGGACGCGCTCGTTCAGCCAGAGGAGGAACTTGAGGTCCTGCGGGCCCGCCTTCTGCACCTGGATGTCGCGGATGAATTGGGACTCGGAGGAGGGGATGGAGGGCGTTTCCGACGTCTGGGCCCGGTTCAGGTCGAGGACCAGCGTCTGGGGCGAGCCGGGCAGGTAGTAGGCCTTCGGAGCGAGGATTTGTCCGTCGGTCTCCAGGACGAGCTTCGTCGCCAGCGTGCCCGGCTGGACTTTGATCTTGTTGATGACGACGGGGCCGGAGCCTTCGGCGTGCAGAACGGCGAGAGGAAGGATCCATAAAACAGCTAAAACGGGAAGCAGAAATTTCTTTTTCATGTTAGCGCTCCTCCGGATTGATTTCTTTGGTGATGTCCCGAGGCCTCATGAGGGGGACTCCCCGTTCGCTGGTCTTCCTGAAAACAACCTGGCTCTGGGTGATGCTCACGATGTAGCCGTCGGAAACCGTCTCGCCGACTTTCATGAAGTGGGGGAAGCCCTGCGTGGTTCCCACGATCGCGGTGAAACCGCTGCTGGTCTTGACGATGCCGATCAGGATCAGGTCATCGACGGACAGCTGGGCCGCGACCGGGGTCGACTTGTCGCGGACTTCGCCTCCCCCCAGGAGATCCTTGAACGGATCCCGGCGCCCTTCGGGGTTATAGTTCGCCCCGGCGGCCGTCTTGAGGGCGGGCTTCTCCTCGGGTTTGGGATTGGCCGGATTCTCCTGGGCGAACAGAGGAAGCAGGCCGATCCCGGTCACGATGAGGACGAGAGAAAGGATTTTTTTCATCGTCCGGGCCTCTTGGATTTGGGTTTGGGAGCCGGAACCGCCGGCTCTTCGAGAAAGAGGTATGTCATGGCCGTCCAGTTGGCGGAGATCGTTTCGAGGTCCGTCTGCCGGCTCAGAGCCTTGATCGAGAACTTGTCGATCGTGAACAGGCGCGAGAACTGGCTGAGCTTGTCGAAATAGGCGGCGAGGTTGTGAAACGTCCCCGTGACCTGGATGTTGATCGGCCATTCCGCATAGAATTCCATGTCGACCTCTTTTTGCTGCGTGAAGTTCGTGACCTCCAGACGCGAATCGTAGGCCAGCTGCTGGATCTGCCTGAGGATGTCCGGCTGCTCTTTCCGTTGCGGGATGATGGACTCGAGTCCCTTGAGCTGGGAGCTCATGACTTCCAGCTCAGCCTCGATCTTGTCCAGCTGTTTCTTCTTCTGCTTCAGGTCCCGGACCTCGTTTTCGACGCCGATCCGCTCGGCCTTCAGGGCCTGGAGCTTCACGTTCTGCGGGCCGAAGTAGACGAAATACGCCACGCCGAAGATGACGACGACCAGGATGAGCGATCCGTACCAGGGCCAGTTTTTCATGTCGTCCCCCTTTGCTTGACGGCGGGCTCGGCCTTGACGGGAGCCGGCGGCGGGGCCTTTTCCAGCGCTGCGCTGATCGAGAACTCCAGGTATTCGGTCCTCTGGGATGTCCTCTGGGTCGAGGAGATCAGGCTGACGTTCATCAGGATGGGGCTGTTTTCCAGGCTGGTCATGTAATCCGCGATGGCGTTATTCGAGAGGGCCTTCCCCTTGATCTGGAGGCCCTTGTTGTCGTACGTCACTTCCGTCAGCCAGACCCAGTCCGGGAGGCTGCGGCTCAGCTGGTCCATGATCCGGACGGCCACGTCTTGCTGGGACCGGAGGTCGTTGATAAGGTTGATCTTCCGCTCGAGGGAATCCTTGAGCTTCTTCTGCTCGTCCAGCTTGGCGGTGACGTATTTCAGCTTGTCCTTTTCCTGGCGGGCGAAGGCGAGAAGCTCGTTCTCCCGGTCGAAGGCCCGCTGCTGGATGAAGAAATACGCCCCGAGGACGACGACGAGCAGGAGAAGGATCAGGGTGCCGAAATTCTGCGCCTTCTTCGGACTGAGCTCTGTCAGCGCCTGGGGCTCGGCCTCTTCCTTGATTTCCTTGGTTTCCGGCTTTAAGAGGTTGATCCGTATCATGGTTACTTCTCTGCCTTTCGGGTCGCCAGTCCGACGGCGACGCCAAAAATGGGTCCCATTTCGTTGAAATAGATCGAATCGAACTTGTTCTCGTCGACGCGGATGTTGCGGAAGGGATTGAGGATTTCCGTCTTGATCCGGAACTTGCTCTCGAACGAGCCGATCATGTTGGGGATATTGGCCAGCCCGCCGCTGAGGAAGATCTGCTCGATTTTCCTCTCCCGTTTTTCGGAGGCTTCATAGAAAGAGAAGGTCTTCTCGATCTCGTCGAGAAGATCCCGGACGTTCATCGCCAGGACGGTGGAGAACTGGTCGGCCGTGACCGATTTCCCCGGGATGCCCTTGAGGAGCTTCTCGGCTTCTTCGAAGCTGATGTTGAGCTCCTTCCGCATGTTCTCGGTGAAAAAGAAGCCGCCCAGCGAGAGATCGCGGAACAGCTGGGGCGTCCCGCGCTCGACGATGACGACGTTGGTGATGTTCGCGCCGATGTTGATCAGCGCGACCGTCTTTTCGGCGAAGGCCTCGGGGTAGTTGATCTCCAGGACGTTCTGCAGGGCGAACACGTCGACCTCGATGCTCTGGAGGTTCTTCCGGGCCTGATTGACGACATTGCTGTAGTTGGCGATCTTGTCCTTTTTGGCCGCGACGAGCAGGATGTCCAGGTTCTTGTCGTCCGCGCCGTGGGAGGGCTTGAGGATCGCGTAGTCGACGTTCGTCTCCTCGTAGGGGTAGGGGATGTTGTGCTTGGCCTCCCAGATGATGGACTCGGCGAGCTCCTGCTTTTCCATGACGGGCAGGGAGATCTTCTTGATGATGACGGAATTGCCCGAGATGGAGATGTTGACGTCCCGGTTGGCGATCTTGTTCGCCTCGAAGACAAGCCGGATCGTCTCCACAACGGCTGCCGAGTCGATGATCGTGCCCTCCACGATGGCGTCGTGCGGCAGCGCTTCGTAACCGATCCTCAAAAGTTCGTAGGACGCATGGTCTCCGTGCTTCTTCGCCTTGAGCTCGACGGCCTTGACCGAATAGGAGCCGACATCCAGCCCGACCAGCCCTTTTTCCCGAGAGATTCCGAACATGTTGTCCTGCCTTATGCTAAATTTTATGTTTCCTGGCTTTCGCGATCTTGGCCCGGAGACGCCGCGCGACCGGGCCGGGGACGAGATCGTCCACCGGGCCGCCCAGCGCGATGACCTCCTTGACGAGGTTCGAGCTAAGGAACGAGTATCGGACGTTCGGCATCATGAAGAACGTCTCGATATCCGGCGCCAGGCTGCGGTTCATGAGGGCCATCTGGAGCTCGTATTCGAAATCCGAAAGGGCCCGGAGGCCCCGGATGATCACCCGGGTCCGTTGGGCCCGGGCGAAGTCGACCAACAGCCCGCTGAACGACATAACGTCGATCCGGCTGCCACGGCCGAAGATGTCCCTGATCATGGCGACTCTCTCTTTAGTCGAAAACAGGGGGGCCTTTTTCGGATTCTCCAGGACCGCGACCATGATCTCGTCGAAGACCTCGAGGCCGCGCTCGATGATGTCGACGTGCCCGTTGGTGATCGGATCAAACGATCCCGGGTATATGGCTCGGCTTTCCTTCATCGGGGCTTGGCTTCGGTCCTTCATCAAGATTTATCACCCAAATATCAAAAATTCATGTTCCTGTCAACGAAAATTCTCTCCGCTTTTCAGGGAGAAAGGGCCTTTCCGCTTTTCTTCGTTTGACAAAAATTGGCAGGGCCGCGCCGGCCCGCCGCAGGGCTCAAGAAGAACCTTTCGCGAACTCATTTTCGGTCACCCTGCTAAACTCCGATCTTGTCCTCGCGGACTCCATTTTTTTCTCACCCCCCGGAGCGGTCAATCACCCCTAGGGGCGATTTCATGGATGAATTTCCCCCCTCGTCGGAGTCATTCGGGGCGGTGCGCGTCCGGGGACGGGACGCCCTTCTTGGCGCAGGCCGCTCGGTGTGGGATAATGGACGCGGGGAGTGATCCTGAGACATGCGAGTGCGGCGCCCCGATTTCAGCCGGGGGATGCAGTCTGGGCGGCCCGCCTTGCGCCCGGCCTTCGCGTGCGTGCTGGCGGGCCTGGCCGCCGGAGCCCTCCTCGCCGGTCCGGGTTCCGGGGATTCGCCCGGGGATGAAGAGGCTTTCGCCCGCGCCCGCGCGGCCATGGTCGAGACGCAGGTCGCGGCTCGCGGCGTCCGGGATGCGGCGGTCCTCGAAGCGCTCCGGGCCGTGCCCCGGCACCTGTTCGTCCCTCCGGCCTTCCGGGACGAAGCCTACGAGGATCATCCCCTGCCGATCGGGGAGGGCCAGACGATTTCGCAACCCTTCATCGTGGGCCTCATGACCTGGAGCCTTGGCTTGCGCAAGGGAGACAGGGTCCTCGAGGTCGGGACCGGCTCCGGCTATCAGGCCGCCGTCCTCTCTCTCCTCGCGGGCGAAGTCTTCAGCATCGAGATCAACGAGTCCCTGGCCCGCCGGGCGGCGGACACGCTGAAGAGCCTCGGCTATGGAAACGTCCGCGTGAGATGCGGCGACGGCTTCTTCGGCTGGAAGGAGGCGGCGCCCTTCGACGCCGTCATCGTCACGTGCGCGGCCGAACGTATCCCTCCTCCGCTCCTCGACCAGCTCCGTGAAGGCGGCCGGCTCGTCATCCCCCTCGGAGACCCGGGCGCCTCCCAGACCCTCACGTTGATTAGGAAACAAGGCGGTCGGGCCGTCGTCCGCCGGATCCTCGACGTCCGCTTCGTCCCCATGACGGGAGAGGCCGTCAAGAAAGAGGGACAGTCTGCCTCGGGAGGGACTGCCCCTCTTGATATCGCCCCTGGACTGTGGTAGTTTTTTTCTCAATGATGATCCGTTTCGGCACGTCCGGCTGGCGTGGCCTCATGGGGGAGGAATTCACGTTTCACAACGTCCGGGTCGTCGTCCAGGCCATCGCCAATCTCCTCCGGAAGAAATTCTCCGGAGAGCCGATCTCCGTGGCTGTCGGCTATGACACCCGCTTCCTTTCGGAGCGCTTCGCTTTCGAGGCCGCCAAGCTTTTCTCCAAAAACGAGATCTCGGTCTGCCTGGCCGACCGGGACGCCCCGTCCCAAGCCTTAGCCCTGCAGGTCATCAAGAGGAAGTGCCGGGGGGCCGTCAACTTCACGGCGTCCTTCAATCCGCCGTGGTACAACGGCCTCAAGTTCAACGTCGAAACGGGCGCGCCGGCCCTTCCCGAGGTGACGGACAGGATCGAAACCGAGGTCCAGAGCCTGCTGCCGAGCTTCTCCCAGGTCCCGTTCTATACGGCGACGGAGAACATCTCACGGATCGACCTCCAGTCCGACTATCTCCGCTTCGTCCAGGATAAGATCGACTTCAAGGCGATCCGCAAGTCGGGGCTCCGCGTGGGCGTCGACCTTCTCTACGGGACGAGCCGCGAGTACCTGGATGAGATCCTGGAGGAGAACGAGATACCGCTCGAGGGGATTCACGGCTACATCGACCCCTATTTCGGGGGTGTGAACCCGTCCTGCACCGAGGACAATCTGGCCGAGCTCAAGACCCTGGTCCGCGAGAAAAAGTGCCATCTCGGGATCGCCACGGACGGCGACGGGGACCGCTTCGGGATCATCGACGACAGGGGGACCTTCATCCATCAGAACTACATCCTGGCCATGCTCCTCGATTACCTCGTCCGTGTCAAGGGCTGGAGGGGAGGGGTCGCCCGGTCGATCACGACGACGCATCTCCTCGACCGAATCGCCGCGAAATACGATCTTCCTCTCTATAAGACCAGGGTCGGATTCAAGTACATGGCCGATCTGTTCCTGAAAGGGCACATCATGTTCGGGGGCGAGGAAAGCGCCTGCGTTGCCGTCAAGGACCATCTCCCCGAGAAGGACGGGATCTTCGCCGGACTCCTCGTAACGGAGATGGTCGCGGCCGCCGGCAAGAGCCTCAAGAAGCTCAAGGACGACCTGTTCAAGGAATACGGGACCGTGTCCGGGGGCCAGCGCAACATCCCCCTGACACCCGAGAGGGCCAAGGCGTTAAGAGCCCTGGTCGGGAGCCCTCCGGCTCGGATCGGCCGCCGTCCGGTCCTCGAGACCGAGGCGTTCGACGGCATCAAACTGGGACTGGAGGGCGGGGACTGGGTCCTTCTCCGGCAGTCGGGCACGGAACCCCTCATCCGCTGTTACGCCGAGTCGAAGACGCAGAAAGGCGTCGACGAGCTGCTCAAAAGCGGGCTGGAGGCCGTCCTGTGAGGAAGGACCCGTCGAGGAACAGCCCGGCCTTCCGGAAAAAGATCCTTCTGCTCGGGGCCGCCTGCCTCTTCCTGATCATGGTTGTGACGTCGGTCTTCGGGAAAAAGGGAGTCATGGACATACACCGGCTCCGCGTCGAGCTCGCCGGCCTCGACACCCAGATCCGCGAGCTCCAGCGGGAGAAGGGCGAGCTCGAGGCCGAGATCCGCCGCCTCGAAAACGACCCCAAGGCCGTGGAGAACTCGGCCCGCCGCGATCTGGGGTTGATCAAGCCCGGCGAGAAGGTCGTCGTGATCCCCAAGGCGCCCAAGAAATAGGCCGGCCTGGCCCGCGTCCCATGGCCCGTCCCCGCAAGCGTCCACGCTCTTCCGAAGACAAAGACTCCGCCGGCTCCCTCAATCCCGCCCAGAGGCGGGCGGTCGTCCACGGCGACGGTCCCCTCCTGATCATCGCCGGGGCCGGGACGGGAAAGACGAAGGTCATCACCCACCGGATCGCTCACCTTATCGAATCCAAGCGGGCCCGGCCCGACAAGATCCTGGCCGTGACGTTCACGGAAAAGGCGGCCAGCGAGATGGAGGCGCGGGTGGACGTCCTGGTCCCCTACACGTCCTCGTTCGTGGAGATCAGCACGTTCAACTCCTTCGGGGAGAAGGTGCTCCGGGACTACGCCCTCGACATCGGCTATCCGCCCGATTTCCAGCTCCTCGACGACGTCGACCAGGCCATCTTTTTCCGGGAGAACCTGTTCCGCATGTCCTTGGATTATTACCGGCCCCTGAGCTCCCCCACGCGGCACATCCAGGAGCTGTTGGACGCCATTCGCCGCCTGAAGCAGGAGGATGTCCGTCCCGAGGAATACGAGCGGTACGCCCGCGGCCTCGCGGAACGGCCGGCGGAGGGCGAGATAGCCGCCGAGACGGCCCGGAAGCATGCGGAGATCGCCCGGGTCTACGGCGAATATCAGGCCCTGCTCAGGAAGGAAGGCCTGATCGACTTTGAGGACCAGGTGACGCTCGTCGTGGACCTCTTCCGGTCCCGTCCCTCGGTGCTCAAGGAGTTCCAGGAGCGGTACGCGTTCATCCTCGTCGACGAGTTTCAGGATACGAACTTCGTTCAGTTCGAGCTGCTCAGGATGCTGGCCGCCGGCCACCGGAATCTGACCGTCGTCGGAGACGACGACCAGAGCATCTTCCGTTTCCGCGGCGCGTCGCTCAGCAACATCCTCAACTTCGAGAGAATCTACCCCGAAGCCAAGAGGATCGTCCTGACGCGGAACTACCGATCGACCCAGGCCATTCTCGACGCCGCCTACCGGCTCATCCAGTACAACAACCCCCTCCGGCTCGAGGCCCGGGACAGGGTGAACAAGCGGCTGAAGGCGGCCGCGCCCGGCGCCGGCAAGAGCCTCTTCATGCTGTCGTTCGACACGCTGTCCCATGAGGCGGATCGCGTGGCCGAGCTCGTCCTCAAAAGGCACGACCGGGGGCGCCCGTGGAGCGACATCGCCGTCCTTGTCCGCCGCAACGCCGACGCGGACCCCTATCTGCGGGCCTTCAACATGAAGCAGATCCCGTACCGGTTTTCGGGCAGCCGCGGCCTCTACCAGCAGGACGAGATCAGGATCCTGACGGCCTTTATCAAGTCGCTGACGGATTTCGAGAGCAGCCGGGACCTTTTCTATCTGGCCTTGTCCGACGTCTACAGGGTCAATCCCTACGACCTGACGACGCTCGCCGGCCACGCCCGAAGGACGAACCTCTCGCTCCACCGGGTGTTCCAGCTTGTCGCCGAAGGGGCGAGACCCGTGGAGATCTCCCGGGAGACGGAAGAGGCGGTTCGCAGGATCTTCGGCGAGCTCCTGTTCTTCGTCGAGATGGCGGGCTCGAAGAGCGCCGGCGAGGTCATCTACGCCTTTCTCGAAAGAAGCGGCTACCTCAGATCGCTTGTCGGGAAGATGTCCCTCGAGTCCGAGGTCAAGATTAAGAACATCCGGCTGTTCTTCGACAAAGTCAAGGACTTCTCCGGGCTGGCCGAAAACGACTCGCTCCATTCGTTCGCCCGCTATCTCGACCTGCTCCGGGAGGTCGGGGACAACCCGGCCACCTCCGAAGCGGAGCCGGACGAGGACGCCGTCAGCGTCCTGACGGTCCACAAGGCCAAAGGACTTGAGTTCGGGGCCGTTTTCCTGGTCGGGCTCGTCGAAGACCGCTTCCCCGGGAGGGAGCCGAGGGAAAGGATCCCCGTCCCCGACGCCATCCTCAAGGAGAGCCTCCCGGGAAGGGAGAACACCCTCCAGGAGGAGCGGCGGCTGTTTTACGTAGCAATGACGCGGGCCCGCGAATTCCTGTATATGACCTGGGCCCGGGATCACGGCCGCAAGCGCCTGAAAAAGGTGAGCCCCTTCGTCCTCGAGGCCCTGGACGTGCCCCGCATGCCAGGCGATATCCTCCGCGCCTCGGCCATCGAGGACATCCGGCGCTACGCGGAGGCGGCGGCGCGCCCGCGACCCGCCGCGGTGCGGCCGCCGTCCGGAGGAACCCTCGCGCTGAGCCACGCCCGCGTCGAAGACTACCTGGTCTGCCCGTTGAAGTACCGGTTCCGCCATCTCGTGGGCATCCCCGTCTTTCCTCACCACAGCCTCGTTTTCGGACGCGTCGTTCACGCCACGATCGCTTCCTACCTCAGGAAAAGGATGAAGGGCCGGCCGCTCTCCGAGGAGGAGCTCCTGCGGGAATACGCCGCGAACTGGGTCAACGAAGGATTCCTCAGCCGCGAGCACGAGGAGCTGAGAAAGGCCGCAGGCGAGCGGGCCCTGCGGGCCTTCTATCGCCGGGAGGAGGAATCGGGGAAGGTGCCGGCCTTTCTGGAGAAGGGGTTCCGCTGGCAGGAGGGCGGCGTCCGGTTCACGGGGCGCTACGACCGGGTGGATTTCGAGCAGGACGGGCCGGTCATCATTGACTACAAGACGACCGAGGCGTCGTCCCAGAAGGACGCCGACCGGCGGACGGCCGACAGCCTCCAAATGGACATCTACGCGCTCTCGTTCCTGAAGACCCGGGGACTCGTCCCGGCGGAGACGCGGCTCTATTTCCTGGAGTCCGGCCTTGTCGGGTGCGCCCGGAAGGGAGAGAAGGAGTTCCGGCGTGCCTCCTCGCGGATCGCCGAGGCAGCCGAGGGAATCCGGAGCGGGAGCTTCGAGGCCAGGCCCGATTGGCACAACTGCAGCGTCTGCGAATTCAAAACCGTCTGCCCCTCGTCCTACGCCTATTGAGAATGGCTGGCCGAAAGGGAAGCCACTCATTTTAGATATTTCCCAGAAGAGTGGCTCCGAGCAACTCCATCAGAATTGCGGTGGAGCGACTCGTAACCGCTTTTTCACGTTCCGGTCATTCTCCTCGGCCCCCTCATGTGTGAACGTGATGCCAGGGCCGCCAGAGAAACCTGGTTGAGAAAGCGCGTTCGGTTCAGACGGGACCGCTTTTTGGGGCAGCGAGACCGCGGGGGAAAAGGACCACCCCGGGCCGCAATCCTTTATTATTGCGGCTTTTCCCAGAAAGGCATGACCGCCCAGAGGCTGGTCTTCCCCATAAGTTCGAGCGTCTGGAGCGCCCGGCGCAGCCCGGAGGCCGATTTCAGGTCGAGGCCGGCGTCCTGGACGCCGAAGAGCGCCTGCCAGAACGAGAGCTTCTTTGGCCAGATGACGAATCGGACGTCTTCGTCGGCGGGGATGCCGGCCAGCTTTTTTGCCAGGCCTACAGCCGTCGAAAAGCCGCCGAGCTCGTCGACGAGTTTCAGTCCCTTAGCCTGGCGTCCGGTCCAGATCCGCCCGCGGCCGACCTTGTCGACCTGCTCCTTAGTCATATTCCGGCCCCGGGCGGCCTTGGTCAGGAAACGGTCGTAAGCCCAGAGCAGCTGGCTCTTGAGGAACGTCCTCTCTTCCGGCGTGAACGGCCTGAAAGGCGAGAAGATGGCGGCCCTCTCGCCGAAGGTCAGTTTCTCGGCCGTGATGCCCAGCTTGTCGAGAAGCCCGGCGAAGCTGAACTTGCCGCCCAGGACGCCGATTGAGCCCGTCAGCGTCTGCGGCTGGGCCACGATGCGGGTCGCGGCCATGGAGATCCAGTATCCCCCGGAGCCGGCGAGGTCGGCCATGGAGACGACGACGGGCTTCGCCTTCGCCGCCAGCGCGACTTCCCGCCACACGACATCCGAGCCCACGGACGATCCGCCCGGGCTGTCCACGCGGAAGACGATGGCGGCGATGGACCTGTCCTCCCGGGCGGCCCGGACCCAGCGGGCCACTGTATCGCCCCCCATGATACCGGGGAGGCTTTCGCCCGTGACGATCATGCCCACGCCGTAGACGAGGGCCACGTTCCGGCCGGTTTCGAGGCCGAGCGAACGGGGTTTCACCTGGGTGTAATCCTCGAACCGGACGCGGCCGAGACTCAGCCCTCCGGCCTGCAGGAGAGGTTGCAGCTCGTCCTCGTACAGGCAGGCGTCGACGAGGCCCGCCTGCTGGGCCTGGTCGCCCTGATACAGGCCCCGGTCGACGAGGGTGCGGAACTCATCCTCGGTCTTGCCCCGGGCCTTAGCCGCCGTGCGGACGTACTCGGCGAAGATGTCCGAGTACAGGGACGTCATTTCCTCTTTGTGCGCGGGCGTGAATCCCTTCTCGGTGAAGATGTTGTAGGCGGTTTTGTATTCCTCGACGTGTTCGAACTCGGCCCGGATGCCCAGCTTGTCCAGGGCGTTCTTGAAGAACGGCACATAGCCACCGATGCCGCTAATGCCCAGCCAGCCCATGGGATGCAGGATGATCCTGTCGCAGGCCGTGGCGAGATAGTATTCCTTATCGAATTCGGGGGCCTCTTCGATATACGCGTAGACCTTCTTGCCCGACCGGCGGAATTCCAGGATTGCTTCCCGTATGTCCGCCGCCTTGGCCCAATCGCATTCGATCGGGCTGAGGCGGACGAGGACGGCCTGGATGCGGCTGTCCGCGGCGGCCTTCCTCATGTTCCTCCAGAAATCGTAGACCGTGAGGGCCTTGACCCGCGGGACGAGCATTGAGAGGAGGTCCGGCGGAGCGAGCTCCTCGAACGCACCGCCCAAGCGGACTTCCAGGTAGGCCCGCGATGGCACGGCGACCGGCGCGCCGCCGAACTCGCTGACGAAGAAGACGGCGACGCAGGCGGCGGCGAGCAGGAAAAAGAAGAGGAAGATCAGCCAGACGTAGGTCCTTTTTTTCATGCCCGTTCCTCCACACCCGGGGGCGGGGCGCCGCCCCTTCGGGCACGCCCAATATATCACAGAACGCCGGGCGGGAGCCAAAGCCCCGCTTCCGGCGTGAGGGGCTTGATTTGTCCGTTTGATTCATGGACAATAGGCTCTCCTCTTATCACGTTCGCTTCCCGGTCCGACGGGCGTGACAGTGGTGAGAGAGAGAGGAGGTATTTTTTAATGTCCTTTCAAAAGCTTTATGTGGGTAACCTCAACTACAAGACCACGGAAGAGACGCTGAAGAGCCTGTTCGCCCAGTACGGCGAGGTTACCTCGGTCAACATCCTGCAGGGCCGCGGTTTCGGGTTCGTCGAGATGGCCACGACTGAATCCGCGCAGGAGGCCAAGGGCAAGCTGAACGGCAGCGAGTTCGACGGCCGGAAGATCATCGTCAACGAGGCCCGTCCCCGGGCCGAAAGGCCCAGGCTCGACAGGCGGCCCGCCGGCGGAGACAGAAAAGGCTTCTCGAGGTTTTGATCTCATAGATTCGCTTTCGCTTCTCTGATCCCTCTTGCCCCGCGCCGGGACTTTTCCGGGGTGGTGCCCTGCCTGTTTGTCCGCCGGGTCGCGGGCCCGGACGGAGTGAACCTTTCGCCCGGGCCGATCGTAGTAACCTGTGAAGATCCCATGAGACGAGAAGATCCAGAGACGGCCCGGACATCCGCCCCGAGGGCTTCGGAGATCGGGCCCGAATCCGCCGCGCCGGCCGTCAGCCCCCCAGACGGCCCGGGACTGGAGTCCGAAGAGACCGCCCGCCTGCTGGAACGCATCCGGGAAGGGGATCGGGAGGCCTTCCGGACCGTCGTCCGCCTCTACCAGCAGAGGGTATTCGTGACGGCCTTTTCCATCCTCCGGGACAAGGAAGACGCCCTCGACGCCGTCCAGGAGACCTTTCTCCGGCTCCACCAGAAATGCGCGTTGTACCGGCCCGGGCACAATTTCCAGGGCTGGCTCCTCCAGATCGCCCGCCATGTCTCCATCGACTATTACCGGAAGCACCGTCAGAAGCGCAAAGAGTGGGAAACGTCCCAGCCGCTCGAAGAGATCCCGGTGTCCGTCGCGGACCGGGCCGGCGACTCGCGCGATTCGGACCTGCGGAGCGCCTTTTCCCGCTGCGTCGACCGGCTGGCGTCCAAGCAGAAGACCGTCTTCATGATGAGGCACTACAACGAGCTCCAGTTCAACGAGATCTCCGCGGCGCTCCGCATTTCGACCGGCACGGCCAAGTCCCTGCACTTCAAGGCCGTCCAAAACCTGAGGAAGTGGCTGATTCCGTACCTGGGGATGGAGCGGTGAAAGGCTGCCCAATGAAGAAAGCGGACTGGCTGGCATTTCTCTCGGAGGATCCGGGTGAGGCAAGGAGAACGACCGTGGCTGAACATCTCGAAAAATGTCCGAAGTGCCGGGAAGAGGCGGAGGAGATCCGCCGGGTATTGAGAGGGGCCGACGCCGTCCGGGAGGAGATCCGCAAGGCCCTCGGCACTGTGGACTGGAATTCTCTCCCGGACCGGATCACGGACTATGTCTACAATCGCGCCGCGCAGACGGAGCCCGCTAGCCGGCGCGAGGGCGTTCGGGCGGGGCTTTTCCGGCCTTGGCTGCGGCCTGTCCTGGTCAGCCTCGTCCTCGGCCTCGTCCTTGGCTCCGCCGGCATGTACCTGGTGTTGAGGAACGCGGCGACGGTCCGGGGCCGCGGCGCGGCCTTCTCCGCGTCCCGCGAGTTCCTGGACAGGGTCGAGCTCGAGATCGCCCGCCGCGAGACCGTCGACTACCTCCAACGGAGCCAGTACGTGCTCCTCGATTTCTTCGGCGAGCCGGGGGGCGGGCCCCCGGCCGGGACGGCAGCCGCCAGCGCGGCCGAGGCCCGGGAGCTGCTGGCCAAGAAAAAATATCTCAATCCTCAGCTCGAGAAATACCAGATGGCCAAAGCCAAGGCCATCTGCGACCAGATCGAGGTTTTGTTCCTCGAGCTGGCCCAGATCCGCGACGAGTTGCCTGCGGCCGAGCTGGCCCAGATCCGGAGTATGGTCCGGGACCGCCGGCTCCTCCTCAAGATCAATATCGTCAAGGAAGAGTTGCAAAATGGAGTTTGACATGAAAAAGATCCTGCCGACGATCGGACTTCTCATCGCCCTGGGGGTGGCCCTCGCCGCTCCGGCCCGAGCTTTTCCCCAGGCATCGACGGACGAAAAGCTCTTCCAGGACGCTAAGCTCCTGATCTTTGACAAGAAGTGGGAGGCGGCCCTGGACAAGCTCCGGGAGCTGACGGAATCCCACCCTCAAAGCCTCTATTACGGCCAGGCCATCTTTTATGAAGGGGAGTGCCTGAGCTCGATCAAGGGGCGGGAGAGCGAGGCCCTCCAGGCGTACAAGGAATACATCCGGCGCCCCGACGCGAATCCCAGCTTAGTCGAGGAGGCCGAGGGCTCGATCATAGATATGGCCTATACGCTGTACGAGAAGGGGGATAAGGCTGCCGTCCGGGACATCGAGGAGCGGCTCACGCGAGCGGACAAGGCCGTTCGGTTTTACGCCGCCTACAAGCTCAGCATGGTGTCCGATCGGGCCGTGGCCCTCGAAGCCGTGCCGGTCCTCAAGCAGACCATCGAGACGGAGAAGGAACCGGACCTCGCCGACCGGGCCCGGATCGCCCTGTTGCGGATCTCGCCCGAGAGCCTGAAGTCCGTGGACGAGAGCCGGACGGCCCGGGACGAAAACCGCGTCCTCAGGATCCGCGTCTGGAGAAAGGGGCAGAAAGAGCCGCAGGTCTCGATCAACATCCCTTGGGCCCTCGCCGACCTGGCCCTGAGCGCCATGTCCGAGGAGGACAAGGCCGCCATGCGGGCCAAGGGTTACGACATCAACCGGATCCTGAGCGATCTCGCCCGGTCCAAGCAGAAGCTCTTCCGGCTGGAAGCCGACGACGGAACGACGATCGAGATCTGGATCGAATGAGCGATCCCGGGAAATCCTTCCATAAAGGGGAGAAAGGAGAAGCACCCATGAAAAAGACAGTTGGCGTTGTGGCGGCCGCGGCCCTGGCCCTGGCGTTCCTCGCGGGGCCCGCCGTGAGGGCCGCCGAGCGGACCGACGACTTCCAGGCCATCCAGAAGGCCGTCAAGCAGAACCCGGCCTACGAGGAAGGCAAGGAGGTCAAGTGGTTCAAGGTCCTGGTCACGGACACGAAGACCGGCGCGGACAAGGTGAAGATCACCGTGCCTTTGGCTCTCGTCGAGATGTTCCTCAAATCCGAGGACACCAAGCACGTCCGGCTTGGCGAGTCCGGCGGCGAGATCGATGTCCAGGCCCTCTTCAACGAGCTGAAGAAGATGGGCCCGATGGCCCTCATCGAGGTCTACGACAAGGACGAGACGATCAAGGTCTGGCTCGAGTGATGATCGGGGGCAGTCCCCCCGGGGGGCTGCCCCATTGTCCCCTGTCCTCTTGTGATTGACAAGCCGCCGGGACCCCCATAAAATGGAAACCCCAGGAGGTTCCGGTGGGACAGACGCTGACGGAGAAGGTCCTCGGGTTCAAGGCCGGAAAGAGCGTTCAGGCCGGCGAAGTCGTCACTGTCTCCCCGGATTACATCCTCTCCCACGATAATTCCGCCGCGATCATCCAGGAATTCCGGAAGCTCGGCGTGGCGAAGGTCCGCGCCCCCAGGAAGATCGTCATTGTCCTCGACCATATCGTCCCAGCGTCCGATGAGAAATACGCCCAGAACCACAAGTCCATCCGGGAATTCGTGGCCGAGCAGGGCATCCCGAACTTCTTCGACATCAATTCCGGCATCTGCCACCAGGTCCTTCCGGAACAGGGCTTCGCGCTGCCGGGAAAGCTCATCGTCGGAAGCGACTCGCACACGGCGAGCTACGGGGCGCTGGGGGCCTTCGCGACGGGCATCGGCCGGACCGAGACGGCCTGCACCTGGGCCACCGACGAGATCTGGCTCCGGGTCCCCGAGACGATCCGCATCGACCTCGAAGGCCGCTTCCGGGCGGGGCTTTCGGCCAAGGACCTCAGCCTGAAGATGATCGGCGACCACGGGGCCGAGATGGCCAACTACAAGGCCGTGGAGTTCGCCGGCCCGGCGGCCAAGGACTTCAGCGTCGGCGCGCGCCTGACGCTCGCCAACATGTCGGCGGAGATGGGGGCCAAGAACGGCTACTTCCTCCCGGACGACAAGGTCCGCCGCTGGCTCCGTGGACGGACCCGCGGGCCCTACGAGGCCGTCCTGTCAGACCCCGACGCGGCCTACGAGAGCGTCCTCCGGTACGACCTCTCCGTCCTGGAGCCGCAGATCGCCTGCCCGCACACCGTGGAGAACGTCAAGCCCGTAAACGAGGTGGCCGGCAAGCCCATCCAACAGGTCCTGATCGGCACCTGCACCAACGGCCGTCTCGAGGACCTCGACGCCGCGGCGAGGATCATAAGGGGGCGGAAGATCCCGCCCGGCGTCCGCGTCCTCGTCATCCCCGCGTCCTGGGAAGTCTACCGGGAGGCCCTCAAGTCGGGGACGCTGGCCGTGCTGGCCGAGGCCGGGTGCGTCATTCTCAACTCGGGCTGCGGCCCCTGCCTCGGGGCCCACGAGGGCATCCTGGCTGCGGGCGAGGTCTGCGTCAGCACCTCGAACCGGAATTTTCGGGGCCGCATGGGCCACCGCGACTCCGAGATTTATCTGGCCTCCCCCGCCACCGCGGCCGCCTCGGCGGTCGGGGGGAAAATTATGGACCCGAGGAAGTTCTTATGACGAAGGGAAAGGTCTGGAAATACGGGGACGATATCAACACGGATGTCTTGTATCCGGGGCGCTACACCTACCAGATCCTCAAGCCCGAGGAGATGGCCCGGCACGCGCTCGAAGACCTCGACCCCGGGTTCGCGCCCGCCGTCCGGCCCGGCGACGTCATCGTCGCGGGCAAGAACTTCGGCTGCGGCAGCTCGCGGGAGCAGGCGGCGGCCTGCCTGACGTACGCCGGCGTCCAGGCCGTCGTCGCCCGGTCGTTTGCCCGGATCTACTTCCGCAACGCCATCAACCTGGGGCTTCCGGTCATCCAGTCCGACGGGGCTTGCGCGTCGCTCGAGAAGGGCGATGAAGTCGAGATCGATTTCGCGGCCGGCGAGATCCGCTCGCCCCGAGGGACCTTCCGCTTCCTCCCGCTTCCGGAGTCCGTGCTGGGCATCCTGGAGGCCGGAGGCCTCCTCGAATACACGAAAAAAAAGCTGACGGCCGCCCGGGGCCGCGCAGACTGAAATAGGAGCCGCCCATGCCCAAGCACCGGATCGCTGTTCTGCCAGGAGACGGGGTAGGGAAGGATGTCATCGCCGCGACGAGGATCGTCCTCGACCGGATCGGACTCGACGCCGAATATGTCCCCGGTGATATCGGCTGGGAGTTCTGGTGCCGCGAGGGAAACGCCCTGCCCGACCGGACGATCCGGATGCTCAAGGGGACCGACGTGTGCCTCTTCGGGGCCATCACCTCGAAGCCGAAGGAGGACGCCGCCCTCGAGCTTGCGCCCGGGCTCCAGGGCAAGGGGCTGTCCTATTTCAGCCCCATCGTCCGCCTCCGCCAGGAGTTCGACCTCTATCAAAACCTCCGGCCGTGCAAGGCCTACACGGGGAACCCCCTCAATTACCGGGACGGGATCGACCTCATAGTCTTCCGGGAGAACACGGAGGGCATGTACGCCGGCGTCGAATTCTTCCCGCTCCCCCAGGTCGTCCGCGACGCGCTCCTGACGCACCCGAAGATGAAGAAGTTCAAGGACACCCCGGCCGGCGAGATCGCCATTTCCACCCGCATCATGACGCGGCACGCCTGTGCCCGGATCGTCACGGCCGCCTTCGAGTTCGCCAGGAAGTACAAGCGGCGCTCCGTGACGCTCGTGGAAAAACCCAACGTGCTCCGCGAAACGGGCGGGCTGATGCTCGATACGGCCCGCGGGATCGCCAAGGGATACCCGGAGATCCCCTTCAACGAAACCAATGTGGACGCCATGTGCATGTGGCTCGTCAAGAACCCGCAGGACTACGACGTCCTCGTCGCCGAGAACCTCTTCGGGGACATTATCTCCGACCTCTCCGCCCAGCTCGTCGGCGGGCTGGGCTTCGCCTGCAGCGGGAACATCGGCGACGCCTACGCCGTCTTCGAGCCGACGCACGGCTCGGCTCCGAAATACGCCGGCCAATACAAGGTTAATCCCATCGCGACCATCCTCGCCGCGAAGATGATGCTGGACTGGATCGGCGAAACCCGCAAGGCCAAAGCCGTTGAAGAGGCGGTGGCGGCGGTCATCAAGGAAGGCAAGGTCCGGACCTACGACATGGGCGGCTCCTCGACAAGCCTCGACGTCGGCCGGGCCGTGGCGGCGAAGCTTTGAGCCCCTCGCCGGCCGCGGCGCGGGCGGCGGAAAACCCGGGAGGCCCTGCCGGGTGCCGCGAAAGGGCGTTCCGATGCTGATCCTCGCCGTCGACACGACAACGCCCAGCGGCTCTGTGGCTCTCCTCCGGGACGGGGGCCTCGTCGGGGAGATCGGGCTCGTATCCGCGTCGTCCCACTCGTCCCGGCTTCTGGGGGCGGTCGACCTTCTGCTGCGGGCAGCCGGGTCCGACATCCGAGCCGTTGACGCCTACGCCGTGGCCGTCGGCCCCGGGTCCTTCACGGGGATCCGGATCGGCCTCGGCGCCGTAAAGGGCCTGGCTTTCACCTCGGGGAAGCCGGCGGCCCCCGTCTCCAGCCTGACCGCTCTGGCCACGAAAATCGCCGAGCCGCCCGCCCGGTTGTTCTGCCCCGTCCTCGACGCTAAGAAGGGCGAGATCTACGCTGCCTTGTACGAGCGCCGGACTTCCGGCCTCGTCGAGCTCATCCCCCAAGGGGCCTATGATCCCGACGGATTTTTTGCCCGGCTGCCCGCGCACCGCGTCATCTCGTTCATCGGGAACGGGCTCGTTCCTTATAAGGAAAAGCTTCTGGCCTACGTCCGGGACAAGGCCCGTTTCCCGCTCCGGTCGGACTTCATCGCCGTCGAGGTCGGGCGCCTCGGCGGGCGGCTGATCATCGAGGGGAGGGGGGTCCAGGCGCGGGAGGTCGAGCCGTTGTACTACCGCAGGTCCCAGGCCGAGGAAGGGACTGGCGCGTGAGCGGGACGGCGGAGCGCTATTTCATCCGGCGGATGAGGGCGGGGGATCTGCCCACGGTCCGGGAGATCGAGGACCTGTCATTTTCCAACCCCTGGAGCGAGAACACGTTCCGCGGCGAGATCCAGAATACATCGATCTCCTTCCCTCTGGTCGTCGTTGCGAGGCCGGCCGAGAGGATCGTCGGCTACATCATCTTCTGGCACGTCCGGGAGGACGTCCAGATCAACAATATCGCCTTTCACCCCGATTACCGCGGCCGGGGCCTGGGCGAGGCCCTGACGCGGCACGTCATCGAGACGGTCCGCAAGGCGGGGGCCACGTTCGTGACCCTCGAAGTGCGGCCGTCGAACACCCCGGCCGTGAGCCTCTACAAGAAGCTGGGCTTCGAGATCCTGGGCACGCGGAAAAACTATTACACGAAACCCGGCGAGGATGCCTACATGATGGGCCTCGTCCTCGATCAATAATCGACCCGGACGAGACACAAGCCCTTGGCCGGCGCGGTGGGACCCGCCAGCGACCGCTCCCGGCTCCGGAAGATCTCTTCCACCCGTTGGAGTGGAACCCTGCCTCTGCCGATCTCGAGGAGGGTCCCGACGATCGTCCGGACCATATAGCGGAGAAAGCCGTCGGCCTCGATGGTGTAGACGAGCTCGTCGCCCGTTTTCCGGAGCTCCGAGCGGCGGACAGACCGCACCGGAGAGCGTTCGCGGTTCGAGGAGAAGGCCGTGAAGTCCGCGCGCCGTGCGAAAAGGGGCGCGGCCGCCCGCATGGCCCGGAGGTCGAGCGGGAAGGGCCAGTGGAGGGCGTAGCGGAAGTCGAAGGGGCTTATCCGGGGGGCGCGGACGATCCTGTACCGGTAGACCTTGGATTTCGCGGACCTGCGGGCTTCGAAACCCGGGGCCGCCCGGTCGAGACCGAGGATCCTGACGTCCCACGGCAAAACGGCGTTGAGCGCCCGGAAGAGCTCCTCGTCGGAGAGCCGCGTCGTCACCCGGAAATTGGCGACCTGTCCGAGGGCGTGGACGCCCGCGTCCGTCCGGCCGGCGCCGTGGAGCGCGGGCTTCTTCCGCGTGATCCTGAATACGGCCTCCTCGACGGTCCCCTGCACGGTCCTCTCCCCCGGCTGGCGCTGCCAGCCGCGGAAATCTGTCCCGTCGTAGGCGAGGAGGATCCTGTAGTTCTGCATGGCCGGCGGGGTCAGCCGAGGGCCAGCCGGACGGCTTCCGCCGGGTCGCGGGCCGGCGTGACGCCCCCGATCTCCCAGGTCCCGAGGCCGACGACCCTTTTCCCGTAGATCAGGGCGTAGGCGATCTCCGAGAGCGTCCCGTATTCTCCGTCCACGGCGATGACGGCGTCCGCGTTCAGCACGACCAGGGAGTTCCGTGCATATCCGAGCCCCGTGGCGATGGGGAGGTCGATGGAAGGATTGGCGGCGGCCGGGTCGGCGCCCGGCAGAATGCCGACGGTCAGGCCGCCCGCGTCCCGGGCGCCCCGCGCCGCGGCCTCCATGACCCCGCCGAGCCCCCCGCAGACGAGGACGGCGCCGCCGGCGGCTAGGAGCCGTCCGACCTCGGCGGCCTGCGCGAGCGCCTCCCTGTCCGCCCGGCTGCCTCCGATAACCGCCACGCGCGTCCTTTTCCGGAGATCGATCATGGGCGCTTCTCCCTCTCTCCGCTTTCCTCTATCTCATAGCACAGGGCGCACGATCTTGGCAATTCCCGCCTCGGCCGGAGGCGGCCGCTGCGCGCGGCTAGCCGATCGGGGTCCCCCGCCTCGCCGGCGGCGAGAATTGACTTCGCGTCTCGAGTGTGCTAAGGAAATATAGGCATTAAGGGTTCTATCCGACATGGCCGTCGTCAACTACGCTGGTAAAAATCTGGCTATCAAGATCGTGTATTACGGTCCTGGCCTGAGCGGAAAGACGACCAACCTCCGCTATATTTTTCTCAAGCTCGACCCTGCGGCGCGCGGAGAGCTCGTCTGCCTCGAGACCGACAGCGAACGCACGTACTTCTTCGACCTGCTGCCGATCAAGGCCGGGATGATCGGCGACTTCAAGGTCCATTTTCAGCTCATGACGGTGCCCGGACAGGTCTTCTATGAGGCCTCCCGGAAAAGTGTCCTCAAGGGGACCGACGGGATCATCTTCGTCGCCGACTCGCAGATCCCGCTCCTCGATGCCAACCTCGAGAGCTTCGACGGCCTCCGCCGCAATTGTCTCCAGCACGACATCGACCTTAACAAGATCCCCCTGGTGTTCCAGTACAACAAGCGGGACCTCAATTATCTCATCCCCGTGGAGACCTTCAACAACCTCTTGAACCCTCGGAAGTGCCCGTACGTGGAGGCCGTGGCGATCCAGGGCGTCGGGGTTTTCGAGGCCCTTCGCGAGATCGCCAAGCTGACTGTCCCTGCGGTCCGGGAAAAGGTCTTCGGCGAAAAGCGCCGCTCCGGAACGGGCCCGGTCGAGGCCGGCGAGCCCGGCATCGAAGGCATCAGGGAGATGCCGCCCCAAGAGCAGGACGCCGCGGGGTTTGCCTCTTCCGGTGCGGCCGACCCGCTCCAGATCCCGAGGATCCGGATCAAGTCCCGGCAGGACATCGAAGAGGAGCTCGAAAAGCTCTCCAGAGCCTACAGCGAAAAAGAGAAATAAGCCCCGCCCGCGCGTCCCTTTCATGGGGACGAATGCTGTTCAAGATCTCCAGCGCCTCGCTTCTCGGGATCGAGGGATACCCGGTCGAGGTCGAGGTCGACATCTCCGACGGCTTCCCGACCTTCGTCACGGTCGGCCTGCCCGACCCGGCCGTCCGGGAGAGCAAGGAACGGGTCCGGTCGGCCCTCAAGAATTGCGGCTGGGACATGCAGGCTTGGAAGATCACCATTAACCTGGCCCCGGCCGACAGGAAAAAAGAGGGCTCCGCCTTCGACCTCCCCATCGCCCTCGGCTTTCTGGCCTATCTCGAGGTCGTGCCCGCGGAGCGGCTCCGGGATTTTCTGTTCATCGGCGAGCTCGCCCTCGACGGGCGCCTGAAACCGGCCCGGGGAGTTCTGCCCATCGCCTTGATGGCGAAGCGGGCGGGCTTCCGGGGCATCGTCGTTCCGAAAGCGAACGTGCGGGAAGCCGGCCTCGTCCAGGACCTCCCCGTTTACGGGCTCGAGAACCTGGTCCAGGTGGTTCGTCTCCTCGCCGCGCCCGGCGAGGTGGCGCCCTGCCGCTTTTCCCTCGGCGATCTCGTCGCCCCGGCCCCGGACCCGGCGGATTTCGACGAGGTCAAGGGTCAGTATCATGTCAAGAGGGCGCTCGAGGTGGCCGCGGCGGGCGCCCATAACGTCCTCCTCATCGGACCCCCGGGGGCCGGAAAGACGATGCTGGCCCGGCGCCTGCCGACGATCCTCCCCGAGATGACCTTCGAGGAGATGATCGAGGTCACCCAGGTCTGGAGCGCCGCCGGGCTCCTCCAGGAGACGGGCGCCGTGAGCCGTCGGCCGTTCCGGGCCCCGCACCACACGATCACCGACCCGGCCCTGATCGGCGGCGGCCTTGTGCCGCGCCCGGGCGAGGTCAGCCTGGCCCACCGCGGCGTCCTGTTTCTCGACGAGCTCCCCGAGTTCCGCAAGCGCGTCCTCGAAGACCTCCGCCAGCCCATCGAGGACGGCCGGGTCACGGTCTCGCGGTCCTCGATGAGCGCCGTCTTCCCCTCGGCCTTCATGCTCGTCGCGGCCATGAACCCCTGCGAGGACGTCTTCCGCGGCCTGGCCGGTGCGGCCGGCGGCTGCACGGAGAGCGAAAAAGCCCGCTATTACTCGAAGATCTCCGGTCCGCTCCTCGACCGGATCGACATTCAGGTCGAGGTGCCCGAGGTCAGGTTTCGGGACATGGCGTCGCGCGAGCCGGCCGAAAACTCCGCGGCCATCCGGGCCCGCGTGACGGCGGCCCGGGAGCGGCAGCTCCGGCGCTTCACGGGCCGGAAGATCTTCGCCAACGCCCAAATGGGGCCGCGGGATATCAAGCGTCATTGCGTCATCCCCGACGAGGCCGAGAAGCTCCTCGAAACGGCCGTGACTCGGCTCGGCTTCAGCGCCCGGGCTTATGACCGGGTTCTCAAGGTCGCCCGGACGATCGCCGACCTCGAGGGGACGGACGGGATCGGCACACCCCATATCTCTGAGGCCGTCCAATATCGCATGATGGACAAGCTGCGTTAGGCCCGTCCGCCCCGTGCCGTTGGCTGTTGCCCTTTTGACCTTTCCCTGCTAGAATCTGAAGGCTCATGCGCTTTCGGAAGACGCGTTCCGGCATTTCCGTCTCCCTCCGTCTTTTCATCTTCGCGGACAATCCATTCTAAGGAGTGACCATGGAACAGGAAGTCATCGCTCCTCCCGCCGTCGACAAGACCAAGATCGGTCTGCCTCGGGTCCTGACCCTCTGGGACGTCATCATGATCGTCATCGGGGGCGTCATCGGCTCCGGGATCTTCCTTTCCCCGAAGAGCATCGCCGCGGCCGTCCCCACGCCGCTCATCATGCTGGCCGTGTGGGTCGTCGGCGGCATGTTCAGCTTTTTCGGCGCTCTGTCGTTCGCCGAGCTCGGCGCGGCCATGCCTGAGGCGGGCGGCATCTACATCTACCTCCGCGAGGCCTACGGATCGCTCCTGTCCTTCCTCTTCGGCTGGACCCTTTTCTTGGTCATCGATTCGGGGGCCATCGCCACGCTGGCCGTCGCCTTCTCCTCGGAGATGCTCCCTAAGTTCCCGGCGCTGGCGTCCATGTCGATGAGAGACCAGAAGCTGATCGCGGCCGGGTTCGTCGTGTTCCTGGGCATCGTGAACTATGTCGGCGTCCGCTGGGGGGCGCGCTTGCAGAACCTCCTAACGGTCATCAAGACCGGCGCCATCGGCCTCGTCGTCGTCGGCGTTTTCTTTTTCACAAGAGGGCAGGGTCATCCGGCGAACTTCGTCGAGCCGAAGCCCGGCCCGTTCAACCTCGGCCTGCTGGGAGCGTTCGGCGTCGGCCTGGTCGCCTCCCTCTGGGCCTACAAGGGCTGGGAGGCCGCGACTTACAGCGCCGGGGAGACGAAGAACCCTCAACGGAACCTGCCGCTCGGCATCCTGATCGGCACGTTTGCCGTCATCGTCCTCTACGTCCTCGCGAACCTCGCGTACCTCTACGTCATCCCCGTCACCGGGATCGCCAATTCCAGCACCGTGGCCCCCGACGCGATGAGGATGGTCATGGGGCCGTTCGGGGCGTCCCTCATCATCTTCTTGATCCTCTTTTCGATCCTCGGGGCGGCCAACCAGACCGTTCTCACCTCTCCCCGCGTCTATTTCGCCATGGCCCGCGACGGCCTGTTCTTCAAGAAGGTCGCCGAGGTCCATCCGAAGTTCCTCACGCCCCATGTCTCGATCGTCGCCATCAGCGTTTGGAGCATCCTTCTGACCCTGACCGGGACCTTCGAGCAGCTCTTCACCTACGTCATCTTCGGCGAGTGGATCTTCTTCGGCCTGACCGTGGCCTCGGTCATCGTCCTGCGGAAAAAGCGGCCGGACCTCGATCGGCCCTACCGGACCTGGGGCTACCCGGTGACGCCGGTCATCTTCGTCCTGGCGGCGCTCTACGTCGCGGTCAGCTCTCTCATCGGCGAATTCCGTAACGCCATGGGCGGCCTCTTGATTATCATCATCGGTGTCCCGGCCTACCTGTTCTGGAGAACGCCTCAGCGGGGCATCAAGGTGTCCATGGTCGGGATCGCGCTGGCCCTGGCGGCGGGCTTCGCTCGCTTTTTCCTGCTCTCGACTTCGGCCGGAGCCGTCCGTTGGCTGATCTGGATCGTCGGCGCGATGGGCCTTCTCATGATCCTCGCCGGGCTTGTGATGGCCTCGGGAAAGAAGGGGCGGACGGACGTCTCCTGACGGCGACGCGTAACCGCGGCATGAGACCATGAAATACTTCGTCTTCGGTCCGACCTACTTCATCCGGCTGGACGCCGGCGAGAAGATCATCGAGTCGCTCAAGTCCCTGTGCGAACGGGACAGGATCGGAGCCGCGGTCCTCAGCGGGCTCGGGGCGGTCGCCGAAGCCGAGCTCGGCTGGTTCGACCTCGCGGCCAAGGATTATCGGACGACCCATATCGAGGAGCCGTGCGAGATCGTCTCCCTCAGCGGAAACGTCACGCTCCTCGAGGGCCGGCCGTTTCTCCACTGCCACGTCGTCCTCTCGAATCGCGCTTTCGAGGTTCAGGGGGGGCATCTCCGGGAGGCCGTAGTCTCGGCCACCTGCGAGATCACTCTGACGAGGTTCTTTGATGAGATCGGAAGGAAGAGAGACGAGGCGACCGGCCTCTATCTCCTCGACCTGAAGCCGGAAGGCGACTGAGAGCGGCCGCCGGCCTCCAGAAGGGCGCGGCTGGCCCCCGGCCCCGGTCCAAGCGGGCCCACTGGCTGAACGGGAACTTACGGCGCCACATGGCGCCAAGGCTTTGGATCCGAATGAGACCTAGAACGTAGAGCCTGGGCCCGATCCGCCCGCTCATCGGGAGGCGACCGCCCTTCGGCCATCTCGGACGACGATCTTCCCGTTTTTGAGCACGTGGCGCACGGGGTTGGGTCCGAGCCGGTAGACGAGCGAGACGTAGTCGGGGATGTCCATCAGGAGAAGGTCCATCGCCTTTCCGGGCTCGAGCGTCCCGACCCGGCTGTGGCGGTCGATGGCGTAGGCCGCATTGGCCGTGCAGGCGTTGACGACCTCCTCGATTCCCATGCCGAGCGTATAGACGCCGAGCTGGAGGACGAAGAGCATCGAGTCGAGCATCGAGCTTCCCGGATTGAAATCGGTGGCCAGGGCGACGACGGCCCCGGCGTCGATGAGCTTGCGCGCCGGCGCCCGCTTGTCCATCATCAGGAAGAACGAGACGCCGGGCAGGCAGATGGCCGCCGTCCCGCTCGCGGCCAGCTTGGCGATGCTCTCTTCGGAGATGGTCATAAGGTGTTCGGCCGAGACCGCGCCCGCATCCGCCGCCAGCCCGGCTCCACCCAGGGCGGCGAACTCCTCGGCGTGGATCTTGATCCTGAAACCCGCGGCCTTGGCGGCCCGGACAAGCATGGCCGTTTCCTCCAGGGAAAAAACGCCGGGCTCGCAAAACACGTCGAAGAACTCCGCCAGGTTCCGGCGGCGCACTTCGGGGATGAGTGTGTCGATCAGGAGATGGATGTATTCCTCCCGGTGTGCCCGGTATTCCGGCGGGATCTCGTGGGCGCCCATGAAGGTCGGGACGACCTCCACGGGGTGAAGGGGGGCGAGGTCGCGGAGGACTTCGAGCTGCTTGATCTCGTCATCGACGTTCAGCCCGTAGCCGCTCTTGGCCTCGACCGTCGTCGTCCCCGTGAGAAGCATCTCGTCGAGCCGGCGGAGACAGAGGGCCCGAAGCTCTTCCCGCCCCGCGGCCCGGGTGGCGCGGACCGTCGTCAGGATTCCCATGCCCCGGGCGGCCAACTCCTGGTAGGTCCAGCCTTGGAGACGGAGATGGAATTCCTCCTCGCGCTCGCCGGCAAAGGGCAGGTGGGTGTGGCAATCGACGAAGCCCGGGCAGGCCACCATTCCCGAGGCATCGATCCATTCGGCGCCCTCGGCCAGCCGGACGCTCGTCCGGAACCCGCTTTCGGTCCCGACGAAGACGATCGTGCCGCGCTCGGAAGCGATCCAGCCGTTCTCAACGACGCCCAGGTCGCGCAGGGCCTCCTTGCGCTTGGGCACCGGCCCCCGGCCGGTCAGCAGCTGGCGGCAGCCGGCGACGACGCAATCAGCCGAGATCATGAGGCGTTTTTCTCATCGACGAGTGCTTGGTCCTGCGGATGAAGGACGGCGTTTCGTAGGACTCCCACTGCTTGTCGCTGAAGCCCGGCTCCCAAGCGGGGGCGCCGCCCTTGGGCTCGAAGACATAGGTCGGCGTGTCCTGGCGGACAGGGAACGGCGGCGGCGTCCGCCGCGACGGGGTCCGGTCGGCGGGCTCGGCGGCGACGAGCTTTTTTTCCGGCCCGTCCTCGAAGCCCGTGGCGATGACCGTCACCTTGACGGTGTCCTTCATGCCCTCATCGATGACCGTGCCGAAGATGATGTTGGCCTCGACGTCGGCGAGGCCGTGGATGAGCTGCGACGCCTTGGAGACTTCGTGCAGGGTCATGTCCCGCCCGCCGGTGATGTTGATGAGGACGCCGTGCGCGCCCTCGATGGAGGTGTCGACGAGCAGGGGGCTCGAGATCGCCTTCTGGGCCGCCTCGACGGCGCGGTTCTCGCCCGACGCGAGCCCGGTCCCCATGAAGGCGACGCCCATGCCCTTCATGACGGACTTGACGTCGGCGAAGTCCAGGTTGATGAGACCGGGCTTCGTGATGAGGTCGGAGATGCCCTGAGCCGCCTGCCGGAGGATGTCGTCGGCCATGCGGAAGGCGTCCTGGATCGAAGTGTTGAGGTTGACCGTCTGGAGGAGCCGCTCGTTCGGGATGGCGATGACCGTGTCCACGGCCGACTTGAGCTCGCGCAGCCCGTCCTCGGCCTGTTTGGCCCGCACCCGGCCCTCGAACTCGAAGGGCAGCGTGACGATGGCGATGACCAGGATGTCCATCTCGGCCGCCAGGTTGGCGATGATCGGCGTCGACCCCGTCCCCGTGCCGCCTCCGAGGCCGGTGGTGAGGAAGACCATATCCGCGCCCTGGAGGATCTCGATGAGGCGTTCCGTGTCCTCCATGGCGGCCTGCTTGCCGATCTCCGGCCGGCCGCCGGAGCCGAGGCCTTTAGTCAGCTGGCCCCCGATCTGGATCTTAGCCTGGGCCCGGTTGCTGTTGAGGGCCTGGAGGTCGGTGTTCACGGCGATGAACTCGACCCCCTGCACGCCGTGGTCGATCATCCGGTTGACGGCGTTGCCGCCGCCTCCGCCGAGCCCGATGACCTTGATCTTGGCCCCGATACCGTCCTCGACCAGGTGAAATTTCAGTCTGCTGACGTCGTCGCTCATGGTGACCTCCTTATCCTTCCCGAAACCAGTCTTTGAACTTATTCCAGACGCCTTTTTTTCTGTCCCTGGCGAGGCCCTTGTCCTGCCAGATATGAAAGCCGTAGATGGTGAGCCCGACCGATGTCGCGAAGTCCGGCGTCGAGACCCTGTCGGCCAGGCCGCCGACGCCGCCCGGGTCGCCGCGTCGAACGGGCAGATCGAAGATCTCCTCGGCCACCTCCTCGAGGCCGTCGAGGAGGGCCGTGCCGCCGGTCAGGACGATCCCCGCGTTCAGGGACTTGTCGTAGCCCATCCGCTTGATGTCGGAGTCCACGAGACGAAAGATCTCCTCCGCCCGGGGCTGGATGATATCGGCCAGGAGCTGGCGGGAGAGGACGCGCGGCTTGCGCCCCTTGCCGACGGAGGGGACCTCGATGGTTTCCTGCTCCTCGACGAGGGGGCCGGCAACGCAGCCGTACTTCTTCTTGATCTTCTCGGCCTCGGGGATGGGCGTGCGGAGGCCGACGGCGATATCGTTGGTGAAATTGTCCCCCCCGATCGGGATCGTGGACGTGTACCAGAGGCTGCCGCGCTCGAAGATGGCGACCTCGGTCGTCCCGGCGCCGATGTCGATCTGGCCGACGCCGAGCTCCCGCTCGTCGTGCGTCAACACCGCGTAGGACGTCGCGATCTGGTTGAGGACGATGTTCTCGATGCCGACGCCCGCCCGCTCGATGCAGTTCTTGAGGTTCTGAATGGAGGTCAGGGCCGCGGTAATGATGTGGACCGTGACCTCGAGCTTGATGCCGTTCATGCCCACGGGGTCCTTAATGCCGTCCTGGTCGTCGACGATAAACTCCTGGGGGATGGTGTGGATGATCTCCCGGTCGGGCGGAATCGGGATGGCCTTGGACTGGTCGATGACCCGCTTCACGTCTTCCCGGGTGATCTCACGGTTCTTGCCGGAAACGGCGACGACACCGCGGCTGTTGAAGCTCTTGATGTGGGCGCCGGAGATGCCGAAGAAGGCCGACCCGATCTCGACTCCGGCCATGAGCTCGGCCTCCTCCTGGGCCTTCTTGATGGCCGACGTCGTCGCGTCGAGGTCGACGACGACGCCCTTGCGGAGCCCGTGGGAGTCGGCGAATCCGATGCCGATGACCTCGATCTTGCGCTCTTCCGTGATCTCGCCGATGACAGCCACGACTTTTCTCGTGCCGATGTCGAAGCCGGTGATGTAGGTGCTCTTGGCCATTACTCGGCCTCCTTTGGGGACTTGGGAGCCGGGCCCGCGGCCTCGGGCTCCTTTGGGCGCACGATGATCCGGCCGTCGAACCGGAGGTCGGCGTATTCGAGGGGCCCGAAGCGGGCCTCGAGGGAAGCTCTCTCGGCGGCGAAGAGGTCCAGCTTTGCTCGGACGTCCGCGCCGTCCACGATGAGGCTCACCGGGTCGTCCTTGAAGGATAGGGTCATCCGGCCGTCGTCCGAGCACTCCAGGGAGGCGAGCCGGGCCCTTTCCGCCCGCGTGAGGCTCTTGAGGCAGTCCCGGGCTTCCTGCCATTTTTCCGGGAAGAGGTCGGCGAAGGCGCCTTCGTCCCTGACCAGGGGCAGGACCTGGGCGTCCGGCGCCGGCGGCGATTCGAGCACGACCCCGTCCTCGTCGACGAGGAAGAGGCCGCCCTTCTCGAGGACGGCGAAGGGAACCCGCTCCGTGACCTCGATCTTCAGGGTGGAGGGGAAGACCTTCTGGACACGGACGTCGCGGACCCAGGACAAGGCCTTGATCTGCCGTTGCAGGGCCTCGATGTCGCAGAGGAGGATGTTGCCGAGCGGCCGGGCCGCGACGAAGCGGCTCAGATCGCCGCGCAGCGAATCCCGGCCGCAGCGGAGCTCGATTGTCCGCACCGTCAGCGCGTCCCAGGAAACGAGGAAGACGTAGGCCTTGTCGAGGGCGAAGAAGAAGCCCGCCAGCAGGATGAAGGCCGCCAGGACGTGCTTCGTTTTGAGGGCCGGCCGCTTGCGGCCCGTCCTGAGCGGCCGGCCCCGCTGGAAGACGAGCGGACGGCCGGAGAGGAGGCTTCGTTTCCCCCGGAAGGCGCCGTCGAGAGAGGTGGCCATGTTAGCTTCGAGCCTCCAGCCTGGCGATGATGTCCGGGACGATGCGGTTGATATTTCCGGCCCCAAGGACGATGATTATGTCGTTCGGGGCGGCGAGTTTTTCGAGGAGCACGGGAATCCGCGCGGCGTCGGCTTCGTAACAGACCTGCTTGTGGCCGAACTGGCGGATCTCTTCGAAGAGGGCCCGCCCCGAGACGCCGGCGATTGGGTCTTCGCCCGCGGGGTATATCTCTGTCACAACGAGGACGTCCGCCTGGTTGAACGAGGTGGCGAACTGGGTCATCAGCTTGGACAGGCGTGTGTAGCGATGGGGCTGGAAGACGGCCACGATCCGGCGCGTCCAGCCCCTCTTCGCGGCCTCGAGTGTGGCCTTGATCTCCGTCGGATGATGGGCGTAGTCCTCGATGACCATGATGCCGTCGACGGTCTTGCGAAGCTCGAACCGGCGACCGGTCCCGGTGTAGCCGGCCAGAGCCTTGAGGATGGCGTCGGGCGCCATGTCGAGGTCGAGCCCCACGGCGGTGGCGGCCATGGCGTTGAGGATGTTGTGCATTCCGGGCACCTGGAGCTTGAGGCCGCCGAGCTTCTTTCCCCTGTAGAAGAGCGTCGAGGAGCTCCGGAAGCCGTCGAAGGCGAAATCGCGCGCGGTGATGTCGGACTGGGCCGAGTACCCGTAAGTGATGATCTTCCGCTCGATCTCCGGGATGATGACCTGGAGGTTCGGGTCGTCGAGGCAAATGATCACCGGGCAGTAGAAGGGGACCTTGTTGGCGAAGTGGGCGAAGGCCGCCCGCAGGTCGTCGAGGCTCTGGTACTGGTCCAGGTGCTCGTTGTCGATGTTCGTCAGCACGGCGATGAAGGGCGAGAGGCAAAGGAACGACCGGTCGCTCTCGTCCGCCTCGGCGACGATGAAATCCCCCTCGCCGAGCTTGGCGTTGGCGCCGATCGTGTTCAGCCGGCCGCCGACGATGATCGTCGGGTCGAAACCGCCGGCCTCGAGGACCTGGGCAGTCATCGAAGTCGTCGTCGTTTTGCCGTGGGAGCCGGCGACGGCGATGCCGTACTTCATGCGCATGAGCTCGGCCAGCATCTCGGCCCGGGGGATGACCGGGATCAGCCGGGCCCGGGCCCGCTGGACCTCGACGTTGTCCTCTCGGATCGCCGACGAGATGACCACGACGTCGGCGGCCTTGACGTTCTCGGCCCTATGGCCGATCGAGATCAGTGCTCCGAGGCGGGCCAGCCGCTGCGTGGCTTCGTTCTCCTGGAGGTCGGAGCCCGAGACCTTGTAGCCGAGGTTGAGGAGAACCTCGGCGATCCCGTTCATGCCCGTCCCGCCGATCCCCACCATGTGGATCAGATTGAGCTTGCGGTAGGTTTTCTTGGTCATGCGGGTTGCTCCCGGGCGGTCCCGCCCATGAGGGAGAGGCAGAGGCCGGCGATCTTCGCCGCGGGGTTCTCGATCCGCAGGGCGGCCAGGCACTTTTCCATGGCGTCAAGCTCGGCCGGGTGCTCCAGGTAATGACGGAAGCGGCCGGCCAGGGCCTCGGGGGTGAGGCGGGCCTCGGGCATGACCTCGGCCCCGCCGGCCCTTTCGAGCTCAGCCGCGTTTTGGGTCTGGTGGTCCTCGGAGGCCCCGGCGAAGGGGACGAGGAGGGCGGCCTTCCGGGCGGCGATGATCTCGGCCAGGGTCGTGGCCCCGGCCCGGCTGACGACGAGGTCGGCCCTTCCAAACGCGCCGGCCATGTCCGAAATGTAGGCGGCCACTCCGCCGGCGTCGAAGTCCGCGTCCCGGTATTTCGAGACCACCCAGTCGAGGTCGGCAACGCCTGTCTGATGGGTGATCCGGAGCCGGTCCCTGACCGGATGAAGCAGAGGCAGAGCCGCCGTAACGCTCCGGTTGAGGACCCGCGAGCCCTGGCTGCCGCCGAAGACGAGCAGGGACAGCCGCTCGGCCCGCGGCTTCGGCGCCAGGGCGTAGAACTCCTCGCGGACCGGATTGCCGAGGCAGACGCCTTTCCCCCTGAAGAAGGGGAGGGAGCTCTCGAAGGCGACGACGGCCTTCCGGACGCGGCGGGCGAGAAGCCGGTTGGTGAAGCCGGGCCGGACATTCTGCTCCATGATCAGGGTCGGGATCCCGAACCAGGAGGCCAGGAGCACGATGGGCCCGGAGCTGTATCCTCCTACGCCGACGACGAGTCCGGGCCTCGTCCGGGCCAGGATGGACAGCGAATGGGCGAAGGAGAGGGGCAGCAAGGCGAGGGACCTGAGGCTCCGGAGTCCCCGCCCCTTCAGCCCTTCGATCCTCATGGGGATGAAGCGGACGCCGTGCTCCTCCATGATTTTCTTTTCGACATCGCGGTGGGTCCCGACGTAAATCAGCCGCACCGCAGCGTCCATCTCCTGGAGCTTCCGGCCGACGACGAGGGCGGGGTAGAGGTGGCCGCCGGTGCCGCCGCCGCTGATGATGACCCGCCGCTCTCTCATGTCCGCACCCTGAGCCCGTTGTCCCCCCGCATCTGGCTGATATGGAGGAGCAGCCCGGCAGCGGCCAGACTGCAGAGCAGGGATGAGCGCCCGTAGGAGACGAACGGAAGCGGGATGCCCTTGGTCGGCCCGAGCCCGAGAACGATGGTGATGTTCATGAGGGCCTGGGCGACGATGGTGAACGTCAGGCCGGCGGCGATCATCTTGTGCATCGGGTCCGGCGCCCGCGTGAAGATCCGGATGCCGCGCCACAGGAAGATGAGATAGAGGGCGAGGGTGATCACGGTCCCGAGGAGGCCCGTCTCCTCGCCGATGATCGCGTATATGAAATCCGTGTGGGCGAAGGGGAGGAAATAGAGCTTCTGGGTCCCCTGCCCGAGGCCGACGCCGATCAGGCCTCCCGAGCCCACCGCGATCTTCGACTGGTCGACCTGGTAGTAGCCCCCGAGCGGATCCTTGGACTGGGAGAAGAAGCCCTGGATCCTCTCCAGGCGGTAGGGGGCGGAAAACAGGAAGAGGGAAAAGAGGATGACGAAGGCGCCGCCCAGGACGAGGAAATTCTTGATCCGGACGCCGCCGATGTAGAGCATCAGGCAGGCCATGCCGGCGAGCAGCATGGCCGTCCCGAAATCGGGCTCCATCAGGACGAGGAAGACCGTGACGATCAGGACGGCGAGGGGCAGAGCCAGCGTCTTCCACTCGTTCAGCGTGTCCCTCTTGCTTTCGCAGTACGAGGCGAAAAAAAGGATGAGGCCGAGCTTGGCGAGCTCCGACGGCTGGAACCGGAAGCCGAAGAGGATAACCCAGCGGTTGGTGTGGGCCACGCTCGGCATGACGAGGCAGAGCATCAGCAAGAAACCTGAGAACGCCAGGAGGCCGTAGATGAAGAACGGATTGAGATAGAACGGCCGGCGGACGGAGAGGAGCAGGAGGACGAGGACCAGCCCGGCCGCGGCCCCGATGATCTGCTGGACGAGGAAATAGGCCATCTGGTTGTGGAGCTCGTCAGCCACGTAGCCTGAGGAGCTGAAGACCATGATGATCCCGATCGTCACCAGGGCCAGGGTGACGAGAAAGAGCGGGATGTCGAATCCGATACGCCGGTAGGTGCTCATCGTCCTAGCCCCTGTCCCTCCGCAGCCGGGCGGCCAGCCGGCGGACCTCGCTCTTGAACGTCCGGCCGCGCTCCTCGAAGTTCCGGAACATGTCCCAACTCGTGCAGGCGGGGGCGAGCAGGACGACGTCGCCCCGGACGGCGCGTTCGAAGGCCGTGCGCACGGCTTCGCGGTAGGAGGCGACGCGCTCGAGGGGGACCGTCTCCCGCAGCGCCGCCTCGATCTTCCCGGCGGCCTCGCCGATGAGAAGGGCGGTCCGGACCCTGGCCCGCAGCGGCCGGCGCAGGAGCGTGAAGTCGGACCCCTTGTCGCGCCCGCCAAGGATGAGGATGATCTTGCGGTCGAAGCTCTGGAGCGCCTTGAGCGTGGCCTCCACGGTCGTCGCTTTCGAGTCGTTGACGAAGCGGACTCCGCGCACCGTGAGGACGTTCTCGAGCCGGTGCTCCAGGCCCCGGAACGAGAGAATGGAGCCGCGGATCCGGGCCGCGGGGACCCCGAAGAGGTGCCCGACGAGGGCCGCAGCCATGACGTTCTCCTGATTGTGGGCCCCGGGAAGCGGGATCCGGGCCGTGCGCACGAGCTGCCGCGGCGCGCCGTCGCGGAGGACGATCCAGCCGTCCTCGACGAAGGCTCCCCGGCGCGGCCGGCTCCTCCGGCTGAACGCGTAGGCGGACGCCGGGATGTCTTCGGCCAGGCTCCAGACCAGCGGGTCGTCGCGGTTGAGGACGGCCGCCGCCGAGGCCTCCATCCTGAGGAAGAGCTTTTTCTTGGCTCCGAAGTAGCTCTCGAACGTCTTGTGCCAGTCCAGGTGGTTCCGGGAGATGTTGAGGAAGGCGGCCACGTCCGCCTTGAAGAGCTCCGTGTATTCCAGCTGGAAGCTCGAGATCTCGGTGACATAGATGTCGTCGGCCCGGCTCTTCTCCGCGAACGAGATGAGCGGCGTCCCGATGTTCCCGGCCAGGTGGGCCCGGAGGCCCGCGTCCTTCAGGATCTTATGGGCCAGGGTCGCCGTCGTGGATTTTCCGTTGGACCCCGTGACGGCCGCGATCCGGCCCTTAAGGAAGAGGCCCGCGAGCTCGATCTCCGAGAGGACGGGAATACCCTTCTCCATGGCGGCCTTGATCTCGGGCAGGGGGGGAACGCCCGGGCTGGGGATGATGAGATCGGCGCCGAGGAAGGACTCCACCCGGTGTCCTCCCGTTTCGAACGGGATGCCGCGCTCTTTCCACGGGCCGATCCTGGTCGCGAGGTCCTCTTCCGGCTTCTTTTCCGTGACGAGGACGCGGGCCCCTCGGGCGGGGAGGAAGCGGAGGAGGGCCTCGCCCGTCCTTTCGAAGCCCACGATGAGAACCTTTTTATCCCGGAGTTCCATGGTTATCTCAGTTTCAGCGTGGCCAGGCTGAGCAGGGCGAAGACGATGCCGACGATCCAGAAACGGATGACGACCTTGCCTTCCGGCCAGCCCGAAAGCTCGAAATGGTGATGGAGCGGAGCCATCTTGAAGATGCGGCGTCCGCCCGAAAGCTTGAAATAGGACACCTGGATGAGGACAGACAGCGCCTCCAGGATGAACACCCCAGCCAGCGCGAAGAGCAGCAACTCCTGTTTGATGAGGATAGCGATGATGGCCAGCGTCCCACCTAAGGACAGGGCCCCGATGTCGCCCATGATGACCTCGGCCGGGTGGGCGTTCCACCAAAGGAAGCCCAGGCAGGCGCCGGTCAGGGCGCCGACGAAGACGGTCAGCTCCGCGGCCGGCCGGACGCGGGCGATGTCGAGGTACTGCGACCAGAGGGCGTGGCCGGCGACATAGGTGAGGGCCGTGAGGGCCGTGGCGCTGATGAGGGTCAGGCCGATGGCGAGGCCGTCCAGGCCGTCGGCGAGGTTGACGGCGTTCGATGACCCCACGAGGATGAACATGATCCAGGGCAGGTAGAACCAGCCGAGGTAGGGGGTCCAGAGCTTGAAGAACGGGGGGAAGAGATGGAGATCGAAGTGCTTGTGGAAGCCGAGATAGATCAGGATGCCGCCGAAGGCCCCGGCCAGCAGGACCTGGAGGCCCAGCTTGGTGAAGACCCTGAGCCCCAGGGAGCGCTTCCTGCGGATCTTGAGGAAGTCGTCGGCGAAGCCGACCAATCCGAAGGTCAGCATGGCGGCCATGGCGATGCAGACGTAGCCGTTTTCGAGGTTGCCCCAGAGGAGGCTGCTGGCGAGCGTCGCCCCGATGAGGAGGATGCCTCCCATCGTGGGCGTGCCCTTCTTCGCGAGATGGGACTGGGGGCCGTCGGCCCGGATCTCCTGCCCGATCTGGTGCTTCTTGAGGAGCCGGATGACCGCGCCGCCGACGAGCAGGCTCAGTCCCAGGGCGGTGATGCCGGACAGCCCCGTCCGCACGGTGATAAACCGGAAGACCCTGAAGAACGAAATGTATTTCTGGAGCGGGACCAGGAGCCAGTACAGCACGGCCTACCCCCTCCCTCCCGTTTTTAGCCGTTTCACAATCGTCTCCGCCCTCATGCCCCGCGAGCCCTTGACGAGAACGAGGTCGCCGTCGCGGACGAGGTTCGAAATCTCCCCGGCCGCGGCCTGGGAATCCAGGTAGGAGCGGACGTCCTCCGGGTCCATCCCCGCTGCAATCGCCCCCGCCGCGATGTGGGCAGCCAGCGGCCCGACGGTGATCAGCGTGTCCCATCTCCAGCGGACCACGGCCTCTCCCGCCCGGCGGTGGAAGTCCACCTCGCGCTCCCCGAGCTCGAGCATGTCCGCGAGCACGGCGACTTTTCTCCGCGCGGGGAGGCCGGCGAGGCTGCGGAGCACAGCCTCCAGGGCCTCCGGATTGGAGTTGTAGGAATCGTCGTAGAGCCGGACCGATCCTTTGAGCTCGACGAGGACGCCCCTCATCGGGAGCGGCCTGAGGCCGGCGATCCGGGGCCGGATCTGCTCGACGCTGAGGCCGAAGGCCCGGCCCACGGCCGCCGCGGCGAGCAGGTTCGGGACGAAAGCCTCGTTGAGGAAGGGGATCTCGACCGGGGCCATCTCGGCGCCGGACCTCAGGAGGAATCCGAGGCCCTCGAATCCCCTGTGCCGGACGTCGTCCGCGCGGACGTCGCAGCCGGCAGAAAAACCGAATGTCAATTTCCGCTCTTTCCAGTCCGAGGCGATCTCCATCACGAGCGGGTCGTCGCCGTTGAGGACCGCCGTCGCTCCCTCCTTGGCGCCGTCCAGGATCTCTCTCTTGGCCCGGGCGATCCCGTCCAGGCTCCGGAAGAACTGGAGGTGGACGGGACGGACGTTGGTGATCACGGCGACGTCGGGCGGCGCGATGGCCGTGAGTTCCCGGATCTCCCCGGCGGCGCTCATGCCCATCTCGAGGACCGCAACCTCGTGTTCCGGGCCGATCCCCAGCAGGGACAGGGGCAGGCCCAGGCGGTTGTTGAAGTTCCCCTCGGACTTGAGAACTCGGTAGCGGTCCGAGAGGATCTCGGCCGCGAACTCCTTGGTGGTCGTCTTACCGATGCTCCCCGTGATGCCCACCACCCGGGCGGAGGTCCCGCGCAGGACAGACCGGGCCAGGGTTTGGAGAGCGGCGACCGTGTCGCCGACCTCGACGAGTCCGAAGTCTGGGTCCGGGACGGAGACGGGCTTCGAAACGACGGCCCCGGCCGCGCCGCGGTCCGCGGCCGCGGAGACGAAGTCGTGGCCGTCCCTCCGGCCGGCGACGGCGAAGAACAGCTCGCCCCCAGTCATCAGGCGCGAGTCGAGGCCGTACTTTTCGAAGACCAGGCCGGGGGAGCCCCGGACGATCCTCCCGCCCGTCCGCCGGGCCACCTCATCGAGACGCAGCGCCGCCATTTTCAGAACGCTTCCATCTTCGACAGGATCTCGCGGATGACGCCGACGTCGCTGAAGGGGACGGTCCGGTCCCCGAAGATCTGATATTCCTCATGCCCCTTCCCGGCCACGAGGACGTAATCCCCCCGGTTGGCCATGGCCAGGGCGCGGGCGATGGCCTCCCTCCGGTCGGGGATGGCTTCGTACGTCCTGGAGGCTTCCTTCTCGAAGCCTTTTTCGATGCCGGCGATGATCTCCATCGGTTCCTCGTTCCGGGGATTATCGGACGTGATGATCGTCCAATCGGCGAGCCGCGCGGCCACGCGCCCCATGCGGGCCCGCTTCTCGGTGTCCCTGTTGCCGCCGGCGCCGAAGACGAGGAGGACCCGACGGGGCTTGAACTCGCGGGCCGTTCGGAGGAGATGCTCCAGGGCGTCGTCCGTGTGCGCGTAGTCGACGACGATGTGGATGCCCCGGGAATTCTCCACCTTCTCGAACCGGCCCGGAACGCCCTTGAGGGCGGCGATTCCCTTGGCGATGGCCTCCGGGGAGACGTTGAGGGCGAGGGCCGCCGCCGCGGCCGCCAGGATGTTCGAGACGTTGTGCCTGCCGACGAGGCGGGAATGGGCTTCGATGACGTTTCCGGGATGGGTGATGCGGACGTCCATGCCGTCGTCGGTCAGGTCGGACTTGAGGGCCCGGACGATGGCTGCGGGCTCGAACCCGAAGGTGATCGTCTTCATGGGCAGCTCGGCGATGAGCCGTTGGCCCCAGGGGTCGTCCGTGTTGACGACGGAGGCGTTCCTCTTGTGGTTGAGGTAGAAGAGCTTGCGCTTGGCCTCGAAATAGCTTTCCATGGACTGGTGATAGTCGAGGTGCTCGCCGGTCAGATTCGTGAAAACGGCCACGTCGAATGACACGCCCCAAACCCTTTTCTGTTCCAGAGAATGGGACGAGACCTCCAGCACGCAGTGCGTGACCCCGGCCACGAGCATCTCCTTGAGCATGGCCTGCAGGTCCGACGATTCGGGCGTCGTCCGGCCCGCGGGGACCTTGAGTCCCGGCCAGCGGTACTCGACGGTGCCGATGACGCCGACGCTGAAGCCGGCCGCCTTCAGGATCTCCTCGATGAGGTAGGTGACCGTCGTTTTGCCCTTAGTCCCGGTGACGCCGACGACCTTCATCCGGTCGGAGGGGCGGCCGTAGAAGTTCGCCGAGGCGAGCGCCAGCGCCTCCCGGGCGTCGCCGACCCGCACCCAGGCGAGCCTCGAGGCCGGGGGCTTCGGCCAGGAGGACAGGACGGCGGCTGCGCCGTTGGCCTCCGCCTCAGCCACGAAGTCCATGCCGTTCCGCTGTTCCCCCTGGAGAGCGGCGAAGAGGAACCCGGGACGGACAGACTTGGAGTTATAGGCCAGGCCATGGATCTCCTCGACGCCGCCGGCGTCCGAATCGACGATGGGGATCCCTTCGAGGACGTCCCGGAGCTTCATGGCCCTTCCTTTCGCAGGAGCGCGGCCGTGATCGCCTCCGGGGGCATGGGCTTGTCGGGCGCCGTCCGGAGATAGCGGAGGACCTGGCGCGCGACGTCCCTGAAGATCGGCGCGCACACCTGGCCGCCGTAATAGAATCCCTCCTTGGGGTTGTCGAGGACGACGATCATGCTCAGCACGGGCCGGCCGGCCGGGGCGAATCCGACGAAGGACGCGGTGTGCCGCGTGGCCGTATACGTCCTCGTGACGGGATCGAGCTGCTGGGCGGTCCCGGTCTTCCCGGCGATCGTGAAGCCGTCGAGCCGTCCCAGCTTCGCCGTCCCCTCCTCGACGACTTTTTCGAAGGCCCGGTCGACGAGATCATCGGCGAGCTTTTCCGGGAGGATCCGTTGCTCGGGGCCGGGATACAGGGCCTCGGTACTCAGCATTTCAGGAGATTTGAGTACGACGTGCGGCCGGACGAGCCAGCCTCGAGTCGCGTAGACGTTCATAGCCCGCAGGATTTGGAGCGGCGTCACGCTGATCTCGTAGCCGATGGCGATGTGGGGCAGAGAGACGGTCCGGTGCCAGTTGCCGACGGGCCTGACCGTCCCCCGCTCTTCGGCCGGGAGGTCGATGCCGGTCCTCTCGCTGAACTGGAACTTCTTGATGGTCGCGTAGAATTCGGGCGGGGTGAGGCGCAGGGCGAACTTGACCGTCCCGACGTTGGACGAGTTGATGAGGACCTCAGGGAAGGTCAGGAGCCCCATGTGCTCGTGGTCGCGGATCGTCAGTCCCCCGACCGTGATCGACCCCGAGCTGCAGTCGAAGACGTCGGAGTACCCGACGACGCCGTTCTCCAGGGCCGAGGCCGCCGTGACTATCTTGAACGTCGAGCCCGGCTCGTACGTGTAGCCGATCGCCCGGTCGAGCCAGGCTGCCCGCGATTCGGAGTAGCTGTTGACGTCGTAGGTCGGGAAGTTGGCCAGGGCGAGGATCTCTCCGGAGGCGGGAGCGCACATGACGATCGTCCCCCCGCTCGCTGAGTGCTCCTCGATGGCCCGGGCGAGGGCGCGCTCGGCGAAGTACTGGATGGTCGCGTCGATCGTCAGGACGATGTCGTGCCCCGCCTTGGGCGGCCTGATGACCTCGCTCTCGTAGCCTCGCTTCTTGTTGTCCTTGAAGACGATCTGGCGGCCGTCCTCGCCCTTGAGGATGTCGTTGTAGCTGAGCTCCACTCCGGCCTGCCCGTTCTCGTCGGAGTTGACGCCGCCGAGGACGTGGGCGGCGAGCGAGCCCAGGGGATAGCACCGCCGGCTCTCCTCGTCGAAACCGATGCCCGGAATCCTCATCTGCCGGATCCTCTCCGCCACCTCCAGGGGGGCCTTCTTTTTGACGTACGTGAAGGAGTCCTCCTTGCGGAGGCTTTCGAGGATGTCGGCGGCTCCTTTGTCCGTCAGGAAAAGGGCGGACTGAAGCCGACGAACCTTCTCTTTCTCCTGGGCCGGCGTCTCTTTGTCGACCGGACTCAGCTTGATCGTGAAAACCGGCAGGCTGCAGGCCAGGACCCGGCCGTTCCGGTCGTAGATCGTCCCCCGCCTGGCCTGGAGCCTGACCTGGGTCTGGCTCTGCTTGAGGGCCCTGGCCCGGAAGGCGGCGTGCCGGACGACTTGGAGCTCGGCCAGGCGGACGAGGAGGAGGCCGAACCAAGCCGCGAGGATGAAGCTCACGATCAGGGTCCGCCTCCGGATATCTGTTTCGCGAAAAGTCTTCATCTTTTCCCGGGCCTCAGCGCGGGACGCTCCCGCCCCCATAGACAATGTCACCGGCCGCGGGGTCGACCAGCCCGAGGGAATCCCGGGCGATCTTCTCCACGCGGACGGGGGAGAGCAGGCCCGTTTTCCGGATTTCGAGCCTCCGGATCTCGTTCTTGAGGGCCGTGATCTCCTGCTCCCGCTTCTCGATTTCGACGCCGAGGCGGACGGCCTCGGTCTGGTACCAGATGTAGAATGTCAAAAGGGCGATCAGGGCGAGGAGGAAGGCCGCGCCCAGGAAGATCTCCCGGGGACTCCACTTTCTGCGGATCATTTAGAGCCTCTCCGCGGCCCGCAGCTTGGCCGACCGGGCCCTGGAATTCGCGCTCACCTCGTCGGGCCCGGCAGTCACGGGTTTCCTGGTTAGGATGGACAGGAGGGGAGGCCGGCCCTCTGAGGTTGCCAGATCGGCGAATGTATGCTTGATGATCCGGTCCTCCAGGGAGTGGAAGGAAATGGCGACGAAACGGGTCCCCGGGACCGACAGGCCGACGGTTTCCCGGAGGAATTCGGGCAGGCCTTCGAGCTCCTGGTTGACCTCGATCCGGAGAGCCTGGAACGCCTTGGCGGCAGGATGGATCTTGCCCTTCTGGGGCCGCCAGCGGTAAATCTCCTCGACGACCCGGCGGAGGTCGGAGGTCGTCTCGATCCGGCCGAGCTTCCTGAGGGCGACGATCTCGCGCGCCAGCCGTCTTGAATGCGGCAGCTCGCCGTAGGCGGCGAAGAGGTCCGCCAACCGGGGCTCGGAGTAGGTGTGAAGCACCTTGGCGGCCGTCGTTTTATTTCTCTGGTCCATGCGCATGTCCAGGGGGCCTTCCAGGTTGAAGCTGAAGCCCCGCTCCGGGGAGTCCAGCTGGAACGAGGACATCCCGAGGTCGAGGAGGACCCCCCGGACATCCTGGAAGGCGATATCCAGCTGATGGAGATACTTGAAGTCCGACTGGTAGAGCCGGACCCGCCCGTTGAAGGGCCTCAGCTTCTCGCGGGCCAGCTCGAGCGAAAGGCCGTCGCGATCCAGGCCGACGAGGGAGGCTCGGGGATTCCTCTCCAGGATCGCGGCGGCGTGTCCGGCCAAGCCCACCGTGCAGTCAATATATACGCCCTCGCGTTCGGCGTTCAGGAACTTCAGGACGTCTGTCATCAGGACCGGGCAATGTCCCTTCTTCGTCATTCCGTTTTGCCCCGGGGGATGAGTCGGGCGATGTTCTCGAGATCGGCGTCCGAGAGCGGTTTCTCCTCGAGCGTCTTGTCCAGGGCGTCCTTGTTCCAGACTTCCAGGTGGTTCGAGAGACCGATGACCTCGACCTCTTCCTGGAGCCGGGCCTTTTCCCTCAAGGCCTGGCTGATGAGAACGCGGCCCTTGGAGTCGAGCTCGTGCCGGGACCCATTCCGGTTGACCCGGAGCATGAATTTCCGGACATCGGGTCTCAAGTGGACGGCTCCCTCGGAGGCCATACCCGTCATCTCCAGCCAGACCGCCAAGGGATAGATTTGGACCGATTCGTCCGTCAAGGAAGTGACGAACAGGTCCCTGCCGTAGCCGGCCTCGATGGCCTCCCGGAATTTCTCGGGGATTTTGATGCGGCCGCTGGCGTCGAATCGAGCCGTATAATTGCCGATGAGAACGTCCGACATTGGAGGCTTGTCCCGATTTGTCCCGTTTCGTCCCAAATATATGAGACGGGTGAGCAAAAGTCAAGAAAAAAATCCCGAAAAAAGCAGAAAAAACGGAGGCCCAAAATCGGGGGGCTTCAACAGGCGGCGGAGGCTAGCAATAGGGGTCTGCGGTGCGGGGCGGGAACGGCCGCGATTTCCGGGCGTTCCGGGGGGCCTTCAACTCGACTCTTCCGGGCCTCCCTCTTCATCGGGAGCGGGCCTGCTGGCCATCAGTTCCCGGGCCTCGTCCAGGTCTTTCTCCGGGACCATGATTTTGAACTCCGCCAGCCCGTCCACCGTGAAGGGGTAGACGAAGGGGACGATCCGGCCGCGGATCAGGCAGGAGATGCCGTGGCTCTCGAGGAAGTTCTTGACGACCTCGGCCTCGCAGGGGCCCCAGACCCGGCAGAGCTCGGTCAGCTCTATATTCTTGTCCGGGTGCTCGCCGTTTTTCTTTTTTTCGCGCTGGTCCTTGTCCATGGCCAATGCCCTCCCCTGACGGCGATATAATCGTCGAGGATCTTCCGGTGGTCGAAAGCCAGCGGGAGACGGGATCCCGCGGGGTCGACGATGCGGACGCCGCGGGCGTCGTCTCCGGCCCGGGGCTTGCCCCGGGCGCGGGCGATGAACACTGTCGATATGGTGTGGGAGCGCGGGTCGCGGCCCGGGTCGGAATAAGTGTGGAGCTGACCGAGGAGCCTGACCTCGAGGGAAGTTTCCTCGCGGGCCTCCCGCACCGCGGCCTCCTCGAGTGATTCGCCGTACTCGACGAATCCGCCGGGCAGCGCCCAGCCGGAAGGCGGGTTTCTGCGCCTGACGAGAACGATCCGCGCTCCCCGCCCCCGGGGGCCCGTTTCGATGATGATATCGACGGTGGGCGCGGGGTTCCTGGGGTGCTTGGGAATCATGCGGCTTCCGGGCGGATGAAGCCAGTATATGGCCCCGCTTGGCGGATTGTCAATCGGCTCCGGGAGGGGCGTGGAAGGACACGTGTCCCCGAAACAAGGCAACCTTGCCGGAGCAACCGCTCCGGCCCGCCTGTACCTGGTTGGCATGAATTGTGCTATTATAATAATTAGTGAAGGGGAAAGGTTTGGTATTGATAGGAGAAAGCCAATGACACGAAAAAGTTTGGGCGTGATTTTGGGATGCCTCCTGCTCTTGGGGCTTCCCGGGCTGGTTGGCGCCTCCGATCACTACAAGGTTCTCGGCGGTCCCGAGCATTTCTATTACGGGCACATTAGCTATACGGAAGCCAAGCCGGAGGGGAACAATCCGGTCGTCCTGCGGGACGGGAGGGCCGCTCCCGAGGTCGCGGTGGTCAACCTTCCTTTGGGTCCCGGAGACGCCATCTGGACGACGGCCGACCGCCGTTGCGAAATCCAGTTCGACTCGGGCACGATCATCCGGCTGGACTTCGACACGGAGCTGAAGATCGGCACGATCCTCGCGCAGACCCTGAGCTCCTCGTCGAGGCTCTCGAGCCTCGAGCTCAACCGGGGCCGGATCTACGTTATGTACAAAGAATACAATTCGAGCGAAATGTTCCAAGTCCTGACGCCGTCCTCAGCCGTCAAGTTGAACCATCAAACGGTCGCGACTGTCTCCCTCGCCTCTGACGGCGCGACGAACGTCCAGGTGAAAGCGGGCAAGGCCAACCTGATGTTCGGCACCGCTGCGAAGACCCTCAAGACGGAATCGGCACGGAAGATGGAACAGGTGACCATCCGCGGCGCCCAAGTCCAACGCGCGTCTTATGACGCAAACTCGGACTTCGAGCAATGGAACGATCGCATCAACGCCGAGTTCGAGGAGCTCCACGAGGGAGAAAGCGCGCTGCCGAAGCCCGTTCAAAATCTCCCGGGAGCCGTCTTTTATTTCGCCCAGAAATATGGGAGTATCTACGGCGAATGGCTCTGGGACGACATGTACGGTTATGTCTGGCGCCCGTACCGCGACCGGCAGGATTCTTCCGGCTGGAGTCCGTTCTACATGGGCAGCTGGACATATGTCGGAGACCGGCTGTTCTGGGTGCCGGGAGAGACCTGGGGCTGGGTTCCGTACCATCTCGGCATCTGGCAGTGGGACAAGAAGCTCGGCTGGGTTTGGCTCCCCGGATCCTTCTTCGCGCCGGCATGGGTGGATTGGGAATTTTTCTTTGGCTACGCCGGCTGGCGGCCCTGGAGCGCGTTTGATTGGCTAGAGGGCTTCGCCACGGACTTTTTCTACGGGGGCGGCGGATGGATGTACGGTCTGCCGGGAATCAACGGAATGCTCCCAGGCGCCGGCGGCGGGACGGGAGCGACAGTGACGACCATCAGCATCTCGCAGCTGAAGTCCTCCGACGCCTCGGCCTTATCCGTGCCCAAGGAACTCAAGGGCGTCGTTCAACGCCTGCTCAAGGCCTATAAGAGCGGGGACCCGCGCGTCCTCGAATCGATGAAGCAGGTCCCGGCCGAGACGGTCTTCGTTTCCCGGGCCGACCTGGACAAGCCGGCCGTCTCCAGCCGTGCTATTCCGTGGGGGGCCATCCCTAAAGCGGGGCTTGTGCCGCCTGCCTCGGGGCATACGGCCGCGCTGCCGCAGCCCTCGTCCCCCGGCCGTGAGGCGGCGGCCTCCTACCTCCGGGACGAGCTCACCCAGCCGCCCGCCGGGCGGGCCCGGGGGACGGCGGGGCCGGGGATCGCCTCGGTCGGCGCCGCGCCGACCGCCGCCGCGCCGACCACGGGGACAACCGCTCGTCGCCCGGGGTACCTGGACTGGAACCCGGACGTCGAACTGGCGCGTGAGTTGGGCGTGCGGATCGAATATTCGAGCCTCAGGAACGAAATCCGGTGTCCCGAACTCCGGTTGTCCTCCCGCGATCGCGAACAGGGCGGCGCGTTCGCTCCCCGGATGACGTTCCGGGGAATTTCCATGGGGCCCGCGGGAACCGTGGGGCCGTCCGGCTCGTACATCCCCGGCAGCGCCGTCGTTCCGTCCTCGCCCACCAGCAGCCCGACTTCGGGAAGCGCGCAGTCGGGCGGCAACTCCTCTTCGGGGACGAGCGGCAAGATTAAAAACTGACGTCGACGACGGCGGTCCCGAGGGTCCGGGGCAGGTCGAGCGCCGCCCGGAGCCTGCCGATTTCTTCCCTGTACGCGTCGAGGAATTCCTTACGGAGCGGCTCAGCCGGCTTGAACCTCTGGCCCAGCGGGTTGATCGGCGTGCCGTTATAGTAGATCCGATAGTCGAGATGCGGCCCGGTCGACTCGCCGGACGAACCCACGTAGCCGACGACCTGGCCGCTACGGACCTGGGCGCCCGCGCGGATCCCCGGGCCGAAGCCCCCCAGGTGGAGATACAGCGTTTCGTAGTGGTTCTTGTGCTGGAGGCGGACCATCTGCCCCGCCTCGCCGTTCGGGCCGGCGAAGGTCACCTTCCCGTCGGCCGTCGCTTGGACTTCGGTGCCGATCGGCGCTGCGTAGTCTATGCCGAAATGCGGCCGCCAGACCTTGAGGATCGGATGAAAGCGGCTGTAGCTGAAGCGTGAAGTAATCCTCGGGGTGAACTTGAAGGGGGAGCGCAGGAACTCCCTCCGCTTGGAGTCGCCGTTCTCGTCGAAATAGTCCGAGACCCCGGTGTCGGGATAGGTGAAGCGGAAGGCCTGATGGACGGTTCCCTCGTTGACGTACTCGGCCGCCAGGATGTTGCGGTAGCCGGCGAAGCGGCCGTCGAGGTGTTTCTTCTCGAAGAGGATCTTGAAGGTGTCGCCCTTGCGGACATCGCTGACGAAGTCGACGTCCCAGCCGAAACACTCCTCGACGAGGTCCAGCGCGAGGAGGCTCTCCTCGCCGGCTTTGTCAACGGCCGCGATGAGATTGGTCTCGACCGTTCCCCAGATCAGGGCCCTCCGGACCTCGAACGGATAGGCGCGGATCTCCGCCTCGATCTTCCCGGCCCGGTTCCGGACGAGGAGATAACGGACGTCGTCGATATCGTACTCGAGGCTCGTCCAGCGGCCGTCCGGCGTCTTGGCTAGCCGTATCTCGCGGCTGGCCCGGATTCTGCCGAGGTCGTAGACAGGCTTAACCGATTCCTTCAGGCGGTGGATCTCCTTGTTGTCGAAGCCCTGCTCCTTAAGCAGCGCGGCCAGATTGGAGCCCCGGGGAATAGTGATCTTTTCTTCGCTCTCGGGCGGTGAGGCCGGCGGCGGGGCCGGCACGGTTTCCGCGGCGGCGACGGGCGCGGCCCCCGGTGGGGGCGCCGTCGCCCGCGGCTCGAAGATGAAACGCCAGGCGAGGAAGGCCGCGAGGAGGGCGGCCGCCGCGATCCCGGCGATGACGCCGGCTCTGATGATTTTCGCGCGCCTCGTGCGGAAGTGCCGCCCCGCGAAGCCGGGGATCATGCTTTCCATCGGCGCGGGGTCCCCTCAGGACGTCGACCGGAGTCCCTGCCCGGCGGGCATCCGGTCACGGCCCGTCACGACGGGATTTCCTTGCTCACGGGCTTTTTCTTCAACCCCTTCCGGACGGCGGCCGCGACGGCGCTCACGGGTCCGGACAGAACGTTCAAGCCGGTGAAGAGGAGGAGGAAGATCCGCGGATAAAAAATGAACCCGGCCACTGTCACCGTCAAGAGGAGGGCTGTCAGGATGTCGATCCTGTGGCTCGTCCGGACTTTCATGTAATTGCGGTAGGGGAAGGTGCTGACCATGCAGAGGGCGATGAGCACGGTGACGAGCGCCAGAAGGAAGGCCAGCTCCCGCGATCCCAGGGGCGTCGGGTGGAAGACGACGAGCGAGCTCATGAAGATGGCCGCCGAGGGCACGGTCAGACCCTCGTAGTGTTTCCGGTCGGGCTGGACGCGCGTCCGGACGTTGTACCTGGCCAGCCGGAGAACGCCCGCCGTCAGGAATAGGAAGCAAAAGAAGATGGCGGGCGAGCCGGCCAGCTCCATCCCCCAAAAATAGAGGAGGACGGAGGTCGCGAGGCCGAACGAGACGGAGTCGGCGAGGGAATCGAGCTCGATCCCGAAGTCCGACGGCGTTTTCATGGCCCGGGCCACGAGCCCGTCCATGCCGTCCATAATGGCCGCCACGATGATCCAGAGCGCGGCCATCCTGTATCGCCCGTGAAAGGTCCGGAGGACGCTCATGAAGCCGGCGAACAGGTTGGCCAGCGTAAGAAGGCTCGGCACGAGGAAAATGCCCTTTTGCAGCCGGATCGGCTTGCCGCTCATGGCTGGACCTCCGCGATGACGGACTCGCCGGCCCTCACCTTGGCGTTCGGACCGGTTTTTATGACGGCGGCCCGGGGGAGGGTGATCTCCACCCGCGAGCCGAAATACATGAGGCCGATCTTCTGCCCCCGGGCAAGGGCCTGCCCCGTCCTGATGAAAGACTTGATCCGTCGAGCGGCGACGCCGACGCTCTCTTTCATGACCAGCGACAGCCGCTCCCCCCTCAGGACGAGCGTGTTGGACTCGTTGAGCTCGCCGGCCTCGGGCCTGTTCGCCCGAAGGAACTTCCCCGGCCGGTATTCCATCTTGGCCACGGTCGCGGCGAGAGGCGAGCGGACGAGGTGGACGTCGAGAAGGGACAGGAAGATTGTGATCTTCCTAACCGGCCCTTCGAGCTCGGGGTGAGAGGGGAGGTCCTCGACGCCCAGGACCTTGCCGTCGGCCGGGGAGACGAGGAGGTGCTCGCCCTCGGGCGGCGTCCGGCGGGGGTCTCGGAAGAAGAACGCGGAGGCCGCGGCGAGCAGGAAGAACAGGACGGCCGGAGACCACCAGTGCAGCGCCAGAAACCCGAACATACAACCGAGCCAGCCCAGGATGAGAGCGAGACCGTCTTTGGCGATTCTCATGGCCGTGCCGTCTTTTTAAAAATATCCACCGGAAATGATAGACCCATCGGCCGGAAAAGTAAATGCGGGGCCCCTATTTCCCCGAGCGGAGGCTCCGGCGGCGGGCGATCTCCCTGAGAACGGCCTTATAGAGCACGAAATAATAATAGGCGGCGAGAAGAACGAGGATCAGGGCGGCCCGGTACACGCTCCCCCGGACGAGGGAATAGACCGCGTACCCCAGGATGGCCAGCAGGCCGCCCAGGTGGATGAAGGAGAAGATCCAATCGAACATGGGCCCGCACCCTATTCCCGGCGGAACGAGGGCCCTTGGCCGGCCTTATTTCCCGCCGAGGACCTGAACGGAGAGGATGGTGACCGGCTCCAGGGGGACATCGCCCATGCCGTGCCTTGTCCCGGTCCTGACCTTGGCGATCGCGTCCACGACGTCCATGCCCGAGACGACCTTGCCGAAGACGCAATAGCCGAAGCCGTCGGGGGTATCGTCCTTGTGGTTGAGATTGGGATTGTCCACGAGGTTGATGAAGAACTGGCAAGTCGCGCTGTCCACATCGGACGTACGGGCCATGGCGATTGTGCCGCGAAGGTTCTCGAGGCCGTTGGCCGCCTCGTTCTTAATCGGCGTCCGGGAGGTTTTCTCGTGGAGCTCCGCCGTCAGCCCTCCGCCCTGGATCATGAAGTTCGGGATGACGCGGTGGAAGATCGTCCCGTCGTAATACTTTTCCCTGACGTAGGACAGAAAATTCTTGACCGTGACCGGCGCCTTGGCCGGGTAGAGCTCGATCGTGATGTCGCCCTTGCTCGTCGTCATGAGGACCTTCGTCGTCGCCGGCGTCTGGGCGACGGCCAGGCCGGCCAGCAATAAGCCCGCCGCGAACAGGGCCGAAAGGATTTGTCTGGTCATCGGGACCTCCTTTGGATTTCAGAGTCTGGAAAAAGCACGATAGCAGAATCGCCCGGCCAAATCAACCGCCCACCCGGCATACCCAGACACGGCATTCTCTTCTGGGGTCTCAGGACCACCCTTATCCCCCGCGCTGTCGCTCCCTGCGCATCGCACCTCAGTCCTTGGGTCATGCCTCGCCCGCTTTCGGTGGCGCTTCCGCCCGCCCTCGCTTGGCTTCGCCATGACGTTTGGCGGCGTTGTTGCTCTTGTTGGCGCCAGAGCGCCCAGCTCCGCTGGGGGTGGGCGGGGACTGGCACCGTGCCACTCATCCGCTCTTCCTCATGCGTCGGGAAGGGAATAACCGCTTAATCACGTTCTGACCGCTCCCCTGGGCCTTCTCATGAGCGGTGAGGCCACGGTTTGGCGCTTGCCTTTCGCGGCGGCGATTCATTAAGATAGGCCCTGCGATAATTTCCGGAGGAGGGCGATATGAAAAAGCTCCGCTTCTTGACGGCCCTGGCCGTTCTGCTGGCCCTGTCCGGCCTGCTCAGCCTGGGGGCCCAGGTCGCGCCGAAGGCCCCGGACGATCAATCGAAGATCGTCGAGGCCATGCACCTCATTTCGAGCAACGTCCTTTACGGCTATGTTCAGAAGCTCACTTCGGATGAGTTCGGCGGCCGCCTGACCGGGACGAAGGAGTTCGAAGAGGCCGCGATATGGGTCGAATCCTATCTTCAGAAATGGGGCGTCCGGCCCGGCGGCGACAACGGGACCTACCGTCAGCACTTCCCCAATCCCTACACCCGGGTCTTCCCGGGCGGCGAGTGCGTCATGCTGATCCCGCAGGGCAAGGACATCATCAAAAAATCCTACCGCTACGAGGACGAGTTCATCCCCGGCGGAACATCGGGCTCGGGGGAACTGACGGCGGACGTCGTTTATGTCGGCTACGGGGTCACGGCGCCCGAGCTCGGCTATGACGACTACAAGGGCGTGGACGTCAAGGGCAAGATCGTCCTCATGGAACGCGAGGTCCCGGTCGACCCGGAGCCGAAGACCATGGTCCTGTTCATGAAGTGGCGGCCCTATTCGTTCCACCAGTACAAGCTCAAAAACGCCGTCGCCCACGGCGCCGCGGGCATGCTCTACAACTACGGGCCCATCGGCAACCCCAACAACGCCTACGCGGAAGGGTTCATCTACCACCATGTCGGCGCGGCCGTCGTCGCCGACGTTTTTGCCGGCACGGGCCGGAACCACGAGGAGATCGTGGCCCGGATCCGCAAGGAGCTCAAGCCGCATTCGTTCGATACCGGCAAGACCTTCTACATCAAGAACGTCACCGAGCACCATCCCGACGGCGTCGGCTTCAACGTCATCGGCGTCATCCCGGGCACCGACCCGCAGCTCAGGGACCAGGTCATCATCGTCGCCGGCCACCTCGACCATCTCGGCCGGATGTGGGAGATCATGCCCGGGGCCAACGACAACGCGACGGCCGTGGCCGTCGGCATGGGCGTCGCCGAGGCGATGGCGAAATGCGCCGTGCGGCCGAAGCGCACCGTAGCCTTCATCTTCTTCGGCAGCGAGGAACAGAGCGAGGAGCAGGGCTGTCAGGGGTCGCGCTTCTACACCGAACACCCGGTGTTCCCGCTCGACAAGACCGTCGTCTTTATCAACATGGAGGGTCCCGGCAGCGGCGATAAGATCACCGCTTCCGGGGGGACGACGTACCCGGGTTTTTGGAGCTACGTCGAGAAGGCCAACAACACTTACGTCCACCGCACGCTGACGACCGGCCCCGCCGAGTATCCCGGCCGGCCGCGGCAGGACTCGGCCTGGTTCTTCTGGAAGGGCGTGCCGGCGCTGACATTCAGCTCGTACGGCTTCAACCCCGGCCGTCCCACGTACCATACGCCACACGACAACATGGATGTGATCACGCCGGAAATCATGGAGGACATCGGCCGACTCTTATTCATGTCCATGATGGACATGAACGGCCAGGCCTCGCTCAATTTTCGGACGAATTGATTTTCCGCAACCGTTCGAGCGGCGGGAGGCATTTCATTTAGCGGTGACGAAGGTCACCGCTGGAGAGCCGCTCAGATGTGGAGCTCGACGACGTCCTCGTCGGCGAGGACGTAGTCGCGGGTGACGCGCAGACCCTCGAGCCGCCCGTCCCGGCTCCAGACGCGGGCGAAGGCGAGCTTCTCCGCGAAGTCCTTATGGACAGCGCGGGCCATCTCGATGACCGTGATGCCCTTCCGCAGGCTGAAGGGAGAGGTGTGGTCGGCCTTCCTGCCCGGCACTTTGCTGTAAATCCGCACGGCGTGAAGGAGGCCGAAGACCGTCCGCCGGATGTCCTCGAGGCCGCGTCCGGAAAGGGCGGACACCGGGATCTTCTCGATCGGGCTTTCGAGAAGGACCGCGAGCTCCTCGAGGCGGGCCGCGGCGCCCTCGGTGTCGATCTTGTTGGCGGCGATGGCCGCCCTCTTGAGGAGCGGGAAACGCTCGGGCGCGATGTCCGCGTCGGCGCTCACGAATTCCACTTTCCGCTCGTTGAGCTTCTTCATTAGGGCGTCGAGGAGGCCGACGGCGGCCGGGTCGGCCAGGTCGGCCACGAACAGGACGGCGTCGGCCATCTTGACCAGCTCGGGGAACCAGGTCTCCATGAATTCGGCCGTCACGGGCGGCGTGTCGACAAGCTGAATCTGGATGTTCTCGAAGGGCATCATGTAGGGGGCGGGGGATCGGGTCGTGAACGGATAGTCGGCGACCTCTGGCTCGGCCCCAGTCAGGGCCTTGACGAGGAGCGATTTTCCGGCGTTCGGCGGCCCCGCGAGGACGACCTGACCGGCTCCGGACCTCTCGATCTTGAACACCGGCGCGTGCTTGGCCGTCGTCGGCCGTCGCTGCATGTCCTCGCGGGCCTTGGCGATCTTGGCCCGGTACATGGCGATGAGCTTGTCCGTCCCCTTGTGATGGGGGATGACGGCGATCAGGCGCTCATAGATGCCGATCTTTTCCTGGGGGGTGCGGGCCGTGCGCAGCTCCTTCTCGATGGCGTGGTATTCGGGCGGGAGATTGGCCGGCATGGCGCCGCGATTATATCAAAAAAGAACGGAGCGCGCGACCCCATCCGGGGCCGGGGCGCCTGCCGGCGGCGGTCCCGTCCGGCGGCCGTTTCCGGCCTCCCCGGCGGCCCCTAACTTTGAGAAAAAACGGGCCTCCGCGGCGTCCTCTCTCATGTCCCCGGAACACGGCCGGTTGCGGCTGCGGCGCAGGGGTTCTATATTATTGATATACAACAAAATAAATTTATCAGGATTTGGAAAAATTCCGTTGCTTTGGGGGCCCTTTTTTGCTATAATATTTTCTCGGAAAATGCCCATCGGCAGAGAGCATTTTGCCGCCCCGGCAATGCCTATTTTTTTTCAAAGCGGACGGACATGAAGGAACAAAAATATACGGCGGAAAGCATCAAGGTCCTGAAAGGCCTCGAAGCCGTGCGGAAGCGGCCGGCCATGTACATCGGAAGCACCGGCCCGGAGGGCCTCCACCACCTCGTCTATGAAGTCGTCGACAACAGCGTCGACGAGGCCCTGGCCGGCTGCTGCACGCAGATCGACGTCCTCATCCACGTCGACGACTCGATCACGGTCGTTGACAACGGCCGCGGCATCCCCGTCGAACAGCACAAGAAGGAGAAGAAGTCGGCGGCCGAGGTCGTCATGACCATGCTCCACGCCGGCGGCAAGTTCGACCAGAAGAGCTACAAAGTCTCCGGCGGCCTCCACGGCGTCGGCGTCTCCGTCGTCAACGCCCTATCCAAGCGGCTCGACCTCGAGGTCAAACGCGACGGCGGCATCTTTACCCAGAGCTACGAGCGGGGAAACGCGCTGGCCCCGCTCAAGCGGATCGGCAAGACCACGAAGACGGGGACGAAGGTCACCTTCTGGCCCGACGACGAAATCTTCGAGGAGACCGAATACAGCTTCGAAATCCTGGCCCAGCGCCTCCGCGAGCTGTCCTTCCTCAACAAAGGCCTCAAAATCACCATCACCGACGAGCGGACCAACAAATCCCACGAATTCCAGTACAAGGGCGGCATCCGCGAGTTCGTCGAGTACCTCAACCAGAACAAGCAGCCGATCAACCCCAAGCCCATCCTGTTCGAGGGCGAGCGGGAGAGCGTCTTCGTCGACCTCGCCCTCCAGTACAACATGTCTTACGCGGAGACGATTTACTCGTTCGTCAACAACATCAACACGACCGAGGGCGGCACTCACCTCATCGGGTTCAAGGCGGCCCTGACCCGTTCCCTCAACACCTACGCCAGCTCCCACAACCTTCTTAAGGACCTCAGCGAAAACATCACCGGCGACGACTGCCGCGAGGGTCTGATCGCGGTCCTATCGATCAAGCTCCGCGACCCGCAGTTCGAGGGCCAGACCAAGACGAAGCTCGGCAACTCCGAGGTCAAGGGCATTGTCGAGTCGATCGTCAACGAGCAGCTGTCCGCCTACCTCGAGGAGAACCCGGCGGTCGCCAAGAAGGTCGTCCTGAAGATCATCGACGCGGCCCGGGCCCGCGAAGCCGCCCGCAAGGCCCGCGAGCTGGCCCGCCGCAAGGGCATCCTCGAATCGACGTCCCTGCCCGGCAAGCTGGCCGACTGCCAGGACCGCGACCCGGCGAGCTCCGAGATCTTCATCGTCGAGGGCGATTCCGCCGGCGGCTCGGCCAAGCAGGGCCGGGACCGCCGCTTCCAGGCCATCCTCCCCCTGCGCGGCAAGATCCTCAACGTGGAGAAGTCGCGCTTCGATAAGATCATCAAGAACGAGGAGATCGGGACGATGTTCGCCGCTCTGGGCATCGGCATCGAAGACAGCGAGGACAAACTGGCTAAGCTCCGCTACCACAAGGTCATCATGATGACCGACGCCGATGTCGACGGCTCCCACATCCGAACCCTCCTCATGACCTTCTTTTACCGCCAGGCGACCCGGCTCATCGAGCAGGGGCACCTCTACATCGCCCAGCCGCCGCTCTACAAGGTCACCCGCGGCCGGGACGTCCAGTACCTCAAGGACGAGCGCGACTACGAGAAATTCATGGTCCGCAAGATCTCCGAGGAGTTCAAGGTCCGGGCCGGCCACCGCAAAGAGGTCCTGGAGGGGGAGAAATTCCGCAAATTCTTCCGCAACCTCATGGCCAAAAAAAGCTACGCCCAGTTCTTCGAGCGCAAGAACTACCCCCTCTTCCTCATCGACCTCCTCATCCGCAACGGCGTCGATGGCCAGGAGTTCCTGAGCGGCAAGAAGAACGTCGAGAAGATCATGAAGCTCGTCGCCGAGAAGGGCTTCACGACAAAGCTCGGCCGGGACGAGGAGTACGGCGTCTTCGAGATCGAGTTCGGCTACCAGCTCAACGGCCTCTCGGCCAACGGCAGGATCGGCATGGACCTCGTCACCTCGGCCGAGTACAAGAACCTCTACCGCATCACCCAGGAGCTCGAGGACGTCAAAGGCCCCTACGCGGTCCTGACCAACGGCGACGGCGCAGAGAAGCAGATCCTGGAGAACGAGAACAAGCTCCTCGACTACCTCTTCGAGCGCGGCAAGAAGGGCATCTCCGTTCAGCGCTACAAGGGCCTCGGCGAGATGACCCCGGCGCAGCTCTGGGAGACGACCATGGACCCGGAGCGCCGCTCCCTCCTCAAGGTCTCCGTCGTCGACGCGGCCGAGGCCGACCGCATCTTCGGCATCCTCATGGGCGACGAGGTCGACGAGCGCCGGAAGTTCATCGAGACCAACGCCCTGGAAGCCCTGAACCTCGATGTCTGACGACCGCGCCCGGAAGCGGGCCTCCGAAGGAGCTCCCATGGACAGCGAAGCGAAAGAGCCGAAAGAACGCTTCCCGGTCGTCAACCTCGAGGAGGAGATGCGCCGGTCCTACCTCGACTACGCCATGAGCGTCATCATCGGCCGGGCCATCCCCGACATCAAGGACGGCCTCAAGCCCGTCCACCGCCGCGTCCTCTACGCGATGTACGAGAGCGGCACCCACTACAACAAGCCCTACAGGAAGTCGGCCCGCATTGTCGGCGACGTCATCGGCAAGTACCATCCCCACGGCGACCAGGCCGCCTACGACACCCTGGTCCGCATGGCCCAGGACTTCAGCCTGCGTTATATCCTCGTCGACGGCCAGGGGAACTTCGGCTCGGTCGACGGCGACCCGCCGGCGGCCATGCGCTACACCGAGGTCCGGCTGAAGAAGCTTGCTCACGAGCTCATGGCCGACATCGACAAGGAGACGGTCAACTTCATCCCGAACTACGACGAGAGCCTGGCCATGCCCGAGGTCCTGCCCTCGAAGTTCCCGAACCTCCTCGTCAACGGCGGCAACGGCATTGCCGTCGGCATGGCCACGAACATCCCGCCCCACAACCTCGCCGAGGTCTGCAACGGCGTCATCCACCTCATCGAGCACCCGAACGCGACCCTCAAGGACGTCCTCAAGCACGTCCAGGGCCCGGACTTCCCGACGGGCGGCATCATCTACGGCCGCCAGGGCTTCCTTGACGCCTACAAGGACGGCAAGGGCGTCATCCACCTGCGGGCCAAGACGGTCATCGAGAGAGGCGCCAAGGGGGAGAAGGACAAGATCGTCATCACCGAGATCCCCTACCAGGTGAACAAGTCCCGGCTCCTCGAATCGATCGCCCAGCTCGTCAACGAGAAGCGGATCGAGGGCGTCGCCGACATCCGCGACGAGTCCGACCGCGAGGGCATGCGCATCGTCGTCGAGGTCAAGAAAGGGGAGCTCCCCGAGATCATCCTCAACAATCTCTACAAGCACACCCAGCTGCAGATCTCCTTCGGCATCATCATGCTGGCCATCGTCGACAAGCAGCCCAAGACCCTGGGCCTCGTCGACATGATGAAATACTTCATCGCCCACCGCAAGGAGGTCGTCCTGCGGCGGACGCGCTTCGAACTGCGCAAGGCCGAGGAGCGAGCCCACATTTTGGAAGGTCTGGTCATCTGCCTGGACAACCTCGACGCCGTTATCAAGCTCATCCGGGCGTCGGCCAACGTCGAGGAGGCGCGGCGCGGGCTGATGGAGCGCTTCCGCCTGACCCAGATCCAGGCCCAGGCCATCCTTGACATGCCCCTCCAGCGCCTAACCAAACTCGAACGGGAGAAGATCCAGCAGGAGTACGCCGAGCTCAAGAAAAAGATCACCGAGCTCCGCCGCATCCTCAAGGACGAGCGGCTCGTCTACGCCATCATCGTCAGGGAGCTCAAGGAGGTCAAGGAGGAGTACGGCGACGAGCGGCGGACCGAGGTCCGCGACGAGGCCGTCTCCGAGCTCCGGCCCGAGGACCTGGTCAAGGAAGAGGACGTCGCCATCGTCTACACCTCGAGCGGCTATATTAAGCGGACCTCGCTGACGTCCTACAGGTTCCAGTCCCGGGGCGGCAAGGGCCGCCGGGGCATCGAAATGAAGGCCGAGGACGTCGTCGAGGACCTCTATGTCTGCTCGACCCACAGCTACCTCCTCGTTTTCACCAACCAGGGGCGCCTCTACTGGCTCAAGGCCTTGGATGTGCCCGACGTGGGCGTCGCGGGGCGGGGCAAGCCCATCGCCAACCTCGTCGAGTTCCAACCGGGGGAGAAGACGGCCTCGATCGTCGCCGTCAAGGAGTTCAGAGAGAACCAGTTCGTGGTCATGCTGACGACCGACGGCATCATCAAGAAGACGCGCCTCAGCGAGTTCAAGAACGTCCGCCGGGGCGGGATCCTGGCCATGAACATCAGGCCGAAATCGGAGCTGTTCTCGGCCCAGATCTCGGGCGGCAAGAACACCATCGTCATCGGAACGAGGCTCGGCCGGGCCCTCCAGTTCAAGGAGTCCGACGTCAGGCCCATGGGCCGGTCCGCCGCGGGTGTTCGCGGCATCCGGCTCAAGCCCAAGGACCGGGTCATCGGCATGATCGTCGTCGGCGCGGAGGACAAGTTCATCTTCACGGCGACCGAGCGCGGCTACGGCAAGAAGACGGCCGCGGAAATGTACCCCGTCAAGCACCGCGGCGGGCAGGGCGTCCTGAACCTCCGCGTCACGCCGAAGGTCGGCCACGCCCTGGCCATGGTCGGGATCAACGAGGAGGACCTCCTCGTCATCACCGTCGAGGGCAAGGTCATCGGCATCCCGACCACGCAAGTGCGCTCTTCGGGCCGGGCCACGCAGGGCGTGCGCATCATCAACCTCGAGGACAAGGACCGCGTCTGCTCCATCGCCAAGGTCAAGGAGAGCTGAGCGGGGGCATCCTCCATTTCCCGGGCGAAGCCGAACGTTGACAGGCCCCCAATCATCGATGCTCCGCTCCATTGTTAGAATGATATCGGGGATGTGAAAGGCAAATCATGAAAACAACGATCATAATAGGGCTATCGGCGTTCTTACTGTTCGCGGCTCCCGCTCCGTTCCTGATCTCTCAGCAACCGCCCGATCCCAAGATCCAAGCGCTTCGGGAAAAAGCCGAACATGGCGACGCCATAGCCCAAGTCAATCTTGGATTCAGGTATGAAACGGGAGACGGCGTCGCCAGGGATTACGGCGAAGCCGCCAAATGGTATCGCCAAGCCGCCGAGCAGGGAGACGCCATCGCTCAGACCGCTATCGGGGCCAAGTACGCCCTCGGCATGGGTGTGGCGAGAGACGATCAGGAAGCCTTGAACTGGCTGCGCAAGGGCGCCGACCAAGGAGATGCCACCGCCCAATACTTCCTTGGACGTATGTACGAAATTGGCCAAGGGGTCGTTAAAGACGTCGCTCAGGCCAAAAAGTGGTATCAGCTGGCCGCCAACCAGGGAAACGCCGAAGCCCAGAAGAGACTCGATCTTATAAAACAAGGCGCCTCCGGGACATCGACAAGGCCTTGCGGCGCCGGCCAATGACTTCGACCTAGGCCCCGACTATCCTCGCTTTGACGGAGGACAAACATGAAAGCCTTGGCGGTATATCGGCCGTGCTCCTGGCCTTTTCGGCACTGGCGGCCAAGAGGCGCGCCCGATCCGCGATGATGTCGGTTTCTGCTGGAATCCGGCAAGCATGCGGCTGCTGGTCGACTATCTCCAGGCCCGGGAGCCCGACAGCTTCGAGCCCGAGGGCCTGGTGGCGGCGATCGCCCCCCATGACGATTATTTCTTGGCCGGCCGTGTCGACTCTCCCTTGTTCAAGATCCTGAGAGCCAAAGAGGTCGTCATCTTCGGCGTCACCCACGGCACGGTGCGCAGCGAGATCGGCGATCCGCACAATCTCCTCATCTTCGACGACAACAAGGTCTGGCCGGGATTGACGGGGCCGCTGGCCATCTCCGGGCTGCGCGAGGTCCTGAAGGAGCGTTTGGACAAGAACGTTCCTGGATATTCCTGACCGCCAAGTCGTCTTCACCATCCCCAAGACGCCGCGGACCTTCTTCAAGTTCCGGCGCCGGCTCCTGGGGGAGCTCTGCCGGGCGGCGGTTCGGGCCCTGACGGTCTATTTTAAGGCCCCCGGCGGGCGAAGAGCTCGTCCCGGGCGTCGTTGTCGCCGTCCAGACTTTCGGCGACCGCATCAACTTCCACCCGCATCTCCATCTTCTGGTGACCGAGGGCGGGGTGGACCGGGCCGGGCTCTTCCGCAGGCTGCCGCGGCTGGACGACGTGCGACTGGGGGGGGGGATCTTCTGCCGGGAGGTGCTCAAGCTTCTCGTGGACAAGGGCTTGCTCAGCGACTACGGGCTCCACGCCAACGTCCACCGGGGCAAGGTCAGGAAGGCGAACCGCGTCCCCGCGGTCCTGGGCCTGATCGAGGAGGGCCTGCCGCCGCGGCCTTTCAAGGGCTGGGCGGAGATGATCCGCAAATTCTCTGATGTTGATCCGCTCGTCTGCCCCCGCTGTGGCGGGAGGATGAAGGTCGTGGCCTTTATGACCGAGCCTGCGGTCGTCGATCGGATTTTCCGTCACCCGAGTTGACGTTCGCGGCCGCAAAGCCGCCGCTGGCTCATGCGTTGCAACCTACGGCTTGTTCCTGAACCAGAGGAAGACCATCATCGGCACGCGGCCGTTCGTTGCGTCCGGCACGACGTCGATGCGCTCGATGGTGACGCCGCCGTTCTTCCCGAGCCACTTGTTGATCTTCCCTTCCATCAGGTCGGGATAGTCCCGGATGATCTTGACCCTGAGAGAGGATTGGGCCTGAAGGCTCTGGGTCTTGGCGATGCTCGCCGGGAAGAGCATCAAGCTGAAGAACAGGATTACAACCGCCGCTTTCTTCAACTCTCACGCCTTTTTTTCCGGTGATTCGCTCGGCGCTTACGCCTCGCGGACCGATGATATTTACGGCGAGGCCCCGTGTCAATGGCGCGGAGCCCTGCCGGGGTCCTTGACTCCTGCCCGGGGGCGGGACTATCATCGGTCTCTATCGGGAAGCGGGCATCGAGAGGCTCATCATGAACAAGAGGCTTTTCGTTTTCATCGTTTTTTCCCTCGTGCTGGCCGGCACCTCCCGGGCCGCCGGACGGGCGTTCACGATTGAAGACCTGTATCGCGTCAAGGGCGTCTCCGACCTTCAGGTCTCTCCGGACGGCCGCTGGGTCGCCTTCGTTGTGTCGACGACGGACCTGCCACGGGCGAAGCGGACGAGCCACGTCTGGATCATGCGCGCCGACGGCTCGGACGAGCGCCAGTTGACCCGTGGCGAGACCGGGGAGTCCGCGCCGCGGTTCTCGCCGGACGGCCGGTGGCTCTCCTTCGTCAGCCGCCGCGACGGCGAGGAGAATCTCTATCTCTTGTCGCTTGCGGGCGGCGAGGCGCGGCCGCTGACGCACCTGTCGACGGGCGTTTCGGAACCGGTCTGGGCGCCGGACGGCTCGGCCATCGCCTTCGCCTCGACCGTCTATCCCGAAAGCGGCGCCGACGACGCCGCGAACAGGAAGATCGACGAGACCTGGCACGCGGGGCCGCTGCGGGCCCACATGGCCGATCAGTTGCTGTACCGCCACTGGACCGAATGGAAGGACGGCACGCGCACCCACATCCTTCTTGCGCGCGTTCCCGGCGGCGAGGTGCGCGACCTCACGCCCGGCGATTTCGACTCCCCTCCCTTTGAGCTCAGCGGCCCGGCGGGATACGCCTTCTCCCCGGACGGAAAGGAATTCGTGTACCAGTCCAATCATGACCCTCATCCCGAGTCGTCCACCAACAGCGACCTGTGGCTCATCTCCCTCGGGGACGCCGTGCCGCGGCCCGTCAACATCACAGCCTCCAACCCGGCTTACGACGGCAGCCCAAGGTTTTCCCCTGACGGAAGATCCATCGCCTACCGCCTCCAGGAGCAGCCGGACTACGAGTCGGACTTGTTTCGCCTCGCGCTCTACGACCGCTCCACGAGGAAATCCACCGTTCTGACCGAGTCGTTCCGCAACTGGATCGACGACTTCCGCTGGGCGGATGATTCCCGGTCCCTCATCTTCGAGGCGGAAGTCGAGGGGCGGACGCCGCTCTACCGTCTCGACGTCGGGTCCCGCGCTATCTCCGCCGTGCTCGCGGGCGCGACTATCGACGACTACGAGCTTCTGCCAGGCGGCCGGGAGATTGTCTTCATCCGGCGCTCCGTCGGCCAGCCCGCGGAGATCTACGCCGCGGCCGTCGATAATGGGAAAGCCTCGACGCCGCAGCCGCTGACCCATTTCAATGCGGAGCTGCGGCAGGAGGTCGACATCCGGCCTGCGGAGACGATGTGGGTGGAGGGCGCCGGCGGGGCGAAGATCGAGGTCTTCATCGTCAAGCCGCATGGTTTCGACCCGGCCCGGAAATATCCCCTGATCCTCAACGTCCACGGCGGGCCGCAGCAGCAGTGGGAAGACTCCTTCCGGGGCGACTGGCAGGTGTATCCCGGCGCCGGCTATGTCGTGGCCTTCGCCAACCCGCACGGTTCGACGGGATACGGACAGGCCTTCACGGCGGAGATCTCGGGCGATTACGGCGGCGAGGTTTTCCAGGACCTGATGAAGGTGACCGACGCCCTCGAGAAGCTCCCCTATGTCGATGCCCGCCGGATGGGCGCCATGGGCTGGTCCTACGGCGGCTACATGATGGACTGGTTCGAGGGGCACACGAAGCGATTCAAGGCCATCGCCTCCATGATGGGCCTCTACGACCTCCCCGCTTTCTACGGGGCCACGGAGGAGCTGTGGTTCCCGGAGTGGGACCTGAAAGGACAGCCGTGGAGCTCGGATCTGTATCAGAAGTGGTCGCCTTCGAACGCGGTCAAGAATTTCCGGACGCCATGCCTCGTCATCTCCGGCGAGCGGGATTTCCGCGTGCCCTACACCCAGTCGCTTGAGTTTTTCACCGCGCTTCAAAAAATGAACGTCCCGTCCCGGCTGATCATTTATGCGAACGCCGGCCACTGGCCGAGCTGGTATGAGATGGCGCTGTACTACACGGCGCACCTGGAATGGTTCCACGAATATCTCAGCGGCGGCGAGCCGCCGTGGACGACGGAACAGTTTCTTCGCAACGCCGTGTTCGACCCCAAGACGGGCGCGCGGAGGTCCGAAAGCCCCGAAAAAAAATAGAATCTCCGCGCCCCGGACGGGGATCGTTTGACTTCGCGCCGGGACGAGGGTATTTTGCGGGTGCCGAGAGGGATCCCCACGATGGGAAGAGTTTCATGAGGGCGTATGTCCGCTTTTCCGGGTGCATCGGGAGCCTGGCCGCTCTGGCCGCCGCCGTCATCCGGCTCGCCGCGCCGCTTCCCGCGGGGCCGCCGGCGGGCCCGGGCGCCGGACAGGCGGGCCTGCGCACCGGCCGGGACGTCTTTCTCTATGCCTGCGTTGTCTGCCACGGCGCTGACGGGAAGGGCGCCTCGAGGAGCGTCGTCGGGTTCGACGAGCCGCTCCCGGACTTCACCAAGCCCGCCTTCACGACGGCGGAGCCGAACAGCGACTGGGAGGCGATCATCCACATGGGCGGCCGCGTCCGCGGTTTTCCGGAGTTGATGCCGGCTTTCGGGGGCGTGCTGTCGGATGAAGAGATCCGCCTCGTCGTGGAGTATCTCCGGGGCTTCAATCCGGAGGCGGGCTGGCCTCGGGGGGAGCTCAACTTCCCTCGCGCCTTCTTCACCGAAAAGGCCTTCCCCGAAAACGAGCTCGTTTTCGCCGCCTCCGGCGCCGACCAGTTCGGTACGATCACGGGGCAGGTCTTCTACGAGCAGAGGATCGGAGCCGGAAGCCAGTACGAGATCCTGGTGCCGTTCGGCTGGAGCCGCGCCCGCCCGGCCGCCCCGGGGCAGGGCGCTGATTGGGTGTCGAGCCTGGGCGACGTGTCCGCGGCCTTCAAAACCGTCATCTTTCACAACCTGGAGCGCAGGTCGATCCTCAGCGCCGGGGCCGAGATAACGGTGCCCACCGGGAACGAGGCCTCCGGGTTCGGGACCGGCACTTTCATCGCCGAGCCTTTCGTCCTCTACGGTCAGGCCCTTCCGGCCGGGTTCTTCCTTCAGGGGCAGACCGGCGCGGAGCTGCCCTTCCGGACCTCCAAAGCGCCGAGCGAAGCCTATCTGAGGATCGGGCTGGGCCGGAGTTTCGTCGAAGACCGGTGGGGGCGCGTCTGGTCCCCGATGGTCGAGCTCCTCGCGGCCCGGGAGCTTGCGAGCGGCGGGGAGACGACCTGGAACATCGTGCCCCAGCTCCACGTTACTCTCAGCAAGAGACGTCACGTCATGTTCGATATCGGAGCCCGTATTCCCATGAACAGCGCCGCCGGGCGGAACGTCGAGTTCCTGGCCTGCGTTCTCTGGGACTGGTTCGACGGCGGACTCTTCGAAGGGTGGTAGAACGATGACGCGCCGCACGGTGACCGTCCTCATTGCCGGCCTCGCTTTGACCGTCGCGGCCGCCCCGAAGCTGCCTCGGCTCTTTCTCACATCGGACCGGTGCGTCGCCTGCCACAATGGAATCGTGACCCCGTCGGGAGAGGACGTCTCGATCGGCACGGCCTGGGGCACGACCATGATGGCCAACTCCTCGCGCGACCCGTACTGGCAGGCCTCGATCCGGCGTGAAACCCTGGAGCACGCGCCGGCCGGAGCGGAGATTGAGAACGAGTGCGCCGCCTGCCACATGCCCATGGCCCGCACCGACGCCGTGGCCCGGGGGATGATTGGCCGGGTCTTCGCCCATCTCCCCGTCTACCGGCTGAAGACCGAGGCGGACGCGCTGGCGGCCGACGGCGTGTCCTGCTCCATGTGCCACCAAGTCCGCGCCGACAAGCTCGGCACGCGCGCGAGCTTCACGGCGGGCTTCGTCGTGGACACGACGACGGCGGCCGGGAAACGGCGCGAATTCGGGCCTTTCGACACGGACGAGGGCCGGGCGGGCCTCATGCTCTCTTCGACCGGGTTCCGCCCGGATAAGGCCGATCACGTCCGGAGCTCCGAGCTTTGCGCCACTTGCCACACCCTCTATACGCACGCGCTCGACGACAGGTCGGAAGTCGTCGGGATGCTGCCCGAGCAGGTGCCCTACCTCGAATGGCGGCACAGCGCCTACTCGGACGACCGGTCGTGCCAGTCCTGCCACATGCCGGCCGTCGACGGCGAGACTCCGATCACGGGGATCGTTGGCCGGCCCCGCGACGGCTTTGCGCGGCACGTTTTCGTCGGCGGGAATTTCCTCATCCAGCGGCTTCTCGGCCTGTATCGCGCCCCTCTCGGAGTGAACGCGCCCTCTCCAGACCTGGAAGGAGCGGCGCTCCGCACCGTCTCGCATCTCGAGGGCGAGGCGGCGGAGATCTCGTTCGGAAACGCCGTGGTCTCCAACGACGTCCTCCTCATTGACGTCTCCGTGGCGAACCTGGCCGGCCACAAGCTGCCGACGGCCTACCCTTCGCGCCGGGCCTGGATCCATTTCACGGTCCGCGACGGCTCCGGAAAGGTCGTCTTCGAGTCCGGGCGCCTGAACGCCGACGGCTCGATCGAGGGCAACGTCAACGACGCGGATGGCTCCCGTTTCGAACCGCATCACGCCGAGATCCGCCGGGCCGAGGACGTCCAGATCTACGAGGGGATCCTGGCGGACCCGAAGGAGCAGGTGACGACCGTGCTGCTGGCGGCCTCCCACTACGTCAAGGACAACCGGCTCCTGCCAGCCGGCTTCGACAAGGCCACGGCGGAGCCGGACATCGCCCCGAAGGGCGCGGCCGCGGGGGACGCGGATTTCACGGGGGGAAGCGACCGGGTCCGCTACGAAGTGAAGACCGGCGGCGCGGCCGGTCCTTTCGAAGTCCTGGCCGAACTCCTCTACCAGCCCATCTCCTACCGCTGGGCGCACAACCTCGAGCTCCGGCCGTCGGCCGAAGGCGACCGCTTCCTGTCCTATTACAAGGCCATGCCCATCCGCTCCGCCGTCCTGTCGCGCGCCCGGACCGTCGTGGGGCAGGGCCGAGCCGGGTTTTCCCCGCGACGGCATTTTCCGCCTTCCGTTCCATCCGTTGTCCGTCCGGGCCCGGCCGGAGCAGGGGAGGACCGGGCTTGCGATTGACGCCTCGGATATGATAGAAACAGCTGGGCTTCCGGTGAATTCGCGGACGTCAGGAGAAATGCCGATGACGACTCTATATAAGGCGTCGGCCGGCCTCGGTTTTAGCGTCATCCTCGCGGCCTCCTTCGCCGCCGCCCAGCCGACACGGCCCTGCTGTAAGTCCCCGGGGATCACACCCTCCGGCCCCCAGGCTCAGGCGCCCGAGTTCAAGGACCTCCCGTCGCCCGGGCAGAAGTGCTGGATCGGCGAAGTCAACTACTTCATCTACGGGTTCGACAAGGCGCCCGGCATGGGGACCGCCGTCCTCAGGGTGAGCCTTTTCGGCAAGGACGGGAAGCGGGGTTCGGACCTCGATATCACGGGCCGGTCCGACATGCCGTCCATGCGGGGGGCCCATGATTCTGGAGAGGTGCCTCTCAAACTCGACGCCAAGGGGGACTATATCCTTCCGGTCGCGGTCGTCATGCCAGGGGAATGGGAGGTCCGGCTGACGTTCTCCCGGACGAGAATCGTCGTTTTCCGGGGCCGTCTGACCTTCAACGTCTGATCCTCCCGGTCTTTGCGTCCCCGCCGTCGGCGGCGAAAGTCTTCTTGACAGGGGGGGAGCGGGATTCTAAAATCAGGGCGCTTTCCCGGTGGAGGGTGATATGGTCACGACCCTGGCGCAGATTCCGGCCAACACGATCCAGTCGTATCCCAAGGACGGGCTCCTGCTCGTCAAAAAGGAGGGGCGCTACACCCCGGTTTCCACGCGGGAGTTCGTCGACCGGATCCGGCGGCTGTGCCTGGGCCTGCAATCCATCGGTTTCCGGGCGGGGGACAAGCTCTGCCTCCTTTCCGAAAACCGGCCCGAATGGACGATGACGGACTTCGCCGCCCTGTGCGCCGGCGGCCTGACCGTCCCGATCTACACGACCCTGGTGTCCGAGCAGGTCCGCTACATCATCGACGATTCCGACGCGGTGATCGTTGTCGTTTCGAACGCCGAGCAGTGGAAGAAGATCGAACCGCTGCGGGCCGGTCTGAACAAGGTCGCTCACTATGTCCTCGTCGACGGCCCGGCCCCCGCCGGGGCGATGTCCCTTGCCGATCTCGAGGAGAAGGGGAGAGCCCTCGACGCCGCGCACCCCGGCCTGTTCGACGAGCTCGTCGCCCGGGTCAAGCCCGGCGACCCGGCCTCCCTGATCTACACCTCGGGAACGACGGGCGTCCCGAAGGGCGTCATCCTTGCCCACGACAACTTCATGAGCAACATCAAAACGGTCCGCACGATCATCGAGTTCACGGAGAGAGACGTCTGCCTGTCGTTCCTCCCCCTCTCTCATGTCCTCGAGCGGATGGTTACCTTCACGTATATCTATGCCGGCTGCACGATCGCCTACGCCGAAAGCGTCGAGTCTGTCGCCCAGAACCTCCTCGAGGTCCGTCCCCATATCATGGTCAGCGTGCCGCGCGTCTTCGAGAAGATCTATACGAAGGTCATGGACCAGGTCCTCGTCAGCTCCGCCCTGCGGCGGAGGGTCTTTTTCTGGGCCGTCAAGGTCGGCCGGCGCTGCGGCGCGCGGAAACTGGCCGGCCGGCCGGTCCCGGCCGGGCTCCGGCTCCGGCGGGCGGTGGCGCAAAAGCTCGTCTTTTCGAAAATCATCTCCCGCACGGGCGGCCGGGTCCGGTTTTTCGTCTCGGGCGGCGCGCCCCTGTCCAAGGAGATCGCCGAGTTCTTCTACGCCATGGGGCTGGTCGTCCTCGAGGGATACGGGCTGACCGAGACCTCGCCCGTACTCTCCGTCAACACCTTCGAGGCCCTCAAGTTCGGGACCGTGGGCCGGCCCATCCCCGGGGTCGAGATCCGCATCGCCCCGGACGGCGAGATCCTGGCCCGCGGCCCGAACATCATGAAGGGCTACTACAAAAAGGAGGCCGAGACCCGCGAAGTCTTCGAGGACGGCTGGTTCCACACGGGCGACATCGGTCACCTGGACGAAGACGGCTTCCTCGTGATCACGGACCGTAAAAAGGACCTCATCGTGACCTCGGGCGGGAAGAACGTCGCTCCCCAGCCCATCGAAAACCTGCTCAAGCTGAGCCCGTACATCGCCAACGCGGTCGTGGTCGGCGACCGGAAGCGCTTTGTCTCGGCCCTGGTCGTCCCCGAGTTCGAGAAGCTCGAGGCCTACGCCCGGTCGCGTCAGCTCGCCTTCCGGGACCGCGACGAGCTCGTCCGTGACGCCCGGATCGTCGACTTCATGAGGGAGGAGATCGAGAGGGTGACGCCTCTCCTCGCCTCCTACGAGCGGATCAAGAAGTTCGCCCTTCTCGGCCGCGACTTCGAGCTTGAAAAAGGGGAGATCACACCTTCGCTTAAGGTCCGCCGGGCCATCGTCGAAGGGAAATATCTGGACCTGATCGAGTCCATGTACGTCGAAGAGGCGGGGGACAGCCGGAACGGCGGGTGAGGACCGCCGCCCCCCTCATTCGGTCTTGGGCGGTTCGGGCTTAGCCGGCCAGTAGAGGACCCGGCCGCAGTTCTCGCAGAGGATGATCTTGCTCTTGTCCCGGATCTCGTTCAGCATCTGGGGCCGGATGCGCATGTGGCACATGGCGCAGAAATCGCCCAGGACGGGGGAGAGGGCGATGCCGCCCTTCTTGAGCGAGATGGCCTCATAGAGCCTCATGACGTCGGGGGGGATCAGCGGCAGGATAACCTTTCTTTCCTCGGAGAGCTTGGCCCGCCTCTCCTCCATTTCCTTCGCCTTCTGCTCCAGGGCCCGCTTTTCCTTCAGATGGTTCTGCTCCTCCTGGCCCCGCTTAAGGGCCGCCACCCGGATCTCCTCCTCGATGTCGTCGGCGACGAGCATCTCGGCGATGATCTCCTCCTCGATGTCGTCGACTTTGTGCTGGGACTCCTCGATCTCCCTGAGGAGCGACGTGTACTCCTTGTTGGTCTTGACGTCGTTCAGCTGGCGCTTGTATTTCGCGATCTGGCCCTTGATGTCCTTGACTTCGGCCTCGAGATCGCGCCGCTTCTTCTGGTTATGGGCCATCTTCTCCTTGGCCTCGGCGACGGCCTGGGAGCCGGCCTGGATCTTCCGGTCGATGTCCTGGGAGACGCGGGGGATGCCCTCGAGGATGGCCGTGAGGTTGTGAATCTCTGAATCCAGATGCTGGAGCTGGATGACTTGGTCGAAGTCGATATCCACGATCTTTCTGCCCTCGGCCTCTCTGTCCGGTGGGCCTACCAGGATTCGAACCTGGGACCTGCCGGTTATGAGCCGGTGGCTCTACCACTGAGCTATAGGCCCTTAGCCACCCTTTATAACAAAATCCCGAACACGCGTCAATTCAGCGTATTGACTCGAGCAAAATATGACCGAACGGCAAGTTGTTGAATCATATAAATTGTTACCCAAACCCCCGGAAGGATCGGGTGACATGCTCAGCCTGGACATGCGATCGCGGGCAGGGTATCCGAGAGGCGTTTTGGGGCGGCATCCGCGGGCCCGGAAGAGAGGGATTTTGGACGAATTCTGCCGGATGATGGGCACGGCCCGAAAGTCAGCCCGTTTTCATCTGTAGGAGGGAGCCTAAGGAGAAAAGGGCATACTCTGCGGGGCGGAACCAGCGCCCGCCCGCTCAATGGTTGTTCGTGAACGACCTGAGCTTCCGGCTGCGGCTTGGGTGCTTGAGCTTGCGCAGAGCTTTGGCCTCGATCTGGCGGATACGCTCGCGGGTGACCTTGAACTGCTGCCCGACTTCTTCCAGCGTATGCTCGTTGCCGTCGCCGAGCCCGAACCGCATCTTGAGGACCTTGCCCTCACGTTCGGTCAGGGACTTCAGCGCCTCCTCGATCTGCTCCTTGAGGTTGATGTGGATGACGGTGTCGGGCGGAGAGGGGATGTGCTTGTCCTCGATGAAATCGCCGAGGTGGCTGTCCTCCTCCTCCCCGATCGGAGTCTCGAGGGAGATCGGCTCTTGGGCGATTTTGATGATCTTGCGGACCTTGTTCACCGGCATGTCCATCTTCTTGGCGATCTCCTCGGAGGACGGCTCGCGGCCGATTTCCTGGACGAGGGATCGCGATACGCGGATGAGCTTGTTGATCGTCTCGATCATGTGGACGGGGATGCGGATCGTCCGGGCCTGGTCGGCGATGGCCCGGGTGATGGCCTGCCGGATCCACCATGTGGCGTAGGTCGAGAACTTGTAGCCCCTCCGGTACTCGAACTTCTCGACGGCCTTCATCAGGCCCATGTTTCCTTCCTGGATGAGGTCGAGGAACTGAAGCCCCCGGTTGCTGTATTTCTTGGCGATGGAAACGACGAGCCTCAGGTTGGCGGCCACGAGCTCCTTTTTGGCCTGGTCGCTGATCTTCCGGCCGGCGGTGATGGCCCGGACGGCTTTGCGTAAAGCCTCCGGGTCGAGGCCGATCTCGACCGTCTGCTTCCGGAGGTCGCGGTTGACCCCCCGGAGCTTCTGCTTGAGGACGGGGTGCTCCTTCCGCTTCTTCGAAAGCGACAGGGCCAGCTCGTCCTTCGTGTCCTCGAGGTCGTTGATGGTCCTCAGCCGCTCGCGGAGCTCGTTGATGATCTGCTCCCGGCGCGATGGACGGATGTTGAGTTCCCGGATGAGACGGCTGATCATGACCGTGATCCGTCCCCTGGTGAGGCGGCTTTTCCTCCCCGTCTTCTTCGTCTGGACCCGGTCGAGCTTCTGGCTGAACTCCCGGATCTTCTTGATCTTGGAGAGGATTTCCTTCTTTTTCTCCTCGAGCTTCCCCTCGGCGATGTCGTCCTCGCTGAGGTCGAACATCTCCTGGATGGTGAAGGGATTCTCCTTGATGCGCGACTCCAGGGCCAGGACCTCGTTGAGCACGAGCCGCGTCTTGGAGAGAGCCTTGATGATGCTCTTCTCGCCGCGCTCGATCTCCCGGGCGATGGCGATCTCGCCCTCCCGGGTCAACAGGGAGATGTTGCCCATCTCCCGGAGGTAGAGCTTGACGGGGTCCGTCGTCCGCTCGAGGCCGTGCGTGGAGACGAGGTCGCTCTTGCGCCTCCGGGGAATCATCTCCTTCTGCTGGGCATCGAGGATCTTGATGCCATAGTTGTCCATCGAGGACAGGAAGTCGTCGAAGTCCTCCTCGGAGTCCAGGTCCTCGGTGAACGTCTTGTCGATTTCCTCGAAGAGCAGATAGCCCTGCTTCCGGCCCTTGGAGATGAGCTGGGAGATCTCGTCCTTGTGAAACTTACTGTCGGGAGACACGCCGCGCACCTCTTCCCTTGGGGGATCCGATATGAAAAACTCTCGCCATGATCATTCCGTTCCTATGACAGCGACAGGATCTGCCGGGTGATGTCCTGCTTCTGGTAGAGCAGCGTCAGGACCTCCTCTTTCTCGCCGCGCTTTTCCGAGCGGGCGATCTGCTGCTGGATCTCTTTCAGCCGGTTCTGCAGGTAGAGCTTTCGGATCGATTTCAGGCAGTCCTGGGCCTCCGCGACCGACGCGGTACACGTCGGGCCCCGCTCGAACAGCGCGGCCGAGAGCTGCGTCAGGAGGGCCGGCGGCACCTTGTCCTTGAGGCCGTGGATCGTCCACTCGCGGTCGCTCTTGAAGCATTCGAGGATGTAGCGAAACGCGGGCTCACCGAGCAGGCCATTGAAGATCTCCTCCTCGGCGTCGGCGAAGATGTAGGGAGCGACCGTCCTGTCCGCCATCAAGATCTGGAACAGGCGCTTCTCGGCCGGGCAGATCAGGCCCGCCTCCGGGGCGGCGCCGGGCTCCGGCCGTCCGCCCTCGACAAGGCCCCGCAGGATCCCCTCGCCGACCCCAAGGTAATGGCTCGCCTCCGCGAGGTACTCGCTGCGGGCGACGGCGTCGGGGACCTTCTCGATCTCCCTGACGACCGCCCGGGCGACGCGGCCCTTCTCCTCCGGGATGTTCATCCGGGCCTCCCGGCCCATGGCGTCGATCATGAACTTGAGGCCGGGAACAGCCTTCTTTTGCAGGGCCAGGTACTTCTCGGGTCCGTACTTCCTCACGAAGGCGTCGGGGTCGAGGCCCTCCGGCAGGGTCAGGACCTCGGCGTTGAGCCCCTTTTCCAGGCAGAGGGGGACGGCGCGGGCCGCGGCCGCGAGGCCGGCGCTGTCGCCGTCGTAGTTGATCACGACACGAGGGGCGAACCGCATGGCCTGCGCGACCTGGCTGGGCGTCAGCGCCGTCCCGAGCGAGGCGGCCACGTTTCCGACGCCCGCCTGGTAAAGGGCGGAAAAATCCATATATCCCTCGACCAGGACCAGGACCCCCTGGTCCCGGATCGCATCCTTGCTGAAATTCAGGCCGTAGAGCAGTTTGCCCTTGGAATAAAGGGGCGTGTCCGGGGAGTTCAGGTACTTGGGCTCGGCGTCGACGACCGTCCGGCCGCCGAAGGCCACGAGCTTCCCCGTGAGGCTGAAGATCGGGAAGATGATCCGGCCGCGGAAGCGGTCGTAATACTCGCCCTTCTTTTTCCCCGGGAGGACCAGCCCGGCCTTTTCGATGACCGAGACGGGGGTGCCCTTGTCCTGGAAGAACCCGAGAAGTGCGTTCCAGGAGTTGAGGGCGTAGCCGATCTTGAGCTTCTGGACGGTATCCTCGGTCAAACCCCGCTTCTTCAGGTACTCGGCCGCCTTTTCCCCTTCCCGGGTGTGGAAGAGGTTCTTGCGGAAATACCCGAGTGCCAGCTCGTTGGCTTTGAAGAGCTTGTCCTCGAGCTTGATGGCCTCGGGGCTGACCCTCTGCTCGCGGGGCATGGGGATGTGGTACCTTTCGGCGAGGTATCGCAGGGCCTCGGGGAAATTGAGGTTTTCCTTTTCCATGACCAGGGAGAAGATGTCCCCGCCGGCCCCGCAGCCGAAGCAGTGGTAGAGCTGCTTGTCCTCGTCGAGCGTGAACGACGGGGTCTTTTCGGTGTGAAACGGGCAGAGCCCGACCCATTTCCGGCCCCGCCTCTTGAGGGTCGTATACTGGGAGGCGATCTCGACGATGGAGGAAGCCTGCCTTACCTGGTCAATGATCTCCATATAGCCTTGATAATCGGGGGATTCCAATAGAATATAGGGACGCCGAGCCCTCTTGTCAAGCCGCTTCCCGGTCCGCCGTGCGTCTTTTTGCCCGGATCGGGTATTACGGCCTAAGTTGAGCGCTTCGCGCTCAGATATGGTTGATCGCGCTGGCCAGGCAGGCCGCGCCGAATCCGTTGTCGATGTTGACGACTCCGACCCCGCCCGGACAGGAGTTCAGCATGGCCAGGAGGGCCGCCAAGCCCTTGAAGCTTGCCCCGTACCCGATGCTCGTGGGGACGGCGACGACCGGGACGCGGACGAGGCCGGCGATGACGCTGGGAAGGGCCCCCTCCATCCCGGCGACGGTGATGACGACCCGGGCGGTCCGGATTCTGTCGTACTGATCGAGCAGCCGGTGGAGCCCCGCGACACCGACATCGTAGATCCGGTCCACCCGGTTGCCGAGGATCTCGGCCGTCACGGAGGCCTCCTCGGCCACGGCGATGTCGGACGTTCCGGCCGTAATGACTGCGATCGTCCCTTTCCCCGGCGGCGGCGTCTTCTGCCGGAGCGTCAGGGTCCGCGCCACCGGGTTGTACCGCGCGCCGCGGAGCCTGGACTTGAGGCGGGCATAGGAGTCCGGTTCGAGGCGGGTGACGAGGAGGTTCGAGCCTTTCTTGATGATCTCCCGGGCGATCCGGACGATCTGGTCCGGGGTCTTGCCCAGGCCGTAGATGATCTCGGGGTGGCCCTTGAGGACCTCGCGGTGATGGTCCACCTTGGCGAAGCCCAGGTCCTTGTAGGGATAGCCTGTCAGGGATTCGAGGGCTTGCTCGGGGGTCAGGCGCCGGCGGTAGACCTTTTCCAGGATCTCTTCGAGCGGCTTTTTCACCTCTCCATTCTATCATAGGCGGCAAGGAGCGCCGTCCGGGCTGGTTCTTGTCAAAAAGGGGGAGCTGGTGTAAAATACCCGTCACCTGAGAAGCGTCCGTAAGGGAGAAAGACGTGACCGATCAACGATCAAAAAAAGACGAATACCAGAAGGCCCTGGCGGCCTTCGGCCAGGCCGTGAAAGAGTTCCACAACGGTGAGTTCGTAAAGGCCGCCGAGTCCCTGAAGATGTTCATGGAGAAATATCCGTCCGAGCGGGAGGTCGTCGACCGGGCCGCGACCTATCTCGCCATCGCCCGCAAGCGGACGAAGAGCGAAAGCGTCTCGCCGCGGAGCTTCGCGGACTACACCGGGGTCGCGATCGCCAAGATCAACCTGGGCGCCTACGAGGAGGCCGAAAAGTTCCTCGAGAAAGCCCTGGATTTTAAGGAGAACGAGGGGCTTGTCCATTACCTTCTCGCGATCGTCCGATGCCTCGCGGGCCGCCAGGACGCCGGCCTGGACGATCTCAAGAAGGCCATCCAAAAGGACAAGATGTTCTCCGTCATGGCCCAGAACGAGACCGATTTCCAGCCGCTCTGGGAAGACAAGAAGTTCAAAGTCCTCACAAGATTGGCATGAAGAGAACTCTCATCGTCCTCGTTCACAGGGGGAACGGGGAGGCGGGTCCCGGTTCCGCCCGCGGGGGGGGCCTCGGGATGATTCTCGGCCGGCCCGCTCTCTCCTACGTCCTGGATTCCGTTTCCCGGCTCAAGCCCCGTTCGATCGTCCTCTGCGGACGCGCCCTCTCCGCCCTGCCGGGGACCGGGCGCGGCGGGCTCAAGACGGCCGTCTCCGGGAACGTCCGGGTCTCTTTCGGTTTCTCCGGAGGCCGCGCCGCGGGCCGGCGCGCAGGGACCGTTTCGGCCCTGCTTGACGCCGCGCCCCGTCTCCGGAGCCGGGCATCCGGCGACGTCTTGGCCGTTCCCGCCGACCGGCCGCTCGTTCTGGCCGGCACGCTGAGAGGTTTCCTTTCCGCCCACAGGAGGAGTGGGTGTGCCATGTCCGTTCTGAGCTGCGGGCCCGACCCCGAGCGGGACGCGGTCGTCGCTTTTCGGGCCGGCGAATTGGCCGCGGTCCTGCCCCGTCTGGCCAGGGCAGGGAGCCGGGCCGGGCTCAGCCATCTCGCCGCGCTCCTTGCCGCCCGCGACGGCAGGGTCGGGGTGACAGAGATCGCCGACCCCGACGAAGGCCGCAGCGTCCGGAAGCTTGCGGACCTGGCCCGCGCGGCCGGAGTCCTCCGCCTCCGGAAGTCCGAATCGCTGGCCCGCGGGGGCGTCGTCGTCCTCGACCCCGCGACGACGTGGATCGATTGGGACGTCCCGGTCGGCGCGGGGACGGTCGTCTATCCCTCGGTGGTCATCGAGGGTCCAAGCCGCGTCGGCCGCGACTGCCGGATCCACCCCCACGTCCATATCGCGTCGTCGTCCCTCGGGAACCGCGTGAAGGTCCTGGGAGCGACGGTCATCGACGACAGCCGCGTTGAGGACGATGCCCAGGTCGGACCCTTCTCGCGCCTCCGCCCGGGGACCGTCGTCCGGGCCGGCTCGCGGGTGGGGAATTTCGTGGAGATGAAGAACACGGTCTTCGGCCCCCGCTCCAAGGCCCAGCACCTGAGCTACCTCGGCGACAGCGTCGTCGAGGAGGGCGTCAACGTCGGGGCCGGGACGATCACCTGCAACTACGACGGCGTCCGGAAGAGCCGGACCCACATTGAGGCCGGGGCCTTCATCGGCTCCGGGACGGAGCTCGTCGCCCCCGTCCGGATCGGGAAAGGAGCCTACGTCGCGGCCGGATCGACGATCACCAGGGATGTCGCCCCGGGGAGCCTAGCCTTCGGCCGGGCCCGCCAGGTGGAGAAGCCGGGCTGGGCCCTCGAGCGCATGAAGAAGATCAGGGGAAAATCCAGCTCTCGCAAGTAGACCCCGTCAGATCCTCTTTCCTGGCATTTTCGCGTTAAGGTGGCACCGGGGCCGCCGTCAGTGAGCCAAGCGGACGCCTTCAGCGTTTTTGCGGTTCATCTCGGGGGATTCCCTTCGTCGGGTCGCGGGTTTGGCCCGGCGAGCCAAACCCGCTTCGGTTACGGGCCTCGCTCTCCTCTCCCTCCGGTCGAGGATCCGTGCCCGCTCCGCCCTCCGGCAGGGAGCGGAGTCTTCGAAGCGACCATCAGAATTGCGGTGGAGCGACTCGGAGCCGCAATATTGAGAAATATCATAAACAAGTTCTTCAATAAAAAATCCCCTGCGCATCATCCTTAAAACGCTTCAGCCGTCCGGCTCCGGTGTCGCACGAATCAGTCCGACCGAGTTCATACGGTCGTAGACGGGATACGGAAAACAGCCCGCAGGAGTGTCGGGCAGGATTTCTTTCAGCAGCGAAACTGAGGCCGCAGCTCAGGCCTTGGCTTTGGCCTTCGTTTTCGCTCTCTTCGCGGGTTTGCGGGCGCGCTCCTTGCGGCCGTACCTGCGGATGAACTTCTCTGTCATCTCGCGGGCCTCGGTGTCGGTGTACTGCTTGGGCGGCGATTTCATGAAGTAGGAAGAAGGGGCGAAGAGGGCGCCGCTGATCTTGTTGTCGAGGGCCAGCTTTACGCAGCGGACCGCGTCGATGACCACACCCGCCGAGTTGGGCGAGTCCTCGACGGACAGCCGGCACTCGAGCGACGTCGGGACGTCGCCGAAGTGGCGGCTCTCGATGCGCAGGAAGCAGACCTTGTTGTCCTTCTGCCAGGGCACGTAGTCGCTCGGCCCGACGTGGACGTTCTCGGGGACAATGTCCAACCCCCGGTTCCGGACCTGGGAGACGACGGCGTTGGTCTTAGATTTCTTTTTCGAGTCGAGCCGCTCCCGCTCGAGCATGTTCAGGAAGTCGGTGTTGCCGCCGGTGTTGAGCTGGTAGGTCCGGTCGACGAGCATGCCCCGGTCGAGATAGAGGTTGACCAGCGTCCGGTGGAGGATCGTCGCCCCGACCTGCGACTTGATGTCGTCGCCGAGGACCGGGAGGCCGCGCTCCTCGAACCGCTTCTGCCAGTATTTCTGGCTGGCGATGAAGACCGGGATACAGTTGACGAGGCCGCAGCCGGCGTCGAGGACCTGCTCGACGTACCACTTCGTGGCCATCTCGCTCCCCACGGGGAGATAGTTGATGACGACGTCGGCCCGGGTCTCCTTGAGGCTGCCGACGATGTCCGCCGTCGGGCCGGGGGCCTTCTCGATAATCTGGGAGAGGTACTTGCCCAGCCCGTCGTGGGTCATCCCCCGCTGGACCTTGACGTTCAGGCAGGGGACGTTCGAGAACTTCGTGGTGTTGTTGGGCGGGGTGAAAATCGCTTCGCTGAGGTCCTTGCCGACCTTGTTCTTGTCGATGTCGAAGGCCGCGACAAACTCGATGTCCCGGATATGGTAGCCGCCGAGGTTGACGTGCATGACCCCGGGGACGAAGTCGTCCTCCTTGGCGTTCTTGTAATATTCCACCCCCTGGATGAGGGATGAGGCGCAGTTGCCCGCCCCGATGACGGCGACGCGGATCTTGCTCATGGCTCAGTCCTCCTTCGGCGGCTGGGTTCTCTCGTATCTCCAGACGTAGAATATTCTCTGAACGGCGGTCGCGTTCGAGACGGCCGCGATGAAGCCCATGACGACGAGAAGGGCGGGGTCGAGGACTCTGAAGAAGATCCCGATGAGCGTGCCGATGAAGAGGAGGAGCAGGCGCTCGGCCCGCTGCATCATCCCCAGCGAGCAGTTGATTCCCAGCCCCTCGGCGCGGGCCCGGGTGTAGCTGACCATGGTCGAGCCGAGGAAGGCGAGGAAGATCAGCCAGAGCCCCCAGCCGTGCCGGAAATGATAGGCCAGCCCCATGCAGATGAAGAACTCGGTATAGCGGTCCAGGCTGGAGTCGAAGATAGCCCCGAAGAGGCTCTGGCGGCGCGCGTTCTTGGCGACCTTCCCGTCCAGGATGTCGAAGGCCCCGCAGACGATGATGAAGGCGGCCGCCAGCCCGGGGCGCTCGACCGCGTAAAAGAGGCCCACGGCGGCGCCGGCCAGAAGGCCGAACGACGTCAGGATGTTCGGGCTGACATTGAGGCGAACGAAAGCGAGCGACAGGCGGTCGGCCAGCCCCAGCACGATGTCGATCCAGGACCAGGGCAGGAGCCGGAAGTTCTTCTTGGCGCCTTCGCGTGTCGAAGCGGTCATGGTCATCTTGAAGAAAGCCGAATCATAACCCGAAATCCCCCCCGAAATCAAGTACTTGGGGGCTTGAGCTTTGGCCGGCGTTCGGATAAAATACGGCCGTGGGGCCGATCGGGGCGATATCGTGAAAAAGAACGATCTTCTCAAGTACTTCAAAAGCGGGCGGGCCCTGGTCGCCCAGGAGATGTATGCCATCGTCAGGGCCCGCCGCGCCTGCGCCGGGGCCTTCGCCGTTATCCGGGACCGGAACGAGACGAGCTGCGTCATCGAGGAGTCCAAACTCCGGAACCAGAAATTCCTGGGCATTGAAGGCCGGTGGAGGCTGATCACCTTCGACATGATCCTTCCCTTTGGCTTGATCGGTTTCATCGCCCAGGTCTCCGGAGCGCTGGCCGACGAGAACATCAGCCTCCTGGTCATCTCCGCCTATTCGACCGACCACATCCTGATCAAGGATAAGGACCTCGATCGGACCGTGAAGGCGCTCGAAAAGCTGGGCTTCTCGGTCCATCGTCTCTAGCCCCGGCCCCCGTGCCGGCACGGACCGCCCGTCGAGGAGGCATCGAGTGCCCGAAATCGTTCCTCTGTCGCGGTCCAGGAAGTCGCCATCAGCAAGGCCGTCTGGTCCGCCCTGAGGGGGCCCGGTTTCTGCCTGATCCCGCCCGCCGAAAAAAAAGCCCCTCCCCCGCCCGGGGGAGGGGCTTGGGAATCGGTTTCTGCGGCGACGCGAACTTCAGAACTGGAAGCGGACTCCGAACCGGGCGATGAACGGGTTCATGATCTCGTTGACGACATTGTTGAAGGCATAGGGCTCGAAACCCGTCGTGCCGTTCGGGTAGATGTAGTACGTCCCTTCGTTCATGTTATATCGCCGGTTGATGGTGGCGGCGTTCGTCACGTTGAAGAAGTCGGCCATGATGTAGATGCGGCCCGTGTCGAAGAGCTTGACCATCTTCTCGACGCGCAGGTTCAGCTGGTAGTGGGTCGGGAGCTTGATATTGCCGAAGACGTCGAGATAATCTGTCGAAACGGTGTTATAGACAGTATTGGTCCACTGGTAGTCCACGATCGTCATGTAGTGGGGGATGAGGTAGCCGGCGCGGGCGTTGAAGGTGAACGAGACGTCGAAACCCAGGGGCAGCTGATAAAGTCCCTCGAGCTTGACCATCCAGTGCGAGAAGATGTACGCATTGACCTTGCCCGAGCCCGCGCCCATGGCGGGCGCCGTGTACGTGTCCTGGAGGGCCCAGAGGTTCGTCGGGTCGAGGTAGCCGTTGCCGAAATGCTGCCTCTGGTCCATGTAAGAGACCGAGCCGTCGAGCATCCACTTGTTGGACAGCCGTTTGGTGAACGTCAGGTCGACGCCCCAAAACGTGTTATAGTTCGTATTGAGGGTGTGGTAGTAGTAGGGTGTGCCTGTAAAGTCGGGGCTCATGAGGTAGAAGGTGTGTCCCGGTCCGGCGCCCAGGTTAACCGTTTGCAGGTTTCCATTGGTGTCGGTGTACGTGATGCTCGAGGGAATCGTGCCCGCGGGGAGATAGTCCACGGGGCTCAAAAGCACGTTCTGGCCGTCGATGCTGTAGTCGCCCAGCGCGCCGTTGGCATAGTAGGGGACATCCCACGAGAAATGATCGTACGTCCTGTAGCTGGCCTGGAGGCCGATGCTGAAGTTGTTCATGATCTCGTGATCGATAGAGAACAGGAGTTCCCACGTATGTGTCGATGTGGCGCTCGGGTCAACGGTGTAGTTTGAAGGCTGGGGTGTTGACGAATAGGGGGTGAAGCCCCACCACCAATAATATTCGGCATCGGAGATGTACTGCGGGTTGATGGCGCCGTTGACGATCAGGGGGAACGGAGCGAGATAATTCGCCCCCGTCAGCGAAGGATCGGTGAAGTAGAGGTCGCTGGCGTGAACCTTGCCGGTGTTGTCGGACGGCAGCCACCAGAAGTACATCCCGTTCTGCATATAGTAGGATGTCGTGCCGTACGGGTTGAACAGGTAGGCCATGCCGATGCCCATGAAGTCGCCATACAAGGCCCCGCTCAGCTTGAGGACCGTCTTGCCGTTGCCGAAGAGGTCGTAGGTGACGCCGAGGCGCGGCGACCAGACGTTCCAGTGGTAGTCGGGATGGATGGTGGGCACCTCCACTGCGGGCATGAACGCCGAAAGGGCTTGGACGACGTCGGAGTCGAACATGCTCCAGGCCGGGTTGTTGTCGACGGTCGTGTACGCGCTGGAGCTGACATAAGGAGTCTGGCGGTCGAAGCGCAAGCCCAGGAGGAAATTGAACCGGCCGGTCGTGACCGTATCCTGCAGGAAGGCCACCACCGCATTGACTCTCCAATCTAGGTTGCAGGCCGGGCCCAGGAAGAATTGCTGCATGCCCGGGGTGAAATTCGTGCCGTAGAAGTCGGGGATGTTCAGGTCGTAGAAATTCGCGAGCTGACCGGGGTTCGAGGAATCCGTGGTCGTGCGGCGCGTCGAATACTCGACCCCCAGCTTGATCTCGTGGCTGACGCCGAACAGCTTGTCGTTGTAGTACTGGGCGTGCAGGTCATAATCATACATCGGCCGCCGGGTGTAATAGAACCCGTATCCGTGCCAGACGCTCTGCGTCATGTCCTCCCGGACGAGGTTGACGTTGTTCGGGTCGACGTCGGAGACCAGCGAGAACGCATTGCCCATCCAGCCGAATTTGGCCGAGATCAGCATGTTGTCCCCGAACGTCTGCTCATCCTGCAGTTTGATGATGGGCGAGCCGAAATGATAGGGATCTCCCTGGTCGTATCCCCCCGGGAACGACGCAGTCGCGGATCGGCCGGTGAACGTCTTTTTGCCGGCGATGTACAGAGCTTCGAACCGGTTCGAATTGACGGGCTCGATGTTCAGCTTAAAGTTGTAGTTCGTGAGCACGGGGATCTGCGGCATGCCCACGATATTGACGGCGTTGATGTCCTGGACGCCATAGGACATCCACAGCCAGACCTTGTCCTTGACGACCGGGCCGCCGAGGTTGAAGCCGTAGTCCTTGATCTGGTTGATCTTGTTGATCCCCGTCACGCCTTCGTTGATCAACGCCTGTGTCAGGTTGTTGGCCTGGAAATAGCTGTCCGTCAGGTAGAACCGGCCGCCCAAGCTGACCTTGTTGCCGCCGCGGCGGGTGACCATGTTCAGGGCGACGCCGCCCGTCTGGATGGTGACGTCCGCGCCGCCCGTCGTAATGTTCATTTCCTCGAACGAGTCGAAGTCCCAATATGAGGGGGACGCGCCGGTCGCCGCGGGATCGGTGACGACGACGCCGTCGATGGCCCAGACGTTGTTGCTGCCGCCGGTCGGGTCGCCCCTGGCGTAGTAGCCTGACTGCTGGCCGGACTCGCTGCCGCCGACGTTCTCACGGTCCATGATGATCCCGGGCGCCATCTGCATCACGACCCAAGGATCCCGGGCCGAGGGCAGGGCCTGCAGAATATCCTGGGTGACGTTCTTGCCGACCGAGGTCGTCTTGGAGTCGATCGTCGGCGTCGTGGCTGTAACCGTCACTTGTTCTTCGATCTTGCCCTGCTCCATCGTGATGTCGATCTTCGACTGCTGCCCGATGACGACGATGATGCCCGTCTTCTCGACTTTCTTGAATCCCTGCAGCTCGGCCGTCACGGCGTAGTTGTTGCTCGGCTCCAGAGACGCGAAACGGTAGATGCCCTGCGCGTCGGTGACCACGGTGATGGGGGCTATGTAGGGGGAGTGCAGGGTCACGGAGACGCCCGGAAGGGGCGCGCCCTGCGTATCGTTGACATGCCCCCAGATCGTCCCGGTTCTCACCTGAGCCGTAAGGAATACGGATAGCAGAAGAACGGAAAATAAGATGATGCTTTTCTTCACGTTCCCTCCTTGATGAGGAGTTTGCCCGCTTGTCCCGGGAGCGGCCGCCCGCTCCCGCCATTCCCTTTGCCGTGCCTCTGGTGTAGAACGATTCTCACCTCCTTTGGCTTCCCCTCCCTCTCTCGTAGCTCTCCTCCGGGGGCCCGGCCGGCGTGGAAATCACGGCCTTCCGGAAGGCCCCGGACAAAAAATACCCTTTCCCCCTGAACAGCCTTCATATCGCTCCGCGTGGAAGCGCGACAGACACTGAAAAGCGGTCGCACGTGACCACGGGGATACATAACTCCTTAAGCTTCCTTCCAGCAAAATAAATGCCAAACCTCGGCTTGGCCGGGCGCCTGGACGCCGTCATAGATCTGGTTTGGATTCAGCAGGATGACGTTGGCGCGCGTGCTTCATAGAACCGCCTCCGGGGCGAAGTAATCCAATTATCTGGATTCACTCCATTATTTAATTGGATTCGCAGAAATAATCGATCATCTGCTTGATGGCCTTCTGGCAGACGCGGCAGAACTCGCCTCTGGCGTTCGAGAACATGATGCAGTACATCTGAGGACGGTAGAGGCCTTTCGAGGCGTACCCGGCTCCCTCGAAGGCCCCGACCTTGTCCTCGAGCCAGGCATACTTTTTTCGGACGTCTTCGATCTTCTTGGCGATCGCGGCGTCGGCCTGCCGGTACTTGGCCTCGATCTTCGACAGTCGGGCCGCGGCCGCCCCGCTCTTTTTCGCCTCTTCCATTTCCCGCGCCCGCTCGTCCCGGTTTTTCCCCAGCTCGGCCTGCAGGGCGTCGATCTGGTCCTTACCGTATTCCGTCGGGATATCGATGCCCGGCGAAAGGAGGCCATTCCACTTGATGTTCGGCGGGTCGAGGAGGGCCGTGATATTGGGCTCCAGGGGTTCGATGCCCTTTGGGTAGAAGTCGTTGTAGGATACCTCGGAGCTGTAGTATTCGTCGGCCAGCCCGGCGAAGGAGTGGCCGAACTCGTGGATGCAAACCTGGAGACTCAGGGGGTTGTCGACCGTGCTCACGCAGTAGTCGAAGCAGATGCTGCCGCCTCCGTAGCGCGGGCTGTTGACGAGGACGATGATCGCGTCGTAGGGCACCTCGGCGGCGATCTCATGCATCCGGAAGTCCTCGTCGATCAGCATGTAGCGGTCGAGGTCGAAGGCGTTGAAGGAAGCGTTGAGGAGAGTTTTCCGGTAGACGCGCTGGCGCGGCTCGTCCATGGCCCGCTCGGGCGAGGGGTGGAAGACGCCCCGGATGTTGAACCTGTCCCGGGCGCTCTTGTACGGCTCGACGCTGAAGAAGTAGGCCGTGAAGCGGTCGACGTCGGCCTTGAACTTGTCCCGGTCCGCGGCCGTGTAGCCCTCGGCGATGAACGCCAGGTCCACCTTGCCGTGCGGGTCGCCGCTCGTCTGGGCCTCGTAGATGAAGCCGCCGCCGGCGTTCGTCTCGCGGATGATGTGGTAGTCCCCGGGGTCGACGACCCGGGAGAAGATGGGATGGAGGACGTGATGGTCGTCTCGCGCCTCGATTACGAAGAGGAAGGGGCGCTTCGGCTCCGGCACACGGACCGACCTCTGAAAGACGCGCTGCACGCCGTTCAGGGCCGGCGTCGTCGTCCGGTACTCGGCGAACGTCGTGTCGAAGCCGCGGCTGTAGATCAGCCGGTTCGAGGCGACCTCGTAGAGCTCGACCGCGTAGCGGCCATGGGTGAAGGGGTCGATGAGGTGGGTCCGCGATTCCGGCCAGAGCCCCTCTTCGTAGATCTGGTCGAGAGCGACGGATTCCTCGCGGGCGTCCCCAGCCTGGTAGAGGTTGAAGCGCAGGGCCTTGTCGAGGAAATAGCGGTCGAACGGGACCTGGGCCTGCGCCGACTCCTGGGCGAGAAGCCATCCCCCCGCCGCGAGGACGATCGCGACGGCGATCAGGATGACGATCGGCAGACGGAATCTGGTCATCATGGCCTCCTTCAAGACATCAGTCCTTCAAAGCGAACGCGGCGGCGGCCTCGGCATGGAGGGCCGTCGTATCGAAGAGCGGAAGCTTGTAGTCCTTCTGTTCGACGATCAGGGGGATCTCCGTGCAGCCGAGGACGATCCCCTGCGCCCCCCGGGTTTCGAGGCGGCCGATGATCTTCCTGAGCGCCTCCCGGGAGGCGTCCTTCACCGTGCCCAGGCAGAGCTCGTTGTAGAGGATGCCGTGGATAAGCCGCCGTTCCTCTTTGTCGGGGACGAGGACCTCGAGTCCGTAGTCCCGGGCGAGCTTTCCCTTGTAGAACTCTTGCTCCATGGTGAACCTCGTCCCGAGGAGCCCGACGTGCGAGAGCCCCTTCGCCTGGATGGCCTGGCCCGTGACGTCGACGATGTGGATGAGGGGGATGCGGACGGCCTTACGGATCTCGTCGAAGACCTTGTGCATGGTGTTGGTGCAGAGGAGGCCGACGTCGGCGCCGGCCCGTTCGACGGCCCGGAAAGCCTCGCCGAGCAGGACGGCCGTGCGGTCCCACTCGCCCTTGTGCTGGAGGTCCTCGATCACGGAGAAATCGACCGAATAGAGAACCATCCGGGCCGAGTGGAAGCCGCCGAGCTTTTCCTTGACCTTCTCGTTGATGATCCGGTAATACTCCAGGGTCGACTCCCAGCTCATCCCACCGACGAGCCCGATGGTTTTCATGTCCCTCCCCCCTGGATCGAGAAGGCCGGCCTTCCGGAGAGGCCGCCGCGGCTCCGGCCGGCACCAGGAGACCTCGGGTACAGCAGCCAGAAGAGCGCCAGGACCGCGAAGGCGGCGGCCAGATAGAAATAAATGTGCCCCCACTCGTGGCGGTGGATGACGTCGGTCGCCGGGCTCTTGCCTCGCGTGCGGCTCACGCTATCCTCCTCAGTTGTATGCTTCCATGATCCGAGGGTCTTCCCTCATCAGGGGGCTGGCGAGCTCCTCCATGCCGGCCTCTTTCCAGAGATCGAGCTGCTCCTGGATTTTCATGTATTTCAGGGGGATGGGGTTCGTGCCGACGATCTCGGCGGGCTTGTCCTTGGGATAGCCGGAGAATGCGCCGACGCGCTCGCGGATGGCCCGGAAGCACTTCCCGCCGCAGGTCTCGCAGCGCGCGCAGATGATGATGCCGATCTTCTTCATAATATCTCCACCATTATCCTTTTATCATTTTTCGGCGTGCGGCGTCACACTTTTTTCGCTCGGAGCGTCTTGGGAGTTTGGAGTCGGAGCATGTGATCTTCAGCAAAATAAATAAATTAATGTGGGGCAAAGGCCCATTTTCGGGCTTAAGTTAAAAATAACGAGTTAAGGCCATTATCTGCCCTAACACTGAAGCTGTCTATTTTGATATCAACGAGATAATATCGTCCGACCCCAAATATCTATCATAGGTACCGGCGGATGACGGCTTCCATCTCGGGCATCCGCCGCTCCATCTCGGCGACCATCTTGAACTGCGTCCGGCATCGGTCGAGGTTGTGGCCCTCGCGGTGGATCTTGAAGTAGACGTCGCCCTCGAGGTGGTCGGTCAGGAAGCGCATCCCGCACTCGAGGGTCAGGAGCTTGGCCGAGAAGGCGAGCAGCCGCGTCTCCTCGTCGGTCAGGAAGTCCCGCGCCGCGTCGAGGTAGCCCGCGGCCAGGCGGTCGAAGAGCCGCGTGTCGAAGCCGACCTTGGAGAGGTCGCGCTCGTCCTCCGCGGCTGTGGCCGCACCGAGCCGGACCGAGTCGCCGAAATCGTAGAGGACGGAGCCGGGCATCACGGTGTCGAGGTCGATGACGCAGATCCCCTCGCCGGTCCGGTCGTCGATCAGGACGTTGTTGAGCTTCGTGTCGTTGTGGGTGACGCGCTCGGGGATGCGTCCGGAGGCCAGGCCTTCGACGATGATCCCCGTGTCGCCCTCCCGCTCGAGCGCGAAGGCGATCTCGGTCCCGGCCCCGGCGGCCCGGTTGCAGGGGTCTTTATCAACAGCCGCCGCGAGGGCCTCGAACCGCTTCCTCGTGTGGTGGAAGTTCGGGATCGTTTCGTGCAGGCGCCCGCCGGGCAGCCGCCTCAGCATCCGCTGGAACGCGCCGAAGGCCCGCGACGCCGCATAGACGTGCCGGAGGTTCTCGACCGTTTCGTAGGTCCGGGCGCCCTCGATATAGAGGAACGTCCGCCAATAATTCCCGTCGGGCGTCCGGATGAACGGGGACCCGTCGCGGGCCGGGACGATATTGAGCGTCTCGCGGAGCGGGTCGCCCCCGGCGGCGACGATCTGCTCCCGAGCGAAGCTGGTCACACGCCGGATGTTCTCCATGAGCTTCCCCGGCTCACGGAAGACCAGGTGATTGATCCGCTGGTTGAGGTACCGGGTCCTTTTTCCCGCGGCCTCGAACTCCGAGCAGTAGGTGTCGTTGATGTGGCCCGAATCGATCGGCCGCGACGCGATCCAATGGCCTTCGACGGCGAAGGCGGAGGCGATGGCCTTCATGTCGGGCCCGGGCGCCTTATCCATGGCCGTCACCGGATCCCGCCCGTGTAGCTGACGAAGGCGATCCGCTGGCTGTCGGGCGACCAGGAGGAGACATTGATCGTCCCCTGCCCGCCGTAGAGGTAGGCGACGACGCGCGGCTCGTCCCGGCTCCCGACGGCCAGCATGCGGATGTAGACTTGCTTGTAGAAGGGGTGATCGTCCGGGCCGACGTCCCGTTCGTAGGTCAGGAAGGCAATCCAGCGGCCGTCGGGCGACACGTGGGGGAACCAGTCCTGCGCATTGCCGCGCGTGACCGGCCTCTGGGCCCGGCCGTTGGCCAGCATCCGCCAGATTTGCATGGTACCGGCGCGGTTCGAGTTGAAATAGATGAACCGCCCGTCCGGCGTGTACTCCGGGCCATCGTCGATCCCCTTGTCTTTCGTCAGCCGCTTCTCGTTTCCGCCCCGCACGGAGATCCGGTAGACGTCGACGTTTCCGTTCCGGAGCCCGGTGTAAACGAGGTTCTTGCCGTCGGGCGACCAGCCGTGGAGATAGGAAGGGCCCTTGGCTGTCACGCGCCGGACCCGTCCACCCGCGGCCGGCATCGCGTAGATGACCGGCATGTCCCCGGCCGAAGGGAGGAGGCTGCTGAACCCAAGCATCTTCCCGTTGAACGACAGCACATGGTCGTCGGTGACGGGCTTGGCGGCGCCGGTGTCGATCGCGGTGGACCGGCCCGTCTCCAGGTCGAACCGGTAGAGGGCTCCGTCGCTGTTGTAGATCAGGGCCTGCCCGTCTTTCGTCCAGTTCGGGGATTCGATCGGCCGCGGCGATTCGAGGACGACCGTCCGGTTCTTGGTGCCGACGTCGACAATTTCGAGCCGGCTCCCGAGATAGTCCCTGTAGGGGATGAACCCGGCCTTGGCCGGGAGGCTGATGAGGACGTTCGAGAAGAGGGCCTTCTCGAGGACGTTTGGGTTGTGCGAGCAGACGAACAGCCCGGCGTAGACTTCGTCGCCGAGGTCGATATTGTCGATCCGGTCGCGAAAATACATTTCGCCGAAGGCGGCCACCGACATGATGTAGCTGTTCCCGCGGCGTTCGAGCTGGATCTGGTTGGGTCCGGTGACGCCGATTCCGTCCTCGGCGGTGCGGGCGCCGCGCGTCTTTCGGTACTGGAGGGCCGTCATCCCGTCGCCGTGGACGACGGTGCTCGCGTGGGCGGAATCGGTGTCCAGGCTCGTGCGGGCCATCCAGCCGATTTTGCGGCGGGCGGCCCCGCCCGTGCCGATGAACTGGACCTTGGCGCTGAGGATGAAATCCCCCTTGATCCGCTTCCAGAGGAAGTGGCACTGGTCGCTGTCGGCCCACATGTTGTCGCCGGCGCCCCCGATGATGTAGGTCTGGAGATCCGCTTCGAAGGCTACTGAGCCCGGCTTCTCCACGGGGCCGATGTCGCAGTGCCCGTCGAAGATGCCCAGGGGCTCGTCATAGAGCGGCGCCCGGGTTTGGCGGCGGGAAGCTTGGGAGGTCTGCGGAATCCGGGCGCGCGGCGCGGCGCCGGCGCCGGAGGCGGAGACGGGGTTCGCCGTGAGGGCGGGGCGGTCCGCGAAGGCCGGGGAGGGCGCTCTTTGCGTGCCGGCCGGGCCGGACGCTCCGGCGCGCAGAAGCGCCAGGCTGAGGACGACGAACGCTCCGGCGAGCGGGAATGCCGCCGCGGCCCTGCCCAGGGTGAATTTCCTGCCCTGCATTTTCTCAGTTCTTTGCCGGCCCGGGATATTAAATTTTATGATAATCGAACGCCGCCCGCCGGTCAATCCGCTCCTATTTCTTCTTTCCGATGCAGCGGTCGATGAACTCGAAACAGCGCTCGTACGCCTCCATCCGGTGCGCGTAAAGGCGGAACTCGTGCGGCTCGTCGGGCACGATCATGAGCTCGATGTGCACGTCGCCCTTGGCCCGGAGCTTCTGGACGATGTCGGTCGTCTGCTGGAAAGGCACGTTGCGGTCGTCGTCGCCGTGGATGAAGAGGACCGGCGATCTCCAGGTCGCGACACTGGCCACGGGCGAGGACTCGCGGGCCAGCTTCCGCCGCGCCTCGTCGAAGCGGACCCACCGCATCTGCGACCAGTCGTGGACGCCGGCCATATCCACGCCGACCTTGAAGATGTCGGAGTTGCGGGCCAGCGACATCGCCGTGAGCAGCCCGCCGTACGACAGGCCCCAGGCGCCGATGCGCTCCGGGTCGACTTCGGGCCGGCCCTGGAGATACCTGACTCCGGCCAGCACGTCCTGGTATTCGACCGCGCCCTCCATGCCGCAGTTCGGCGCCTCGCGGAAGGCCCGGCCGTAGCCGATGCCGCTCCGGTAGTTGATGGAGATCACAACATAGCCGCGGCCGGCGAAATACTGGTTGATGCCGTAGGCGTCCGAATAGAACTCCATGTAGTGCCAGCCGGGGAGCATCTGGCGGATGGGGCCCCCGTGCGTGAAGACGACGCCGGGCCGCTTGTCGCCCGCCCGGGCTCCGCGCGGGAGGAATACCTGGCAATAAATCTGCATCCCGTCGGGGGCTTTGACGGAAACGAGCTCCGGGGTCGCGAGCTCCTTCAGCGGGAACTCGGCCGGAAGCTCGCGGGGCGCGACGATCTCGGGCCTGCCGCCGCCGGCGGGGACCGTCGCGACCGAGGCCGGGTGGAGCGCCGTCGCGCGGAGAAAGGCCACGCGCTTTCCGGAGGCCAGCGGTACGGGGTACGTCGCGATCTGCGTCGCGTCGGTCAGCTCGACGGGCGTCCCGCCGGCCGCGGCCGCTCTCCAGATGCGGCGGCCGTTGACGTCGGCGCGGTTGCTCGAGAAATACACGGCCGCGCCGTCGGCCGAAAGCTCGAGCTGCTCGACCTCGCCGTCGCCCGGCGTCAGGTCCACGGGCTCGCCGCCTTCGAGGGGCAGGGAGAAGACATGGTTCCAGTTCTCCCTCTCCGCGGTGAAGAGGATCCGGCCCGCCGCCGTGAGGTCGAAGTTCCGGAAGGTGTAGACGCGTGGCGCTTCCTTGGGTGTCCGCCATACCTCGCGCCCCCGGCCGGTCGCGGCGTCGGCGACCCAGATCCCGAAGTCGGCCGGCCCGCGGTCGAAGTCCTCGTTCAGGGGGTCGGCGCCGAACGCAAGGCCCGGCCGCCGCACGAAAGCGATCTTCGTCCCGTCGGCCGACCAGCGCGGCTCCGCGTCGCGGTCGACGCTCGGCTCGATCCAGGTGATCTTCCGGAGCCCGAGGTCGAAGACGCCGATGAGGCTGTGGTCCTCGCGGTCGCTGACGAAGACGATCCGAGTGCCGTCCGGGGACCAGCCCGGCGAGCCGTTGCGGCCGGCCGCCCTGAAAAGGAGCTCCGGTGCGGGCGCTTCGGCGGCGTCCAGGTGCGGCTCGAGAGAGGCCCGGAAGATTGCGCCGTCCTTGACGATGAGCGCCCACTCGCCGTCGGGCGAGAGGACTGGGCCGTTGCCCGGGGCGATCTTCCAGGGCCGCCCGGCGCCGTCGGTCCGCACGGCCCAGACGGCCTGCTCGCGGCCGTCGGGGTCGCTCGTCGAGTTCGTGACCCAGCCGGCGCGGTTCGGGAGGCTCCCCCGGACGAAGACCGCGACCCTGCCGTCGGCCGTGAGCGCGAGGTTGGGGATCTCGAGGACCTCGTCCCGGCCGAAGCCGGTCAGGTTGACGGGCCGGAAGTCGGGCGCGGCCGCGGTCCAGACGTTCCGCGCCCCGCGGTCGTTGAAGACCCAGGCGATGCGGTCGGCGGTCTTCGCCGCGACGAGCCCCTGGGGGTAGGGGGAGCTCAGGACGTCCTCGAGCGTGAACGGCTTCGCGCCCGCGCGCGGCGCGCCGTTCGCAGCGGCAGTGACCCCACCGGCCATCAGGGCCAGGGCGGTAATCAGGGCGATCGTCTTCGGAGTTCTCATGTGTCCTCCTCTATTCTTAATCAGCGGGATGCGGCACCCAAAGCACAAAATGATCACCACCATGTTTCCGACCAGCGGATGAGGGCGGCGGCCCAGTCGGGTTCGGGCTGGCCGAGGAAGCTCCACATCGACCGCGCTTTGAGGATCTTCCGCAGCAGCGGGAGCGGCGGGGCATAATTCGCCCGCGGCTGGACGGCGAGGAGCGGCACGTCGTCGCGGAAGGCGTCCGCATAGTCCATGAGCGCGCCCAGGCCGGCGATAAAGCCGATGCGCGGCTCGATGAGCCCGGCCACAAGCGCCGCCTGGCCGGACGCCGGGCCCTTGCCGACGACGGCCATTTTGACGAAGGCCAGGGAGCTCGTGGACCTGACGAGGGCCGCCATGGCCCGCGAGACGTCCCAGCCCATCCCAAAGGCGGGTGCCTGGCCGAGGTACGTGGTGTAGCGCAGGTTGAGCCCGGCGAGCTCGCCCACGCCGCGCGGGTCGACCGCCAGGCACGCGATCCGGGCGGCGACGAGCCTGTCCACGTCGAACTCCTCGGCGGCTTTCGTCAGGCCGTCGTCCGTCACGAGCACGACGAAGGCCTTCGGCCGCCCGGGAACCGGCCAATAGATCGCCGGAATGATCAGCCCCGGCTCGGAGGTGAACGCCATCCGCACCCGGCCGCTGCCTTCGCTAAGCACCCGGTTGTCGGTCGGGACCTCGGCCGGAAGCCCCCCGTTGAGGCGAACGTAGTCCATGAAGACCGCGTCGCTGTCGCCCGCCGCGCGGACGGCCCGCTTCTCTTTCCCTTCGAGCATCGACCGGGCGATGTCGCGCATGGTCAGAGGGTTCTCCGGCGGCTCGGCGAGGACGTACATCTCCGGCGAGTCCGGCGGCTCGGTCTCGAAGGCCGGCTCCTGAACGGGGGTGCCGTCGCCGACGCCTCTCAGGTACTTGTCGAAAAAGCCGAGCGCCGTCTCGCGCATCGGCCGGCTGTAGTCGTGGCCGCCCGGGAACATGCGCAGCCACGCGTCGTCCGCCTTCCCGAAGAGGCCCCACAGGCGGCGGAGCTTCTCCTCGGTCCGGCGCATCCCGGCGGCCGGGAACTCCTTGTCCTCCTCGGCGCCGATGACGAGCACGGGCGCCGGCGCCCTCAGCCCGAAGACGTCGGCCCGGTCGCCGATCTCGAGCGACCCCGGCACGTGGTTGCAGAGACAGCCGTTGTCGGGGTTGACCTCGAGCGAGCTCGCGTAGGCGACGCTCGCCGCGCACTTGAAGCGGGGCTCGGCGGCGAAGGCCCACATCGCGGCCAGACCGCCGCCCGAGGCCCCGGTCAGCCCGACCCGGGTCATGTCGGCCTCGGGGCGGGTCTCGAGGTAGTCGAGGGCCCGGATGAGGTCCCAGACATAGACGCTCGTCGCCGTCGTCGAGCCCAGGATGAGCCGCAGGTCGTCGTGCGTCCCCGCCCAACGCCGCTCGACGCGCCGGTCGCCCTCGAAGCTCCAGCCAGGCGAATCGACGACTATCGCCAGGTAGCCGTGCAGAGCCTGTCCGATCAGGCGCGCCTGGACCGTCGGCTCCTGCTTCTTCCACTCCCAGTGGCCGTGGGGGTTGACGATGACCGGGAGCTTCTGCCCGCCCGCGGCCGCGTCAGGGACGTAAAGGTGGGCGGTCACGGGGAAGTTCGGCCGGCTCTCGAAGACGATCTTCTCGATGCGGTATCCGTTCCGCTTCAGGACGCCCGTGACTCGGGCGTTGAGCGGCGTGCGCGGCGGCAGGGGGTCGAGCCCCAGGCAGCGGAAAAGCTCGCGGCGCCCGCTCTCGCGCCTCGCCTCGAACTCCGCGAGCGAGTCCGGCTCGGGCCGGTCGGCGGCCGCCTTGACCTTCTTTTCGTAGAACGCGTTGACCATCTCGCTCCCCTTGATATTCAGGGAGGAGAGGAGGTTGTCATCCTCGATTTTCCCCGCGATCGGCTTCACGGCGCTGGGGCCCTGCTTGCGGGCGATGACCTCGCCGAGCGTCAGGAAGGCGATGCCGCGCGCCGTCATGAAATCCGTGACGATCGTGGCGTTGACCGGCCTGCCCTCCGTCCCGGGGTCGACGACGACGACGGGTTTCCCCGGGTCGCCCAGCCGGAGGAGCGCGGCCAGCTCCGCCGCGCACCCCGGGACGTCGAGGCGCTCGATGAGCCGCGCGTTGACGAGCACGATCCGTCCCTCGCCGAGCGTCAGGACGGCCAGGCCGCCGTTTCCGGCGACCTCCCATTCGGGGGCCGGGCGGAAGCGCAGGCGGAGGATGTCCGGGTCCTCGATCCGGAAAAGGCCCATGGCCCCCGCCGGGTCGAAGACGCCGTCGTTGGCGGCCTCGACGAGCAGGGGCCGCGGCAGCCAGTCGAGCGCGTAGCGCGCCCGGCCGTAATCCTGGGCCAAGACGAGGAGCGTCAGGCCTCGACGCACGGGATCGAGGAGCTTGCGCTGGACGGCGACGCCGAACATCCCGTGGAAGTCCGCGGCCCGCGACGAGATGAGGAGAAGGCCGCAGTCGTCGGGCGTCAGAACGGCCGGGTCGAGATACGTGAGCGCCTCCTCGCTCGAGTAGACGAGCGGCGTCGGTCCCGGGAGCGAGGGGACGACGAGGTAAGGCGCGTCGGCGTCCCAGCCCGGAATGCGGCGGACGCGGCCGCCGCTTTCGACCTCGGCGGCGACGGCGTGTCCCCAGGGGTCGCGCTTGAATTCATATTCGAAGGCGTCGCCGGACCGCGTCATCGGGAACTTGTGGAAGAAGGCGCTCGACGGGAGCGGCTTGACCAGGGCCCAGGCGCGGCTGATTCCTTCGGCCGGGATCGACATCCTGACCGTTTCCGCAGCCGGCTCGAGCGTGATCGCGGGCGGGGCCGGCTCAGCGCCGGGCGCCGGCCGCGGGACGGGGTCGGCGACCGGGGCCGCGATCTTCGCCAGCCGGTCGGCCTCGGCCCGGACCAGGGCCAGCTCCTGCGACCAGTGATAGGCGTTCGTGTGCATGCGGAGGCACTCGGTGAATGGCTTGTAGAACGTGCAGGCGGCGAGCCCGGCCCATTCGTTTGCGGCTTCGGTCATGTGGGCCGCCGCTTTCCCGATCGCTCCGGCGACGCCCGCTTCGGCCTCGCCGGCCCGGAGCGCCGACATGAACCGCTCCGCGTAGTAGCGCCCGAGGTGCGCCGCCTGGCCGCAGAAGACCTCGAGTTCGTGAAGGCGCTTGCGCTCGCGGGCGGGCGCCGCGGTCAGAGGGATCGAGGCGGCCCGGGCGGCCTCGTCCGCGTCGGCCTCGAGCCGAGCCGCCGCCTCATCGGGCCTGACGCGCCCGTCGAGGCCCCCCGCGGCGTTCCCGAGGGCGGCCTCGCGGATCGAGCTGAAGACGTGCGAGTCGAAGGCGCCTGAAGCGAGGTAAGCCTCCGTGTCGCCGCCCCACTCGAGCTCGACGGCGTGATCGCGGTGGTCCGGACCGAGAGAGAAGGCCGCGAACGACGTCGAAACGATGCGGCTCGCCGCCTTCCAGCCCTCGACGAGCGGCGCGGCCGCCGCGCCGAGCTGGTCGGCGATCATGGCGTCGAAAGCCTTGTCGGGCGTCTCCGGGTCGTAGCCCAGCCGCCCCCAGAGCGCGAGGAACATCCAGTCGCGCTGGTGCGTCCATTCGCAGCAGGCGTCCTTCGGGTCGGCGAGGTAATAGCGCGGCGACTTGGGATAGTAGGTCTCGAGCGGCTCGACGACGAAGCCCGTGGCCGTGCCGAGGGGCATGGACCGCACGGCCCTGCGGACGAAGTCCGGGTTGTAGTACGGGAAAATGCGGTGGGTGCCGTTGGCCCGCACCTGCCAGACGATCTTGTAGGGCTCCGACGGCCAGGCCGCGCCGCCGGCTGCGGGGTTCCCCGGCCAGAGGCGGAGCGCGCCGGGAGCGCCCGCTGCTCCGGGAGCGGCGGGGTCTGCGGAATCGCTCAGGTAGTCCTCGAACGAGTAGCTGTACCAGCCGGCCATGCGCCCGCCCATGATCATGTAGGGTGCGCCCCATTGCTCGCCGTTGAACTTGATCTCGACGGTGAAGTCGCGGCAGTCCCTGGCCAGGGGCACGACGCGGGACTTGCGGGCCAGCCAGCTCCGGGTGATGAGGGGGATGTCGCGTCCCGAGGCCCGGACGGCCTCGATGTACGAGTTGAAGAAGGACTCGCCGTGCCCGCTCTCGCCGATGCGGAAGCCGATGGCGTCGAGCCCAGGCGCCTGGCGGATCATCTTCTCCACGACCTCGCGCGTATAGGCGTAGAGGTCGGTCTCGTTCTCGGGGTAGGGGGCTGGGGAGTGGGGCGTGTGGAAGCGCGCCTCGTAGGCCATAAGGCTCACGCGGATGCCGCGGGCGTGGGCCATGCGGATGACCTTGTTGAGCTGGCGGAGGTCGACGGCCTTGATGTCCGGCGCGACGCCCACCTTCGGGAAGAGGTCGCTCTGGATGAAGTAGGCGTAGAGGTTGGGCGCGTCGGTGACGCTGATGTCCCACATGCCGTGCATGTCCAGCCAGTTCAGCCGGGCCTCGGCCATCTCGTCGAAGAGGGACCGCCAGAAGCCGTCGTTCGCGAACCACCAGCGGGCCGGGTCGACGAGGGCGCCCGGGTCGTAGTCGGTGTTGTTCGCGGCGTAGTTCCAGGGGAGCGTGAGGAAGAGATTCCAGCCGCGGTCGCGGAGGAACGGCCGCCCGGTGACCGGGCCGCTGGAGAGGGCCTGCGCGCCGGAGCGGCGGACACGCTCGGCGAGCTCGAGCGCGCCGTACAGCGCGCCGTTTTCATCCGGGGCCTGGATGAGGGCCGCGTCCTTCGGGAACGTGATCGAGTAGCCCTCGGGCGAAAGGCCGGGCGCGGCGGGGACGACGCGGATCTCGACCGGGACCCGGAGGCCGCGCGCCGCCAGGGCCCGAGCGAGGACGTCGCGGCCGAAAGCGACGGGATTGTCGGCCTCGCCGGGCGCGGCGCGGGCGCCTGCCGCGGCCGCAAAGAACAGGACGGCGAGCCCTATGACCGTTATCAAAACCGGAGTTCGGACGGTTCGAGACATCGGAGAGTTACTTTCTTGCCGGCCGGCGTTCCTGCAGAAACACATAGACGCCCTTCTTGTTCGAGACGACGATATCCGGCAGGCCGTCGCCGTTGATGTCGACGATCTGGAAATGGAGGCCGACACCGCTGTCGAAGTCGATGTCGTGCCGGATCCAGGTCGGCTTGCCGTTCTCGCGCTTCATCTCGAACCAGCAGAGGACGGCGGGATCGTCGATTCCGTCGTCGCCCTCCCGGTGGGCCCAGAAGCGTTTGCCGGTGACGAGGTCGGGCAAACCGTCGCCGTTGATGTCGGCCATGCTCAGGGCGTGGAGCTGGGAGATGCTGTGGTCGATCTCGTGGGGGACCCAGCCTTCGGCCGTCTGCTCGTACCACCAGAGCCCGTAATGATGGGCGGCGCTGCTCACGACATCGGCCCGGCCGTCGCCGTTCACGTCGAAGACGAGCATCTGGGCCGAGGCCTCGTAGCCGAGCTTGGCCCGGTGGAATTTCCAGGGGACCTGCTTCGGGTCGGCGGGCCCTTCCCACCACCCTTCGGGGCACACGATGTCATTCCGGCCGTCGCCGTTGATGTCGCCGACGCCCAGGCCGTGCACGGGCCGGGGGTCCCCGGGGGCGGCGATGACGCGGATCGGCCAGGGCTTCTTCGGGTCGGGACCCGGCGCGGCGAGGGCCATGCCCTGCTCCGAGACGAAGACGAGCTCCCTCCGCCCGTCCTTGAAGACGTCGACCCAGGCGGGGCTTTCGTTCCCAGTCTTCTCGACGGCCAGGTATTCCTTCCAGGGGCCGCCGGCGCGCCCGGGGTTGCGCAGCCAGCGGGTGGCCGTGCCGGGGAAGCCCACGACGATGAGGTCCGGCCAGCCGTCATGGTCGATGTCCTCGGCGAAGCACAGGAATTCGTTGCTGTAGCCTTCGGGCTTGTATTCCTTCGGCGCGGCCAGCATCGGCTGAGGCTTCCAGTCCGGCCCGAGATAGAGCATGGTCCCCGTGGCGATGTCGAGATGGCCGTCCCGGTTGAAGTCCGCGACGGCGACGCCCTCGCTCCGGAACGCTCCGTCCACTTTGATGCGCCGGAACGTCACCGGGCAAGGGCTCCCCGCGTTCGGGTCGAGTTCCCGCAGGGCGTCGAGCGCCGCCTCGCGCTCCTCGGCCGCGGGGGCGGCGGCCAGGACCTTTTCGAAGGCCATCCGGGCGTGCTCGCGCCGCGACGGCGGGAGGGCCCGAGCGATATCCATGGCGGCGTGAGCGGCCTCGTCGCCGGTGGCCGGGTCGTCGAGCATCGAAAGGGCAAGGCGGAGCGCACCGATATCGGGGAGTTTGGCCAAACCGGAGAGGACGGCCCACTTCTCCTCGGCCCTGGCCAGAGGCAGGACTTCTTCCAACGCCCGGACGCGCTCCGCGGAGGTCATCGGGATGTTTTCGATGTCGGAGACGAGGCGCACGTATCCGCGGACGGCCGGGACGCGCCGGGCCGGGTCGGAGGCCCGCCGGGCGAAGCTCAGAAGGTCCGGGAGAAGTCCGGGGTCGCGCGTCTCGCACAGGGCCCGGGCCGCGGCGTCGCGCAGGCCGGCGTCCGGGTCGCCGAGGGCGCGGCGCAGCTCGGCGCGGAGGCGCTCGTTACGGAGTGCGCTTCCGGCCTGGAGCAAGGCGCCGCGGGCCTCCGGGCCGGCGCCGGCTAAGCCGTCGACGATCGCAGCGGCCGCCTTCGAGGCATCGTCGCCGTTGAGCTTGGCGCAGGCGGCGCCCAATGCTTCGCGCGCCTCGCCTCGGGCGGCCTCGTCCTTTGCGCCCGAGACAAGCCCCGCGAGAGCCGGGACATCTTTCGCGCCCGCGAGCTGGGCCAGGGCCGCGAACAAGACGCCTCGCACCGGGTCCGGGTTCTCGCGGGCGGCGGCGATCAGGCTCGCCGCGGCGTCCTTGTCGCCGCGCCCGGCCAGGGCCCGCGCCGCCTCCATGCGCGCGGAAGGCCCGCCGGCCGAGAGCTCCTCGACCAAGGCCCGCGTCACGTCGCCCCGCTTCAGGACGAGAAGCGCCTGCCGGCCCGCCCGCATCTCCGCCTCATCGGACGAGCCCGCCGCGCGGATGAGCGGCGCGACCGCGGCGCTGTCGCTGAGTTCCCCCAGCCCCGAAATGGCCGCGAGGCGCACGGCCGGGTCCGAGTCCTTGACCCAGGCCGCGAGCGATGGGGCCGCGGCCGGGTCGCCGCGCTGCCGGAGGGCCTCGACAAGCGCCGCTTTCACGGGCGGCCCCGCCGCGGCGGCCGACTCGCACAGGAGCCGCGTCATTCCCGGTATATTCAGCATCCGGGACGTTTCGAGCGCGGCCATAAGGTCCGGCCCGTCGCCGGCCCGGAACGCAGCCTTCAGGAGCTCGGTCGTGCGGGCGGGCGACGCGGCCAGGATCAGGCCGCGATAGGCTGCGGCCCGGACATGGCCCGGCATCGTGATCGCGTGGAGCTTTTCGAAGACGCTTGTCGCGTCGGCGGCGCGGCCTTCGGCGAGATCGAGGTTCGCCGCCGCGAGGAGGCCGTCCAGGAGCGCCGAGCGCCGGCCGTCCTCGCCGTGGGAATTAAGGGCCGTGAGCATGGCCCGGGTCGCCGCCGGGCCTCCGATCCGGCCCAGCGCCTCCGCAGCCGCACGGGCGACGTTCGGGTCGAGGTCGGCGAGAAGGCCGCCGAGCGCGGGGACCGCCCGCGCCTCCCGGCGCCGGCCGAGGGACTGGACGATACCCGCTTTGAAAAGCCCCGTTGTCCGGTCCAGGGCCTGGACCAGGGCCAGCCCTGCTTCCGGCGCGAGCATGGATTCGAGCGCGTAGCGGGCCGAATGGGAGAGGTCCGGGTCCGCCAGAAGGCCGGCCAGGACGGGCACCGAGCGGGCCGTGCCGACGCGCTTGAGCTCGGCGCAGGCGGCGTCTTTCTCCTGGAGAGAAGCCGAGGACTTCAGGATCTCGATGAGCTGCTGTTCGCTCCGGGGCCGGTCAGCGGCAGCCGCCCGGGCGGCCAGGAACGCGACGAGGCCCGCGGCGGCGATCAGCAGAACCGGCGCTTTTGTTTTCTTCATCTCGTCTCTCCCCTCAGACTCCCCACGGCGGCCGGGAGGCGATCGACAGCAGGCGGTTGGCTTCGTCGTCGCCGGGGAACTCTTCCTTCACCGGGTCCCATTTGAGCGGCCGGCCGAGCTGTTTTTCGACGCCGCCGAGAAGCAGCGCGCTCGCGGCCCGGTGGGCGATCGCGGCGTCGCAGATCGGCCGCTTCCGCGTCCGGACGCATTCGAGGAAGTTGCCCGAATGGCTGTCGCTCCGGTAGACGTGAACCTCGTCCGGCCGGAGCGGCTCGCGGACGATCCAGGCGGGCGTCGAGACGAGCGCGTCCCGGTCGACGGCAATCCGTCCCGCCGTCCCGACGAAGACGGCGCCGCCGTCGCCTCCGATCGGCTCCTCCGGATAGCCCCTGCCGTAGACGACGACCCCGGTCGCGTATTTGTAGTTCGTGCAGCCGTCGGCCGTGAAGAGCTCGACCGGCCCGGTCGCGTCCGACCCTGTGGCCCACTGGATGAAATCGTAATGGTGCTGGCCCCAGTTGAGCTCGCCGATGTCGAAGCGGTGGGGGCCGGTGTTGCCGTCGTAGGGAATCTCGGGCGCCGGTCCCAGATAAAGGTCCCAATCCAGGTCGTCGGGGACGGGCAGTCCGGGGCCGAAGCGCTTCGGCCAGAAGATCGCCCCGCCGTCGCGGTAGGCGTAGACCTCGGTGAGCGTCCCGATGCGGCCGCTGCGGACGTACTCGCAGGCCCGGCGGAAGTAGCCGTTGTACTCGCTGCGCTGCTGCGTGCCCGCCTGGTACACGCGCCCGTAACGCCGGACGGCGGCCAGGACGGCTTGGCTCTCCCGCACCGTGACCGCCGTCGGCTTTTCGCAGTAGATGTCCTTTCCCGCCCCCGCCGCCATGACGGCCATCGTGGCGTGCCAGTGCGCGGGCGTGGCGATGAGGAGGGCGTCGATGTCGCGCCGGTCCAGGATGTTCCGGAAATCGACGTACGCTTCGCAGGAGCGGTAATTGCCGTTCCCGTAGACCTCGCCGTAATGCTGGTTGACGCGGAACTGGGCGCGCTCGCGGCGGTCGCGCCAGACGTCGCAGACCGCCAGCACCTGGACGTCCGCGCGGGCCGCGTAGCCGCCCGTAAGATACGTCCAGGCGCCGCCGAGCAGATGCCCGCCGCCCTGGGTGCCGACGCCGATGAAGCCCATCGTGACGCGGTCGCTCGGGGCGAGCACCCCATTCCGGCCCAGGGCCGAGGCGGGGATGATCGCCGGGGCGGCGATCGCGGCCCCGACGACGCCGGCGCTCCGGCGCAGGAATTGCCGCCGGGTCAAGGTCTTTCGCTTGTCCATGGGATCTCCCTCGTTCGGCTCATTATAAGACGGAAACCCGCCGCAATGCCATCCGGGGCTTTGACTTCGGCCGCCGGCCGGGGCTATGATTTCGTCGCGGCAGGGAGACCGCAGCGGAAACGAGGAGGGAAACCCCATGGCCAAGATCGCGATGATCGGCGCCGGGAGCCTGGTCTTCGGCAAGACCCTCATGGCGGACATGCTGGCGACGCCGGCGCTCGCCGGAAGCGAATACCGGCTGATGGCGCTGACCCGGACGCGCCTCGACAAGATGCACGCCTTCGTCCGCCGCATGATCAAGGACAACGGCGTGGACGCCACGGCCGTCGCGACGACGGACCGGCGGGAGGCGCTGCGCGGCGCCGATTACGTCGTGGTGATGATCCAGGCGGGTGGGGTGGCCGAGTTCCGGCAGGACTACGAGATCCCGATGAAGTACGGCGTCGACCAGTGCATCGGCGACACGATGGGGCCGGGCGGCGTCTTCCGGGCCCTGCGGCACATCCCGGCGCTCCTCGAGATCGCCCGCGACATGCGGGAGCTCTGTCCCGGCGCGATCCTGCTCAACTATGCCAACCCGATGGCCATGTGCTGCTGGGCCCTCGGCCGCGTCCCCGGGCTCCAGTTCGTCGGCCTCTGCCACGGCGTGCAGACGACCATGGACCTCGTCGCGAGCTACGTCGACGTCCCGAAGGGAGAGATCGATTTCGTCGCCGCCGGCATCAACCACATGGCGTGGTTCTTGAAGCTCGAACACCGGGGGCGGGACCTCTACCCGAAGCTCCGGGCGAATTTCGAAAAGCCTAGCTATTATGTGAACGAGAAGGTCCGGGGCGAGGTCATGCGACACTTCGGCTACTTCATGACCGAGAGCACCGGCCATCTGTCCGAGTACCTCCCGTATTTCCGCAAGAGCCGCAAGGCGCTCGACCTCTACTGCGACGAGCCGGCGTTCGGCGGCGAGAGCGGGGCGTACTACCATTACTGCGCGATGCTGGCCGAGAAGTTCGCGAAAACGGACCCGTTGTCGATCGAGTCCACCGAGCTCGGCCCGCGGAGCGCGGAGTACTGCTCCCACATCATCGAGGCCAAGGAGACCGGGGAGGTCTTCCGCCTCAACGGCAACGTCCGGAACGACGGCTATATTGCGAACCTGCCGGCGGGCTGCTGCGTCGAAGTACCGATCTACGTCGACCGCACCGGGCTCCACCCCACGGTCGTCGGCAGCCTGCCGCCCCAGTGCGCGGCGCTCAACATGACCAACGTGCTCGTCCAGGGGCTCACGGTCGAGGCGAGCTTCGCCGGCGACCCGGAGCTCGTCATGCAGGCCGTGGCCCTCGACCCGCTGACCGGCGCGGCGCTCACGCTCGGGGAGATCCGGGAGATGGTGCGAGAGATGCTGAAGGCCGAGGCGCGCTGGCTGCCCCAGTTCGCGGGGAAGGAGCTGCGTGCGGTGCCGGCGATCTCCATCCCCAAAAATGTCAAGCGCCGCGAGGTCCCGCTCGACCCGGCGCTGGCCATCGCCAACCGGTTCGGCAGACTGGCCAAGGCCTAGCCGGCAGGTTCGAAGGCGAAGACGCAGGTCCGGTCGGTTTGGACTTTAGCCGCCGATGACGACGGTCCAGGGGCGCACGGACCATTCTCTGATCAGGCCCGCCTTGACATAAGGGTCGTTCCGGGCGAAGTCCTCGACGACGTCGGGGGATTCGGCTTCGAAGACGAAGATGGCCGAGTCCGCCGGGTCGGCCAGGGCCCCCGCCATGACAAGCTCTCCGCGGGCGTGCGCGGCGTTGGCGTAGCCCAGGTGCTCGGGACGAAAGGGGGCCCGCCTCTCGACGTAGTTCTCCACCGTCTTATAGAGGAGCAGGTAGTACATACGCGGACCTCCCTTCTCAGAGGATATTGCACGGCCCCGGGCGGTGTCAATGTTCTCATGGGGTCGGACCATGATAATTTATTGAAAAAAATGAATTAATTGCGAAAATAGCCCCGTTCTAGGCCTTAAATCCGTGTTTTCGGGCCTGAAAACGAAGACTTAAGCCCGGAAGGCAAACCTTCCGGCCCGCCCGGTCCCAGGGAATTCAGCGAGATCTGACAATCGAGGCGAGATCTCGCAGCCGCCGATGGCGACGGTCCAGAGGCCCATAGCCAAAGCGCGAGCGTCCTATGCTTCTTGCCGCGCGCAGGTGCGGGGAAATCAATATCCGGGAAGAATACGAAATTGGGAATTGAGTATTGTGTCCCCGAAAATCGCTATGATCCGATCTTGATGGACAGCGGGAGCGGGGCTTTGAGGATGCACAGTCCCAGATAGATGAATATAAACCCCACGATAACGGTCCAAGGCAGCTTCTTCACCAGTTCGGTCAGGACCTCTTTGAGGTCGGCCGCGGCCTGCTCTTGGACGGCCAAGCGCTGCTCGTCCTTTTTCTGTGCCAGGATCGTCTTCAGGGCCTTCAGGGCGGCGAGTTTTCTGTACCGCTCGATGAGACTGGTGACGACCTCGCTGATGATGAAGGCCACACCCAGGGCGATGAACACCCAGCCTAACCATTCAATTTGCAATTGTCCCCTCCCTGCCTAAGACTTGACGCCTGTAATATGGGGAGTTCCGCCCGCCCTGTCAAGGCCGCCGGCGCCCGGCGTGGCTTTTGCCCCCTGGTTTTTCATATAATCGGGGACGGCCGCATGGGCGGCGGTAGAACGAAGGGCGCAAAGAACACCGCTCCCGGATAACGAGACCATGAGAAGATCGTCGGGGACAATGACTCGGGGCCTGGCGATTTGCGCCGGGGGGCTGGTTCTCGCGGCGGCTCTGGCGGCGTGCGCGCCGCGATCGTCCTCCGACGCGGGCCGAAAGGCCGGCCGAGACACGGTCGAGCCGGCCGAACCGAGCCCGGTCATCAGGGTCGGCGCGGATGATAGCGCTCCCGGGCTCACCTTCTTGAGTTGGGACACTGAAGGCGGAGACAAGGCCAACACGAATCTGCTCCGTACAATAAGCGATGCCAGCGCCGAGAGCGGCACGCGCGCGGCAAGCAACGTCGGGACGCGCAATAATATTAAAGCTGAGAGATCTGTCCCGCGAGGCGCAGGCGTCCGGGTTCAGTATCTGGCGCAAGGGCCGGATGGCACTTCGTGGGAAGACGCGAAGGCTGTCAGCCGGCGCGTCGAAAGCGGGGGAGAGGTCGTCGTCTTCGAGCTCGAGACCGGCAAATCGCGGCTCGAGTGGCGAATCGAGTGCGTCAGCGCAGCGGATAAAAAAAGCGCCGCGAACCTGGAGGGCGCGAAAAGCGCCCAGGTCGCGACGGGGAATACAGGGGATTCAGCGGCCTTGCCACCAGGGTCTCTGCGCCTGACCTTTTGTCCGATGGATGCGGAGTCAGAGAAGAACCAGCCAGCGGCTCGATCAGAAATCGCCAAGCGCAATAATTTGTCAAGCATCGTGACATCCGAGGATCTGGGATCGTCGAAGCAGAACGGTTCGATCCCGGTTTTCAATCATCTTGGCGGATCGCCCGCCGCTCAGATGCGCCCGGCCGCCTCAGCCGGCGATGCGCCGCCCGCAGGCGCTTATTCTCCAAGTGTTCGTTCTGCAGAGGCTCGCGGAAAGTCGAAGCTGATCCCGTCGACCCTGGATGCCGCTCCCTCGCTCCGCCTCGTCTTCCACTTCGACCCGAAGGTCACTTCGACCACGGTCCTCCCTGGCGATTGGCTCGATGACGGGACGTTCCGCCTGCCCGCGGTCCTCAACGCGCCGGACTGGGGGCCGATGCTGCTCACAGAGCGGATCGGCCTCGCGCGCGCCGACGGTTCCGTCGAAGTCACGCCGGGCCGCCTGATCGTCGGCCGCCTCGAAGGCAGCCGCGCCGCCAAGACCGACGACCTCATCCTCGAGCTTCCGTCCATTTCTGCGAACGAGTCTTTCTCACCGCTGCCCGCGCCCCAATCGTCGCCCGCAGCCGCTCTCGCGTCGCCCCGCCCCTTCCCGCTCACTATCACCCTCACGCCCCTCCGGCTCGCCCCTCCTGCCGGACTCCGCGACGCGTCCCTCTGGCCCGCCGCCCGACGCGGCTGGCTCGACGCCCTCCAGCCCTGCGCCCGCTGGGGGGAGCAGGACAAGCCCTTTAGTGCGCCCCCCGGGATCCTGGGCAACAACGTCATCAGCGACCCGGCCAGCGTCTCGATCTGGTTCTACGCCGACCAGGCTTTCTTCATGCCCGAGGCCGCCCCGGGCGTCTCGCTCATGCCCCTCGTACGCCAGACGATCGACTACTGGCTCGACCGGCGCATGCGCCGCGGCCCGGACGGCCGCCTGACCGGCGAGATCACGGGCTACTGGGACTACGGCGGCTTCCTCGACGCCGAGGCCTCGCCCCTCATCGCCGCCTGGGATTACGTCGAGGTGACCTCGGACCTCCCTTGGCTCGAGCGCCGCATCGGCCGCCTCGAGCTCGCCGCCGATTTCCTGGCCTCGCGCGACATCGACGGCGACGGCTTCGTCGAGGCCGTCCAGAGCGGCGACCGCGGCGCGCTCGTCCAGCCTAACCGCTCCTGCGCTTGGTGGGACGCGCTTAACTGCGGCTGGAAAGACGGCTACACCAACGCCCTGATCTACAGGGCCTGGCGCTCGCTCGCCGACCTCGAGCGCGAGCTCGGCCGCTCCGCGCAGGCGGCCGGCTACACGCGCCTCGCCGACCGCCTTAAGGCCGTCTATGCCAAGACCCTCTACAACCGGCAAACCGGCTGGCTCGCCTGGTGGAGAAGCCGCGACGGCGAGCTCCACGACTACGCCTCGCCAACCCTGAACGGCCTGGCCATCGAGTACGGCCTCGTTGAGCCGGGCCTCGCGCGCCGCATCCTCAACCGTCTCTGGAAGAAAATGGCCGCGGCCGGCTTCACGCGCTTCGACCTGGGCGTCCCGCCCATGCTCGTCCCGGTCCGCCGGAGCGACTATCTCCAGCCCGACGCGATCGGCATCCCCGCGCGCGAGGACGGCACAGACACCTTCGGGCAATACATGAACGGCGGCATCACCGCGGGCCAGGTCCTCCATTTCTTGGACGCGCACTACGTCCTCGGGAGCAAGGAGCTTGCGGCGCGGGCCGACCGCGTCCTCCGGGCCATGCTCGAACGCCAGGTCCGGGGCGGGTTCCAGAACGGCGTCCGCAACGCGACGGGCAAGGGCATCGACTGGACGACGTGGGACGCGAAGCCGTCAGGCTACGAAGGCTATCTCGCCGACAGCTTCCGCTTCCTTCAGGCTGTTCTCATGCGCGAGCCGGCGTTCCGGGACCGGCTCTACAGGCCGATGTCGGGCGATGCAGGCGGCAAAGCGCATGCGGCGCCCGGCGCCACGGGGCCCGCCGACGCCGCATCTACTAATACTACGCCCCCCAATAACGCCCCCTCCAAAACCGCCCCCGCATCATCATTCGCCTCCGCGGCTATCGACGACCCCGCCTACCCCGGCGCCGCCCTCCGCTCGGACCTCGCCTATCTCGAGCGGGCGACGAAAGAGCTCCTCGATGGGTGCCTCATCAAGGCCTCGGACGGGACGCCCCTCTACACGCCCGACGGCCAGGGCCAGTACGCCGCCCTCTGGACGCGGGATTTCGCGTCCATGGTGGAGAACGCCGGCTATCTGATGTCTAAAGGGACGATCGAGCGATGTATCGACCGCCTCGTCAAAGGCGTCCGGGAGGACGGCGCCGTGCCCGACCGCGTGCAGGCCGACGGCCGGCCGGTCTACACCGCAGGACCCCCCGACGCTCCTCCGGCCGAGCCGAACATCGACAACGCCCAGTTCCTCGTCTTCGCGGTGACCGGCTATCTCGAGATGACGCCCGAAGACCTCCGGGGCTCTTATTACCGGAAATGGGCGCCGGCCCTCGCGCGCGGCATGAACTACATCCCGCTCTCAGTCGGCGGCTTGGTCTGGAACGACCCGGCCAAACCGCACTCGCCCTACGGATTCACGGACACGGTCGCCAAGACCGGAGAGCTTTTCATGGAATCGGTTCTCTATTGGCGCGCGGCGAAGATGCTGGCCCGGTGGGAGGGGCTCTACGGAAGCGCTGCGGCCAGGGACGGATGGGAGGCGCGGGCCCGGGCCGTCGAAAAGAATATCGGCGTCCTGTGGGATGACCGGACGGGGATGTTTTTCGCCGCCACACGCGACTGCCGCCTGACCGACATCTGGGGCAACGCCTATGCCGTGGCCAACGGCTTCCCGCTCGGGGAGAGGAAGGCACGGATTCTTGACTGGCTCGCCTCGAACTACGAGCGGTATGTCTGGCACGGCCAGGTCCGCCACCTCCCGCGCGGCGAATACTGGGAGCGCCAGCTCATGTTCGTCGAGCCTGAGACATATCAGAACGGGGCCTTCTGGGCGACGGCCTCGGGCTGGGTCATGAGAGCCCTCGATGAGCTCGATCCGCGATTGGCGCGCCGGATGTTCCGGGACCTTATCGAAGATTTCCGGGCGGGCGGCGTCTGCGAATGCGTCAACGCCGGCTCACGGAAGCTCCCGAGCTATGTCAACAGCGCCACGAACCCGCTTGGCGCCGCGAGGAGGATCTGGCGGAGGTAAGGGGGGATAATATTGAATGTTGGGGGTCGGACCAAATCAAGTTGTTGACTAATAATCGGATATCTCTGGTTTTTAGGCCGTTTTCGCTCTTAAGTCTTTATTTTCGACCCCGAAAACGCAGACTTAGGGTGCTCTTGTTCATTATGCTGAGCACGTTTCCGCCTTAAGTCCATATTTTCAGGGCTGAAAACGCGAACTTAAGGTCAGAAAGGCGTCTTTTTCAAGGCCTAATTCATTTATTTTGTAGAAGTTGATTTGGTCCGACCCCAATATGCAATATGTTTTGCGGCCGTGATACAATGTTTTTCACCGAAGGAACTAGGCCATGACCCGCCCGGTTTGCCGCTCCGTTACGATCCGCTTCGCACGCACTACCCGCGCCCTCGCCATTCGCGTTCGCACCATTCTCTCTCTCTCCATCTCCGCCCGCGCCCTCTCCCTCGCCCTTCTTGCCCCACTCTCCATTCTGCTCTTTTCGCCCGCAGTCGGCGGCGAGGCAGACCACACGCTAAACGGCGAGCCAGCCCGCATCCTCAACCGCAGGGCCGCCGCCCTCAACGGCCAGGCTCCCACCCTGAGCGCCCAGGAGCCCCCCACCGCGCATCCGCGGCCGAACCTCCTCCTCATCACGATCGACACCCTGCGCCCGGACAGGCTCGGCTGTTACGGCTCCCCCTACCTCAAGACCCCGGCGATCGACAAGCTGGCCACGTCCGGCGTCGTCTTCGACCGCGCCTTCGCCCACACGCCGCTCACGCTCCCCTCGCACACCAACATCCTGCTCGGGACGACGCCCCTCCGGCACGGCGTCCACGACAACGGGATCTTCAAGGTCCCCGACGGCCTGCCGGACCTCGCCACCTG
>CAZKFD010000033.1:0-8190 GCA_964551995.1 uncultured Eubacteriales bacterium
CTCAAGAAACGCGAGCTCGAATTGGGGCTATAATAAAGGGGTGAGCGAGGACGAACTGAAATCCCGGGCCGCGGCGCTCCCCGACAAGCCTGGGATCTATTTCTTCAAGAACGCGGCCGGAAGGGTCGTCTACATCGGCAAGGCCCGCTCTTTGCGCGACCGGGTCCGGTCCTATTTCCTGACCAACCCCGATTACAAGGTTCGGAACATCCTCGGAGAGACCGCCGACATCGACTACATCCTGACGGGGTCGGAAAAAGAGGCGGCGTTTCTCGAGAACAATTACATCCAGCAATACCAGCCCCGCTTCAACCTGAGGCTCAAGGACGACAAGAGCTTCCCGTATCTCAAGGTGACGGCCGGCGAGAAGTTTCCGGGGGTCTATTTCAGCAGGAAGGTCGAGGAGGGCCGGTCCCGTTATTTCGGCCCGTTCAGCCCGGCCCGCCGGGCCCGGACCTCCCTTCATCTCGTCAACAAGTATTTCGGAGTCCGGGGCTGCGAGAACGCGATCTTCAGGAACAGAAAGCGGCCCTGTCTCGAATACGACCTGAAGCTCTGTTCCGCGCCCTGCGTCGGCTATGTCTCGGAGGGGGATTACCGGAAGGACGTCGAAAACGCGTGCCTTTTCCTCGAGGGCAGGACGCGCGAGCTGGCCGCGGCCCTGAAGCGCAGGATGGAGGAGGCGGCCGCCGCGGAGAAGTTCGAGGATGCCGCCCGCTGGCGGGACATCCTCCGAACGATCGAGGACATCCAGGAGCGGCCGAGGGCCATTTCGGTGGCCCTCGAGGACCAGGACGTCGTCGGCTTCGCCCGGCGCGGCGCCCGAGCTGCCTTCTACGTCTTCTTCATGCGGCACGGCAAGATCCGGGACTCGGAGAGCGCCGTGCTTTCCCCGGGAGAAACTGAGCCCGCGCCCCGTCTTCTCGCGGCTTTCCTTTCGGGATTCTACGAACGCCGGGGAATCCCCGGGCGCCTCCTCCTCCCCTTCCCCGCCGAAAACCCGGAGGAACTCGCGGACCGGCTCGCAGCGCAGCGGAGGGCTGCACCGTCCTGTCCCGGCGCCGCGGACCGGATTCAGATCCTCGTCCCCCGGTCCGGAAGGAACCGCAAACTCGTCGGCCTCGCCGACCGGAACGCGGACGCGCTCCTCGAAAAGAGCACCCGGGATCTCGGGCCGCTCGAAGAGCTGAAAGCCGTACTCGGGCTGGAGGCCTTGCCGAGGACGATCGAGGGCTTCGACATCTCCAACACCGGCGGAGAGGAATCCGTCGGGTCCATGGCCGTCTTCAGGGACGGGCGCCCAGACAAGGACGCCTACCGGAAATTCACGATCCGAACGGTCGAGGGCCCCAACGACGTCGCCAGCCTGGAGGAGGTCATCCGCCGCAGGTACGGCCGCCTCCTCGACGAGAGAAAGCCCCTACCCGACCTCGTCATGGTCGACGGCGGCAAAGGCCAGCTGGCAGCGGCAAAAAAAGCCATGGCCGGGCTTGGTCTCTCGGCCGTTCCCCTCGTTTCTATCGCCAAGCGTGAGGAGATCCTGTTCACTCCGGCGCATAAAGAAGGCCTCCGGCTCGACAGGACGTCGCCCGCCCTCAAGCTCGTCCAGGCCGTCCGCGACGAAGCCCACCGCTTCGCCATCGCCTTCCACCGAGGCCGCCGCGAGAAACGGAGCTTCGGGTCCGAGCTCGACGACATCCCGGGCCTCGGCCCCAAGAAGAAGCTCGCCCTCCTGGCCCGGTTCAAGAGCGTCGAGGAGATCAGGGCCGCGACCGTGGAGGAGCTCGCGCCGCTTGTCAGTCAAAAAGCAGCCGTCGGGATCCTGGAAAAGCTGCGCCGCGCCTAGATCACAAGCCGCACGAGCCAGCTGAGGACGATGGCGACGCTCACGCTCAGGCCGGCCGAGACGAGCGCCCACTTCCGGCCGATCTCCTTCCACAGGATGGCGAACGTTGACAGACAGGGAATGAAGAAGCTGACGAAGACCGTGAAGACGACGATCTGCTCCCGCGTGATAGCAGACAGGAGGCTCCGGTAGTTGACGCCCAGGGCCTGGAGCATCATGATCAGCGAGAGCTCCTTGCGCAGGAAGCCGAAGATGAGCGTCACGCCTAGGTCGTGCGGCAGCCCGAGGCCCTTCACGACCAGGGGCGAGAGGACGTCGTTGATCACCCCGTCGGCCCTGATGTACGTCAGGATGCTCAACAGGACGCTGCCGGCAACGAGGATGGGCCAGGCGAAGCTGATGAAGCCCCGGAGTTGGAGCCAGGTCTTCTCCAAGACGCTGCCGAGCGACGGCCATTTGAGGGAGGGGATCTCGAGGATAAGCCCCGGCGACGGTTCCTTCATGACCCGGCTGATCGCCAAGCCCAGCAAGGCTACGACGATGATATTGGCCACATAGAACCCGAGCGCCCAGAAAGGGCCGAGGTAAAAGGCGACCAGGGCCAGGATGATCGTCGTCCGCGCCGAGCAGGGGATGAACGGGATGAGAAGGGACGTCAGGATCCGGTCTCGCTCTGATTCCAGGATGCGCGTCGCCATGACCGCCGGGACATTGCAGCCGAAGCCGAGGATGAAGGGCGAGATCGATTTGCCGTGGAGCCCGATGCGGTGCAGGAATGTGTCCAGGAGAAACCCCGCCCGGGCCAGATATCCGAGATCCTCGAGGGCCGACATCAGGATGAGGAGCGGCACGAAATAGGGCAGCACGATGGCCACCCCTCCCCCGATCCCCTGGAGCAGGCCCTCGGCGAGATAATAGAGCAGCCCTTTGCCCATATGGACAGCCAGGACGTCTTTGAGCCTGAGAAAGGGCCCCAGGAAGAGATCTTCGAGCGGGCCGCCGACCTTGAAAATAATCAGGAAGAAGGCCAGGAAGACGACGGCCATGATCAGGTATCCGGCCACGGGATGCATGAGCACCGCGTCCACCTTGATGTCCCATGTCGTCTGTTTCCCGCGGAGAAGGCGGCTAGAGTCCTCGAGGAGCTTCATGGCCAGGTGATGGCGTTCGGCGGCGATGACCTCGTAGGCCGGCATGCCGCGGAGCTCTTCCAGCTCCTTGCGGACGCGCAGGACGGAGACCTTGAGGCCCGGGTCGATCTCGCCGAGGAATTCGCCGCAGGCCATCCCTCCCGTCTCGAGGAGCTTGACGGCCGTGAACCTCCGGTTGGAGACGAGCGCGAAATCATCGGGGAGATTGCGCTCCATCTCGACGATCTTGTCGTCGACGGCGCTCGACCACGGAAGCGGGCGAGGTTTCTGCCCCCTGTCCAGAACGGCGAAGACCTCGTCCAGAAGCTCCTTCACGCCCCGCCCGTGGGCGGCAATGGTGGGCACGACGGGCACTCCGAGCGCGCGGCCGAGGGCGTCCGAGTCGACTAGGACGCCCTTGCGTTCGGCGATGTCCACCATGTTGAGGGCGACGACCATCGGATAGCCCAGCTCGAGAAGCTCGAGCGTCAATTCCAGGTTGCGTCCGAGGACCGACGCGTCGGCGACATTGATGACGAGGTCGGGCTTCTCGCTGTAGAGATGAAAAAGGGCCACGCGCTCGGCCGGATCCGAGGGGCACAGCGAGTATGTTCCGGGCAGGTCCACGATGTCCAGGAGACGGCCCTCGATGTTGACCCGGCTGTGGGTGTGCTTGATGGACGTGCCGGGGAAGTTCGAAGTTTCGGCCTTAGGACCGGCAATCGAGTTGAAAAGGGTGCTCTTGCCGCAGTTCGGTTGACCGACGAAGACGACGACCGGAACCTTACGTCGCTCCATGGTCGGGTTCAACGATGATCTTCTGGGCCACGCCCCGTCCAAGCGCCACTTTCGTCGATGACGTCAGATTCCAGACGAGGATGGGGCCCTTGAAGAGCGCCCGGGAGTCGAGCGTGACAATGTCGTCTCTATGAAAGCCGAGGGCGAGAAGCCGCCTCCGGACTCCCTCTCCTCCGAGAAAGTCCTTAATCCTCAGGGGAGTATTGGCGGGAGCTTCTAAGAGTGTCATGAACGTTTCTTTCAGGGTCTTCTCGCCTTTCCAGACCAGCGCGCCCCCCCCGGGGGCCGCCGGTCAGGGAGAGCTATTATAGGAGAAGCCGAAGGCCGTGTAAAGGCGGAACGCCGGGCCCTGCTTCCCCACCGGCGAGCCGGCTTTTGTATTATTGCCGGAGGTGGGGCATAATTGGGTTGTCTATTTCACTCAAGGAGTCACGATTCATGATGCAATCCCGGATGAGACGCTTCGCCCCGGCCGTCCTTCTGGCCCTTTTTCTGGCTCTCCCCGCTTTCGCCGACGAGGGGATGTGGCTGTTCAACAAGCCGCCCCAGGAGCTCCTCCAGAAGAAATACGGCTTCGCCGTGACGCAGGCCTTCCTGGACCATCTTCGGCTGTCCTCGATCTCGTTCGGGGGCGCGTCCGGGTCCTTCATCTCGCCGGAGGGGCTCGTCCTGACCAACCACCATGTCGGTCAGGGAGCGCTTGAGAACCTCTCGACCAAGGATCGCGACCTGATGAAGACCGGGTTCTATGCCCGGACCCGGGCCGAGGAGCTCAAGGTGCCCGGTATGGAGCTCCGTGTCCTCGAAGACATCGAGGACGTCACGGCCAAAGTTCTCGGCGCGGAAAAACCCGGCATGACCCCCGCGGAAGCCGCGGAGGCCAGGCAAAAGGCAATCGCCGGGTTGGAACAGGAGACGTTCGACACGACCGGACTCCGCGGCGTCGTCGTCACTCTCTATTCCGGGGGCATGTATCATCTCTACAAATACAAGGTTTTCAACGACGTCCGGCTGGTCTTCGCGCCCGAATACCTGGTCGCCTTCTTCGGCGGCGACCGGGACAATTTCACCTATCCGCGCTACGACATCGATATCTGCCTGTTCCGCATCTACGAGAACGGGCAGCCCTTCAAGAGTGAAAACTACATCCGGTGGTCGACCTCTGGCGTCCGAGACGGGGATCTCGTTTTCTGCTCCGGCAACCCCGGCTCGACGGGCCGCCTCCTGACCTACGCCCAGCTGGAGTTCCTGCGGGATGTCAGCTATCCGTTTGCCATCGCGAATTATAAGAGGCGCCAGGCTTATATGCACGCCTACAGCCGGGAGGGCGAGGAGCAGGCCCGGGTCGCCCTTCGGAACCTGTTCGGCATCGAGAACAGCCTCAAGGCCATCACCGGCTACCAGTCGGGCCTCCTGGACGAGAAGCTGATGGCAAAGAAGCTCAAAGACGAACAGTCCCTGCGCGAGGCCGTCCGCAGGAACCCCGAGCTCGAAAAGGAATACGGAGGCGCATGGGACGAGGTCACCGCGGCCGAGAAAGCCTATGCGTCCTTCTATAAGCCATACACGTTCTTCGAGAGAGCCAACGGCTTCTACACGACGTATTTCAGCCTGGCGCGGGACATCGTCCGCATGGCCGAAGAGAAGGCCAAGCCGAACGCCGAAAGGCTCCGGGAATACAGGGATGCGGGCCTGCGCTCGATGACCCGCCGGCTCCTCTCCCCGGCCCCGATCTATGACGAATTCGAGATCCTGAAGCTCTCCGACTCTCTGGCACAGCTCCAGGAAGAGCTGGGCGGCCTCCAGGAGGTCAAATGGATCCTCGGGGGCCGCTCGCCCAAGGACGTGGCCCGGGAACTCGTCGAAGGCACGGCCCTCAAAGACATCGCCGTCCGCAAGAAGCTCATCGACGGCGGGATCGACGCCGTCGAGCTGTCGAGCGATCCGATGATCAAGCTGGCCCTGCTCGTCGACTCCTTCTCCCGCGGCCTCCGGTCCCGGTACGAAAAGGAGGTCGAAGCCGTCGAGAATCTGGACGGGGCCCGCATCGCCCAGGCCATATTCAAGCTCGAGGGAACGTCGATCCCGCCCGACGCCACCGGGACCCTGAGGCTGAGCTTCGGCGTCGTCAAGGGCTATGTCGAGAACGGCCGCAGGATCCCTTACGAAACGACGTTCCGGGGCCTTTTCGAGAAGTGCCGCGAGGCGGCAGACAAGGACCCGTACGAGCTCCCGGCCGGCTTTCTCGCCAAGGAGGGCGTGGTGAACCCGGGTGTGCCCGTCGACTTCGTCGCGACCGTCGACTCGATCGGCGGCAACTCCGGCTCTCCCGTCGTCAACAGGAAGGGCGAGTTCGTGGGCGTGCTCTTCGACGGCAACATCCAGTCTCTGCCGACTCGCTTTGTCTATGAAGACACGATCTCTCGGTCCGTCATGGTCGACGGGCGCGGGATCATTGAGGCGATGCTCAAGATCTACGGGGCAAAGCCGCTCGTCGAAGAGATCCTGGAGCGGAAATAGGCTCGGCTCGGGGACCGCGTCGCGACGGCCTGCGCCGCAAGCGCGTCCTGGTCAAGGTTATCGGAGAGTAGCTGGGCCGCTCCTATTCGCTCAGCCGGACCCGCGGGTTATCCCGGCTGAGGACTTCGAGCCGCGTCCGGCCGCCGCAGAAGCGTTCGATGAGGCCGGCCGCCTCCCGGCAGGCGTTCTCGACCTCTGCCGGGGACACTGGCGGCAGGCCGTCCACGTTGAACTCGACGGCCGTCGTCTCCGGGAGGGTCAGCGTGTGGACGCCCTGGCGCCAGCACCAGCGGCGCGTCAGAACGGCCTGCCCTTCGGCGAGGATGATCTCCCCCGGCTCCGGATGCTCGAGTTCGGTCGAGCCGAAGGCCGTGAATTCCTCATCTCCCCGCGCCGGTCCCAGCGTGATATCCCCCTTGACGGCGTCCAGGGAATGGCCCCCCGCGGGCATCAGGTACCGCAGAGAAATCGCATTCCCCATGTCGACGAGGGCGTTGATCGAAGGGATCTCCTGGCCGCGCACGACCCTGCGGGCCATGGCCTCGACGGAGGCCCGGAAATCGCTGGCCTTGGCCCCGAACCAGCGGAAGGCTTCGCGCCAAGCGACGAAGCGCGGCTCCGACGCGACCTGGTCTATGGTCATCCGGCCGCGCAGGGAGACTTCCGCTTCGCGCAGGAGGGCCACGAGCTCCGGCGGCGAATCCCCGTTCCGGACTCCGTAAGCGAGCACGACCCCTCGCGCGTAGCCTGGGAACCGAGCGAATATCCCGTCCGCAACCGAATAGTAGATCTCGCTCACGGCCGCCTCCTCAACGATCTCCCCGGAAGGTCCTCGCCTTTCGCCGGACAACGACTGTACCCCCTCCCGGGGGGCCTGTCAATGAGAGCCGTCAAATTGACTTCCCCGAGGGTTTCTGTTAAAAGATAGTAAATGTACAAGTGGATTTACCGTAAACTCTTCGGGACCGGGACCGAACGGACCCTGAAGAAGCTCCGCCCCCTCATCGCGGCCATCAACGATCTCGAGCCCCGCATCCAGAAGCTCTCCAACGCCGAACTCCTGGCCAAGACCGCCGAATTCCGGGAAAAGCTCTCCCAAGGCGCCTCCCTCGATGACATCCTCATCGAAGCCTTCGCCGTCGTGCGCGAGGCGTCGCGCCGGACGACGACGATGCGCCACTTCGACGTCCAGCTCGTCGGCGGCATCGTCCTCCACCTGGGCATGATCGCCGAGATGAAGACCGGTGAAGGGAAGACTCTGGCTTCCACGCTTCCCGTTTACCTCAATGCCCTGCCTGGTCTGGGTGTTCACGTGGTGACGGTCAATGATTATCTGGCCAAGAGGGATGCGGCCTGGATGGGATCCATCTATAATTTCCTGGGACTCTCAGTAGGGGTCATCGTCCACGAACTCGACGATGCCGAACGGCAGCGTTCTTACCGTTGCGACATAACGTATGGAACGAATAACGAATTTGGCTTCGATTATCTCCGCGACAATATGAAATTCCGGATCGAAGACATGGTTCAGCGGGAACTCAACTATGCCATTGTGGATGAGGTGGACTCGATCCTCATCGACGAAGCCCGGACTCCCCTGATCATTTCCGGCCCCGTTGAAAAAATGATGGATGAGGACGGATTCTATGGAGAGCTCAAGCCATTGGTCATCCGCCTGCGCCAGAGCCAGAACCGGATCGTCGAGACGACTTTCCAGGAGGCCATGAAACTCCTCGATAAAGAGCCGGAAAGTGAAGCCGCGATTGAGAAGCTCCTCCTGGTTAAACGGGGAGACCCCAAGAATGCCGGTTATCTGGACCTCATTGCCAACCAGCCCTCCCTGAAAGGGCGCATTGACCGGATGGAGTCTTACCTTTCTGGTCAGAAGATTCTCTC
>CAZKFD010000034.1:0-72829 GCA_964551995.1 uncultured Eubacteriales bacterium
GGTCGCGATGAGCGAAGAGGAGTGGCGGCGCAAGCTTACTGCCCCTCAATATCGGGTCTTGCGTGAGCACGGGACGGAACGCGCCGGTTCGAGCTCGCTGGACAAGGAATACGGCGACGGCGTCTATCATTGTGCCGGCTGCGGTCAACCGCTTTTTGCCTCGAACGCCAAGTTCAACAGCGGCACCGGGTGGCCGAGCTTCTGGTCGCCGCTCGACCAGGCGGTCGAAACCCAAACCGACCGCAGCTTTTTCATGACTCGCACGGAAGTGCATTGCAGCCGCTGTGGCGGCCACCTCGGCCATGTCTTCGACGACGGCCCCGAGCCGACGTATCTCCACTACTGCATCAACTCGGCCGCCCTGGACTTCAGCCCCGCGGGTGCGGCCCCGAGGAAGGAACTCCAGCCGCCCTCCGGTCCCGCGGAGGGCAAGCGGCTGGCCCCTCGGGGCCGGCGCGCCGGGGCCGTCGAGAAGGCGACCTTCGCCGCCGGCTGTTTCTGGGGCGTCGAATACAAGCTCGGAAAGATCCCGGGGGTCCTTTCGACGGTCGTCGGCTACACGGGAGGCCGGACCGCCGACCCGAGCTACGAAGACGTCTGCACCGACCGGACCGGCCATGCCGAAGCCGTGGAAGTCACATTCGATCCCGCCAAACTGAGCTACGAGGAGCTCGTCCGGCATTTCTTCAGCCTTCATGACCCCACGCAAGTCAATCGTCAGGGCCCGGACGAAGGCACCCAGTACAGGTCGGCAATTTTTTATCACGGCAAAAAGCAGAAGGAAACCGCCGGGCGGATCATGGCCGAGCTAGCGAAATCGGGCCGGTATGACAAGCCCTTGGCGACGGAACTCAAGCCCGCCGGCACGTTTTACAGGGCCGAGGAGTACCACCAGAAGTATTTCGAGAAGAACGGGGTCGCCTGCCACTGAAACCCGGCAGGGGATTTTTCCCGGCATCCGGAAAGACATTTTTTTGTATCCCCCAATGTCCTCTTTCGATGACAGTTTTTGTCCGGTTAGAAGATAGGCGCCAGGGGACAGAATTGGCACGAATCTTGGTTAATATCGGCATAAGATCATATAAGATCACCGTTGAAGGAGGCCTTAAAAATAAGGGCAAAATGATAAGAAATATCTTGACAAAGGGCGGGAAAAGTCGTATTTTCCGCGCTTCATATCTAGAGCGTCCCGCCCCTCGGGGGGTAACTATTAACCCCTTTCCCGCGTTATAGGACAAGTGGTCGAGGGCAGAAGAGCAAAAAATGCTTTACTTTTGAAACGGAATGCTTATATATAGAGTATTCCTATGAGAATAGTAAGATAAAGGACAAAACGATGGCGACACAATACAATCTCAAGAAAGAGGAGATCCTCAGTCTGATTCCCGGGAGAGACACTGACGGGCTGTTCCCCGAGGAGGAAGAGGTCTTTCCCGTCTCTGGGGTGACCTCCGCGCCCGTCCGGTTCGACGGACCCGAGAAAGGCGGCCCCACCAACGGGAAGGGCTTCGCCTCTCCCGAGGACATGGAGCAGACCGCCGACCTCGTCAAGATCTATCTCCGGGAAATGGGAAGCATCCTTCTTCTGTCCAGGGAGGAGGAAATCGCCCTGGCCCGGAGGATGGAGAAGGGCGAGAGAGCGATCTTCAAGGCCCTCTCCCGGACCCCGTTCACGATGGATGAGATCGCGGCCCTGGAGGCCGTCGCCAGGAAGCACCCGGAAAACATCCTAAAGTACTTCGCCGTGTCGGACGAAGAATTTTCCGCCCAGAGCCTGGAAGCGAAAAGGGCCGAAATCCTGAGCCGGATCCGGACCCTGCGGACCATCGTCGGTCGGCTGTCCCGCATCCGTCCCCTAGTTCGGACGAGAGGAGCCCGGGCCCGCCTGATCGTCCGCATGATCGGCATCACCCGCAGCCTGGACATCCGGCCCGAGCAGAAGGACCAGATCCTCGAAAGCGTCCAGCGGCGCCTGAAGGAGCGCATAGCCAAGAGCCGGAAGCTGGGCCGGAGGGAAGCCCGGGCCATTCTCCAGGCGATCGCCGCCGGCAAAAGGTCGAGGGAACGGGCCAAGAACGATCTCGTTTCGGCCAACCTGCGGCTGGTCGTCTCCATCGCCAAGAAATACCAGGGACGGGGACTCCAGCTCCTGGACCTCGTCCAGGAGGGAAACATCGGCCTGATGCGCGCCGCCGAGAAGTTCGACTACCGGCGCGGCCACAAGTTCTCGACCTACGCAACGTGGTGGATCCGCCAATCCATCACCCGGGCCATCGCCGATCAGGGCCGGACGATCCGCATCCCGGTCCACCTGACGGAAACCATCCACCGGCTCAAGAAGATCTCCCAGACCGCCGCCCAGGAAAACGGTAAGGTCCTCTCGCCGGAGCAGTTGGCCGCGAGGATGAACCTGCCCATCAACAAAGTCTTGGACATGCTGTACAGCTCCCAGGACCCCGTGTCCATCGAAACGCCGCTCGGCGAGAACGGCGAAGGGGCCCTCGGCGACCTGCTCGAAGACAAGTCCTTCCCCTCTCCTCCGGACACGGTCATCCACATCAACCTCCGGGAACAGATCGAGGCTGCGCTGCACGAGCTGCCCGAGCGGGAGACGATGGTCCTCCGCATGAGGTACGGCCTCGGCGACGGGCGGGAATACACGCTCGAAGAGGTCGGTCAGTACTTCAACCTGACCCGGGAGCGGATCCGCCAGATCGAGCTCAAGGCCCTCAAGACCATCCAGCAGTCGGTCCCCGGGCAGAAGCTCAAGTCCTTCTGACCGCCCGGCGCGGGCCGAAAAGGGGCGCTCCGTCTGTGGGGGGAAGCCGACCGGACCCTCCTTGAAAGCGGCCGCGGTTTCTGGTAGTCTATGGGGCAATCGTGGCCAGGTCAAAACATGAGCTTCGAACGAATCGGCTTCATCGCGCCGTCCACCTGCCTGCCGCGTTGTGAGAAACCCGCCCTTCGGAAAACCGCCGGCCTGCTGAGGAAAGCCCTGGGCGTCACGGAGATCTACTTCAGCCCGCACCTGTTCTCGAGCGATGAGAAGATCGACCACGTCACTGCGCCCGCCGAGCAGCGGGCGGAGATCTTCAAGAGGGCCATCCGCGAGCTCGACCTGATCATCTCGGTGGCCGGGGGGACGGGCGCCGAAGACCTCCAGCGCCGGATGGACAAGAAGGACTTCCGCATCATCCGGGAGCGGCGCCCCCTGTTCATCGGGTTTTCGGACTTCACCTTCCTTCTGAACGAGATCTACTACGCGTCCCGGGTGCCCGTCGTCTATTTCCCCTCCCTCAAGCTCGGCCAGGGCAATTTCAAGAAGATCTTCGCCCTGATCTCGGGAGAGGAGATCCACTACAAGGGACGGGCCTGGCTGACCGTCCCTCCGCCCCGCAAGCTCTCCGGCATACCGATCGGCGGCAACCTCTCCACATTCGTCAACTTCCTCAACCGCAAGAAGCCGCCCCGCTTCAGCTGGAGGCGCCACATCCTGTTCTTCGAGGACATCGGCGTCGACGTCGAGGACCTCCACCGGCTCCTGGCCGCCCTCCGTCGCCACAGCGTCTTCAAGGAGATCAAGGGGGTGGTCGTCGGCTCGGTCAGCCCGTCGAACAAGAACTCGCACGGGAAGAAACAGCAGAACGAGGCCCTGAAGTTCATCAAGACCTATCTCGCCGACGTCATCGCGGAGCGCCGGAAAAGGGGCTTCCCCCTGCCTATCCTGGCCGTGTCCAACTTCGGCCACAACATCCAGCGCAGCCTCATGGCTGTGCCCATCGGCGGGCGCGTGACGATCTCCAAGGCCAAGAGGATCACGTTCTGGATCAAGGGCCGGCCGGCCCGGAACAGCCAGGGTTCTTGAGGCCGCCCACTCCCCTCGCCTATTTCCTGAGGTAGATCAGCGCCTGGAGCGCGGCGACGCACCCTTCGCCGGCCGCGGCCACGACCTGGAGGCCGCCGCACGTGATGTCGCCCGCCGCGAAGACGCCGGGGATGTTGGTCCGCTGAAACCGGTCGACGGCGACGCACTGTTTGTGGTCGAGCGTCAGGCCGGCCCGCCCGAGGAGCGGGCCGGGCGGGATCTCCCGGAACAGGAAGACCGCCGACGTCGGCACCTCCTCGGCGCTCCCGTCTCCTTCGAGCAGGATCTTCTCGACCCGCTGATCGCCGGCGATCTCGACGGCGCGGACGTCCCAGCGCACGGCGATCCCCCGGGACTCAATCTTCGAGACCTCGCCTTCGGGAAGCGCGGCCCGGGCCGTCTCGGGGACCCAGAGGACCCGGCAACCCATCTCCTGGAGCGCCACGACGTCTTCCCGGGCCTCCCCGGAATGCCCGACGGCGACAACGGAGGCGCCGCGAAAGAGGGGGCCGTCGCAAGTGGCGCAGTAACTCACGCCCTGCCCGATGAGCCTCTCCTCGCCCCGGATCAGCCGCTCCCTGGGAACGGGCTTCCCGGTGGCCAGGATCACGGCGCCGGCTTCGATGATGAACTCCTTGGCTGTGATGTATTTGGGGTCGGTGTCCAAGCCGAAGGCAATCGCGTCGCCGGAGAGGATCTCGGCCCCGAATCCGGTCGTCTGGGCCCGGAACCTGCCCAGAAGCTCCCGGCTCCCGATGGAGGGAAACCCCGGATAGTTTTCGATCTCGTAATTGACCGAGAGCCGGGACGCGGCGCGCCCCTCGAGGATGAGTGTCTTCTTCCCCGCCCGGGCCGCATAGAGCCCGGCCGTCAGCCCGGCGGGTCCCGCCCCGATGATGAGGATGTCGGTCTGAATGTTCCGAATGGTCATCGTGCGTGTCCCTATTTCACGAGCCGGCCGCTGTCGGCCACTTTCCACTGGCCGCCGACCTCCACATACAGGAGCGTCCGCTCGACCGGCCTCTGCTTCTCGTTCTTGTACCTGAGGTCGACGATCATCCAGTCCTGCATCCCCCGGTGGACCATCTCCAGGACCGCTTCGTTGGCTCCGGCGAAGTTGGAGCCGTGGAACTTCTTGAGCACGGACACGTTCCGGCCGTAGTTCCTGATGGAGATGGGCAGAAGCCCCTTCTGGGCGGCGTCGGTCTTGAGGTAATCCTCGACGGAGTTCCTGGGGGAATAGCTGTCGTCCACGGTCACCCACGGGTATTCGTCGGGGCTTTTCCCGCCCGGGCCGGACACGGCCTTGATGCCGAAATAGAGGCCGACGGCCGCCGCGTCGATCGCGAGGAAGATGATGATCACCTTGAGCGCCTTAGTCATGAGTCCTCTCCGGTTTCGGGGCCGGCTCCGGCCGCCCTCCCTTGGGCCTGGCCGCGGCCGCCGCCTCCGACGTCAGGAGACGGAAGCGCTCCGAGGGGATCGCGCGGGACCGGGATTTCCGGAACAGCGGCCGGGCGTGCCGCTCTTCTTCGCCCGACGCGTTGCCGAAGATCCCGTTCTCGCGGTCCCCGGGGTTCCGCTTGAAAAACTCCTCGAACTTCGCCTCCGGCAAGTGGTCCAGGCCGCGCAGGGCCCGCAGCATCGCCCGCGTGCTCACGCCGAAATAGCGCTTGAGGAACAGGACATCGTCGTAGGCGAGACTCCGGCTCCGGACGTCCTTCTCGACGAGCTCCCTGAGCTTCATCCGGGGGATGAGAAAATGCGAGGCAAAGGCCTGGGCGAACTGCTCCCGCGGCGGATATAGAGAGACGTACTCGTCGATGACGACGTCCGCGCCGTCGATGATCGGCCCTTCCCCCCGGTCCTTAAGGTAGTGGCAGTACTCGTGGGCCGCGATCTGGGCCTGGAGGCCCTGGGGCTCGTTGGCGTTGATGGCCGCGAAGGCCGCGCCCCGCGCGCTGTCGAAGACGAAAAGGCCCGAGATGCGGCACTCCTCGGGGAACGGGTGCCGCGCGATCCGGCAGCCGTTCGTCTCGCACAGCCCGAAGATGTCGCGGACGGGCTCGGTGCCGAGGCCCAGGCGCCGCCGTTCATCGACAGCCAGGCGCTCGGGCGAAATATGGGAGTAGACGGGAGCGAGGTCGAGCCGGCGGCCCGTGAGCTCCTCGATCTCGAGGTATTTCTCGCAATAGGCCCGGAAACGCAGGACCTCCTTTCGAGCGCGCTCGTCGCCGGCAACCTGGGCCAGGAGGGCTTCGAAGGCGGGCTGTTTTTCTTCGAAGAAGAAGGCCACCGTCTTGTTGAGGAAATGGGCGACCCGCTCGAGAGTATCGACGCTCGGCGTCCTCTTTCCGGACTCGAGGAGTGAGATGTATTCGGAGGACAAGCCCAAGGCCTTGGCAAAGGCCCCCTGGCTGAGGTTGACTTCTTCCCGGGCCCTCTTGAGCCGGACTCCGAGGCTCTTGTCCATGCCTGCGCACCCCTGGGCGATGCGGTTAGAATAACATAGGGTTAGGAGGGTGTCAACGGCCCCGGCCCTTTTGACAAAGCGCGCCGTCTCTGATAAGAATTAGGGTCTGCGGGAGCAGGCCCGCAAGATCACAGTTCAGGTTGAGAGCATGGCTGAACACAACATCCTGGAAATCTTCAAGGGCGCCGCAATGGGGTTCTGCAACCTGGTCCTCAATCAGGTCAAGGACGGGGTTTCCTGTGTCGGCAGGGACAGGAAGATCGTCTACTGGAACAAGGCCGCCGAGCAGATCACGGGCCTCGAGGGCGGGGACATTGTGGGCAAACAGTGCTTCGAGGACCTTTCGCTGTTCGTGGACCGGGACGGCGTGAACATCTGCCGGGAGAAATGCCCGGTCGAACTCACCCTCAAGGACGGCACGATCCGCAGCCTAGAGGTCTATATTCGCCACAAGGAGGGCTTCCGCCTCCCCGTCTCCCTCCGCATCCTGCCCGTCTTCAAGGAGGACGGATCGATCATCGGGGCCGTCGAAACGTTCTCCAACGCGGCCCCCAAGGTCAGCATCCCGCTCTCCGTCCCCGAGCTCGAGAAGATGGCCCTCGTCGACGCCGACACCGGGATCGCGAAAAAGCCGTACCTCGACATGATGCTCAAGGTCCGGCTGGAGGAGTTCCAGAAGTTCGGCCTGTCGTTCGCCGTCATTTATGTCGACATCGACAACTTCACTAAAACGCTCGAGAAGTTCGGCCGGTTCAACGGCAACAAGATCCTGAGGACGGTGGCCCGCACGCTCCAGAAGAATATCCGCTATTTCGACATCGTGGGCCGCTGGAACACCGAGGAATTCCTCGTCGTCCTTCTCAACATCGACGAAAGCCGCCTGGACATCGTGGCCAACAAGCTCCGCCTCCTCGTCGCGGAATCCTACATCACGACCGAGACCGGCATGCTGAACGCAACCGTGTCCATCGGGGCCAGCATCGTCCAGCGCTACGATTCCGTCGAAGCCCTCATCAAGCGGACCGAGCAGCTTATGATGCACAGCAAGTGGCTTGGCCGCAACCGCGTCAGCCTCAGCTTCACGCAGAAGGACGTCGGCTGATAAAAAGGCCCCCTTCCCCGGGGGGTGCGGGAAAAGGGGCAAAGAAAGGAGGGGTTATGAAGAGGTCTTTTTGGCCTTGACGTCGTTGAGCTCGGCGTTCAGGGCCACATGATCGTTGCCGCCGCCGAGCGTGACGCGGACTTCGGTATCGCGGAACACCCAGTCCGACATGAACTCCACTTGGCCCTTGCTCAGGGCGATTCCCCAGCAGTCGACCTGCTTCTCGTAGGAATGATCCTGCCAGATCACCCGGTCGGACCGCGGCGCGCCGGCCTTGGCCGTGAGGAAGCCGCGGATCTTGTTGTAATCCTCGAGGTACCGGCCCTTGTCCGCGTAGTTTTCGAGGAGGTGGAGCCGGGCCCCGACGAGCCGCTGATCGTCGAGGATATACTCGAGCTGGCATTTCTTGTTCATGATTTCCCGCTGGTAGATGAGCACCTCGCGTCCTTCCGAAACGTCCAGGCTCTGGGGCTTGCCCTCGACCCGCAGGATCTCGCGCTTCGTCGTCCCCCACTCCAGCCCCGGCTTGTAGGAGGCGTCGAAGTCGATCTCGGCCGGCTCCAGGATTTCGTCCTCCGAGCTGATGTGGATCACCTTGAGCGTCGAAAACAGCTTGCGGACGCAGTCGTCGCGAACGTATCCCTCCCGGGTGTTCCCGGACTGAAGGGAGGTGAAATAAACGTAATACCAGTTGAGCCTCAGTTTCACGGCGCTCGCCAGCGTCAGGATGGACCCCCGGGGCAGGGTCTCGATGACGGGGCTGCCGTCGTCGGGGTCGAGCCGGACGGCGGCCGTATCCTGAATGACCTGGAGCCTCTTGCCGTCGGCCCGCGACGGAGCCGGCCCGAGCGCGCACAGGAGGGCCGCCGCGAGGGCCAGGGCGAGCGCGAACGGCCAGTGTCGCCGGTCGGTTCTCGCCCTCTTCAGGATTCCAGGCCTTCCCGCGATCGAAGCCATCTTTGAATCCCTTCCCATCATTCCTTCGAAGATAATATCGGCGGGACCTGGAACGCGGGCAATCCTCCCCCGCGGCGGTTTCCTGGGGGATAATTCTCACCGCGGGAGGGGAGGCGAAGAGGCCGTTTCTCCCCCCTCGGACGGCCGGCTCGCCCGATGGCCCCTCCGTCGAAGAGAGGGCCACGGCTATGGAGTGGACGCGGTGCTGAGGGCGGATCCCCTGCGCTTCAGGCGTAGCTGTGCAGGCCGGCCAGCAGATAGTTGACGCCGAAGTACGTGAACAGCGCGGCCAGGAACCCGACGAGGGCGATGATCGCCGACCTCTTGCCCTTCCATCCCATGACGATCCGGGTGTGCAGGTACAGCGCGAAGACGAGCCAGGTGATGAGGCTCCAGACCTCCTTGGGGTCCCAACTCCAGTAGGCGCCCCAGGCCTTGTATGCCCAAACCATGCCGAAGATGAGGCCGCCGAGGGTGAAGAGAGGAAATCCGACGGCCACCGAGTGGTAGCTCACGGCATCCATCTTCTCTCTCTTCTCGTCCGAATCGGCGCGCAGATAGAGGATGCTCGTGACGAAGGCCACGGCGAAAAAGGCCTCCCCGAGGAGCGTGATCGACACGTGGAGCCACAGCCAATAGCTCTGGAGGGCCGGGACGAGCGGCATGGCTTCCTTGGGCATGAGCGGCGATGAGGCCAGGGCCACGAGGCCCACCACGATCAGCATCAGGTAGGCGCCGATCCGGGGGATGCGGAACCTGCGGTCGATGAGGATGTAGGCCAGGACGATGGCCCACGACAGGAACGAGAGCGACTCGTACATGTTGGTGAAAGGCGCGTGGCCGCTCTCGAACGTCCGGACGAGCAGAGCCGCCGTGTGGAGGACGAAGCCCGCGGTGGCCAGGGCCAGCCCGATCCTCCCCCACCTGTCCTGGCCCGTGAACAAAATGGCCAGATAGGACAGCGCCGCCAGGATGTAAAGGACGAAGACGGCCGTGAAAAGCGGCGTCTCGATCATCAGGACCTCCTCAGGGAATTCATGAGGCTTTCGAACTCGGCCAGGAAGCCCTCCCGACCCTTGGAGGCCAGTCCTCCGGCCGTGACTTCGGTCCGCTCCCGGCCTTCGTCGAGGACGATCCGGATCTCCCGGGGCGGCCAGTAGAAGGCCAGGAAGATGCCGGCCGTCACCAGAAAGCATCCCGTCCAAATCAGGTCCGCGCCCGGGTCGCGGGCCGCCTCGAGCACAGAGAACTCCGAGCCGTGGAACGATTTCAGGACAAAGGACAGGTCCGTAGTCGTCCCCGAGTGCATAGTCTCGAAATCCGGATAGTTGGCGAATATCCACCCCGAGAAGATCTTCTCGGGCCCGCGCCACCCCTCCACGAGGGCGGACGGGTTGTTCGGTTCCTCCGACCTCGTTTCGACCTGGCTTCCGTCGCCGATGACAAAATCCGGGACGAAGCGCGTGACCGAGATCTGGGTGACGTCCGCGTCGTCCACCGCGGCCTTCTCTCCGACGCCCAGCCGGACGGTGCGGACGAAGCCGGGGTCGTTTTTCTTCCGGACGGCGATCTCGAGCGTCGGCCGATCCCAGCTCAGGCCGTAGCCTGTCTGGTAGAGGGTGAATCCCTTGTAGGTCAGGGGCCTGTTGACTTGGATCGTCCGCGTGAGGACGGCGGCTCCCCCTTCAACGACCGTCACCGTGCTCTTCCAAGCCTTCACCATGCCCTGAGGATAGTATTCCGTCTCGAAACGGTCGAGGCGGACCTCGAAGGAAGACCGCGGGACCCCGGCCGTCTGCCCCTCGGCGAGCTCCAGGTGGGTCCGGAAGCCGGCCAGACCGCTCACGATCCCGCCGCAGATAACGACCAGGAGGCCGAGGTGGACGATGTCGGAGCCCAGCCAGCCCAGCCTCCGCTTTTGGGCCAGGATATGCGAGCGCTTTTCTCCGGCCCGGCTCTGCACCCGGTAGTGATGCGAAACGAGCGCGGCCGCAAAACTCTTCCTGACTTCCTCGACGGGGGCGTTCTTACCGAAACGGCTCCGGACCCTCAGGGCCGCGAGCGCGGCCGGTTCGGACTCGACGCTCGGGCCGAAAGCGCGCCGCCACTTGCCGGGAAGGCGGGAGAGCGTGCAGACGACCGTATTGAGGGCGAGGAAGAAGAGCAGCGCCAGATACCAGCCCGAATGATACAGACCCGTCAGCTGAAGGCCGGCGAGGACGCCGGCGAGCGACCCGTATCGGGCGGCGTAGAAGGCGGGGGCCTGTCCCTGAGGGATGAGCGTCCCGACGACCGCCGCGAAGGCCAGGATGATCAACAGGGTGATGGCCAATTTGACCGACGCGAAAAATGACCAGACAGATCGCATGTCCACTCCCCGCACCCGCCGGAGCGGGCCGGGCTCAAAGCTCATTAATGATATTGGAATGATGGGGAATTGGCAATCCCGCGCTTGTCCATATCAGCGCCGGAGGGACCGGGAAGACGATCAGCGCAGGCCCAGCCAGAACACGCTGAAGAGCAGGATGCCGAGGACGAGCAGCGTTACGGCCACGTAGACGCCGTCGCGCTGGCGGATGAAGGCCACGACCGAGAAGGCGACGCGCATAACCGGCGTCGCGACGAGAAGGATGAGCCCGGCCATGATGAAGCCCCGGCCGCGAAACCGGGCGCTCTCCGCGAGGATGCGGGCGATCTCCCGGTAGCTCCGGGGCTCGCTGTGGAAGATCCGGTAGGAGGCCGTTTCCCCACCGTGCCGCAGGAGGAAGATCAGGCCCCCGATGAAGGCGACCGCCGCCGAAATGAGGAGCCCGCAGCGGAGCAGACCGCTGATGATCCTGTCGACCTCTTCGTCCGACCAGCCGTGCCGCCGGCCGGGCTCAGATTCTTCCGGTGAGCGCATTGAAGATCATCTCCACGCCGAGGGCGAGAATAACGACGTTGAAGACCCGGCGGAGCCACCGCGTGGGTGTTCGGGACAGCACGCGCGTCCCGATGATCGAGCCGGCCAGAACGCCCAGCATGACGGGCAGGGTCAGCCCCGGGTCGATGTAGCCCCGGTGCAGGTAGATGCCGGCGCTGCTCGCCGCGGTGACGCCGATCATGAAGTTGCTGGTCGCGGTCGAGACCTTGAACGGGATCCTCATCACCCGGTCCATGGCGATCACTTTGAGGGCTCCCCCGCCGATGCCCAGCAGGCCCGAGATCACGCCCGCCATGGATGACACTCCGAGGCCCGCGGGCGCGCGCCGGACGTGGTAGCGGACGAGGCCCCGGAGCGACGGGTATTCCCCGTCCATGCGGAGCCGGGCCGCGACCGGGCCCGACGACCGGGGCAGGGAATCAGATGAATCGGGCGGCTGGAGGATCGACGCGACGACGTTGCCGATGAGAACGATCCCGAAGATGAAGGCGATCAGCGAGGGGGCGGCGACGGCCGCCAGGCAGGCCCCGCCGATCGCGCCGAGCGTCGTCCCCATCTCGAGGAACATGCCCACCCGGATGTTGCTAAACCCTTCCTTGACGTAGGCGGAGGCCGCCCCTGAGGACGTCGCGATCACGGACACGAGCGACGCCCCGATGGCATAGTGGATGTCCACGCCCAGGGCAAGCGTCAGGAACGGCACGATCACGATCCCCCCGCCGAGGCCCGTCAGGGCCCCGAGCAGGCCGGCGATGACCGAGACGCCGAGGACCGTCGCCGTCAGTCCGAGGATGCTCACCGGGGGCCCTTTCTCAACATCTCAAAACCAGGTTCTGCGCTTATATTCCACGTAGGCTTGGCCGAATTTGGCCTCGAGGGCGCGCTCCTCGTTCCTGACCCTCCTCAACTGAACCGGCACGAGGAGCGCCAGGAGAACGAGCCATTCGGGCCTTCGCGCGCAGACAACCAGGGACAGCAACACGAGGAATCCAAAGACATAGATTGGGTGTCGCACCTTCGAATAGATTCCATTTGTAACAAGCTCCTGCGCGCGGGCCCTGACGGTGAAGGATCGTCCGAGCTGGATGTGGGCGATGGCCCAGAGGATGAGAGATGGGAAGAAGATCGCGAGGCCGGCATAGGTCCATCCGCCTGTCGGGTAACGATCGAAGACAAATAAAATGATGGCAAGCGGCCCGATGATGCCGAGAATCATGAACACGATGTTGAGCGTGCGCGTACCTGCCATGCCTGTGTAACGCCTCCAGGCACGCACGACTATAATGCCCTCCGGAAACAGTGTCAAGGAAGGCGGCGGCAAGAAACGGGATCAGAATGCCGGCAGAAAGGGGACCGACGGGGCATCAGCCCGGTTGACGGGCGAGGATCGCCTCCGCCGTCTCGGCCACCCGGGCGATGGTCTTCGCGTCGAGGCGGACTTCGCTCCCGGCCCTGGCCCCGGTCGCGACGACAGGGTAGACCTTTTTGAAGCCGCACATGCCGAACGTGCGAAGGTGACGCTCAAGGACTGCGCCGTATGACAGCTCGTCGGGATTGCCCTGGGTCAGGATGAAGACGAGCTTCTTTCCCGGGTCGAGCCGCGTCGCACCGGGGTTCGTCCGGAAGTCGGGCTTGAGGTAGGAGTAAAAACGATCGAGGAGCCCTTTGGCCTGGGCGTTGATCTCGCCCATGTAGACCGGCGCCGAGATGACGACCAGGTCCGAGAGGCGTACATCTTCGAGGACCGCCCTGAGGTCGTCCTCCGCGACGCAAACCTCCGACGTGCTCTTGCACGACATGCACGCCTGACACCCGCGGTACGAGAGCCGGTTGAGCTCGTAGACCTTGGCGCGTTTGCCGCCTTCCCCGAGGCGTTCGAGGAGGGCGCGGACGATCGCCGCGCCGTGCCCCTGGGTTCTCGGACTCCCGATAATGGCTGTGATCTTCATGCATATCCTCGCTCTGCTTCGGGGATTAAAAGAACATTACCACCGCGGAGGAGACCAGTCAATAAAGGCGGGAAAATGGCAAGAGCCAGCGAGAGGAATTGAACCTCCGACCTACTGATTACGAATCAGTTGCTCTACCGACTGAGCTACGCTGGCTTTCGAAGTGCTTCGAAGCACCTAGAAATTAAACGATTTGGCCCGACCTGTCAAGGCGCGCTCCTCGCCGCCGGACCCGAAATCCGCCCGCGCTCCAGTTTGGGCTTTTCAAACAGGGGCGATTCGAATACAATAACTCTCCGTTTCAGCACCGCCGCTGAAATCGATTCTCCGGACGGACGGCGCGCACGATGAACATGATCATCAAGAAGCTCGAGCTGCAGGGGTTCAAATCCTTCGTCGACCGGACCAAGATCGTCTTCCACCCCGGCATCACGGCCGTCGTCGGCCCGAACGGGACGGGCAAGAGCAACCTCGTCGACGCCATGCTCTGGGTCCTCGGCGGCCACCGCCAGAAGACCGTCCGCGGCGACCGGACCGAGGACGTCATCTTCAACGGGAACGCCAAGAAGCCCGCCCTCAACATGGCCGACGCCGTCCTGACGCTGGGCAACGAAGAGGAAGAGCTCACCGTCTCCCACCGCGTCTTCCGGTCCGGCGAGAGCGAGTACCGGATGAACGGCAAGACGGTCCGTTTGAAGGACGTTACGGGCGAGCTCTGGAGACACGCCATCGGCGAGAAGGAGTACTTCGTCATCGAGCAGGGGGCCATCGGCAACTTCGTCACCTCCAAGCCGGTCGAGAAGCGGGCCTTCATCGAGGAGGCCGCGGGCACGGCCTATTACAAGGACAAGAAGAAGCAGGCCCAGTCGAAGCTCGAAACGACCGAACAGAACCTTATCCGCCTCGAGGATATCATCATCGAGGTCGAGAAAGCCAAGAATTCCCTCCAGCGCCAGGCCCAGGCGGCCAACCGCTACCGCCGCCTCCGCGAGCGCATCCGCGACCTCACTTCGCACCATTACGAGAGAAAGGCCGCCAACCTGGACCGGGCCCAGAAGGAGGCGGCGTCCCTCTACGTCGCGGCCCTGTCCGGCGAGCACGCCGTAGCCGAGACTCTCCGGGAGGGAGAAAAGGTCCTGACCGCCAAGCGCCACGAGCTCTGGGATCTCGAGAAATCGCTCAAAGAGAGCCAGGAGCGCCATTACGCCCTGAAGGCCAACCTCGCCCGGCTCGAGGCCGATGTCGAGCGCGAGTCCAAGCGGGTCGAGTTTTTCGAAGAAAAGAAGACCCGCTCCGAGGCCGACAGGGACGAGCTTCTCGCCGACGTCATCCTCCTCGCCAGGGAGCTCGAGGAGGGCAAAGGCCGGATGAGCGACCTCGCGGAGACGTTCGAGGCCGACCGGGCCGAGGCCGGCCGAGCCGGGGATCTCCTCGAACAGACCCGGCAGGAGAAGGCCCGGGAAGAAAAGGGGATCGAAGAGCTCCGCGCGGCCTATCTCCAGGCTCTTCAGGACCTCACCGAAGCGAAAAACGAGGCCGTCAGGACCGACAAGGAGCTCGAGCTGCAGGCCCGCCAGGAGGAAAAGCTGGCCGCCCAGCTCGAGGGTGAGACCCGCGAGCTAGAGACGAGCACGACCCGCACGGTGGACCTCGAGAGCGAGATCGCCGGCCACCTGGCCCGCAGGACTTCCTCCGAGCGCAGAGCGGAAGAGCTCCGGACCGCGCTCGACGCGGCGGCTGCGGCCCTGGCCGCGACCCAGGCGGAATTCGACGCCGGCAAGGCGAAGCGCGACGAGATCGCGCACCATCTCCAGGCCCTGACGAGGATCGAGGAGAAGGAGCGCGGCGAAGCCGCGACGGGAGACGTTCCGGAAACTCTGGGGATCCTGGCCGACCTCATCCGGACGAGCTCCGAGGACGCGCCGCTCTTCGACGTTTTTTGGAAAGAAGAGGCCAGATCGCGGGTCGTGCCCGCCGAGGAGTTCCTGAAAGCCATGCCCGAGGGGCTCAAGGGAAGCTATCTGCTCATCCACTCCCAGGACAGGCCGGGAGTGCCCGCGGAGGTTCTTGGCCGCCCGGAGGTCGTGGGGCTCCTCAAGAGCCGGCTCGAGCCTCACGAAAAAATGAAAGACGGGCTCGCCCGCCTTGAGGACGCGGTCATTGTCCGGAGCGTCGGGGACGCGGTCAGGATCTGGCTCGACTACCCCGAGCTCAATTTCCTGACGCCTGCCGGCGACCTCCTCCTCTCCTCCGGCCTGCTGAAGCTCGGAGAGAGGACCGAGGGCATGATCGCCCTGACTGCCGAGATCAGGAAACTCGAAGGCGAGGCCGTGCGCCTCGACGCCGAAAGGGAGCCTCTCGCTGAACTCCTCGGCCGAGAAATCACGGAAAAGGCCGCCCTCGAACAGGAGCTCGAGAGAGAGCGGGAGCTCCTGGCGGGCGCCGAGCGGGCCCTTCAGGACAGGCAGAAGGAGCACAAGTTCAGCCTGGCCGAGGGGGAAAGGATCCGCACGACCCGGGACATCGTGCGGCGCGAGTTCGAGCTCCTGCGCGGGGAAAAGGAAAAACTGGGCAAGACACTCCGGGGGCTCGAGTCGACCGTCGGCGCGCGAGCGTCCGCGTGCCGGGATCTCAAGGAAAAAATCGAGGAGAAGGAACGGGCCCTGGCGGACGGGGTGGAGCGGGTCAACGCCGCGGAGCGGCGCTTCTTCGAAACCCAGGCCGGCCTCGACCTTCTCCGGGAAAAGATGAACGGCCTCGAAGGCCAAATCCGGATGACCGAGAAGCGCAAGGAGGCGGCCGGTTCCAAGATCAGCCTGCTCGAGGAAGACGCGCGGAGAAGCGAGGAGGACAAGGCGCGTCTCAGGGACGATATCGAGGCCCGACGGGAGAAGGCCCGGGCGCTCGCCTCCGAGCAGTCCGGACTGGAATCGGCCCTGGCGGAGACCGAATCGGCGCTCCAGAAAGCCCGGAAGGATATCGAGGAGCGGGAGGCGTCGGTCGAGGAAACGCGGCGCAAGGGAGAGGCGGCCAAGGACGAGCGCGTCCGCCACGAGATCCGCAAGGCCGAGATCGACCGCGACCTTGTCAACCTTGAGGAGACGTGCTGGCAGGAGCTCAAGAAGACCGTGGCCGAACTTAAGGCGGAGGCCGAGGCCGGCGCCACGCTTGCGGCGGAGGCCCCGCCGGCCGCGCCCGAAGAGGAAATCGAGGAGATCGGCGAAGCGCCCGAGGAGGAAACGGAGGAAGCCCCCGCAGAAGCGCCCGGACTGTCCGAAACGGCCGGAGCACAGCCGGAGGCGGTCAAGCCCCGCCGGACGGCGAAAAAATGGCGGCCGCTTGCCGAGATGGCCGACGAGGAGATCGAGGCCGAGCTCGAGGACGCGCGCGAGAGCCTCAACCGCTACAAGGCCGTCAACCTCATGGCCGAAGAAGAGTATCTCGACCAGAAGAAGCGCTACGATTTTCTCGTCCAGGAGCGTCAGGACCTCCGGGACTCCATCCGTTCGACCGAGGAGGCCATCCTCAAAATCGACGAGGAGAGCAAGATCCAGTTTCTCAAGGCCCTCGAGGAGGTCAACAAGAACTTCCTGGAGATCTTCACCGTCCTGTTCAAGGGCGGGAACGCCGAGGTCAAGCTCCTCGAGCCGGAAAATCCCCTGGAGAGCGGCGTCGAGATCGTTGCCCAGCCGCCGGGGAAAAGGGTCCAGAACCTCAACCTCCTCTCGGGAGGCGAGAAGTCCCTGACGAGCCTGTCCTTCCTCTTCGCGCTGTTCCGCTACCGGCCGTCCCCGTTCTGCTTCCTGGACGAGGTCGACGCCGCGCTCGACGACGTCAACCTGGCCCGTTTCCTCGACCTCCTGAAGGTCATCAAGCACCAGACGCAGTTCGTCCTCATCACCCACAACTACAAAACGATGGAAGTGGCGGACTACATCTATGGGACGACGATGCCGGAGCCGAACATGACGCGGCTCCTGTCGGTGAAGCTCGAGAAAAAGAGCGGCGGCGAGGCCCCGAACAACCTGACGTGACGGGTCCCGCCCCGCGGAGGCAAGAGGCATGACGACCGCCGGCGGTCCCGGCTAGAAGGAGGGAAAGATGACGTTCTATCTGTGGATCATCCTGGCCTATCTCCTGGTGTTGACGGCCCTGAACTTCGTCCGGGCCAGGCGCATCAAGAACCAAGAGCAGTTCATGGTCGCGGGCCGGAGCCTCAAGTGGCAGGTCATGGTCTTCACGCTGATCTGCACCTGGATCGGCTCGGGGACCTTCATCAGCGGGGCCGAGTTCGCCTCGAAGGCCGGCTTTTCGGCCCTGTGGCTGGCGGCCGGCGCCTGGTTCGGCATCGTCATCATCTATTTCCTGGCGGCGAAAATCCACACCCTCGGGGAATACACCGTGGGAGACGTGCTCGAGGTCCGCTTCGGCCCCGCGGCCCGGCTCTTCGGGGCCATCGCCCTGATCCTGTCGTTTATCGCCATCGTCTCCTACCAGTTCGTCGCCGGCGGCTTCATCCTGAACGTGATCACGAACGGGAAGATCTCGGAAGCGACGGGGACATGGATCTCCGCCGTATTCGTCATTCTCTTCACAACGCTCGGGGGCATGGTCGCCATCGCCTACACGGACCTGCCGAACGGGATCATCATCGTCCTGGCCTGCCTGCTGGCCGTGCCCTTCGTCATCTCGGCGGCAGGAGGGCTCCACGGCGCCGAGAAGGTCCTGCCCTCGGGCTACTTCGCGGTCATCAACCACCAGTTCGGCGCCCACCCATGGCTTAAGGCGATCGGCTACTTCCTGTCGACCCTGTTCCTGCTGATGGGCGTCCAGAGCATGTACCAGAAATTCTACAGCGCCAAGTCGGCCAGGGACGCGAAAAAAGCCGTGGCTTGGTGGACGGTCGGGACGATCTTCGTCGAGACGGTCGTCGTCGTCATCGCCGTCTTCGGCTACAGCAGGCTCCGAGGCCAAATCGACCTCAGCGTGCCCAAGGCGGGCGGCAAGGTCGTGCTCATGGCGGCAAAAAGCCTGGTGCCCGCCCCGGTCGGGGTGCTGCTCCTCGGCGCCGCCTGCGCCGTCGTCATCTCCACGGGGATGAACTACCTGCTCTCGCCGTCGACGACGGTCATGCGCGATATTTACCAGAGGTTCATGAAGAAGGACGCCAGCCAAGCGAAGCTCGTCGCCTTGCAGAAGATCATGGTCGTCGTCATAGGCGTCCTGGCTTTCCTTTTGGCGACACAGCTCAAGAGCGTCCTGGCCATGAGCTTCTTCGCTTACACGATCTACGGCGTCGCCATCACTCCCGCGCTTATCTCGGCCCTGGCCTGGAAGCGCGCCACGAAGGCGGGCGGGTTGGCCTCCATTGTCGCCGGCACCGTCGTTTGCCTCTTTTTCTTCATCATATCCAAGGTCCTGCCCGCGTCGCAGGTTCCCGACGGCGATCCCTGGGGCATCCCGCTGATCTACCCGGCGATCGTCGCCTCGCTTGTCGCCCTCGTCGTCGTCAGCCTCCTGACGCCCAAGCCGAAGCCCGAGGAGCTCGAGAAGTTCTTCCCGAAGCCCTCCAAGGCAGCCGAGCCCGCCGCCTGTGTCAAAGTCGAGCCATGATCTGTTTCTATCTCCGTATAGGGGTAGAACCGGGACCATCCTTATCCCCCGCGCTTCGCTCCCCCCGGAACCAGTCCCGTGACGGAAGGGGGTCCAGGGGGATATTTCCTCCTGGCCGCAGGACGCTGTCGCGTCGGAGGAGGGGAGGCAGGGAGCCGATTTGGCGACCGTTGGAAGGGGGACGGCGGAGCGGATTCCCCCTCCAAGGGGGCGGTTCCCCCGTCGGGCGTGAGGAGAACTCCGGCTACAAAGCTCAATACTCGTTTCGGATATTCCCCAGAAGTGCGGCTCCGAGCCACTCCGCCGCACTTCTGCTGGTCGCTCCTCGGGATCCGCTCCCTGCCGGCCTCCCTCCGCTACGGGGGCTTTCGGATGGCCCCGGTTCCACCCTAAGAGGATAATAGCCTGCAACCGAAATATGGGAACCGCCCGAGGCCAATAACAAGACAGGCCATAAATCTATCGGCCGGGAGGATGAGATGACGAAACCCGGAGTTGTCTTCGACAAGCGCTACGCCGACCATGACATGGGTCCGTATCACCCGGAAAGCCCCGAGCGCATCAGAGTCCTGAACAGAATGCTTGAGGAGGAAGCCGCGGGCAGGTTCGTCCCCATCGAGCCGCGGCCGGCGACAATCGAAGAGGTGACCTGGGTCCACGAGCGGGCGTACGTCGATTTCGTCAAGGCGACGGCCGGCCGCGAGCGGGTCGTCCTCGACCCCGACACCTCGACGGGGCCGAAAAGCTACGAAACGGCTCTGCTCGCCGCCGGGGGCTTTCTCCGGGCCATCGACGCGGTCATGGAGAACCGTGTCCACGGCGCCTTCGCCTTGGTCCGGCCGCCCGGCCACCACGCCGAAGCGTCCCGGGCCATGGGATTCTGCCTCTTCAACAACGTCGCCATCGGGGCCGAATATCTCATCCGCAAGCACGGACTGAGCCGCGTGCTCATCGTCGATTGGGACCTCCATCACGGCAACGGCACGCAGCATGCCTTCTATGCGCGCAGCGACGTTCTCTATTTTTCGACGCATCAGTTCCCCTACTACCCGGGGACGGGAGCCGTGCGCGAGACGGGCGACGGACCCGGCAAGGGTTTCAATCTGAACGTTCCCCTCACGGCCGGCAAGAGCGACGACGATTTCGTCTATGTTTTCCGGAAGATCCTTTTTCCCGTCGCGGCGCAATACCGGCCCGAATTCGTCCTCGTGAGCGCCGGGTTCGATATCGCCGCCGCGGACCCTCTCGGCGGCATGTCGGTCAGCCGCGAAGGCTTCGGGAGGCTGGCGGACGCGCTCGTTGAGATCGCCTCCGGGCCGTGCCCGGGGCGGATCGCCCTGGTCCTCGAGGGCGGCTACGGCCTTGAGGCGCTCCACGACGGCGTCCTGGAGATCCTCATCAGACTCGGCCGCCCGGCGCCCCCGCCACCCCTTCCCGCTCCGGCCGTTTCCGAGGCCACAAGGCGGGAGGTCGAGCCGTCTCTGAGGACCTTCCGCGAATATTGGGAGCTCTGAGTTCGGCGGCATAAACCGGCGCTGGACATTCGCGAAAACTATGACTCCGCCTTACAGAAACTGTCCTCCTCAGGGAAAAGCGTCCTTTTAATAGGACAGAGTTGGCCCCCGTCAAGCCTGGCGTCTAGAGGAGGCCTTTGGCATGCTTCTTGCTTATTTGGCTAGTGTATTAAGGAGAAAGACGATGAAAAGAGCCATGAAAGTAACGATCAGTATCTTCGCTGTTCTGATCTTTCTCTTATCCCTGGCCTGGGCCCAGGAGCCTCCCCCGCAAGACCAGCAGCAGGCCTCCCAAACCCAGCCGTCTCGGAACGTGAGATACACCAACGACTCCGTAGCCCATTTGAGCTACGTCGAGGGCAAAACGTTCGTCCAGAGGGCTTCAGACCTTGGATATGAGGAGGGCGTGCTCAACACGCCCATCAGCGAGGGCGACCGGCTCGGCACGACCGACGGCCGGGCGGAAGTCCTCTTCGGCCGGGGCAACTACATCCGCCTCGACAACAACACCAAGCTTGATATCCTGAACCTTCCCAAGAAGGACGACGACATCTCCCGCTTCCGCGTCTGGTCGGGCAACATCTACCTGATCGTGGCCCGCCTGAACAAGGAGAAGAGTATCGAGGTCCATACGGCCGACTCCTCCTTCTACATCCTCGACAAGGGGATCTACAGGATCGATGTCCGCGAGAACAAGGACACGGAGATCATGGTCTACCGCGGGCTCGTTGAAGCCGCGGGAGAGGAAGGCTCGACCCTGGTCAAGGACTCCCAGAAGCTCGAGATCTCCGAAGGCCGGTTCTCCGGCAAGCCGACATCGTTCATGGCGGCCGCCAACGACAGCTTCGACAAATTCAACGAATCGCGCGACGCCATCACGAACAAGGAGTTCGCCCAGCGCCACTTGCCTTCCGAGCTCGAGGGATACGAGTCGGAGCTCGACGAGAACGGCCAATGGACGTACCTGGCCCCGTACGGCGACGTCTGGGTGCCCAGCGGGGTCGGCCCGGACTGGCGGCCGTATTATGACGGCCGTTGGGTCTGGCTCGGCCTGACCGGCTGGACATGGCTCCCCTACGAACCGTGGGGCTGGACCACGTTCCATTACGGCCGCTGGCATTGGGGCGTCGGCCTCGGTTGGTACTGGATCCCGACGAGCCTCTGGGGCCCCGGCTGGGTCGATTGGTGGTGGGACGATTATTATTGTGGCTGGGCGCCCCTGAGCTTTTGGGGATATCCGGTCGTTGTCATCGGCGGCGGCTTCTACGGCGGGTACTACGGCCGTTTCTATCCGGTCGGCTCACGGGCCTTAACGGTCATCAACAGAAACCAGCTCAAGGCCCCTAACGCTTCTCTCGTGGCTTTGCGGGACCCCGCCACCCTGAAGAACCTGACGAGGATGAGCCTCGACAGCCGGACGTTGAACCTGCAGCCGGCAGCGACCCGGATTTCCGTCCAGCCGCTCAACGGACGTCAGGTGATGCTCACGAATTCCGGCGAATCAGGGCCGCTCGGCTCCGACCGCGCCATCGGACGCGGATCTCCGGCCGCCGCAGGGTCCTCGAACTCGAATCAGAAGAACTCCACTTCCGCCCCGAAGATCAAGAGGGAAAGCACTTCCTCCGGACGGTCGTCATCGTCCGCCCGGTCTTCTGGGTCTTCCAAGGGCGAGAGCTCGGGTGCCCGGAAGATCCGCAAGAAAGAGGAAGGACCGATGTCCTCCGCCGAAATGTCGTCCCGCAGCTACCCGGGTTCCGCCGCGACATCCTCCAACCGCGCCGCGACCGTGGCCTCCGACGGCCTCCGAATTTATCCATCCTCGCCGCTGATCACGCGCCCCGAGAGTTACGGAGGCGCAGCGCGGTCGAGGTCCTTCATCGACCGGATCACGGGCTGGTCGGGACGCTATTCCGGCCGCTCCTCATCGGGCCGGACCTCGTCAGGTCGCGTCTCGTCTCGAGGTTCATCGGGAAGGTCGGGAAGCTGGCATAGCTCCGGCTCCCATTCAAGCGGAGGGCACAGGAGATAACCGAAGGTAACTGACCCTTTCCCATCTGGGGTGCCCCTTTCAGCTGAGCCGGTTTGAGAGGGGCACCCCCTTTTTTTATCAGTGTTCTTCGGTCGCCGCCTTCCCCGCATAATAATCCAGGATCCGCATGTGGTCCGCCAGGGTGCAGAAGCGGACCGGCTCGGTCCCCGGGAAGAACACCTCGCGGAACGGGTAGGGGCAGACGGGCGTGAGCAGCAGGCCGGTCTTGCGGTCGATCTCGACGAAATTGAGGTTCGGTGGGACCTCGAAATCCTCGGCGGCGAGGATTTCGTCGTCCGCCAGGCCCGCGGCCTCGTCGGCCTTTCTTTTGTCGGCGATGACGCGGCTGAAGAAATCCTGCCAAATGGGCAGGGCGGCCGCGGCCCCGGTCTGCCTCTCCCCCAAAGTGACCTGCTTGTCGTTGCCGACCCAGACGCCCGCGCAAAGGTCGGGGGAAAAGCCGATGAACCAGGCGTCCGAATATTTGTCCGTTGTCCCGGTCTTGCCGGCCAGAGGCCAGTCCAGGACGCTCGCGGCCTGCCCGGTCCCCTCCTTGATGACCCCCTCCATGAGGTAGGTCATCATGTAAGCCGTTTGCGGGGAGATAACCTCCTCGGAGTCGGGCTGGTTCTCCTCGAGGACGTTGCCGTCCTTGTCCTCGATGCGGGTGATGAAGTAGGGCTTGAAGCGCACGCCCTTGTCGGCGAAAGTGGAGTACCCGGAGACGAGCTCCTGGAGGCTGATCTCGAACGCCCCCAGGCTGAGCGAGAGGTAGGGATAGACCGGCGAGGTGATGCCGAAGCGGCGGCAATAGTCGACACCCAGCTGGGGGGAGATGTAGTCGAGGAGCTTGGCCGTGACGACGTTCCGCGAGTCCTCGAGACCGGTGCGCAGGGTCACGGCCCCCCAGTACTGGCGATCGTAGTTTTTCGGCGACCAGGGCTCCCCGTTCCAGCGGTCAATGAACGTCGTGGGTTCGTCGATGATCAGGCTCGCGGGCGTGAAGCCGTTCTCAAGGGCGGCCGTATAGAGGAACGGCTTGACGGCCGAACCGGTCTGCCGCGGCGCCTGCGTCGCGCGGTTGAACTGGCTCGCCCGGAAAGAGTACCCGCCGACCATGGCCTTGATTTGGCCGGACCTGGGATCGATCGCCAGGAAACCCCCGTTCCGGATGGGATCCTGGTCGAGCGAGACATCGGCCTGCTTATTCCCCTCGTCCATGGAGTTGATCCGGACCTGGATGACGTCGCCCCGCTTGATGAGAGAGTCGAGGTATCTGGCCTTCGTCCAGGCGATGTCCGTGTTTGCCATCCTGCCGAGAAAGCCCTTGACGCGGACCGTCGCCTCGGCCCGGCCGGCGGCGAGGACGATGGCGTCGTAGACTTCGCCGGTCTCGAGGATCTGGTCTTCCCAGCTGTCGAGCCACTGCTTTTCGAGATCGGTGGCCCGGGCGGCGAGCAGGTTCTTCTTGTCCGCGCGCCAGCCGTTGAGCTGGTTTTCGACATCGCGCAGGCCCTTGCGTAGGGCCGATTCGGCGTATTTCTGCAGCCTCGGGTCGAGCGTCGTGTAGACCCGGAGACCGCCGTTGTAGAGGGCCGCGGTCCCGAAGTTCTTCTCGATGTACTTGCGGACCTCCTCGAAGAAATAGGCCCCGAATTCGTCGCTCGTCTGCCTCAGGGGAAGGACCTTCAGGGGCTTCTTCTTGGCCTGCTCCGCCTGCTCCCGGCTGATGTAATGCTCCTCGACCATCCGGTTGAGGACGTGATTCCGGCGCTCCAGGGTGACCTTCGGATTGTCGTACGGGGAATAGCGGGACGGCCGCTGGAAGATCCCCGCGATCAGGGCCGCCTCGTCGAGGTTGAGGTCCCGGACGCTCTTTCCGAAGAACAGGTTCGAGGCCGTCTCGACCCCCCAGGCCCCGTGCCCCAGATAGAACTGATTGCAGTACAGGCTCATGATCTGCTTCTTGGTGTAGAGCTTCTCGATCTCCCGGGCGAGGACCATTTCCTTGAGCTTCCGCCGCAGGCTCAGGTCCGGATAAAGAAACAGGGCCCGCGCCAGCTGCTGGGTGATCGTGCTCCCGCCCTGCGGCCTCTGCCCCCGAAGGACCCTCAGGGAATCCTCCTTGAGGGCCCTCAGGATGCCGATGAAATCGACTCCGGAATGGCTGAAAAAGCGGGAGTCCTCGGTGGCCACGATGGCCTTGATCAGGTAGTCCGGAATCTGATCGTAAGGCACTTCGATGCGCCGCTGTTGGGCGAACTCCTTGATCGGCTCGCCCGAGTCCGAATAGACCGTGGTGATCAGCTTGGGCCTGAAGTTCGTGAGGTCGGAGACCGGGGGGAGGTTGTCCTTGATGGCGTAATAGGAGCCGAAGAGGCCTCCCAGGATGGCCGCGGCCCCCACCAGCACCAGGACGAGGAGCGTCCGGACGAGGTCCCTCCAGCGGAAGGGACGGATCTTGATTTTGATCGCGGGGATGGCCATAGCTTTTAGGAGTTCATCATAACAAATCGGCCCCCGAAAAACAAAGAGGGACAGTCCCCCTTCTTCTCCCTCATCTTTTCATGAAGAGAAGTTTTTCCACCCGCTCCCAGACGGCCCCGCCGACGGCCCTCCGGTCGCCCCGTCCGTCGAGATGGAGGACGGCCCGGCCCCGGAAATTCCGGAAGATCTCGGCAACCCGCTCGAGGTAGTCCTCCCTTTCGAAAAGCTCGTCGCGGGTCTTGCGCCCGGCGATCCGGCCCAGCCCCTGCCGGGCGTCGACGTCCAGGACGACGACGAGATCGGGCCTGAGGGCGAAGGATTCGTTCAGCCTCCGGATCCGCTCCGGGTCGATGCCCTTGGCACCCTGATAGGCGATCGTCGAGAAGTAATACCGGTCGAGAACGACGATCTTCCCCTCCTCCAGGGCGGGCTTCAGGTTCCGCTCAACGTTCTCCCGCCTGTCCTTGACGAAAAGGTCCAGCTCCTCCTCCGGAGTCAGAGAGCCGTCCCGCACCGCCTTGCGCCGGATCTCCTGCCCCCACCGGCCCCGCGTCGGCTCTCGGAACAGTGCGGCCTCCCAGCCTCGCCGCCGGAGCCGCCGGAGGAGCAAGCGGGCCTGGGTCGTCTTCCCGGACCCGTCGATGCCTTCGAAGACGATGAGGATGCCTGTGTCGAGCTTCATCGGCCTTGTTCGACCATCTTATCCTCATCGCCGAGCGGAATGCAACCATCGCCGGAAAGACCGAGTTTGGACAACCTTGGGACGTTGAATTTCCCGACCGGTTATGGTAACTTAAATTGTTAAGCCTCGGAGGTTTACGATGAAGAAATTCGGTTGGATCGCGGTTTCCTGCTTCTTCCTGGGACTCGTCGTCGCTGGATATCTCTTTGTTTATCATCAAGATAGGCAACCGGCGCGGACCGCCGTCTTCGAAAGGGCGGCGTCCGGGCCGCTTTCGACGCGGCTCTTCGCCGCTCCAGCCGCCGACGATGCCCGGACATATCCCGATTTCGTCTCCATCTCGGAAAAAGTCGGCCCGGCCGTCGTCAAGATCGAGGCGGAAAGCCAGCAGCAGGTGAGGGGCTTCTTCTCCGACGAGGGCGACCCCTTCCAAGACTTCTGGGACCGTTTCTTCGGGCAGCAGAGGCCCCGCCAGCAGCGCAAACAGCCGGTCATCGCCCAGGGCACGGGCTTCTTCATCAGCCCCGACGGCTACATTCTGACCAACAACCACATCGTCGATAAGGCCGAGAAAGTGACGGTCGACACGGTCCAGGGCAAGGAGTACACCGCCAAGATCATCGGCACCGACCCCCTGACCGACCTGGCCCTCCTCAAGATTGAGGACAAGAACCTGCCCTACGCTGAGCTGGGGGATTCCGCCCAGATGAAAGTCGGCGAGTGGGTGCTGGCCATCGGCAATCCCTACGGCCTCGACCACACCGTCACGGCAGGAATCGTCAGCGCCAAGGGTCGCGAGATCGACCCCACCGACCGTTCGAGCTTCCAGGATTTCATCCAGACCGACGCGGCCATCAACCGCGGCAACTCGGGAGGCCCGCTCATCAACATGAGGGGCGAGGTCATCGGCATCACCTCGAACATCTTCACGCCGACCGGCGGCAACATCGGCATCGGCTTCGCCATTCCGTCGAACATGGCCAAGAACGTCGTCGTCCAGCTCAAGGAGAAGGGACGGGTGGCCCGGGGCCATCTCGGCATCTCGGTCCAGAACATCTCTGACGGTATGATGAAGCAGTGGAAGCTGCCGTCGAAGCGGGGCGCCATCGTGGCCACGGTCGATGCAGGCTCGCCCGCCGACAAAGCCGGCCTCAAGCAGTACGACGTGATCACCGAGATCAACGGCCAGACGGTGAAGGACATGACGGACCTCCGCTTCAAGATCGCCGACATCGCTCCCGGGAACAAGGCCGTCATGAAGGTCATCCGGAACGGCAAGGAGCTTACCGTTATGGCCACGGTCGAGGAACTGGAGCCGCAGGCCGAGAAGGGCCAGGCGGTGAGCCAGGACAAGAACATCGGCCTGTCCCTGCAGGCCCTGACGCCGGACCTCGCCCGGCGGTACGGCCTGCGAACGACGGAGGGGCTCGTGATCACCGAGGTCCAGCCCTACAGCGAGGCCGACCGGAGGAGCCTGCAGCCCGGCATGATCATCCTCGAGGTCAACCGCGAAAAGGTCACCTCGGTCCAGGAGTTCGAGAGCATCCTGAAGAAAACGGCGTCGGGAGACGAGGTCATTCTGCTCGTCCGCAGCGAGTCCGAGAACGGCACCCAGGACATCATCGTCCCGCTCGAAGTCAGGTGATGAAGTTCACGAAGCTGCACTCGCTCGGCAACGATTTTCTCGTCGTTTGCCCCAAGGACATGCCTGAAGCCTCCCGCATCGGGGATTTCGCCCGCAGGATCTGCGACCGGCACACGGGGGTCGGCGGCGACGGACTCCTCCTGATCAGGATGGAGCCCGGCGGGCGGGGCGAGGCGGACTTCCGGATCTTCAACGCCGACGGGACCGAGGCCGAGCTCTCCGGAAACGGCCTCCGTTGCGCCATGGCCTGCCTGGTCTACCACCGGCAGGCGGCGGCTCCCCGAATCCTCTTCAAAACGCCTGCCGGTCCGCGGACGTGCGAAGTCATCCGGGACGACGGGACGCTCTTCGAGATCCGGAACGGCATGGGCACCCCCCATATCGGCTCCTCCGAGATCCCCTTCGACGACGGACAACCCCACGACCGCGTCATCGATTACCCGATGTCGATCAACCAGAAGATCTACAAGATCACGTGCGTCTCGATGGGCAACCCGCACTGCGACATTTTCGTCGACCGCTTCCCGGCCCGGATCGAGTGGCACCAGATCGGCCGCGAGATCGAGTCGCACCCCTTTTTCCCCCATCGGACCAACGTCGAGTTCATCCGCGTCCTCAACCGCGGGGAGATCGAGGTCCTGTTCTGGGAGCGGGGCGTGGGTGAGACCCTCTCTTCAGGCAGCGGCTCGTCGGCCGCCGCCGTCGCCGCGATCCTCAAGGGCCTGACGGACCGGAAGGTCAACGTCTGGACCAGCATGGGCTCCTTGACCGTGGAATGGCAGCCCGACGGCGAGGTTTTCCAGATCGGCCCGTCCGAGGTCGTCTTCGAAGGCGAATACCTGGTCCCCTGAAGCCCCGGCGGCTCCCTCTCGATTCTGATGGTCGCTCCCTAGAATCCGCTCCCTGCCGGAGGGGTCCTGACCCGGCGCGTCCCCGTCCTTCCTCGCTTCGCTTCCTGCGCCTCGCACCTCAGTCCCTGGATCCCCACTCGCCCGCTCACGGTGGCGCTATCGATCTCTCTCGTATGGCTTCGCCACGACGTTTTGTGACGTCGTTGCTTGTGTTGGCGCCAGAGCGCCCAGCTTCGCTGCGGGCGGGCGGGGACTGGCACCGTGCCACCCCTCCCGTAGGAAGCAAAGCATCAGGGGCGACCGGCAGAAGTTCGGCGGATTATGCTTTCCGGAAATGTTCCCACCCCCGGATCTTCAGGGGCTTTTTGCGGCCCGTGGCGTCGACGGCGATGAGCCGCCGCCCCGCCGTGATCCGCCCGATCTCCGTGAGGGCGAACCGCGGCGAGAGGCGGCGGACGCGCGGGACGTTCCGCAGCCTCACGGTGAAGAGGAGCTCGAAGTCCTCCCCCCCGTCGAGGGCCGCGGCGAGAGGCCTTTTCCGGAAACGCCGCAGGGCCTTCGAAATCGGGATCCTGTTGAGCTCAATCTCGGCTCCCGCGCCGCTCTCCTCGCAGATGTGGGCCAGGTCGACGGACAGGCCGTCGGAGACGTCGATCATGGCCGCGGCAAGCTTTCCCCGCGCCAGTGCGGCGCCGAGCGCGAGCCGCGGCGCCGGGTCGAGAAAGGCCTTGAGCAGGCGGCCGGCGTCACTGTCGCTTCCCGGCCGCAGGCCCCGCTCCAGAAGGCGGCGCCCCTCGGCGGCGTCGCCGAGCGTGCCCGAGACGAAAATCCGGTCGCCCGGCCGGGCTCCGCTTCTCGGGACAAACGAGGGCGCCGCGCCCGTGACGGTCACCGAGATCATGATCCGGCCGGCCCCGGAGAAGTCGCCGCCGACGAGAGTGACCCCCGCCTCCCCGGCCGCTTCGCGGAAGCCTGCCAGGAACTCCCACAGCCACGCGACGTCCGTTCCGCCCGGAAGCGCCAGCCCCACCACGGCGTGCAGCGGACGGCCGCCCATGGCCGCGACGTCGCTCAGGTTGACGTTGAGCGATTTCCGCCCGAGCAGCCGCGGCGGCATGAGCCGGCTGCGGAAATCATAGTCCTCGACCAGCACGTCCGTCGTGAGGAGGAGGCTTCGGGGGCTGCGGACGACGGCCGCGTCGTCGCCGGTCCCGAGGACCGTTCCGGGGGCCTTTCCCCCGAAGGCCCGCCGGACCCGGGCGATGATCCGCCGCTCGCCGAGATCCCTGACGTTCACGATGCCTCCGCGGCCGGAGAGAGCCCGCACCGCCGGCCCGGCCGCTATTTCCGTTTCCTGGTTTTCTTCTCGAACGGTTTCACGAGGGCGCGGCGGAGGACCTCCTTGACGTCCTCGACGAATATGAACTTCATGTCGGAGATGACTTTCTTGGGGATCTCGATCAGGTCTTTCTTGTTCGCCGCCGGCATGATCATCGTCTTGACCCCGGCCCGCCGGGCGGCCAGGACCTTCTCCTTGATGCCGCCCACCGGAAGGACGTTGCCCCGGAGGGTGATCTCGCCCGTCATGGCCACGTCGCAGCGGACCTTGTTGTTCGTGCAGATGGAGATGAAGGCCGTGGCCATCGTCACGCCCGCCGAAGGGCCGTCCTTCGGGATGGCCCCCTCGGGGATATGGATGTGGAAATCGTTCTGGTAGAACATCCGGCTGTCGATGCCGAACTCCGCGGCGTGGGCCCGGGCGTAACTCATGGCCGCCTGGGCCGATTCCTTCATCACGTCGCCCAGGGACCCGGTCAGGGAGAGGTTCCCCTTGCCCTGCATCTTGGTGGCTTCGACGAAGAGGATCTCGCCCCCCGTCGCCGTCCACGCGACTCCGGTCGCCGTGCCGATCTGGTCCTTCTGGAGGAGCTGGTCCTTGAAGATCTTGGGCGGGCCCAGGAAGCTCTCGATCTTCTGGGAGGTGACGAACGTCAGGCCCTTCTTCCCTTCGGCCACCTTTCGGGCCACCTTCCGGCAGACCGAGGCGATCTCGCGCTCGAGGTTCCGGACGCCGGCCTCCCGGGTGAAGAGCGAGATGATCTTCCGGATAGCGCCGTCGCTGAACCGGATGAGCTTGTGGCTCAAGGCGTTTTCGCCGATCTGCTTGGGGATCAGGTGGCGGACGGCGATCTGGATCTTCTCCTCTTCCGTATAGCCCGGAAGCTCCAGGACCTCCATCCGGTCCCGGAAGGCCGGCTGGATGGGGTCGAGGAGATTGGCCGTGGTGATGAACAGGACCTTGGAGAGGTCGTACGGCACGCCGACGTAATGGTCGCGGAACTGGTTGTTCTGCTCGGGGTCGAGGACCTCGAGGAGGGCCGAGGACGGGTCGCCGCGGAAGTCCGCGCCGATTTTGTCCACCTCGTCCATCATGAACACGGGGTTGTTCGAGCCCGCCCGTCGGATGCTCTGGATGATGCGGCCCGGCATGGCCCCGACGTAGGTGCGGCGGTGGCCCCGGATCTCGGCCTCGTCGTGGACGCCGCCGAGAGAGATGCGTACGAACTTCCGGCCCAGGGCCCGGGCGATCGAGCGGCCGAGCGAGGTCTTGCCCACGCCCGGCGGCCCGACGAAGCAGAGGATCGGGCCCTTGATCGCCTTGGAGAGCTTGCGGACCCCGAGGTACTCGACGATCCTCTCCTTGATCTTCTCGAGGCCGTAATGGTCCTCGTCGAGGATCTTCACGGCCTTGCGCAGGTCGAGGTTGTCCACCGTGCTCTTGTCCCAGGGCAGGGAGAACATCCAGTCGAGATAGGTCCGGACGACGGCCGTTTCCGCCGACTCGGGATGCATCTGGATGAGGCGGCTGATCTGCTTCTCTAGCTCCTCCTTGACCTCGTCGGAGACCTTGATCTTGCGGAGCTTGTCCTGGTAGGCCTTGATCTCCTCCTGCAGCTCGGTGCCCTCGCCGAGCTCCTTCTGGATGGCCTTCATCTGCTGGCGGAGGAAGTACTGCTTCTGGAGCTTGTCCATCTCGCCCTTGGCCTCGGTCGAGATCTTGGACTGGACATCGAGGAGCTCGAGCTCGCGCGTCAGGAGCTCGTAGACGCGCTTGAGCCGCGGCAGGGGCTCGACGATCTCCAGGATGTCCTGGGCCTCCGGGACCTTGAGCTCGAGGTTGCTGGCCGTGAGGTCCGCCAGCCGCCCGGGCTCCTCGACGTTGGAGGCGATGATGAGGACTTCGGGCGCCACGCTCTTGCCGAGCGAGGTCGCCCGCTCGAGCCCCGAACGGACGTTCCGGATGAGGGCTTCGCTCTCGATGGTTTTCTCGGCCTTCTCGGGTTCCTGGACGACCGAAACCTCGACGCTCACCAGCGACCCGTCGTCTTCGAACGACGTGACGCGGGCCCGGACGAGGCCCTGCGCCAGGATCCGGACCCGGCCGTCGGGGAGCTTGAGCATGCGCATGATCAGCGCGACCGTGCCCATATCGTAGACGTCCTCCCGCTTCGGGTCCTCGATTTCCATGTCCTTCTGGGTCAGGAGCAGGATCATGCGGTTGGTCGACAACGACTGGTCGATGGCGTTCTTCGATTTCTCCCGGCCCACGAAGAGGGGGGCGATCATGTACGGAAAGATGACGACGTCCCGGAGGAGAAGGACGGGCAGGCGGGACGGGATCTGCAGTTTCTGGTTCTGTTCCTCGAGGAGCCCGTCGAAGGGCTCGCCGTTCTTATTGTTGATCTGGGCCATGGGCCATCTCCGCTCCTATTCTTCGGGCCGGCGGGACTTGATGTCGACGTCCCTGGTCGTCTTCGGGGGCTTCTTGAGCACGATGGTCAGGATGCCGTTCTCGAGCGAGGCGTAGGTCTTCTCGGGGTCGATCGCGCTCGGCACGACGACTTCGCGGCGGAAGGCCCCGAACTCCCGCTCCAGCCGGAGGTAACGCGCCCCCTGATGGCCCGTGAGCTCCTTTTTGAAGCCCCGAACCTCGACGCGGTTCGGGAAGAGGAGGATCTTGATGTCCTTATCGTCGACGCCGGGGAGCTCCATCTCGACGACGATCTCTCCCCCCTTCTCGTAGATGTCCACGGCCGGGAACGAAAGCTCGCCGGGGGCCGGCAGGTCTCTCCGGGGCAGCGGCGCTTCGGTCTTGCGGACCTCGGTCTCCGTCCTCCGGCTGCGCGAGACGGGCTTGATGCGGCGGACCATGGGGCTCCGGCCTACTTTTCCTTCATCAGACTCTCGAGCTCCTCGTGGAACTCGGCGACGTCCTTGAACTCCCGGTAGACGGAGGCGAACCGCACGTAGGCGACCTTGTCCAGGGTTTTGAGCCGGTCCATGACCAGCCGGCCGATCTCGGAGACGCCGATCTCCCGGTCCGGCCTTTCCTGGAGAAGCGACTCGACCTCCTCCACGATCTCCTCGAGCTGGCTGATCTGGATGGGGCGCTTCTCGCAGGCCTTCATCATCCCGCGGAGGAGCTTCTGGCTGTCGTACGGCTGCCGGGTGCCGTCCTTCTTAACCACCATGTAGGGGATCTCTTCGATCTTCTCGTAGGTCGTGAAGCGGCGCTTGCAGGAGAGGCACTCGCGGCGCCGCCGGATGGACAGGCCCTTCTTGCTCTCCCGGGAGTCGATGACCTTGCTTTCAAGGAACCCGCAGAACGGACATCTCATCTCGCCTCGCTCTCTCCCATCTTCTTGAGCTGAAAGAGGGAAATGCCCTCGCGACCCAATATAGCATAACCCAGGATGCATGTCACGGCGACCTGGATGGCGTGCATGACCAGGGTCATCCCCACGGCCAGGTTGGGGTCGACATGAAGGAGAGACGTCATGCCGAGTTTGCTGAAGTAGTCATAGCCCCCGGCCATCCCGGGGGTCGGGATGGAGGCGCCGACCATGGTCAGGAAGACGAACGGCACGAGCAGGAAATAGGGGACGTGGACGCGGAAAGCGGCCGTCAGAGTCCAGTAATACAGGATGATCGCCAGCCAGACGACGAAGGACAGGACGGTGTACATCGCCAGGCCGCTAAGGGAATGGAAAAACTTCAGGCCGTCGATGAATTCGCGGCCGAGCTCGAGCAGGCGGCGGCGCCACCGCTCGGGGAGCGGTTTCAGGAGGAAGCCGATCGTGCCGAGGGCCTTCTCCTTAAAAAAATAGAGGGCCAGAATGAGGGCCAGGAGCCCCGAGGCGAAGGCCACGCCGATGATCCCCCAGAATTTCAGGCTCCGCGCCGCCTCCGGGCCGATGTCGAACAGACGGGGCAGGAGGGGCCGAGCGAGGAGGAAGAGCCCAAGGAGAAAGCACATCGTGAACATGTCGAAAATGCGCTCGACGACGACCGTCCCGATGGCGAAGCCCTTCCGGATGCCCTCCTTGCGGGCCAGGTAGAGCGGCTTGACGAGCTCGCCCAGGCGTCCGGGGAAGACGAACGTGACCGTGAAGCCGACGACGTTTGCCGCGACCATGGGAAAGAAGCGGACGTCCTTTTTCTCGGGGACAAGGAGATAGCGCCAGCGGAGAGCGCGGGTGAAGAAATGGAAAGCGGCAAAGGGGAAGAGGACGAGGAAGAGGGGCAGGTTGACCCCTTTGATGTAGTCCAGGACCTCCCCCCACCGGGCGCTCCGGGCAAAAAAGTAGACGAGGACGGCCGTCAGGCCGAGGACAATGAGGATCCTGAAGATTTTCGACATCGTCGGTTGGCGGCCATCTTACCATGAACAGGGGCGGCGGCTCAACCAGCCTCGGAGGATGTGGATGAAGGCCGGCACAGGGCGGCCCTGGCTGGCTGCGGTCGTGACCGCTTCCCGGGGAGCCGACGGCCCGCGACAGTTTATTTTGGCTCTTGAATTCTGGCCAGGATTTCTTTAATATAGGGGGGCCTGCTGGGAAGTCGTCCAACGGCAGGACTCATGACTCTGGATCATGCAATCAAGGTTCGAATCCTTGCTTCCCAGCCATCTGATTCCCCATATTTTCCTCTGGTAACTAGGCGATTTCGTTCGCTTTCCTTTTAGGCACCATTACGCCGGAATAGGCGGGATTAGGCAACTTCTGTTACGTATTTGTTACGCGGCGGAGAGGGCCGTCCCGTTCCGTCAATACTAGGACTCTGCCCGTTTATAATTCTGGTATGGCTCGGACAGGCGACAAATGGACTAGGAAAAGCCTCTATGACTCGGCAACTTCCAGGGGAAAATCGCGTTTTCCCCAAATGATCGACGTCTTCCTCTTAAGCACCGTTAAGCGAAGTTAGGCACGTTTAAGCACAATTTGTGATACGGCCGTGACATGCGCGATCAGGCGTAGCGTACTTAATCATACGCGGCCTCTTGCTAATGCAAAGCGGTGTATGCTACCCTATTTTTTAAGCTTGTCAGCAGGCTCAAGAGGTCGAAAAGGACGAGCCTCACACGCCCACGGCCAGGTGCTAATAATGACGTTCTCTAAAGAGGAGTGACTATGGGGCATGCCACCACGGGCCAGATGATCGCTCCGACCTTAGTCATTTTCGTCGCCCTCGGCGTATTGCTAGCGTGGATCGGTGGCAAAGATAGGATGAGGCAGACCATCAAAGATGTTCTTGCAGTAGTCGGAATCTATGCCTTTGTGGTTTGGTTTCTCAAGACCTACAGCGACCGTTGGGCTCTAGCGTTGGGGGCCGTGTGGTGGATCATCATCTGCACAATCAGCCTCTGCGCAATCATTATGGCCATCATGCGGAGGGTTAAGAGAGTTGCGAAGGAGGAAAGGCACATAAAGGACTAACATGTCGATCCAAAGGCCGAGTTTCTCATATGCCTAAGGAGCATCGATGAGCTGGCAAGAAAAGTTCTGGAGACGCCAAGAGAGGATAAAGAGATATCGCCAAGCGTTCGTAGTTATAGTGATGCTAATTGTCGCCTATGCAGTTATTAAGGCCCTAAACGGAAAGGAAGAATTCGCCGGAGTAATCGTTGCATTGCTCATCGGCATAGCGGGCTTAATGCAAGATTCAATTAAGCCGCTATTTTATCGCCCCGCGCTCCGAACATGTTACCAATTAGGAGTTCCCTATGGGCATAAAGTAGCGTCCAGAAACGAGGTTGGGGCCTTCCTTTGCGACAACTATTATTTCCGAATCAAAATTGAGAACACGGGCAATGAGACCCTGCAAGATGTCGAAATTGTCGCCGAAGAATGCTATAGAGAGGTTTCACTTGAAAAATATGAGAAGGTGGAGGATTTTCTCCCCTTAAATCTGTCATGGGCGCACAAGCCTTCCATCTGTACACTCCCGTTTATCCGGGACGGATTCTATTGGTTCTGCTCGTTTGGGTACATTCAAAAGTCCGAGCAGGCGGAGCTTGATAAATACGGCAGGTTCTTTAATGGCTCCAATTTTCGCGTCGTGTGTACTCTCGATACAATACCAAAACCCTATTCAGGCGAACACGTCCTTGTCCCCGGTGATTATGTAATTTTCCTAGTGGTAACTGCAAAGAATATGAAGCCTGAGCGAAGGCACGTTAAGCTACACTTTGAGGATTATTGGGACGATGATCGGGATGCTATGTTCAGAATAGACCAATTGAGCATCAACGAATTCGAAGACTAACATTAGAGCGCGTCGAGGAAACGAAGTCAGTCCCATAGAACAGGATTCATAATGCCTTGCAACAGTAACGAACACCTGCTTGGAGCAAATAAAAAGTTCACCGCGCAACAGGCCTCGTCGATAATAATCGATGCTCGGGATATATTCGAGCATTACCTCAAAGCGACGAGCTTATCCTTTGAGCGGGCACAACGTGTTCGGGAAGGAATATTTCTATATCCCGAGGACACAATCCAAGCTGATTGTGGGGCATTCGCTGGAGTGACCCGCACCCCGTTTCTCGCCCATTCTGTCAGCAACTTTTTGAATAAGCAAGTCCATTTTTTATCGCCTCGAGACCTAGGTCAGGAGGCCCCTTTTGAGGCTCGAGTTGAGCTGCATATTCCTCCGGAGTCGCATTGCCAAGAGCGCTGTGGGGCCGTTCTTCGTTGTAATCCCGTCGCCAAGCTTCAACCTTGGCCCTGGCATCATCCAAGCTCAGGAACCAGTGCTCATTGAGGCATTCCTGCCGGAACCGGCCGTTGAAGGACTCGATATAAGCGTTGTCCGTCGGCTTCCCCGGTCGGGAAAAGTCCAAAGTGACGTGATTCCAGTAAGCCCAAAGATCGACGTCCTTCGAGACGAATTCCGGGCCATTATCAACCCGGATCGTCCGCGGTCGCCCGTGATCCTTCATGACCCGCTCCAAGACCTCGACTACCTCGCCGCCCCGGATCCTCTGGCCCACATGAATGGCCAGGCTTTCACGGGTATGATTGTCCACTATCGTTAAAAGCCGGATCCTCCGGCCATCGAAAAGCTCATCCGACATGAAATCCATGCTCCAACACTCGTTCTTTTCCGCGGCCAGAGGCCGTAGCTCTCGCTTCAGGCAGGCCTTGCGCCGCCTGGGGGACCCCTTCCTCATGACCAATCCTTCCTCCCGATACAGGCGGTAAACCCGCTTGTGATTCACGTGCCATCCTTCCCGCTCGATCAGGATATGAAGCCGTCGATATCCATACCCGATTCGCGACATCGCCAGATCCCTCAGACGCAGGCGAAGCGCCGTCTGCGGATCCGCCACACTCTGGTGGCGGATCGTCGACCTTGCGAGGTCTAAAGCCGTGCGAGCCCGCCGCTCGGAGACCTGGTAGGATGTTCTCGTCACAAACACTAGGTCTCGCTTCTCGGCGGGCCTTAGAACTTTTTTGATAAGGCATCCTGGAGCATCTGCTTATCGAGCGTTAAGTCGGCCACCAACCGCTTCAACCGCCGGTTCTCATCCTCGAGCTGCCTCAGCCGGCGGAGCTCCGAAACGCCCATCCCCGCGTACTTCTTCTTCCATCGATAGAACGTGACCTCCGAGATCTCCATCTTCCGGATGATCTCCGCAATGGGCGTCCCGCTCTCCGCTTGCCTCAAAGCAAAAACGATCTGAGCCTCCGTGAACTTCTTCTTCATCCCGAACTCCTTTCCGAATGCCCGATTTTATCAAAAAAGTTGCATCCGGAATGGACCAAAATCCGGGGTTCAGGTCAGGGTCTATCGGCATGGATAGCCAAAAGATAGGCTTGACTGGCCGGACTTCTGCTGTTTTCATAAAGCTGACGAACGGGGTGGCAATGGCAACAAACGATATCGAGATCCAAGATCCTTTTGAACGGGCGTCAGGCTGGGTCACGAATTGCTTAATGCCAGTTCTTAAGACCCTGGCCAAAGTGCTCGAGGAAAAGGGCTATCGAGCGTCGGTACATAAACATGCGGATCAAACACTGAGCCTCAGCTTTTCGAAATTCGCGAACAGGTTCGAGTATACGCTCGATTGTCTGGTGAGCCCGGTCGTGATGCCCGACTGGCCTAAAGGTCGCATAGACCTCAGGTGTTCCCGTCGCGTAAACTATACGGAAGACTCAGTGCCGTTTCGAGACTCCGGATCCCTCTACGACATAGAAGACGTGAGCGGGAAGGAAATCGAGCTCCATTTTCAAAAGACCTTCCGACGCTGGATTGTCCTTGAGTGAAGAGATGACGAAGGGAGCCAGAGGCCCCCGATCGCATGGACTCGTCGGAGGTCAGCAGCGGATGCCGGGCGGGTCAGCGAAGGAAACCCGGCCCCGGCTTTTTTTCGTGACGCCTGAACTCAGTCTCGATGGAGAGGTCAGTTGTCGGTCAATGTGAGGGTAACCGTGACCGTGTGATTGTCGCTCGCAACGAGGGACGTCATGGTGTTGATGGATAGCACGTACGTCAGCTGAGCTCCGTTCGTGGCCCCGGTGCCCGTGGCGCAACTTCCAATCCCCTCCACAATGTCCGCCGCCGTGGAGGTCATTGTGATTTGACCCGCGCTCGTGCCCTGATTCAGCAGGCCGGAGGGTGTCGCGCGGTCAGGAGCAGCGAGCACCCGGCCGGTGCCGCGTCCGACGCCCCCCAATTCGCCTGCAGCCTCCGAGTGACTCCTGAGGCCACCGTGGATGTGTACTGGGCATAAGTCGTATTGGTCGTCGGATTCGCCGGAGTCGCTCCCCCCTGGGCTGGGGCGGACACGGCCAGCGTCGCCGGATTGCCGGTTGTGGCCAGTGCGCTAATGGTCCCGATCTGCATGATGACCGTCTGGGTTGTCGTGGCCGCCGCAAAAGCCAGTACGGCAAAGCCGATGACGAGCCCTGTCCCTGTAAAGAATGCTTTTAGGTGCCGCATGTGATGCCTCTCAATAGTTCATCTCAGGACCGATCTCCTGACTTGACTGATCTTAGGGTTGCTTGGCGCGGGTGTGAATCACCGTTGGAGGTGATTCATGAGATGAGATTATTGGTCTCCCTCTAACCGAGAAGCCTAGCCGGATCTCACCCCTTGCGGTGAGGCTCGCAAAAAAACTCCGGCTGGCAGGCGTCAATGTCTTGACCAGAACCGCTCACCTGCTGTCGCGAGATTGAGAATGACATGAAGGCAGAGAGAAAAGACATCGGACTCGGGGCGGACAATCTCTCCTGGCTGGCCGAAAGGGCCTGGCCATGCCTGGCTACTGCCTACGGCCATCTCCCTGCCGGCGGCATCGATCGCCCCGCCGCTCTCCCGGAGACTTGACCCGCCGCCGGTTCGCTGATAAGTTCCCGGAGAGGAGGATGATGATGCAAAACAATCAAGCCGCGCTCCTCGTTATGGACGTTCAAAACGGCATCGTGGAGCGTCTTGCCATCAAACCGGAACTTCTCGCCCCCATCGAGCGCGCTGTCCGCGCGGCTCGTCACGCGGGAATCCCGGTGATCTTCGTGCGCGTGGCATTCCGCGCCGGCTGGCCCGAGGTGAGCCGCCGGAACAAGTCTTTCGCGCGCCTCGTCGAACGCGGCGGCATGGCGCTGGCCGACCAGGCCACTCAGATTCACGAGTCCGTCGCTCCCCGCTCGGACGAAGCCGTCGTGACCAAGTTGCGCGTCAGCGCCTTCAGCGGCAGCGATCTGGAGGTCATCCTGAGGGCCCGTGGGGTCGAGACGCTGATCTTGACGGGCATTGGCACAAGCGGAGTCGTCCTGTCCACCCTGCGCGAGGCGGCCGACAGGGATTACCGGCTGGTCGTTCTCTCCGACGCCTGCATCGATCCCGACGCGGAAGTGCACCGCGTGTTGGTGGAAAAAGTCTTCCCGCGGCAGGCGGAGGTCATGACGGCGGACGAGTGGGCCGAAAGGATCAATGAATGACCGACTTCGATCAGCGGATGCGCCACATCCCTCCGGAATATTCCGACCGCTCGAGCTTGGGCCAGGTCCTGACGTCGGTCAGTTTGCCGTTTTTGAAAACGACGCGGATGACCGTGTAGATTTCGAGGTCGACTGTGGTGTCCTTGTAGGCGGTTGTCCCCGAGCCCGTGATCGTGCCGATGGTGGCCGATTCGCTGCCGACGAGCTTGGCGAAAATCTCGACCCTGAATTCTCCCGGCGACCCGAAGATGCTGCTTATTTCATGTTTGGAAAACCTGATTTTCCCGTAGTTTTGGCCGGCCACCTCTTTGGGTGTCGGGTTCTCGGCCGACCACGAGCCCTGGAGTTCGAACTTCCAGCCCGCGAGCTTGGCTTCGACGCTCACCTTGTTGGAAGCCGAACAAGCCGAGCAAAGGACGGCGATCGCCAACACGAGAACACAGGCTGTGGCGATATAATCCCGGCTTTTCATGTCCCCACCTTCGGCGGCCTTATTATAGCCCCCACGGGGAGCAGGCTTTCAATTGGCGGGCCGAGGATGCGCCTTTCAGGGCGATGCGGGCGATCAATTCGCAAGGATGACCGCAACCACGTATCCCTGCCGGCCGCCGCCCCCTATTAACTCGATCGGCAGCGTGGAGATTCCGATCCTCCGCAGGCGGGGATCCTGGAGACGCTTTTCGAAACTCCTGTCGATCGAATCAAGCCTCCCGAACACGAAGACAAAAACGTTCTCCGCGGCGAGACCGGGGACGACGGCTTCCTGCCCCGTTTTTTCCCCAGCAATCAGCGCGTCGGCCTCGCGGGCCAGATCGGCATCCAGTTCCAGGAGCTCGAGCCTCGCCTTCGCCCGGACCGCGTTCGCGGTCTTGAGCACGTCCAGGGCCCGCGCGAGCTCTCCGGGCCCCGAGGCGCCGTCGTCCTGGATGAAGACGGCGCAGACGAAATAGGCGCCTCCCGGATAACCGGGGCCCCGTCCGAAGGAAACGCCGAGGCCGGCCCTCCCATATCGCGCCAAGTCCTGTCTCCCGAGCGCGGCCTCGATCATCTCGAGATCCGGGCCGGCGGCGAAACGCACCAGGGCGGCTCCGAAATAGGACGGCACCGGCGGGGTACCTTGCCCGGCGGCCTTGTCCCGGGCGAAGGTCTCAGCCGTCCGGCCGACCTCGTCGATCAGCTCCAGGGCCGGCAGGCCCTGTTTCACGCGCCACTCGTTCAGGGCGCCGAGAATCCGAGCGCGGACTTCGGGCGCGGGCTCGGGGACGAGGCTCCTGATGAAGTCTTCGGTGACGAAGTAATCATGATCCGGGACGAGGACGATTCCAATCCCGACCTCGTCGAAGCCCGGATTGAGGACGTTCTCCCGGTGGCCTTCGCTGGCCATGAAGCTCTGGTGAATGAGCTCGGCGACATAGGTCCCGCTCCGGGCGACGTTTTCGCCGTTCTCGGCGAAGAGGACGGCCGCTTCGGCGAGCCGGTCGGTGAACGTCTGCCCCGTCGCGGATACATGAGATAGGACGCCGCGCGCGGCCATCTCGGCGCTGTGTCTCCTGGCCAGCCGAACGACCTCCGGCGACACGCGGAGGACGGTTAAGCCCCGAGACGCCCGCTCCCTGTTGAGCGCCGCAAGCAGATCCCGTTCGATCTCCTCGACGGCGGGAAGACCGCCAGCATTCTGGCCCGCCGGAAGACGGCCCGCCGGAATAAAAGGGGGCCGTAGCCACAAAACGACGAGAAGCAGGCTTGCCCGGAAGAGCCCCATGCCGCGCCCGCGAAGAGCTCTCACGTATGTCCCCGCGCCATCCATTTTCCCCGAAAGAGAGACAAAAGTAAAACGGGGGCCACGGCGGGCGAGGACTGCAGATGTGGCCCGGCGCCGTCCCGGCCAGCCGGGCATTCCGGGCGCGGGGGCAGAGGCCGTTTGACAACTCGCAACAGGGGGCATAAATTATTATAAGGGAGAGTGGAAGGCGATATCGGATCAGGAGAAGGACGATGATCGAAAACCTGCTGCAGCCGACGCATCTGCTGCTCATCCTTGTCATCGTGCTCATCGTTTTCGGCCCCAAGAAGCTCCCTGAAATCGGCAAGTCCCTCGGCCAGGCCATTCGGGGATTCAAGGAAGCGGTGAACAAGGCCACCGAAGAAATAAACCGGCCCGAGGAGAAGACGCCGGCGAGCACGCCCGCGATCCAGGAAAAAGAAACCAATAAACAATAAGCTGACGGGCCCGGCACCGCGGCGGCGCCAGGGCTGCGACTTCCTGCCCCGCTTGATCTGGCGTTTCTGAAGCCTGCGGATCCGTGGACCCGGCAGCCGCATGCTCAGAATCGGCCGTTGAAAACCGTCGACGCACTGGTCGCGAGCGGCATGAAGGACGCCGGCTATTGCTATGTCGGCCCGGATGAGGGGATTTGCTTCTTCCGCGGCTGGGACGGCCTCCTCATTACGAACCTGGAGCGCTACCCTTCGGGCCTCCGGGGCCTCGGGATTTATATCCCGGGAAGTGGCTGAAATAGGCCCTCTACACGGACGCCGGGACCCGCACGTGCAGCAAGGGCATCCCCGGCACGAAAGGGCCGCGAATACGAAGACATGCGCCGGTTCGCCGAGTGGCGCGCCGACGACATCAAGATCGACTGGTGCAACACCAAGGGCCAGGACATCGTCAGGACGTAACCCGGTTGCACGAAGCCCAGCGCGCCGCCGGCGGGTTGACTCGGCCCCCCTCGCCGTCATATCCTGGGGCTGGTCGAGAGGAACAGGCTATGATCTGCAGGAGATGCGGCTCCGATAATCCCGACAACGCGGCCTTCTGTTCGAATTGCGGCAATTGCCTGACCCGGAGGCCGGTCGCGGCCCGAAGGTTCCCCCCCTGGTACGCCGTCCTCGCCGGAGCCCTCGGGCTTCTCGCTGCCGGGTTCTTCATCTCTCGGGCCCTTTCCCGTGCCCCGGCGAACCGGGCCACCCGAAGCGCCGCGGCCGGCACCGCGAGTCCTGTCGCCCTTCGCGCCGCCCCGGGCGGTCCGTCGGAAAAGCCCGCCCCGATGAGCTTCGTCGTCATAGAGACGCCTTTTGGCCGGGAGAAATCCCGTCGGCCGGCCGCGGTCCTGGACGGCGACTGGGTGGCTCTGCCGGCCTGGGCTCTTCTCGGCGGCGGAAAATTGGTCCTGGAACAAGAGGGCGCCGAGCCTGTCCCTATCGAGTGGGGCATCTGGGCGGGTATGGATCCCGTGGTCCTCTGCCGCCTGGAGAGGCAGCCATCCGGCGGGACGCTCTGCCTTTCGGCCTGGAGGCCCGACGTCCGCCTTCAATGGAAGTCCCTCTCCCCCCAAGGCAATGTTTTCGACGTCGGCAGCATCGCTCCGGGCATGGACGGCAGCTTTCTTTCCTTCACCCTTCCCGGAGAGATCCGCGAAGCCGGAATCCTCACCCAGGACGAAGTCGTCGTCGGGTGGACGTTCGGGCCCGCCGGTGAGCGGGGCTATCTCTGGCTAGGCAAGGTCTCGGTCGACCGGGCGCCGAGAACACGTCTGAGCGAGATATCGGGGACGATTCTCTCCGCGAGCCGGGAAGCCCGGTTCGACGCCGCGCTCGAGCTCGGGGACTCCGTCCCCCCCGCCCTGCGGCTGAAGGCCCTGGGCGAAGCCTTCCGGGCCGAGCCCGCCTTCGACGAAAACGACGTGCCGGCGGCGCTCAGGCCCGAAGCGATCGTCGCCCGGATGCACGCCTCCGCTTCGGAGCTCATCCGGGACGGCAGCGCGGCGGATGCGGCCCGCATCCTCGACGACGAACTTCTCGCGGAAACCGGCTCCACGGCGCTCGTCGAGGACGCCGTCCTCGCCCAGGCGGCGATGCGGGGCCGCGAGAGCGCCATCCTGGAGCTCGAACGCTTGGGAAAAAAGTCCACGATCGCACGCAACCTCGACCCGGCCGAGCTGAGCCGATTCAAGGCGCAGCTCTATAAGGAATGGTTGCGAGAGATCATCGCCGGCCGCCGCTCGGGCGGCGCCGACGCGTTCGAGAAGGCCGAGTTGGCTTTGCCCGACGACGCCGAGATCCACCTCTTGGGCGTCGAGATCGCGATCATGGAGAGGAACTGGCCCCGCGCCGCCGAGCTCCTGGAGATGCGGTCCTATCCGGAGCCCTTGGCCGCGCGGGCGAGGATGTTCACCGGCCTCATCCAACAGGGACAGAGTGCCGATGAAACGGCGGTCCTGCGGTTCGACCCGGGCACCGACCACATCCCCGTCGAGGCGGTCGTGAACGGAAAGGTTCGCCAGAAGTTCATCATCGACACCGGGGCGACGATGAGCTCGATCCCCTCAAGCCTCTTGGAGGCCCTGGGGATCAGGATCGACGACAACACGAAAGTCATCGTCGTTTCGGGGATCGCGGGGGCGGGCCTCACGCACGAAGTGAAGCTGGGTTCGATCGAGCTAGCGGGGCTGCGGGTGGACAACGTCCAGGCCTTTGTCGCCGACATTCCGAGCTACGAGGAGACCGGCATCCTCGGGCAGAATGTCCTCAACAAGTTTCAGGTGGACATCGATTACCAGAAGGGCATTCTGAGGATCCGCAAGCGGTAGCGCCCGCGACGGCGGCTACCGCCCCTTCTTCCCGGCGATCGCCCGGTCGGCGGACCACAGCCCGCCGCCCATGATCACGAGGGCCAGCGCGACGGCGATGGCCAAGATGTGATACTCGAAGCCTTCGCCTTTCTGCGCCCCCGCCCAGTTCATGAAAAAGCCGACCTTCGCGTGAACCAGGTAAACGGCCACGGCCATGTCGACGCCCACGGCCAAGGCGGCGATCCGCGTGAAGAAGCCGACGACCAGAGCTGCGGCGCCCACCGACTCCGCAAGAATGGCGGCCAGCGCAAGAAGGGCCGGAAGGTGAAAATTCTTCTCGAAGAACTGCAGGGACGCGTTGAACCCGTGCCCTCCGAACCAGCCCAAAAGCCTCTGAGCGCCGTGCGGGAACATGGCCACCCCCAGGGCGACCCTGAGGATCGTTCCGGAGAGGTTTCCGTCGGTTTCGAACAGCTTCTTGATCATCGGCCACTCCTGTTTTTCGAAGCACCGGCGGGGAGGAGTCTCCTCTCCTCCGCCCGGCGCGCCGCGTTCGGCATGACGTCGCGGCGCCTATTCTATCATAAAATGTCCCCCGACCGACGCGGCCGGGTGGGCGCGGCCGTACGGCTCACGCGGACGGCGGCCGCCCCTTTTTTCCCGGCAGGAGCCGGTTCAGCCGGTCGATGATCCTGTCCTTGGCCAGGACGCCGACGACGAACAGAGCCAGCGCCACCCCGGAGAGGACCCACACGGCGAGGTAGTCCTTCCGATGAAGGTGGGCCCCGATGTACGCGGACCCCCACAATCCGGGAAGCCGGGCGACCGTGGAGATCAGCAGGAATTTCCATGGTTTGACGGGGGTCAGCCCGGAGAGATAAACCAGGGCGTCCTTGGGGATCCCGGGGATGAGGAAGAGGACGAACATCGTGATATCGGACTTGGGGTTGTTGAGGAGGAAATCGAACCGGCCCAGCTTTTTCGGGCCGACGAAAATCTTGACCAGCGGATAGCCGGCCAGCCGAACGGCGAAAAAGACGATCAGGGTGCCCAGGACGACCCCGGCCGCCGAAGCCAGGGTCCCGCCGGCCGTCCCGAAGACGTATCCCCCCGCGATCTGCACGACCTCTCCGGGGATGACGGCGATGACGACCTGGGCCGTCTGGAAGAGGACGTAGATCAGGGCGCTGACGGCGCCGTAGCGGTCGAGAAAGCGCCGGAAGCTCTCCGGGTTTTTCAGGAGCCTGGTGATCGGCGGCCCGAGGTGGACGGAGGCATAGGCCAGGACCGCCAGGACGGCGGCGAACAACAGGATCTGGGCGGCGATCCGGACCGGCTTGCGGGTCTCCGGCTCCATGGCGCATCCCGCCGGGGCTCAGGACTCCTTGGCCGTCTTCCCGGGCCTCGTGAACAGCAGAAGGTTGTCGATCTTCGAGACCCAATGGTAGCCGAAGTGGAAGGGCAGCTTGCGGATCTGGGCCGCGGGGTCCCTGTAAGCCTCCCTGAGGTCCGGCTGCTCGAGCACGGGCGAGAAGTCGTCGACGGGCCTCGTGTAGGCTCCGAACAGCTGGATCCCCCATCCCTGCCGCTTGAAGTAGCGGTACGGGATGCCCGTGTCGTCCTCCAGGACGTACTGGCTTTTCGCCAGGATCAGGTTCCGGATGTTCGCGAAATCCCCGTAATGAAGAAGGTAGGAACCGGACTTTATGTAGGTCGTGAGGCCTTCGTATCCCTCGAACAAGCGGAACAGGGCGGATCCTTTCGTGAAGGCCGGATCCGAGAGATCGCAGGAGAAATAGTCGACGCTCCTGGGGACGCCGTCCCCCGGCCGGACATAATCGATCCGAACCCCGTAGGGCCGGCGCAGCCATCTTTTGAGCGGCTTGTAGGGCTTTTCAACCCAATCACCCTGGCTGTCGGCCGTCAGGAGCTCGACGCCCGTCACGGAGTGCCCCGTCCTCTTCAGGAAGAAGCAGATGATGGGCAGGGCTCCGTCGACCCGTCCCTGGGCGAAGACCTCGTTCATGTGCTTGGTCACGAAATAGCCGCGCTTCAAGAAATCCGACAGGGCCGTGTCGAAATCCATGAAAAACGCCTCCGTCCAGGCGGCCGGGCGCTTCTCGAAGTCCGGCAGGTTGCCGGTCGGCTCTAGGCCCATCAGGACGGTTTTCCGGGCGTTCGGGAAGAAGGCGAAAGCGGTGATGAAGTCCGGGCCGCCGAAGGGATATAAGAGAGTCATGGTCGCCTGGCCGACGTCCCGAAGGTCGTCCCCGGCCCACTTCTTCATCGGGTCGAGGATCGCCGAATCGAAGGTCGTCCACGGGACCCCGATCGACTTGACGAACTCCTGCCAGGCGGGCATTCCCTCCAGCTTCTTGAACGCGTTCGAATCGTCGGCGGCGGAGAGCCCGCTGATGAACCCGGCCCAATCATCATAAAAGCGCGACGGGGGCGTCTCGGACGGCGTCGCGCTCTGCGTGGGAGCAGGGTGCCCCTGGGCCGCGAACGCGGCGGGCGCTTTTCCGGCCCTGAGCGATGGGGTTGATCCCCGGCCCGCCTGGACGGCGACGAGGGCCAGGACGACGGCAAGGACGAGGAGGGTTCGAACGTTCTTCATCTGACTATCCTTCACGGGCGCCTCGCGGGGCGCGATGACGTATTATCCACGTTTTCGGGAAAAAAATAAAGGAGGCGACGCGGGAGGAAATTTGTGCCCTCGGGATGAGCCGGAATCCGCGGGCACGAGACCGCCCGCGATCGTGCCCCGCGTGCGGAGCATCCTGAGAAAGCGGGCCGGCCGGGAAGGAGCCGGCCCGGGGAGGCCATCGCACCCCCCAGGCGGCGGCCTGTCCCCGGCGGCTCCATCCGGGCCGGCCCGGACTTTTCGTTCAGCGGATGCGGGAATGGAGGGCCAATCCGGCCGCATCCGAGATCTTTTTTGCGGTCCTTTGCGAAGCGGCCAGCGAGGCCGACACGGCCGCGGTGTCCTTGATCCGCCCTTCGGACTTGTAATTGACGAACCTCAGGGACTTCATATAGTCGCGGACGGCGGTGTATTGGAAGAGGTCGGTTTGCACAACGTTCGGTCCGAGATCGACCCCGAGCTGTTCGACGAGGGCATTCAGGAAGTTGAAGACCTGTTCGGTCATGGCGACCATATAAACCTTGTCGGGGTTCATGGCCGCATATTCCCCGTTGATCATGACCGAGGTGGCGTCGAGCCGGCTCAGGCTGGCGAACGGCGCCGCCGGCTGGCTCGAGTCATAAGCATAGGTCAGCCGGGACGCCTGGATGGCGAGGTCGGTCGTCTCCGTGACCATACCCGCCGCGTATTCGAGCCCCCCGAGGATCAGCTGTCCGGTCATGGGAACGATGACGAGCTTGAAATCGAGCCCGGTATCAAGGTCATAACCGTACGGGACGGCCCTCAGGATGTCGTTGCCGACGACCTGGCCCGCGAAGATCCCGTAGAAAATATAGCCCGTGGCCTCCAGGGCGCAGTCCACCGGAAAGCCGGCCTTCTTGAGACGGTTCAGGTAGGCGTCGGTCACGAGATTGCCCAGGGCCGAGTCCCGGTTCTGGCTGTTCGCCGGCCACATTTGGGGGATGTCCCGGAGGGCGGTGGCCACATTTTGGCTGTAGACGGGGCCGAAGCGGGGGTCTCTGACGATGCCTTGGCGCACCTGGTTCACCGCCGCCTTCACCTGGGCATCCTCCATGACCGCGGCGGACGCGGGGTGGAGGGCCCAGCTGATGAGCGAAACGCCGCCCCCGTCGTTGACGCGAAGCTTGAGCTCGCCGAGGTAGAAGCCGTGGGCGCCGGCCTGGACGATGATCTTGCCGTTCACGATCTTCGCCGCGTCGTATGCGTCGTGGCTGTGGCCCCCGATGATGACGTCGATGCCGGGCACCTGGGAAAGCCCGGCCACATCCACGGTCGTGCCCAGATGGGAGAGACAAACGACGACGTCGCATCCGGCGGCTTTGACCCCGCCAGCGACCTGGGCGGCGTAGGCCCATAGGGTCTTGCTCGGATCCGGATCGTCATAAGGATACGGGAAGCGGCTGTTCACATCCTGGCCATAATTCTGCGGCTCCTCGGTGACGAGCCCGAACAGGCCCACCTTGACGCCGCCGATGGTCACGATTTCCGACGGCTGAAACATGCCCGCAGCCAGGGTGCCGCTGAAATCGACGTTGGCGCAGAGGATCGGGAGCCTGACCGGACCCTGATTCCCGAGCTGACCGCCCACGATGGCCGCGAGCGTGTTGAGGCCCAGATCGAACTCGTGGTTGCCGAGCTCCATGACGTCATAGAGGTTCTCCATGATCTTGAGCTCCGCATAGCCGAGGTACTTGTTGAACTCGAACGACCCGACGAAGACGTCGCCGGTGTTGACCGTCAGCACGTTCCGGTCGATCGCCTTGTACCTTTTGATGAGCGTCGCCATCCGGGCGATGCCGGCGTAGTCGCGGCCGGACGGAAAGCGCAGGAAGTTCACCGCGGCCAGCCCCTTCGGCGGAGGCTCTTCCGAGGCTCCGACGTACGGGATGTAACCGGTCTCGAACGGCACCATCGCCGAGCGCGTGTCGTTCGTGTGCAGGATGGTCAGCGTCCGTGGCTGGGCGCAGCCCAAAAGCGTCAATCCCAGGACGGCCGCCATGACCCCCAAGAACCTCAATCCCCTTTTTGCCACCAGAGATCCTCCTTGCCGAAATTTAGCCTTTTTCGTCGCCTTGGCCTGATTGTCACCATCGCCTTGCCGGTCCCATGATAGGTCGCGCGCCTTCCCGAGTTGTCAAGAAGTTGTTAAGAAAATGAAAGGAATCCGTCAGGCCGCCTGCTATGGCTGGGGGCAGCGGGGTCACCCTTATCCCCCGCACGGCATATCGGGAGCGGACAGGGGGAAGCTAGACGAGGCGGGTGCCGGCCTCGATCCGGATGAGGTGGATCTTCGGCGCTTTTCCCGCGGCCGCTTCGTAGTCCCGGCTGACGCGGGCCTCGAACTCGGGGACGGCCGCAGACTCAACGAGGCTGATCGTGCAGCCGCCGAAGCCCGCGCCCATCATCCTCGAGCCGAGGACCCCGGGCACGCGCGACGCCGACTCGACGAGGGCGTCGAGCTCGGCCGAGCTGACGCCGTAATCATCCCGGAGGCCGGCATGGGACTCGTACATCCGCTCGCCGAACGACTTAAAGTCCCCGCGGAGGAGATCGACGCAGGCCTCCCGGACGCGGATATTCTCCCGGATGACGTAATCGCACCGGCGGAAAACGATCGGATCGAACTCCGTCTGATGCTCGTCGAGCAGGCCCTGCGAGACGTCGCGGAGGCTCCGGATCTCCGGCACGTATTTCCGGAGGAGCTCGACGCCCTCTTCGCACTGGCGGCGGCGGACGTTGTATTCCGACCCGGCGAGCTCGCGCCTCACCAGAGTGTCGGAGACGACGATCCGAAGGTCCTCGCGCTCGAACGGGAAATACTCGAATTCGAGGGAGCGGCAGTCGAGCTTGAGGACCTTTTTCTCCCGGCCGTGGATGTTGATGAACTGGTCCATGATCCCGCACCGGACGCCGACAAACTCGTTCTCGGCCTTCTGGGCGAGCTTGACCAGGGCCAGATTGTCGAGGCCGAGGCCGAACATCGCGTTCAGGGCGAAAGCCAGGCCGCCCTCGATGGCCGCCGACGAGGACATGCCCGCCCCGATCGGGATGTCGCCGCCGAAGACGCAGTTGAACCCGCCCACCCGGCGGCCGGCCAGGAGGAACTGGTCGATGACCCCCTGCAGATAGTCGGGCCAGCGGAGGGGCGAGCGGTGGAGCGAGCCGAGCTCGCAACGGAATTCCTGGTCGAAATCGTGGGAGACGAAATGGCAGATGTCGTCGGTCCGGGGGGCGACGGCGAAGACGATGGCCTTATCCGTGGCCCCGGGGAGAACGAAACCCTCATTGTAGTCCGTGTGCTCGCCGATGAGGTTAACGCGGCCCGGGGAGACGACGAGGAGCGGCTTGGCCTCGAATCGCCTCGCGAATTTTTCGGCCAGGACGTTGACCAGTTCGTTCATAACCGCTCCTATGGGCGTGTCCCATCGGTATTGACGTCACCGAGCTTGAAGAATTATCAACTTGAGCCGAAAAAGTCAACCCGGGATTCGGCCGGACCGGAGCGCGCCGCGGCCGTCAGGCGCGGAGCAGAGGATATCTGGGCGGCCGTTCAGGGACGGAAAGCGGAAGGCCCGGAGCCCTGGGCCAGAGGGCGGACATTCCGGTGGCGGCGCCAGAGCCGGAATAGGCCGACGGCCGCCTCGAGCTTGGCCCGGGCCGTCATCTTGGACTCTCCCGCCTTCCGGTCGGCGAAATAGATCGGAACCTCACAGATCCTCAGACCCAGGCGCTCGCTGAGGAAGGTCATCTCCACGGCGAAGATGTAGCCGCTGGAGACAAGGCGGTCGAGGCCGATGCATTCGAGAGCCACCCGCCGCCAGGCTTTGAAGCCCGACGTGGCGTCGCGGCTCCGGAGGCCGAGAACGGTCCGGGCGTAGGCGTTGGCCGACCGGCTCAGGGCGAAGCGGTCCAGGCCCCAGAGGTCGTCGATCCTGCCGCCGGAGACGTAGCGCGAACCGACGGCGACGTCGAATTCGGCGAGTTTTTCGACAAGACGCGGGACGTCCGCGGGCGCGTGGGAGAAATCGGCGTCCATCTGGACGACGGCGTCGGCCCCGTGCTCGAGGGCCCAACGGAAGCCGTCCCGGTAGGCCAGCCCGAGGCCTCGAGGGCCGTGCCTGTGCAGGACGTCGATGCGCCCTTTCGAGAGGGCGGCCAGGTCGTCCGCCAGCCGGCCCGTCCCGTCGGGGGACTCGTCGTCGGCGATGAGAAGATGCAGCCTGGGGAGGGGCGCCGAGAGAAGCTCGGCGGCGAAATGCGCCAAATTGGCGGCCTCATTATATGTTGGGACGACGACGGTGACGTTCATCCGGGCACTCGCCTCAACCGAAATTATACACGAACGGCGGCGCTCCGGCCATTTCCCCGGGCGGAACGCCCACCTTTCGCGCAGCCCCTTAAAAGGCCGATTATCGAGATCAGGTTTGAGCCAAGAACCCCGGCCGCCGTCGCGGCACGGCTCCCGGCTAGGCCGGCTCCACCCAGGCGCGGTCGCGGGCCGCCTTATAAGCGGCCTCCATGACGCTCACCCGGGCCGCGGCCTCCCGTGGCGTGACGAGCGCCATGCCTTTTTTCCCGGCCACGGCGTCGACAAACTGGTTCAGGGGTTCGGGCAGCGCGGCGGGCAGGTCGAGCCAGGACGTCCGGCCGTCCGCGCCGGCGACCTTCTGGCAGGTGAAATAGAGCTTATCCCGGACGACCGCGGCGTGCGCTTCGGTGCCGCTGACGATGAGCGAGACCGGGTTGTCAACGTCGACCCAGCCGGCCGCCAGGGTGCCGATGACGCCGTTCTTGAACTCAAAGAGCGCCTCCCCCGTCTCGTCGCAATCGCCGTAACGGTGGGTGACGGGCTTGATGTCGGCCGTGATCGAGGCGACATCGCCGAGGAGCCACATGAGGATGTCCAGGGAATGGGTGCCCAGGTCTCCGAAGGCGCCGACGCCGGCGATCTTCGGGTCGGCCATCCAGCGCCATTCGGTGTCGAACCAGCCGCCGAGCGAGCCGCTGTGACAGTTCGAGCCGCGGGCCCGGGTGATGCGGCCGAAGACGCCCTTGCCGACCTGCTCCTTGAGAAACAGGTGATGCGGCTGGGTGCGCATGAAATAGCCGGTCGTGAATAGCAGGCCGGCCTTTTCGATGGCCGCGGCCATCTCCCCGCTCTCCCAGGAGGTGATGCCGAGCGGCTTCTCCACGAACATGTGCTTTCCGGCCTTGGCCGCCGCCAGGACGAGGTCGCGGTGCCGGTTGGTCTCCGAGAGGACCACCACAGCCGCGACGTCGTGGTCCGCCCAGATCTCGTCCGGGTCGGCGGCCACCCGGGCGTGAAGCTCCGGAGCGTACCGCGCGGCCCGGGCCCGGTCGTGGTCCCAGACGCACTTGACCCTGACGTCAGGCCGCTTGGAGATAAGGGAGACGTAGCCCGGCGTGTGGATATGGGCGCAGCCGACGAAGGCCAGGGTCACCGGCTTCGCCGTGCCCTGGGCTAGGGCGGTCGCCCCCTCCCCGACTACAACAGTGGTCAGCGCCGCGGCCGTCGCGGTCTTGATGAAATCGCGCCGGCTCAGCGGCGCCTTTTCTGGAAAAGACGGCTCTTGGTCCTTATATGCATGGCTTGGCATGGCCGAAAAATAGCACCAACGGGGAGCGGAGTCAACAACGCGCCGGCCGGGCGAACATCCCGCCTTACAGCGGATGCCAGCGGCCCTTGAGCTTCTCCATGATCTGCGGCAGGGTCGTGTATTCCATCTCCTCGAGGGGGAGGCGGTGCGGTTCGAACGGCCCGTGGCGCCGGAGATGGTCCGAGAGGATGTTGGCCTCGCGGCGCGCCTCGTCCCAGGCGGGATCGTCGAACATGTCGCGCGGGCCGACGAGCCGGCCGTCTGAAACCTGGAAGCCGAGGCAGATGACGCGGGGCGGCCCGTCGAAGCGCGACGGCGTGGCCTGCTCCTGGGCCACGGGCATGAGCGGCCCGTAATGGGAGCCGCGCATCCAGCCCTCAATGATCCAGGGGTAGCGGAACGGCTCGAGGACCTCGCCCACGGCCGGGAACTGGTGTTGCGAGCGGACGATCATCACCGGGTCGTCCTTTCCCACGTACTTGCCGGCGATGAGGGAGAGCCTCTCGGTCGATGACGCCGCGGCGATGGTCCCGTCGTGACGGGAGAAGACATGCTTGACCGTGTACCGGCTCGGCGTGCCGATGAACATCAGGAGGTCGTAGGTCTCCTCCGGGGTTTCGAAAAATATCTTCCGGTGCTCGCGGATGTCGTGGACCTCGAAGCGGAAGCCGGAGTGGAGGGAGGGGGCGATGATCAGGCCGGCCGTGTTGAACGGATCGACGAACATCTTGAAGAGGGGCAGGTTCCAGGAGCCCGCGGACGTCTTGTCGGCCATGAAGATGAGGACGGGCTCCGAGGTCCTTTCCTCGATCTCCATTTCGGCCACGCCCGGTCCCTGCCCCTTGACGTTGCCCGAGAAGGCGTCGGAGAGAAGGTCCTGGCCGGCGCCGTAGAGCTTGAGCTTCTTGGCCACTTCCGTCCCCGTCATGAACGTGTCCCAGGCCAGGCGATGGATCAATTCTGAGTCGACGCCCTTGGTATGCGTCATGATCAGCTGGAGGTCGTCGCCGCACGAGGCGACGTGATAGTCGACGATCCGGCCGTCCGCCTTGGCCGTCTCGAGACTCCGGCGCGCCGACTCCTCGAGATCGGGGTGGATGGCCGAATGGCCGACCCAGCCGCCAATATCCGCCTTGATGACGCTGAGAGTGATTGTCATGGATCCTCCTCCTTTTAAGGATAATGCTCCCCGCGAGATTTCTTGGGGTCCCCGCTTTTTAGTTTACCGTGCTCTCCTCCGGCCTGTCAACCCTCTGCCCGGGCCTCGGTCTCACCCCCGGGCACCCCGGGGTCCCGGACGCGGGCGGACAAGAACATCGGGGAAGCGACGGGCGGAAGAACGGTCTATGAGATCAGAAGGGCGCTGAAGTAACCGTTCCCGGCGGGAGCTTTCGGCCCCGGGGCCGAAGGCGTGGCAGGGCCACGGGGAGTCAAATCCCGGTCTGATGGCTGAGAGCCACCTGTCCGAAGTCTTTTGACGGCATCTTAATTGACTGGCAACAAATAAGGATCGACCTGCCGGGGACGGCGCGACGGCGCCCTTCGAGGTCTGCGACGGGACGTTCGCCAGCAGGGAGTGCCACCCCCGGATCCCTCCATATCCCGAGAACCAGGTCGAGGCACGCGTCTCCGAGATCCCTCTGGAAAAGGACATCACCGCCGTCTGCCGAATCGGCGTCCACAGTCTTGATGTCCTCCGCCTTCTCTCCGAAAGAGCATAAAAGCGGCTCTTCAACCTCGAGGGATACCCGGCCGGGGCCTACGACATCGGAGGATTGGCCGTTCGGAGGGCTTTCGCTCCCAGCTCCAGATCCCGCCACTATGGTACGCGCCATATCTAATCATTCCTATTTGTCATATAATAATCATCTCGATTCCTGACGCGGAGAGGCGACCGTACCAACCTCATGAAATCATCGCAGATGACCCGACTCCTAGGAGTTCTCACATCCTTCCCCAAAGTTATCGTGGCCTTTTCCGGCGGTGTCGACTCGACGCTTCTCCTGAGGCTCTGCACGGACGCCCTCGGGCCGGACCGTGTGATAGCTGCGACTGGAGTTTCCCAGACCTATACAGCGGAGGAAAAAGCCCAGGCCCTCGAGTTCGCAGGGGCCCTTGGCGTCAAGCATGTCCTCCTCGAAACCGATGAATTGGCCTGCACAGAATTCGCGGCAAATCCAAGTGACCGCTGCTACTTCTGTAAGCGGGAACTCTATGCGAAGATCTCCCAGCTGGCCTCTCGGGAAGGCGGGCCAGTCATCCTGGATGCAACCAACGCCAGCGACCTCGCCGATTACCGTCCCGGACGAAAGGCTGCGGAGGAGTATGGCGTCACAAGCCCCTTCGTTCTGGCCGGATTGACCAAGTCCGATATCCGCGCCGTGGCAAAGGAGCTAGGCCTGGAATCCTGGAATAAGCCGGCCAATCCCTGTCTTGCCAGCCGGGTTCCCTACGGGACGCGGATCACGGTCGAAGTCCTGGAAAAAGTGCACGCGGGGGAGAGTTTCATCAGGCGCCTGGGATTCCCGGTCGTTCGGCTTCGCCACCACGACCGTCTGGCCCGGATCGAAATTCCCGAAGAGGATTTTGCGCGTTTCCTGAGGCCCGCGACGATCCGCCGGGTTACCGCATGCCTAAAGTCCCTGGGATACTCGTGGATCGGTCTCGATATCGAGGGCTACAGGACGGGCAGCCTCAACGAGGCCCTCCCGGAGCTCGGCACGAAAAGCGAATGAAGATCGCTATCGGATTGAGCGGAGGCGTCGATTCGTCCGTCGCCGCCCTTCTCCTTAAGAGGGCCGGTCACGACGTGACCGGCGTGATGATGGCGCTGTGGCCCTCGGGACAGGCCGCCGCGGTGAAGAGGAGCGGTTGTTACGGCCCCAATGAGGCCGAAGATATTCGCGTCGCCAGAGAGGTCTGTCAGATTATCGGGATCCCGTTCTTTCTTTTCGATTGTTCCGCCGGCTACGAGGATATGGTCCTGCGCTATTTCCGGGACGAGTATCGCAGCGGCAGGACACCGAACCCCTGCGTCCGCTGCAATGAGAAGGTCAAGTTCGGCCTTCTGCCATGCGCCGCTCGGGATGCCGGTCTTCTCTTCGATCGTTTTGCGACCGGGCATTATGCCCGCATCGAACGCGATCCGCAGTCCGGACGGTATCTCCTGAAGAAGGCGCGGGATGAACGCAAGGACCAGTCCTATTTTCTCTACCGCCTTTCTCAGGATCAACTCCGGGGAGCCCTTTTCCCGCTCGGCGAGCTCGCCAAGGACGACGTGAGGCGCATCGCCAGGGAAAGCGGACTCCCCGTATACGACAGGAAAGAAAGCCAGGACTTCTACGGAGGCGACCTCAAGGATATTCTCAGGCAGGATGACAAGCCGGGGGACATCGTCAATGGCCAAGGGACGGTTCTCGGAAGTCATCGGGGCGTCTGGAATTATACCGTCGGCCAGCGGAAAGGGCTGGGCATCGCATCCGGGACGCGGCTGTACGTGACCGCCGTTGACGCCGAGAGAAATAGACTGATCGTCGGCCCGGAGCATGAAGCTCGGCGGCGGTCATGCCTCGTGACCCGTTGCAACTGGATCGCCTGCGAAACTCTTGAGGTCCCGACTGCGGCGCTGGTGAAGATCCGTTCATCCGGGATACCCCTTCCCGCCGGACTTACCCCGCTCGACGACCGAAGCGTCTTGATCAACTTTGCCAAGCCGGTTGCGGCCGTTACACCGGGACAATCGGCCGTCTTTTACCGAGACGATCTCGTTCTCGGCGGCGGCAACATTCAAAGAGCCGAATAGAGGTGTCTCTGGAGCGCCTGTTGCGGACCTGAGCAGGTGAGCTGGTCGCCAAATCTTGGCCCGTAATGGAGGATAGATTTCCGTGCCAGAATCGGCATCCGTGATCGGGCAGAGGACGAAGAAAAACCGATCCCGGGAGGCTTCGATCACTCTCGCTCGGCGCCAATATGCTGTCGTGTCCGGTCTGCGCTAATCTCTCGCCTCGGCCAAGAAAGATTTGCCTACAGTCCTTGTCATTCAGGAAGGGGGGCGTACTTGATTTAATGCGCTCAGCGACGGATAATACAGGAGGCGGGATGTGAGGCAACAATGAAAAAGGCAGAATTGGATCAACAGCGGAGGAGCTGGAACGCCTGCGGCGGAAAAGGGAGAAGGCCCCTGTCTTTTAGGAAAGAAGAATCCGTAAGGGAACAGACGCGGCCTGGACGAGGGAACCATGAAGTTCCCATCTCGCACACGATTCATAAGCGGAAAACTGGATAAAGGCAGCCCGGCGAGAGTAATCAACAGTAGCGAATATTTCCAGCCGTCAGAGATGTCCCGGCGCCATGCTGGGGATTGACGAATCTTTATTGGTCTGGTATGAATCTTCTTGCCGGAATCTGAGATGCTAAGCCAGGATATGTTCTCCCGGGTGGGAGGTTTGTCAAGTCTGATCGGGAACACCCCGCTCCTGGCGGTCGATTTCCTTTACCGCGACGAACCCCAAACGCTCTACGCCAAGGCGGAGAACCTCAATATGACCGGGAGCATCAAGGACCGCATGGCATTCCATATTCTCAAGAATGGATATGAGAGGGGCGTGCTCCACCCGCGTGACTGGATTGTCGAAGCGACGAGTGGAAACACGGGAATCTCTTTTGCCGCCATCGGTCGCGCTCTCGGCCATCCGGTCCACATTTTCATGCCCGATTGGATGAGCGAAGAACGCAAGAACCTCATCCGCAGCCTTGGAGCGAGGATCCGATTGGTCAGCTGGGAGGAGGGCGGATTTGTCGGGAGCATCCGCCTGGCAGAGGAATGGGCGAGTCACAACGAGAACGCCTTCCTCCCGAGACAATTCTCCAACCAGGACAACATTGAGGCCCATTTTCAGACGACGGGTCCCGAGATTTGGTGGCAATTGAGCTTTCGCCGTCTCGCGATCGATGCCTTTGTGGCCGGCGTGGGCACCGGCGGAACGATCATGGGGGTCGGGCGTTTCCTGCGAAAACGCAACCCCGAGATCAAGATTTACCCCGTGGAACCTTCCAACGCACCCACCCTGTCCACGGGATGTAAAATGGGAAAGCACCGCATCCAGGGGATTTCAGACGAGTTTATTCCTCCGATTTTCGAAGCGAAGGAAATGTCTGAAGTGATTGGCGTCGATGACGGGGACGCCATCCTGATGGCCCAAAAATTGGCGGCGGACCTGGGCATCGGCGTGGGAATCTCTTCCGGAGCCAACTTTCTCGGCGCACTGAAAGTTCTGAACAGGCTAGGCCCGGGGGCTACGATTGTGACCGTTTTTCCCGACGACAACAAGAAATATATGAGCACCGACCTGCTGCGCGCGGAACCCGTCAAGGCTGACTTTCTGACTCCCGAGATCGAGCTCCTGAGGTTCAGGGCTTTCAAGCGCGTTTGCCAGACTTGCTGTGATCCGTTCGATTGTATCGAGGCCCAAGCCCAGGATCTGTTTCCTGACGAACCTTTGCCTCCCTGCCCGCGACGGAAGCCATCCGGGACTGTTTAAGAGGTCGATTCCAGCAAGAATCTCTCGCGTCCGTCTCCGTCTAGCCAATCCAAAGCCCTTCAAGCCTGACCTGTAGGCCTTCGGAGGTCCTGTTGAGGTAATTCACGAGGCCGCTGTGGCGCCACTGCAGCATGCACATCCGCGGCTGGAAAAAATAGCGCGCCCCGATTTGGATTTTGCAGCGTGCGTCCTTGATAAGCCCTTCATAGGCTTCGGCAACATAGTATCCAACATCCTTGAAGCCCTTCCTGCGGGGATCGAGGGGCCCGGTAACACACCAAGTCATTATTCCCGTGCGGCTGTCGACATCCATGATCATGCCGCAGTGGGTAACCGGACAGCCGCAGGACATGCCCAGAGGACGGCCAATCATGATATCTCCCGGCTTCATCCCCATCTCCCGTGTGATCATGGGGTTATGGGGGATTATGACTTCTCGGGGCCCGGGATCCTCAGGAAAATGCTCAAGATAGAAATCGAACTCGCGGCCGAGGCTGTCGCGCCATTCTCCTGAGCTCATGACTGCGTCCCGTCGAAAAATGTCCGTTGCGCCGGAAGTCTCGAAGGTCGAGTCATTCACCAGAGGAACCTCACGAATGCGGGGGGAAGGATCAAGTGGGTCGGCGCTCAGCTTATCGGGCGACACATGCACGCATCGTTCGATCATTTCTGGCGCGTGCTCCAAGCTTCGGGCGAACTCCACGCATGTCCGATATCCGCAGACCCCGCAGTTTAAGCCGGGCAGGTTCGGATTTTTTGGAGAATTCATTCTCGGCTCCTTCCCTTTACTCTCCCCGGTAAAATGTCTGGTTTTCGAGGGGCCGGACAACCCCGAAATGCGATTGCCAGCCGACCTCCTTCTTGCCGACGCAGATCGTGCAGGTTCCGACCGGAGGGCTTCCCCGGAGCATCATCCGCGGGGACGTCTCCGGATGGCTGCACAGCAGATCAACGAGCGGCTCGATGCCAATCCCATGCAGTGCGTTCACTTCTCGGATGCGAACCGCCGGCGCGGCGTCCTGGATCCTAGCCCGGAAAACTTCCCTCTCCGCCTGGCTGACGCGATCGATCTTGGTCACCACGGCCACGTCGGCCAGGGAAAGCATGGGGCCGACCTTGCGCGGGAGGTTCATGCCGCTCGTGGCTTCCAGGACGACCATTCCGAGACCTCCATCCACGTAAGGCGAACAGCGGAGACAAAGCCCGGCCGTCTCAACGATCAAGAAATCACAACCGGATTTCCCGGCCCAGGCCAAGGCGTCGCCTAGGACGAGCACGTTGCAGTGATCGGGGCAGACCTCGCCGGAGTAGACTTTCCGGCAGGGAATTCCAAGCTCCCGACTCAGCTCCACGTCTTCTTCGGCAAACTGCACGTCAATCTTCAGATAAGCGGGACGGCCGCCCCTCATGATCAGCTTCCGGATGACATGCCTGAGAACAGACGTCTTGCCCGTCGTCGCTGGACCTGCGCAGATCAGGAGTTTCATGAGAACAGCTCCGCTAACGTTCCCTCAAGCCTTTCCCCGACCCGGATTTTTTCCCGCAAGCGGCTCAAGCCGTCGTCGAGACGGCTCACTTCGCGGGCGAACTCCATCTCACCGCTGTCGGTCCGGAGGACCTTCATGATCCTTCCGCCGTTCATCACGATCCGAAAGTCAGACAGCAGAGCAATCCTGGGATCGTGGGTCACGAATATGAAAATCTTGCGGTGCCGGCGGAGAAGCTCCAGGGCGCGGGCACGATGGATGCCGGCATTCTCGACCTCGTCGAGAAGCACGATCGGCGTGTTGCAGATCATGGCGGCATCGGCGATCAGGAGGGCCCGGGTTTGGCCGCCCGAAAGTTCTGTCATCCGGCTGTGAAGAAGGATCGGCTCCCCGGTCAGTTGGTTGGCGAAATCGGTCGTCTTTCGGATCATCTCACTCATCTCGGACGCCTGGCCGCTCCGGACCCGCGCATGGGTGTCAAGGAAGTCTTTAACGGGCAGATCGGAAAGGAAAGTCGTGTGCTGGGTGATCAGCGCAATGGGATTGAAGGCCGGGTTCTCCTTGTATTCGGCGGGCGCCGGCCGACCATTGATCAGGATCCTCCGGCCTGTCGGAGTATTGCCGTCGGCAAAGAGCTCGATGTCGTTGATGAGCGTCGTTTTGCCCGAGCCCGTAGGACCCACGACGCTGACGACATTTCCCATGCTCATGTCCACCCGGTCGACCGGCTCTGCTTCGCCGTTCTTCCCGATTCCTCCAAGAATGGTGACGGATTCGATCATCGCGCCTGCTCCTGTGGCTGAAGTTTTAAGAGGCTCGAAAGAAGCCCTACCGTAATTCATACTTACCCTATTATATAAGTCATATTATTCACTAAAAATTTTTATCTGATATCCTCCAGCGTGGTCTTTTCGAGTTTTCCGGAAATGTAATCCCGGATTTCTTTGAAGACCCGGATAAGGCCCCGTTCCTTCTCGATCGGCGTCGGCTCGTAGAAGTATTTGCTGACCGATTCAGTCGGAGCCAGGGCACCATCGAAAAGCCGGATGATTTCTGCAAGGTTGATATCATGCGGCGGCCGGGCTAATCGGAAGCCGCCTCGCTGCCCTTTCAGGCTGGATACATAGCGCCCCCTTTTCAGCGTCAGAAGTATCTGTTCAAGAAACTTGGCGGGAATCTCCTCGGCTGACGCAATAGACTCGACCGATACGTACTCGGCATCCGAATGCCGGCTGAGATGGAGCAGAGCCAGAAGGGCATATTCACTGCGAGTCGTTAATTTCATGCTTATATAACTTATCCTATCAAATAACTTATATAATATTCGACGGCTCCGTGTCAAGCGATTTTTTTGACAGTTTTGACGACACCTTGACCGGCCCCGAAAATTGGCCGAGGGATAATGAGAGAAAAACCCAGGCCACTCAAAGCGCGCGTTAATGGTAAAATAAAGGGGGATTATTCAGGATCCTTTGATGAAGCCCACCCTGAGAGGAGGTTCACTATGGCCAAGCTCGCGAGGCTCATCGGTATGGCGTTGTGGCTCTGCTTATGGATGGCTGCGGCCCCCCAGCCCGCCCGCTCTGGCTGCAACGCGTCTGGTCTGACTCCCACCGGCGTGCAGGCCCCGGAGCCCGGATTCAGGGACCTGCCGAAGGCCGGCAAGAAATGCTGGATCGGCGAAGTCAACTACTTCATCTACGAATTCGACAAGACGCCCAAGATGGGGACATTCATCCTCAAGGTCCAGGTCTTCGACAAGGACGGCCGGCAGATGTCGGACCTGGACATCACCGGACGGTCCGACATGCCGTCCATGCGGGGGGCCCATGATTCCGGAGAAGTCGCTTTCAGGCTCAACAAAAAGGGAGATTACCTGCTGCCCGTCGACATTGTCATGCCCGGGGAATGGGAGGTCCGACTCACGTTCTCGCGGAACAAGGTCGTCATTTTCAGGGGCCGATTGAGTTTTGATGTCTGATCGCCCGCCCGCCGGAACGCGCGGGGCCGCGGCAGGGTCCCGTCCCCTTGTCCAGAAGCCTCGGTCCCGATGAAGTCCATCGCCGCTGCATTCCTGGTCCTGGCCGTGCTCGGGGCTTGCCCGCTGGGGGCGCAGTCCACACTTTTCTACGTCGAGCTCCAGGGCGTCGCGGCGTACTCATCGGCCGCGGATGCCGTCCAGCTCTTTTCCCTGACGCCTGAGGACTCGATGCAGAAGCCCAGCCTCGGCTTCGACCTGGTGCACAGAGTCTCGGGACGGACGCGGGATTACGGCGTGCTGGCCTTGCAGCTGCGCGTGGCTTATGACCAGAAGGGCGGTCACCCTTTCGAGATCCAGGTCTACAACGCTTCGTTCCTCTACAAGGCGGGTTTCGCCGATATCTGGGCGGGGCACAGCCGACCGGCCCTTGGGCTCGACGCGGTGCTCGACAGCCACGCCCTTCTGATGCCGGCCCCGGCGATGATGGGCTTCGGCTTCGAGCGCGACTGGGGCGTGGGACTTCAGCGCGATTTCTCCTGGGGCAACGCCGCCGCCTCTCTAACGGCGGGGAGCGGCATGCCGCTTTACCTCAGGGGCAATTACCTGGCGGCGGTGCGCCTTTCCGAGGGTGTTTTGGCCAGGGATAATTACAGCCTCGGTTTGTCACTGGCGGGAGGCCGGATCCTCGACACGATGGGGAACGAATTGATGGCCCCCGAGCCGCTCGATTTCGCCACCGCTGCCGCGGATGCGACGTACCTTTATCGGAACTTTGAGAACCGCTTCGAGGTCATGGCCGGCCGGAAGGCCGGAGCCGGCATCGTGCTCCTTTTCTGGCGCGCCGGCATGGCCCTCTTGGACGAGGGACGGCTCAGGATCGAAGCTCAGCCGGTCCTGATGAGGACGGGCGGCGGATGGGGCTGGCAGCTGGCCGGCGGGCTGAGCTACCAGGTCACCGCGGATATCGCCGCCCGGTCCATGGTCCTGCACGATTCCGCGCGGCAGGATACGAGGTTCGTCCTGCAGGTCTATTTCTACAAGGGCCTGTGACCGGGACGATCCCCGGGAAAGGAGAGGGAGAATGCAAGAAGATTCGAGGAAGAAAAAGGGCAGAGAAAGGGAGCGGACGGGGCCCATGCGGTCGGCTTGCCGTCCAGCCGTCGCGGCGTCGGCCGTCGTCTTAGCGCTCCTCCTTCAGACGGCGCTCTTCGCCGCCGTCGGCTGCGACCTCAACGATCCCGACCGAGACGTCAAACGGCTTTTCCCGGACTCCACCGGATACAGGACCCTCTATTTCTCGATCGCCAAGAAGGGAGGGGAGCCCCTCCTCAGGGAGGTCGAGCAGCGCCTCGGCGACTCTTTCAAGGGGCTGTTTGAAACGGCCGACGTTCCTTACACGATGTACGAGATCTACAGGGGCGATAAGCTCATCGGGTACATCCACGGCGCCAACCAGAAGGGCACTTACGGCGGGCTGCAGGTCTTCCTGGCCCTGGACCCGGACGGAGTCATCAAGGCCTTCTACTACCAAAAGCTCACGTCCAAGGCCGCTCCGAAGTTCCGGGATCCGGCCTTCGGGAAGCAGTTCGTCGGCCTCAGCCTGAAGGACTTCGACCACTACGACGTCGTCACGGGAAAGGAGGACCCTCCCGGCCCGATCAGCCGCATCAGGAACCCCGACCCTGACGCCGAGAGGGACTTCCGGGCGACGCTGCGGGCGACGAAGAAAAACCTCATCCTGGTCGACGAATTCCTGCTGGGCAACAAATATAAAAAAGTCGGACAGCCTCCTGGGGGGGATACCGTCCCCCTCTGTCCAGGGAGATGAAGCATGGCCAAGAAGAAAATCGGCCTATTCGAGATTGCCTACAAAAACCTCCTCCGGAAAAAAACGCGAAGCGCCCTGACGGTCGTCGGCATCGCCCTCGCCGGATGGGTCCTGGTCAGCCTCCTGGGCTTCAACAGCGGCTATGAGAAATCGCTCAACAAGGATATCGACAACCTCGGCTTCCAGATGCTCGTCGTCGCCAAGGGCTGTCCTTACGAAGCGGCGACCCTCATGCTCAAGGGCGGCACTGGGCTCCGGTACATGAAAGAGGAGATCGCCGGCGACATCCGCCGCGAGCCCGAGGTCGAAGGGGTGACGCTCATGCTCATGCAGGTCGTCTTCGACCCGAACAAGGGCGAGAGCGGCGGCCTGGCCGCCTACCTCGGCGTCGACCCGGCGACCTTTCCGAGCATGAAGAGCTTCCTTCCTTTCAAGGCCGGCGGGTGGTTCAAGGACCCCGGCGCCGCCGAGGCGGTTTTCGGCTACGAGGTCGCGGAGCTCGAGCAGCGCGAGGTCGGCGACAAGTATCTCGTCCCCGAGAAGAACGTCGAGGTCACCGTCGTCGGCGTTCTGAGCCGGACCGGCACACAGGACGACGGTACGATCTTCCTCCCCCTCCGCACCGTCCAGAGAATCTTCGGCGTCCGCGACAAGCTCACTGGCATCGGAATCAAGGTCCGGAAGGATGTCGACATCGCCAGATTCGAGGACAAGATGTTCCAGCTCCCGGACGTTCAAGTCGTCAGTCTGACCCAGGTCAAGACGACGATCATGACGCTCGTGTCCACGGCCCGGGTCATGGTTTTCTCCATCGCCCTTATCGCCATTCTCATCGCCATGATGGGCGTCGTCAACACGATCCTCATGTCCGTCATGGAGCGCCGCCAGGAGATCGGCATCCTGAAGTCCATGGGCGCCCAGGCCGGCGATATTTTCAAGCTCGTCTGGCTCGAAACAGTCCTCCTGTGCCTCTCCGGTGGGATCGCCGGCACGCTTCTGGCCCTGGGCACGGCCCGGATAACCGACCTCCTGATCCGGAAACTTCTGCCGTACTCGCCGAGCGGCGGGCTCATCTCGATCGACCTGCGCCTCGTCCTGGCCACGCTGGGCATCGTCACCGCCGTCGGCCTCGTCAGCGGCCTCTATCCGTCCTGGAAGGCGAGCCGGCTGCGGCCTCTGGACACCATCCGGAGCGAGGTGGAATCGTGAACGCCGCGAAAAGCCTGTCCATCCGGGCCGAGAACTTGAGGCGGGTTTATCACCGGGGCGCCGAGGCGATCCCAGCCGTCGACGGCGTGTCGCTCGACATCGAAAAGGGGGCCTTCCTGTCCATTGTCGGGCCCTCAGGCTCCGGCAAGACGACCCTGATCAACATTCTGGGCTGTCTGGACAATCCGACGTCGGGCCGGCTCGTCCTCGAGGGTCGGACCGTGTTCGAGGACGGGAAAGGCCTCTCGGAAAGCCGGTTGACCCTGATCCGACGCGAGATCTTCGGCTATGTCTTCCAGAAGTTCTATCTCGTTTCCACTCTGACGGTTTTTGAGAACGTCGTTCTGCCGTTTGCCTTTTTCGAGAAGCCTGGGGCCTCCGCCAATGTCGACCGCGTGCTCAAACTCCTCGGGATCGACCACCGCAGGGACCATCTGCCGAGCCAGCTTTCGGGCGGAGAGATGCAGCGCGTGGCCATGGCGCGGGCGCTGGTCAACAACCCTCAAATCCTTCTCGCCGACGAGCCGACAGGGAACCTGGATAAGAGGCGAAGCGAAGAGATCGGAGTCATCCTCAAGAACCTGAATGAGCGGACAGGCTTGACTGTTATCCTCGTTACCCACAATCCGGCACTGGCTCGGGTGGCCGCCCGGACGATCGAGCTTCGCGACGGCCGACTCGCCGCAAAGGTTTGAGAGGGATCACAGCGAAGGTCTCATATGAGAACGCTTTTCTGGACCGATGATTTAGAACAAGAACTTCACATCTCTCCGGAGTATTTGCGGTCTTTCCCTTCCGGAGCTCGTGGCAGAATGGGAGAAGGCTATCTGAACACCGGCCAGAAGGTCATTTGGCGAAAACCTCACTTCGGAGCTGATATTGTGAGCGGGGGCGGGTCACTCTATCGGCTGTGGCTGTGATCTAAACGCTCACGTCGGATGAGATCAGAGGCTTGTGGACATCTCACTTCAGCACTGACTCGCATGAGGCTTTTATTTTCCGGCACCGGCCTTGACAACTCTATCGTATTCGGCGCGATCGAGCAGCCGGACCTCATGGAGGCACCATTGATAGGTACTGCCCGGTGGGTTCCCGGCATATGCTGGATCGTCCTGACCGTAGGTGAAATTCGCTGAATAGGAGAGCCAGGCCGTTCTGCCGTCTGCGCTCATGAACTTCGATGGCATGTTGACAAAATAGGCCTGAGGCCCGAAGTCCTTCCAGTACGTAACCATCTTCCACGGCCCTGTGATCTCCGACGATTCCAGGATATAAGTGTCCATGGACTTGATCGTCGGCCAGCCGTCGGTGATCCACATCAGGTATTTATGGAGAGGTGCGTCGTAGGTCATCGTTACACAGCCGCAGTGATTATTCCAGCTGAAGATCGGGACGATCTTTGAAAAATCGGAGGTCCAGATGGGTCTGCCGTCCGGCCCGTCCCCGGCATAGAACTCATAGCTCTTCGCGTCGTTCATCGTCTCCGGAGAAGGCCTGACACGGGCAAGGTAAATCTCGTCGCCTGAAATCCAGCTCAGGTTCCCGGCGCGAGGAAGAGGGTCGGGGGCTGTTGCGCCATGGCCGACAAGATAAGACCTGCCGTCAGGAGAATGTTCCATATTCTTGCCGAAATCCACGAAGTGAGGCGATCCCATCTTGACGGGCTCAGCGCCCCAGACCGAAGTTTTCTCCCCGAAGAGGGGGTTGGGGGGTGTCAGAGCGGGCGGTTCCCACGTTTTTCCATAATCCTCCGAGGTCCGAAATCCAACGAACGGCCCGAGGATGGGCCAATTCATACTCCAGCCCGGATGGTCGAGGAGGCAATAGGTGCCGGAGTACCAGACCCCATTGAAGACCAGCGAGCCGCAGGGGTAACGGCCCTCATAGGGGCTAGGGTCGCCAGCGAATGTGCCCAAGCTCGTGACCGTGAGCCGGAGAGGATCGTCTCCTTCGATTTTCGCCTGGCCAGTCCGTGCGCCCTTTCCCCCCGAGGAGCACTCTTCACTCCCGACGCGCCCATCCGTCCAAGGCGAGTACATGTTCCCGTCGGAGGCCCACGACGGATACCAAGTGTCCGCATGCTCATAGGTTGCGTAGCGACCGGTGAAGCCAATGTCGACGATGGTTTGCGAGCGCGGCACGGGAAACTTGACCGCCCAGGAGTCCATCTTAACGTATTGCGGCCAGAGCGTGACCACGCCGAGCTTATGGGTTCGAGCCGGACTCGTCCTCTCGAGTCGTCCTTTAGGGTGGGCGGTCAGGGCAAAAAAGGTTCCGATGGCCAAGAATGAAACAAACAACAAACGATTCTTTTTTTCACTGGCCAGTCGGCCGGGAAACGGCTGGTTCGTGGGAGCATCAGATCTTTGATGGAGATCCTTTTTTCGCATTTAAGCCTATCCTCCCAACCGGCCTTCAAAAATGATTATCAGAGGCAGTATATCATAGCCTAGTGCCTGTGCCGGAGCAGGAATTTCTGAATGGATTTCTTCAGCAGTCTTTCAAAGTTGACGATAGAGGGCCGCTGCCCTCGCCTAAATCAATTAAATTTGTGGCTGGACGGGCAGAAGAGCAACTATCTTGGCCATCAGCCTTTTATCAGAAAGGCCTGTCTCACAGTCGAAGAGACGTCAAAGAAGCGAACTTTCCGCCATGGCGATTGGGCTATAATATATTCATTACTGATGATTTATTTTGGCGATCGATCTGGAGAACGCGCTTAAATGAAAAGAAGAGGTTTGCACAGAATACCTGACACTCCTATTGCCGAAATGGCTTCTCCTCGTAAGACCGGCTACAAGTGGATTGCCCTTTCCAATACGACGCTCGGGGCGCTGATGGCCTCCCTCGATGCCAACATAGTATTGATTTCCCTGCCGGCCATCTTCCGCGGCATAAAGATCGACCCGCTTGCTCCAGGCGAGGCGAGTTATCTCCTCTGGGTGCTCATGGGCTATTCGATGGTGATAGCCACCCTGCTCGTATCTTTCGGCCGGCTGTCCGACATATTTGGTCGGGTTCGCTTGTATAACCTGGGTTTTGCCATTTTTAGCGCCGCCTCCATCATGCTCTTTTTGACCCCAGGCCAAGGAAGTACGGGGGCGCTGGAGCTGATCATCTTTCGTTTACTTCAGGCCATAGGGGGCGGCTTCTTGATCTCCAACAGCGCCGCCATCTTGACCGACGCATTTCCCCCTTTAGAACGGGGCATGGCCTTGGGCTTGAATCAGATTGCCTTCATCGGCGGTTCTGTCCTGGGGTTGATCCTGGGCGGGTTTCTATCCGCCATCCACTGGCGGCTGGTTTTCCTGGTCAGCGTTCCGGTCGGGATCGCGGGAACCGCATGGGCGTATCTCAAACTGCAGGAGATCAGTACCCCTCACCATCAGAGGATCGACTTCATCGGCAACGCCACCTTCGGCGCCGGCCTGACAATCTTTCTGGCCGCTCTGATCTTTAGCCTTAGGCCCTACGGATCTTCGTCCATGGGGTGGAGCAATCCATGGGTAAAGGCCGGCGTAGCGACGGGGGCCATTTTGCTCGTCGCCTTTCTCTTTATTGAAACACGGGTCGAGTATCCCATGTTCCGCCTCGGGTTGTTCCGAATCCGCATGTTCGCGGCCGGCAACGTGAGCGGTTTTCTCGCTGCCGTGGCCCGAGGCGGGCTGACGTTTATGCTCGTCATCTGGCTCCAGGGCGTCTGGCTGCCGCTGCACGGTTACAGTTTTGCGGACACGCCATTATGGGCGGGCATCTACATGCTCCCCATGATGGGCAGCTTCTTTCTCATGGGCCCGCTCTCCGGTTGGCTTTCCGATCGTTACGGAGCCAGGGGATTCTCGACGAGCGGCATGCTGCTTCAGACGGTCGGTTTTCTGCTGCTGTCGCGTCTGCCGGCCAACTTTTCCTACTTGCCGTTCATGCTGATCCTGATGACCTTTGGCCTGGGGATGGGTCTGTTCGCCGCACCCAATACTACGTCCATCATGAATTCGGTGCCAGCGGAACACCGTGGGGTGGCTTCCGGGATGAGGGCCACTCTTCAGAATTCCGGCGCTCTCCTGAGCATGTCAGTGATCTTCAGCACTGTCACCATGAGTTTGGCAAAAAAGCTGCCGCCAGTTCTGTATTCCGGATTGGTCGCGCAGGGCCTGCCATCAGCGGTAGCCAGACAGGCGGCCCAACTGCCGCCAACGGCCGCGCTCTTTGCTGCCTTTCTCGGCTACAACCCTATGCAGCAACTGCTTCCGCCATCAACGCTGGCTAGCCTGCCGGCAACCACCAGGAACTTGATCTTGGGCAAAGAGTTTTTCCCCATGCTGATGGCGCCGGCCTTTATGGACAGTTTGAGGATAACCTTTTATGGATCCGCGGTCATCGCTCTGGTAGCGGCCATTGCCTCTTCCCTTCGGGGTGAGAGATACATCCACGAAATGGAGCCGTCCCCATCTTTAGAAGAGTCCAACTGATCAGAAGCGCCGGTGTCTCTGGGCAACATCCGGTATGCTAAAAGGGGTGCAGGCTTTTCCCCTTTGAGCCGCATCTGATCTGGTTCCTGATTCAGCCTATTTTTAGGGGACGAGTCCCGGCTCATGCGGGCAGGGACTGATTTTGCGACTCAGGGTCGCCCCTTTGCGCATTTCACCTAAAGGCGCTGGATGGACTCATGAAAATCTTTTTTAGATCATTGTCCGTCCGTCTCGAGGCCCGCTTGACTCTCGAATGGTGCATGGATATATTTGCCCTGTGGCCGCCGAGGGGAAAGTACACGCTTCTTGTGTTGCGGACGCGATTTATCGTCTGATGGTCTATGGGGCCGCCCTTCCCGGCGACGACCCGCAACGGCGATTGGCATATCAGCGCAGTTCTCTTCCGGTGCCAGAGAGATGGGCTCAGTGACCGGAGAAGATCGGCGTCACAATACGGGCTGGCACGCCTTCTTGGTCGGGGCCGGAATCCTGCTCAGCCGGCTGATGGGGCTTGTCCGCCAGCGGGCCTTTTCCCATTTCTTCGGATTGCGTTCAGACGCGGCCGACGCCTTCATGGCCAGCATTCGCATTCCCAACTTTCTCCAGAACCTGTTCGGAGAGGGGGTCCTCTCCGCCTCATTCATTCCGGTCTATGCCCGCCTCTTAGCCGAGGGGGACGAAAAGGAATCGCGCCGCGTGGCCGGGGCGATCGGGGCTCTCATATCTCTGGTTATCTCGATCCTGGTCCTCATTGGTGTCCTGGCGACACCTCTCTTCATCGATGTCATCGCCCCCGGCTTCCACGGGCCGAAGCGCGCCCTGACCATCACCATCGTCCGAATCTTGTTCCCCGGCGCCGGACTACTCGTTCTCTCCGCCTGGTGTCTGGGCATCCTGAACAGCCATCGCAAATTCTTCGTCTCTTACACAGCTCCGGTGATCTGGAACCTGGCCATGATTGGAACCCTGATCACCTTCGGGAGGCGGCTGGCGGAGCCTTCGCTGGCCGTAACCCTAGCCTGGGGTTCGGTCATCGGCAGCGCACTTCAGGTTGGGGTCCAGCTGCCGCAGGTCTTGCGTCTGGTGCGGCATCTCCGGCTGCGACTTGAAACCAAGTCCCGCCATGTGCGGGACGTCGTCAGGAATTTCATCCCCGTCTTCATCAGCCGGGGTGTGGTCCAGATCAGCGCCTATGTTGACACTCTCCTGGCCAGCTTCCTTCCCACGGGCGCGGTCACTGGGCTCATGAACGCTCAGACGCTGTACCTGCTGCCCGTGAGCCTCTTCGGCATGTCAGTCTCAGCGGCGGAGCTGCCGGCGATGTCGAGCGCGCTGGGGGACGAAGCGGGGGTGGCGGCTATTCTCCGGACCCGAGTGAACGAGGGCTTGCGGCGGATCGCCTTCTTCATCGTCCCCTCGGCTATGGCCTTCCTAGCCTTAGGGAGCGTTATCGCCGGAGCCTTGTTCCAGACGGGGAAATTCAGGGCTCAGGATTCGAGCTATGTCTGGGGCATCCTCGCCGGTTCAGCAATCGGGCTAGTGGCCTCGACCCTGGGCCGGCTTTACTCCTCGGCCTACTACGCCCTGCGCGATACGCGGACCCCGCTTCTTTTCGCTGTCGTCCGGGTTTTATTCACGTCAGGCCTGGGTTATGTGTTCGCCCTGCCTCTCCCCATCTGGATTGGAATCAGCCCTCGCTGGGGAGTCGCCGGCTTGACAGCCTCGGCCGGGCTCTCGGGCTGGGTGGAATTCACTCTCCTCCGGCGGACCATGAACCGGCGGATCGGGGCGACTGGGCTGCCATCCGTCCTCTTGGGCAAGCTCTGGTTCGCCGCCGCAATGGCTGCAGCGGCAGCCTGGGGGATCAAACTCATCGTCGTCCGGCACGGACTCATCTTTCAAGCCGTAACGGTCCTGGGCGTTTATGGCCTAGTCTATTTTGCCCTGACCTACCTCCTCAGGGTGGAAGAGTGTGCGCGTCTCCTTCACCTTCCCTCGCTAAAAATAACGCCCCTGAAGTGAGATCTTCAACCCATGTCAAAAGGCTGACCATCGGTCCGTGTGTTGAAAAACTTTATCGCGACTCCGTTCATCTAGAATCCACGTGGAAGACTCATATTTGGGCCAGGCTCCCTTTCTGCGGGCCGGAGAAAGCCCCCTTTTCGGTCCCACCAAGAACCTTTTTCTGCTGAGCTAAGAACTCCGGTGACCTGCCCCTGCTTAAGAGAGTCCATCCAAAATGAGGTCTTAAGGCAGGACCAGTTTTTGACTGAGGCGCCATGGGTTGAAAATGTGACTTTAGAGGTGGTATCGTTAGCGCGGTGATTCAATGGCGACGAATGCAACTTTCAGGTTATGCAGGAGCGGCCTTTATTATTAGGCCTGCTGGCTGAGATCGCTATCCGTACCAGCTAGGAAGTGGCCATGGTTTTCAAAGCCTCGCCCTCTTTTCGGAGCCAGGCTGTGGCTCAAATTCCATCGCTCCACCACGAACACGTCTCCTACCGTTGGTGGGTGCTGGCCAATGTCATGATCGGGACCTTTATGGCGGTCCTCGACTCCACCATAGTCAATGTGGCTCTGCCCAAGATCATGGGCGTTTTCGGAGTGACCATCGACCGCGTCGAATGGGTGATTACCGCCTACATGTTAATCTTCGGTGTTATGCTCCCGACGTCGGGTTGGGTGGCCGATCATCTCGGTTATAAGCGAACCTATCTTCTCGGCCTCATACTGTTTACGGCTGGATCGTTATTTTGTTCCCTTTCTTGGAGCCTGGACACGTTGATCATTTTCAGAATCATCCAGGGGGCCGGGGCAGGCTTTCTGCTTCCTGTCGGCATGGCCATCGTCACTCGAGAGTTCCCCGTCGAACAGCGCGGCATGGCCCTGGGTTTTTGGGCCATCGCCTCGGCCGCCTCCGTGTCTCTCGGCCCGATGATCGGCGGCTATCTCGTCGATCGCTTTTCCTGGCACATGATCTTCGACGTGAACGTCCCTGTCGGTGTCATGGGGATCGCGGCGACCGTCCTGATCCAGAGGGAGTATAGATCCGAAAGAACCCGGTCATTCGATCTCCTCGGATTCATCTCCGTAGCGGCCTTTCTCGCCTTCCTTCTGCTGGCCCTGACCAACGGGAATGCTCCATGGAACACGGGAGGATGGACTTCAACTTATATCCTCTCCTGTTTTGCGATATCGGCACTGGGTCTGGTCGTTTTTCTCATCGCCGAGTTCACCGTTAAACATCCGCTCATCGACCTGACGTTGTTCAAGGATTTCAACTTTAGCGTTTGCAACCTGACTCTTTATATTTTCGGCCTGGGCATGTTCGGCAGTACATTTCTTCTCCCGCTTTACCTTCAGAACTCGCTCGGCTATACGGCTTTCCAGGCCGGCTTGTTCTTTCTGCCGGTCGGTATCCTCCAGGGTTTGGTCGCGCCAATTTCTGGCATTGTCACTGACCGCATCAACCCAAAAATCCCTGCGTTTCTTGGCATCTCCCTGATGGCTTTCAGCTTCTATCTGAACCATTGGCTGTCGCTTTTCTCTGAACATTCACAGATAGCTTCAGCCCTCGTCTTTCGCGGCATCGGCATGGGACTTCTTTTCACGCCCCTCAGCACGCTCGCTCTAGCCGGCATTCCGAGGGAGCGAATGGCCCAGGCGTCGGGGATGTTCAACGTCATCCGCCAAATCGGCGGCAGCTTCGGCGTTGCACTATTCGGCACAATGATGACGCGGCGTGTCATCCTTCATCTGGCAAATTTCGGCTACGCTGTCAAGGCGAACTCCCCGGCGTTCAAGAGCGCCGTGATACGGCTCCAAGGCTTCGCCCAGAAAGCGATCGGCGGCACGGCATCCGATGCGGCGGCCCGGGCGAGAGCCCTCGTCTTCAGTCATGTCGGTAAGCAGGCTGTCGTGGCCGCCATTGATGACGATTTCCTGATCGCAACCGGAATAACCATCCTATGCATCCTATTCCTATTATTTCTGAGGCCGCCGGTGAGGCGAGGGGGAAAGCGGACTGCGCAGCTCGATTGAGGCGATCGCCGGGAGATTCCCTGTTCGCATTAATCTGAACCGTGG
>CAZKFD010000035.1:0-22005 GCA_964551995.1 uncultured Eubacteriales bacterium
TGATCGACGATATCGCCCCCGCGAAGGAACCGGACAGCTAACGAATAAACGGCATATTTCAGTGGCCGAATCGGATATTTCCAAATGTATCCTTCGACCAATTGGCCTCCTAGCTCCCGCTTGTACATGGCCAGCTTTTCCTGTTTGGATCCTTTTTCAGGGTTGATCCGGGCGCCGGCGAAATCGTAGCATTCGACCCCCAAACTGCGGAAGAACCTCATTGCGTCCCAATGAAGCAGCTTTGTGGCTCCTTCCTCTGGCCTTGGGATGCCGCCGGCATACATAGAATAGGCGCTGTGCATGCTGTAGAAATTCACAGCGCAGGCCTGAATCGTCCCCTGATAATCGGCAGCGAAGATCTTCACGTTATCCCCGGCGGCGCTCAGCATTCTCCTGAAGGACTTGGCATCCATGAACGGAATAGCTGACCTTTTAAATGTATCCCGAACCTGCTCATAGGCGACTTCGGCGTATTCGAGCCCGTTTCGAATTTTCACGTTGTTTTTTATAGCGCGGTTAATGGCCGTCCGGTTATTTCTGTGCATATTGCTCCAGAGCTTTTCTTCTGGTTGCCGAAGGTCAATGATATAACTTCCATACGGTGCGGCGATCGCGCCGTCCGGAAAGCTGCGAAAAATGGTATTGGTAGTCGCCGGAATAATCATATCCGCATCGATGCCCCGGAGATAATCTACAGCGCTATTCAAGAATGATTTCTCATCATCAGAATTGAGGTCTTCCCCAAGCGGAATCGTCTGAACCCGGAAGCGGACCATGCGGAAAAAAGCTTTCTTAATAATGGTATACGGCAAGATGCAACGCGACTTTCCTGAATCGTCGACGCCGCCGATCCAACCGTATTCGTCTCCGACCGCTCTCAAGAACGATTCGGAAGCGAATATCGGAAGGCCGGGGTGCCATTCGATTTCGACCCTTATCGCCCGCATCGGAGTTCTTTTATCCTCCTTAAGAAATGAATTTATCTTTGAGGTTGCGACTTCTTCTGGGCCGCGAAACGATTCCGCTGCCTGCCGGTATTTAATGTTTTGCCGTTGATTCTCTTGGGACCATCAGTGCTGTTAATCTCAGATAATGGCGGAAGAGAAATGATTGGATTGCGAAAGGCCCCTACGCTCATGCGTCCGACAATCGTTGCTTTGTCCCCCAACGAGGCTTTCATTATCTTGCAAACTCCGGTCATCGCGTTTCTAAAAGGTCAGATATAGCCATTAGCATCCATGCCTCGGACCACCTCATAAACGGTATTCGTATCGTGTATCCGCGATGTTTCTGGAAATAGAAAAACCCTCTCTTGTCCCACATATGGTCCATTGCCCATTTGAATATCGAATGGGCGAGAGGAATATTTTCCTCCGCAGAATCTCCGAAAGCCACGAGCGTGATAATACTCTGCGAGATACTGTGGATGTCGACAGGATAGGTAGCGTCGTGGAAATATCTCGGAGCCCCATCCTGCCTGAAGAAATGGCCCGTATAGAATTCCAGGCCTTTGCGAAGGAATTCGCTCCATTCATCGGCCCCCGCATGCTCTTGTATCTGCTTTAAAGCTATAAGATTATATCCCGTGTGGAAATTATCGATCCATTGCTGGTTGGGTGACTGTCCATAATCCCAGGAACCGTCCGGATGCTGCCTGGCGACCGAATATCGCGTTGCATCAAGCGCGGGTCGGATAAAACTGCTTTCTCCCGTCACTCGGCTGACCCGGCAGAGCAGAGCTGCGCCGAGCAAGTTGGCATTATGAATTTCCGTTCGACCCAATGGTGTATAACTGAAACACGCTTTGCGCCCCGCTTCCCGCCAGAAAAGGACATCTCGAATAAACTCTGCGGCGCTCACGGCTGCGGCCAAATGGGACGGCTCATGTGATTGCTCGTAGAGATCGAGCAGTGAACCGGCGGCAAACGTCGAACAGATGATATTGGGAATTTCCTTTGGAACGAATTCAGCCCTTGTTTGCCAATCGAAATTATAGCCCCAGCAGAAATACGGTTGGCCGGGCGATCTTAATGCTAGAAGCTTGTCCGCGATCTCAGAAATTTCTTCGTCTGCGCAAACGAGTCCCATTCTCGATAGCTTTATGAGGGAGGACAGGAAGAGAGCGATCCCCTTCGGGTTCGGGGACTTGGGCACGGATAATGCCGGCCTGAGATTAAACGGGCAGCGCTTGACCCCTTGGGTCAGAGCGAGACGAAGCAGCCGGGAGTTCAGAAATCGAAACGCTTTAAAGATGCGGCTGTTGAGGGCATCATAAGGATCATAGCCCGCCCATTTGTGTGTACGGCAATATTCGAGAAGCGTGAGGGCCGTTGTCTTGACAGTGGCTCGGTCATAAACCCCGGGATTCGACTCCGGTAGCTTGGAATCTTTCTCTCTCTCAAGCATAGCCGTCATAGCGAGGAAGCCTCGAGAATGCTGATAAGCGTCCTCTCAGCCGTCCGGCCGTCCCATAAAGGCGGCACCCGGCCCTTTCGGACCGGGCCGTTGAGCGCGTTGTTGATGTCCTCGGAGAGTCTCTCAAGGCTGGTCAGCTTGTTGGAACCGAGCGTTACGGTAATCGGTCTCTCCGTGTTCGACCTGAGTGTCAGGCACGGCGTCCGGAAGAACGTGGCTTCCTCCTGGAGCCCTCCCGAATCCGTAAGGACGAGGTGGGCATTTTCCGTCAGACATAGCGACGCATGGTAGCCCAGGGGCTCAAGCAACAGCAGATTATTGTCGGGTCGAGAGTCGAGCCCAAATTCCTCGAGCATCTTCAGGGTGCGAGGATGGACCGGGAAGACCACCGGCAGACGCCTTGACAATTTTCGCATGCCGGCCATGATCATCGACAGATTTTCTCGCGCATCAACATTTGAGGGACGGTGGAGAGTGACATACACAAATCGCTTGGCCTCAAGATGGAGCTGCGATAGGATATCGCTGAGCCTTGCTTTGGGCAGGTTCTTTAAGAGGGAATCGATCATGATGTTGCCGACGAACTTGATCTTATCGCCGGAAATCCCCTCCTTCCGAAGGTTTTCGTTCGCATCTTCGGAAGGCGTGAGAAGAAGGGCCGCCAGAGCATCGGTGACGACACGGTTGATTTCCTCAGGCATAGTCCGGTCAAAACTGCGGAGCCCCGCTTCAATATGAGCGACGCGGATGCCCATTTTTGCGCAGACCAGGGTGCAAGCCATAGTCGAATTGACATCGCCGACCACTACGACCCAATCCGGCTTTTCGCGGACGCAAACGCGTTCGAAACCGGTCATGATATGCGCCGTCTGAACGGCATGCGAGCCCGATCCTACGCCGAGATTGATATCCGGAGGCCGGATCCCCAGCTCTTGGAAAAAAATATCTGACATAGTGTTGTCATAATGCTGTCCCGTATGGACGAGGAGAGACCGCACGGACGGTCCATCTTTTGCTTTGCGGGCATTGTAATCGGCCACTTCCCTCAGGAACGGTTCGATTTTCATGAAATTGGGGCGGGCGCCCGCGACGACAATGATTTTTATATCTTGCATTCAGAATCTGTTTTTCTTATTCGATCCGAGGGCATCTCACCTCAATCCCGGCGGGCTTTTCCATCGGAATAGGGGCGGACATGCTCGAGGCGGATGATATCTTCGATATTCTTAACGATATCATGCAGGGCAGGATGCGGCGAGTTGTTCATATAAGGGGGCTTATCGCGCCGTACGAATCTGACCTTGCTCCAGACTTCATCAGGGCATTCGATCATCGTCAAACGGCCTTCTTGTTCCAGCATATGATCCACGGCTCCCTTTTTCCCGCGGAAGATGCTGTAAACAGGAACACCCAGGGCGGCGGCTTCGCGGTTCATCGTCCCGCCGCCGCTGACAACAAGGTCGGAGGACCATATGAGATTCAACCCGTCGACAGCCCGGGTTGGAACAACGGTCTTGCCGTTCGCGAACCAATCGGGGTGATGCGTTCTGAAGGTTTCCTCCTGCAGGCGATTGCGAGGCAAGAGGACTGCAATGATCCCGGGAGTTTGACTCAATCTCTTCATCAGATCATCCAACAATTCTTCGGAATCAGGGTTATGATAGTGCGCTTCAGTCGCCGGGGGCCTGACCGTGATGACGATCTTGTCGTCGGATAGGCCGATTTCCTCTTTATCAGACGGATCGGGCTTGAATTCGGGAACATAGACGTCTTCTTTAATTCCCCGGTAGTATCGGACGCGATCTATCCTCGCGGGCAAGCCTATTGGGGATAAGGCCTCCGGGACGATCATCCAGCGGGGGGCCCCAAGCAACGGGATGCTTCTTGAGTATTCGTAGTCAAGAACAAGAATAGTCGGGATTCTGAGAAGATTGCAGAGCAGGGTTTGGGAGCGGGAGCCATGCGACAGGGCCACACGTGGTCTTTGCCGCAAATAAAAAGGGACAAGCTGGAGTGATCGCCATAGAAGCCCGATGACCTTCATGAACGGGTTCTTCCCGTAATGGTGCCCCACTCTTGTATACGATAATCCTTTTTGATCGGCGAGCTCGCACACCTGAAATGCGTCCCTGGCGCTCAAAACAACCTGATGGCCCCGCTTGTTCAACTCGCGAATGATGGGAATGAAGAACGGCACATGAGGTGTATTATCCAGATCGATCCAAATTTTGGCGGGAGGGGTCCTGGCCTCTTGTCGAGATTGCCGAACAATAGAATCGGGGATCTGTTTATAGGCCCTGACACGCGGCTTTATCCGCCTTTCTTCCTCGGGCCTGGATTCTCTCCAGAATTTTGCTACATCTCGGGGGAGGGCGTGCCAATACCGGCCTTCGTACCTGCTCTTAATATATTCAAGAAACTCAGAATATAATTCCGAGGGGTATTCCTCGTTGGAACACGGACGCGAGTCGAGGTTCATATAGTCGGGATGCGAGTTCAATTCCGCCATCCCTCCCATTTCGGCTATCCAATCGAGTTTTTCTTTCCAGATCCGTATGCTCTTCTCCTTCAAGATGACAAAAAGGCAATGGTCTTGCGGAAGGGTGTAAGGAAGTTCGACATATGTTATCGTGTTCTTGTTGTTGCTCGCGAAATAGGGGAAGATGGTGCCGCTGGCGTTGGATCCGGGTTCGAAGGGATCAGTATCGTAGGTCGAGCATCCATGCTCGATGTTGAGTTCCCCGATCCATTCCAGGTGACCGAGCATGGAGGGGGACGTGAAGCCGACGGCCTCCCATTCTTTCAGGTAGGAATTGATTTCGGGGATTTTGCCGAAAAACCTTTCCGGATGCCTGAAAAGTTTCCCGTCGTGTTTGAGGCCGTGCACCCCCACTTCGAATCCCCATGAATGGAGCTTCTGGCGCAGAGCGTAAGGCGTCGGATAATCCTTAGGCACGAAATTGAATGACGACCAGAAACCCAGTTTTCTCTCCAATTCCGCAAGACGCAGGGATCGCATGGTCCCTCGAATGGTATCGACGTCGTGTTGCAGAACCAGGGCGAATTTCTTCCCGTCCGGCCACCCTCTCCAGCCCTCAGGCGTTTTTAATGCCGCCGGATTTATCGGCCAGATATCACGATAAACTTTCCGTTTATAGGCGGCGACCCGCCTTCTGATCATGATCTGATATCTTCTGGGGATCATGGGCTTCATCTGGTAATATAAATTGAGAAATGTCATCTCTTAGCCCGAACCCCATTTTTGATTTTATCTGCTGAATAAACGCGTGGCGGGTTCTGTGTATCCCGTAAACGCTTCGAGTCTCCCGTTTTGTTAAGGCGCACGTAAATTATCCCCTTAACCTCTTGAAGAATCTCGACCTTGGCTTAACGATTATAATTAATAATTACCGGGAAATCAAGCTGCGTAAAGAGGCAACGTAAAGAGGCCGCTATGAACCGAGCGTTCCCTCCCGTTACATGGTATCATTTGAGACGTTTAACCGTGCCAGAACCGAAAGCCCTGCTTTGACATAATCTCCCCTCTCCACCAGCACCGAGACGCCTTGTCCGTTCGGGATGAGAACATCCACCTGCGAGCCAAAACGGATCACGCCGATCCTGTCGCCCTGGCAGACGATATCGCCCTCCTTGACAAAGGGAACAATCCTTCGGACCACCCGGGAGGCAATCTGGACAATTCCGACCCGAATATCCGGCCCGCGTATTATGGAGAAAATGCGCTCATTTTCCAGCAACGAATCCATGTGTTTAAGGGAGTGAAAGCCTCCGTGAATCCTCTTAACACGTTCGAGCGTCCCCCCGATCGGGGCCCGATTGACATGCACATCGAGATAGCTCATCATGATTCCGACCTGAAGGCCGTGCGTCAGCTGGAGCGTTTCTCCTGTGAACTCCCTCAGGGGGATGTGCTTGCCTTTTTTAACTGCGACCGGAAATTCGTCGTCCGCCACGCAGTTTATATAAAGGATTTTTCCGTCGGCCGGAGACAGGATCGCCCGAGGATCCCGAGGGATCGTTCGCGCCGGATCGCGGAAAAATAGCAACAGGACGGCGAAGGCGGACGCAGCAAGAGACAAAAAAAGCCCCGCGAGGACCTGGAGGCCGAAGGAGAAGCCGGGGATGTGGAGACTGAGTTGATGAGCCAGCCAGAGACAACCTGGGCAGATGATCAAAGCCCAAGGCAGGGCCCATCTGAGCCGCAGTTCCGCTTTCCAGACAAGCAGCATGAGTGCGCAAAAGACGGCGATATCGCCCAGGACATACGCTAACCACGTCATTCCCTTCGTCCTTCTTTCAGAATCCGCGCTTCCACCACAAGTAGGGGATTAAAAAAAATTCCGTGAAGAAGGGGAGAGGGTCGCCGAAAGAAAACACGGCGAATTCCTTCGGGCCCGACATCGAATGTGCGTAATCATTCACCGTCATGCTCCCGGACAGGATTTCCTTGACGCAGGTGGGGACGTCCGTGATGAGGCGGACCCATTTCACCCCGACCCTTGGAGTCTGGAGCTCGATCTCCAGTCCCATCAGGTGCTCGAAGAGGATATAGGGAAAGTTAATGCCGGCCGCCAGGGCCAAGGTATGCCACCCCCAAATCCGGCCGTTGATCTCAATGAACTTGTATGTGTGTTGCCTTTCATCCCACATAAATTCGACCTCGGCGATCCCGTAGAAGCCGATCTCCCGAAATAAGCGTTCAGACAGCGCTTTGAGTTCTGGAATGTTCACGGACATCGCGAATGTCGTCGCATGACCGAATTCCGGAGGATGCTGACGGATCCGGTTCGCCGCCATGCCCGCGGCGATTTTATGGCCGTCGTAAAATGCGGCATAAGAATAAAGATTCTTTCCGCCGCCGGGAAGGAATTCTTGGACAATGATCTCCTCCGGCTTGATAATCGCCGACATATCCTGATACTCCCTCCGCAACTCCGCCGCAGTATCCACCCTTATGGCCTTCTTTCTTGCCAGAGGGTAGTAACGCTCCTTCGAACTGGGTTTTAGCACCAAAGGAAAGGCAGGCCTTAAAGCCAAGATGTCCTCGATAGTACGGCCGGAGTAGATCGTGGGAACCGGCACCGAAATTCTCCGCGCCAATTCATAGGCTTCATTCTTATAGTAATATTTCCGCACGATGGACCATGAGGGAACCGGCACGATGAACCATTCGGACAAGGCGTCTTTGTTGATTGCCAGGAGCTTGACGAGTTCGTCATCGTTCGGAAGCAGCATCCAACCCTTCAGGCCCTCTTGTCGGGCGAGAGCGATCAGACCCTCCGAGAACTTCAGAGGATCATGGAGGGCCTTGAACCGGATTCGATCGGCGAGGCGATTCGAGAATCGAGCGATATTGGGCTCATCGTCGACAAGAACGACGGGAACATTGCGGACGGCCAGACTCCGGGCAGCCCCGAGGGCTTGAAAATCTCCGCCGAGCAATATGACTCCCTTCCGGAGGTGATGAGGCCGATAGCGTGCGATCACTGTTCGATCCCGGACAAATTATCAGAGCATTATTCCCGTCTCAGCTCCGGCGCTCTTCGGCTCAATCTTCTCGAGCCATTACTTTCGCCAAAAAAAATAGCAGCATCGGTCGCATTTCCCCAGGGCTATTTTGCCGTCGCAGATGACGTTTTCTAGTTGGACCACTTTGAAGACTCTTTGGGTCGTTCCGCAGAACTGCCACATTTTCTCATCAAAGGTGAGCTGGCCGAGCTTGTTGCGCGAATCCAAAGTCGCGAATATGTGCTTTCTTGACTTGACTCGAACCAAGTCCCCCGTCTTCAGTTCAACGGGACTCGGAAGACATGCCTGAAAGGGGATAAGACCTAGCCTGCGCTTCAGACGATTCCCTAAGAAAATATATTTCTTAGGGAGCGATTTTCTGAATAACTTGAGCACTCGCTGGCGCAGATATTCAGGGCGCGAGGGCGGCTGGCCTGTTGTAATGAGTTCTTGCAGTTGGCATTCGTGGATGACCGGCATGCTCTAAAGACCTTGGCGTCGGGTCGATCTTCTTGAAACACTATAGGACAGGAGGAAAACATGTGTCAAGGAGATGGCCTCTGATATTGACAGATTTCGAGGGGTCGACTATTATGCGAGGAGAAAGATCGTTGGGGCTATTCGATGCCTGGGGCGGGCCAAGCTGACAGATTGAGAGTAGGCGATTTTTTCACTTCGGGAGTTCGAGATGGACTTAAAAGACGAGATTCGCGGTTTTATTCAATCCGACTTGCTCGCGGGCCAGGGCGCTGCTGTCAACGACAATGACTCGCTCATCGAGTCGGGTGTTATCGACTCCTTGGGAATTCAAAAACTTTTGGATTTTCTGGAGAGGAAATTCTCCGTTAAACTCGGGGACGAAGAAATCGTTCCTGAGAATTTTGAGACGGTCGCATCCATTGCGGCCCTGATAAGAGCCAAGGTTCGAGGGTGACGAGTTGATCGCTCACGAGTGCGAGGAACGGGGCTAAGGCGTCATCGAGAGCGGATCATGATCGATTATCTGGCCATGCGCCTATTTCACGTCATCGACAACGTAAGGATTAGCGGTCTCCGGTCTGTGATCCGCGAGGTTGTCTATTCGGGACGGATTGCTGTCCCGGTGGAAATGGATCTTAAGAATGTGCAGCCTTATCTGGCCGGACCCCATGGTGAGGGGCTGAAGTGCCTCGATATTGATCCCGGATTCTTCAAGAACGGTCGATACGATTATCAGTTCAAGAACAGGAGGCTCAAGGCTTACAGAAACCTCAAGAAGGGACTCTTGGGCTACGGGCTTCTCAGGGGCCGGGAGATGGTTGCGGATCTCTGGTACTCTTCTCCCGCCCTGTCGCCCGGATCCCCCGAACATGGCGACCTGAAATGGCTCGGCATCTCCCCGCACGGGAAATATGCCTACGCGTTCGACATGTTTCTTGTCCCCGCGATGAGAGGACGCAATATGGCCACATATGTCCAGGGCAGTTTTTTGCTAAAGCTTCGTGAGCGCGGGATCGAACGCGTTTATGGCTACTATTGGTCCGACAACCTGGCGGCTCTTTGGATGCATAGGATGCTCAAGTGGAGAGAGCTCGGGAAAGTGCGCGCCAGCCGATTCCTGACGCTCAGAAGATATCGCCGAGTTCAATGAAATCGGTCTTTATTCGCATTAGGCTTGATCCGGCCTGGCGGCCATGACGGTCCGACTCGAGATGCCAATAGGCTTTTGAGCCGAAGGAGGTGAAGATTTCATGCCAGACAAGAATATTCCTATGATTTTGAACCGGAAAAACCTCATGCCCACCGTTTATGGCGATACGCCGTCCTTTTTGGGAGTCCGCGTTCTCGATGTGGAGCATCTGCCCAAGGGATTCGATGTCATCGTCTCGGGAGTTCCCTGGGAAGGGGCCGTGACATGGGGCTCTTATTCAGGCTGCGAGCTCGCGCCCCGCTCCATTCGGCATGCCGCCGCCCGCTATGGAGGCTACTTGCCCGAATACGATGTGGACCTTTTTGACACCATAAAAATGGGGGATATCGGCGATATCTCCGTAAATCCGAATAACTCCCGCGACACCATGGCCAAGGTCTTCGAGATGGCTGACGCCATTTACAGGGCAGGGAGTATCCCGTTTACCTTGGGAGGCGACCACTCTTTTACGCCCGAGATCGTCAGGGCCCTCGGCCGGCACGCTTCCGGCAAGATCGGCATTATTCATTTCGACGCTCATTTCGACAACCTGAAGAGCTTCGGCCCGGATGACTTTCCCCGCTGCGGGCCGATCTATCGGCTGGCCGAGCTCGATAAGGTCCGGAACAAGAGCCTCGTTCACATCGGCATCCGGGGTCCTCGCAATTCCAGGGCCCAGTATGAATTTGCCAGGAAGATGGGAGCGACCGTTTTTGACATTAATCAGATCAGGCAGAATGGGATCGAGAAAATAATCGACGAAGCCATCTCCATCTCGAAGCGGGGGACCGAACGGATTTACGTCACCATCTGCAGCGATTGCGTCGATGTCGCCTATAACGCCGGCGGGCCGATCGATTTCAACGGGCTTTATCCCCAGGAATTATTCTATGCTCTTTTCCGGCTCGGCGAAGAAGGGATTTCGGGATTGGATTACGTTGAGGTCTACCCCCTTTCGGACCCGAGGTCCGTCTCGTCTCACCTCGCTGCGTGGGCCTTGATACATGTCTTGGCGGGAATGGGCGCGCGGAAGGAACGCCTTTTCTCCAAACGAGGGCAGAAGAAAAATAAGCCTGAATCCCGAAAATGATAAAATCCGCTTGCGGCAAGGGCCATAGACAAAGAACCATCCATCGCTCGATTCCGTGCAGTCGGGGAGGAGGACGGCATGGATTTTTCAATTGATTCAGAACAGATCCGGCTCAAGGAATCCGTAATCCAGTTTGCCCGCCGCGAACTTGCCGCCGGCGCTGCCGAGCGGGAAAAGAAGGCGGAGTTTGATTGGGAGGGCTGGAGAAAATGTGCGCGCTTCGGCCTCCAATCTCTTGTCGTCCCCAGCGGGTACGGGGGGCTCGAAAGAGATATCATGTCTTGCCTTCTGGTTATGGAGGGCCTCGGATATTCCTGCCCGGATAGCGGGCTGGTCTTTGCTCTCGCCTCCCACATTCTCACTTGCGAAATCCCGATCGCCCATTTCGGCACCGATGAGCAAAAGGGGCGCTATCTCCCCGGTTTGGCAAAGGGCGAGTTGATCGGGGGGCATGCGATCACCGAGGCCGACTCCGGGTCCGATGCCTTCAGCCTGCAGACGAGGGCCGTGAAGGACGGAAACCGTTACCTCTTGACCGGGTCCAAAATGTTCATTTCAAACGGTCCCATCGCGGACCTCTTGCTTGTCTTTGCCAGAACCGGGGAACAGCCGGGGTTCGCGGGGATCACGGCCTTTATCGTCGAGAAGACATTCCCGGGATTCTCTGTGGGCCAGGCTTTCGATAAGATGGGTTTGAGGACAGCGCCCACCGGGGAGATCATCCTGAACGACTGTGAAGTCCCCGAAACAAACAGGCTCGGAAAGGAAGGACAGGGCGCTCTGATTTTTAATTCTGAAATGGAGTGGGAACGAAGCTGCCTCTTCGCCTGCCACCTAGGGGCGATGGAAGCTCAGCTGGAATCCTGTGTCAATTATGCCAAGGTCAGGCGCCAATTCGGGAATCCGATCGGCAAATACCAGTCCGTTTCTAATAAGATCGCGGATATGAAGGTCCGTATTGAATTGGGGCGGCTCATTCTTTACAAAGTGGCTTGGCTCAAGAGCCAGGGGCAAAGGGCGCCGCTCGAATCGGCGATCGCCAAGTTGTTCGTGAGCGAGAGTTTCGTTAGATCCAGTCTTGATGCCATCCAAATCCACGGCGGCTATGGATACATGACCGAGTTCGGCATCGAGCGATATCTAAGAGACGCCGTGGCCGGGGGGATCTATTCCGGGACTTCGGAAATCCAAAGAAACACCATTGCGAGCTGGCTGGGCCTATAGGAACGCTTCACGGAGTCCATGGAAAATTTCCTGCTCCACGACCTCCTGAAATCGGCCGCTGTGTCGATGCCGGAGAGGATCGCGCTCGTCTTCTTCGACCGCGAGGTCACCTATTCCGAGCTCGATCACGCCAGCGACGCTCTGGCGGGGTTCTTGGTCCGTTCCGGTGTCAAGATAGGCGATCGAGTGGCGATTCTGTTATCCAAATCCCCGGAGGCCATCATCTCGGTTTTCGGTATCCTCAAGGCCGGCGCCGCTTATGTCCCGATTGATCCCCAGTTGCCGGCCGGCCGTGCCACGTTCATCATCGAAAATTGCGGCATTCGGACTCTTGTGACATCCTCCGACCATTTCCGGAAACAGATCCCCCGCATCGAGACGGAGCGGATCAAAGGCCTTCGCTTCATTTTCGTCGATCAGCCGGCCTCTCGGGAAGATTGGCCGGAGGGTGCCGTTTTATGGAGTGAAATATTCGCCCAAGCCGCCTTGGGATTTCTGCCGGTTCATATGGCGGATGTCAGCCTCGCGTACATCCTCTATACGTCCGGTTCGACCGGAACACCCAAAGGTGTCGCCATCTCTCACGCCAACGCGCTCGCCTTCGTGAATATGGCGAACCGGTATTTTTCTATAAAGGCCGACGACCGGTTTGCCAGTCACGCACCGCTCCATTTCGACCTTTCGGTCTTCGATATCTATGTTGCGATGAAATCGGGGGCGACGATTGTCCTGTTCCCCGAATATCTTTCCGCTTTTCCCATAAGGCTCGCCGAGTACATGCATGACAAAAGGATCTCTGTCTGGAATTCGGCGGCCTCCGTGCTTGTCTTGCTTGCGGAGAAGGGGAAGATTGATCGGTTTCCCTTCGAGAACCTGCGCCTCGTACATTTCTCAGGGGATGTGATGCCTTCGAGATACCTCGAACTGCTGAGACGCCTCATGCCCAAAGCAGAGTTCTTCAATATTTATGGACAGACAGAGGCCAATTCTTCGCTGTGCTTTCGAGTCGGAGAGCTTTTGGGGTCCGGCGGAGAGCGGATCCCGATCGGAAAACCATTCCCCAATTTCGAGGTTTTCGCGGTCGACGATCATGGCCAGGTCATTTCGTCACCCGGCCTGGAGGGCGAGCTCTACGTAAAAAGCTCCACGGTAGCACTGGGTTACTGGCGGGATCTGAAATTGACCGGGGAGAAGTTCGTGGCAGACCCTCGGGATCCCGATTCCTGGACCCGGGTCTACAGAACGGGCGATATCGTCCGGATGGATGAGGACGGGAATTATTATTTTGTCGGCCGCAAGGATCATATGATCAAGAGCCGCGGCTACCGAATCGAGATCCAAGAGATCGAGCGAATTCTCACGAACCACCCCCTTGTCGGCCGGGTCGCCGTCGTCGGGCTGCCTGACGAGTTGATCGGGAACAGGATTGTCGCTTTTGTTTCTGTCACTGAGGGCAGCCGGTTGAACTCGCAGGAACTCGCCGCTTTTTGTGCGGCTTATCTGCCCAAGTACATGATCCCGGAAATTTTTGAGGTCCTGAGCTCTTTGCCGATGACGTCCAGCGGCAAGATCGATCGAACCGCCCTCGCCCGTCAGGCTTTGGCCAGGTACGGCCGCTAGGAACTAGATAAATCGATCGTTTGACCAATAGATGCCGTGCAGGAAGTCCGGGGAGATTATCGAAAAAAGGGACAGAAGCAGAGTGACGAAGGCCTCGCCGAATCGGCGGGCGGCTTTCCAGGCGTTGATCTTATTGATGTTCCAAACTATCCCTGTCAGGTAAACTCGAATCATGCGGCCCCGCCAGAACGGGGTCGTGGCGGAAGCGAGCATGCGACCGAAGGAACCCTTCTCCGCCAAGACCTTATCCCGGGACCATTGGTTATAATAAAGTGATTTTTCATAGTGAGAAGTGCTGGTTGCTCGGTCGATCAGGGCGCAAGCCAGCGGGGTGCTCGTATGGGCGAAATCTCCGATAAGCGCGATGCGCCGGCACATATCCTTGTCCTCGCATAAGGCCAGTTTAGGGTCGAAACCCCCGATTTTGAAGAAGTCACGCGATTTGACAAGGGAGGCCGTTGTCGGGAGCCAGGACCCCGCGGCCATGACTTCGACGAGGACATTCCCGTCGGCCTCCATCTGGCTTTCCGATAAAACTTTCCCCTCTCTGTTGACAAACCGCGTTTTCCCGTAAACCCAGGAGGCATTAGTGGCGCGCGCCAAGGCCCAGAGCTTTTTGAATGCTCCCGGCAACATCCAATCATCGTCGTCCAGAAAATGGAGATATTCTCCACGGGCCACGGCCGCTCCGGTGTTTCGCGCGACAGACCGCTCATAACGGTTCGTTTCGAGGATGCGAACGCGATCGCAGCGTTGCCATTCTTCAGACTTCAGTGGACGGCCTGAGTCGTTGACAACGATGACTTCGAAGTTTTCCCCTTGAACATCTTGTGAGAGCACGCTTTCAACCGCATGAGCTAAAGATGACCGCCCAATGGTAGCTATGACCGTGGATGAAAATGTCTGCAATCCAAGGTTTGCAGCCATTATTTGCAGCCCTCGCTTCTCTATCCCGACTGAAATTATAGCCTTACTCGATTTCAAAGTCAATATCAGTGATATGGGCGAACGGCTGCACGTTCTAAGGGGATTTACACCCGAAGCCTCGCTATTAGGACTTCATCGGCCAAGGCGGGATCGCCGAATTGCCTCGGTTGTAAATATTCAGAGAGGAGAAAATGAGTCCGACGGCAATTTATTTTCATAGTTTTTTGGTCAATAAGATAATTTGCTATCTCGGCAGGGAGCAAAGCGCGATTTATCCGTTTCTTGGTTGATTCAGTGAGGTTATTTGCGGTAATCATGGATTGCTGAGTGCTCGGAGGCCGAGCGCCTGTGCCTGTCGTCCGGAGAGCAATGTTCGCAGCACGGCATGGGACGGCCTATATGGTCATGGAAACGATCGACAGCATCCCTTTCTCCCCTGACCCCGCCGCGGTCGCGGCCCGCAATCACTGAAGATGCCGCGTCCACAAGGGCCTTAGGTGGACGCATACAATCTTCTGGTTCTTCGTAGTTGCCGTGCGCTTTTCGACGAGTTTCATGTTCTTTTTTAAGATTGAGAGGGCATTTGCCCTCTAGAAGGTTTCCCCCGCTTTTTCATTTGGAAGGCCGCCTGGGTTGAACGTGCTCAGTTCCTTGCCTCCTTTCAGCGGATATGCTATCTTCCCTCGCGAATAGGAGAGGAGGGGCGTCGGTGATCATCGTCGGCGAGAGGCTCAATTCCAGCCGGCGCGCCGTCTTTGAGGCCCTGCAAAAGCGGGATGCCGAGTACATCTGCGGCCAGGCGCTCGGCCAGGAAAAAGCCGGCGCCGTCTACATCGACCTCAACGCGGCCGCCATGCTGGACGGCGAAATCGAAACCCTGCGCTGGGCTATCCCGCTCATCCAGGGCACAGTCCGCGCGCCCCTCTCGCTCGATACGCCGAACCCCGAAGCTATGGAGGCCGCGCTGTCGATCCACAAGGGCCGGGCGCTCCTGAACTCGCTCTCGGGGGAAAGCGCTTGCCTCGACGCCATGATCCCCTTGATCAGACGGCATAAGCCGCGGGTGATCGCCCTCTGCCTGGATAAAGAAGGGCCTCCGCTCAGCCCAGAAGTCGCACTCGCCCGCGCCCGCAAAATGACCGAAATCCTGCGCGCGGCCGGCCTCGCGCTCGAGGATATCTTCATCGACCCGCTCGTCAGGCCTATCGGGGTCGATTACAGGACCGGCCCGGTATTCCTCGACTCTGTGGAAACAATCAAGCGCTCGCTCGCCGGCGCAAAGACGATCGCTGGGATCAGCAACGTTTCCTTCGGCCTCCCCCAGCGGCGGCTCCTCAACCGGACATTCCTGGCCTTGGCCATGGCGAAAGGCCTCGACGCCGCGATCTGCGACCCTCTCGACGCGGATATCCAGGCCGCCGTGGCCGCGTCAGACGCTCTCCTGGGGCAGGACCCGTCGCTCAAGAGATATCTCGCCCATATCCGGGCGCAGCACAAAAAAGCTTAGGGCGCCGAGTTCCCCCTACAGAGCTTCCAACACTTCAATCGCCAGTTCGTATTTTCCGAGCGGCGGACTGACCTGCACTCCCCGGACCATGCTCTTGATCCTCGCCAGCATTTCCCGGGCGATCTCGACGCCCTCCCGCCGCGCGCTCTCCGGGTCTTGGTCCTGCGCCCGGCGCATCCGCTCCATGATCTCGGTCGGGATGGTTATGCCCGGGACCTCGTTGTTCATGAATTCGGCGTTCCGCAGGCTCCAGAGCGGCCAGAGACCCGCGAGGACCGGGATCCCGCAGGCCCGCGTCCGCTCCAGGAACCGCTCGAGGAGGCCGATGTCGAAAACCGGCTGTGTGATGGCGAATTCCGCCCCGGCCTCCACCTTGCGCTCGAACCGCCTCAATTCGTTTTCAAGGTCGATGGCCCCGGGGTTGACCCCGACGCCGACGAGAAAAGTCGTCGGCTTGTCCATTTTCCGCCCGCTGATGTCGAAACCGCGGTTGAGGCAGGCGACGAAGCCGGTGAGGCCAATCGAATCGACATCGAAGACAGCCGTGGCGTCCGGATAATCGCCGAGCTTCGGCGGGTCGCCCGTGATGATCAGGACGTTCCGGATGCGGTGCGCCTGGAGGCCCAGAAAATCCGATTGCATCCCGAGGAGGTTCCGGTCGCGGCACGTGTAATGGAGGATGATTTCGAGCTTCGTCGAGGCCGCCAGGATCGAGGCCAGGGCCATAGGGCTCATGCGGGCGCTGGCCCGGGGCCCGTCGGGGATATTGATCGCGTCCACGCCGCGCTTCTCGAGCATACGCACGGCTTTGATGGCCGGGGAGGGGTCGTGGCCGCGGGGCGGCTCGACCTCGACGCTTGTCACAAAAGCGCCCTCCGCGAGCTTCCTGCCGAAGGCGGACTTTTCGCGCATGGGCATCTGCGGCGCCCCTTCGGTCTCGGCGGGATGGACGGCGGCCGGGATGGCCCGCTTCGGCGGTTGCAGGGCCCTTATGGCCGAACGCATCGCCTTGATGTGGGCCGGAGTCGTACCGCAGCACCCGCCGACGACCCTCACTCCGGCCATGATGAAGCGCCTGGCGTATTCGGCCATGTAGTCGGGCGAGCAGAGATAGAGGTTCCGGCCGTCGACCTCGCGGGGAAGGCCGGCGTTGGGCATGGCGGAGAGCGGAAGAGCGGTCACCTTGGCCATGCGCTCGATGCACTGGAGCATGGGCGCGGGCCCAACGCTGCAGTTGACCCCGGCGACCTGGACGCCCAGGGCTTCGAGCTCCTTCGTGAAGACCTCGGGCGCGGTCCCATAGAGACTGTTTCCGTCTTCCCTGATGGTCATCTCGGCGATGAGGGGCATGTCCGGACTCGACCTCCGCACGGCCCGGACTGCGAGCTCGATCTCGTTGAGGTCGGAAAAGGTCTCGAGAATGAACAGGTCGACTCCGCCCTCGCGGAGGGCGGCGGCCTGCTCGGCGAACGCGTCTTCCGCCTCCGAGGATGCGGCGGGGCCCCAGGGTTCGACCTTGACGCCGAGCGGCCCGATCGAGCCGGCCACGAAAACAGCCGAGCCGGCCTCCTCGCGGGCGATCCGCGCCCCGGCCCGGTTGATGTCGGCCACCCTGTCGTCAAGCCCGAATTTCTTCAGCTTGAAACGGCTCGCCGCAAAGGTGTTGGTCTCGATGATGTCCGCGCCGCTCCGGACATACGCGCGGTGGATCTCCTGGACGACTCCCGGGTTGGCCAGGTTGAGCTCGTCGAAGCAGGTGTTGAGGTAGAAGCCCTTGGTGTAGAGCATCGTTCCCATGCCGCCATCGGCGAGCAGGACCCTCTCGGCGAGCGCGTCCAGAAACGGGCTTTTGATCGTTCGTCTCCCCCGGTTACGAAGTCCTTATTACTGAGAGATTATAAGCCCGAGCCGTGAGATGTCAATTGAATCGCTTGCCGGGTTGAATTTCTTGCGCTTACTTATTGCGTATGAATTTGCCGATGGAATCATGGTGAACGCGTCGTCCGGGAGCCGCATTCGTGAAAAATAGGGGGGAGGTTGATTCATTCGGCCAATTTAGGGTAATCATAATGTGCCCGGTGCCCGTAGCCCAGTGAGCTGAGCGCAGCGCGCATTATTGAGCACCTCACATAGCCATGGAAACGATCGATCGCGTTCCTTTCACCCTAGACTCCGCCGCGGTCGCCGCGCGTCTCCATCATAATCCGTCCCGTCTCGGCTCGCCCGACCTCGCCACCCTCATCGCTCAAGCCAGCTTGCTCATTCACCTTCGCGCCGTCTATGAAATCTCCTACATCGGGGCGAAAGGAGAGGACACGGTGGAGGTCGCGGGCGTCACCTTCCAAAGCCGCATTCTGCGCCGCAACCTCGAGCAGGCCCAGAAGGTCTTCCCGTTCATCATGACCGCGGGGCCGGCGCTCGAAGCGGCGGCCTCGTCCTCGGGAGATCTCCTCCGGCAGTTTTACCTCGAGGAAATGGCCAACCTGGCCCTCGAGAGCGGGGCCGCCTGGCTCGCTAACTCGCTTGCGGCGCGCTGGGGCTTCGGCGGTCTCTCGAGCATGGACCCCGGGTCGCTCGAGGACTGGCCCATCACCGAGCAGACGAAGCTCTTCTCGATCTTCGGCGACACGGAGCGGCTCGTCGGCGTGCGCCTGACCGAAAGCCTCCTCATGGTCCCGCGGAAGTCAATCTCCGGCATCCTCTTTCCATCCGAGGAGGGCTTCATGTCCTGCCAGCTCTGCGAGCGCGCCTCCTGTCCCGGCCGCCGCGCCGCTTACGACGAGGCGCTGGCGGCTAAATACGAATACAAGGGGAAGTGAGAGCGAGATTGTGGAGCTCTGGGCTTTGTCAGCACACATCAGACTGGGCTTGCAGACACAGGCTCGCGATCCACGACCATTGACTCGCGGACCGCGGCGCTATGCGGCCACGCGATGTGATTCACGGAAAATCGGATATAATGGTCTGGATAGCCGAATCGTCAGAGCCGGATCGTCATTGATTGAGAGAGGAGGCGTCATGAAAATCATGAAAAAGAGCGTCATCGGATTGTTCGCCCTCGCGGCCTTCGCCGCGCTCATCTTCCCCCTGCTTTCCGCGGAACCTCCCGCGGAGCAGCGCCAGAGTCTCAAGATCTACATCTCGGCCGACATGGAAGGGATCACCGGGGTCGTCTCGACCGACCAGACCTCTCCCGAGGGCCGCGATTACGAGGCGGCCCGCAAGTGGATGACCGACGACGTCAACGCCGCGATCGACGGCGCCCTGCGCGCCGGGGCGAGCGAGATCATCGTCAACGACGCCCACGGGAACATGAGGAACATTCTGCCTGCGGACCTCAGCCCTAGAGCCGTCCTCATCTCGGGCTCGCCCAAGCCGCTCGGGATGATGCAGGGGATCGACGACTCCTTCAACGCCTGCCTCTTCGTCGGCTACCATGCCCAGGCGGGCGCCCAGGACGCGGTCCTCGACCACACCTTCTCTTCGGGCGTCGTCCGGATGGTCAAGGTCAATGGCGCGGAGGTCGGCGAGCTCGGGATCAACGCGGCTGTCGCCGGCGCCTACGGCGTGCCCGTGGCCTTCGTCAGTGGAGACGTCGCGGTCTGCAAGGAAGCGAAGATCGTCCTCGGAAGCGGTGTCGTCACGGCGCCCGTCAAGGACGGCATCGCCCGGACGGCGGCGCGGCTCATCCCGATGGCCGACGCCCGGCGCGCGATCCGCGACCGGGTCGCCGACGCCCTCCAGAAGCCCGGCGCGGTCAAGCCCTACCGCTTCGCTTCACCCTGCAAGTTCGAGGTCGAGTTCTCGAACGCGGGCCAGGCGGACATGGCCGTCGCGCTTCCCGGGGTGCAGAGGCTGAGCGCGCGGATCGCGGCCTTCCAGAGCGGCGACTACATCCAGGGTTACAAGCTGCTCCGGGCCCTGATCGCTCTGGCCCAACCACGCTGATCCGCGCTCCCGCCTATTCCCACCTGAACGTCTTCGCCGAGAGGATCACCCCGACGACAAGCAGGGCCGCGAGCACGGCGACCTCCGTGACGTGCTTCGCCCAGGGACTTCCGAACCAAAGGCCCTGGAGGAGGTCGACGACGTAGGTCATGGGCACGGCCTTGCTGATTAAGCGCAAGGCCGGCGGGAAGATCTCCTTGGGCACGGTCGCGCCTGAGAGGAAGATGTTCGGGAAATAGAGCAGCATGGCCAGGATCTGGGCAACGCGCGAGGTCCGCGACACGCTGGCTACGACGAAGCCGATGGCGAAGAAGCTCAGCGTGCTCAGGGTGAAGCCCGCGAAGACGGCGCCGACCGAGCCCGCAAACCGCATGCGGTAGGCCAGCACGGCGCCCGCGACGAGAATCAGGGCCCCGGCGAGAGTCATAACGAAGTTGACCGCCACCTGGGAGCCGATGATGGCCGTCGGGCGCAGGGGGGCCGCGCGGAACCTCCGCAATACCCCCCGCTCGCGGTAGGTGCTGACGATGATCGAGATCGACATCAGCCCCGTCGAGCCCATGATGATGGCGATGTAGGCCGGCGTGCTGACGTCGACCATGCCATGCCCGCCGAAAAACGGCGTGGACTTATTGCCGTAGATGCTCCCGAACATGAAGAGAAGGAGCAGGGGGAAAACCAGGGAGAAGAAGGCCGCCTGCGGCTGGCGTATGTAGAGCTTGAACTCCACCCAGATGAGCTTGAAGAGGGCCTTCATCGCGCGCCTCCTCTCGCCTCCGTCTTGTCCTCGGTCATGGCCATGAAGACGTCGTCGAGGTTCGGCTGTTCGGTGCGGAGGCTGCGGATGCGCACGCCGGCCGCGTCGAGGGCGTTGACAACCAGTATGACGAGGCGGTCGCCGCGCCCCGCCACGGTGACCTTGCCGCCGGAGCGTTCGACGCGCGTCACGCCCTCAACGGCGCGCAGGGGCTCCGGGTCGTAGCCGGCCCCGGCGGTGAAGATGATCCGGGTCTCGGCGCGAAGGTTGGCAACGAGGTTGCCCGGCGTGTTCAGGGCCACGATCCGGCCGTGGTCGATGATCATGACCCGGTCGCAGAGGTGCTCGGCCTCCTCCATGTAGTGGGTGGTTAGGAAGACGGTCTTGCCGCGGCCGCGGATGCCCTGGACGAGGTTCCACATGGCTCGTCGCGCGTGGGGGTCGAGCCCGGTCGTGAGCTCGTCGAGGAAAACGAGCTCGGGGTCGTTGACCAGGGCCAAGGCGATGAACAAACGCTGCTTCTGGCCGCCGGAGAGCTTGGCGAAGCGGGCTTCGCGCTTGTCGGCGATGCCCAGCTCCTCGAGGAGCGGTTCCCACGGCGCGGGCTTCCGGTAGTAGGAGGCAAAAAGATCCAGGGCCTCCCAGACCTTGAGGTCGTCGGGGAGCGAGCTCTGCTGGAGCTGGACGCCGATCCGCTCGCGGAGGGCGTAGCCGTCGCGCTGGGGGTTGAGGCCGAGGATGCTGAGGACGCCGGCCGAGGGCACGCGCATGCCCTCGAGACACTCGATGGTCGTCGTCTTGCCCGCGCCGTTGGGCCCGACGACGCCGAAGATCTCCCCCGGGCGAACGTCGAAGCTGATGCCGTCCACGGCCGTGAGCCCCCCGTAGTTCTTGCGCAGGGCCTTGACGGCGATGGCTTCGGTCATCGGCGCCTCCTGTCCAGCGGGAATGCGATCGTCGACGCGGGCGGGCGTGCGGCCGATCGTACGAGCGAAACAATACGGGGACGCTTCCCGCGGGAAAGCGTCCCGATATGAGATGGGGACCGTCCGGCCGGAACCGAGCCGTCCCTCCTGCAATCTCTAAATACGATCATGCTTGCCAAAAGGTTCTCAGAGACCGGGGGACTGGGCCTCTCTATTTTCTGCCGAGCCGCGGGACCCACTTGCCCGTTCTTGCCTTATAGCTCTTGTAAACGTCCCCGAATTTCTCTTCAAGGAGTCGTTCCTCGAACCCGGCGATGAAGTTGAAGAAAAGGAATATTCCCGCCCAGACGGCCAGGGCCAGGAGCGAGCCCGTGGCGACGGCCAGGCCGAGAT